>NZ_CP114978.1:2876916-4315374 GCF_027498035.1 Pseudoxanthomonas sp.
TCAGCGTTGGAGGCACCGCGGTGCTGGCCATGCTGTGGCGTGCGCCGCCCAAAGCGGCCGAACGGATCGCTGCTCGCGCCTCCTTGCGCAGCCCCACAACCTGGGTCCTGGCGGTGTTCACCGGTGCCGCCGCCATTACCTGCAGCTTGATCGTGGCGCAGATCGCCGCCGCCATGCAGGAGACCCTGGACCCGTCCAACATGAGCCTGGTCCGCGGCACACTCCACCAGTACCCGCTCCTGTTGCTGGTCTTCGCCGTGGTCGCCGCACCGGTGTACGAAGAAATCCTGTTCCGCCGGGTCCTGTTCCGCCGGCTCTGGCGCGATGGCTGGCCGATGCTGGGCGCAGTGCTGAGCGGCATCCTGTTCGCCTTCATGCATGAACCGCCTTTCGTCGGCGGCAAACCGTTGGCGGCCCAGCTGCCGCTATGGCTGGTCTATACCTGCATGGGCCTGGCCTTCGCGTGGGTCTACCGCCGGACCAATTCACTGGGTGCTTCGATCGCCGCGCACAGCCTCAACAATGCCTTCGCGATCGGCGTGATGATGCTCTCCGGTGTCGCCAATTGACCGTTCGGGTTTGACGAAAAATTCATGGCTTATGTGTCAACACTGACACGCAATGAAGCCCAACTCCCGCCGCCTTGCTGCCCCGTTTCTGTGCGGCCTGACGCTGAGCCTGCTGGCCACGTCCTGCGCGACCATGACCTCCTCCACCGGCCGACGCCAGAATGTCGGCGGGGTGTCCCAGCAGCAGCTGGACCAGCTGGGTGCGCAAGCCTTCGCCGAGGCCAAGAAAAAGCAGGCCGTCAGTACAGATCCCAGGCAGAACGCCTACGTCCGCTGCGTGGTCAACGCGCTGGTGGCACAGCTGCCGCCGGCAGAGCGCGCGATTCCGTGGGAAACCGCCGTGTTTTCCGACAAGGAGGCCAACGCCTTCGCCCTGCCCGGTGGCAAGGTCGGGGTGAACGCAGGGATGTTTCCCGTGGCCAGAACCCAGGACCAGCTGGCCGCAGTGATTGGCCATGAAATCGGCCACGTGGTCGAGCATCACTTCGAAGAGCGCATCACCAACCAGGTGCGGACCTCGCAGGTGCTGCAGATCTTCGGCGCGCTGGCTGGTGACTACGGTTCGCTGGTCACCCAGGGCGGCGGAATCGCCGCCAATGCCGGATTCCTGCTTCCCAATTCCCGCGCCCAGGAAAGCGAAGCCGATGTGGTCGGCCAACGTCTGATGGCGCAGGCCGGCTTCGACCCGCGCCAGGCGGTCGACCTGTGGCAGAACATGTCGGCGGCCGGCGGCAATCGTCCGCCGCAATGGCTGTCCACGCATCCTGATCCGAGTTCCCGCATCCTCGAATTGAAGCGCCGTGCAGACGCACTCGTGCCCACCTGGCAGGCCGCGCAGGCAGCTGGAAGACGGCCCAGATGCAGCTGATCGCAGGATCAGCACAAACGCGCTGCAAGGAACAACGAAATCCGCACACATTGTTAAAGCGATTCTGCTAGTTTGCCGACCCGGCTTTCCATTGGCCCGTTGTTCAGCCCCCCGCACCCACGTAAAACCGATTCCGCAAGAGGTGATCCATGTTGTTGCGCACCCCGAAACATGCCCTGCTCTCCCTGGCCGTCATTGGTCTGCTCGCCGGCACCGTTGCCGTTGATGCATCGGCACAGCAGACGCGTGAGCGCGCAGATCGCAAGAAAGGCGAGACCAAGCAGGAAGTGCTGTATCCGGAAGCCACGCGCCAGGCACCGGAAGCCAAGAACTCCCGCAAGGTCGCGCCCAAGGCCGAGAAGATGATCAAGGCCTACAACGATCAGGATTGGGCCAAGGCGCGGGCCGATGCCGATGAGATCATCGCCAACCCGGATGCCAACGATTACGACAAGGCCCTGGCCGCACAGATCGCCTCGCAGGCCGCCTATAGCACTGACGACGAAGCCGCGACCGTGGCGTATCTCAAGCAGGTCATCGACCTCAACGCGCTGGACAACAACGGCCACTACCAGGCCATGTACATGCTGGCCCAGCTGCAGCTGCAGGCCGAGCATTACCCGGAAGGCCTGGCCACGCTCGACAAGTACCTGGCCGAAACCAAATCGACCAAGCCGGAAGACCTGGCGCTGAAGGGCCAGGCGCTCTACCAGGCCGAGCGCTATGCAGAGGCCATTCCGCCGCTCAAGCAGGCCATCGCCGCCGCACCGGAACCCAAGTCGCAATGGGTGCAGGTCCTGATGGCCAGCTACGAGGCCAACAACCAGTCCGCCGAGGCCGTGCAGCTGGCCGAACAGCTGGCTGCCAAGTCGCCGAACGACAAGAACGCCCAGATCAACCTGGCCGTGATGTATTCGCAGAACGACCAGAAGGACAAGGCCGCCGCGATCCTGGACAAGCTGCGCGCTTCCGGCCAGCTGACCGAAGAGAAGGAATACCGCCAGCTCTACGCGACCTACAGCAACATGGAAGGTCAGGAGAAGAACACCATCGCGGTGATCCAGGACGGTCTGGCGAAAAATATCCTCAAGCCGAACCTCGAGGTGTATCAGATCCTGGCCCAGGCGTACTACTATTCAGAGCCGCCTCAGCTTCCCCAGGCCATCGAGTCCTGGCAGAAGGCGGCGCCCATGGACACCACCGGCGAGACGTATCTCAATCTCGCGCGCGTCCTGATGCAGGAAGGACGTCCAGCCGAGGCCAAGAAGGCCGCTCAATCGGCGCTGGACAAAGGCGTCAAAAAACCGCAGGACGCGAAAAAGATCCTTGGTTCCAAGTGATCGTTTGAAACCGATTACACAGCAGTGGATAACTGCTGGAATCGCGACAAAGGATTGGGTTAAGCTGGGGATTCCCCTGCACTTCTGCAGTGGAATCCAACCGAACCGACATCGGCGTGCATCACCGCACGCCCCGTTTCCATTGAGTCCACTGGCGCATGACTGAACAACTTGTCATCAATCGCTACAGAGAGCAGGAAGAGCCCAACGGGCTCAACTGGTCCCGCATCATTGGCTTCGCATTCGTCATTGCGTTGCATGTTGCGGTCTTCCTGCTTCTGTTGATTCCCGCTGTCGCACCGCCGGCGCAGAAGGAGGAGGAACAGAAGATGCTGGTTCAGATCGTCGACCCGCCGCCGCCTCCCCCGCCGCCGCCGCCGCCGCCGCCGAAGCAGGACACGCCGCCGCCGCCGGTGAAGGAACTGTCGCCGCCGAGGCCGACGCCCGTCCCGCCGCCGCCGGAAGCGCCGCCGGTGGACGTGCCTGACCCGCGCCCGGTCGATACCTACACGCCGCCTGCCCCGCCGTCACCGCCTGCTCCGACCCCGGACATCGGTGCCAGCGTGGACATCTCGTCCAAGAACATGAATCCGCCGCGTTATCCGCCGTCGGCCGCCCGCGCTGGCGTCGAAGGCACGGTGATTCTGATCATCGACGTCGATGCCAGCGGCAACGTCACCAACGTCTCGGTCGAAAAATCCAGCCGCAATCGCGATCTCGACCGTGCCGCGATGGAAGCAGCACGCAAGTGGCGCTTCAACCCCGGTAAGTCAGGCAGCCAGAGTGTCGCAGGGCGCGTCCGCGTCCCCGTCGACTTCAGCATGGGCGGCTGACCCGGAACTGTTACACCCAGATAAGCGTCACCTAACCTCTCCACCAAATTTCCAACAAAGGTAAGCGTCATGCTGCAGGAAACTCTGATCGCCGCCGCCGCGGGAGGCACCAATGCCGCCGCTGCTCTCAACCAGATGGGCTTCTCCCACCTGATCTCCGAAATGACCGGCAACCCGGGCTCCTTCGTGGTGTCGTGGGTGGTGTTGCTGACCCTGGTCATCATGTCCGCTGCGTCCTGGTACTGGACCATCGTCAACATCATCAAGGGCGTGCGTCTGCGTTCGCAGGCTGATCGCGTGACCTCGGCTTTCTGGGAAACCAGCAACGCCCAGGACGCCATCCGCATCATGGAAGAGCAGCCGCGCAACGAGCCGTTCTCCAAGATCGCGCTGGACGCCGCCCAGGCTGCTGCCCACCACCAGCGTGCCGAAGGCACCGGTACCGGCGAAGCCCTGAGCCGTTCGGAGTTCGTCGACCGCGCCCTGCGCCAGGCCGTCACCCGCGAGAGCACCAAGATCCAGTCCGGCATGATCCTGCTGGCCACCGTCGGCGCGACTGCTCCGTTCGTGGGTCTGCTGGGTACGGTGTGGGGTATCTACGGCGCCCTGATCAAGATCGGTGCGACCGGCAACGCCGGCATCGACGCCGTCGCCGGCCCGGTGGGTGAAGCGCTGATCATGACCGCTATCGGCCTGTTCGTCGCGATCCCGGCCGTGTTCGCCTACAACTTCTTCAACAAGTTGAACTCCACCACGATCGCCAAGTTCGATACGTTCGCGCATGACCTGCACGACTTCTTCGCGACCGGCGCCCGCGTGCGCTGATTCGCGTAGATAACGAACTTACCGACTAGAAGTATCCGGAGGCCGTATGGCATTCAGTAGCGGGGGCGGCAGTGGCGGCCCCATGGTAGACATCAACGTGACGCCCCTCGTGGACGTGATGCTGGTGCTGCTGATCATCTTCATCATCACCACGCCGCTGATGTCGCAGAAGGTCAAGGTGCAGTTGCCCGAAACCACGTTCGTCCCCAACCCGGATGAATTGGCCAAGCGCACGCCGCCGATCAACATCGCGGTGCTCGAGGACGGTTCGGTGTACTGGAACGACGAGCCTGTGACCAAGGACGTTCTTGAGTCGCGTCTGTCCTCGGCGGCCCAGCAGACACCGCAGCCGTCGTTGAACCTGCGTGGCGACAAGACCACCAAGATGTCCACGATCAACGAGATCACGCGCATCGCGCAGGGTCAGGGCATGCTGGACGTCGGTTTCGTTTCCACCAAGCCAACGAAGGGAGGCTGAGCCATGGCCTTCAGTAGTGGTGGTGGCAAGGGCGCCATGTCCGAGATCAACGTGACCCCGTTGATCGACGTCATGCTGGTGCTGTTGATCATCTTCATCGTGACCGCGCCGATCATGACGTACCCGATCGACGTGGCGCTTCCGCAGCGTTCGACGACACCGCCGCCGACGCAGGAACCGCCGCCGCCGATCGATCTGCGGATCGACGCGTCCAACACGGTGTACTGGAACAACAATCCGGTCGCGGTCAGCGCGCTGCAGAGCATGATGGAGAACGAGGTCCAGAAGGACCCGACCAACCAGCCTCAGCTGCGCATCGACGCCAATCCGGATTCGCAGTACCAGACGATGGCCCAGGTGTTGGCTGCAGCGAAGAACGCACAGATGCTCAAGATCGGTTTCATGCAGCAGTAATCGATCCGCGCATTGCTTGAAAGACAACGCCGCCCGAAGGGGCGGCGTTGTTGTTTGCGTCAGCGAATCACGTCGAGCGCCAACGCGAGCTGGCCGCGCGGAAAACGATCAGCGCCGGCGAATGTCTGTCGTGATGTCCAGGTAGCGGCGCACCGTGGTTTCCAGCCCGTCGTACAGGGCTTCGGAAATCAGCGCGTGGCCGATGGAGACTTCCTGTACGTTCGGCACCTCGGCGAGGAACAGGCCGAGATTGTCCTGGCTCAGATCGTGTCCGGCATTGACGCCCAGGCCGAGCTGCCCGGCGCGCAGTGCGGTTTCACGAAACAGGCCGAGCGTGTCCTGTGGATCGCCAGCCGGCCAGGCTGCCGCATAAGGGCCGGTGTACAGCTCCACGCGATCGGCGCCCATGGCCACGGCCGTAGGGAGCCCCGTGCAGCCGGCATCGACGAACAGGCTCACCCTGCAATCCCAGGCCTTGAGCTGGCGCACCAGCGGCGCCAGCCGGACGCTGTCGCGCTCGAAATCAAAGCCATGGTCGGAGGTGAGCTGATCGTCGGAGTCAGGAACCAGTGTCACCTGCGCCGGACGGAGCTGCGCGCACAGATCCATCAGGCCGGGATAGCCCACGCGCGGCGGCGCGAAGGGATTGCCTTCGATGTTGAGTTCGACCTGGAATTGCGCGGTGAGTCCGACCAGAGCGACCACGTCTTCGGCGGTGATGTGGCGACGATCCGGACGCGGATGCACGGTGATGCCCTGGGCACCAGCGGCCAGGCAGGTGTGCGCGGCCCGCACGACATCGGGTTCGATGCCGCCGCGTGAATTGCGCAGCACCGCGATCTTGTTGACGTTGACGCTAAGCGCGGTCGTGGCAGATTCAGTTGCCATCGCGCGGTTCCATCGAGGTGGCCGAAGCGCTCTGCCCGGCGGCCTTGCGTGCAGCGGCCTGCTCGCGCAGGCGATGCAGCTCGACCGGGTCGATCATGCCGCGGCCGCTGGTGTCGCTGTTGCCGGCGCGGGCCGAATACCAACCCATGATCCAGGCAACCAGCAGCGCCAGCGCGGCGAGCATGCTGACCGCCATCAAGACCATCGACGTGGTGCGCAGGGCCACGGCCATGGCGCCCAGCGAAAGCAGCAGGAAAAGCCAGTACATGAAGTGCCCGTCCGGTAAGGAGACGCTGTCGATTCTACCGATCTGGGCCAGCCCCGCGCGCTATAGAAATGGCGATGCCAGTCGGGCCAATGCCTCGGGCAGGCGGTTGCGCCAGAGGGAGCGGTTGCGTTCGTTGTGCACGCGGTTGGCGTTGGCGAATTCGCCTTCCAGCAGCGTGCTCAAGCGCGCGTTGAAGGCCGGTTCGCGGAACAGCAGCGCGACCTCGAAGTTCAGGCGGAAACTGCGGTGGTCAAAGTTCGCGCTACCCAGGATCGCCAGGTTGTCATCGCACAACAGCGCCTTGGTATGCAGCATGCGCGGGCCGTATTCGTAGACTTTGACCTTGGCTGCCAGTAGCTCGTCGAAATAGGAGCGCGCGGCGAAGGTCACCAGTTTCGAATCGCTTTGCTTGGGCACCAGCAGGCGCACGTCCAGGCCAGCCAGCGCGGCCGAGGTCAGCGCCATCATCGCCGCCTCGCCAGGGACGAAGTACGGGGTCACCAGCCAGACACGGCCGGTGGCCTCGTGGATCGCGCCCACCTGCAGGCGATGGATCGCTTCCCAGTCCGAATCCGGGCCGGATGTCAGCACCTGCACCGCAATCTGGCCATGTGGCTGTTCCACGTTCGGCGCCCACAGCGTGGTGCCCTTGAAGTCTTCGCGCTTGTGGCCGCTGGCATAGATCCAATCCTCCACGAACACCTGCTGCAGTCCGCGCACGATCTCGCCTTCCAGGCGCAAGTGCAGGTCGCGGTAGGCATTGGTGTTGAGCGCGTCGTTCTCTTCGTCGGTGATGTTGATGCCGCCGGCAAACGCGACGGTGCCGTCGATCACCACGATCTTGCGGTGCGTGCGCAGGTTCACCCATGGCCGGGTGAAGGGACGGAATTGGGTGGGGTGGAACCAGCACTGCTGGCAGCCGGCGTCGAGCAGCGGTTTGAGGAAGCGCTGGTTGACCCTGCCCGCGCCGACGGCGTCCAGCAGCAGACGCACGTGCACACCGGCGTTCGCGCGTTCGATCAGCGCATCGCGGATCCGCGTGCCGGTGCGGTCGCGTTCGAAGATGTAGTACTCCAGGTGCACATGATTGCGTGCCCGGCTGATCGCCTCGACCAAGGCATCGTAGGTTGCCGCACCGTCGACCAGCAGGTCCACGCGCGTGGCCGATGACGGCGGCAGACCGGTCACGGCCTGGCCCAGCAGTGCCAGCTCGGTGCAGATCTCGCTGGGCGGACAGATGGCTTCGTGGGCGCCCATGCCATCGCGCGAACGGTTGCGGCGCAGGCGCTGGCGTTTGATCTTCTGCGGACCCAATGCGAAGTAGATCAGAAAGCCCAGGTACGGTAGCGCCGCCAGCGACAGCACCCAGCTGACGGTGGCCACGGGTTCGCGCTTCTGCAGGATGATCCAGCCGCCGAGCACCAGCAGGTAAGCCAGCCAGGCGGCGGTGAGGTAGGTCTTCAGGTGCGGAATATCCGCGATGTCGTGCCAGAGCGTGGCGAGCAGGGCGAGCATGCGGCGATTCTAGAGGCTGTCGCGGACGCTGAGATGCGCGCTGGCTACGCTGATGGCATGGGCGAGGCGATCAAAGGGCGTGGTTCGACCGGTTGGCTGCCGGGGCGTTTTGCCGTGACCACATCGGATGCGACCGACGACGGCTGGCACGAACGCGACCAGGATGGCGAAGTGGACGTGCTGCCGCGCACGCAGGTCACCGAGGAGCGTGCGCGCAGCATCATCAGCCGCAACAGCTCGCCGGACCTTCCGTTCTCGCAGACGCTCAATCCCTACAAGGGCTGCGAGCATGGGTGTTCGTATTGCTTCGCGCGCCCAAGCCACGCATATCTGGACCTGTCGCCGGGCCTGGATTTCGAAACCAGGCTCTATGCCAAGACCAATGCGCCTGAAGTCCTGCGCCGCGAACTGGCCAAGCCCGGGCATCAGGTCACGCCGATCTCGCTGGGCATCAACACCGACGCCTACCAGCCGCTCGAACGCCGGTTGAAACTCACCCGCCAGCTGATCGAAGTCTTCGCCGAAACCCGGCACCCGTTCACCCTGATCACCAAGAACGCGCTGGTCGAACGCGACCTGGATCTGCTCGCGCCGCTGGCTGCGCAGAACCTGGTGCATGTCGCGTTCTCGATCACCTCGCTGGACAACAAGCTGTCGTCGAAGCTCGAACCCCGTGCCTCGGCACCGCACGCGCGGCTACGCGCGATGAAAGCGCTGAGTGATGCCGGCGTGCCGGTCGGGGTGATGTTCGCGCCGGCGATCCCGTGGGTGAACGACGCGCATCTGGAAGGCGTGCTGGAAGCCGCCCGCGAGGCCGGCGCGCGTTCGGCCGGCTACGTGCTGCTGCGCCTGCCGCATGAAGTCGCGCCACTGTTCCGCGATTGGCTGGCCACGCACCTGCCGGATCGCGCTGCGCACGTGATGAGCACCGTGCAGCAGCTGCGCGGTGGCAAGGACTACGACAGTCGCTTCGGCAGCCGCATGCGCGGGCAGGGCGTCTATGCGGATCTGCTGGAGCGGCGGTTTGTGCTGGCGAGCAAGCGTTTCGGCTACGACCGACAGCGCTGGCCGGCGCTGGATTGCAGTCGCTTCATCGCCCCGCGCAAACCTTCGCCGCAGGGCGAGCTGTTTTAAGCCGGAACAACAACGGCGCCCGAAAGCGCCGTTGCCGCGCTGCTTGCAGTGCAGGCCCGGACTACATCTTGCCGCCGACGACCAGCTTGTCGGCTTCGACTTTCTTGACGCCTTCGATCGCCTTGGCCTTGGTGACGGCGCGGTCCTTCTCGGCCCGGGTGGCGGCATGGCCGCTCAGCCAGACCACGCCGTCCTTGGTTTCCACCGAGACATCAGTACCGGATACGCCTTTGCTGGCCAGCAGGTCCGATTTCACCTTGGTGGTGATCCAAGTGTCCGTCCCGGGCTGGTTGGATGTTTCCGGCGGTGCCTGGGTGTCATGCGCCATGGTGCTGTGGTCGGCGCTGGTGGACTGGGCCATGACCGGCGCCGCCACGATGCCGAGTGACATCACGCCGACGAACAGCAACGAAGTACGTTGGGTCTTCATGGTGGGCTCCTTGGCAGAGCGTTGAGGTGGGCGCACCGTGACCTGAATCCGGTTGGGCGACGGTGACAGGAAACGCCTTCCCGTCGTCGCGCCGATTGAACGAATCGTGCTGCGTCGCGCCAGCGGTGCGGCAAACCCTTATGCCAGGCCCGGTTCGTCCAGGCGCAGGGTCAAGCACTTGGCTGAACCGCCGGCTTTGAGGAACTCGTCCAGTGGCGTTTCGCGCACGCGGTAACCGGCCTGTTCCAGCTGTGCGCGCAGCGCCGGCGTGGCACGGTTGAGGATCACCACGTTGTCCAGGTTCACGGCATTGCAAGCGAAGGCCAGCGCGTCTTCTTCCGAGACGGCGATGCGTTTGTCGGCCGGTACGCGCGCGGCGATGGCGGCCTGGGCGGCTTCGTCGAACGCAGCGGGGAAGTACAGCAGGTGGCCGCCGGACAGCGGGCACAGACAGGTATCCAGGTGATAGAAGCGCGGATCGACCAAGCGCAGCGGCACCACGTCGATGCCCAGCAGCGCGTGTAGCGCACCGGCGGCGCGGGCGTCGCTGCGATGGCCGTAACCGAACCACAGGCGTGATGCCGCGCGGTCTAGCAAGGCGTCACCGGCGCCTTCGAATTCGATCCCGTCCAGCAGGTCCACGTCGAACCGATGCCCGGAGAACCACCGGGTGAAGTGGGCTTCCTCGCCGGCGCGCTCGGCATGGCGGAAGCGGCTGGGCACGGCCACGTCGCGATAGACCAGGCCGGCGTTGGCGGTGAACACCATGTCCGGCAGGCCGGGCACGTGTTCGATCAGTTCCACGTCGGCGGCATCGGCCACCAGCGCCCGCAGGTCGTCCCACTGGCGCCCGGCACGGGCGCGGTCGGCCTGGTCGCGGTTGCCGGTCATCCAGGGGTTGATGTCGTATTCCACCGAGAAGTGGGTGGGCGGGCACATCAGCACACGGGGGCGGGGCGAAGTCGACATGGCGGCAGGCGTCTCGTGAATGGCGTTATGTCATGCTAGGTCGCGCGCTAAACAGTCAACAGCACGCACAACGCCATTGTTTTTCCACAAGCTGTCATTTCGATGACAGTCGTTGGCGAATCGCCAGAATCGCACTGCAGCATGGACACACCCATGGCCGATACCCTCGACGCGCTGGACCAGGATCTCATCGCCTTGTTACGGGCTGACAGCCGCATGCCCGCGGCACTGCTGGCCAAGCAACTCAAGGTTTCACGCAGCACCGTGCAGAACCGCATCGCACGGCTGCAGCGCAGCGGCCTGTTGCTGGGGTTCACCATCAAGCTGGCCAGCGAAACCGGCCTGCACGGCGTGCGAGCCATTACCCAGATTGAAGTCCGCGGTGGCGCCACCGACAAAGTGGTGGTGGCGCTGCGGCGCCTGCCCGAAGTGGTGAGCGTCTATTCCACCAACGGCCGCTGGGACCTAGTGGCCGAAGTCCGCACCGAGGACCTGGCCGGCTTCGACCAGGCCCTGCGCCGCCTGCGCGACATCGAAGGCATCGCCGCGTCGGAGACCAGCCTGCTGCTGGCCGAGCAGCGCTGACTGAAGCGTTTGATCAGCTCAATGTACGGATCTGCGAGAGCGTCCATGCACCCAGCGTGATCATGGTCAGATGGAGCGCCGAGATGATCCAGCTGGTTGGCTTCAGCCAGCCACCTGAGGGCAGAGCGTTGGCTGAGATGCCTGCCGCGATACCCGCCAGCGTGCCCAATCCAGACAGGGCCAACACGACTCGAAGGTCCAACCAGTTGGGCAGATGCGTCAGTAACCAGGGCAGGGCGACCAGCGCGCCTCCGGATAGCAGGACCAAGGCTAGACATAGATTGCGACGGCTTTCATCCATGAAGCACCTCGTAGACGTGTGAAAACTCTCAGCGTGTTTCGCCGTACA
This sequence comes from Pseudoxanthomonas sp., assembly GCF_027498035.1. NCBI lineage: Bacteria > Pseudomonadati > Pseudomonadota > Gammaproteobacteria > Lysobacterales > Lysobacteraceae > Pseudoxanthomonas > Pseudoxanthomonas sp. The sequence continues at coordinate 2,888,382 of NZ_CP114978.1, forward strand.
ACGTCGCCGCCGGCTGGAACAGCGCCCAGCTGGTGGCGATGTATTTGTCGCCGCCGATCGGGCGGTTGCCGCGATGGGTGTGGGTGAAGGCGGTCGGGGCGATCAGCAGGCTGCCGGTGCGCGGCGCGATCTTGCGCTGCTGGTGGAAGAACTCGGTTTCGCCCGCGTCGAAGTCGTCGTTGAGGTACAGCGTCCACAGCACGTGGCGGTGCAGGGTCTCGGCGTGCTTGTCCTTGGGATACAGCTCGCAGTGCCAGTAGGGATAGCCGCCTTCGCCGGCACGGTAGCGTTGCAGGTTGATCTGGCCCGGGCGCAGCACCGTCATCAGCAGCTGGGACAACCTGGCGTCGTCCATATCCAGCATGTCGTCGTAGCTGATCCGGCTGGTCTGGCCGGCTTCGTCGGTGTGCTGCAGCATCACCGGCGCGATCAGGGCGAACGGGTAGCGCCGCAGGTACTGCATCAGTCCGCCGAACACGGCCTGGTTGAGCGCCTGTTCCACGTCCGACCAGCCGTGCTGGCCACTGATGCTGATGTCGCTGCTGCGCTTCAGGTCCGGATAGTGGCCACCGCCGACCAGGCCAGGATGTTCCTGGCCGCTGGCTTCGAAGCGCTCGACGATGGCCGCGCAGGTGGCGGCATCGATGGTGTCGTGGAAGACCTCGATGAAGTCGGCTGGTTGCATCGGCCCACGATACCAGCGCGGTCCGGCCTCAGCGGGAAGTGGCCTCGGCCAGGGCCGGGGTGCGCCAGCCTGCGCGCACGCCCCACAGGTAGAACACCACGCCCACTACGGCCACCACGGCCAGGTCGGCGCCGTAGGGCAGGTAACCACGGCCGCCGAAGGTGGTGCTGCCGGCCCAGGACAGGAACGCCACGACCGGCAGGTACGCCACCAGCCAGGCCGCGCCGCGGAAGTGACGGGCGAAATCCTGCCAACCCTGCTTGCGCTGGTAGTAGACGTAGACCGGCAGGGCAACGCCCATCAGCAGGATAATCTGCCCGGTCAGCGGCCAGCGCGCCCAATACAGCAGCTCGGTGGCCATGACGAAGGCCACGCCGGCCAGCACCGGCAGGGCGACCAGGCGGAACGGACGCGCCAGGTCCGGCGCGCTGCGGCGCAGGGACATCGCGCTGACCGGGCCGGTCAGGTAGGAAATGATCGTCGCCACCGAGATCACCGCCGCCAGCGTGCCCCAGCCGCGGAAGAAGAACAGGAACAGATACGACACGCCCAGGTTGAAGCCACATCGCCGGGCGCGGCACGCCCCAGCGCGGATGCAGCCGGCCCAGCACCGCCGGCAGCGTGCCGTTGCGCTGCATGCCGTAGATCATTCGCGAGGTGGTGGCGGTATAGGTGATGCCGGTGCCGCTGGGGCTGATGAAGGCATCCACGTACAGCAGCATGGCCAGCCAATGCAGGTTGACCAGGATCGCCAGCTCGGCGAACGGCGAACTGAAATCAATCCCGTGCCAGCCGGCCTTGGCCAGCAGGTCCGGCGGCACCGCGCCCAGGTAGGCCACCTGCAGGATCACGTAGACCACCGTGGCGATGGCGATCGAACCCAGCACCGCGAAGGGAATGCTGCGGCCGGGGTTGCGCGCTTCGCCAGCCAGGTTCACCGGGCTCTGGAAGCCGTTGAAGCTGAAGACGATGCCGGCCGTGGCCACGGCCGTGAGCACCGCGGCAAAGTCGATGTTGTGGCCGTCGCCATGGACGCCGACGCTGAAATTCTCCGCGTGGAAGCCGCTGGCGACCAGGGCCAGGCCGGTCGCGGCCGGTACCACCAGCTTGAACACGGTGATCAGCGTGTTGGAGCGCGCGAACAGCTTGACGCTCCAGAAATTCAGCAGGAAGTACACCAGCACCAGCACGGCCGCGATCAGCAGGCCGGGGATGCCCAGCTCGCCATGGCCATCGGGCAGGTGCGTGTACAGCCCCTGCGCCCAGGCCCAGGGCCAGGACGCCATGTACTGGACCGAGGCTTCGGCCTCGACCGGGATCACCGAGACGATGGCGATCCAGTTGGCCCAGCCGGCGATGAACCCCACCAGCGAGCCGTGCGAATAGTGGCTGTAGCGCACCATGCCGCCCGATTCGGGGAACATCGCGCCCAGTTCGGCGTAGGTCAGTGCAATCGTGGTGATGATCGCCGCGCCCAGGACCCAGGCCCAGACCGCGCCGGGACCGGCCAGGCCAGCCGCGCGCCAGGCGCCGAACAGCCAGCCAGAACCGATGATGGAGCCCAGGCCGGTGAGCATCAGGGCGAAGGGGCCGACATCGCGGCGCGGGGAAGACTGGGACATCACGGACAACCTGCACTGGCGCCGCATGCGCGGCCACAAGTCCTCGATTGTCTCAGGAACCTGTCGCCACCGTCAGGTTCCACTCGGCGCCGGCGTTGGCCGGCGCCCTGCAGGGCCTTCAGGCCTGGGCGTGATAGCGCTCGGCCGCTTCGACTTCGGCGCGTGAGCCCATGAACACCGGCACGCGCTGGTGCAATTGCTCGGGCTGGATGTCCAGGATGCGGGCGCGGCCGGTGCTGGCCAGGCCGCCGGCCTGTTCCACCAGCAGGCCCATCGGGTTGGCTTCGTACATCAGGCGCAGCTTGCCGGCCTTGCCCGGGTCCTTCTTGTCCCACGGATAGATGAAGATGCCGCCGCGGGTCAGGATGCGATGCACGTCGGCGACCATGCTGGCGATCCAGCGCATGTTGAAGTCCTTGCCACGCGGGCCTTCCTGGCCGGCCAGCAGGTCGGCCACGTAGGCCTGCATCTGCGGTTCCCAGTGGCGCTGGTTGGACATGTTGAGCGCGAATTCCTTGGTCTCGACCGGGATCTGCATGTTGGCCTGGGTCAGCACGAACAGGCCCTGCTCGCGGTCCAGGGTGAAGGCGTGTGTGCCGTGGCCGGTGGTCAGCACCAGCGTGGTCTGCGGCCCGTAGATGCAGTAACCCGCGGCGACCTGGGTGTTGCCCGGCTGCAGGAAGTGTTCGTCCTTCGGGTCGTCGATGCCCTCGGGCGGGCAGCGCAACACCGAGAAGATGGTGCCGACCGACACGTTGACGTCGATGTTCGAGCTGCCGTCGAGCGGGTCGAACAACAGCAGGAAGTCGCCCTTGGGATATTCGGCCGGAACCGGCTGGCAGTGGTCCATTTCCTCCGAGGCGCAGGCGGCCAGGTGACCGCCCCAGGCGTTGGCTTCCAGCAGGATGTCGTTGCTGATCACGTCCAGTTTTTTCTGTGCCTCGCCCTGCACGTTGCCGGTGCCGGCCTCGCCCAGCACGCCGCCCAAGGCGCCCTTGCCGACCGCGATGGAGATGGTGGTGCAGGCACGCACGACCACGGAGATGAGCTGGCGCAGTTCGGCGCCGATGCGCCCTTCGCGCTGCTCTTCGACCAGGTAACGGGTGAGGGTGACAGGCTGCATCGTGGACGGTGCCTCATGACGTGGGGGTGGGCATTGTCGCCGCAATCGCATGACAGGCGCAGCCCACGCCGTCAGATCACCCGTAGCGTGATCGCCTTGAGCACCGCGCGGGTGCGGTCGCGGGTGCCGAGTTTGTCCAAGATGGTGGAGACGTAGTTCTTCACCGTGCCTTCGGCCAGGAACAGCGTGCGCGCGATTTCCTTGTTGGAATACCCACCGGCCAGCAGCCGCAGGATCGCTACCTCGCGTTCGTTGAACGGTTCACGCGGTGCGTCCTGCTCGCGGTACTGGTAGCGCGCGCGGACCGGATCGGTGCTGACCGGCTGCAGCAGCGTGTCGCCGGCGGCGACCCGGGCGATGGCCTCGCGCAGGTCTTCTGGCGCGGCGTCCTTCAGCAGGAAGCCCTGCGCGCCGGCCTGGGTCGCGCGCAGCAGCAGGTCGGCATCGTCGAAGGTGGTCAGCAGCATCAATGGCGTGGCGTTGCCGGCCGCGCGCAGCTGGATCAGCGCATCGATGCCATCGATGCCAGGCATGCGGATGTCGCTCAGCACCACGTCCACCGGCGCCTCGGCCAGGCGTGCGATCAGCTCGGCGCCGTCGCTGGCTTCGAACACCACCACGATGCCTTGCTGTTCCAGCAGCGCCCGCAGGCCGGCGCGGACCAGGGCCTGGTCGTCGGCCAGGGCAACGCGGATTGGAGCGAGATCGGTCATGCGGGAATCCTGGCGGCGATGCGCAGCGCACCGCGTGGGTTGGTGTCGAGGGTCAGGGTGCCGCGTGCGGCGGCGATGCGTTCGCGCATGCCGGACAGGCCGATTGCCTTCGCGCAGGCGCGCGCCGCGCAGGCCGTCGTCTTCGATCTGCAGCAGCAACGCATCGCCCTCGCGCAGCAGCTGCACGAACAGGGTATCGGCATCGGCGTGGCGGGCGGCGTTGGTCAGGGCTTCCTGCACGATGCGCAGCAGGGTTTCGGCCACAGCCGGGTCGGCGACGGTGGCGTCGTCGGCGATCTCCAGCTGCAGGGCAGGGCGCGGCATCGGTGCGGCCAATGCACGCAGGGCCGTGTGCAGGTCCAGCCCGCGGGTATCGCGCAGCGCCTGCACCACGTGTCGGATGTCGTCGAGCAGTTCGCTGGAGAGCTGCTGGGCGATGCGGACCTCGCTGCGCTGGCCCAGCACCGGATCGGCGGCCAACGCGCGCAGGTTGAGCTTCATCGCGGTGAGCTTGTGCCCGGCCACGTCGTGCAGCTCGCGCGCCACGCGCAGGCGTTCGGCATCGCGCGCGCTGTCGGCCAACAGAGCGCGGGTGGCAAGCAGGTCGGCGTTGACCAGGGCCAGGGCGTCGCGCGCGCGCCGAGCGTTGAGCGCGTAGTACACGCACAGCGCGCTGAAGACCTGGAAGCTGGCATTGATCAGCACCACGACGAACGGGTTGCCGAAGCCGGCGCGCCGCAGGATCCAGTAGAACGCGAAATTGGCGGCCAGCGCGCTGACCAGCACGATGCGACGCGGCCAGAACCCCATGGCCATCGCCACCCAGATCACCAGCAGGACCGGGGCCACGCCCGGCCGGGGATCCAGCATGATCAAGGCCAGTGCCAGCAGCGGCATCGCCGCGGTCGGCAGCCACATCCACGGCCCGCGTTCGCAGCGCTCGGGCAAGGCATTGGCCAGGACGAACAGGGCCCCGAAAGCGGCCAGCAGCAACCAGCCCGAGAGCCGCCCGGCGGGGCTGTCCAGGTACGGCATGACCAGCGCCACGGCACCCAGGGCGATATAGCCGGCCAATGACAGGGGTTCCAGCAGGCGACGAACGATCTCTCTCATGGGCGCAGATGCTGACCGCGCCGCGCAACGCCCGCAATGGATGCAGGGCAAGTGGTGACTTCCGGCAGGCTCACGCGGTGACAGGTGGCATCTGTGAACCAGTGGACGAACGTGCACACTGATCGCATCGGGCTCGCGCTCATGCCGCCAGGAGGTTCCCCATGCGCATCGACCTGCCGCAACTGCTGTTCTGGATGGTTTGCGCCGCCTGGTGGGCGATGGAGGTCTTCATGAGCCACCGTCGCCGCAGCCAGGACGACCCATCGCGTGATGCCGGCACGCTCAAACTGCTGTGGACGGTGCTGTATGCGGCGATCTTCGTGGCCGTGGTGTTGTCGATGCGCGGGATTGGCCGTTGGCCCGCCGAATGGCGCGAGCCGCTGCTGTGGGCCGGGACCGCGCTGGTGTTCGGTGGGCTCGTGTTCCGGCGCTGGGCGATTGCCGTGCTGGGCCGCCAGTTCACCGTGGATGTGGGCATCCAGCCAGGGCATGTGCTGATCACTGCCGGCCCGTACCGCGTGCTGCGCCACCCGTCCTATACCGGCGCGCTGGCCTGCTTCTATGGATTGGGCGTCGGCCTGGGCAGCTGGGCGTCGCTGGTGGTGATCGTGATTGCGACCACGGCGGCCTTCCTGCACCGCATCCAGGTGGAAGAGCGCGTGCTGGCCCAGGCGTTCGGCCCAGCCTGGGCGGCCCATGCCCAGCGCACCTGGCGACTGCTGCCAGGCGTGTGGTGATCCTAATGATTCAATTGGTCCTACCAAGTGATGGTAAGAGCCGGCGTTTAGTTCCGAGCAGGTTGCTTTAACGGCGGGATGGGCGTTCAATACGGCGCATGAGCACCATTATTGGTCAGACCGAAGATGTTGGCGAACCTGCGCCACGGCGGATTTCCGATCGTGTCGCAGCGCAGGTGCGTGCGCTGATCCGCACCCGCGGGCTCAAGGCTGGTGATCGCCTGCCGGCCGAACGCGCGTTGGCGCTGGAGCTGGCGGTATCGCGCTCGGCGCTGCGCGAGGCCATCGCGCAGCTGGCCAGCCAGGGCCTGCTGGTCAGTCGTGTCGGCGGCGGCACCTATGTGCAGCCGGCCGCATTGGGCTGGCAGCAGCAGCGCATCGTCGCCCCGCTCAGTGGCCTGATGCAGGACAACCCCGACTACGCCTTCGACGTGCTGGAGATCCGCCATGCGCTGGAAGGCGAGGCCGCCTGGCATGCCGCCCAGCGCGCCACCGACGATGACCGGGCCCGCATCGGCGCCAGTTTCGAAGCGATGCTGGCCGCGCATGGCCGCGGCGACCACCTGGCCGAAGCGCGCGCCGATGCCGATTTCCACCTGTCCATCGCCGAGGCCTCGCACAACCTGGTGCTGCTGCAGGTGATGCGCGGCCTGTTCGACCTGCTGCAGTCGAGCATCCGCGAGAGTCGCGAGAAGCTGTACCTGTCGCCGCGCACTTTCGAGTCGCTCTCGCAGCAGCATCGCGTGCTGATGGACGCCATCGTCCGTGGCGATTCCGCCGCCGCGCGCGATGCTGCGCAGTCGCACCTGCGCTTCGTCCATGATTCCCTGCGCGCGCTGGACGAAGACCAGGCCCGGCGCCTGCGCGCCTCACGCCTCCCCACGCCCGTGGACACGCCATGATCATTTCCGCTTCCACCGACTACCGCGCCGCGGCGCAAAGTCGGCTGCCGCCGTTCCTGTTCCACTACATCGATGGCGGCGCCTACGCCGAGCACACGCTGCGCCACAACGTGTCGGACCTGTCCGACATCGCCCTGCGCCAACGCGTGCTCAAGGACATGTCGGCGCTGGACCTGCGCACCGAACTGTTCGGCGAACAACTGTCGCTGCCGATCGCATTGGGGCCGGTCGGCCTGACCGGCATGTTCGCCCGCCGCGGCGAAGTGCAGGGCGCACGCGCGGCCGCGTCGCGCGGGATTCCCTTCACCCTGTCCACCGTGTCGGTCTGCCCGATCGAGGAAGTGGCACCGGCGATCAATCGGCCGATGTGGTTCCAGTTGTACGTGCTCAAGGACCGCGGTTTCATGCGCAACGCGCTGGAGCGCGCGCAGGCCGCAGGCGTGACCACGCTGGTGTTCACCGTGGACATGCCGACACCGGGCGCGCGCTATCGCGACGCGCATTCGGGCATGAGTGGGCCGAACGCGTCGATGCGCCGGATGTGGCAGGCCGCCACGCATCCGCGCTGGGCCTGGGACGTGGGCCTGCACGGCAAACCGCACGACCTGGGCAACGTGTCGGCCTACCTGGGCACGCCGACCGGGCTGGAGGATTACATCGGCTGGCTGGCCAACAATTTCGATCCCTCGATCTCGTGGAAGGACCTGGAATGGATCCGCGAATTCTGGAAGGGGCCGATGATCATCAAGGGCATCCTGGACCCGGACGACGCGCGTGACGCGGTGCGGTTCGGCGCCGACGGCATCGTGGTGTCCAACCATGGTGGCCGCCAGCTCGATGGTGTGCTGTCCACCGCGCGGGCCATGCCGGCCATTGCCGATGCGGTGAAGGGCCAGATCAAGCTGCTGGCCGACTCGGGCATCCGCACCGGCCTGGACGTGGTGCGCATGATCGCGCTGGGCGCCGACGCGGTGCTGCTGGGCCGCGCCTGGATCTACGCGCTGGCCACCGCCGGTGAGGCCGGCGTGGCAAATCTGCTGGACCTGATCGAAAAGGAAATGCGCGTGGCGATGGTGCTGACCAGCTCCAGGACCATCGCCGATATCGGCCCGCAGTCGCTGGTGTCGCGCGCGCATCTTTGATTTGTCCCTGCTGGAAGCCACTGTCTCTTCAAATCTCGCGGTGGCGGCCTTCCTGTAGAGCGGAGCTTGCTCCGCTGCTCTTCGTTCGGCCCATGAGAAAGACCCCAGCGGTGGGAGCCGCTTCTACGCCGATGATTTCCACGGGCAGGCCTCATCGCCACTGCAGTGACTCCCCCACAAAGCGCACAAAAAACGCCGGCAATGCCGGCGCTTTTTGATTCCTCGCAATGCCGCCCGGTCAAGCGGGCGATGTTGCCAAACCCTCAGCCTTTCACCACCGAAGCGATGGCCTTGGCCACGCGCTCCAGGTTGCCGGCGTTGAGCGCGGCCACGCAGATACGGCCGGAGGTGATGGCGTAGATGGCGTGTTCTTCGCGCAGGCGCTCCACCTGGTCCTTGGTCAGGCCCGAGTAGCTGAACATGCCGGCCTGCTTGGCGATGAAGCTGAAATCGCCGGCACCGGCGTCGGCCAGCTGCTGCACCAGGCCTGCGCGCAACGAATGGATGCGCTCGCGCATCGCGGTCAGCTCGGTTTCCCAGTCCGCACGCAGCTCCGGGTTGTTCAACACGCCGGCCACCAGCGCCGCACCGTGATGGGACGGGCTGGAGTAGATGGTGCGGATGATGCGCTTGACGTGCGACTGCACCGCCTTGGTCTGCTCGGCGGTGGCGGCCACGATGGTCAGTGCGCCCACGCGCTCGCCGTACAGCGAGAACGACTTGGAGTACGAGCTGGCGACGATGAAGTCGGTGATGCCGGCCTCGACCACGGTCTGGATCGCAGCCGAGTCCTCGACGATGCCCTTGTCGAAGCCCTGGTAGGCCATGTCGATGAACGGGAACAGGTCGCCGTCCTTCAGCACCTGCGCCACTTCCTTCCACTGCGCCACGGTCAGGTCGGCACCGGTCGGGTTGTGGCAGCACGCGTGCAGCAACACGGTGGTCTTGGGCTTAAGTGCCTTCAGATCGGCCAGCATGCCGGCGAAGTCCACGCCATGGCTGGCAGCGTCGAAGTAGGTGTACTCATCGACCTGGAAACCGGTGGCTTCGAACACGGCGCGGTGGTTTTCCCACGACGGACGGCTCAGGGCCAGGGTCGCGTGCGGCAGCAGCTTGCGCAGCACTTCGGCACCGACGCGCAACGCGCCGCTGCCGCCCACGGTCTGGGTGGTGGCCACGCGGCCGGCGGCCAGCAGCGGCGAATCCTTGCCGAACAGCAGCTCGCGGGTGGCCTGGGTGTAGGCCGGCAGGCCGTCGATCGGCAGGTAGCCGCGCGGCTTGGCTTCCAGCGCCAGCGCTTCTTCGACCTTGCCCACGGCCTTGAGCAGCGGAATGCGGCCGGACTCGTCGTAGTAGATGCCCACGCCCAGGTTGACCTTGCCCGGACGGGGGTCGTGGTTGTAAGCCTCGGTCAGGCCCAGGATGGGATCGCCCGGGACCTGTTCAACAGATGCGAAAGAAGACACGGCGTGACTCGATGTGGCGGGAGAAAGAGGGGGCGCATCCAGCGCGTTTTCCGGCCCGTGGCGCCAGGCGCCGGAGCGAAAAATGGGGGCCAATCGTAACAGGGCCGGACCGGCCAGACCCAGCAGCGGCCCGGCTTTTTGTTCCGCCAGACGGTTACAGGCGACAACGTTCGGCCCGGCGCGGCGGCGGTGACGTTGCGGGCATTGAAGGTGGCGTCATCGGTCACCACACTGGCGACCCGCCTTCCCCCGCGCCGGAGCCTGGCCATGCACTTCCTGCTGCTCTACGACACCGCACCGGATTACCTGAGCCGCCGCGGGGAATTCCGCCGCGCCCACCTGGCGTATGCGCAGGCCGCGGTCGCCCGCGGCGAGCTGGTCCTGGGCGGCGCCGTGGGCGATCCGGCCGACAGCGCGCTGCTGCTGTTCCAGGGTGACAGCGATGCGGCTGCGCGGGCCTTCGCCCAGGACGATCCGTATGTGCGCAACGGCGTGGTCGTGGGCTGGACGGTCAAGCCGTGGGCCACAGTGGTGGGCGCCACGGCTAGCCAGCAGCTGACGCTGGACTGAGGTTGGCGCACCGCGCGCGGGCGGCGGTTCTAGACTGCCGCTTCCACCTAGGCCGAACCGGGATATTCGATGGACACCGCTAACCTGGTCTGGGGGATGCTGTTCGGCGCCATTGGCGGCGGCTATATGGTCTATGGCGTGCGCCAGAAGATGCTGGTGCCGTCGTTGTGTGGATTGGCGTTGGGATTGTTTACTTGGTTTGTGGATTCAGCGTGGTTGACGGTGGTCATCGGGGTCGTGCTGATGGCTGGGCCGTACTTCTTCCGGTTTTGATTGCTTCGCTTGGTCGTTGATTTTCGCGAAGTGCAGAGCTTTCGTGCGGCTTCGCCGCACGACCTACTTTCTTTGCTTGTGCAAAGAAAGCTAGGCAAAGAAACACACTCCGGGCGGCACGCCCTCGCTTCGCGAGGGTTCGCTATGGGCCGAGGGATTTTTGGATGGGACATCCTGTCCCGTCCAAAAACGATGCACATCCATGTGCATCGCCCTGCGGGTCTTTGCCTCGCCCCTTCGGCCTGCCTCACGGAGGCCTGAAAGCACGAGCAAGAGCAGGAGCAACACCGCGCGCGGCGCCGATTTTGTTCTTTGCTGTTGCTCCGCTCTTGATCTTCAGCGCCTTCAAAGCGAGCCGAGCACCGCAGGCGGAAACGGCCGAAGAGGCGCGGGTGTCTGAGCGAAGCGAGTTCCCGCGCCGTGCCGGTTCCGGCGAGGAGCACAGGGCACCGGGCTGAAAGCCCGGCGAGTGTCAGGCGCCGGCGGTTTTGGCTACTTTTGCCAAGACAAAAGTAGCTCGCGCTGCGAAGCAGCGTGAAAGCCCTGCTTCTGAAGAAATGGGCAAAAAACCCGACCTGCGAAAGGAAAGGTCAAACCTTCCCCTCCACCTTCAACGCCGCAAACTCCTCATCGGTGAACAACCGCGAGCGCACCAGGAACCGTACCCCCTCGCCGTTCTCCAGCGAGAACATCCCGCCGCGCCCGGGTACCACGTCGATGATCAGCTGGGTGTGCTTCCAGTATTCGAACTGCGAGGGGCTGATGTAGAACGCCGCCCCGCCGATTTCGCCCAGCTGCACGTCGTTGTCGCCGACGATGAAGTCGTCGGTGGGGAAACACATCGGCGAGGAGCCGTCGCAGCAGCCGCCGGACTGGTGGAACAGCACCGGTCCGTGGCGCTGGCGCAGCTTGTCGATCAGCTGCAGGCTGGGGATGGTGGCGATGACCTGACGGGTGTCCATGGCGATCTCCTGGTGCGATGTGGGGTGCGGAGCGTGGATCAGCCGCCGTCGCCGCCCCAGGTCCAGCGGCCGCCGACCATCACGCCGCGGCCCGGGCCGGGTTCGTAATAGCGGCCGTTGCCTTCGTTGACGATGACCGAACCGATGTAGTCCTGGTCCAGCAGGTTGTCGACGCGGACGAAGCCCTTGAGCGCGCCATGGGTGAAGTCCCAGCGGTAGCCGGCTTCCAGGTTGGCCAGGAAGTAGCCCGGCGCCATCGCGCTGCCCTGGTCGTTGGCGCTGACGTTGCTGACGCCTTCGCCTTCCAGGCTGGCGTTCCAGGCGCCGTGGCGCCAGCCCAGCGTGGTGCTGAACTGGTTGCGTGCGGTGCCGGGAATGCGCGTGCCGGCCGCGACCAGCGTGTTGGCCACAGTGCAGCCGGCGGCGGTGCAGATCGGGAAGCTGTCGCGGAAGGTCGCGTCCAGATAGGTGTAGGCCACGTCCAGCGACCAGTCCTGAGCCAGCGGCACGCCGGCGCTCAGTTCCAGGCCCTGGCGGCGGGCATCGCCGACGTTGCGATAGCTGCTGCGGCCGCCGACGTTGCGGGCCACGGCCAGTTCGTTGTGGGTACTGGCGCGGAACAGCGCGACTTCGGCATGCGCGCCGGACTGCGCGCGCCATTTGGCGCCCAGCTCATAGTTGCGGCTGACCGCCGGCTGCAGGTCGAAGGCCAGGCCGGCGCCGCCGTCGGCGCGGTAGCCGATCTCGTTGTAGCTGGGCGTTTCGAAGCCGCGACCGGCCGAGACGTAGAACCGCAGGTCGTCGGTGGCGGCGAAGCTCAGGCCGGCCACCGGCGTGGTTTCCGAGTAATCCTTGCTGCCGCTGTCATCGGGATTGGTGCCGACGATGTAGTAATCCTTCGAGGCGAAACGCACCTGGCTGTGGCGCGCGCCGACCAGCAGCGACCAGCGTGGGATGAATTCCCAGAACGCCTGCGCGTACTGGTCGAAGTTCTCCACGGTGTTGCGCTCGTTGCGACGCAAGTCGCCGCGCACGCCCAGCACGTCGCCGACATAGTCGTTGTAGCCGGTGCGGTGCTGGCGCTGGCGCTCGAAGTTGCTGCCGGCGGTGACTTCCAGCGGACGCCTGGCCAGTTCGCCATCCCACGACCAGCGGCCATCGACGCCGCCGTAGTCGTTGTCCAGGTCGATCACGCCGCCGGAATTGAGCGGATTGGCCTGGGTGGTGATGGGCAGCGACAGGTACTGCACCACCTTGCGGTTGCCGCCCCAGGCGCTGATGCGGACTTTCTGGTGTTCGCCCACCGGCAGCGTGTACAGCGCGCCCAACTGGTTCTGCTGGATCGACTTGCGAGTGTTGTACTGCTCGGCTTGCGAGGTGGCCTGGGTGCGGTCTGCCTGCACCTGAGCCCAGGTCAGGCCCAGCGGGTCCTGCGCATCGGACTGGAAGCTGTTGCCGACCAGGTCCAGCGTCCCGGCGGCGCCAAGGTCGAAGGTGAACTTGGCATTGCCCGAGTTGCGTTCGGCCGCACTGTGATCGCGATAGCCATCGGTCATGAAGCGCTGCACGGCCACGTTGTAGCCGACCGGGCCGCTGGTGCCGCGCACGCGCGCGCCGGCGGTCCAGCTGTCATCGCGGCCGTAGGTGGATTGCACGGTGAATTCCGGGGCCTGGGTCGGCGCGGCGCTCCACAGCTGGATCACGCCGCCGGCCGAGTTGCCGTACAGCGCCGAGAACGGCCCGCGCAGCACTTCCACGCGCTCGCCGCCCAGCAGGTTGAAGTGCGACACCTGGCCCTGGCCATCGGGCATGGTCGCCGGGATGCCATCGGAATACAGGCGGATGCCACGCACGCCGAAGGTGGAACGCGCACCGGCACCGCGGATGGAGATCTGCGTGTCCTGCGCGTAGTTCTGGCGGTCGCGCGCCAGCAGGCCGGGCACGCCATCCAGGTAGTCGGAGACATTGACGTCGTTGTGGCCACCTTGCCCCAGGTCCACGGTGGTGGTGGAGGCGGGCACGTCGAACGCAGGAACGCGCTCAAGACGTGTGGTCACCACCACGCGATCCAGCGTGACCGGATCGGCGGCCGTGGTGGCCTCGTCGGCCAGGGCCGGCACGCTGGTGAACAGGACGGCCATGCAGGCCGTATGCAGCAGGGTGGTGCGCGGGGATTTCATGGGCGTGCGTTCTTCTTGTGCGGAGGACGGCGGCTGGGTCGTCAGCGCGACGTCGTGTGCCGCCAGTGTGTGCGGAACGGGGCTGCCGTCGCACGACGACATGTTACGACTTTGGTCGGACCGGCCCGGTCGACGCGACACGGGAAAAAGATGGGAATCCGTCCGGAGCCGGCGCAACCCCGCGTCCGCAGGTGCGCGGTGACCGGCACACCTGTGGCGCGCAGCGGCGGCATCAGCCGAAGACGAACTTGCCCTTCATGATCGACGAGTGCCCCGGGAACGAGCAGAAGAAACTGTAGTCGCCACCCTTGGTGAGCTTGGACGTGGCGAAGGTGACGGTGTCGGACTGGCCGCCACCGATCACCTTGGTATGGGCGATCACGCGCGCATCGTCGGCCTTGATGAAGCCGGCGGCCATGCCGGCCTTCATGCCATCGGCGTCGATGCCGGCCATGTCCGCGGTCTTGGCCAGCACCCAGTCGTGGCCCATCACGTTGGCGGCCAGCTTGCCGGTGTGCTTGAGGGTCACCGCGACCTGGGTGCAGCTGGATTCGATCTTGATCTCGGTCTTGTCGAACTTCATCGCGTCATCGCCGTTGATGGTGACCGCACAGGTCTTGGCGAACGCGGACGGGGCCATCGCGGCCAGGCACAGCAGCAACAGCGTGGGGATCAGCTTGCGCATCGTTGACTCCATTTCATGCAGGGGTGGCGGGGAAAAAAGACCCGCACCGCACGCATCCCCCGCGGACACGTACGGCACGGGGTGAAACGCTAGAAGAAGATGATGCCGCCGACCGAACCACCGTTCATGTCCACGGTGGTGCCGTCGAAGCCTTCCGAACGCGTGCGGCTGCCTTCCAGCGCCAACGTCACGGATTTGGTGATCTGCCAGTACACGCCCAGGGTGGCGTTGGCGTTGGACTTCAGGCCGCCGGTAGCCAGGGTTTCGTCGCGGTTGCGGCTGATGCCGTAGTTGGCGCCCAGCTTCACCTTGTCGGTGATGCCGAAGGTGCCCTGCGCCAGCCAGTTGGTGGACTTGGTGTCTTCCTGGTCGCCATCGGCCAGGATGCCCAGGCCGGTGCCGGTCTGGATGTTGACCAGGCCGCCGAAACGTCCGGCGGTGACCGACGCACCGGCTTCGAATCCGCGCATGGTGAACTGGTCGTCCTCGTCGAGCTCATTGTAGAAACGCTGGGTCTTGGCGCCGACCCAGGCCTTGAAGTTGTCGTTCTTCCATTGCACCTGGCCCTGCACCTGCGGCGTCGACTTGGACTCGTAGGCGCCGTTGTTGCCGACCGGGCTGATCAGGGCCACGGTGGCACTGAAGCCATTGAGGTCGGGGCTGGTCCAGGCGATCTGTCCGTAGTTGCCCAGGTAGGTGTAGCCGGCGCCGATATGGCCCAGCGACACGCGACCACGCTGGGTGGCCTGGACCGGCGCGCCCACGCCCATCAGGGTCATGTCGCCCAGGATCGCGTTGGAGCCGAACACGCCGTAGTCGCGGCCCAGCTTGAAGCTGCCGATGTCGGCGTTGCCGATGGTGAAGAACGCCTGGCGCACGTCCACGCCACTGTTGGGGTCGATGGCGCTGTCGGTGGCGGTGTGGGCCATGATCGCGATCTGGCCGCCGATGTCGTAGCCCTCCTGCTCGGTGGAGAACTTGGTCACCAGTGCGTTGGGCAGCAGCCCGTTGCCGATGGTGGTGCGGCTGGATTCGCCGCCGCAGCCCAGGGCCCGTCCGGCCAGGGCCAGGCCGCCGACCGCGCCGCTGCCGCAGCTGACGCTGGTGTAGTAGGCGTTGATGTAGCCGCCCACGTCGATCTTCCAGTCGCCTGCGGTCATTTCCACGGCATTGGCCGCTGGCAGCGCGGCCAGTGCGATGGCCGCCGACAGCAGGCGTAGCGGCAGATGGTGTTGGCGGTGGCTGGCATGTGGATGTGTCTGCTTGCTCATGTCGTTGTCCCTCCCCGGGATGCACGTCGGTTTGCCGGTCGGTGGCGCCGGCCTCGGTTGAACCGCCGCTGCGGCGGTCCCAACGGGGCCGGTCCGCGACGGCAGGCAATGCGGCGGCCAGGCGCAGGCCCTTGCGGGAGCCTGCACACGTGCTGCCTCTGGATGAATCCGCGTGCGTCCGTTGCGGGGTCGGACGTCGCCCAAGCTCCCGTGCCATCGGCCTGTGGTGCAGGTGGTGGCACTGGCGTCGGTGGGTGCGGGGAGGCGCCACCAACGGTGCGGCGTGTTGCTTCAATCCGGTCGCGCCGGCGTTGCCATCGGCGCGACCGTGTCGCGGTTACTGCTCGGTGCCGTGATAGACCAGGGGCACCTTGGAGGCCTTCGCGTCATCGAAGGTCAGTTCCTTGTCACCGGCGGGATAGCCGTTTTCCTGCAGCAGGAACGCCATGATGTCGGCGTACATCTTCGGGTCCAGGCTGGCTGGCTGCGTCGCCGGCATGTTCTGCGAGACGATGGTGAAAATATCGCCAACGTGGAAGTTGGCCGCCGGGTTGGCGAAGTGCTTGCCCTTCAATGCCGGGCCGGCACGCCCGGCCAGCGTGTCGCCATGGCAGAGCGCGCAGTTCTCTGCGTAGTCGGCCTTGCCCTTGTCGGCCTGTGCGCTGGTGTAGAGCTTGTCGATGGCGCCACCGCCTGCAGCGGCCGGGTCTGCCTTCGGTGCGCCGGGCGTGTTGCTGGCCAGCTGCGCGCCACGCTGCAGCATCGACAGGGTCGTTGCATTGGCCTGGCTGTTGCCGGATGCCGCATCGGCGACCACCGCATACGGATCGAGCAGCTTGCCCAGCGCGCCGCTGGCCTGCAGTGCCTTGATGCTGGCGTCGAAGGACTGGGCCACCGCAGCGTTGGCCGGGTCGTACAGCGCGACCAGGTTCCAGCGGGCGTGCGGCTCGTCCAGCTCGGCGTAGTCGAACTGCTTTTCCTCCTGGTGCTGGGCCAGGTAGCCCACCACGGACGGGCGCCACAGCATCGCCGCGCCGACCTTCTTCTGTTCCAGCGCGGAGATGGCGTCATCGTTGGTCAGGTGCACGTCGGCCTGCAGCTTCGGGTAGTCGACGAAGTACAGATTGGGCGTGGTCTGGTAGGTCACCGCCACCTGGCTGCCTTCGGGCAGCCTGGACAGCGAATGTGCCGGTGCGGCCACCGGCGTCACCAGCACGAAACCGGTGCGGCCGTAAGCACTGGTCGCCTTCAGCCCATCCGGCAAGCCGCTGGCGGAGGTATCGACCGGGAAGCCCATGACCAGCTGGCAGTCGTTGGCCGCCATCTTGTTGAACTCTTTCAGGTCGAAGCCTTCCTCGTCGTCGCCGGTGCCATCGAAGGCATGCACGGTGAGGGTGGTCTTCTGCTGCTTGGCCACGGCCGCGGCGATGGCCTTGTCCATCTCCACGGTCGGGCTGGAACTGTCCACGCAGACCGAGACGGCGGCCTGCGCGGCGCCGATGCCGCTGGCGACGAGCGCCAGCGACAGGACGGTGCGGAGGAAAGTGGGGTGCGGGGTGTGTTTCATTTCCTGGCTCCGGTGACTTGATTGCTTACAGCGAGAACACGTACAGGTGGCCGCCCAGCGGAAGGTTGCGGACCTTGGGATCCTTGGCCATCTCACCGCCCCAGATCGGCACGGCGCCGCCCCAGCCGGCGAACACGCCGACGTATTGCTTGCCGTTGACGGTCCAGGTGGAGGGCACGCCCAGCACGCCGGAGGCCATCTGCGGGCTCTTCCACAGGACCTTGCCGGTCTTGGCGTCGAAGGCGTACAGGTAGCCATCGGCGCTGCCGGAGAACAGCAGGCCGCCGGCGGTGGTCAACATGCCGCCGTTCCACGGCAGCTCGGACGGGAAGGTCCACGCCTGCTTGCCGGTGTTCAGATCGATCGCCTGGACCGAGCCCCAGTGGTTGGGGAACGCCGGGTCACGCTTGACCAGGAAGGTCTCGCCCAGGAACGGCAGGCCCGCCTTGTAGCTGACCGCGCCGCCCTTCATGGTCATGCAGGTGTGCAGCGTGGGCACGTAGGCCATGTGCGTGTCGGGGCTGACCGAGATCGGCCACCAGTTCTTGCCGCCCAGGAAGCTGGGGCAGGTGAACACTTCCTTGTCCACGGTCGGGCGCATTTCCGGATCGGTGATGGCCTTGCCATTGGCGTCGAAGCCGCTGACCGAGGTGGCCGTGGCGAATTTCTCGGCGTAGATCAGCTTGCCGTTGGTGCGATCGATCGCATAGAACCAGCCGTTGCGGCTGGCACTGACGATGGCCTTGTACTTCTTGGTTTTGTAGGTGATGTCGGTCAGCACCGTCTCGTTGGTGCCGTCGTAATCCCAGGTGTCGTTGGGCGTGTACTGGTAGTGCCACTTGATCTTGCCGTCGGCCGGGTTCACCGCGATGACCGAATCGGTGTACAGGTTGTCGCCCGGGCGCAGCGTGGCCAGCCATGGGCCGGGATTGCCCACGCCCCAGAACAGCGTATCGGTGTCGGCGTCGTAGGAGCCGGTCAGCCACGCCGCGCCGCCGCCGGTTTCGGCCGCGCCCTTGGGCCAGGTGTCGCCGCCCGGTTCGCCCGGTAGCGGCACGGTGTGCAGCTTCCACACCTGCTTGCCGGTGTTGGCGTCCAGCGCCTCGACGAAGCCGCGCGCGCCGTACTCGCCACCGGACACGCCGACGATCACCTTGCCCTTGACCACCAGCGGCGCCAGCGTCATCGCATAGCCCACGTCGGGTGCGTTGAGCTGCTCGTTCCAGGCGACCGTGCCGGTCTTGGCGTCCAGCGCCACCACATGGTTGTCCAGCGTGGCCATGTAGACCTTGTCGCCGTACAGGGCCACGCCGCGGTTGACCACGTCGCAGCAGATGGTCTTCAGGCCGACGTTGGACAGGTCGTGCTCATAGGTCCACAGCTGCTTGCCGGTGCTGGCCTGGAAGGCGATCAGGTGGTTCTTCGGCGTGGTCACGAACAGGTAGTCGCCGTTGACGATCGGCGGGGCTTCATGGCCCATGTCCAGCGGGCTTTTCCAATCCCAGGCGGGCTTGAGGTTGGCCACGTTCTTGGTGCTGATGGACTTGAACGGCGCATAGCCACGGCTGGTGTAGTCGCGGCGGTACATCAGCCAGCCATTGTCGGTGGCCGCGCTCTTGAGGCGCGCATCGGTGACCGGCGCGTAGTCGGCTTCGGCCGCGGCAGCCAGGCCGGTGCAGGCCAGCAGCGTGGCCACGACCAGCGCCTTGCAGGTGATGGATGGACGGTGGTGTTTCATGTGTCGCTCTCCTGGGTAGTGGGTTGCCTTGGGGACGTGACGCTCAGAAGCGGTAGCGGGCCCCCACCCAGCCACCACGCGGGGCGCCCGGCCCCAGGAACCGGGGATCGGAATCCCCGGGGAAGACTTCGTCGGGCTCGCCCAGCGTTCCGAAGCTGGCGTAGCGCTTGTCGAACAGGTTTTCGACGCGCGCGCTCAGCTGCAGGCGTGGGGTGACATCCCACGTGGCCTGCAGGCCGAACAGCGCGTAGCCGGCGATCTGCGGCAGGTCGTTGGATTCGTCGCCGCGCAGGTACTGGCTGCTGCGGTACTGGGCATTGGCGCCCACGCGCAACGTTGGCGTCAGCGCCACTTCCACCGCGGCCTTGAGCTGGTGACGCGGCAGGCCCGGAATGCGGTCGCCGCGCTGGACGGTGATCAGGCCATCGTCATCGGCGGTGGGATTGTTGGCCGCGTTTTCCTGGAAGCCGTCCAGGTAGGTCGCATCCAGCCACACATAGCTGGCCGACCACTCCACCACGCCATCATGCAGCGCGCCCTGGGCATTGGCTTCCAGGCCCTGGCGGCGGGTGTCGCCGACGTTGGCGAAGAACCCTTCGTTGGAGGTGGTGCCGCCAGTGGTCTGGAACAGGATGTCGTCGTGGCTGGTGGTGCGGAACAGGCCGGCCTGCCAGCTGAGCGTGTGGCCGACCTTGCCGCGCAGGCCGGCTTCCCAGCTCTTGGCCACCACCTGGTTGAGCGGTGGGTCGGAGATGAACTGGTTGGGCAGCTTGCAGGGCGCGTCCTCATCCGAACAGGTCAGCTCCACCGGCGTGGGGGCCCGGGTGGATTCGCTGTAACTGCCGTAGGCGGTGAGCGTGTCGTTCAACTTCCACGCCAGGCCGGCGGCCGGATTGAGCCGCGAGAACACATGGTTGCCATTGAGGTCCGGGTTTTCGCCGGACTGGTCGGCAATGCGGGTGCGGGTCTCGTTGTAACGGGCCGACACGGTCAGCGCGAGCGCATCGGTGACGCTGAAGGTGTTGGTGGCATACCAGGCGTAGGTGCGGGTGCTGGCGTAGACATCCAGCGCGTCCTCGGGGATTTCCAGGCCCGAATCGCGCGAGGTGCTGCGGTCGTCCAGCAGCACCGCCGGTTCGACGATGCTGGCGTAGCGCACGTTGCCGCTGAGGAAATCACCGCCGACCACCAGCTGGTTATCGTGCCCGGCGATGTCCTGCGAGAACACGATCTGCACGTTGCCGCCGTGCGCGCGCTGGCGACGCTTGCCGATGTTGTTGACCGCGTCGTATTCGGATGAGATCGGGTTGCCGTTCTGGTCGACGATGACTTCCTGGTTGCCGTCGTCGTCCTCCTCCTCGCACAGGATGTCATCGTCGGCTTCGCATTCCTCCGCTTCGCTGCCGTCGCCGTTGAAGCTGCGCGTATCGACCTTGCGGTCGTAGACCATCGCGCTCAGCACGGTCTCGTCGTTGAAGTGGAAGCTGCCGCGCAGCGTGGCCTGGGTGAGGTCGTTGTCGGTCTGGTCGGGCGCGGTGAAGATGCTGTCGCGGTCGCGGCGCAGCTGTTCGATGGACTGCGCGCCGTTGCCGGTGAGCCGGGTCTTCGCCTTGGCCAGCGACAGGTCCAGCGTGGCGCGCTCGCCATGCCAGCCGAGGTTGGCGAAGTAATGCCGTGCGTGGCTGGGCGAGAGGTCGCGCCAGCCCTGTTCGTACAGGTTGTCGGCCAGCACGTAGTAACCCCACGCGCCGTTGTTGCCGCCGGATTCGACGCTGGCCACTTCGCGGCCGAACGAGCCGCCTTCATACGACAGCTGCGTCCCCGGGTTGTCGAAGCCGTTCTTGCTGTGCAGGACGATCGCGCCGCCCAGCGTGTTGAGGCCGAATACCGGATTGGCGCCGGTGACCACGTCCAGCCGGTCGATGGCCTGCTGCGGCAGCAGGTCCCAGTTGACGGTGTCGCCGAAGATCTCGTTGACGCGCACGCCATCCTGGTAGACCGCGATGCCCTGGGCGATGCCCAGCAGCGGCGAACCGGTGAAGCCGCGGAACTGCACGTCCGGCTGCAGCGGATTGCCCTGCACGCTGTTCAAGGTGACGCCCGGGACCGAGCGGTCCATGGCCGCGGTCAGGTCGACCGAACGCATGCGGTCCAGCTGGTCGGCATCCAGTCCACGCACCGGGTACGGCGATTTGTCGGCCGGCAGCGTCGCATCGCCAGACGGCGTCACACCGACCACGTCGAGCGTGGGCAGGGTGGTGATGCCTGGCAATTCGTCTGCAAGCGCGGGCATGACAAGGACGCCTTGGGTCAGCAGTGCCAGCGACAGCGCCCTGACCAGGGCGTGGCGCGATGGCCTGCGGAAACGGGATGGGAAAGCGCGGTGTGCATCGCCTGGCATGCCGATGGCATGCATTGCACGGGCGCAGCAGTCCTGCGGGTCGCCATTTCGGACGGCCATATGAATCTCCTCGACAACGGTTGCGGGGACGCCGGGAGACGTGGCCGGTGAAGGCCACGCCACCGCGGCGCTGGATCGCACCCCGACGCGGGGAGGTGCGGTGCGATCCATCAACCGGTCAGAAGAATCCGAGCTTCTTGGGCGAGTAGCTGACCAGCAGGTTCTTGGTCTGCTGGTAGTGGTCGAGCATCATCTTGTGGTTCTCACGGCCGATGCCTGACTGTTTATAGCCGCCAAACGCCGCGTGTGCCGGATAGGCGTGGTAGCAATTGGTCCAAACCCGGCCGGCCTGGATGGCGCGGCCCATGCGGTACAGGCGCGAGGCATCGCGGCTCCACACGCCGGCACCCAGGCCGTAGAGCGTGTCATTGGCGATCTCCAGCGCTTCGGCTTCGTCCTTGAAGGTGGTGACAGAGACCACGGGCCCGAAGATCTCTTCCTGGAACACGCGCATCTTGTTATGGCCCTTGAACACGGTGGGCTTCATGTAGAAGCCGCCGGCCAGGTCGCCACCAAGCTTATTCTGCTCGCCGCCGATCAGCACTTCGGCACCTTCCTGCTTGCCGATGTCGACGTAGGACAGGATCTTTTCCAGCTGCTCGCTCGACGCCTGTGCGCCGATCATGGTGTTGGGGTCCAGCGGGTCGCCCTGCTTGATCGCCGCCACGCGGGCGATCACTTTTTCCATGAACTTCTCGTAGATCGATTCCTGCACCAACGCACGCGACGGACAGGTGCAGACTTCGCCCTGGTTGAAGGCGAACAGCACGAAGCCTTCGACCGCCTTGTCGAGGAAATCGTCGTCCTCGGCCATCACGTCGGCGAAGAAGATGTTCGGCGATTTTCCGCCCAGCTCCAGGGTGACCGGGATCAGGTTCTGCGAGGCGTACTGCATGATCAGGCGGCCGGTGGTGGTTTCGCCGGTGAAGGCGATCTTGGCGATGCGCGGGCTGCTGGCCAGCGGCTTGCCCGCTTCCAGGCCGAAGCCGTTGACCACGTTCAGTACGCCCGGCGGCAACAGGTCGCCGATGACTTCCATCAGCACCAGGATCGAGGCCGGGGTCTGCTCGGCCGGCTTCATCACCACGCAGTTGCCGGCGGCCAGTGCGGGCGCCAGCTTCCAGCACGCCATCAGCAGTGGGAAGTTCCACGGGATGATCTGGCCGACCACGCCCAGCGGCTCATGGAAGTGATAGGCGATGGTGTCCTTGTCGATCTCGGAGATGCCGCCTTCCTGGGCGCGCACCGCGCCAGCGAAGTAGCGGAAATGGTCGGCGCACAGCGGCACGTCGGCATTGAGGGTTTCGCGGATCGGCTTGCCGTTGTCCCAGGTCTCGGCGTAGGCCAGCAGCTCCAGGTTCTGTTCGATGCGGTCGGCGATCTTCAACAGGACATTGCTGCGCTCGGTCGGCGAGGCTTCGCCCCAAGCAGTCTTGGCGGCATGGGCGGCGTCGAGCGCGGCCTCGATGTCGTCCTTGCCCGAGCGCGGGATCTGGGTGAACGCCTTGCCGGTCACCGGCGAGATGTTGTCGAAGTACTCGCCGCCCTTGGGTTCGATCCACTTGCCGCCAATGAAGTTGGCATAGCGCTTCTTGAAGATGGACTGCGGGTCGGTGGACAGCGGCTTGGTGCTGGTGACGGCGTTCATGCGGAAGCTCCTGGTGCGGGGTTGTGTGGTGCCCGTTCGGCTCCCGAAGAAAGCGCAAGGGCGGTGCCAAAAAACCGGTGTTGCGACGCGTCACGAGGTTTTCCCATGGGATTGCGAAACTCCCGCTTCGTCGCTGCTGCAACGCATCACAGCTACTCGTTGCGCATGCGCGCCGGCTGTGATGTTTATTGGGACAACGCACTGTTGCGGTGTCGCAAATTGCGACACCCCGGAGAGGAATGTGGCACAACAGCAATCCCAGTCCGAACGTCATCTTGGCCAGGCCAGGCGCGCTTTCTTCGAACACGGCGGCGCGCCGGTGGGCAAGGTGCCAGACACCATCCTGCGCTCGTGGGTGCGGTGCCAGCGCCAGGGCCTGGCCGTTGAAGCCTCGCCCAGCATCGAGCCGGTCACTGCCGGCCGCCTGCGGGAAATGCGCGAGCGCCACGAGAAACTCTGGCGCCTGGCGCGGGCCGAGCTGGAACTGCTGTCCGGTGATGCGGCGTCCACCGGCAGCATCGTGATCCTCACCGACGAGGACGGCTGGATCCTGGATGCCGAAGGCAGTGCCAGCTTCCTGGACCGTGCCGGCCGCGTCGCGCTGATGCCAGGTGCCTGCTGGAACGAAGCACAGGTGGGCACCAATGCCATCGGCACGGCGATTGTCGAAGGCCGCTCGGTCGTGGTCCACGGTGGCGAGCACTACCTGACCCCGCACGGCATCCTCAGCTGCTCGGCTTCGCCGATCTTCGACCCGTATGGCCTGCAGGTGGGCGTGCTGGATATTTCCGGCGACTCCAAGGTGCAGCACATGCATGCGCTGGGCCTGGCACGGCTGGCGGTGGCCAACATCGAACACCGCTATTTCGACGATGGTATTCCCGATACCGAACTGCTGCGCCTGCATCGTGACCCCGCGCTATTGGGCACCGCGCGCGAAGGCCTGCTGGCGTTCCGCAATGGCCGGTTGATGGCGGCCAACCAGGCTGGGCTGCAGCTGTTCGGGCTGGAACGTGGCGAGCTTGGGCGCGCGTCCTACACCGCGCTGTTCGAAGATGCGCTGGGCAAACTGCGCGACGACGGCATGCTGCTGGATCGCCAGGGCCGCGCGCTGTATGGACGGGTGGACGATGGCGAAGCACGGCCCAAGCGTCCGGCTGCACGTCCTCCCATCACCGTGTCGGCCGCGGTCACGCCGCAGCCCGCGGATGCGCCGTTGTTCGATGCCAGCCAGGAAGCCGAACTGGTCCGTGCCTGCCGCGTGCTGGATGCCGGCCTGCCGGTGCTGGTGCAGGGTGAGACCGGCACCGGCAAGGAAGTCTTCGCACGCGAGCTGCATCGCCGCTGCGCGCGTGCCGGCAAGCCGTTCGTGGCGGTCAACTGCGCGGCCCTGCCGGAAGGCCTGATCGAGGCCGAACTGTTCGGCTACGAGGACGGTGCCTTCACCGGCGCGCGCAAGAACGGCAATCCCGGGCTGCTGCGCCAGGCCGATGGCGGGGTGCTGTTCCTGGATGAAATCGGCGACATGCCGCTCGCACTGCAACCGCGCCTGCTGCGGGTGCTGCAGGAGCGCGAACTCTCGCCGTTGGGTGGTGGCAAGCCGATCAAGCTGGACTTCGCCCTGGTCTGTGCAACGCACCGCGAGATGGACCAGGCGATGGCCGAAGGCCGCTTCCGGCCCGACCTGTATTACCGCATCGCCCACCACACCGTGCGTATCACGCCGCTGAGCGCCAACGGTGACCGCGCCGGGCTGGTACAGGCGCTGTGGCAGCGCCTGGGCCAGGGGCGCGCGCTGACCGACGAAGCGCAGCGGCAGCTGTCCGGCTACAGCTGGCCCGGCAACCTGCGCCAGCTCACCGCCTGCCTGCGCACGCTGGTGGCCCTGAGTGAGCCGGATGCATTGATCGGGATCGAACTGCTGCCGTCCTACCTGCACAACCTGCGACCGGTGCTGCATTCCTCACCGTTGATGGGTGCTGCGGAGGCCGCGTCGGGATTGGATGCCATGGCCGAAGCGGCGATGCGCCAGGCGTTGCTCGAATGCGAGGGCAATGTCACCAAGGCCGCGCGCAAGCTCGGCATCAGCCGCAGCACGCTGTACCGCCGTCTGGGCGAAGGCATGCACGGCAGTCCGAACTAGCCGGCCACGCCGGCGGGAGCCGCGTCAGCGGCGATCGGACGTCACCGGGAAAACCCATCGCGGTCGTGCCCCCGAAAGGGGGGATAAAGGCCGCGCCCACGGGCGGCACTCGCGGAGAACCTAGGCCGCGCTTGCCTGCGCGACCTGGCGACGGAACATGGCGTCGAGCAAGGCGCGCATGCGGCCCAGGTCGCGCATCGCGGCCGTGGCCAGTGTGTCGTCACTGGCTTCCAGTACATGCTGCGCGGCGTCGGAGAGATCGTGCAGCACCTGCGCCGCATCGATATCCAGGAAGATGCGCAGGCTGCGCAGATGGCGTTGCAGTGACTGCTGCAGTGACAGGTCGGCGCTGCCCGGCTGGGCGGCAATCGCGTTCAAGGTCAGGTCAAGCTGGGAGAGTTCGTCGAACAGCTCATCGGCACTTGGGCGCATACAGGTGTATCCCGTGGGTTACCTCGTTCGTCACACGAACGCGGTTTGCGCGATCCTCGGGTCAGTGACGTGAACAGGTGGTTACGGGCGGCCCTGGCCGTTCAGCGACGCACATCCAGCCGGTCCTCGCCCATCAGCGCGTGGACTTCGGCCTGGCTGACCCGATTGAAGTCGCCCTCGATGGAGTGCTTCAGGCAGCCGGCGGCCAGCCCGAAGCCCAGTGTTTCGGCGTCGGGCAGCTGCGAGAACAAACCATGCAGGATCCCCGCCGCGAAGGCATCGCCGCCGCCGATACGGTCCACCACGGCCGACAGCGTGCGCTCGGGCGCAAGGTGCACCTCGCCGTTGCGGTTGAACAGCATCGCGCCCAGGCCCTGGTGGTCGACGCTGTAGGTCTGGCGCAGGGTGCAGGCCATGTGGCGCAGGCCTGGAAAGGCTTCGAAGGCGGCGCTGGCGGCGGCGCGATTCCGCTCGGTGGTCTCGGCCTGGTCAAACGACAGGCCCAGGACCACCGCGATATCCCGATGGTCGGCGAACAGGACCGTGGCCTGTTCCATGAGCTGGCGCAGGATGCCTGGCGCATTGCCCTGCCAGGCCTGCCATAGCTGTGGCCGGAAGTTGCCGTCGAACGACACCCCCAGCCCCAGTCGACGTGCCGTCCGGGCGGCATCGATGGCGGTCTGCGCCACCGCGGCGCCCAGCGCTGGCGTGACACCGGACAGGTGCAGCCAGCCGGCGCCATCGAGCAGCGCCGGCCAGTCGTAGTCGGCCGGGGTGCCACGTGCGAAGGCTGAGTCGGCGCGGTCGTAGATCACCTCGCTGGGCCGTTGCAGCGCGCCGGTGGTCAGGAAATAGAGGCCCATCCGGCCCGCGGCCGCCTCGACGCGCGAGGTATCCACCCCGTGCCGCCTGAGTTCACCCGATGCGGCATCGCCCAGCGCGTTGGCGCTGACCCGGCCGATCATGCGCACCGCGTGCCCCCATTGCGACAGGGACACCGCGACGTTGGCTTCGGCCCCACCGATATGCACGTCCAGGACAGGGGACTGCAGCAGCCGTTGGCGCCCGGGCGCGCCCAGCCGCAGCAGCAGTTCGCCATAGCAGGCAACAATGCCGGTTTTCATCCAGTACACCCTCCAGAACACGGGCGGCGACCTGTGCGCGCCCAACGCCCATTAGCCTGCCATAGGAATGGCTATCGGTGTCATTTGCGATTCCGCGGGAGTGGCATGAAACCCCGCGAATCTGGCGATTTCGTTTGAAAACAGGCCTCTCCGGCCTGGCGGCGTGGTCGCGATGGTGCATTGCAAGATGCTCACCGGCGGGAGTGTTGTTAGATTTTTGACCAGCGGTGTCATTTCTCTCCGCGGAACGAGCGGCACGGGGTGCCGGCTTCGGGCAAACCATGTTCATGCGCCCTGGGAGGGGATCTCATGCGAACCAAGACACGTCGTCGTCTGCCATTCACGCTGCTTGCCCTGTCGGTCGGCATGGCCCTGCACGGCGCCGGCACCGCACAGGAAGTTCCTGCCGCGACGGCAGACCAGCCCGCCGACAGCGCCTCGCCTCAGGCCGATGCGGTCGATGCCACCGACCTGGGCAGCGTCAAGGTGACCGGCTACCGCGCCAGCGTCGAGAAGGCGCTGGACATCAAGCGTGCGGAGAAAGGCATGGTCGACGCGATCGTGGCCGAGGACATCGCCAATTTCCCTGACCTGAACCTGGCCGAATCGCTGCAGCGCATTCCCGGCGTCACCATCACCCGCGACGCCGGCGAAGGCCGCAACATCTCGGTGCGTGGCCTGGGCGCGGATTTCACCCGCGTGCGCATCAACGGCATGGAGGCGCTGGCCACGGTCGGCGGTAGCGACCAGAGCGGCGGCACCAACCGCAGCCGCGGCTTCGACTTCAACGTGTTCGCCTCGGACCTGTTCTCCGAACTGGTCGTACGCAAGACCGCGTCGGCCGACGTGGAGGAAGGTTCGCTCGGTGCCACCGTGGACCTGCGCACCGCGCGGCCGTTCGACTACGACGGCTTCACCTTCGCCGCCAGCGGCCAGGGCAGCTACAACGACATGTCGGAGAAGGCCTCGCCGCGCGTGGCCGCGCTGATCGCCAACACCTGGGCCGACGGCACCTTCGGCGCGCTGCTGTCGGTGGCCTACTCCGAACGCAAGGTCCTGGAGGAGGGCAGCGGCAGTGGCCGCTGGTACGGCGGCACCAGCAACGGTGGCTTCAGTCCGGACTCGCCCTTCCAGGAGGGCCTGGCCGCGAACGTGTGGTCGCCGTACTTCCCGCGCTACACCCTGCTGGAGCACCAGCAGAAGCGCCTGGGCGTGACCGGCTCGCTGCAGTGGAAGCCCAGTGACGACACCGAATTCTCGCTGGATACGCTGTATTCGAAGATCGATGCCAAGCGCAAGGAGAAGTACATCGAGGCGATCTCCTTCGCCTACTCGGCGCAGAAACAACAGATGCTGCTCAACGATGGCTACATCGATCCGACCTCCGGGGCGATGCTGTATGGCCAGTTCGACAACGCCGGCATCCGTTCCGAGCAGCGTTATGACGAATGGAATACGACCTTCAAGCAGATCTCGTTGAGTGGCGAACACCGCTTCGGCGATGCGTTCAAGATCAACGGCCAGATCGGCACGTCCAGTTCCAAGCACGACAATCCGATCCAGACCACGATCATCATGGACAAGGCGGTGGATGGCTACAGCTATGACTACCGCGACAGCTACACCTCGCCGGTATTCGATTACGGCGTCGATCCCACCGATGCCAGCGGCTGGACGCTGGCCGAAATCCGGATGCGACCGCAGTACGCCAGCAACGAGTTCGACACCGGCTCGCTCGACTTCACCTGGAACATGGGCCCGGCCTTCACTCTCAAGGGCGGCGTGCTGGCCAAGGACTACAAGTTCCGCACCAGCGAATACCGCCGCACCTCGGAAACGGCGGTGCCCACGTTCGCCGACGGCACCACCACGGTGCCGGTGGACTTCACCGAGATCGCCAGCCTGTCGGGCATCACCGGCTATCCCAACAGCTGGGTGATTCCCGACCTGGACGCGGTGGCCGATGCGCTGGATATCTACAGCGGCACCGGCACCTTCGCACTGAGCGAGCGCGTCGCCAGCACGCGCCGGGTCGAGGAAAAGGATCGCGGCGGCTGGCTGATGGGTGAATTCGCCTTCGACATCGGCGCCATCCCGTTCTCCGGCAACCTCGGCGTGCGGTACGTGAAGACCAGCCAATCCTCCACCGGCTATTCAACCGTCAATGGCGACGTGGTCCTGACCACGGTCTCGCGCGACTACAACGACACGTTGCCGTCGTTGAACCTGGTGGCCGAGATCACCCCGGACTTCCTGATCCGTTTCGGCGCGGCCAAGGTCATGGCGCGACCGAGCCTGAGCAGCCTGACCCCGGGCACCACCCTGAGCCTGTCCAGCGGCTACCGCTACGTCAATGGCGGCAATCCCTACCTGGATCCGATCCGCGCCAAGACCGCGGACCTGGGCTTCGAATGGTATTTCCAGGAGGGCGCGCTGCTGGGCCTGGCGTTGTTCTACAAGGACATCGACAGCTTCGTGCAGGGCACCAGTACGGTGATGCCGTATTCGGCCGGCGGCCTGCCAGCGAGCCTGCTCGACGGCACCGGCGTGTCGGTCGATGAGCTGTTCACCTTCACCCGCCCGCTCAATACCCCGGGTGGCGACCTGAAGGGGGCGGAGTTCAACTACGCCCAGCCCTTCAGCTTCCTGCCGGGCAAGTGGAGCAACCTCGGCCTGCAGCTCAACTACACCTACGTGCAGTCGCAGATCCAGTACCTGACCAGCACCGGCGCCAGTTCGCTCAATACCGACCTGACCGGGCTATCGAAGAACGCCTACAACGGCACGTTGTTCTATGAAGGCCCGAAGTTCGGCGGCCGCGTGTCCTATACGCATCGGGATGGCTATTACACCCAGGTCCCGGCAAGCGTGGCCGGGTTCTCGTTCCACGGCATGGACGCGGTCAACACCGTCGACGCCTCGCTGAGCTGGAAGCTCAACGACCGCCTGGAACTGAGCCTGGAAGGCATCAACCTCACCAACGAGGTGTCCTACGAGTGGGTCGGCACATCGGCGTGGAAGTTGCCGCTGACCTATGCCCAGACCGGGCGCGAATTCCTGGCGGGCGTGCGCTACAAGTTCTGAGCCAGGGTGACGGCGTCGCGATGACCATCGGTGTCATGCGCGCCACCCCGGTTCCGGCCGTCCGGGTCGGGATCGGGGAACGCGCCCACCGGGCATGTCCCGGGACATGCCGCGGATTTGCCGTGGAACCTGCTGCACTGCAAGATGCTGCTGCATTTTTCAGCTGATAGTGTCGCTTTGACCAGCGGTGTCATTTGTGGCGATCCGTGCGCGATGACCGCTCACTTCATGTGCCCTCGGGAGGGGTGAACATGCAATCACGTTCTCGAATCAGAAAGACACCGGTTACCTTGCTGGCCTGTTCGATCGCCCTCGCCTTGCAGGCCGTGCCGGCGCTGGCGCAGGACGCCAGCGTGGCCCAGGCCGAAGCCGCGCAGGAAACCGCGCCGGCGCAGACCCCGACCGAGCTTGGCGCGGTGACCGTCACTGGCTACCGCGCCAGCGTGGAAAAGGCACTGGACATCAAGCGCGCTGAAAAGGGCATGGTCGATGCCATCGTGGCCGAGGACGTCGGCAAGTTCCCCGACAACAACCTGGCCGAATCGCTGCAGCGCATCCCGGGCGTGGTCGTCACCCGCGACGCCGGTGAAGGCCGCAACATCTCGGTGCGTGGCCTGGGCCCGGATTTCACCCGCGTGCGCATCAACGGCATGGAGGCACTGACCACGGTCGGCGCCAGTGACCAGAGCGGCAGCACCAATCGCAGCCGCGGCTTCGACTTCAACGTGTTCGCCTCGGATCTGTTCAACCAGATGCTGGTGCGCAAGACCGCCTCGGCCGACGTGGAAGAAGGTTCGCTCGGCGCCACGGTCGACCTGCGCACGGCGCGGCCCTTCGACTATGACGGCTTCACCTTCGCCGCCAGCGGCGAGAGCAACTACAACGCCATGGCCGAGAAGGTGGACCCGCGGGTGGCTGGGCTGGTCGCCAACACCTGGGCCGACGGCACCTTCGGCGCGCTGCTGTCGGTGGCCTATTCCGAGCGCAACATCATCGAGGAAGGCAGCGGCACCACGCGCTGGGCCAACGGCACCACCAACAACGGCTACAGCAGCGCTTCGCCGTTCGCCGAGGCCAATAGCACCTCGGTCTACAGCCCACGCATCCCGCGCTATACGCAGATGGAGCACGACCAGAAACGCCTGGGCGTGACCGGCTCGCTGCAGTGGAAGCCCAACGACGACACCGAGTTCTCGCTGGACGGCCTGTACTCCAAGATCGACGCCAAACGCTACGAGCACTACATCGAGGCGATCAGCTTCAGCCGTGGTGCTTCACAGGGCGGCAAGCCGGAGATGGTGGTCAACGACGGCTACGTGGACCCGAGTTCCGGCGCGCTGCTGTACGGCCAGTTCGACAACGTCGACGTGCGCTCCGAAAACCGTTACGACGAGTGGAATACGGTCTTCAAGCAGCTCAGCCTCAATGGCGAGCACCACTTCAGCGACAGCTTCAAGATCAACGGGCAGGTGGGCACGTCCAGCTCCAAGCACCGCAACCCGATCTCGACCACGGTCATCATGGACAAGCTCAATGTCGATGGTTACAGCTACGACTATCGCGACAGCCTGACCTCGCCCACGTTCAACTACGGCATCGACCCGACCGATGGCAGTGGCTGGACCCTGGCCGAGGTGCGCATGCGCCCGCAGTACGTCGATAACGATTTCGACACCGGTTCGCTGGACTTCGAATGGAACTTCGGCCCCAGCTTCACCCTGAAGGGCGGCGTGCTGGCCAAGAACTATTCGTTCGGCACCAAGGAGCTGCGCCGGAGTTCGGAACTGGATGTCCCGGACTTCGCCGACGGCACCACGACCATCCCGGTGGAGTACACCGCACTGGCCAGCCTGCAGGGCATCTCCGGTTCGCCCGGGACCTGGGTGGTGCCGGACCTGGATGCGCTTGCCGATGCGCTGGGCATCTATAGCGGCACGGGCATCTGGACCCTGGCCGAGCGCGCCGCCAACACCCGCAGCGTGGAAGAGAAGGACCGCGGCGGCTGGTTGATGGGTGAGTTCGGTTTCGATAT
This sequence comes from Pseudoxanthomonas sp., assembly GCF_027498035.1. Lineage (NCBI taxonomy): Bacteria > Pseudomonadati > Pseudomonadota > Gammaproteobacteria > Lysobacterales > Lysobacteraceae > Pseudoxanthomonas > Pseudoxanthomonas sp. The sequence goes on from NZ_CP114978.1 coordinate 2,920,055, forward strand.
CGGTTCGATCCCGGTCTCGGGCAACGCCGGCGTGCGCTACGTCAGGACCAGCCAGTCCTCGACTGGTTTCGCCACGGTCGGCTCGGCGCTGGTCAACACCACGGTCGAACGCGAGTACAGCGACACCCTGCCGTCGTTGAACCTGGTGGCCGAGATCACCCCGGACTTCCTGATCCGCTTCGGTGCGGCCAAGGTGATGTCGCGTCCCGGCCTGGGCAGCCTGACACCGGGCGTGACGGTCAATGTTTCCGGCGGCGCGCGCACTGTCAGCGGCGGTAATCCGAACCTGGACCCGATCCGCGCCAAGACCGCGGACCTTGGCTTCGAATGGTATTTCCAGGAAGGCGCGATGCTGGGCCTGGCGCTGTTCTACAAGGACATCGAGAGCTTCGTGCAGACCACGCGCACGGTCGCTTCCTATGCGAGCAGTGGCCTGCCGCTCAGCCTGCTCGACGGCACTGGCGCGGCCGCCACCGATGATTTCGTCTTCAGCGTGCCGCTCAATACGCCGGGCGGAAAGCTGAAAGGCGCCGAGTTCAATTACATCCAGCCCTTCACCTTCCTGCCGGGCAAGTGGGCCAACTTCGGTACCCAGCTCAACTATACCTACGTGGATTCGCAGATCCAGTACCTGACCAGCAGCGGTGCCAACTCGCTCAACACCGACCTGACCGGGCTGTCGAAGAACGCGTACAACGCCACGCTGTTCTACGAAGGCCAGAAGATCAGCGGCCGGGTGTCCCTGACCCACCGCGACAGCTACCTGACCCAGGTGCCGGCCACCGAAACAGGCTTCGACGTCCACGGCATGCGTGGCTCCAACCTGGTCGATGCCAAGCTGACCTACAAGATCGACGAGAAGCTGGACATCAGCGTCGAAGGATCGAACCTGACCAACCAGGCGTACTACGAGTGGGTCGGCTCGGACATGCAGCTGCCGCTGACCTACAGCGAAACCGGCCGTCAGTACTCCATCGGCGTGCGTTACAAGTTTTGAGCGCCGGAACTGGCCTTGTCCGCAGGGTACAACCCCGCAGGCCGACACCTGCCGTCCATCGCGAGCGTGCGATGGACGGCGCCTGCGTCGTGATGCCGGCGGCGACCCGATGGACCGCCAGGTCGAGCGGCCCGCTTCGAGCCGGGCGCTTCCGGCAACCGCTACGATGGTGCCGCCGCGCATGACCACGATGCCGCGCGACCGAGGCCTTTCCATTCCATGACCCGCAGACCCGACGCCAAGACGATGCCGGCTTTGACCCGATGTTCCGAGCGGCGGCCGTTGCGGCCACTGCTGTTCCTGATGCTGCTGGCGAGCCTGCCGGCGATGGCCCGCGACTGGGTGGTTGCCGCCGATGGCAGTGGCGACTATCGAACCCTGCAGCAGGCGCTGGACGCAGTGCCCGATGGCAACCGCGAGCGCCAGGTGATCCGCCTGCGCGCGGGCTTCTACCCGGGCGTGGTGACGGTGGCCAAGGGCAAGGACCAGGTCAGCGTGATCGGCGCTGGCGCCGGTGCCAGCGTGATCAGCTGGAACAACTACGCCGACCGGATCGACCCGGCCACCGGCAAGGCGCTGCGGACCAGCGGCTCGGCGACGATGTACGTGTATGGCGATGGGTTCATCGCCGAAGACCTCACGATCGAGAACACCGCCGGCAACGTCGGCCAGGCATTGGCGTTGTATGCGGCCGCGCCGCACGCCGGGTTCCGCAACGTGCGCCTGCTCGGCAACCAGGACACGCTGTACACCCATCTGGGCAGCGTCCTGCATTTCAAGGATTGCTACATCGAGGGCACGGTCGATTTCATCTTCGGCGGGGCCACGGCGTTGTTTGACGACTGCACGGTCGTCTCCAAGGGCCCGCTCGGCTATGTCACCGCCGCCTCGACCCCGGAAGGGCAGCGTTTCGGCTATGTGTTCCGACGCGCGATCCTGCGCGGCGAAGGCAGTGCCACCACGTACCTGGGGCGGCCGTGGCGTCCGTTCGCGCGCACGGTGTTCATCGACAGCGACCTGGGCGGGCACCTCTTCGCCGCCGGCTGGCACGACTGGGACAAGCCTGATGCGCAGGCCACCACCTACTACGGCGAGTTCGGCAGCAAGGGCGCCGGCGCCGCGCCCGAGGAGCGGGTGTCGTGGTCGCATCACCTGTCCGGCGATGAAGCCGCGCAGTACACGACGACGGCGATCCTTGGTGACTGGCGCCCGTTCGAAGGGGACTAGGGCCGAAGCCGGGTTGGCCGATGCGGAGGCGTTCGCAACCGGCAAGGCTGCAGAACAGGGGATGCGCCGGCGGCGGTGTTGCGATGATGGCAAGCGAAGGGAGTGGGCTGGTGCGATCGAGGCAGGTGTGGACATGGGTGGCCCGGCTGGGCCTGTTGGGGCTGTGCAGTGGCTCGGCGTGGGCGGCACAGCCACCGCAGCTGCTGTTCCGTGTCAGTGCCGATCATGGCTTCGACGCCGATGTCGCCGGCGGGCAGGCGGTGCCGAACTTCCGCGACAAGGTGAAGCTGGTCGACAACGGCAAGTCGGGCAAGGCCATTGAATGGGCCGACGATGGCGTGCTGTCGTGGAACGCGCCGGGCAACCTGTACACCCAGCGCGGCACGCTGTCGTTCTTCTGGCGCTCGCGCGAGCCGGTGGGGCAGGCGCCGTTCGTGATCTTCCGGGTCGGCTATGCCGACCACACCAGCTGGGACATGGCCTGGCTGCGCATCGACTGGAACGGGCACGGCTTCGATGCCTTCGTCACCGACGCCAACCTGGCCCGCGTCCGGGTCTCGTTCGACCTGCCCGCCGCACCGGCCGCCAGCGACTGGACCCACATCGCCTTCGCCTGGGACGAAACCCTTGGCGTGCGCCTGTACGTGGATGGCAAGGAAGCCGCGCGCAGGGACACCACCATCGACCTGGACGCCGGCCTTGACCAGTTCGGCCTGGCCGGGCGGGTGATGTCGCCGCACCAGGTGCAGAGCCGCTACAACTTCCTGCGCGGCAGCGACTTCGACGAGATCCGCATCTACGACCGCATGCTCGACGGCGCCGGCATGGCCGCGCTGGCCGCCCTGCGCGACCCCGCATCGGTCCAGTCCGCCGGCGACGTGCAACAGGCCTGGCTGCATCGCTATGGCTGGGACCGGCACGCTCCGCCGGTGCTGGACGCGTCGGTCACCGCGATCCGCAAGGTCGAGTTCGCCGATGCGCGTGACCTGAAGGCTTGGATGTTCAAGGGCACCGACGGCATCGCCGAAACCACCTGGCCCGGTGTCTACAACCGCTCGCGCCTGGCTGGTCGCACCGACTACTTCGAGCTGCCTGACTGGAACGTCTACGTGGAAGGCGGCAAGGCCCTGGACCTTGCCCTGCCCGACGAGCCGTTCAACCGCATCGAGATCCGCGGCGCCGCCTATGGCCGCGCGGCCTGGTCGGCACAGGCTCTTGCCAGCGACGCGTCGGCGCAGATGCTGTTCGAGCGGCCGCAGGGCGTGGTGCGCAGCGTCGATCAGTTCGCGCCGCTTCGTGGTGGGCACCTGCGCTTCACCAATGTCGAACAGGAAACCCCGATCCAGGAGATCTGGGCCTACAACGTCGCCGCCGGCCAGGTGCCACGCGGCGCGGCCACGCTGGACTACACCGTGCAGGCCAATGCGCTGCCGGACTACGACAACCTGGCCGAGCTGCGCGCGTTCATCGACGGCCGGTATCCGGTGGCCGAGCGCAGCACCGTGGTCGCCCTGCCGAACCGCGCGCCGGCGCGCGTGCGCAAGCCGATGGCCGCTGTGCAGGACGCGCGGCCCATCGTCCACATCCTGGTGCCGTCCACCCTGGGCGATCCGCCGCCGGACCAGCCGCTGATGCGCAGCTGGGCCTATGGCTGGACCAACATGCATGACGGCCTGGACGGCATCGCCATCGACCTGCCCGCGCTGGACCTGCCGGCGGTGCGCGATGGCCTGATCCCGCTCAATCTCCAGGTCAAGGACCCGATCTGGCCGGCGCGCGACATGATCGATGTCAGCGTGTCGGTGCGGCCTGGCCAGGCGCGCACGGTGTGGCTGGACCTGCGTGACCGGATCCTGCCCGACCAGGCGCTGTACCTGTCCATCGCCTCGGCTGCGCCGGGCTTCAACGCCGCCGCGCTGGAGGGTGCCGGCATCCACCTGGTGTTCAAGCCGCGCGCGCAGGCCGTGGTCGAACACGTCGCGGACCGCTTCAACCAGGCGCGCGACAACTGGGGCTTCCTGGTGGAAGAACACACCACCTCGCGCCGCCAGCTGCTGTATCGCCGGCTGGAGCGCGACATGCACGACCTGCTGCGGGTGGACCCGGAGCACACGCTCGGCCGGGTGCTGTGGAACGACATCAGTTACGGCAACCAGGACGCGCTGCCGGTCGAACAGCCGGTAGCGCCCAAGGACGTGCCGGCATGGGCGTTCTGGCAGCTCGAGGACCTCAAGCTGTCGCGTGCCTTCGTCAACTGGTGGATCGACCAGCGCCAGGTGGACTACGGCGATTTCGGTGGCGGCATCTCCGACGATACCGACCTGACCCAGCAATGGCCGGGGCTGGCGCTGATGGGCGTGGACCCGGACAAGTTCAATGCCTCGATGCTGGCGCTGTCCGAGGCCAACTACCGCAACGGCATGTTCACCAACGGCCTGTCCACGATCGAGACCGATGAGCTGCACTCCTACGAGGAAGGCATCAACCTCAACAGCGAGCTGCTGTACCTCAACTGGGGCGATCCACGCACGGTCGAGCGGATCATGCAGACCACCCACGCGCTGACCGACATCATCACGGTCAACCCGCATGGCGACATGCTGTTCTCCAGCAACTGGTTCGGTGGCCGCAAGGTCTATCGCGAGCCCAACTGGCAATGGCAGAAGCCGTACTCGTTCCCCATCGTCCACCCGCTGATGCAGCTGGGTGCGTACAACGCCGACCCGACCGCGCGTGGCCTGATCACCGGCCTGGCCGATGGCTACCTGGCCCACGCTTATACCAACGCCAAGGGGCAGTGGGCGTTGCCCAACGAGATCCACTGGGCCACCGGCGCCACCCGCGGCGGCGAGCTGTTCGATGGCAGTGGTGGCTCGGAACTGATGCACACCTTCTGGGCGGCCTGGCGCTTCAGCGGCGACGACAAGTACCTCAGGCCGCTGGACTATCGCGTGGATCGCGCCGGGCCGGGCGGGCTGTCGCTGCTGGGCGAGAACTTCCTGGATGCGCTGGGCAAGCGCGACAGCTGGGGCCAGCGCATCGCCGCCGATGCCGACAAGGACGACGCCTCGCCGTTCGCCCGGTTCACCGCCTGGGAGGACAGCGGCGACACCGCGCAGCTGGCGACGCTGTTCCGTACCGAAGCCCGCGAGAAGCAGCAGAACTTCTATCTCAACACCGATGGCCAATGGTGGAGCGACCGGGTCGAATCACCGACCGAGTCGCTGCAGCGCGCGCGCCTGGGCGGGGTGGCGCTCAAGCGCAACCAGACCTGGCAGGGCAACACGGTCAGCTGGCGCTTCGATGATCCCGACGGCGCGGTCCAGGTCGGCCTGCTGCTGCCGCGGCCCACGCCCATCAGTTTCACCGTGATCGGCTACAACCTGTCGTCCAAGGCGCAGGCCGCCACGATGACGGGCTGGAACATCAGCGCCGGCCGCTGGCGCATGACCAGCGGCGTGGATCGCGATGGCGATGGCCGCATCGACGGCAAGGCTGAAACACGCGAGTTCGACTGGCAGAAAAGCGGCACGGTTGCGGTGCGTTTCCCGCCGCGCCAACAGTGGGTGATGACCCTGGAACTGGTCACGCCTGCCGCCACCCCGGTCGAACAACGTGCCGACGTCGGTATCGGCATCGGTGACGTGCAGCGGGCCGATGGTGCAGTGATCGTGACGGTGCACAGCCTGGGCCATATCGACGCACCGGCCGGCCTGGTGTTGCTGGAGGACGCGCAGGGTCGCCGCGTTGCGCAGGCGACGTTCCCGGCATTGGACGCCCCGCGCGACCTGCAGCCCCGGACCGCCCAGGTGCGCCTGGAATTGCCAGCCGGCTTCAAGGCCGAGGGGGCGCGGCTGCGCCTGGTCACCAACGGTGAGGTGCCCGAGGTGACGCTGCGCAACAACACGCTGGCGCTGCCGGCGCGGTAAGCGACGCGGGACTACCGCGCGCTGTCGCGCAGCTGCAGTCCGTCGGGGTGAGACACGGCCTGCAGCTGGTGGAAATCCCGCGCGCTGCGGTGCGGCGTCTCCAGGGGATCGGCGTGGGTGGCGGTGATCACCAGCACCTCGGCACCGGCGGCTTCGCCTGCGCCGATCCCAGCCGGTGCGTCCTCGAAGATCAAGCAATGCTTCGCATCAACGCCCAGCCGCGCCGCGGCCAGTCGGTAGCCGGACGGATCGGGCTTGCCGCGTTCGACGTCCTCGGCTGCCACCATCACGGCAGGCGGCGACAAGCCCGCCGCCTGCAGCCGGCGCACGGCCAGTTCGCGCGGCGCGGAAGTGACGATGGCCCAGGCCTGCGGCGGCAGGCTGGCGGTGAACGCCGCGGCGCCGGCGATGGCCTCCACGCCGGCCATGTCCTCCAGCTCCCAGGCGGTGATGCGTGCGGCTTCGACGTCGGCATCCATGCCCGGTAAGGCCACCCGGCGCACGGTGTCGATGGCACGCGCACCGTGGATGGTGGGGATGAAGGTCGCCACGTCCAGGCCGTGTTCGCGCGCCCAGCGTGTCCAGACCCGCTCGGCGGCGGCGATGGAGGTCAACAAGGTGCCGTCCATGTCGAACAGGAAGGCGGCGTAGTGCGGGATGGCGGTCAATGCGGTGTCCAGCGGCGGGGCAGGCCAGCCTAACGGCCGTCGCCTGTGTGCCGGGTCAACTCACGCCGGGTCCACGCGGATCCGCTGCACCAGCCGGTGCTGCGCGCCGGGGACCAGTTCCACCACATCGGCGCCGGCGTTGGTTGCTTCCAGGCACACGTAGTGGCGCCAGCCGGGGCCGATGTCGGGGCTGCGGGTCTCGACGGCGATGCCGGGGTTCCAGGTCACCACGCTGTTGCTGCCTTCGGTGCGCAGGTGGATGCGACGGTGCAAGATCGGATCGTCAATGGTGTAGTCGCCAGCGGTGCCGGTATAGAGGCGGTCGGCCTGGCCGCCGATATCCGCCAGCGACCAGTCGCCACGCTGGCGATAGGCGTTGGCGAAGCCTTCGGACTTTTCGCGATAGGTCGCGCCATCCAGCCCCCGCACGCGCACCTGCAGCGCATCGCCGACCCGGTAATACGTGTGCAGCGCCTGGGTGAAGCGCACCGGCGTGGTGCCGGTATTGGTGGTCAGCAGGGTCTGCTCGAGCGTCTTGCCCAGCTGCACGGTCATCTGCAGCGACAGGCCCAGGCCTGGCAATGCCGGCGGTGCCATCACCACGCTGAGCGCGCCGTCTGCCGCGCGTTCGGCCGAGACGACCCGCCACGGCAGCGTCCGCACCAGGCCGTGCGCGGGCATGTCCGCGCGCTGGCCCTGGCGGGCGAAGTACGGCCACAGCACCGGCACGCCGCCGCGTACCGGCGCGGGCGGGCGCGGGCTCAGCGGTGACAGCCACAGCACCTCCTGCCCGCCATGCGGCACGTAGGACAGCAGGTGGCCGCCGAACAACGCGATCACGGCCGTGCCCTGTGGCGTCTCCAGCTGCACTGCGTCATAACCTTCGAACTGCACCCGCGACAGCCCCGGCACGTCCGGCAGCGTGGTCATCGCGGCGACCGGTTCGGCCTGCACCGCGGCGAACGCGGTCTCGCCGACATCACCGATGCCGGCGGGCGCCTGCAAGGTGCGCGGTGCCGCGCAGGCGCACAGGACCGACGCCAGCAAGGCACCGAGCCACCACGGTGCCGGGCGCCGGTGCCGCAAGGTGAGCATGGGGTTGCGGCGAAACGACACGCGCGGCGGCGCTCAGAACGTGCCGCGCTGGACGAACGGCACCTGCGCGTACAGCCGGCGCTCGCCTCCGCGCGGGTCGTCCTGCAACTCGCTGGTGTCGTCGAACACCATCGTTTCGCGGCGTGCCATCGAATACGGCTTCCAGGCCGGCAGCCCGGCGTGGTTGGGATCGCCATGGCGGGCGAAGGCCAGCAGCGTGTCGCACATCTGCGTGGCCATGCGCCTGGCGGCCGCGCTGGTGCCGGTGCGCGAACCGGGCTGGGCGATGGTGTCGAACACCAGCGGGATGTCCAGCGTGTGGCAGGCGCGGAGTCTGGCCGCGGGGCCAGCGCGGTCGTACCAGTCCAGCTGGTAGGCCCAGGTCGGCGCGCCCTGGCGCGCGCGCGCTTCGAGTTCCTCCACCGCACCGCGCCACGAGCGCCCGGCGGTGGTGGCGGCGAAGAACACGTCCGAGGGCGTGGCGTGCGGATAGAGGCGGCGGTATTCGGCGATGACCGTCGCCGGCAGCAGGTCGACGAACTGCTGCTGCTCCAGCAGCGCCGGCAGTTCGTCCCAGGACAGTTCGAAATGGTGCGGGTCGTTGCCCAGGAAGGCGCGGGTTTCGTCGTGGGTATTGCCGATCACCATCGGCAGCTGCGCCGATTGCCGTGGCGCCTCCGGCCAGAACGGATGCGCCGGCAGCACGCCGCCGTCCATGACCGGCCCCAGGTACAGGGCGGTGTCTTCCGCGCGCGACGGGTCGCGCACGTGCAGGCCTTCCAGCAGCCGTTCGACCGGCAGCGTGCGCAGGCCTGCGGCGTCCTTGACGCCCAGCGCGTCCATGTAGATCCGCGCGCGCTGGGTGGCCGCACGTGGCCCGCAGGCGGTGACCTGCTGGCCGCTCATCGTCCAGGCGCGGTGGAACAGGCCCTGGGCCGCGGGCATCGCCATCAGTGTGGCGATCTTGGCGCCGCCGCCGGACTGGCCGAACACGGTGACATTGCCGGCATCGCCGCCAAATTCCTGCGCATGCTGGCGGAGCCACTGCAGCGCCTGCACCAGGTCGAGCTGGCCGACGTTGCCGGAGTCGGCGAAGGACCCGTCGCCCAGCTGCGCCAGGTACAGATAGCCGAAGGCATTGAGCCGGTGGTTGACGGTGACCACCACCACGTCGCCGCGCCTGCACAGCGGCACGCCATCGTAGAGCGCGTCGCTGCCCGAGCCGTTGTTGAACGCGCCACCGTGGATGTAGAACAGGATCGGCCGCTTGCCGCCATCGCGCAGCGCCGGTGTCCAGATATTGAGGAACAGGCAGTCCTCGCTGGTGGCTTCCTCGGCCTTGGCCTGTGGCGCGGCGGCGCCAGCTCGGGTGGCATCGCGCACGCCCTGCCAGGGCTGTTCCGGCAGCGCCGGCTGGAAGCGCCGGGTCGCGGTGTCTGCGCCGTACGGAATCCCCTTGAAGACCTTGATGCCGCCGTCGTTGTAACCCCGTAGCTGGCCGCTGCGAGTGCGGGCCAGTGGCGCATCGGCGCTGGCGCCGTGCGTTGCCTGGGCCGACCACGCCGGTGCAGTGGCCAGGGCCAGGCCACCGAGCGCGGCCTGCCGCAGGAATGCGCGGCGCGCACCGCCGTCGTGGCTCATCGTGCGGTCTCCGCGGACTTGCCCGCATCCCCTTGCGTGTACTGCCAGCGCATCCAGTCCATCGCCAGCCGCGGCCAGGCCGACAGGGTCAGCCCGTCGGCCTGGCCGATGCCAAAGCCGTGGCCACCCACCGGGAAGACATGCAGTTCGGTGGACACCTGGTGGGCCAGCAGCGACTGGGCATAGACCAGGGTGTTGGCCACCGGTACCACCGTGTCGTCCTGGGCGTGCACCAGGAAGGCCGGCGGACTGGCGGCAGTGACGGTGTTCTGCGCCGAATAGGCTTGGCGCGCGGCGGCGTCGTTGCCGGCACCGAGCAAGCGCTCGCGCGAGCCGGCATGGGCGATCTCCAGCCCCAGGTCGATCACCGGGTAGACCAGCAGCTGCAGGTCCGGCCGGGCCGACTGCCGGTCTGCAGCGTCCAGCGGCGCATAGACCCTGGCATCGAAACGCGTGGCCAGGCTGGCGGCGACATGGCCGCCGGCGGAGAAACCCAGTATCCCGACCTTGTGCGGATCGACCTGGTAGTCGGCGGCGTGGGCCCGGATCAGGCGCATGGCGCGCTGCGCGTCGGCCAGCGGCACGTCGCGCGGGTCCGGGTGGCCTTCGGCCGGCAGCCGGTAGCGCAGCACGAACAGGGTGAATCCGCCACGCTCGACGAAGTCGGGCACCAGCCCGGTGCCTTCGTTATCCAGGACGATCCGCCCGTAACCGCCGCCGGGCGTGACCAGCAGGGCCATGCCGTTGGGCCTGGCCGGGCGGTAGACCACCAGGTAGGGATGGCTGACCCGGTCGATGAAACGGTCTGGCTTGGCCGAATCGTCGCTGCGGTCGGTGATCCGGTCGGCGTCTTCCAGCGCGGTATCGCCCGGGGCCAACCCACCGGGCCACAGCAGGATCCGGCTGTCACGTTCGCCCGGCGACTCGCCGGCGCGGTGTTCGGCGGCCGTGGCGGTCGCCGGCCCGCAAAGACAGGCCAGCGCGGCCCAGGCCAGCAGGCGCGCTGCGGCGCCCCAGGTTTTTCCAGTCTGCATTTGCAACCCCTCCCAGGGTGTCCAGCGAGGCGTGCATCAAGCCATGTCGCGGTGCACATTGCCAATGACACCGGTTTACCATATACATCGACCCCAGGCGCTGTCGATGGGCAGTGCAACAACTTCCGCCTACGCAGGACACCGTCTTGAGCAAGGACAGCAACCAACCCGATCCGCCGCCCGCCGATGCCGACGCCATTGCGCGCAGCTTCGTGCGGGCCCGCCAGCAGGGCGTTTCGCTGCCGGGGTTCCCCGGGACGATCCCGGAAGACCTGGAGCGCGCCTACGCGGTGCAGGACCTGGCCATCGCCCAGTGGCCGGACACCGTGGTCGGCTGGAAGGTGGGCTACATCGCCGCCGGGCGCCGCGACGCCAGCGGTGACGACCGCCTGCTGGGCCCGATCTACGCCCGCCAGTGCTGGGATGCCACCGGTGCCATCGTGGAATTCCCCGTGTTCGTGGGGGGCTTTGCGGCGGTCGAGGCCGAATACGTGCTGCGCCTGGAACAGGACGCGCCTGCCGACCAGCTGGCGTACACGCCCGAACAGGCCGCGGCCATCGCCTCGACCCTGTTGCTGGGCGTGGAGATCGCCAGCAGCCCGCTGGCCACCATCAACCAGCTCGGGCCGCGCGTGGTGGTCTCGGATTTCGGCAACAACAACGGCCTGATCCTGGGGCCGGTCGTCCCCGATTGGCAGGCGCTGGACGAAACCGCGCTGCGGGCCGAGACCCTGATCGAGGGCCGCAGCGTCGGCACCGGCGGTGCGACCCTGCTGCCGGGCGGGCTGCGGGCGGCGTTCGCGTTCGCCCTGGGGCGTTCGGCCCGGCGCGGGCGGCCGTTGAAGAAAGGCGATCTGATCGCTACCGGCAATGCCACCGGGATTCACGACATCGAAGCCGGCCAGCAGGCGCTGATCCGGTTCGAGGGATACGCAGAAATTTCATGCAAGGCCATCGCCGCGTAACGTTGCGCACGATGGGGTGACAACGCGCGGGAGGGCGCCATGATCACTCGCAGGACCATGCTCGGTGCCACTGTGGGCGCGCTTGCCGCGTTGCCACGGCTGGGCCAGGCAATCACCCGGACCGGGGGCGGGCAGCTGCTGACCGCCAGCGACGTCCACGTGGCCGACTACCCCACCGTGCAGGCGGTGCAGTGGATCGGCCAGACCCTGGAGCGCCAGACCGGCGGGCGCCTGCGCCTGCGCATGTATTACGCCGGCCAGCTGGGCCGCGAGGCCGAGGCGATCGACATGGCGCGCTTCGGTGCCATCGACATCACCCGGGTCTACGCCGGTGCGCTCAACAACGCGTTTCCGCTGACCAGTGCGCTGTGCCTGCCGTATGTCTTCGATTCGGTCGCGCACCTGCGCCGGGCCATCGATGGCGGGGTGGGCGACGCGGTGCTGCGTGGCTTCGAAACGCGCGATCTGGTCGGCCTGGCGATCTACGATTCCGGCGCGCGCTGCTTCTACAACACGCACAAGCCGCTGGTCGAGCCGCACGACCTGCACGGGTTGAAGATGCGCGTGGCCGCCTCGGACATGTTCATCGAACTGATGCGGATGCTGAGCACCAATCCCACGCCGATGTCGCTGGGCGAAACCTTCCAGGGCATGGAAACGCGGATGATCGACGGCGCGGAGAACAACATCCGCAGCTTCCATTCCAGTCGCCATTTCGAGGCCGCGCATTACTGGTCGCGTAGCGAGCACTCCTACGCGCCGGACGTGTTGTTGATGTCGCGCCGCAGCTTCGAGGCGCTGCGCCCGGACGACCGTGCGCTGGTGATCGAGACCGCGCGCGCCTCGGTGCCGGTGATGCGTCAGCTGTGGGATGCCTCCGAAGACCAGGCGCGGGCCGCGGTGGTCGCCGCCGGGGTGAAGTTCAACGACGTGGATACCCCGGCCTTTCGGGCCGCGACCGCGCCGCTGCTGGCCCGCTACCGGGCCATGCCCGGGATCGAGCCGCTCTACCGTCGCATCCGCGATTTCGCCTGAGGACGCCATGCGAATGTCCGAGACTCAAGTTGCTTCATTCCCGTTGCCTGTTGCCGGCGTGGGCCGCGCGCTGGACCGGCTGGCCAGCGGCGTGATCGGCATCGCCGCCGCCGCGTTGCTGGGCCTGGTGGTGGTGCAGGGCTGGCAGGTCTTTGCCCGCTACGTGCTCAACGATTCGCCCAGCTGGACCGAGCCGGTGACGCTGCTGCTGCTGAGCACGGCCATGTCGATGGGCGCCGCGGCCGGGGTGCACGACAACCGCCATTTCGGCTTCTTCCTGCTGGCCCAGCGCGCCCATGGTGGCCTGCGCACCGTGCTGGAAGCGATCAGGCCGCTGGTGATCGTGGGCGTGGGGGCGGTACTGGCGTGGTGGAGCGGGGTGCTGCTGCTGGACGGCCTGACGATCAAGGCGGCCGGCGCACCGCTGCCGCAGAGCATCAACTACGCGCCGCTGTGCCTGGGCGGTGCGCTGATGGTGGTGTTCGGGTTGTACCGGCTGGTCCTGGCGCTGCGCCCGGCGGCCGTCGAAGGGGAGGGCTGAACCATGGGCATCGCATTGTTGTTCGGGGTGTTCATTCTGCTGCTGGTGGTTGGCGTACCGGTCGGGTATGCGCTGGGCGCGGCGGCATTGGCCGCGCTGCTGTACTTGGATCTGCCGACGGTGGTCCTGGTGCAGCAGGTGCAGGCCGGGGTCGGCTCGGCGGCGTTGATTGCGATCCCGCTCTTCATCTTCGCCGGTGAAATCATGCTGCGTGGTGGCATTTCCGAGCGGCTGATCGCGCTGGCCGCGTCGCTGGTCGGGCGCATGCGTGGCGGCCTGGGCCAGGTCAGCGTGCTGTCCTCGCTGTTCTTCGGCGGCGTGTCCGGTTCGGCCATTGCCGATGTCTCGGCGGTGGGCGGCACCATGATCCCGCAGATGGTCAAGCGCGGTTACGACCGCGATTTCGCGGTCAACGTCAGCATCACCGCGGCACTGGTCGCACTGCTGGTGCCGCCTTCGCACAACCTGATCCTGTTCTCGGCCGCGGCCGGCGGCGGGCTGTCCATTGCCGACCTGTTCGCGGCGGGCATCGTGCCGGCGCTGTTGATGACCGCCGCGATGATGGTCACCGGCTATGCGGTGGCACGCCAGCGTGGCTATGGGGTGGAGCCGTTCCCGGGCATGCGCGCAGTGATGCTGCGGCTGGTGTCGGCCCTGCCGGGCCTGGGTTTGGTCGGGCTGATCTTCTTCGGCATTCGCGCTGGGATCTTCACCGCGGTGGAAAGCGCCGCGCTGGCGGTGGTCTATGCGCTGGCGGTGACGGCGCTGCTGTACCGGCAACTGGGCTGGCGCACCTTCCTGGCCACGGTCACCCACGCGGCGCGCACCACCGGCGTGATCCTGTTCGTGATCGCCACCGCGGCGGTGTTCGGCTGGCTTCTGGCCTATCTGGAAGTGCCGATGCGCGCGGTCGAGTTCCTGCAGTCCTTCGCCCACAGCAAGGCGATGGTGCTGCTGATGATCATCGTGATGCTGCTGATCCTGGGGACCTTCATGGACCTGGCGCCGATGATCCTGATCTGCACGCCGATCTTCCTGCCAGTGGCCAAGGCCTATGGCATCGACCCGATCCACTTCGGCCTGGTGCTGGTGCTGACCGGTGGCATCGGCCTGGTCACCCCGCCGGTGGGGTCGGTGCTGTTCATCGGCACGGCCATCGGCGAGATCAGCGTGGCCCAGAGCATGCGGACGATCTGGCCGTTCTGGCTGGCGGCGCTACTGGTGCTGCTGGCGGTGACGTTCTTCCCGCAGTTGTCGATGTGGCTGCCGGCGCTGCTGCGCGCCTAGCGGCGCCAGGCCGCGGGAACCCCGCGACGGGCAGGCGCGGCGGGCGCGGGCCTGCACGGCCGCAACGCAGGAGGCACGGGCCGGTGCGCCGGCCTGGCCGGTCCAACGGCGGTTGACCGCCGACCCGCTAGACTTCCTTCTTTTCGCAGCGGGGACCGTCATGTCGCGCAAGAAAGCTGAAGCGCCCACGTCCAGCCTGCCTGCGGGCCGGGTCGCGACGATCAACGACATCGCGCGCCTGTCCGGGGTGTCGAAGAAGACCGTGTCCCGGATCATCAACGATTCGCCACTGGTCCGGCCCGACACCCGCGACAAGGTCCAGGCACTGATGCGCGAGGTGGGTTATTCGCCCGACCCGCTGGCGCGCGCGCTGGCCTTCCGGCGCTCATTCCTGATCGGCATGGTCTACGACAACCCGACGGCGCAGTATGTGGTGGACATGCAGAACGGTGCGCTCGACGCGCTGCGCGGTTCCAGCTACGAGCTGGTGGTGCATCCCTGCGACACCCGCAGCCCCGGCTACATCGAAGGCGTGCGCCGCTTCGTCCAGCAGCAGAAGCTGCATGGCGTGATCCTGGTGCCACGCGCGTCCGAGGACCAGGCGCTGGCCGACATGCTGGCCCAGATCGGCTGTCGCTACGTGCGCATCGCGTCGCTGCCGCTGGATTCGGGCTCGCCCACGGTGGTCACCCACGACCGCGAAGGCGCCACCGAAGCCGCCGACTACCTGCTGTCGCTGGGCCACCGCGACATCGGCCTGATCACCGGCCCCAGCGTCTACCGTTCCAGTCAGGAGCGCACCGCGGGCTTTCTGGAAGCGCTCAACCGGCGCGGCATCGAGCTGCCCAAGGCGCGCGTGGTCGAAGCCGGCTACACCTTCGAATCCGGCGTGGCCGCGGCCGAGAAGTTGCTGCTCAAGGGCAAGCGCCCCAGCGCCATCTTCACCGGTAATGACGAAATGGCGGCCGGCGTCTACAAGGTCGCCCTGCGGGCCGGCATGATCCTGCCGCGCGAGTTGTCCATCGTCGGCTTCGACGACAGCCCGCTGGCCTCGCGGCTGTGGCCGCCGCTGACCTCTGTCCGGCGCAATACGCGCGACACTGGCCGCACCGCGGCAGCCATGTTGATCCGGCCGGACGATGTGCCGGTCACCACCCTGCCGGCTGCCAGCGTGCGTCCCCACCTGGTCGTGCGCGACTCCTGCCAGCCGCCGGAAACCGACTGAGTCCCGAAAGATCAGGGTCATTGCGGCCATGGTCGTGCAACGCAAAATGACACCGGTAGCCAATCATCGTTAGACTGGCCCGGTCGATCACGTCAGCGCCCCCTGTTGGCGCCCACAGCCACGGAGCCTGCCATGTACTGCAAGACCCATTACGCCACCCATCCGGCCGCCATCGAAGGCGTCGACAACGACGCCCTGCGCGACCTGTACCTGCTGGACGGCCTGTTCGCGGCCGGCAAGGTGGTCCTGAAGTACACCCACTACGAGCGCTTCGTCCTGGGCGGCGTCAGCCCGGGCGCCGAGCCGCTGCGCCTGCCCGACCAGACCGAACCGGCCTCGGCCGCCGGCCACCCGTTCCTGGAGCGGCGCGAACTGGGCGTCATCAACGTCGGTGGCGGCGATGGCACGGTCAGCGTCGACGGCACCGTCTACACGCTGGGGCCGAAGGATGGCCTGTACGTGGCCATGGGCAGCAAGGACGTCGTGTTCGCCTCGCAGGATGCCGCTAATCCGGCCCAGTTCTACCTGGCCTCGACCCCGGCCCACGCCCGCTTCGAGACCAAGCAGCTGTCGATCAAGGACGCCGTGGCGCTGGATCGCGGCGCGCTGGAAACCAGCAACGAGCGCACCATCTACCAGTACATCGTGCCGGCCACCTGCCAGTCCTCGCAGCTGCTGCTGGGCCTGACCGTGCTGAAGCCGGGCAGCGTCTGGAACACCATGCCGCCGCACCTGCACGATCGGCGCAGCGAGGTCTATTTCTACTTCGACCTCGGCGCGAACGATCGCGTCTACCACTTCATGGGCGAGCCGCAGGCCCAGCGCCACATCGTCATCCAGAACAACGAGGCGGTGGTCTCGCCGCCGTGGTCCATCCACATGGGCGCCGGCACCAGCAACTACGCCTTCATCTGGGCGATGGGCGGCGAAAACCTGGACTACACCGACATGCACGTGCTGGACATCTGCCAGCTCAAGTGACGCCAGCGTTCCGCGTTCCACGCGTCCCCGTTCAACCGCCCGCAACCAACCCGGAGCCACTGCATGGCAGGCAATCCTTTCAGTCTTGAGGGCAAGGTCGCCCTGGTCACCGGCGGCAACGTCGGCCTGGGGCAGGGCATCGCCGTGGCCCTGGCCCAGGCCGGCGCGGACATCGTGTCGGTCGCACGCCGGCCGTCGGACGAAACCGGCGAACAGGTCCGCGCCGCCGGCCGTCGTTTCCTGAGCATCGAAGCCGACCTGGGCAGCCTGGCGCCCATCGCCGGCATCGTCGCCGACACCTTGAAGGCCTTGGGTGGCCTGCACGTGCTGGTCAACAACGCTGGCATCATCCGCCGCGCCGATGCGGTCGATTTCAGCGAGGACGACTGGGACGCGGTGATGGACGTGAACCTGAAAAGCACGTTCTTCCTGACCCAGGCGGTGGGCCGGCACTTCATCGCGCAAGGGCACGGCAAGGTGATCAACGTGGCCTCGATGCTGTCCTTCCAGGGCGGCATCCGGGTGCCGTCCTACACCGCCAGCAAGTCCGGTCTGGCCGGCATCACCAAATTGCTGACCAACGAGTGGGCCGGCAAGGGCATCAACGTCAACGCCATCGCCCCGGGCTACATGGACACCGACAACACCGCGCTGCTGCGTGCCGATGCCGCGCGCAACAACGCCATCCTGGAGCGCATCCCGGCCGGTCGCTGGGGCAATCCGGACGACCTGGGCGGGGCCGCGGTATTCCTGGCCAGCAGCGCTTCGGATTACGTCAACGGCGCCATCCTGCCGGTCGATGGCGGCTGGTTGGCGCGGTGATTTCCAGCGCCCTGCGCGCAGGGCGCTGAGATCGCTGTAAGCCCCGCTTCCCCGCGGGAGAGGAGGGGGCGGGGTACGGGCGAAGCCGCACGGTGAGCGAAAGCGCCAGGCTTCATCGCTTGCCACCGATCTGCCGGTACTGCGCCCTCTCCGCTGCAAAGGCCACGTCCATGCCGCGCATCCTGATCTGCCTGTTCCTCCTGCTGGGCTGGGCGCTGCCGGTTGACGCCCAACCCCGCCGCGTCTTCCTTGCCGGCGATTCCACTGTGGCCGAATACGGGCCCGATCGCGCCCCGCAGGCCGGCTGGGGCCAGGTGCTGCAAAGCTACCTGGACCCGCAGCGCTGGCAGGTCCGCAACCATGCCAAGGGGGGGGCGCAGCGCCCGCAGCTTCATCGCCGAAGGACGACTCGAAGCCATCGCCGCCGAACTGCAGCGCGGCGACGTGTTGATGATCCAGTTCGGCCATAACGACGCCAAGTTCGAAGACCCGAGCCGTTACGACGCCCCGGACACCGATTACCCGGCGTTCCTGCTGCGCTACATCGCCCTGGCCCGTGACAAGGGCGCCACGCCGGTGCTGGTCACGCCGCCACCGCGGCTGCTGTACGACTTCGGGTCGCTGCTCGACACCCACGGCCTGTACACCCGCGCGATGCAGCAGTTGGCCGCGCGCGAGCAGGTCGCCCTGATCGACCTCAACGCCAGCGCATCGGCGTGGGTCCGCGCGCTGGGCGAGCAGGCCGCGCGCCCGTACTTCCTGTTCGTGCCTGAGCAGGACAAGGCCGACGGCACCCACTTCAGCGTCGCCGGTGCCACCGCGATGGCCTGCCAGGTGGTGCGTGGCTGGGTGGCCGTCGACCAGGACGTGCGCAGTGCGCTGGTGCGCGACATCGACTGCGACATCCCCGCCGATGCTGCTGATCGTCGCGCCAACCAGCCACGGCCTTCGGTGGTGGAGCGCGCCACCGACCGCGCCATCGAACAGCCCGGCCCACATGCCGGCGCCGGTCGGACCACGGCTTATCCGTTCTTCGCCGAGGCCAGGGACCTGCCGTTCGTGCTGCGCAAGCGCGTGCTGCATCCGGGGGCTGGCATCGGCCTGCACCTGCACGACAAGGACGAGATCTACTACATCGTCAGCGGCAATGGCCTGTACGTGCTGGATGGCCAGCCGTACCAGGTGGCTGCGGGCGATGCATTGCTCACCCGCCCCGGCAGCACCCACGCGCTGCAGCAGCAGGGCACGGACGACCTGGTGATCCTGCTGGCGTATCCGGCCAGGGCCGTTGTCGAACTGCCCTGACCATGCGGCACCGGATCAGACATCCCCACCTTCGGCCCAACCTTCACCCGTGCCGCGATGGAACACCTGGTCGCTGTCCTGCACGCGGCCGGCGGGCAGGGCGTCGGCGTGTTCCAGCTGGGCGTAGAGCGGGGTGAAGTCGGGCGCGGTGGCGTCGATCAGCTGGTCGAAACTGTCGATCACGAAGTAGGTCTTCTGGTAGTCGTCGATGCGGTAGCGCGTGCGCATGACCCGCATCAGGTCGAAACCGATCCGGTTGGGTGCGTTCGATTCCAGCGCGTACAGCGATTCGCCCTTGGACGAGACGATGCCACTGCCGTAGATGCGCAGCCCCTGCGGCGTGCTGATCAGGCCGAACTCCACCGTGTACCAGTACAGCCGGGTCAGGTTGACCAGTGCTTCCGGGCCGATGCCGTGCGCCTTGACCCCGCCGCGGCCGTAGGCCTGCATGTAGTCGGAGAACCTGGGGTTCATCAGCAGCGGCACATGGCCGAACAGGTCGTGGAACAGGTCCGGTTCGGCGATGTAGTCGATCTGCTCCGGCTTGCGGATCCACCAGGTCACCGGGAAGCGCTTGTTGGCCAGGTGCTCGAAGAAGGTCAGTTCCGGCAGCAGGCCTTCCACGCCGACCAGCTGCCAGCCGGTGGCTGCGCCCAGCACGACGTTGAGGTCGTCGAAGCGCGGGATCTGGTGCGCGATCATGCCCATCGCATCCTGTGCGGCCAGGAACTCGTCGCAGGCGCGGCCCTGCAGCAGGCTGCGCTGGCGCTCGAACAGCTGGCCCCAGGTGTCATGGTCGGCGTCGGTGTAGCTGTCCCACGGCTGGGCCACCACCTCGGTCGTGTAGACCGGCACATAGCCCTTGTCGGTGAGCTGGTTCTCGACGCGGCGCGGGGTGGCGTTCATGCGGATTTCCACAAGACAGGACAGGCCTGCCACGCTACCGGCAACCCGGCGCAACAGGCTTGCGAAAGTTGCACTGCGTACGCCGTCCGGCGCAATCTAATTGCGTCATTGTTTGTTGCGACGCAGAAAATGGACGCCAATCCCACGCTGGATCGCACGGATCTTCGGCTGCTGGCCCTGTTGCAGACGCAGGGCCGCGCCAGCAATGCCGAGCTGGCCGCGCAGATCAACCTGTCGCCGTCGGCCTGCCTGCGCCGTACCCAGCGGCTGGAGGCGGCCGGGGTGATCAGCAGTTACGGCGCGCGGCTGGAAGCCCGCGCGCTGGGGCTGGGCCTGCAGGCGTTCGTGCGCGTGCAACTGGAACACCACGACCAGCCGACCATCGACCGCTTCGCCGCCGCGGTGACCAGTTGGGACGAAGTGGTCGCCTGCCACGCGCTGACCGGCGACATGGATTACCTGCTGCAGATCCTGGTGCGCGACCTGGACCACTTTTCGCGTTTCCTGCTGGACAAGCTGTTGGCCGCCTCTGGCGTGGCCGACGTCAATTCCAGCTTCGTCCTGCGCACGGTCAAGGATGCCGCCGGGATTCCGCTGCCCACTCCCTGAGGAGCCTGTGATGGATGAGACCACCTTGAAGTCGCTGCAGCCGTTCGTGCCGGGCGGCGCGGACTATGCCGCCAGCCGCGCGTTGTTCGCCGCGCTGGATTTCGTCGAAGCCTGGGACGTGGGCGATGTCTGCGGGTTCCGCAGCGGCGCGGTGGAATTCATCCTGCAGGATTTCCACGACGATCACTTCGCCCACAACCTGATGCTGCGGATCTGCGTGGCCGATGTGGATGCCTGGTGGCGGGTGATGCAGGCGCGTGGGCTGGAGCAGCGCTTCCCGGGCTTCCGGCTGGGCACGCCGACCGATTTTCCGTGGGGCCGCGAAGTCCACATGATCGACCTGGCCGGCGTGTGCTGGCACGTGGCCAACGCGTGAGCGCCCGGTGCTGACACTGCTCGGAAAACCCACCTCGATCAACGTGCGCAAGGTCCTGTGGCTGTGCGAGGAACTGGCGCTGCCGCTCCTGCACGACCCACTGGATGCGCCCGGCGACGGGGCGCGGCTGCGGGCGCTCAACCCCAACGGCCTGGTGCCGGTGCTGATCGACGGCGACGCTGTGCTGTGGGAATCCAACACGATCTGCCGCTACCTGGCCGCGCGCGAACAACGCCACGATCTGCTGCCGGCCGATCCCCTGGCGCGTGCGCGCGTGGAGCAGTGGATGGACTGGCAGGCCACCGAGCTCAACACCACCTGGCGGCCGGCGTTCATGGCGCTGGTACGACGCAGCCCCGCCTATCAGGACGCGGCCGCCACCGAGGCCAGCATCGCCGGGTGGAATCGGCTGATGACGCTGCTGGATGCGCAGTTGGCGCACACCGCTGCGTATGTCGCCGGAAGCGACTTCACCCTGGCCGACATCGTGCTGGGCCTGTCGGCCAATCGCTGGCTGATGACGCCGATGGCGCGCCCGGACCTGCCGGCGGTCGCGGCCTGGGTCGCACGCCTGGAGACGCGTGCCGGGTATCGTGCGCATGGACGCAACGGAGTTCCCTAGATGGCCACCGATCCGGATTTCATCGCTTACGTGCATGCCCAGTCCGCGCTCGGCGCGGTGCTGGAATCGAAGAAGATGTTCGGCGAATACGCCCTGTACCTGGACGGCAAGGTGGTCGCGCTGGTCTGTGACAACCAGGTCTTCCTCAAACCCACCGCGGCCGGGCTGGCGCTGCTGCACGAAGTCATCGAACAGCCGCCCTATCCCGGTGCCAAGCCGCATTACCTGCTGGCTGATGCGCTGGAAGACACCGATGCCCTGCAGCGCCTGCTGCGGGCCACCGCCGATGCGCTGCCGATGCCGAAACCGAAGAAGGTGGCAGCGAAGAAAGCCGTGGCAAAACGCGCGGCACGCAAGCCCGGAAAGACCTGATCCGCCACGATGGTCAGTCGTCCCGGCGAATGAAGCCGAGCAGCCTGCGCCTGCGTGGTGCGCGCCGGGAGGCTGTCGCTTGCGGTGACACCATCGGGTCGCGGCGGCACCAGCCAGCACGATGGCTGGCTGGTCGACCGACGCGCGTGGCCTGCTACATCTCCAGCTTGGATTCGACGTCGAGTACGGAACGCCGCGCCATCGCGAGGTTGGAGCGCGTGCGGTCCAGCACCAGGTAGAAGAACAGGCCTGGCGAGGCCGCGACCGGACGCATGATGTGGTACGCCTTGCCCAGCGAGATCAGGATGTCCTCGATGTTGTCATTGAGGTTGAGCGAGCTGGCGGTCTTCATCTTGGCGCGGATGACCTCGGTGTTGCCGGCCGCGGCCAGCTCCAGATCGATGCCGCCGCCGGCCGAACCCAGCAGCATGCCGCTGGTGTAGTCGACCAGGGCAACGGCCTGAGCGCCGTCCAGGCTCATCAGAGTGTCGAGGGAGTCTTTCAGATTGGCCACGGGAAACCTCTTTGTGGTTGGGTGGTGGGACATGGGTGGAACATGAAGCGGGACTTGCGGTGGAACTCATGTGCCTCGGAGGTCGTCGGCGATGCGCCGGCTGCAGGCGCGGGCGGCCCACAGCACGTTGCCGGTGAGGATCCGGCGCTCGCAGGCCGCCATCAGCAGCAGCGGGACCGGGGCCGGGATGGCCAGCATCAGGACCTTGCCTGCGCTGGCTTCGGCCATCAGTGATTCCAGCTCGCCCAGCGCCAGCTCGCGCCCGACCGCCGCGGCCAGGGCCAGCATCGAACTGGTCATCGCCGCCAGGCGTTCGCCGCTGCCGGGCGCGCCATTGGCGACCGCGATGGCAAAGCCGTCCACGCTGGCGACCACCGCGCTGCGCACGCCGCCGACCTCGCTGGCGAAGGCCTGCAGGTGTGCCTGGACCAGGTCGCGCTGCTGCGCGGGCAATCCATCAATCATGGCGGCCGACCAGTTCGGTGGATTCGATCTCACTCATCAGCACATCCATCACCATCAGGATCTGGTCGACTTCGCGTGCGTCCAGCGGCAGCACCGGCAGCGGCCGGCCGCGTTGCTCAAGGCGCCCATGGAAGGGGTCAAGGCTGGCATCGGGCTTCAGATCCAGGCGCGAGATGCCGACCACGGTCGGCACCTGGGGCGCGTGGGCTGCCAGCGCATCGAGGTACGTATCGAAATGGGCCGCGGCCTGGTCGCTGGCGCCATCGACCAGCACCACGATCCCGGCCGCGCCGGTCAGCAGGATCGGCCAGATGAACTCGAAGCGCGCCTGCCCCGGCGTGCCGACCAGGCGCAGCCGGTCGCCATTGGGAAGGTCGACATCGGCGTAGTCCATCGCCACGGTGGTCAGCGCCTTGGTCAGGCTGGCGTCGGTGTTGTGCACGTCGGTGTCCACGACCCGGCCATTGGCCACGGTTCGTACCAGCGTGGACTTGCCCGCGCCCATCGACCCCAGCACCACGATCTTGTGCTCCCGCACGTTCAACCTCCTCTTGTGCGACGCACGCCGCGCCACATGCTGGCCAACAGGGCGCCGGGGCCACGGTGGCGGGTGGGCGGTGGCGTTGGCTCCACCGCGGTTTCAGCTTCCACCTGGGCGTAGCCGGACAGCCAGGCGGCGTTGAAGAAAGCGCGGACCGCGCCTGGGTCCACGCCGAGGGCATGGCTGGCTTCCATCGCCGTGCAGGCACGGCGCAGCAACAACGAGCACAGGCGGAAGTCGTCGTGACGATGGGCCAGCACGCGGAAGTCCGGCCAGCGCTGTAGGCGCAGGCGGTGGTTTTCCTCCATCGGCGCCAGCAACAGCGGTGTCGTGGTCATGCGCAACCCGGCCTGCCACAGCAGGGGAATCAGGGCGACGCTGTGGAGTTCGACAAACAGTGCCGAATAGCGCGGCGCCGGCAGCGTGCGCAGCGCGAGCTTTTCGAATGTCCGGCTGAGCAACTGGGCTGGTGGTTCGTCGAGGCCCGTCGCGCCGGGCGGCACGAGGGCCAGCAGCCGGCGGAAATCCAGCAGCAGGACATCGTGTCCGTCCAGCGACAGTGCGGCCACCGTACCGGCCTGCAGCAGGCGCGCGCGCAATGCCTCGCTCAGGGGCGAGGGATCTTCGGCTGGCGTGTCGGGGGCAACGACAGGCATGGCCGTCGCGCCTGGTGCGGCGATGGCCTGCAGGCGTTGCAGGGTCTCCTGCACCTGCGCATCGGCCAATGGCGCGGGCGGCTGGTGCAAGGCGTCACAGAGCGTGCCGTCCTCGCGCAGCGACCACATCGGCAGCCAGGGATGGTTGGCGACGATGCGCTGTGCCGCACTGCGCAGCATGGCATCGTCCCGGACCACCAGCAGGTCGCAATCGGCGAAGTCATGGGACAACTGCAAAGCTGGAGACTGCATGCCAGCCGTGGCCTGCAACCGTTGCAGCAAGTCGAGCTCGCCGTGAAGGTCCGATCCGAGGATCAATACCTTGGTCATGCGACAGTTCCTCATCGCACCACGCACTGCATGATGCCGGTCACCCCCCTGGCGACCGTCGATGTCATGAATCTAGGCGGCCGCCAACGCGCTGTGGGTGATGCAGCACGCAGTTCCGTGAATGCAAGGATGATCGCGTTGAACAGGTGTGAGGTGTTCGATGTTTACGGACACGACAACATCCGCGTCACTGTCGGGATTGTCACCGGCACGACATACCGCGGTGATGGTTGGCAGGGTTTGTCGAGCGAGGCCCGTATGTGCGGATCGATGATTCCGGCGCGACGCGCGTTGGCCAAGTCCATCCCCGCCAGGCCGTCGATCGCGATGTAGTGCGGGCAGCCCAGAATGAGAACGGGCCCGCTTCCTTGCGAAAGCGGGCCCGTTGCTTCATCGCGGCGGTGGGCTTACTTGCCCAGCAGCGCCAGCGCGTCGTTGAAGGTCTTGCTGGGACGCATCGCGGCACCGACCTTGGCCAGGTCCGGGTGGTAATAGCCGCCGATGTCCTGCGGCTGGCCCTGGGCACCGTTGAGCTCGGCCACGATGGTGGCTTCGTTGTCGGTCAGCGCCTTGGCCAGCGGGGCGAACTTGGCCTTCAGTGCGGCGTTGTCGTCCTGCGCGGCCAGCGCCTGGGCCCAGTACAAGGCCAGGTAGAAGTGGCTGCCGCGGTTGTCGATCTCGCCGACCTTGCGGGCCGGGGACTTGTCGCTGTCCAGGAACTTGCCGTTGGCCACGTCCAGCGCCTTGGCCAGCGTGGCGGCGGCGGCGTTGTCGTAGGTCTGGCCCAGGTGTTCCAGCGAGGCGGCCAGGGCCAGGAACTCACCCAGCGAATCCCAGCGCAGGTAGCCCTCTTCGACGAACTGCTGCACGTGCTTGGGCGCCGAACCGCCGGCACCGGTTTCGAACAGCCCGCCGCCGGCCATCAGCGGCACGATCGACAGCATCTTGGCGCTGGTGCCCAGCTCCATGATCGGGAACAGGTCGGTCAGGTAGTCGCGCAGCACGTTGCCGGTCACCGAGATGGTGTCCTGGCCCTTGCGGATGCGCTCCAGCGAGAACTTGGTGGCTTCCAGCGGCGGCAGGATGCGGATATCCAGGCCGGTGGTGTCGTGGTCATTCAGGTAGGCCTGGACCTTGGCGATCACCTGCGCGTCGTGGGCACGCGCGCTGTCCAGCCAGAACACGGCCGGGGTCGCGCTCAGGCGGGCGCGGGTCACGGCCAGCTTGACCCAGTCCTGGATCGGCGCGTCCTTGACCTGGCACATGCGCCACAGGTCGCCTTCTTCCACGGCGTGTTCGAACACGGTTGCACCCGCCGCATCGGTGACGACGACCTTGCCGTCGCCGACGATCTGGAAGGTCTTGTCGTGGCTGCCGTATTCCTCGGCCTTCTGCGCCATCAGGCCGACGTTGGGCACCGAGCCCATGGTGGCCGGGTCGAACGCGCCGTTGGCACGGCAATCATCGATGGTGGCCTGGTACACGCCGGCGTAGCAGCGGTCCGGGATCACCGCCTTGGTGTCCTGCAGCTCGCCCTTGGCGTTCCACATCTTGCCGCTGTCGCGGATCATCGCCGGCATCGAGGCATCGATGATCACGTCCGACGGCACGTGCAGGCTGGTGATGCCCTTGTCCGAGTTGACCATCGCCAGTGCCGGGCGCTTGGCGTATTCGGCATCGACGTCGGCCTTGATCGCCTCGGCCTGCTCGGCCGGCAGCTTGGCGATCACCGCATACAGGTCGCCGATGCCGTTGTTGGGGTTGAAGCCGACCGACTTGAGCACTGCGCCGTGCTTGGCCAGCACGTCCTTGTAGAACTCGCCCACCACGATGCCGAACAGCACCGGGTCGGAGACCTTCATCATCGTGGCCTTCAGGTGCACCGAAAACAGCACGCCCTGCGCCTTGGCATCGATGATCTGCGCATCGATGAAGCTGGCCAGCGCCTTCTTGCTCAACACCGCGGCATCGACGATCTCACCGGCTTTCACCGCCACCTTGTCCTTGAGCACGGTGGTGCTGCCATCGTTGCCGACGAAGCTGATCTTCAGCGCGCCAGCCTCGGCCACCGTCACCGACTTTTCGCTGCCGAAGAAATCACCCGATTCCATGTGCGACACGTGGGTCCTGGAGTCGGTCGACCACTTGCCCATGCGGTGCGGGTGCTTGCGGGCGTAGTTCTTGACCGACAGCGGCGCGCGGCGGTCGGAATTGCCTTCGCGCAGCACCGGGTTGACCGCGCTGCCCTTGGTCCGGTCGTAGCGGGTCTTGATGTCCTGCTCGGCATCGGTGGCCGGCGCGTCCGGGTAGGCCGGCAGCGGGTAGCCCTGGTCCTGCAGTTCCTTGATGGCGGCTTTCAGCTGCGGCACCGATGCGGAAATGTTGGGCAGCTTGATGATGTTGGCTTCCGGCGTGGTCGCCAGCTCGCCCAACTCGGTCAGGTCGTCGGCAACTTTCTGCCCGGCGCTCAACAGGTCCGGGAACTGGGCCAGGATGCGGCCAGCCAGCGAGATGTCGCGGGTCTCGACCACGATGCCGGCGGTGTCGGTGTAGGCATCGACGATGGGCAGCAGCGACTGGGTCGCCAGGAACGGGGCTTCGTCAGTCAGCGTGTAGATGATCTTGGGCGTGTTGGACATGCGGGATCTGTCTCTCTTGCGGATGCGGGGACGCGGGAATGTGAAGCGCGGCGCACGCCGGTGGGCGAATCGGGGGGCTGCCCATCGAACGTGCCGCTGGCATCAAGGCCGGGCCTCCGGCGTGTTCCTTGCCGCAGGCGGGGCCGTGAGCAGCCAAGCACGCCATTGTCGCGGCTAACGCGTGGCAGGGCAAAGCTGCGCACCCGTATGGCGCGGGTTGCTGTGTTGCAGTCGTCGTGCCGCAGCAATGGTTGCCGCGGAAAGCATCAAATCGCGCGCGGCCTTCTACAATAGGCGCATGAACATGCCCAACCCCGCCGTCCGCCTGAAGAACGCCTGGCGTTCCAGCCACCCTTGGATCTTCCAGAAACTGGTGGACAAGCCGCCGCAGAAGCCCAAGCCCGGCACCATCGTCGACGTGTTCGGCGTGGACAACGCCTGGGTGGGCCGCGGTTTCTACAACGGCCATTCGCGCATCGCCGTGCGCATCCTGGAAACCGATCCGGACGTGCAGGTGGACCAGGCCTGGTTCAACGACAAGATCGCCCAGGCGGTGTCGCTGCGCCGCGACGTGCTCAAGCTGGATGACGTGTCCGACGCCTGGCGCGTGGTCCACAGCGAAGGCGACGGCCTGTCTGGCCTGGTGGTGGATCGTTATGGCGACCTGATCGTGGTCGAGTTCTTCGCCGCCGGCATGTTCCGCCACCGCGAGTGGGTGTTCGAGGCGCTGCGCCTGCAGTTCCCGGGCTGCCGCTTCCATGTGTTCGCCGAAGAACACGTGCAGAAGCAGGAGAGCTTCGATTTCCACAGCACCTCGGGCACCGAGGCCGAAGTCATCACCGAATACGGCGTGAAGTTCCGCGCCGACCCGGCCGGCGCGCACAAGACCGGCTTCTTCGCCGACCAGCGCGAGAACCGCCAGTGGCTCAGCCAGCTGGCCGCCGGCAAGACCGTGCTGGACCTGTGCTGCAACACTGGCGGTTTCGCGGTGTACGCGGCCGCGCGCGGCGCCAGTGAAGTGGTCGGCGTGGATATCGACGAAGACGTGATCGCCATCGCCAAGGGCAATGCCAGGCTCAACGGCGTGCGGCCCAAGTTCGTCCAGGCCGACATCTTCCCGTACCTGCGCGATGCCGCTGCGCGTGGCGAAAGCTACGACATGGTGATCCTGGACCCGGCCAAGATGACCCGCGACCGCGAGCAGGTGATCCCGGCGCTGAAGAAGTACCTGGACATGAACAAGCTGGCGCTGGGCGTGGTCAAGCCCGGCGGCCTGTTCGCCACGTTCTCGTGCACCGGGTTGGTGGCCGAACATGAGTTCCTGGACATGCTGCGTCGCGCGGCCTACTTCTCCGGCCGCACCATCCAGATCCTGAAAGTCTCCGGCGCCGGCCCCGATCATCCGTTCATGGCCCACGTGCAGGAATCGCGCTACCTCAAAGCCGTGTTCTGCCGGGTGTTCTGATGAGCACGGCGCGCGCGGCGGGCAGCAGACTCACCCGCGCGCTGTTCGGCCTGTCCGACTTCGTCGCCAGCCTGGTGCTGGTGTTCGCGGTCCTGGGCATGGTCCTGGCGCCGATGGTGCTGACCCAGCCACGCGTCAACGGCACCGAGCCATTGACCCATGTGGAAGGACTGCTGGTTGCGGCCGACTGCGCGCTGCTGGCGCTGGGCGCCTGGTTCACCGGTCGCCGGCGCATCACCGGCCTACTGGTGCTGATGGTTGCGGCGGCGGTGGCGTTGCTGCTGCCCGCCGCGGGCGTGTTGTTGCTCGCCCTGGTGTTGATGGCGATCTTCGCGTTGCCCCTGTTCTGCGCATGGCGTGAGCTGCGTGGACAGCGCGGGGCGGCGCCGGAAAGCACGGCCCCGCGTCGCGCGCCAGACTGACGCGGAGGCGCGGCGGCGTGTCCGCGGGCGTTGCGCTACAGCGTGACGCGCTGCGGCTCCTGCGTGGGCTGCGCCTGCGTGGTGGAGGCGGGATCGCGGGCCTGGTTGATCGCATCCACCCGCTGCAGGGAATCGGCCTGCGGGGTCTGCATGGCCAGGCCGGCATCCATCGACGCCCGGCGCTGGCCGGGGTCCTGCAGGTTGCCTTCCACCAGGAAGATGTTCGGGCCGCCCCCGGCGCTGGTGCCGCGCCCCAGCATCACGTGGTCGACACGATGGAAGCCCTGTTCCTTCGCCAGGACCAGCAAGCTGTGGCTCATGCGGCTGGCATCTTCGCCCCGCGCATAGCCCTGTGCAGTCACGCCCGCTTCGATCTGCTTGAACAACGGGTGGTCCGGATGGCCCGCCTGGTCCGGTGCCAAGCGCGTCGGTGATCCATCGGGCGCGGCCGCGCCCTGGAACACGATCGGTACGTGGGTGAAGGTACTCGCGGTGTGGTCGAAATGGTGCGCGGTCGGTGGCGTGGTGCTGGTGTCCTGGTACGGCATGGCGCTGGTGTTGCGACCCAGGTTGATGCCGTTCTGTTCCATCAGGTCTTCGCTCAGGTGCAGCTGCTGCAGGTTCATCTGCAGCGAAGCCTTGCCATCGCCGTAGGCACGTTCGGACTGCACGATCAGGCCGACGCCCCACGACCCGTAATAGTTCGCATAGTCCGAGTTGCCGTTGTGGCCCAGTCCGGTCTCAGCCGGGGAATGGTCGAAGTAGTTCTTGCCCATGCCTTCCACGTTGTGCGCGGTTGGCTGCAGGTGCAGGTCCGCATCCAGGCTGAGGTTGGGCTTGGCGGTGTAGGTGTAGTTGGGCGGCGTACCGGCGCGATCGATGAAGTCGGCCGCTCGGAACGGACTGGCGGTGTAGACGTCTTCCAGCGTGGCGGCGGGCTTGCCGGTCTGGACCATGCCGACCAGCGCATTCCAGCCGGCCACTTCGGCGCCAGCTTCGTCACGGCGGTTGGCGGCGATCAGGTTCCCCAGCACGGGCGTGTAGTCATGCGTCGCGCCCTTGCTTTCGGCGACTTTCTTCGCGTCATCGATGAAGTCCTGGGTGGCCTTGCTGGTCGCGGCATTGTTGAAGCCGTGCTGCAGCTCATGGCCCAGCACGAAGGTCGGCTCGGCGGCGTCGAACGGCGTGCCGGCGTGCGGCGTGGCCAGCACCGACAGCGGCAGGCGCATTTCCTTGGCGCTGCCGTCGTACTCACCGCCGGCGTTGGTGCCGACCGGCAGCGGCACGATGTGCTTGAGGTGCCCCGCCTTGACGGCATCGTTGATCTGGCTCACCAGCGCAGGCGAACCGTTGATGACATGGGTGAGGTTGGCGGCGTGGTCGGCGCTCACGCCGGGCTGCTTGGCGAATTCATCCACCAGCGCCTGGGCTTCCTTGGTCAATGGCATGTCGGCACTCCTTGGCCTTTAAGGGATGGTCACCATGCGTACGCAGCGGTGCGCGGCGGCCTCGGCGGTCTCGCCCTGCGGATAGACGCTGACGCGCAGGCCGGGCTTGTCGAACCATTCCTTGACGAAGCGCCCGTGCTCGGCGCGATACGGGGTGCGGGTGAACCCCATCGCTTCCAGCTTGGCGGTGAAGGCGTCGTAGTCCATCTGGCAGATCGGCGTCATCGGCGCGTCGGCCTGCGAGGGATTGAAGGCGAATTCGAACCTGGACGCATCCGGCGTCGTCGCATCCAGCCCCACGCCGTAGGTCCACTGGGTGTCGAGGGCCTCGCCGAAGCCGTAGCGCGCGCTGCCATCGCGTGCGGTCTCCATCGGGATTCCCATCACCTGGCTGATGTGCGCGGGTGTCAGGTCGGCCAGGCCGTGGCTGTCGTCGATCAGATCCAGCACGCGTTGCAGGGCCTGCGGTGCGTCGAGCCTGGGTGATGCGATGGAAGCGGGTGCGGCGGTGGTCATGGCGGGCTCCTCCTTGGAAGACGTGGCGCGTAGGGCATGCGAACACGCCGGCAACGCCATGCAGGCGGCCAGCAGCAGCGGAGTGGAACGGGCAGGGCTCATGTGGCGGGGGATCCTCATGCAGCGGTGCGGTCTTGGCAGATAGGGGACTGACAAGCGGTACCGGAGTGAAGCACCAAGTGCCAGATGGCGCAACACGACGTGTGAGGAGGTGAGAACTTCGACAACGTCGGGCCTGTTGCGATGCTGCGCCCGGGGCCGGAGTGGAACGCGGTTCACACCGACGAGCAGGTTCTGATCCCGGCCGGCGGCGCGGCTATGATCGGGCCGTGCATCCTCCCCTCCCACTTGCGATCCGAGACCATATGAAACGTCGCGCTTTGAGTCTTTCGCTTGCGCTGCTGCTGGCCGCGCCGGCCGTTGCCGGTGCCGTCGAGTTCACCCCGCAGGAGCTGGCCCGCGCCACAGCCCTGCAGAAAAAACTGGTGACCCTGGATTCGCACCTGGACACGCCGGCCAATTTCGAACGTGCCGACTTCGACATCCTAGCCGCGCACCCGGGCAACCTGCTGTCGCAGGTGGACTACCCGCGGATGGTGCAGGGTGCGCTGGATGGCGGCTTCTGGGCCGTGTACACCGGCCAGGGCGACCGCAGCGAGAAGGCCCACCTGGACGATCGTGATGACGGCCTGCAGCGCCTGTCGGTGATCCATCAGCTGCTGGCCGCGCACCCCGACACGTTCGAGGAAGCCACGACCCCCGCCGATGCAGCGCGAATCAAGGCCGAAGGCAAGCGCATCGTCTACATCAGCATGGAGAACGCCAGCCCGCTGGTCGCCGATCCCTCGCTGCTGTCGTTCTATTACAAGCAGGGCCTGCGCCTGATGAGCACGGCGCACTTTCTCAACAACGAGTTTGCCGACTCGGCCACCGACCCCAAGGGTCCGGAATGGCACGGGCTGAGCCCGGCCGGCAAGGCGTTGGTGCAGCAGGCGCAGAAGCTCGGCATCGTCATCGACCAGTCGCATGCGTCCGATGACGTGTTCGACCAGTTGATCGCTATGTCGCCGGTGCCGATCCTGCTTTCGCACAGCGGCGCACGCGCCGTGCACGACCATCCGCGCAATATCGACGATGCCCGCTTGAAGGTGCTGGCCGCGCATGGCGGCGTGATCCAGATGAATTCCTATAGCGGCTACCTGATCGACAACGGTGCCAGCCCCGAGCGCAAGGCCGCCGAAGGCGCGCTGATGGGCAAGTACGGCGACTGGGAACACATGAAAGTCGCCGACGGCGCCAAGCTCACCGCCGACCTGAAGGCGCTCGATGCCAAGTACCCGGTCCGCAAGGCCACGCTGGATGATTTCCTGGCCCACTTCGACCACACGCTCAAGCTCATCGGCCCCGAGCATGTCGGCATTGGCATGGACTGGGATGGCGGCGGTGGCGTGGCCGGCATGGAGGATGTGTCGGACCTGCCCAAGATCACCGCCTGGCTGTTGCGCAAGGGTTATACCGAACAGCAGATCGCCGATATCTGGGGCGGCAACGTCCTGCGCGTGATGCAACAGGCCCAGGACTGGGCGGCCAGTCAGGCGCACTGATCCTTCGCCTCCAGGCAACGGCCAAACCGGAAAGGCGGCGAGAAGGACCTGTGTGTAGAAGTGGCCCATGGCCGAAAGGCTTTACCGGGGACACCTCATCGCGGCCATGGGCCGCTCCTACAACGGCCATGCATCAGCACGTAGCCCGGGTAAGGCCAAAGACCGCACCCGGGGAGATCTTGCGGCCAGGTGTGCGGCACCATCGACGTCAGCGGTCCAATGGACTGAGCACGCCATGGACGCCCCGGTTCAACACGTGCGTGTAGATCTGCGTGGTGGTCACGTCCTTGTGGCCGAGCAGTTCCTGCACGGTGCGGATGTCGGCACCTGTTTCCAACAGGTGCGTGGCGAAGCAATGGCGCAGGGTGTGCGGCGTGACCGGCTGGTCCAGGCCCAGGCCGATCGCTGCGCGACGGACTGCGCGCTGCAGCACCTTTTCATCGATGTGATGTCGCTTGCGCACCCCATCGCGCGGGTCTTCTGAAATGCGCGTGGCGGGGAACACGTATTGCCAGGCCAGCTCCTGTGCCGCGTTGGGATATTTGCGCGCCAGCGCATGCGGCAGATGCACCCTTCCAAGCCCCACCGCCAGGTCGCGTGCATGGAGCAGGCGCGTGTCCTGCAACTGCCGTTCAAGCACGGGCCGTAGCGTTCCCGGCAGTACCGTCACCCGGTCCTTGCCGCCCTTGCCATCGCGCACCAGCAGCATGTTGCGCGCCAGATTCACGTCCTTTACCCGTAGGCGGATGCATTCCATCAGCCGCAGGCCGGCGCCATAGAGCAACCCGGCCATCAACGCCTCACGACCTGACAGCTGTCCCAGCAGTTGGCGGACCTGCGTCTGCGAGAGCACCACCGGCAACCGCCTTGGAGCCTTGGCCCGCACGACGTTCTCCATCCAGGGCAGATCGATGGCCAGCACTTCCCGGTACAGGAACAGCAGTGCCGACAGTGCCTGGTTCTGGGTGCTGGCTGCCACATGGTCGCGCGTAGCCAGCCGGGTCAGGAAAGTCTCAACATGTGCCCCGTCCAGCTGCGCAGGATGGCGCATGCCATGTTCGCGGATATACCGGCGAATCCAGCCCAGATACGCCTGCTCGGTGCGCAGGCTGTAATGCTTGACGCGCAACCGCGCGCGGACCTGTTCCAGCATGCGTGGCCTCGGCCGGACCTGCTGCGCGTCTTTTATCGGGGTATGCAGCTCGTCATATGACATCGCAGGGCCTCCATGCCCTCCATCCATCGCCATCCTGACCAGCAGCATTTTCCAGGACAATCAGTAACGTCTTCAATCAACGTAGGAATTTCCCGATTGACCAGTTCGAATCGCCGGCAGAAGATGCGGCATACGCCCCAGCTTGGGGTCTACTAGTAGTTAGCCGCCTCACCAGACCATCCGCAGTCCCAAGGGGGAGCACGTGGGAAACATTTTGGCAGTTGTTATCTGGGCCATCATCATGGCTTGGATAAGTGCATACGCGACAAAGAAGACAAAGGAACTTGAGGGCACAAGAAAATTGCGAGCAATTCAAGCCCTTCTCGTAATAGGAGTGGCCGCTATAGTTGCCTTCGCCTATTACAGAATAAAATCTTCATACAGCTAGGGCCGCCGCAGAGAGGTGGCTAACAATTCATTCAAGCCGAACTTGTTTCGTTACAGCAAAAGCGTGGCAGAAAAAGCTTGCCACGCTTTTGCCTCCACTACACAAGTCGGCTTAATTCAGGCGTTAGAGCTGCACTGGTGCATAAAGGGGGCACATGAGAAAGCCAGATCAGACCAAAGAGATTGGCCAGGCAATCGTGGTAGCCACAAAGCCAGAAAACCTTGACGCTCTCAGAGTCTGGGCGCAGACAATGCTTGATATAAGAGCCAGTAAAGCGCCTGCTCTACAGAAAGCTAAGGCCGCAATAGTGGCTTCCACGGACAAGAAGGTTCTGGCGCCGATCCTTCAAGTTGCTTGGAAAGAGTTGAAGCGTGTTGGCTGGGAGGAACGTGGGCTCCCCGCACGTATGGCTATGGCTGCAGCAGTCGCTGCACTAACTCTTTCTGGGCAAGGCGCTGGGATAGCTGCGTTGGGTGGCGCAATTGGCGTTCCACTCTTTGTCGTGTTTGGCGCGGGCGGTGCTCTGGCTGGGGTGATTGTCGACGAGATCAGGCGAAAGAAGTGACTATTGCCTGCAGCCCTAACAATTCATTCAAGCCGATGCCGCTTCACGGCTCGGCTTAATTCAGGCGTTAGAGCCCACGTGAGATTCCCGGCACCGACAAATGAAGAGATCGCTGAAGTTGAGAGTACGGTTGGCTACTCCCTCCCATCCGCGCTCATTGGGCTTTATGCAAAACGTGGAAATGGTGGCTTCGGGCCGGACTATGGCTTGCTCGGCTTGGGTTCCGGCCATCTGACGGACCAAGGCGACACGGCTATAAGCCTCTACCGCATCTTCAATGAGCCAGACCCTGAAGATCCTGGCTGGGCTTGGCCCAAGAGCTTACTTCCCATCCTCCACGTTGGCTGCGCCATCCACTACTGCATAGACTTGGCCGAGCCAGACAATCCTGTCGTCAAGTTTGATCCAAATGGGTTTGGTCCGGGGGACAACTGGCACGCTGCGTTTTCGGTAGCTTTTCCAAAGCTGGAGCCTTGGCTTGGTGGGCTCTAACAATTCATTCAAGCCGATGCCGCTTCGCGGCACGGCTTAATTCAGGCATTAGGCCTCGCATGACAGCACCCCGACGAGTTGCAATCGCATACGGCGTCATTGTTGCTTTGGCCGCAGCATGGGCTTGGTACGTAGACGTGCGCCTTCTTCACTCCGCTCAGGAGCATCTCTTGCCCGACATTGTGCTGGCGGCTGTGTCACTTCCCGCGTCGCTCTCCGTCGGCCCTATGTACGAGACCTGGCCCACGTTCTTCTCACGCCCTTTCACCCCACTCGCCTGGCTGACCCTTTGCGGCGCTGGGCAGATCACCTTATTGTTCCTCGCTTCGGGTCTGCTGCCGCGCGTATTGCGCAGCGAGGCCTAACAATTCATTCAAGCCGAACCCGCTTCGCGGGTCGGCTTAATTCAGGCGTTAGGCCGCTTATGGACATGGCCGCAAGGTCAAGAAAGCCGCATCTCGCAGTTTGGCTGCTTACCTGCCCACTTCTCTTGGTCGCGGCGGTCCTGGTGCTGCCGCGCTTCAACCTCTATGGCACGCCCGCAGAGAGGTACACGCTTCTTGCTCTCCTGGCTTTGCCCTTGGTCGGCGCGATTGGCATCGCCCGTTACATGCAATCCACGCTTCTGGCTCGGCTGCTGCTCGCAGCGGGCTATCTGATTGCGGGCCTTGTGTTAGCTCTGTACGCGGTTATCTTCGTCGGCTGTTCGTGGGCAGGCGCATGCTTCTAGTGCGCGGCCTAACAATTCATTCAAGCCGAAGCCGCTTCGCGGCTCAGCTTAATTCAGGCGTTATGCGGCTGTAGGGCAGGGGAGTTTGTTCGTGCTGCAATCGGATCGGCCGCATCACATCCAGCATTATGGTTCGCTTGTACTGGCGCTGGTTTGGCCTTCGGACAACGCCCATGGCTTGCGTCGCGGTTTCGCCTCTGGTCCTTCGGTGGCTTGGCCGGGTGCGCTGACGCGCACGGCTGTTGTGGTGTCTGGTACTTTGCCGCATAACAATTCAATCAAGCCGAACTGGCTTCGCCAGTCGGCTTATTTCGGGCGTTAGGTGCCCAAAGTGAAACTCCGCACTTTGACAAAGGTTTTCACCTTCCTTGTAGGCGCATGCATCGCCTTGCTTGGAGTGGTTTGGGTCTTCGTGGCGGCATCGGGCGCGGTCAAAACCGATCCAGTCGCAGGCTATGTTGCTGGTGCTGGGTTCTTGCTGGTAGCAGCGCCACTGCTGGCATTTCCCTTTTCTACTCGCGCCGCCAAGTCTTTGCTTGTTCTTGCCATGTTCGTTCTAGCGTTCGGCATGCTTTGGCTTGCATTCCAGCCCAGCTCGCCTGCCAATCACCCAGCGCTTGTCCAAGTGGCTGCTATCGCATTTGCTGTAATGTTGGTCGCACGTGTTGTGCTGGTTCTGCGCCGCAAACGTTCCGCGTTGGGCACCTAACCAGTCGTTCAAGGCGGACGGCTACGCCGCCGCTTAACTCCAGCGTTAGGCCCCTTGCTCAGCAGGATCGCAAACTTGATAGATCTCAAACCAACTCGGCTTGCACTCGGTGCAGTCTGGGTTGGCTGCGCGCTTCTACTGGGGCCTTTCGTTGTTGTCCTGCTTGTTGTGGGCTTTCGCGAGCCCGGACTTCTTGCGCTGGGCCTAGGAGGTGCCGCCGGTTTTCTAGGTGCCTTTTTCCGCATCGGCGCCGGCCGCCGTTTTTTTATGCTTACCAAATGGGAGCGCGGAGGCATAGCCATTTCCATAGCCAGCGGGGTAGCTGCCTCATTCCTCGCGGCACTCGCTTTGCCCGGAAACATCTACTGGAGCACACTCACTCCACCAATTGGGTTAATCGGCTTGCTTCTTCTGGCAGGCTCACTCAAAGGTCCCGCACCGGGGCCTAACAATTCGTCCAAGCCGACGCCACTTCGTGGCGCGGCTTAACTCAGGCGTTAGGCCGCGGGAGATAAGGTGCGCGACATTGACGCAATCATTGCTCAGCTGTATCTGACACATCCGAACATATCGGCAGCGCAGCTTACTGTCTTACATCCCGAGAGTGACGATGACGGTTTGTGGTTCTTCCGCCATCCGGCTACTGACATTGAGGTGCAACTTGAGTCCAGTTCCGGATCTTGCCCGTTCTTGTTTGAAAGTTCGAGGTCGTCTGATCGGCTCACCGCGAGCAATGTCGAGCAAGCTGTTGCATTCGTGGTCGCTGGACTTGGCCTCCCCGGGCCAGCGGCCTAACAATTCATTCAAGCCGAACCCGCTTCGCGGGTCGGCTTAATTCAGGCGTTAGGCCCGTCAGGAAAGACTGTGGCGATTGGTAAGAACAGCAACTTAGAACTGAAAGCGTGCCCCGCTTGTCGCGGTAGCGGTAAGGTCAAGTGCCCTGACTGTCACGGCAAGGGAAAACCTCATGACTGTCAAACCTGCTGGGGCACATCCAGTGAGCCGCTGAGTGGCCGGAGTGTTCTCTGCCACAGGTGCAAAGGTTCAGGTCGTGTTTCGCGCATCTGAGCTTGCGGACGGGCCTAACAATTCATTCAAGCCGAAGCCGCTTCGCGGCTCGGCTTAATTCAGGCGTTAGGCCGCTCTGGAGATTCGCGCATGTGCAACGCATGGAATCACGATCCTAGCTGCACATGCGGTTTTGGCGGAGAGGGCACGGCAACAGAGCCTGATATCGCTCGTAGTCGTGTCGCTGGCACAGTATCTCAATGGGACCATTCAGATGAATTCTGCAGCCCAACCAACTGCCCAGAATGTGGCGCTAGTGTCTACTTTATTCGCCACAACGGCGGCTCTGTTTGGCTAGATGAGCTTGGTAGTCCCTGGCCAAAACATGGTTGCTTCGATATGACCTACGTTGGATACAAGATCAAAAGCACGATCACCGAGATAACTAGCAGACTTGGCGTCGTGACAGAGACAGAGGTACTTGAGCCTGGGGAGACAGGCCGCATTGTTATTAAATGCAATGACGGATCCGTCATTGACTCAAGATTCAAGACGAATTGGGATTTGGTAAAACTTGTCGGCATCCTGGTGGCTATACATCGCACAGATACGGGACTATCCATCGTGCGCATTGGAGCGGCCTAACAATTCGTTCAAGCCGAACCCAAATCGTGGCGGCGCCCACGTGCCTACGCTACGCTAGCACGCAGTCGCCGCCCCGCTCCGGGTCGGCTTAACTCAGGCGTTATGCGGCTGTAGGACAAGGAGAGTTCGTTCGTGCTGCAATCGGATCGGCCGCATCACATCCAGCATTATGGTTCGCTTGTACTGACGCTGGTTTGGCCTTCGGACAACGCCCATGGCTTGCGTCGCGGCTTCGCCTCTGGTCCTTCGGTGGCTTGGCCGGGTGCGCTGACGCGCACGGCTGTTGTGGTGTCTGGTACTTTGCCGCATAACAATTCAATCAAGCCGAACTGGCTCCGCCAGTCGGCTTATTTCGGACGTTAGGCGTGTTGCTTTTTGTTGGGCTGGCATCGCGGCTTGCTGATACGTCTTGGCTAGCTGACACTTGTTAGGTCACCGCATCGGAGCGTTCACGTGACAAGCCCTGCATCGGAAGCATCGCAAGACATTCAGCACGTCGGCTTGCCAGCCTGGCCGGCGACCTTCGTTGGGCCATGCTGGCCTAACCAGTCAATCAAGCCGAAACCGCTTCGCGGTTCGGCTTATTTCCAGCGTTAGGTGGCTGCCATGACATTTCGTGAAGTTCACATACTCTCGTACTTCTCGCTGCTCACTGATTTGGCTGCATCCTTACAGAGCTGGCCCGAGTTTCATGGCGGCGACGAGTATCACGTTGACCTATTGGACTGCCGCGAGAAGGTAGCTGTCCGTCTCATCGAGCCAAATGGCGAGTCACCGTACGTTTCGGTTGCGGGGCAAGGTCGCGGGCGACTCTTTGATCAAGTTCTTGGTTTTGTCATCCACTCGTTGGCAGCTCACAGTGACAATCTGATGGTGGACCGTGTTAGCTAGCACGCCACCTAACAATTCATTCAAGCCGAACCCGCTTCGCGGGTCGGCTTAATTCAGGTGTTAGGCACCTAAGGAGAAATATGGACGTCTTACGGAAAATTTCAGCGAGTCTCCTGGCTTTAGCCCCACTGACAGCGGCTGCCGCTGAGGCTGCCGAGAAGACTCAAGATGCCGCTACTAGGTCAGGCGTCTCGGCCATCTGGATTCTTGCAAACGTCAGCTACGCAGGGATGCGCGCGCAAAATAGCTCCAGCGCCGTCTGGCGAATCGTTGCATTTATTTTTGGCTTCCCTGGCACCTTTATTAGCTTTCTGGCTATTAAGGAGGGTGGTGAGAGAGCCTATGGAGTTGAGCTCCCCCGCCGCGCGCCCCCCAGCAACGGTGCCTAACAACTCAATCAAGCCGAACTGGCTTCGCCAGTCGGCTTATTTCTGACGTTAGCCCGCAGGGAGCGCTTCATGACGTTCAAGGTCGGACCTTCAAAGCCCCTCGATGAGATCTCTGCACAGGACGCGCAGACACACCCTATCTGGCTTTGGGTGTGGGAGGTCGGTCCCGAGGATCAGGCCGACGATGAGACTTGGCAGTGCCCTGTCCTTGATACAAAGGATGTCTCGGAAGCAATGACGGAACCGGTCATTACTCTCATCACTAAGGACAGCAGCCTCATTGCCTCTGCTAGCTACATGTCGGAGAGCGAGCAACTTGAGGGCATTGCCGTCTGGCAGGGCGGCGCCTGGGTTGGGATTGGCGAGGCAGCCCTGCCTACACCAATCACGCTGGTTGCCGTCCCAACAATACGGGGCATCGCAAACGTTGAGTTCATTTGCAGCCAACTCGCCGAAGATCGTGCATCGCGTGCGGGCTAACAATTCATTCAAGCCGAACCCGCTTCGCGGGTCGGCTTAATTCAGGCGTTAGGCCGCATGGACAGATTCAGTATCATTTTGATAACTACGTTATCTTTCCCGTTCGTGCTGTGCGCATGCGCCCCGGATGAGCAGGGTAGGCCAGCAACCACGCTATGCGCAAAGGCATCATTTCGTGTAACTGGAAGAGCTGACATCCTTGAAGCACGGGAGTTATTCTATAAATCAGCACTCCTTTTACGTAAAAACTTCTCAGATACCAGCCATACATCAACGGGCAATGAGCTTGCTCCTTGGTCATACACGCATGCGGAGATCACGACAGGATTTGGCCCCAAGATAGTCCTAGGAGGTCATAGCGACTATCCGTTAGGCAACGGCAATGACCCGGCATCAGATATGGACATTTACTTGTTCGATGTGCGGCAGCCGGACAAGGTTAAGCCGTGCGATCAACATGCAAGGATGCTCTACGAACAGGTAATAGACGTTATGGGTAAGAGATGGCCTGTTACACATTCAGGCATTCAGCCTCATAAGCTGCGGCCTAACAATTCATTCAAGCCGAACCCGCTTCGCGGGTCGGTTTAATTCAGGCGTTAGGCCGCTTATGGACATGGCCGCAAGGTCAAGAAAGCCGCATCTCGCAGTTCGGCTGCTTACCTGCCCACTTCTCTTGGTCGCGGCGGTCCTGGTGCTACCGCGCTTCAACCTCTATGGCACGCCCGCAGAGAGGTACACGCTTCTTGCCCTCCTGGCTTTGCCCTTGGTCGGCGCGATTGGCATCGCCCGTTACATGCAATTTACGCTTCTGGCTCGACTGCTGCTCGCAGCTGGCTATCTGATTGCGGGTCTTGTGTTAGCTCTGTACGCGGTTATCTTCATCGGCTGTTCGTGGGCAGGCGCATGCTTCTAGTGCGCGGCCTAACAATTCATTCAAGCCGAAGCCGCTTCGCGGCTCGGCTTAATTCAGGCGTTAGACTTCGCCTATGAACCACACGCACAACTTTGAGGAGTCAGGCTGGGCTTTCGACGCCCTGGTCAACACCGCGTCGTTTACAACGAGGCACGTTCTTGAAGGTTCTCGGCCAATCCTCGAGGTTTATCACGACCATGACGGAGAGTGGCAGTTCATGTGTGGCACAACCAATGCCACGGCGGATGCAAAACTTGTCTGCCTTGGCTGCGTGATTGAGCGTGACCCGACCCTCACTCAGCTTGCCGACATGCCAGCCGGGTGGCTTGCTTACCGAGAGTCACCGGAGCATCCGTGGTCCAGAGAGGAGTACGCGGACAGTGATACAGCGGATGAGGTCTAACAATTCATTCAAGCCGAACCCGCTTTGCGGGTCGGCTTAATTCAGGCGTTATGCGGTTGTAGAGCAAAGGAATTTAGTTCGTGCTGCAATCGGATCGGTCTCATCACATCCAGCATTCTGGTTCGCATGCGCTAGCGCTGGTTCGGCCTGCGGACAACGCGCTTGGCTTGCGTCGCGGCTTCGCCTCTGGTCCTTCGGCAGCTTGGTCGGGTGCGCTGGCGCGCACGGGCGTCGCGGCGTCTGGTACTTTGCCGCATAACCATTCAATCAAGCCGAACCTGCTTCGCAGGTCGGCGTATTTCAGGCGTTAGCGAGCAAAAGGAGACTCCATGGCACGGACCTATAGAGCGCATCACCTCGCAGCTTTTGCATGCCTCGCGATAGGCTGCAGCGGTGTAGCAAAGTTTCCTGGCACCAGTGGCTTGGTTGGACTTTTCGGCTTCCTTGGCCTCGCAAGCTGCTTCCTCCTTGAGCCATCGCTGGCAAGCCAGACTAATCTCCGCCAGCTCCGACACCCCAAAAAAGCTAGCTTGGCCATGGCAACATCTTTGGCATTCGTGGTTACCAGCGTCGCCATCTGGGGCTTCGCTCGCTAACAATTCATTCAAGCCGAACTTGTCCGCTGACGTGGCCAAGTCGGCTTAATTCAGGCGTTAGGGCTCACTCATGGGTAGAACCAGCGGATCGAGCTTCAACAGGCAGGAACTTCTCGCCAGTGAGATTGCAGTTTGCTATTACTGCTCAACCCAGTTCTCCCCGTCTGAGATAGCGTCATGGTGTGATGGTGACGAGCCTGGCCAAACCGCTATCTGTCCCTATTGCAGCGTTGACTCTGTTGTTGGTTGGAATGGCGCGGTGGATCCGGAGTGGGTAGCCACAATGCATAATTCGGCATTCGGGTAGCACGGTAGTGAGCCCTAACAATTCATTCAAGCCGAACCCGCTTCGCGGGTCGGCTTAATTCAGGCGTTAGGTGCCATGACAAGCATCCCGGTAGTTGATCCAAATAACCATTGCGGAGTGGTCGCATCGCTGCGCTGACATTCGGCGCTCGTCACGTAAATTCCTGATCGGCTGGCTCGTTCTTCTGGAACTTCTAGTCATGCCACCCATTCTCGGTTGGGTAAAGCCATATCCGTACTCGCTGCTTGCGGGATTCGGTGCCCTATTTGTGCTGGCTGCCCGCGCTCAGTTTTCCCGCTATACGCTTCAGTGCCCTAACTGTGGCAACCAGCCCGTTGCCGCTTGGCAGCAAACTCCACTATGGCAAATTGACCACTGTTCAAGGTGTAATCATTGGCTGCGAGACCCAAGGCGCGGCAATGGCACCTAACAATTCATTCAAGCCGAACCGGCTTCGCCGGTCGGCTTAATTCAGGCGTTAGGCGGTCGGCGGCTTTTTCAGTGTGGGCCAGTGATTGCTTTTCGTGCAGTGACTGCCGGACACTTCGCTGGGGTTAGATCGGAGAGATTACGGGTTGGGGATTGCATCGGACGCATCGCAGGACAATCAGTGGGTCGGCTTGCTGGCAAGGCGTGCTCCTTGCCCTGGGCACTGCTGGCCTAACAACTCAATCAAGCCGAACTGGCTTCGCCAGTCGGCTTATTTCGATCGTTAGGCCCCTTTTGGAGAGTTTCGTTGATCTTCATTTCGCACAATTATAAAGACAAGGCCCTCGTCGAGCAGATTGCCTTGCGGCTCAAGGATATCTTTGGCCAAGAGAACGTCTTCTACGATTCTTGGTCTATCCAGCCGGGCGATGGAATCATCGACAAGATGAATGAAGGGCTAGGTGCTTGTAAGCTCTTCCTATTCTTTGTGTCGAAGAACAGTTTGCTAAGCAACATGGTCAAGTTAGAGTGGCAAAACGCTGTGCTCCAAGCAGCCAAAGGAACGAGCAAGCTCATTCCAGTGAAGCTTGATGATTGCTTTATGCCGCCTATCCTGGCCCAAAACTTGTACATCGACCTATATGGTCACGGCCTTGAAGTTGCTCTTCGGCAGATCGTAGATGTTTCCGAGGGCCGCAATACCTTTCAGGCTGGTCCGCAAGAGTTCTCTAATCTGCGCGCGTATGCCTATGAAGATGGTGCCTCAACCTTCATCGAATGCCATGCCGAGCACTATTTGGAGCCTATTTCAAATTTCGTATTTCTCGTGGAGAACAAGGCCGGCGAACTGAACTTCGTGTACAAGTCGGGAAATACGTGCAATGCCGGCTTCAATGAAGGCGTCAAGCTAGACAACGGCATGGTCGTGAACGGGCAGCTAATCGGCGTCGACCGCGGAACGGTGCCAGGCTTCCCTGTTGTCGTGCAGGTCATCCCGGTCGGCAGTGCCAAGGTTCGCCTGATAGGTGTGCTGCACGAGAAGAAGGCAGGCAATTGGTCCGGCATCCCGGTGGTGGCCGGTCGCAAAGGGGCCTAACAATTCATTCAAGCCGAAGCCGCTTCGCGGCTCGGCTTAACTCAAACGTTAGGCGACGCTTAGCCGTTTGGCGAATTCAAACCAGGGCAATAGGGGGCGTTCTATGGGTGGATTGAGCTTGTGGCATTGGAGCATTCTTCTGGTCTTCTCGTTGGCGTGGATAATCCCGCTCTGGCGAATCGTCGGCAAGGCTGGCTTTCCAAGCGCACTATCCCTTCTAGCGCTTGTGCCCGTCGTTAACTTCGTAATGCTTTGGGTCTTCGCGTTTGTTCGTTGGCCAGTTCGACGGGATGCCGCCTAACAATTCATTCAAGCCGAAGCCGCTTCGCGGCTCGGCTTAATTCAGGCGTTAGGCCCCTTGCTCAGCAGGATCGCAAACTTGATAGATCTCAAACCAGCTCGGCTTGCACTCGGTGCAGTCTGGGTTGGCTGCGCGCTTCTACTGGGGCCTTTCGTGGTTGTCCTGCTTGTTGTGGGCTTTCGCGAGCCCGGACTTCTTGCGCTGGGCCTAGGAGGTGCCGCCGGTTTTCTAGGTGCCTTTTTCCGCATCGGCGCCGGCCGCCGTTTTTTTATGCTTACCAAATGGGAGCGCGGAGGCATAGCCATTTCCATAGCCAGCGGGGTAGCTGCCTCATTCCTCGCGGCACTCGCTTTGCCCGGAAACATCTACTGGAGCACACTCACTCCACCAATTGGGTTAATCGGCTTGCTTCTTCTGGCAGGCTCACTCAAAGGTCCCGCACCGGGGCCTAACAATTCGTCCAAGCCGACGCCACTTCGTGGCGCGGCTTAACTCAGGCGTTAGACCGCAAAGGAAACTCCATGACGCTTGAAGAAGAAGCAGAAGGTGCTACCAAGCTGCTGGCCGGACGGGTAGTTGAGACTATCTGGCGTCGTCGCCCAGGAGAGATCGTTATCCAGTTCACCGATGGGAGTCGACTTTTTGTCGACATCAATGACGCTTCCCTTGAGCTTTCCGTCACCAATTGCAACGGCGGTTAGTCAAGCTGCTAGGCAGCGGCCCAACAATTCATTCAAGCCGAACCCGCTTCGCGGGTCAGCTCAATTCAGGCGTTGGCGCCTTATGACAATTGATCAGCAGGCCCGAGCAACTTTGGCCGAGTCAACTCGCTGGCTCATTGGCGCTCGCATTACCAATTTCCAGTTCGACGATACGGTGCCAAAGTCAGCCGATCCGGCGATCCGTGAAATCTACAACCAGTTTTTGTGGTTGCTCTACTGTGACCTTCGGGAGCATCGCCTGATCGGTGCTGACAAACTGTCGCAAATGCAAAGAGACATGGCAGTCCGCTGTGTACTCTTCCTCAAGTCGGGTCTTCCTTACTTGTGGCCCGTTCTCTCTCGCGGTCAG
Source organism: Pseudoxanthomonas sp. (assembly GCF_027498035.1). Lineage (NCBI taxonomy): Bacteria > Pseudomonadati > Pseudomonadota > Gammaproteobacteria > Lysobacterales > Lysobacteraceae > Pseudoxanthomonas > Pseudoxanthomonas sp. The sequence goes on from NZ_CP114978.1 coordinate 2,964,924, forward strand.
TCCGTACTGCTAACCTTTGGCAACTTGCTGACATTTGGCTTGGCCGGACGCATCTACTTCCGTTGGCTAAGTTCCGCCGGCGACATGTCGTACTGGCCATTCTTGTCTCAGTCTCAGTACGCTGCCGCACTCGGCGCGCCTGTGTACCTATCCGGGACGGGCGCTAACAAATCGTTCAAGCCGATGCCGCTTCGCGGCACGGCCTAACTCAGGCGTTAGGCCTCTATGAAACTTCGCATATGTCTTGTCGCCGCAATTGCAGTTCTACTGGCTAGCTGCACTACTGGCCGCTCCGATATCACGGAAAACGAGTGTGACATCTCTTGGATTGGAAGCAGTCAACTATCGCCTCAGAGAGCGTGTGACCTGCGAGCTCTCGCGAAGCGCTGTGCTGCGTCTGATCGTTGTCAGATCCAATGCGAAGCTAGGGGTGGCCCTCCAAACGTAGGCGGTGGGTGTGCTCATGTGTGCAGTAGTGACATACAGACTGATGGGGACATTGCAAAGAATGGAGGCACATTTTCCACCACAGAGTCCGTCGCTTGCTACAACCAGACACGGTAGGCGGCCTAACAATTCATTCAAGCCGACGTTGCCTCGCGGCGCGTTTTAACTCAAGCGTTAGGAATTCCTTCGACGATCCCGCCATGCTGCATATCCGTCAGTTTCAAGAGTCCGACTCGATCACCGAACTTACGTCATTGCTTCATCGGGCATATGCTCGTCTCGGCAACATGGGGTTGAACTACACCGCAGTGAGTCAAACACCGGAAGTCACCGCCAAGCGCATTCGCGGCGGGAACTGCTTCGTTGTCGCCACCGGCCCGAAGCTCGTCGGAACAATCGTTGCCCAACCAACATATGCAGAGAATGAGTGTGAATACTTCACCCGCCCCGGTGTAGCGGCGGTACACCAATTTGCAGTCGACCCGGAGCATCAGGGTTCAGGCATCGGCCGCATGCTCCTTCAACGCGCAGAGCAATGGGCCAAAGAGTCTGGCTTCGTTGAGCTCGCGATGGACACTGCCGAACAAGCCACACATCTCATTGAACTCTACGCCCGTCTTGGCTACCAGCACGTCGGTTGGGTTCAGTGGCATGGCAAGGTGTATCGCAGCGTGGTTCTTAGCAAACGCCTCGCCACGAATGCCTAACCCTTCCTTCAAGCGGACAGTCAACGGGCTGCGCCCGTCGTTTGCCACTTAAGTCAAACGCTAGGCGCGATAAATGAGCCGAGCTGATACTCGTAGAAAAGCGAGGTCTGATCGATTACTTGCGAAGCGCAAGGAGTCTGCTTCCGCGCGAGCCGAGGTGAGTAGCCGCAAGCAACAGCAGTATGATGCGTTTTTGGATGAGCACGGCCATCGCTTCAGGACAAGAGATAAGCTCCTCTTACGACCTAAGTTCATCGCCGGTCTACTTTGGTGGCCCATCAAGATTTGGTCGCCGGACGAGTCTCTACATCAACAGCGGCGTCGCGGCCGTCATGGCAATCGCGCCTAACAACTCATTCAAGCCGAGCCCGCTCCGTGGATCGGCGTGCTCCGAGCGCTAGCCGCATGAAACGGTCCACCGCATCCAATGTTGCAATCGCTCTGGCCGTGTTTTCCTGGCCACTCGTGTGCTATGGGGCAATGTCGCAGCTTGGCGACTACGCGCCATCAACGCCGAACGAGGTCATCGTGGCCAGTCGGCACCGGTCGTTCTCCATCCTGGTCGTTGGCTTGTTGTGCTGGGTATCTTCCATCTGGCTCTCCGGCTATGGCTTTTCCGGTGCCAAGGTTCGCTCGTCCATTGCGTTTGCCGGCTGCTTGTCGCTGCCGTTGGTTGCTATCGTCGGTCTGTGGAGCTGACAATGTGGCCAAAGATGGGCTGAAGCCGAATGGCCGGTCATGACCAGCAGAAGCGGGGGTTATCCGGTCTTTTTCTGACAGCCGTTCAAGCCGGAATGGCTTCGCTCTTCCGAGAGGACGTTGTGGATCAGCTCGGCGGCTCGGATCGCGCTGTTGTGGGCCGCCAGCACAGCTGACTGGGTTGAGTTGAGGATTGGGTTCGATGATGAAGCGATTGCTGCCGCTGATGGTCATGCTGGGGGTTTCGGGCGGCGTCAGAGCGGCCAGCGTCTGCGAGCGCCTGCCCGTGGATCCGGAGTTCCCCGCCGGCTTGAGCGGTAGTTACGAGATCGTGGGGAAGGATCCGGCAAAGGGGACTGTTTACACCGGCACTCTCACCCTCGACTACGGTAAAGACAGCTATGTGCTTAGCCGGGGTACTGACGGTCAGACGCTTCACGGCGTTGCCTGGATTCAGCGTTGTGGCGTGGACAAGATCAGGACCCTGCTCGTCCGATATGACACGCAGCCAGCAATAGAGATGGCCTGCGCGCTGCAAACAGATGGTGACAACTATTATCGGGCAACATGCAGGACGCGACAGGGCGGGGACCAATCGGGTGGGCTGGAGGCTTGGTTTCAGAAGCCATAAGTGCGCGCATTGACGAACCATTCGAGAAGAAGCCGCTCTGCGGCTCGATTTAAATCAAACAGCTGGACTGTTTTCAGGCGCGACGCGGCCCGATGATTTCAAAATTTCCTCGTTGGGTGTGGGCCGGAACATGGGTGCTTGCCTTCATCGCGGGCATCGTCAATGTCGTGGGTCTGCTCGGCTTCGAGCATCAGGGCATTACCCATCTCACGGGTAATTCGTCTTTGCTGGCTGAATCGCTGGCCACGTTGAATATTCCGGGGATGCTCCACTTCTCGGCGCTCATTGGTTCTTTTGTCGCTGGCGCGGTCATCAGCGGAATCCTCATCCGGGACAGCGCACTTCAGCTCGGCCGCAGGTATGGTGTCGCGCTGTTTCTGGTGTCGTTGCTGCTCTTTACCGCTGTTCCACTGCTTCAGCATGGAAGCGCGTATGGCATGTATGCCGCCGCGTGTGCGGTTGGCCTGCAGAATGCCATGGTGAGTACGTATAGCGGGGCTGTCGTTCGCACGACACACGTGTCCGGCATGTTCACGGATCTCGGCATCTTCCTTGGCCATGCATTGTGCGGCCTACCTGTTGATACGCGGCGCTTGCAGCTCTGTTTACTGGTCATCTCAGGGTTCGTCTGCGGGGGAATCGCGGGAACTTTTGCGTTCCGAGCGTTCGCCTATTCCGCGCTCCTGTTCCCGGCGGTCCTCACTGCGGCAACTTCCATTGCTTATGGGATCTATCGGACTCGCAAGGTGCGCGGGTAGTCCGTTGGTAATCAGCGGTCCAACAGTTCGTTCAAGTCGCCCGGCGTTTCGCGGTCGGGCCTATGCGTGTTCCACATCTCCGCGCTGCTACGTGCAGTCGGCTTCACCCAGGCGGTAAGCGTCGAATGTTCAATCCTCCAGACTCCATCGTGGGGGCAAGCGTCCGCCTCAGGCGCTCAACGCCGGCCGATTCCGAAGCGATGTTCCGGGCAGCTTCGGACCCCGATGTCATGCGCTTCATGGAATGGCCAGCGCACGAATCGGTTGCCGACGCCGAGGCCTATATGGGTGGCTGCACCGCGCGTTGGGCTGCCGGCGTGGAGTATCACTGGGTCATTGAACGCAGTGCCGGTGGCCCGCTACTCGGCTGCATCGCCTGTCGCGTGAAGGGGCACGCCGTCGATTTCGGGTACTTCCTTGCCAGGTCGGCCTGGGGGCAAGGCATCGCCACGGAAGCCTCTTCGCTTCTTGTCGCCTGGCTCCAAAGCCAACCGGCCATCCTCCGCATCTGGGCCACTGTCGATGCAGAGAACGCCAGATCGGCAAGCGTCCTTGTGCGGCTGGGGATGCAACGCGAAGGCCTGCTCCGCATGGCGACATATCGGCCTAATATTGGTGGCCTTCCCCGAGACACTGTCGTCTATGCCCTCTGCAAATCCGACGCCTGACCCCTTCATCGGAGGGGCCTCCTGCGCCTACGCGGAAAGTGCCCTCAATTCGAACATCAGGCATCACACCACGTATCCGGGAGCAGTTGATGGATGACCTGATCCTCATCATGGTCTGCGTGGCACCACTGGCCATTCGTTGGGCGACGGCGGCGGGGCGGGACTTTGATGCTGCACGCTATGCCGCGTTCGGGCTTGGGGTGGCCTTTTTGTATTTCTCACTCGGTCACTTCGTTGTAACCGACCAGCTCGTTCAAATGCTGCCTGGGTGGGTTCCGCAAAGACGGCTGGTTATTTACACCACCGGTCTTCTGGAAGCGTTGACGGCGGTTTCGCTATTTACCAAGCAGTGGCGACGTATCGGCGGCATCGCCGCGGCCGTGATGCTTGTGCTGTTCCTGCCCGCAAACATTTATGCGGCGGTTCACCATGTCGGCGTAGGCGAGCATCAGTCCGGTCCAGGCTATCTGTGGATTCGCATACCCATGCAAGTGTTCTTTGTTGCATGGGCGCTCTGGCCCGTATGGCGGCGTCGCAGTGACGCCTGACAGTGCATTCAAGCCGAGCCCGCTTCGTGCGTCTGCATGAATCAGGTATCGGGCGCCATGAAGAGGCCGTAATGAACATCTTTCCGTTCGAAGTACAGCACGCCAGTGGCGTCGTCGATCTCATCCTGCCGATACAGCAGATCGAATTCGAGGTCCCCGTCTCGTTGGAGGCACAGCCGGACCTGCAGGAGATCCCCCGCTTCTATCAGCATGGCAACGGTAACTTCTGGGTCGCCGTGCACGCTCAGGAAGTCGTTGGCACGGTGGCGCTGCTGGACATCGGAAACAACCAGGTTGCGCTGCGAAAGATGTTCGTCGGTGCCGGGTATCGAGGCCCCCGGCATGGCACGGCCAGCCGTCTGCTTGGAACCGTTGTTGCCTGGTGCCAGGCCCGTGGGGTCCAGGAGATCTATCTCGGTACGACCGCCAAGTTCCTTGCGGCACACCGGTTCTACGAGAAGAACGGCTTTCACGAGATTGCCCGTACCGCACTGCCGGCTAGCTTTCCCGTCATGCTGGTCGACACGAAGTTCTATCGCCGGGTGCTCTAGGAGCATGGCGCCGCGCCCTTCCTTCGAGCCAACCGGTTTTCGGCCAGCTACTCACGTTGTAGGACAGGCCACTTCGAGGAGGCGCATGCCATCGGTGAAATCGCTGCGGACGCACTTGGTGGAGTGTCGGGCGCCTGTTCTTCGAATTCATCTTCGAGCTGGTTATTCAAGGCATCGGGCAGGCGTTGATTCGAGTCGTCAGGCCATATCCGGAGCCAGGTGACACCGCCTGCACTCTCGTTGGCATACTCTTCTGGACTGCAGTCGGCGCCGGTGGCTACGTCATCTACCGCGTGGCAGCGGCCTAGGGATGGTCTGAACAATTGCCGTCATGATCAGCAAATGCCGGGGTGTTCAGACCTTCCTTGGCAATGCATTCAAGGGAAAGCCGTTTCGCGGCTCGGCTTGACCCAGATACACAGCCGCATTGGAAATGAACCGGAGGTCTTATCATGATGCTCGACTGGCAGTCATATCGTGGGCAACTTGCGCAGCGGATCGGGGAAATCGGCCATCTGAGCCCAGACACGATCCGCGGCTATCGTGGCCTTAGCCAGGCTGGTGAAAAAGCCAATCTGCTCGGCGCGAAGACCCGCGAACTGATCGCGCTCGCCGTTGGTGTCACAAGGCAATGCGATGGATGTATTGCGGTCCATACCGCCGCGGCGATCAAGGCGGGTGCAACACAGGAAGAGATTGCAGAGGCGCTCGGCGTTGCCATCGCCGTCAATGCCGGTGCTGCCCTGGTTTATTCGTCGCGGGTCATGGATGCCTTGGCCACCACGGATGCGGCTTAGGCATCTGTTCTAACGGGGCCGGCTTCGCGGTTCGACCCGGACGGGCCGCGATCTTCGATGATTTCGTCAACCCGATCCATTCGCAGCGGGTCAGTTCAACTCAGGCGTCAGCTGTCGTGAACACATTATTCAACTGTTTGACGGTTGTGCTTCTGACCCTTTCCGGAGTCGCGGGTTGTTCCAAAGAGAGGCAACCTGTGCCGAATCAAACGCCGGGATCGGGCGTTGGTGACCAGAAGACGGAAAGCGAAGGGCCCAGCAAGGACATTTTCAGAATTTACGACGAATTCGTCGCTGCGCAGACCGTTGCTGGTGAATGTGAAGTTCATGAGCCGGGACTTGAAGAACAGCACAGGAAAAATTTCCTCTCCGTAAGTCGCGCGGTGAGAAGGGAGTTAACCGGAAAGCATGGGAAGCCTGAAAGTACGCTCGACGAATTTCTCCGTGGGCATGATGCGGTGGTTCGTACCAGAACTTTGGAGATGCTCAGATCCCACCCGTGCGACAGTGCGGACGCGCGGGTCGTCATCGAGCGTTACAGGGCGCAATCCCAGTGGAAAGTGCCTGCTGGCCGGTGACAGTTCGTCGCGGCGGGTACCGTTTCATCGCTGATCCGCACCGTACGAGTTCCGGCCCGGGACTCGCCACCGATTGCACCGGACGCCGCGCTCCTGCACAGTGCGCGGCCCCTTTCGCGCAGTGGCGTTTTCCCTCATGAAGCTCGGCATCGATTTCGGCACCAGCAACTCGGCCGCGGCAGCGGTGGTGGACGGGGCGATCGTGCCGGTGCAGTTCGGGGCGGACGCGCAGTTCAAGACCTCGGTGTACTTCCCCGAAGTCATGCGCGAGCCGGAGGATTTCACGCTGACCTCGGCGCAGGAATACCAGCTGGACCAGCTGATCGATGCCGGCCGCCGCGATGCACAGCTGTCCGGCCACGCCCGCACCGAAGAGGCGCTGCGTGCTGCGGCGCTGCGCGTGGTGCGCCGGGAGTGGATGGAGGCGCAGATGCGCGAGCCGCGCAGTTCGGCGGCGCTGCTGCAGAACGCGGTCTACGGCGAGGACGCACTGGATGCGTATTTCGCCGAGGGCGAGGGCAACCTGGTGCAGAGCCCCAAGTCGATGCTGGGTTACGACCTGCACCCGCGCGCCAAGCAGACCATCACCGGCATCGCCACCCACATCCTGGAACACATCCGCCTGACCGCGCAGCGCCAGCTGGGCCAGCCGGTGCGCGCGGCCACGCTGGGCCGGCCGGTGCAGTTCCGCAGCTCGATGGGCGATGCCGGCAACGTGCAGGCGCTGGACATCCTGCACGCCGCGGCGCTGGCGGCGGGCTTCGATGCGGTGGATTTCCTGGAAGAGCCGTCCGCGGCCGCCATGCGCCACCACGCCGCCAGCGACGCGCGGCATGAGGTGGTGGTGGTGGACATCGGCGGCGGTACCACCGACGTGGCCCATGCCGATGTCGGCGGGGACGAAGCGCCCCGCGTGCGCAGGGCCTGGGGTATCGCGCGCGGCGGCACGGACATCGACCTGGCGCTGAGCCTGGCCGGCTTCATGCCACTGTTCGGCCGCGGCCAGACCCGCGTGCCCAATCACCACTACACCGATGCGGCGACCGTGCACGACCTGGCCCGCCAGCGCGACTTCGCCCGCGTGCGCTTTGGCGACAAGGTGCCGCAGCCATTCCGCAACCGCCTGCACGCGCTGCAGGAAACCAGCAACACCGCGCGCCTGTCGCGCAATGTCGAACGCAGCAAGATCGCGCTGAGCGCGACGGCCACGCATGTCGCCGATCTGGGCTACATCGAGCCGGGCCTACGCGCGGAGCTGCAGGCGGAAGGCCTGGCCACGGCTGCGGGCGGTTTCCTGGGTGAAATGACCGTGCTGCTGGACCAGGTGGCGGCCGATATCGGCCACGATCCGGAAGCGGTGTTCCTGACCGGTGGCATGTCGCGCGCGCCGTATGTGCGCGAGGCGGTGGCGGCAGCCTTCCCGCGTTCGCGCATGGTCCATGGCGACCCGTCCTTCGGTGTCGTGCAGGGCCTGGCGCTGGCGGCTGCACGCGGCAACTGAGGCCACTGCGCCGCGTTGCCGGCGCGCATCGATAACGGTGCTGTCGTCGGGAAGACCCAGCGCGAGGCACCTGTCGCGCGGAGCCTGCTGCGCTGCGCTCCGGTCGGTAGGGAAAGCCCCAGCCGAGCAAGCTCGGCGCTACAAGTCGGTGCCTACGGCGACCAGGTGAAGGTCGCCAGGCTCTTGCCTGGCAGCGTGTAGCGGAACGTGGCGTCGCCTTCGCGCACCGAGAACGTGCGCGGCAGCGGTGCCGAGTTGGTCACCACCAGCACCCGGCCGCCATCGGGATTGATGAAAGCCACGTTGTCCACGCCGTCGACTTCATCGCTTGAGCCCACGCGATGCGCCCCCGGCGGCACGAAGCGGCTGGCGTGGGCCAATGCGTAGTACTCGTCGGTGCGGGTGATCGTGCCGGTGCGCGTATCGATGTCGACCACGCCGCGGCAGGTGTCGCAACCACCGGTGTGCGGGCCGCCGTCCTGGTCCAGCGCCAGGTTCCAGAACAGCACGCCGCGTGCGTCATGGCGCACCGATTCGATGATCAGGCGTCGCGCCTGCAGGGTCAGGCCGCCGCTGATCAGCGGTTCCCAGGCGCCGCCCGAGCATTCGGTCATGTAGACGTCCTTGTCCGGAAAGGCGGCATGCACCGGCGACTGCGCATCCGGCGTGCCTTCGTAGCAGTGCCAGGCCACGGCGTTGACGTAGCGGCTGGCCTTGGGATCGTTGAGCACGCCCAGCGGTTCGTGCGGCTTGCTCCAGTTGTGGTCCCAGTCGAACAGCAGCGGCGCTGCTGCACCACGCGCGGCCAGCAATGGGCCGAGGTGTTCGCCGATGAAGCGGGCGCGCGCCGGCGCGTTGAAGCGCATGCCCGGATAGCTGGCCGGCTCGAAGTCCGGTTCGTTCTGCACGGTCAGCGCCCAGATCGGGATGCCTTCTTCGGCATACGCATCGACGTACTTGAGCAGGTAGCGGGCGAAGGCGTCATACGCCGCAGGGTCCAGCGTGCCCTGGATCAGGTTGCGGTTGGATTTCATCCACGCCGGGGCGCTCCATGGCGAGGCCATGACTTTCAGGTCCGGATTGATCGCCAGCGCCGCGCGCGTCACCGGCACCACGTCGGCCAGGTTGGGCGCGATGGAAAAGTGCGCCAGCTGCGGATCGGGCGCGTTGCCGGGGCTGTCATCCAGCGAATAGTGGCTGCGCGAGAAGTCCGAGGCACCGATGGTCAGCCGCGCGAAACTCAGGCCAATGCCGTCGCCCTGGCGACCGAACAGCTCCTGCAACAGGTTGGCGCGTGCTTCGGGCTGCAAGTTCTGGATCAGGAGTGCCGACGCGTCGGTGATCGAGGCGCCGAACCCGACCATCGCCTGCCGCTGGTCCAGCGGAGCGATGTCGATGGCGAGCGGCAGGTCCTGGCCGTTGCCGAAGGTGGCCGGTGCCATCGGCGCCAGCGCGTACTGGTGGTTGTTGGTGGTCAGCCAGACCTGGGCCTGGCGCGCCGGTGCTGCTGCTGACACGCTCGCCACACTCAGCGTCAGTAGAGCGAACAGGCAGCGGACAGATGGGGCGCGTGCGGGACAGGGCATGGACATAAAGCCAGTCAAAAACGGACTGCAACCCTGCCGCAGACCTGCGCCAGGCGCATGCTGCGGCGCCGCATAGGCACGAGACGCGACCGCGCTTAACGTCGGTTTTACGTGGAATCGTTTTTTCACTGGAGTGAAACGATTGACACACTCTGACACCAGATCGTATGACAGCGCTGTCAGACCGCCCTGGGAGGGCTACAACATGGCTTCATCTTCCGCATGGGGGCAGCGCGCCTCCACGTTGCGTGCGCCCGTCGCACGCCGTCTCGTTTCTGCCTGCTGCCTGGCGCTGCTGTCCATGCAGGCCCAGGCCCAGCAACAGTCCGAGGCCCCCGCCTCGGCCACCGACAGCATCGCCCAGCAAGACGCCAAGACCCTGGACAGCGTCAAGGTCACCGGCATCCGCGCGGCCATCGCCAATGCGGTGGAGAAGAAGAACGAGGCGACCTCGATCGTCGAGACCATCTCGGCCGAGGACATCGGCAAGCTGCCCGATGTGTCGATCGCCGACTCGATCTCGCGACTGCCGGGCCTGGCCACCCAACGCGTGGACGGCCGCTCGCAGGTGATCAACATCCGCGGCATGTCCGAGCAGTTCGCTGGCACGCTGCTAAACGGCCGCGAACAGGTCAGCACCGGCGACAGCCGTGGCGTGGAATTCGACCAGTATCCGTCCGAGCTCATCAACGCGGTCACCGTCTACAAGACCCCGGATGCGGCGCTGATCGGCCAAGGCCTGTCGGGCACAGTCGACCTGCAGACCATCCGTCCGCTGGACCTCAGCGAGCGCCGTGTGGTGTTCGGTGGCCAGGGCGAATACAACTCGCTGGGCAATGTCAGTGCCGACGGCAAGGACAAAGGCTACCGCGCCAGCGCGTCGTACGTGGACCAGTTTGCCGATGACACCATCGGCGTGGCGCTGGGTGTGGCGCGGTTGAACTCGCCGTTCCAGGAGCAGCACTACAAATCGTGGTGGTGGGCCGATCTGGACCGCGTGGACTGGGATGGCCCGTACCAGACCGGCCGTCCGCTTAACGCCATCGCCTTGCAAGGTGACGAGGCTTGGGTGAAGTCGCGCGACCTGCAGCGCGATGGCGTGATGGGCGTGTTCGAGTTCAAGCCCAACGACCGCTTCCACAGCATCCTGGACCTGTACTACTCCAAGTTCGACCAGGACGAGACCACCCATGGCCTGATGTGGAGCAACGATTCGTCGTTCGTGGGCGATGCCGGCGGGGTGACCTACAGCAACGCCCAGACTACTGACGTCAACGGCTATCCGGTGGTCACCAGCGGCACCCTCAACGGCGTGCAGCCGGTCGTGCGCAACGACAGCAACCGGCGCCAGGACAAGCTGTTCTCGGTGGGCTGGAACAACGAATTCAAGGTGACCGAATCGGGGGCGCTGACCGCCGACCTGAGCTACTCGCGGGCCAAGCGCGACCAGTCCGCGCTGGAACTTTACGCCGGCCGCCTGGGGCCGCAGAGCGTGGACTTCAATATCAAGACCACCCCGGGCTATTCGCAATTCGGCTTGCCGGATATGGCCGATCCCGACGCGGTCTACCTGTGGGATCCGCAGCTGTACAACCACGATGGTCGCCTAGAGATCTCCGAGCAGAAGGACACCATCAAGGCCGGACGCCTGAACTGGACCCAGCAGCTGGACAACGCAGTGATCCGCAGCGTTGATATCGGCGCCAACTTCAACAAGCGCACCAAAGAGAAGGTTGCCGACGTGTACTTCGCCTTCCTGCCGGGCGAAGATCGCACCCCGACCCTGGTCGATCCGTCGCTGCTGTATTCGCCGACCTCGCTGGGTTTCGTTGGCATGGGCGACATCCTGAGCTTCAACCCGCGCGCACTGCTCAACCAGTACTACGACGTCACCCTGAGCGAGAGCAACGACGACCTGCGCAAGGACTTCATCGTCGAAGAGAAGGTCAATACCTTCTACGTGCGCGCCAACATCGACATGGACCTGACCGACACCATCCGCGTGCGCGGCAACGCCGGCATGCAGTACATCACTTCCGACCAGTCCTCGACCGGCTTCAACGCCGCCAATAATTCGGTGCTGGGCTCGCAGACCCTGGGCAAGCAGTACAGCGACTTCCTGCCCAGCGTGAACCTGATCTTCGACTTCGGCGAAGGCTGGCTGATCCGTGCGGCTGCGGCCAAGACCCTGATGCGTCCGCCGATCAATTACCTCAGCGCCGATTCCAGCGCTGGAGTGGCAACCACCGGAGCCGAGATGGGCCTGTGGTCCGGCAGCGGCGGCAATCCGTTGCTTGAACCGTACCGGGCGATGGCCTTCGACCTGTCGTTCGAGAAGTACTTCGGCGAGGGCAGCTATGTCGGCCTGGCGCTGTTCCGCAAGAACCTGCAGACCTATATCTACCGCCAGAACCTGGAATGGGATTTCAGTGGCTATACGCCTGATCCAGACGCGCCGACCCCGATCTCCAACATCGGCACCTTCACCACCTGGGCCAACGGCAAGGGCGGCTACATGCGCGGCGCCGAGCTGTCCACGGCGCTGGCTGGCAACCTGATCAGTGATGCGCTGGATGGCTTCGGTGCCCAGGTCAACGTGTCCTACACAGAGTCGTCGATCGACCCCGATCCCAACGACGACTCGGCCGGCACCGACACCATTCCAGGCCTGTCCAAGATCGTGGCCAACGCCACCCTGTACTACGAAAAACACGGCCTCGGCGCGCGGGTGAGTCAACGCTACCGCGATGGCTACCGCGGTGAGTACAGCGCCTTGTTCGGCCAGCGCCAGTACCGCAACACGCTGAGCGAGCGCACCACCGATCTACAGCTGAGCTATGCCTTTGCCGACACCAGTCGATTGAAGGGCCTGTCGCTGCTGTTCCAGGTCAACAACCTCACCGACGAACCATTCCGTACCGAAGTCAGCGAAAGCACCGGCACCGGCCTGTTCTTCCCCGAGGAGTACACGCAGTACGGCCGCCAGTACATGCTTGGCTTCCGCTACGAGCTGTAAGCAGACCGCATGACCACCGCCGGCGCCTGGTGTGTCGGCGGTGTTGCAGCGAGCCGGGCGCGTGTTCGTGATCGGCGAAAGATTCGCCAGTGATGCGCGAGGCGCATCGCGCAATGCGCAAACGGCATTGGGCCACAGCGGGATTCACATCAAGAATGCAGGCCTGCCGCGTTAATCGCGGCGGGCTTCTTGTCGTGCTGCCGGTCGGTACCAGGATCAAGAGCTCCCCAGCCAACTCTCCACCAGGGAGGAGTCAGCCATGTCCGCCTCGGACGATGATGCAACCTCGGTGTCGCCTTCACGACGCCGCTTCTTCCAGGGTCTGACCCTGATTCCCTTTGCCGCCGCGCTGCCAGGTTGCAGCGATGACAAGAACGGCTCAACGGCAAACGCGGCGACGGCGCGTTCCAGGCCGGAAGACTTCAAGCCCAGTTTCTTCAGCGCCGCGGAGTTCGCCTTCGTGGTGGCGGCTTGCGACCGCCTGATCCCGCACGATGAGGTTGGCCCCGGTGCGGTGGAGTCGGGCGTGCCAGAGTTCCTGGACAAGCACATGCAGACGCCTTACGCCAATGGCGCGATCTGGTACATGCAGGGGCCGTTCGTCGAAGCCGCCAAGGAGTTCGGCTACCAGGGCAAGCTGCCGTTGCGCGATCTGCTGCGCGTGGGCATTGCGGCGATGGACGCGCACTGCAGGCAGGCCTTCGACGGCAAGACCTTCTCCGGGCTGGAAACCGCGCAGCAGGAAGCGCTGCTGAAGGATGCCGAGGCCGGCAAGCTGGAGCTGGAAGGCATTTCTTCCAAGACCTTCTTCTCTTACTTCCTGGGCGAGGTGAAGAACGGCTACTTCGCCGACCCGGTCCATGGCGGCAACAAGGACATGGGCGCGTGGAAGATGATCGGTTACCCCGGCATGCGTGCCGATTACATGGACTGGGTCGAGGTGCGTGACAAGCCGTATCCGCTCGGGCCCGTCGATCTGGCCGGCAGGAGGGGCTGAGCATGGCGAACACCAAACCGAAAGTGGATGTGATCGTGGTCGGACTGGGCTGGACCGGTTCGATCATGGCCAAGGAACTCACCGATGCTGGCATGAACGTGGTGGCGTTCGAGCGTGGCCCGGATCGCGACACGCAGCCTGATTTTTCCTATCCGCGCGTGGTGGACGAGTTGGAAGGTTCGGTGCACCGGCGCTACCTGCAGAGCCTGCACCAGGAGACCGTCACCGTGCGCCACGGCCTGTCGGACACGGCCGTGCCCTACCGGCAGATGGGTTCGTTCAAGCCCGGCACGGGCGTGGGCGGGGCGGGCAGCCACTGGTCGGGCTGCCATTTCCGCCCGCTGCCCGAAGACATGAAGCTGCGTACCAACGTCGAGCAGCGGTACGGGAAGAAGTTCATTCCCGAGGACATGACGATCCAGGATTTCCCGATCACCTATCAGGATCTGGAACCGCACCTGGACATGTTCGAAAAGGTCTGCGGCACCTCCGGCAAGGCCGGCAACCTGGGCGGACAGCTCCAGGCGGGCGGCAATCCTTTCGAGGGCGCACGCTCCAGCGAGTATCCGCTGCCGCCGAACCCGAACTACCTGGGTGCCGAATGGTTCTACAAGGCCGCGCGCGAGATGGGCTGGGACCCGTATCCGATCCCGGCGTCCAATGCGTCGCGCTCCTACGTCAATCCGTATGGCTGCCAGATGGGGCCGTGCAATTTCTGCGGCTTCTGCAGTGACTACGGTTGCCTGAACTACTCCAAGGGCACGCCGAACGTCTGCGTGCTGCCGGCGGTGCGCCGCAGCGGTCGCTTCGAGCTGCGCGCGCATTCGCAGGTGCTCAAGGTCAACCTGGACAGCACCGGCAAGAAGGCCACCGGCGTGACCTACCTGGATGCGCAGGGCCGCGAGACCGTGCAGGAAGCCGATCTGGTCCTGTTGTGCGCGTTCTCGCTGTACAACGTGCACCTGATGCTGGTGTCGGGCATCGGCACGCCGTACGACCCTGAAAGCAACACCGGCACCATCGGTCGCAATTATTCCTACCAGAACCTCAACCGCGTGGTGTTGTTCTTCGGCAAGGAGGTGCAGGCCAACGGCTTCATCGGCAACGGCGGCGCCGGTACCACGATGGACAACCTCAACGGCAAGCAGCTGGACAACGCGGCGGCGGGGTTCGTCGGCGGCGGCATCATCTGGGCGCGCCAGCCGGGCGCCGGCCCGGTGCGTGGCATCAACGTGCCGCCGGGCACGCCGGCCTGGGGCAGCCAGTGGAAACAGGCTGCGGCCGATGCGTTCCGTCATTCGTTCTATTACGAAGTGCAGGGCGCGTGCATGTCCTACCGCCAGCACTACCTGAGCCTGGACCCGACCTACAAGGATGGCTTCGGGCGGCCGCTGCTGCGCATGAACTTCGACTGGCACGACAACGAGATCAAGGCCTCGCAGTTCCTGGTGGACAAGGCGCTGCAGATGAGCAAGTTGCTCGATCCGCAGGCGTTGTCCGGCGATGCCAAGAAGCCGGGTACGCACTACAACATCACCAACTACCAGAGCACCCACACCTGCGGCGGCGCGATCATGGGCGACGACCCCAAGACCTCGGCGCTCAATCGCTACCTGCAGAGCTGGGATGTGCCGAACGTGTTCGTGATCGGTGCCAATGCCTTCCCGCAGAACAACGGCTACAACCCCACCGGGTTGGTCGGTGGCCTGGCGTACTGGGCGGCGGCGGCGATCCGCGAGCAGTACCTCAAGTCACCCGGTCCGCTGGTCCAGGCGTAAGGAGGCCACCATGAAGAAGTTCCTGCTGACCGTGGTGGCGCTGGCGGTGATCGTGCTGATCGCCGCGCTGGTCTATGCCTTCATTCCCACCAGCACGCCGGCCATCGCCGGCGGCGAACCGGCCGCCAGCGATGCCGCGCTGATCGAACAAGGGCGTTACCTGGCTGCGGCCGGCGACTGCACCGCCTGCCACACCGCGGCCGGCGGCCAGCCGTTCGCCGGCGGGCTGCCGATCGCCTCGCCCATCGGCACGATCTACAGCACCAACATCACCCCGGATGCGGATACCGGCATCGGCCAGTATTCGCTGGACGACTTCGACCGCGCGGTGCGCCACGGCATCACCCCGGCCGGCGGCACGCTGTATCCGGCGATGCCGTATCCCTCGTACGCACGCATGACCGATGCCGACGTGCGCGCGCTGTACGCGTACTTCAAGCACGGCGTGCCGGCGGTCAAGGCGCAGAACCGCGGGACCGACATCCCCTGGCCGCTGTCGATGCGCTGGCCGCTGGCGATCTGGCGCAAGACCTTCGCGCCGGATCCGCACGCCACCGGATTCGATGCTACCGCCTACACCGATCCGCAGATCGCCCGTGGCGCGTACCTGGTGCAGGGCCTGGGCCATTGCGGCAGCTGCCACACCCCGCGTGCGCAGACCTTGCAGGAGCTTGCGCTGAGCGAACACGGCGACAAGGGCACTGCCTATCTGTCCGGTGGCCAGGTGATCGACGGCTGGGTCGCGGTGAACCTGCGCGGCAACGCGGCCGATGGCCTGGGTGACTGGTCGCAGCAGGACATCGTCGACACGCTCAAGACCGCGCGCAATCCGCATGCGGCCGTGGTCGGCAACGCGATGGCCGATGTGGTCGAACACAGCACCCAGCACCTGAGCGATGCCGATCTCAAGGCGATGGCCGCTTACCTGAAGACGCTGCCTGCCTCGACCGGCGACGCATCCGCGTTCAAGGCCGACCCGGCCACCGCGACCGCGCTGCAGTCCGGCATCAACGACAGCCGCGGTGCCGAGCTGTACGTGGACAACTGCGCCGCCTGCCATCGCACCGATGCCGAAGGCTATCCCCATGCCTTCCCGAGGGTGGCAGGCAACCCAAGCGTGCTGGCCCCGGACCCGACCACGCTGGTGCGGCTGATCCTGGCCGGCAGCGCGCTGCCCTCCACCCAGGCCGCGCCGTCCAACCTGGGCATGCCCGGCTTCGCCTGGCGCCTGAGCGACGAGGAGGTGGCCAAGCTTGGAACCTTCGTGCGCAACAGCTGGGGCAACAAGGCGCCGGAGGTCAGCGTGGCCCAGGTCAAGGCGGTACGCGACAGCCTGGCCAAGGACGGCGCGCCGCACGATCCAGCCCAGACCGATCCTGGCGGCAAGTAGTCCAGCGGCGGCATGCACCACCCACGCAACGCCCGGTCCGCCGGGCGTTGCGGTTTCCGCCTGACGGGATTGTCAGCGCCGCGTCAGGAAGGCGATGGGGGCCGGCGGACAGAATCGGTGCCACTCCCTGACGTTCCGATCGCTGCCCTGGCGGCGCTGTCCGGTCGTTCCGGGTTGAATGCCGCGCACGTCGTTTCCGGCGTCCGTGGAGTGGATTTGCCACCGCCGCAGGCGCCCCCGCGTCTGCACGCCTGAACGGACCTTCGCCGCATGAGCCAAGTCGCAACGCCGTACCATGACGCCATGAAACTGCTGATCATCGAGGACGAGCCCAAGACCGCCGGCTACCTGACCCGGGGCCTGGGCGAAGAGGGCTACAGCGTCGATCACGCCGCCAACGGTGTCGATGGCCTGCACCTGGCGCTGACCGGCGACTACGACGCGGTGGTCCTGGACATCATGCTGCCGGGCATGGACGGCCTGCAGGTGATGCAGTCGCTGCGCGCCCAGCGCGATACGCCGGTGATCATGCTGACCGCGCGCGACCAGGTGGACGATCGTCTGCGCGGCCTTGGCGCCGGTGCCGACGATTACCTGGTCAAGCCGTTCTCGTTCCTGGAACTGCTGGCCCGCGTGCAGGCCATCACCCGCCGTGGCCGCGCGCATGAATCCACCCAGATCCAGGTCGGCGACCTGCACATCGACCTGCTGGCCCGTCGCGCCACCCGTCGCGGCCGCCGCCTGAACCTGTCGGCCAAGGAATTCGCGCTGCTGGCCGCACTGGCGCGCCGCCGCTCGCAGATCCTGTCCAAGACGGTGATCACCGAGACGGTCTGGGACATCAATTTCGACACCAACACCAACGTGGTCGAAGTGGCGATCAAGCGCCTGCGCGCCAAGCTGGAGTACCCGGGCGAAGCCAAGCTGCTGCACACCGTGCGTGGCATGGGCTACGTGCTGGAGTTGCGCGAGGACGACGCCGAATGAGCACCCGCTCCATCGCGGCGCGGCTGGGCCTGATGTTCGGCCTGGCGGCCACGGTGGTGCTGGCGGTGCTGGCGGTGTCACTGTTCCTGTTCCAGTCCTACGAGCTGCAGCGGCACAACCGCGATCAGCTCAGTGCGCGGTTGATGATCGTCGAGCGCCTGTCGCTGCGTGCCACCGATGGCGAGCACTGGGCTTACTTCCGCGACAAGCTGGCTGACTTCACGCCCGAGGACGGCAGCCTGTATTTCCTGGTGGAAAGCAGCGACCCGCGGTTCCGCGTGGGCACCGGCTTCCTGGACCGGGCGCAGTTCGATGCACAGGCCGAAGGCTTCGGCGAAGCGATCCTGCCCAACGGCCAGCGTTACCTGACCCTGGCGCACACGTTGCCGGCCGCGGGCGAGCGCCCGGCGGTGCGGCTGATCGTGGCCGAAGGCCAGCGCAGCATCGAGGCGGCCGAATGGCTGCTGGCCGTGGGCATCGTGGTGCTGTCGCTGGTGGCCATCGCCGCGGTGTCCGGGCTGGGCTGGTGGATCGCCCGGCGTGGCCTGGCACCGGTGGACCGGCTCAGCGCCTACGCGCGCCGGCTGGATGCGCGCGACCTGACCCTGCGCCTGCCCGCCGACCACCTGCCGACCGAGCTGGATGGCATGGTGATGTCGCTCAACGAGGCATTGGCCCGCCTGCAGCGCGCCTACGAACAGCTCAACGCCTTCAACGCCGATGTCGCCCACGAGCTGCGCACGCCGCTGGGCAACATGATCGGCGAGACCCAGGTGACCCTGGCCCGCGCCCGTTCGGCCGATGCGCTCGAATCGACCCTGCAGTCCAACCTGGAAGAACTGGAACGGCTGCGCGCCATCGTCAACTCGATGCTGTTCCTGGCCCGTGCCGATCGCGGCGAATCCGCGCGCGACCTGGTCGAGGTGTCATTGCGCGAGGAGACCACCAAGGCCGCCGAGTTCATGGACATGGTCATGGAAGACGCGGGCATGGCGCTGCAGGTCGAAGGCGACGCCCGCGCCCGCGTGGAGGGCTCGCTGTACGCCCGGGCCATCACCAACCTGCTGGACAACGCGCTGCGCCACGGCGACCCGGGCGGCACCATCGAGGTGTTCATCGCCGAAACCGGCGACACCGTCAGCGTCACCGTGCGCAACCGCGCCGCGCCGATCGCGCGCGAGGCGCTGGACCATCTCTTCGATCGTTTCTACCGCGCCGATCCCTCGCGCACCGGCTCCGATCAGAACCACGGCCTGGGCCTGGCCATCGTCAAGGCCATCGCCCAGCTGCATGGCGGCACCGTGTTCGCGATGTGCGAAGACGGCTATGTGTCGGTCGGCCTGCGCTTCCCGCGCGTGGCGGCGCTGGGCGAGGCGGCACGCGTCGGGCGCCGGGCATCGCGCCGGGGGCGCACGCCCAGGATCAGCCCGCAGCCTTCGGCCTGAGGTTCCCGGGTGGCCCTGCGGCCGCCGTCGCCGGTACATTGCAGGCCTCGCATCGCCCGCCGACGGGCGCGGAAGGTCCATGCTCGCCATCGTCTTCAACACCATGCTGGCCGTGACCGCGGCCGCCGCGCCGGCCACCAGCGCCGTGCAGGTACAGACCGTCATGCCCGCGCGCTGCATCGCCGTCTACCAGGGCTCGCCCGAGGGCTCGCACCTGCTGGTGTCGGCCGACAGCCTGGATACCCTGGCCAGGTCCGATGCCGCAGGCCTGCCGCTGGACGCGCGCATGACCCGGATCATGGGCCTGCGGGCCAAGGCCCTGGTCGAACAGGCCAAGACCGCCAAGCCTGATGCGCAGGGTTGCCGGCAGCTGAGCCTGACCGAGGCCGGCGACGCCGGCCTGGCGCTGATTTCCCTGATCGAAGCCGGCCGCGTCGCGGTCTGGTCCGACCCGCGCCACGCGCTGGTCCCGGTGATCCGCACCGAACAGGGCGCCTGCAGCCTGGACGCCCCGGTCGCCGGCTTCAGCGCCCAGATCGTCGGTGAACCCAAGGCTTTCCTGGTGCTGATGACCTGCGTGGTCTGAGGCAGCGCTTCAGCCTGCGGGCAATCGCGCGGTCAGCGCTTCGAAACGCGGCTGCAGCAGCGCGTGCAGCTGGCGGATCGCGGGCGAGAACTGCTTGCGGTGTGGGCAGACCAGGTGCAGTGGCACGCTCTCGCCGTGCTGCGGGAACAGCAGTTCAAGGCGGGCATCGCGCACGTCATCGCAGACGTCCAACCACGACTTGTAAGCGATGCCCTGGCCGGCCACGGCCCAGCGGCGGGTGATCTCGGCGTCGTCGCTGAGCAGGGCCGCGCGCATCGGCACCACCTGGCGGCGGCCGTCCACTTCGAAAGCCCATTGATCATGGGTGCGCCCGCCCAGCGTGTAGAGCAGGCCGTCGTGCTGGCGCAGGTCGTCCAGCGTCTGCGGGCGTCCGCGCGCGGCCAGGTACGCCGGCGACGCCACCAGCACCCGGCGATTGGCCGGGGCCAGCGGCAGGGTCACGTAGCGCGCATCGTCGAACCGTCCCAGCCGGAAGGCCACATCCACCGGATCGCGGAACACGTCGGTCACCTGGTCGGACAGGAACAGCCGCAGGACCAGCGCCGGATGCGCGGCGCGGAATTCGGTCAGCCATGGCAGCAGCGCGTTGCGGCCCAGGTCCGAAGGCGCGGCCACGCGCAGCACGCCGGTCAGCGGGCCATCGGCGGCGCGCAGGCGCTCGCGCCCGGCATGCAGGGTGTCCAGCACGTCCCGCGCGGTGCCCAGGTACTGCTCGCCTTCGGTGGTCAGGCGCAGCGCGCGGGTCGAACGCACGAACAGGCGCAGGTCCAGTTCGCGCTCCAGCCGCTTGATCGCGGCGCTGGCCTGGCCCGGCAGCAGGTTGGCCTCGCGCGCGGCCGCCGAAAAGCTGCCCAGCGCAGCGGTACGGACGAATAGCGACAGGTCATCGAAACGGATCATCTTCACTCCAGCAGTGAAACTGCTTCCCGATTGTGCGTCTTTCTCACGAAAAAGCGCGCGCCACAATGGATGTCTGATCCGCCTCTACTGGAGTTGCCCATGAAAGCCATTGCCTACACCCAGGCCGGCCTGCCGATTGAAGACCCGGCCTCGCTGATCGACATCGAACTGCCGCTGCCCGAGCCGGGAGCGCACGACCTGCGGGTCAAGGTGCAGGCCATTTCGGTCAATCCGGTCGATACCAAGGTCCGCCACCGCGCCGAAGTCAGCGCGCCGCGGGTGCTGGGCTGGGATGCGGTCGGCACGGTCGAGTCCGTCGGCAGCGAGGTGAGCTTGTTCAAGACCGGCGACGTGGTCTTCTATGCCGGGGTGATCAACCGCCCGGGCAGCAATGCCGAATATCACCTGGTCGACGAACGCATCGCCGCGCGCAAGCCCGCGACGCTGGAAGACGCCCAGGCCGCGGCCCTGCCGCTGACCGCCATTACCGCCTGGGAGCTGCTGTTCGATCGCCTGCGTATCCCCGAAGGCGGCGGCGAGGGCCAGGTGCTGCTGGTCACCGGCGCGGCCGGCGGCGTGGGTTCGATCCTGGTCCAGCTGGCACGCAAGCTGACCGCGCTGACCGTGGTCGGCACGGCCTCGCGCGCGGAAACCCAGGCCTGGGTCAAGGAACTCGGCGCCCACCACGTCATCGACCACAGCCAGCCACTGCTGCCGCAGCTCAAGGCGGTCGGGATCGAACAGGTCCAGCACGTGGCCAGCCTGACCCACACCGGCAGCTACTACGCCCAGTACGTCGAGCTGATCGCGCCGCAGGGCCAGCTGGCGCTGATCGACGACCTGCCCACGCTGGACGCCATGCCGCTCAAGCCCAAGAGCATCTCGCTGCATTGGGAGTCGATGTTCACCCGCGCCGTCTACCAGACCCCGGACATGCAGGCCCAGCACGACCTGCTGACCCGCGTGGCCGCGCTGATCGACGCCGGCACCCTGCGCACGACCTTCGGCGAGCACTACGGCACCATCAACGCCGCCAACCTGCGCCGCTCCCACGCGCTGATCGAAAGCGGCAAGGCCAAGGGCAAGCTGGTGCTGGAAGGCTTCGACTGAGTCGCCCCGGCGCGGTCCGGCCGGGCCATCGCGCCGCCTCCCCGGCATACTCGCGCTTTGCGAGACACGGGACGATGGACATGGACGGTCGGCAGCAGCCAGCACCCGCTGCAGGGGTGCTGACCTATCGTGCGACAGGGCTGGCCCACGTGGGCAGCGCGGTGATCGGCCTGTTGGCGCTGGCGTTTGCCGGCGCCGGCTTGCGCAGTGGCGCGTACGGCATGGCGGCGGTCGCGCTGATGCTCGGTGCGATCCCCGTCTGCGCCACCCTGTGGCTGCGCCTGGAACTGACGACCCGGCAGCTGCGCTATCGCACCGTGCTGGATACCCGCACGCTGTCGCTGGACCAGATCAGCGCTGTCTGGATCGAGGCCCCGCGCGGCGCCTGGTCGTACTGGCGCGCGCTGCCGATGCTGGTGCTGTCCGTGCATGGCGCCAAGCCGCTGGTGCTGAACCTGCGGACCCTGCCCGATGCCGCCGTGGTGGCGCTGGGTCAGGCGCTGCATCAGCGCGGTATCGGGATCGGCGTGGCCGATTCACCGGCGGCGCGCAGGACGGCCGCACGGATCTGGCCGCCGTCGCGCCGCTAGGAAGGCGCGGTCAGTCTTCGACCGGCACGCCGGCCTGCTGCATGCAGCCCCAGCCGGTGCAGTTGCCGGCGTAGTGTTCGGCCACGTCCTGCAGGTACTGCTCGAAATGGGTGATCTCGGCATGGCGCGGGGTCATGTTGGCCACCACCAGCACGCTCCAGGATGATGCCGGTTCGTCTTCCACGGAGGATTCCAGCTGCACCTTCAGCTCGTTGCGGAACAGGAACATCCCGCAGTCCAGCGCGGACTGTTCGTCCGGGAATTCCAGGGTGAAGTCGATCTCGCGCGGGATGCTCAGGTCGTCGCCGGCCGAAGCCAGGCGCCACAGCACATCGCCGTTGTCGTCATCGGGAAACAGGGCGGGATTGCGTTGCATGCGGACGGTCCATCGGCCATCGGGCAGGGGCCGGCAGGATAGCGCGCGCCGGCGCATCTGCTGAGACGTGCGGCCGATACACTGGCTTCCATGCAACCTGACATCCTGATCCTGGGCGGCCTGATCGTCGCCGTCATCGCGCTGCAGCTGGTCCTGCTGCTGCGCCGTTCCAACACCACCGCGCTCGAAAACACCTTGCGCGAAGAGCAGCGCGGCGGCCGCGGCGAGCTTCGCGAACAGCTCGAAGGCCTCGCCCGCCAGCAGGACGCGCGCATGGACAGCTTCGCGCGCAACCTGGCCGAACTGGGCGTGCGCATCGACCAGCGCCTGGACGTGTTGCGTGACACCCAGAGCGAGGACGCGCGCAAGGCCCGCGAGGAAGGCGCGCTGTCACAACAGCGGGGCGCCGACCTGCTGGCTGCGCGCCTGCAGGACATGCGGACCCAGCTGGAGGTCTTCGGCCAGCAGCAGGAAGCGCGCATCGTGGCGTTCGGCCAACAACTGTCGGCGCTGCGCGAGCAACTGGCCGAAGACGCGCGCAAAGTCGCGCGGCGAAGCCGGCGAATCGCAGCAGCGCTTCGCCGATGCGCAGGGCCTGCGCCTGACCGAACTGACCCAGCGCAACGAAGCCCGCATCGCCGAGATGCGCGCCACCCTGGACCAGCAGCTGCAGCGCCTGCAGGCCGACAATGCGGCCAGGCTGGAACAGATCCGGGTAACCGTGGACGAGAAGCTGCAGGGCACGCTCAACGAGCGCCTGGATGCGTCCTTCAAGCTGGTGTCCGAACGCCTGGAGCAGGTCCAGCGCGGCTTGGGCGAAATGCAGCAGCTGGCTACCGGCGTAGGCGACCTCAAGCGCGTGCTGACCAACGTCAAGAGCCGCGGCGGCTGGGGCGAAGTGCAGCTGGAGAACATCCTCGAACAGACCCTCACCGCCGAGCAGTACGCACGCAGCGTCAAGCTGCGCACCGACAGCAACGAGATGGTCGACTTCGCCGTGCGCCTGCCTGGCCGCGGCGATGCCCACGATGCGCCGGTGTGGCTGCCGCTGGATTCCAAGTTCCCGCACGAGGACTACGAGAAGCTGCTCAACGCGCAGGAGCTGGGCGATGTGGAAGCGGTACGCGTGACCGGCGCGCAACTGGAGCGCGCCATCCGCATCCAGGCCAAGTCGATCAGCGACAAGTACATCGTGCCGCCGCAGACCACCGACTTCGCGGTGATGTTCCTGCCCACCGAAGGTCTGTATGCCGAAGTGATCCGCCGGCCCGGACTGGTCGACCTGCTGCAGCGCGAGCACCGCGTGGTGATCGCCGGGCCAACCACCGTGACCGCGCTGCTCAACAGCCTGCAGATGGGCTTCCGCACGCTGGCCATCGAACAGCGCTCCAGCGAGGTCTGGGCGCTGCTGGGCGCGGTCAAGGGCGAGTTCGGCAAGTTCGCCGGCATCCTGGAAAAAGCCGAGAAGCAGATCAACACCGTCGGCAAGAGCCTGGGCGACGCCAGCCGCAAGACCCGCACCATCGAGCGCAAGCTGCGCGGCGTGGAGACACTGACCGAATCGCAGTCCCAGGCCCTGCTCGGCGACCTGGGCGGCGAGACCGCCGACGACACGGAGGCGACAGGCGAAGACGAGGACAGTTGAGCATCGGTCCGCGCGCCTGCCACACGATCCCTACATCGCGCTAACACCGTCCCTGGCGCCACACGTTTAGACTCGCCGCCATCCCTCCCATCTCACATTCCCAGGCCTCGCCATGACCACGCTTTACGACATCCCCCTGAAGACCATCGAAGACCAGCCGGCCACGCTGGGCGATTACCGCGGCAAGGTGCTGCTGGTGGTCAACGTGGCTTCCAAGTGCGGCCTGACCAAGCAGTACGAAGGGCTCGAGGCGCTGTACCGCGGCAAGCATGACGCCGGTCTGGAAGTGCTGGGTTTCCCGGCCAACAACTTCAAGGAACAGGAGCCGGGCAGCAATGCCGAGATCGCCCAGTTCTGCAGTGCGAACTTCGATGTGACCTTCCCGCTGTTCTCCAAGATCTCGGTGGCTGGCAACGCGGTGCATCCGCTGTACCAGGCGCTGGTCGATGCCCAGCCGGTCGCCACCGGCGAAGGCCCGATGCGCGAGAAGCTGGTGAGCCTGGACATCAAGGTCAACCCGGCGCCGGGCGTGACCTGGAACTTCGAGAAGTTCCTGATCGGTCGCGATGGCCGCGTGGTCGCGCGTTTCGCCCCGGACGTGGCCGCCGACGATCCGCGCCTGGTCGCAGCGGTGGACGCAGCGCTGGCCGCCTGATCCGGCCAAGCTTGCGACCGGCGTGAAAAACGGCAGGACAGCCGTTTTTCATGGCTCGGCCGCCCGAAGCGGTGGCACACAGGGAGGTGCGCCATAAAAAAGGCCGCCCTTGCAGGCGGCCTTTTCTTTGCAACGTCACCCGGCGGATGCCGGACTCAGCCGCCGGTGGCCGGGAACACCGACGGGATGGCATCCATCGGCACGGTCGGGTTGTCGTCCTCGTCGCGCAGGTAGTCCGGCAGATCGTCGTCGGACTTGCCCTTGCGGCGGTTGCGTTCGCCCTCGTCGCTGATCTGGTAATTGCGCCGCTGCAGCCAGCCATCGCGGAACAGCGCGTATTCGTCCAGCGCGCCTTCACGCAGCGAGTCGATCGCCATCAGCTGGGTACGCACGTCGACCAGCTGCAGGCCCTGCAGGAAGATGCGGGCCTTGTCGTTCTCGATGCGCTGCAGCGGTGAAAGCGGCGCGTCGCCGACCAGGCCGAAGGTGTCGCGCACGGTGCGCGGACCGAACAGCGGCAGCTCGACGTAGCGCGACTGCTTCCAGCCCCAGACACCCAGAGTCTGGCCGAAATCCTCGTCCCGGTTGGGGACCTGCTCGTGGGTGGCCACGTCGAAGATGCCGACGACGCCGAAGGTGGTGTTGATCAGGAAGCGGCCGAAGGCGTCCCAGGCTTCGCCCGGCTTGCCCTGCAGCAGGCTGTTGACCACCGTCAGTGGCTGGCCGAGGTTGTCGAAGAAGTTGTGCACGCCGTTGCGCACCGGACGCGGCACCACCTTGACGTAGCTGGTAGCCAGGGGCCTGGCGACATAGCGGTCGACCCCCATGTTGAACACGTGGACCTTGCGGTTCCACTTCTCCCATGGGTCGTAGCTGGGTGGTGCGCCCGCGGCCGGCGGCGGCAGGGTGGGATCGGCCACCGGGTTGTACGGCGAGCCGCCGTAGATGGCGCTGAAGTCGTTCTCCGCACTGGTCGGCGCGGTGGTGGACGCGGCAACCTGCGGTTCGGACGCAGTGGCGTCCGGAGTGGCTTCCGCTGTCGCGGTCGAGGCTTCGGCGGGCACGGGCGCGTCGGTCGGTGCGATCACGCTGGACGCGGGGGGCGTGGAGGCGACCGGCTTGTTCGACGCGCAGGCCGCGACCAACGTGGTCAGCAGCAACAGGGGGATGACACGCAAGGTTTTCATTTCCAGATCCCTATGGGGAAACCCGTGCGCCGTTGTGGGGGCGCACGACGCCGGTCAGTCCGGCTGAGACGCCGGGACATAGTCCAGCGCGGGGGTAAGGCGGTAGGCGGCGCATAGTTCGGACAGACCGGTCGGCGCGCCTTCGACCGCAACGCTGGCGATGCCGGCCGCGCGCAGGCGCGTGGCGGCGGCCACCAGCAGGGCCAGGCCAGCGCTGTCCACGCTGGGCACTGCCGACAGGTCCAGCCGCTGCGCGCCGTCCAGCACGCGCAGCGTGGCCGGCCACAGGGCCCGGGCGGCGGCACGGTCCAGCGCGCCGGTGAACACCAGCGCATTGCCGTCACGTTGGACCGAGGCCTGGCTCATGTGGACCTCAACGCCCGCCGCTGCTGCCGGAGGCCTGCAGGCGGCCGGCACGCAGGTCGGCGGTGACCTGGGCGATCGACTTCTGCCGCAACGGTGCGTCGAACTGGTTCTTGAAGGTCTGCACGTAGGAAATGCCTTCGATCATCACGTCGAAGATCTTCCACTGGCCACCGACGTTGCGTAGCAGGTAGTCCACCGGCACCGGGTCGCCGCTTTCGCGCAGCATCTCGCTGGACACGCGCACGCCCTTGTTGTTGGGCAGCGGGGTCTCGGACTTGATCCGCACGCGCAGGCGCTGGTTGAAGTCCAGCAGCGACTGGCCGTAGCGGGCGGTCAGGTTGTCGGCCAGGGCGTCGGCGAAGCCGTTGACATCGGCGTCGGAAGCGCCGCGGCCGTGCAGGCCCAGCACCAGGCGCGCGGCGTAGTTGCCGTCGAACGCGGTGTTGAATTCTTCCTTGATGAAGGTCTTCAGCGCGGCCGGATCGGCCTTGAACTCGGCCCGGCGCTGCTCCAGCGTGGTCAGCACGCGGGTCGCATTGCCCAGGACCAGGGCGCTGGCCGAGCCCTGCGCAGGCGCAGCGGCGGCCGGCGCCTGGGCGAGCGCGGCGGTGGGGGCTGCCGCGGCCAGGACGGCGGCCAGGGCGAGGGTGATCATGGAACGCTTCATGGGGTGTCTCCCTTGGGGGCGGCAGGCGCCGACGCGGCTTGCGCGTCCGGAGCTGTCGCGGAATCGTCGCCGGCAGGCTTGCCACCGCCGCTGAACATGTACTTGCCCACCAGCTGCAGCAGGTCCACCGCCGGCTGGGTGTAGGTGATCTCGTCACCGGGCTTGAGCGGATCCGGGTCGCCGCCAGGCGACAGGCCGATGTAGTTCTCGCCCAGCAGGCCGCTGGTGAAGATGCCGGCCGAGGTATCGCTTGGCAGGTCCTTGTACTTGCCATCGATGCGCAGGGTCACCACCGACTCGAACTGCTTCGGGTCCAGGGTGATGTCGCTGACCTGGCCGATGACCACGCCGCCGATCTTGACCGGCGCCTGCACGCGCAGCTGGCCCAGGTTGGTGAAGCGCGCCTTGAGTTCGTAACGGCTGCTGCTGCCGAAGCCGAAGGAACGGTTGGTCGAGGCCAGGGCCAGCACCAGCAGCGAGGCCAGCGCCAGCAGCAGGAAGGCGCCGACGGCAAATTCGAGTCGTGGTCCGCGTGCGGCCATGGTGATCTCTCTTACTGAAACAGAAGGGCGGAAAGGACGAAATTCAGCATCAGCACCAGCAGCGAGCCGTTGACCACCGCGCGGGTGGTGGCGACCGAGGTGCCTTCGATCGTGGGTTCGGCGTGGAAGCCGACATAGGACGCGACCAGCGCGGCGACGCCGCCGAACACGGCCGATTTCATCAGTGCCACGCCGAAGTCGTCCCAGGCATCGACGCTGCCCTGCAGGGCCGACCAGAAGGTGCCGTTGTCCAGGCCCAGCACCTTGACCGCCTCGAACCAGCTGGCGCTGATCGCCAGCGAGCAGAAGAAGCCGGTCAGCAGCGGCACGGTCAGCACCGCGGCCCAGAAGCGCGGCGCGACCGCCTTGGCGATCGGGTCGATGGCCATCAGCTCCAGCGCCTTGATCTGGTCGGTGGCACGCATCAGGCCCAGTTCGGCGGCGATGGAACTGCCGGCGCGGCCGATGAACAGCAGCGCGGTCAGCACCGGGCCCAGTTCGCGGTACAGCGACAGGCCCAGCAGCGTGGACAGCGCGTCGGAGGCGCCAAAGGTGGTCAGCGTGCGATAGCCCTGCAGGGTCAGCACCAGGCCAACGAAGGCGCCGCCCACGGCGATGATCGGCATCGAGCGCGCGCCGATCTTGTAGATCTCGCGGACCAGCTCGGCCCAGAAATCGCGGGTTGGTACCGAAGAACGCAGCACCGACAGCGAGAACAGCCCGGCGGCGCCCAGTGATCGGATCGAAGCAGCAAATGCCATGGCTTACGCCGCCCGCGCCGAGGCGGCGCTGTCGAAGGGAATCGGGCCGTCCGGTGCGCCGCGCAGGAACTGGCGCACCAGCGGGTCCTGGCTGGCTTCCAATTCGGCTGGCGTGCCGGAGAACACCAGTCCACCGTTGGCGATCACCAGCGCCTGGTCGCAGACCGGCATGGTTTCGTGCACGTGGTGGCTGACGATGATGCTGGTCAGGCCCAGCGAATCGTTGAGCCGGCGGATCAGCGACATGATCACGCCCGAGGCGATCGGGTCCAGCCCGGTCAGCGGCTCGTCGTAGATCATCAGCGGCGGGTCCAGCGCCAGCGCCCGGGCCAGGGCCACGCGACGGGCCATGCCGCCGGACAGCTCGCGCGGGAACAGGCCTTCGGCCGTGCGCAGGCCGACCGCATTGAGCTTCAGGTCCACCAGCTGGCGGATCAGCGCATCGGGCAGGTCGGTATGGGCGCGCAGCGGCAGGGCCACGTTCTCGCCCACGGTCAGGTCGGTCAGCAGGCCATTGCCCTGCAGCAGCACGCCGACGTTCTTGCGCAGCTCGCGCAGGGCGCGGGTGCCACGCGGGATCGGTTGGCCGAACAGTTCCACCGTGCCCGAGGCCGGGACCAGTTCGCCGGTCAGCGCCGCCAGCAGCGTGGACTTGCCGCTGCCCGACGGGCCCAGCACGGCCGTCACGCTGCCGCGCGGCGCGCTCAACGTCACGTCGCGCAGGATGGCGCGGCCGCCGCGTTCGAGGCGCAGGTTGGCAAGGCGGATGGTCGGAGTCGAGGAAGTCATCGGCAGGTGTAGGGGGCCTGGTCGGTTCGGGCTGGTGTGCGTGGCGTGGATAAAACGACGGAACAGCTTCGTCGCACCGCCCTGAATAAAACCGCACTGGTCAGTATGCTTATTGTGACAGATCGGACACGGTTGCTGGCATGGGCCGAAAGTGACGGGCGCGGGACGCGTCGTTGCACGGGTCTCGCCGAGTGCGACCGGCCGTCCCAAAGGACATGGACGCAAGCCCCATAAGGTCACACCAGCCCGGACAGGGGGGCTTGCGGCGGGAAGTTCTGCTCTAATGCCGCCTGGGGATCCGGGCATCCATCAGCGACAGGGGGTCGCGATGTGGCCGGAGCTGGGAATGATTGAATGATCGTGCGTCTTTTTGCTTGGGGCGTGCGTGGCGCCATCGGTGCCATGCCGTCAAACACCGTTACTGCGAATCGGCGTCTGATGCCGTGGCTGATGTTTCTAGCCTTGATGGTCTTGGCGCCCTTGGCCGGTGCCGAGGTCCCGCCACAGTTCGAGGGCGTGTCGCCAGCCAGCGGTCCCAGCAGTGGCGGCACCGAGGTGGTCCTGACGGGGAGCAACTTGACGGGCGCCACTGCGGTGTCGTTTGGCGGAATCGCTGCGGCCAGCTTCACGGTCGAGAGTGACACACAAATCCGTGCCATCACGCCGGCTGGGAGTGCGGGTAGCGTCGACGTGGCTGTCGCCTCGGCTAACTTCACATTCTTTAGGCAAAACGCGTACACGTATCTTCCGGCTGCGCCGGTCGCTACCATCATTGACATCACCCTGTCCTATGGTGATGACCCCTTCACATTCCCATTGTCATTGACTTCTGCCACGGCGACGTCGGTGGCCATTGTGACGGTGCCTAGCCACGGCACCGCCGTTGTCTCGGGGACTTCGCTCATCTACACCCCGGCCGCGTCCTATGTCGGTCCAGACAGCTTCCTCTATACCGCCAGCAACGCAGGCGGGACGTCTGACCCTGCCACGGTGAGCATCACCGTCAACCCACCCACGCTGGTATACACGCTGGTCAACCCGTCTGGAGGGGTGGTCGGCGTGGCGTATTCACAATCCTTGGCCGGCGCCTCGGGGGGAGCCGCGCCTTACACCTATGGCATTGGCTCGGGCACGCTGCCGCCCGGGGTGACCCTGGCGGCCGACGGCGCGTTGAGTGGCACGCCCACTGCCGCAGGCACTTTCAATTTCACTGTTACTGCGACCGATGCCAGCACGGGCACCGGGCCGTTTTCCATCACCAGCAGCACACTGAGCCTGACGATTGCGGCCCCGACGCTTACGCTCACCCCAACTACCGTGCCCACGCCAGTGCTGGGAACGGCCTACAACACGAGCATCGTGGCCAGCGGCGGGCTTGGGCCCTACACGTATGCGATCACGTCCGGCGCATTGCCTGCAGGCCTGTCGTTGAACATTTCGACTGGTGTCATTTCCGGTACGCCCACGGCCGTCGGCGCAAGCGCTTTTACGGTAATGGCCACTGATGCGCAGGGCTTCGCAGTTGCCCAGGCCTACACGCTGAACATCACGGTAGGTCCCCCGGGGGTGCCAACCATTGGCGTGGCCACAGCGGGCAATGGCCAGGCGACCGTAACGTTTACCGCACCTGCCAATACCGACGACGCAGCAATTACCGGCTACACCGTCACGTCCAGTCCCGGTGGCATCACCGGCACGGGAGCCGCCAGCCCGATCACCGTCGCCGGGCTGACCAACGGGACCAGCTACACCTTCAGCGTCACGGCCACCGGCAGTGGGGGCACCGGTCTTGCTTCAGCGGCCTCAGCGGCGGTCACGCCGATGGGCAGCCAGACCATCACCTTCCTGAATCCTGGCAGCTTGAATTTCGGCGCCACCTACACACTTGGGGCCACGGCCAGTTCGGCATTGCCGGTCAGCTACGCGTCCAGCACGAGCAGTATCTGCAGCGTGATTGCCGACACGGGAGTCGTCACGGGCAAGGCGCCCGGCAGCTGCACCATCACCGCCAGTCAGGCAGGGAACGTGGCTTACACCGCGGCCGCATCCGTGACACAGACGTTCCAGGTCGTGGTGCCTGGTGGCGCGGTGTCGATCACCAGCAGCGGAACGCTGCCGCCGGCCATCGCGGGGACCGCGTACTCGTCGCTGATCAACGCCAGTGGGGGCGCACCGCCCTACACGTTCTCGATCACGGCCGGGGCACTGCCGATCGGTCTTTTCCTCACATCGGCCGGAACGCTGGGTGGAACGCCGCTCGCCGCGGGAACCTTCAGTTTCCGCGTGCGGGCAGCTGACAACGCAGGGCAAACGGCCGAGGAACTTTTCACACTGGTGGTCGCATCCCCGGCACTGGCATTGACTCCGGCGACGCTGCCGGCTGGTGAGGTGGGTCAGGCATACAGTCAGACGCTGACGGCCAGTGGCGGTGTCGCGCCGTACAGCTATGCGATCACGTCCGGCGCGTTGCCTGCAGGGATCGCGTTGTCCGCCACCGGTGTGTTGTCGGGCACGGCAACGGCCGATGGCGAGTTTCGTTTCCGCGTGCAGGTCAGTGATGCACTGGGCTTCTCCGGCGAGGCCGATTACGTCTGGTCGGTGACGCCGAACGCGCCGCAGGTGGCCGACGATGCGGCCACGGTGCTCGGCGGCGGCAATGTGCTGATCGCGGTGACAGGCAATGACCAGGGCACGATCAATGCAATCGCAGTGACGTCCCCGCCTGCCCATGGCCAGGCCGTGGTGGAAGCCCTGCAGGTGCGTTACACACCGCAGGCCGGGTATTCGGGCGATGACAGTTTCACCTACACCGCGAGCGGTCCGGGTGGAACGTCGGCACCTGCCACGGTGCGCGTCACGGTCAACCCGTTGCCGGTGGTGATTGACCATGCCGCCGCGGCCACTGCCGGCACCGCCACCACCGTAGAGCTGACCGAAGGCGCCAGCGGTGGGCCGTTTACTGGTGCCACGCTGGTTTCGCTAGCACCGGCCGATGCGGGCACGGCAGTGATCCAGCGCAGTGGTCCCGGATCGAGTGCGGGCTATACCTTGACCTTCACACCCTCGGCCCAGTCCTCGGGCGTGGTCGTGGCGCGCTACACCTTGACCAATGCCTACGCGACCTCGGCCCAGGGGACGGTGACCTTTCAGGTCAGCGCCCGCCCGGATCCTTCCAAGGATCCGGAAGTCGCCGGGCTGATCGAAGCGCAGGCGGCCTCGGCGCGTCGCTTTGCCACGGCGCAGATCGGCAACTTCCGCCAGCACATGGAAACCCTGCACGGCGGACGCCAGGACGGCACCGGCTTCCGCAATGCCGTCACCTTTTCCGCCAGCTCGCGCTGCGAAGAGAACATCGGCCGCTTGCCGGGACAGGCCTGTGAGCGGGTGGCCGAGCGTGACGTGCAAATGCCGCAGGACCGTCGTGTCGTGCACCGGCCGATCAGCGGGGGCCACTGCTCGGGTTGTGGAGTGCCGGCACCATCCGTTCGGGCGGCACCCAGGGCAGCGGCCAGCGCACTAACGTGGATTTCCAGACCGATGGCGTCAGCGTGGGTGCGGATTACCGCGTCAATGGCCGGTTCGCCTGGGGCGGCGGCTTTGGCTGGGCGCGTGACGACAGCGATGTTGGCCAGCACGACAGCCGCAGCGATGCCACCGCCCAGACCATCGCGCTGTACGCCAGCTATCACCCGGGGCAACGCTGGTTCGTGGATGGCTTGATCGGCTACCAGAACCTGTCCTTCGATCTGGCGCGTTACCTCACGGCCAACGGTGGCCGTGTTGACGCCAACCGCGACGGGCGCCAGTGGTTGGCTTCGTTGTCGGTGGGTGCGGACCTGGCTTTCGGCCAAGGCCTGACCCTGACCCCCTACGGTCGCGTGGATGTGGCCCACGGCACGCTGGATGGTTATGTGGAGCAGGGCGATGCGTTCTATGCGCTGCGCTATGCATCGATGGATGTGGCCACCACGACCGGCAATGCGGGCATGAAGCTGGATTTCCGCCGCCGCATCGGCTGGGGCTGGTTTGCGCCGCTGCTGCGCATGGAGTACCAGCACGACTTCCAGGGACGCAGCACCGCGCGCTTCGGCTATGCCGATGTGCTCGGCGCCATGCCTTACAGCAGCACGGCAGCCGATCAGGATCGCAATCGCTTCAACGTTTCTGCCGGCGCCCAGCTGCAGACCGAAGGCGGCTTCAGCACCCGCCTGGAAGTGCAGAGCACGCTGGGTAACGGAAGCGACAGCGATCATGGCGTGATGCTCAACATCGAGAAGCGCTACTAAGCCACGCCGGCCGGGTCGCATCGGTTGCGACCCGGCTCCGGCACAATGATGCGCATGCAGGATTCGCGCCCGGACTTTCGCCTCTATCCCTCCAACTCACTTGAAGTGCTGGCCGGCCTGCTGGCGGCCGAACTGCGCCGGCCCGTACCCGGACAGTCGATCCTGGTCCCCGAGGTGGTGCTGATCCCGCAGGTGGCGATGCGCCGCTGGCTGCAGGCCACGCTGGCCGCCGCGCACGAGGTGGCGGCGAATCTGGAGTTCCTGACCCCTGGCGAGTTCATCGCCCGCGCGCTGGAAGCCAATCTCGGCAAGGCCCAGGACGAACTGGACGCGGCCACCCTGCAGTGGCGCCTGTATGCCGCACTGACCGATGACGCCCTGCTGGCGCAGCCGGCGCTGGCCGCCTTGCGCGGCTATCTGTCCGGTGATGACGCCCTCAAGCCCTGGGCCCTGGCCGGCGAACTGGCCAGCGTGTTCGAGAAATACCAGGCCTGGCGCCGCGACTGGCTGCTGCGCTGGGAAGCCGGCGCCGATCCGCTCGACCCGCAGGCCGTGTTGTGGCGACACGTGGCACAGGGCCGCGGTTATCGCGCGCGGCGCATCCAGGATTACCTGGACCGGTTCAGTGGCGACACCGCCGCGCTGCCGGTCGGGCTGCCCAGGCGCGTGTTCGCTTTCGCCACGCTCAATATTTCACCCGACGTGCTGCGCGTGCTGGCCACCCAGGCGCGGGTCGGCACGATGCATTTCTACCTGCCCACGCCGACCCAGTCCTACTGGGGCGACCTGCAGACCCTGGCCGCGAGGTTGCGCGAGGGCGATGCCAACCCGTTCGGTGACGAAGCCGGCGAAAACCGCCTGCTCCAGGCCTGGGGCGCGGCCGGCCGCGACTTCATGGCGGTGCTGGGCAGTTACGAAGTGGTCCACCCGACCGGCGAGATCGCCGCCTACGACGACCCGGAAGAACGCGCTGGCCGCACCCGCGCCGACGGTGGCCTGGCAGACAGCCTGCTGCACCGGCTGCAGGCCGACCTGTTCCACCGTCGCGGCAGGCCGGGTGGCGCGCTGCGTGACACGCTGGACCGCGACGACCCCAGCCTGCAGGTCCATGCCTGCCACACTCGCCTGCGCGAACTGCAGGTGCTGCACGACCAGCTGCGCGGCTTGCTGGAAGACCCGCGCTTCGACCCGCCGCTGCAGCCGCGCGAGATCGCCGTGCTGGCGCCGGACATCGATCCCTACGTGCCGTACCTGGAAGCGGTGTTCGGCGGCCGCGGCCAGGACGACCGCATTCCCTACGCGCTGGCCGACACCAGCCCGCTGGCCGGCGAGCCGCTGGCCGAGGTGTTCGTGCGCCTGCTTGGCCTGCCGGTGTCGCGCTTCGGCTTGAACGAAACCCTGGACCTGCTGGCCAGCCCGCCCCTGGCCGAGGCCGCCGGGCTGGATGCGGCCGCGTTCGAACGCCTGCACGGCTGGCTGCAGGCCGCCGGCGCGCGCTGGGGGCTCAATGCCGAACACCGCGCCCAGCACGCCGCGCCGCGCGACGACGCCTACACCTGGCAGTTCGCGCTCGATCGGCTGCTGCTGGGCTATGCCAGCGGCAGCGAGGACGAGATCGAAGGCGTCGCGCCATGGCCGCAGCTGGAAGGCGGCGCGCTGTCGGCGCTGGACGCCTTGATCCGGCTGCTGCGGGTGCTGTCGCGCGCGCAGCAGGCGCTGGGCGAAGCGCTGCCGCCGCAGGCCTGGCGCGAACGCCTGCTCGGCCTGCTCGATGCCTTGCTGCCGCAGACGCCATCGGCCCAGGCAACGCAGCGCGCGCTGGACCGGCTGCGCAAGCTCATCGACGACTTCGCCAACGCGGCCGAGCGCGCCAGCTTCGACGCGCCGCTGCCGGCCGAGGTAGTGCGCGCGCATTTCGCCGCCGTGCTGGCCGAGGCCGACACGCGCGCGCCGCTGCTGACCGGTGGCATCAGCGTCGGCCGCATGGTGCCGATGCGGCTGTTGCCGTTCCGCGTCATCTGCCTGCTGGGCATGAACGATGGCGATTTCCCGCGCCGCGATCCGGCCGCCGGGCTCAACCAGCTCACCGCGCAGCTGGGCACCGACCAGCGCCGCCACGGCGACCGCTCCACCCGCGAGGACGACCGCTTCCTGTTCCTGCAGCTGTTCGCCTCGGCGCAGGACGCGTTCTACCTGAGCTACCTGGGCGCAGATCCGCGCGATGGCAGCGTGCGCGAGCCGTCGGTGCTGGCGACCGAACTGATCGCCGCCGCCGCCGATTATCACGTCGACGCCAAACAAGCGGCCGAGGCCATGACCGTGCGCCATGCCTTGCAGCCGTTCGCGCCCGCTGCGTTCGGCGCCGATGGCGATCCGCGCCGATTCAGCTATCGCGGCCAGTGGCAGCCGGCAGCGGGACGCATCGGCGGCCACCGCGAACGCCTGAAGCCCTGGTTCGATCACGCACTGCCGGCGCTGGAGCACATCGAAAGCGAACTGTCGCTGGACGAGCTGCGGCGTTTCTTCACCGCACCGGCCACCCAGTTCCTGCGCCAGCGCCTGGACCTGCGCCTGGCCGACGAAGCCGAAACCAGCCAGGACGTCGAGCCGTTGCTGCTGGCCGGTGGCGGCCTGGAAAAACTGCAGCTGCAGCACGAAGTCTTCGACGCGCTGCTGACCGGTAGCGATGCGGATCTGTACGCACGCCTGCGGGCCCGCGCGCTGCTGCCGTCCGGGCCATTGGGCCGGCGTGAACTGGACGCGCTGGTCGATGCCACCCGGCCGTATGCCGAGGCGTTGTCCGCATGGCGCAGCGATGCCGAGGCGACCTCGCAGCGTGTGGAAGTGGAACTGGATGGCGTGCGCCTGCACGGGCGATTGGCGGGCCTCTATCCACACGGCCAGGCGCAGCTGCGTTTCGGCGCCCTCAACGGCCCGGCCGCGATCCGCCAGGGCCTGGACTGGCTGCTGGCCAGCGCTGCCGACCTGCGTTTGCCGCAGGTGCGTTTCCATGACGGTGGCGAAGCCGGCATCGGCCCGTTCGAGCGCCCCGTACTGGCGCCCGACATCGCGCGCACCGTGCTGCGCCACCTGCTGCAGCTGCGCCGTGACGGGCTGCAAGCGCCGCTGGTGTTCGGACCGTATAGCGGCTGGGAATATTTCAACGGAGCCGATGCCGACAAGGCCACCAAGGCCGCCGCGGCCAAGTGGCGTGGCAGTGACCGCGCATGGGGCGAAGGCACCGCCGAAAGCTATCGCCTGGCCCTGCGCGGCCGCGATCCCTTCGCCGATTCCACGCTGCTGGCCCAGTTCGCCAACACCAGCTTCGCCGTGTATCGCGCGGTGATGGACGGCGCAATCCACACCGGCTTCGGCGAAGACCGCAGCTTCACGGTGGAAGCGGATGCGGAGGTGGACGCGTGAGTGGCAGCGAGCGTGGATTTGAAATGCGGCGCCGTCAGCTGCCTTCGTCTTCTCCCCGGGTTTCGATCTGGACTTGGCGTGTTGCGCATTTCGCGTGCGTCATCGGGTCGGGACGTGACATCAATGAAGGGCGTCATCTCTGCGAAGGCGGGAGGCGCTTCACAACAGCGCATTGCGCTGTTCATCCAGCGGCATTGCACATTGAAGGCGAAAGTCCCTGGATCCCCGCCTTCGCGGGGATGACGATAGAAATTTCTTCGAGGGCCCTTAAGTGCCCGACTGGCGCTAACTCAAAATCCCTTCCTGCATCTGCATCTGCATCTGCATCTGCATCTGCACCTGCACCTGCTCTTTTTGCCTTTGCTTCAAGCTCCTCGCCTTTGACCCACCCGAGCCGTAAAGCGAGCCGAGCATCGCAGGAAGCCAGGGCCGCAGAGGCGCGGATGTCTGAGCGCAGCGAGTTCCGCGCCGTGCCCTGGCTTCCGAGAAGCGCAGGGGACCGCCGCGTAGTGGCGGCGCGCGTCCCGGCGAAAACGGTTTGGCCTACTTTTGCCAAGACAAAAGTAGGTCGCGCAACGCGCGAAAGCTTTTTCGCTCCCCCGACGATGCAGGCAGATCACCCGGGAGGACGCGAATGAACGAACAAGACCCCTACCTCACCCTCCCCCTCACCGGCACCCGCCTGATCGAGGCCTCCGCCGGCACCGGCAAGACCTTCACCCTGGCCACGCTGGTCACCCGGCTGGTGGTCGAACGACGCCTGCGCATCGGCCAGATCCTGGCGGTGACCTTCACCGAGGCCGCCACCCAGGAACTGCGCAAGCGCATCCGCGAACGCCTGGCCGTCGCTGTGCGCGTGATTGGCATGGCGCCGACCGAAGAGGAAGCACCCGACGTCGCACTGAGCCGCGCGATCATCGCTGCGCACCTGCAGGACAGCGACGAAACCGCTGACGCCCTGCAGCGTCGCCTGCAGCAGGCCGCCGACGAGATCGACCTGGCCGCCATCTTCACCATCCACGGCTTCTGCGCGCGCGTGCTGCGTGAACATGCGCTGGAAAGCGGCCAGACCTTCGCCCCGCCGGAACTGCTGGCCAGCGACCGCGAACTGCGCGATGAACTGGCCGCCGACCTGTGGCGCGTGCATGCGGCCGATCCACACGATGTCGATGCGCTGGTCGGGCTGTGGAAGGAAGGTCCGGATGCGCTGGCCCGCGACCTGGGCAAGCTGATCGCCCAGCCGGTGCTGTTGCCTGCGCCGACGCCGGCCGATCCGGGCGATGACCCCGAGGCCGCGCTGCACGCCGCCGCGCGTGCGCTGGCAGAGGCCTTCGCCGCGCATGGTGATGCCTTCCTTGCCGACCTGTTGAAGGCTGTGGAAGACAAGGTCCTCAACAACACCAGCTACAAGCCCAAGTGGATCAACGAATTCTGGGTCGAGCTGCGCCAGTGGTGCCGCCGGGGGCACTGGTCGGTTCCCTTGGGCGCGCGCCTTGCGCAGCTTTCCGTTGAAGCACTCGAATCCAAGACCAGCGTCAAGCACGTCGGTCGCACCCCCACCTCGCCGATCTGTGCGTCGATTCCCGCCTATCTTGAAGCTGTCGCCGCGCAGGCGGCAGCCCGCGAGCGTGAGCGCGTGCGCCTGCTGCACCGCATCCGAGACGAAGCGCGCCTGCGCCTGGCCCAGCTCAAGCAACAGCGCCGCGTGCAGACCTACGACGACCTGATCGACGGCGTGGCCGTCGCGCTGGAAGGACCGCACGCCCACGCGCTGGTGCAGCGCCTGCGCGCGCAGTACGCCATCGCGCTGGT
This sequence comes from Pseudoxanthomonas sp., assembly GCF_027498035.1. NCBI lineage: Bacteria > Pseudomonadati > Pseudomonadota > Gammaproteobacteria > Lysobacterales > Lysobacteraceae > Pseudoxanthomonas > Pseudoxanthomonas sp. The sequence continues at coordinate 3,003,724 of NZ_CP114978.1, forward strand.
CGACGAATTCCAGGACACCGATCCGCGCCAGTGGCGCATCTTCCACACCGTGTTCGGTGATTCGGATGCAACGCGTGCGCTGGCCCTGGCGCCGGCGCTGTTCTTGATTGGCGATCCCAAGCAGGCCATCTACGGTTTCCGTGGCGGCGATGTGCAGACCTACCTGGCCGCCGCAGCGGTGGCCGAACAAGCGCCGCCGCTGGATCGCAATTTCCGTTCGCGGCCCAGCGTGCTGGCCGCAATCGAAGCGCTGTACGCGCAGGCTGGCGAGGGCGCCTTCATCGAGGCCGGCATCAGGTTCCACCCGGTTGCGCCCGGCACCCAGCGTGTCGATGCCGATTACCAGCGCGATGACAAACCCGCGCCGGCGTTGACGTTGTGGCGTGCACCAGCGTCGGAGCAGCTGGATGCGAAGAACCAGCCGAAGGTACACAGCTCGCCGCGCTCGCGCGAGCTCGCCACCGATGCCTGCGTGGCCGCCATCCATGCGGTGCTGACCGAAGCACGTGCGGGCAGGGCCGCGATCAAGGACAGGCCGATCCAGCCGGGCGACATCGCCGTGCTGGTGCGCAAGCATGGCGAGGCCACGCGTATCCAGCAGGCGCTGGCTGCGGTTGGCATTCCCGCCGTCGCTGCCGGCAAGCAGAGCCTGTTCGCCACGGGCGAAGCACACGAACTGCTGACCCTGCTGCTGGCCCTGCTGCACAGCGCCGACGATGGCCGCCTGCGCGCGGCGCTGGCGACGGTGCTGCTTGGTGTGGATGCCAGTGGCATTGCAGCGTTGGAAACCGATGGCGATGCGCATCGCGCCTGGCAGCTGCAGGCGCTGGACTGGCGCGAACGCGTGCAGCGCGGCGGTCCGCTCGCCCTGGTCAGCGACCTGTGCGCGGCCCAGGCCGAGCGCCTGCTCGGCCTGCTCGATGGCGAGCGCCGCCTGACCAACTACCTGCAGTTGGGCGAACTGCTGCAGCACGCGCAGGCACGCGCGCTGGGCTTGCATGGCCTGGTCGACTGGCTGGTCCTGCAGATCAGCGAGGCCGACAGCGACGATGAAACCCAGTTGCTGCGCCTGGAATCCGACGCGCGCCGGGTGCAGATCGTCACCCTGCACAAGTCAAAGGGCCTGGAGTATCCGCTGGTGTTCCTGCCGTTCGTGGGCATCGGTGGCAAGCCGCCCGATCCCGGCCACGCCTGCGTCGTGCAGGATGCTGGGCACCAGCGTGTCCTGCACTGGAAACTGCAGGCCGAGACTTCGGGTTGGAGCGCCGCGCGTGATGCCTGGATCGAGGCGCAGCGTGCCGAAGATGCACGCCTGCTCTACGTCGGCCTGACCCGCGCCGAACACGCGCTGTGGGTCGCCACCGGCGACTTCTACAACGTCCGGCAGACCGCGCTGGCACCGATGCTGCAGGACCGCGATGCGCTGGCCGCCGTGCCGGGCATCGTCATCGAAGGCGACACGCTGCCGGTCGTGCCCGCATGGCTGCCGCCAGAAGCCGAAGCCGCGCCACCGCAGGCCCGCCACGTTGCGCGCGCGCTCTCGCATGACTGGTGGGTCTATAGCTTCACCCAGCTGGCCAACGCCGACAGCGGCGCCGAGTCGGTGGCCAGTGCCAATACCGTCGCCACAGCCGGCGGTAATGACGAACCCGCAGGCGACGCCGAGGATGTCGCGCCGGTGCCGGCCGAGGTGTTCGATCCGCGCTTTGCCGGCAATCGCTTCGGCGTGGTCCTGCACGATGCGCTGGAACGCAGCGACTTCGCCCTGTGGCAGCACTGGCAGCCTGGTGATGTCGCGCCGGCCGCGGACATCGAGATCATCCATGGCGCGCTGAAAGCCGGCGGCTATCCGGCCGAGGACATCGACGACGGCACCGGCGTCATCACCACGATGATCGGCCAGACCCTCACCGTCGCCCTGCCCGAAGGCGTGCGCCTGTGCGACGTGCCGGCCGATGCACGCCGGCCGGAAATCGAATTCCAGTTCGCCCTGCAGCCGACCGCGGTCGATGCACTGCTGCACCTGCTGCACGCGCATGGCGTGGTCCGCGAACGCCACAGCTTCGGCCTGCGCCGCCAGTTGGAAGGCCTGATGACCGGCCTGATCGACCTGACCTACCATCACGATGGGCGCTGGTACGTGCTGGACTACAAATCCAATCGGCTGTCCGCCTACGACGCCGCATCGTTGCAGCGCGCGATGGCGCACAGCGAGTACGACCTGCAGGCGCTGATCTACACCCTGGCGCTGCACCGCTGGCTGCGCTTCCGCATCGCCGATTACGACTACGCACGCGATTTCGGCGGCATCCGCTATCTGTTCTGCCGTGGCCTGGACGCCACGTGCGTCGATTCGCCCGGCGTGCACGCGCAGCGGTTCGCCCCGGCGCTGATCGAAGCGCTGGATGCGTTGTTTGCTGGCCAACACACGGAGGCAGCGGCGTGAGCCTGATGACAACGGCATGCGCTTTGGCCCTCTCTCCCACAAGTGGGGGAGAGAGGACAGAAGCGAGGCGATTCGGCCCATGACTTCCAACCTCCTTGCCGCCCTCCTGCGCGCCGGCGTGTTGCGCACGCTCGACCACGCCTTCGCCCAGAGCCTGCGCCGGCTGGAACCAGACACGCCCGACGACGTCCTGGCCGCCGCCGCACTGGCGTCGCTTGCCGTGGCCCAGGGCCATGCCGGGTTCGACCCCGCGCGCCCGCAGCTGCTGACCGACGCACCGCTGGACTGGCCTGACGCCGTGCAGTGGCACGCCGCGATTGCCGCTTCGCGCTGGGTCGCCCGGCCTGTCGAAGCCGCCGAGGCCAGCGCCACCGACGCGCCGCTGGTGCTGGAAAACAACCTGCTCTATTTGCGCCGTTATCGCGAGTACGAACGCCGGCTCGCGGTGAACCTGCAGCGCATCGCCGCCCAGGCGCTGGACGCAGGCGACACCCCCCGAAGAGGGACTTGCTTCGCTGCGCAGGCGGTCGCCGAGGTGTTCGCCACGTTGTTCCCCCGAGGGCGCACGGGCGAAGACCGCCAGGCACGCGCCGCAGCACTCGCCCTGCGCCGCGCGCTGTTGCTGGTCACCGGCGGCCCCGGCACCGGCAAGACCACCACCATCACCCGCCTGCTGGTGCTGCGCATGGCGCTGGCGCAACAGTCCGGCGCCACGTCGCCGCGCATCGCGCTGGCCGCGCCCACCGGCCGCGCCGCCGAGCGCATGGCCGAAAGCCTGCGCAAGGCCGCCGCCGGCATCGTCGCCAGCGGCGTGGACGCAGCGCTGTGCGCAGGCCTGCCGGAAAGCGCCAGCACCCTGCATCGCCTGCTCGGCACCATTCCCGATTCGCCGGTATTCCGCCACACCGCCGACAACCCGCTGCCGTTCGACGTGATCGTGGTCGACGAAGCCTCGATGGTCGACCTGCCGCTGATGTGCAAGCTGGTCGAAGCGGTGGCCGACGGCACCCAGCTGATCCTGCTCGGCGATGCCGACCAGCTGCCGTCGGTGGAAGCCGGCGACGTGCTGGCCGCGATCCTCACCGCCGCCGGCCCCGGCGATGCGCTGGCCGCCGCCGATGCCAAGGCCTTGCAACCCCTGCTGGGCGATGCCGTGCCGGTCGATGCGGATGCCAGCGGCCTGCACGGCCACCGCGTGCAGCTCACGCGAGGCTATCGCCAGGATGCCGACTTCGACCTGCAGCCGCTGGCCAACGCCACGCGCTATGGCGACGCCGAGACCGCGCTGTCGCTGCTGCGCGACGGCGACCTGCGCGGCGTCACGTTCCACGAGGACGTGCTGGACCCATTCGAGGCACGGCGCGAGGTCTTCCTGTCGCACTGGCGCGCCCTGGCTGACGCGCCCGATCCGGCCACCGCCCTGCTGCTGGCCCAGCGCCTGCGCCTGCTCACCGCCGTGCGCGAAGGCCCGCAGGGTGCACGCGGTTTGAATGCGCGCATCGAGGAACTGCTGTCCGGCCGCCGCACCGGCAGCGCGCCGGCCTATTTCCACGGCCGCCTGCTGCTGGTCACCGAAAACAGTTACCGCCATCGCCTGTTCAACGGCGACATCGGCATCTGTCTCAGGGACGGCAGCGGCGCGCTGATGGCCTGGTTTGCCGGTGGCCAAGATGGCGGCGTGCGCCCGTTCCATCCGTCTGCCTTGCCCGCACACGAAAGCGCCTTCGCCATGACCGTGCACAAGGCCCAAGGCAGCGAGTTCGACGAGGTCTGGCTGCAACTGCCGCGCGCGGCGAACCGCGTGCTCTCGCGCGAACTGGTCTACACCGCCATCACCCGCGCCCGCACCCGCCTGCACGTCGCCGGCAGTGCCGAAGTCCTGCGCGATGCGCTGGCACGACACGCCGTGCGCATGTCGGGATTGGCGTGGCGGCTGGGCGGCAGCACGCCGCCGGAAGCGTTGCAGATTGCCGAGCCAACGCCGACGGCAACGCCAGCATCGTCCATCAACGAAACGCCGCCGCAACAGGGTGCGTTGTTCTGATTGATTGGTGTATTGGCCAAAACAGCCGGTGCAATCAGTCGTCATTCCCGCGAACGCGGGAACCCAGGGACGTTGCTTTCGTTGTCCCCGCGAGCGCGGGAAGCACCCTGCGACGGTGAGCAGTGCTGATCATCCAGGGATACTTCAGTCGCCATCACCGCGAAGACGAGGATGCAGTGGCTTCAAATCATTGAGCGCAAAGTCACTGGGTGACCAGCCATTCGGCTGTTGTGAAGCACCTCCCGCCTTCGCGGGAATGACGAGCCAAAGACAGATGATTCGAGGATTCGCTTGATCCTGCGTCCCCGCCTTCGATATGCAGATCAAACCAGGAACCCGCACCAGGCGAACCTACTTCCCCGCCGCCCGCATCTCCGCGGCCTTCTGCGCCAGTTCCTTGATCTTCAGTTCGCGCGCGTGTTCGGCGCGCTTCAGCGCGGCGCGGGCTTCCTTGATGACTTCGTGCGCCAGGTTCTGGTTGGTGTGCAGGCGCTTGGCGTCCATCGCGGTATCCAGCTGGTGTTGGGCGCCGGCCACGCCCTTGTCGACGCGATACAGCGGGTCCTGCGCGTTGGTGGTCAGCGGTGGGTCGTAGCGCTTCTTCATGGCAGGTCTTCGGAATCAGGGCGCCACGATAGCCAGCCTGGCCCGACGTTGCACGCGTCGTGTCGCGATCAGCCGGCGCAATAGCGCGTGTTCACAGACGGTGCGCGGCCCTCGCACTGATGCCGTGCCCGGCCTCGGCGCGAATGCCGCCGCCCTTGCCGTCATCCCCGCGCACGCGGGGACCCAACGCCTTCAAGCCAAAATCCCAGGCAAAAATGGCGTGGCCTGCTGCTGGCCGCGCCGTGATGGCTTACTTGGTCTCGACGCGCTGGTACTGGTCGCTGCCGGTGTTGAGGTGGCCGTTGGCCTGGTCGATGGCAAAGCTCGCAGTTTCACCGTCGTTGTTCACCTGCCGCGCGCCGTCCTTGTAGACGGCGGGGTAGCTGTCGGTCCTGAGCTTGCGGCTGAAGAATTTCGGCGTGAAAAAAAGGCCAGCAACGCCCAATTGACAAGCGCGTGCCGACCTCCGGAGTTTCCTCTTAACCTTTAGATCTGGCTGCAGGCGTAAGAATTCTTTATATCGGAGTTGAAAAACTGCCCGATTGAAGCGGATTGCATCATTTGGTCATAAATTAATTGCGGAACATTGTAATATTCATAAACAGCCCCATTTTTTAAAAATTCAATCTCAAGTGTTTCCGAATCTGATTTGTATCCAACAGATGCAATGTTTGAAGAGCTGACGGGTTGGCGCTCCATGTGCTAATCCTCCTTCCAACGTGGGTTTTGTGAGCGCCAAGTGGCGACCACGGCCGAGTAATCTTCTTTTTGGCGGGTTCGCCGCCAGCTTTCATTTACTTTTGGATCTTCACTGGCGGGCCTTTTTCCTTCCTCTGGCAATATTACGCGGCAACGAACAGGGAGTTTTGCGGCTTCGCCAGTGATTACTGCTTCACCAGTGCGAAGCACTGGTAGGCTATCCACGACACCGCTTAAGCTGTCTGGGAGCGCCGCTTGGACTTTGCTCCTATCTGAAGCATTGGAAAGTCTTAAAGAGAAAAATGTCCCGCACTGTGACAGGATCGTGTCGTCAATCTCCGCGGGTCTTTGACTTACGATCATTGCTCCGATACCAAATTTACGTCCCTCTTTTACGATGCGTTGGACTGCATCTCTAGCGAGGCTTACCTCTCCTTGACCAAGGTATCGGTGAGCCTCTTCCATTACGACAAGTAAGGGCCGCTGTCTGCCGCCTTCGGTTCTTTCGCGGCTCCAAAATAAAGCTTCATAGATTATGTTGAGAATTCCGCCGATAAGGCGCATAAGGACCGAGCTTGGAACCCCGGATAGATCAAGTACAGTTATGGGCTTGTCATGGCCAATCCAGTTTTCAAGGAGTTCTGGCAAATCACTTTTCGGAACTCCGTCAAGGTTTGGCTCCCAGTCGCCTGGATGAAGCATGAAGTCAAACTGACGATCTAGAAGTCGAGAGCGCAACTGGTCTAGCTGACGTCTTATTGACAAGACATTTGTCTTGTTCACGAATGGTGTGCTGTTTCCTGCGCCAGGAAGCGGGTAGCTAGGTGCGGTAAGAGTAAAGGCGTCGCCGGGAGCGGTTTGGGCTGATGTAATCTGCGTATTCTCTTTCCAAGTTTTTATTTCTGGATCAAGCAATGAGAACCAAAGTGCCTTGAGGCTGAAGGGGAGTGGGCTATCGGCCGTTAGTGAATTCTCATCGACACCCATCGGCTTTTGCTTCTTCGCTGCACTCAATTTCATACGAAGGATCTGGTCTTGAATAGCGGAAATTGCCTTCTCTTCCGTTTTCCCAAGTACAAATCCGAGCAGATCGCCTAAGTTGAGTGCCCAGTACGGGATGTTGAGAGGTGACTCGCCCGCCAGGGGGTTAACACGAAAGACCTTGGCAACGTCTCCTAGGGATTTTCCATACTCTCCATGAATATCGATCAACAATACCCGGGCGCTCGGGAAGCTGCTGTTTTCGCCTTGGCCTGCGGAGATCGATCTCAGAAGGCTACTCACCGTTGTGGATTTTCCCGCCCCGGTTGATCCGAGGACAGCGGAATGGCGAGTGACAAGCTTGTCGAGGTCAATGCGAACAGGAATGCTCTCTGCACCCGAGAGGCGTCCTACCGTTACTTGTCCAGCCTCGCTTGTCCCATAAATGCGTACAAGGTCTTCTTCGACGACGAGGTGTACTTGATCGTTGATTGCTGGATACTGGCTTATTCCGCGTTCGAAGGTGGTTTCGACTACTTCTCCTACTAGCTGGACTTTCATCCATCGTTCGCCGCGGGCCTCGGTATTTACTAGCGTCTCTGGAGTGGCAGAGGCTCCGACGTCTGAAATAATTCCATAAAGATCATGGTATCCCTGTGGAATTCTAACGAAACTGCCAACTTGTCCAACACGATAGCTTCTACCTCCGATTATCGCTATTCCGGAGGCGATTCCTTCGTATTGTTTAATGCTTATGGTTGATCCGGCGACAGCGCCGACATGGCCCAGCAAAGTTGACAATTTCATTTCTTGTTCTCAACGTCGAAGGGAGGCTCAGCCACAGCTGGGATAGCGAGTGGTGGGCTTGTCAATATTTGAATTGATCGCGAAGCGGAGAAAAATTTAGCGAAATCCTCAATTGCGCCGAGAGTAAACTCGTAAGGTTTGTCTCTTTCTGATTTTCCCCAATATGAGGATCGAATTGCTCCCCAATCCTTGGAAGGCAGCTCCTGTGGGACCTTCCAATTTCCGCGAGTTCCGTTAATTATGGCGGCATCGCGAGCATATACGCTGAAATTTTGCAGTCTCGCGCCTATCTCGCTAGCACAGGTTTCGATTTCAAGTTTTTGAAATTGAAAGGCGAACACACTAGCTGATGGGTTTGCAGCTAGACCCTCGTCAATTCTCGCTGATATATGTGCGTCGGCAAACGAGAAGCCGACCGAGATAAGTAAGGTGTCTGATGTTGCCAGGAAGGCTCTCAGTCTGTCGAGGAGAGCGGCATAGGGAGCCTTCTGAGTTTGTTCATATTTTAGGTGCTCAGGGAAAACTAGATGATTGGAGCTTGCTATTCCAGATCTGATTACTTCTCCCTTCTCATTGGATCGCCATCCCAGTGATCCGTGGAGCTTCCATAATCGTGTCCATCGCTTAGGAAGGTCATTGTTTGCAACAGTTACGGGGTCGAAAAATGGGTGTCTTCCGCCCGTGAAACCATCGAAATAAGGGGCTCGAACTCTTTCAAGGGCTTCTTCGAGTAGTAGATCGTAATTCGTGGTGAATATTTCAACGGGATGTTCACGTGCAGCGCCAATTATCCACGTGACGAGGTCGCTATAGGCTGACCCGCTTTCTGGCAAGGTCACATTTACAATTTCACCAATTTCTTTGCATATTTTCTCGCCAAGAATGGCGTATCCCGGACCATCAAGGTCATGAACTTTTGCAGCGCCAATTACTTTTGCGAGCGCCCTCACGCGCGAAAGTATTGTCTCAATGTCATCTTTAGGTGCGAGTTCTTTCTTCAGTTCATCAATTTGCTTTTTATATTCAGGGGTGAGATTTTTCAATACGGTTTTGGTCAGGCCGGCGACGGCTGGTATGAGCGGGTACGTGTCATCACTGTTCTTCATGCCGGCGGGAGCGCCTGCGCCGAGCAGTAGTCCTATTCTTTTTCGACCTCCGGCGATGATGGTTCGCAGGGCGGCCATATATTGATCTGGGTTATGGACTGTCTCATTCGGCATTTTTAGTCCTAATTCTCGGTCTAGATTATTTGGTGGCGGCGGAGAGCAGGGATGGAAGAACGGGGGGCTAGAGTGCGCTTTCTGGCCTTTGATGAATCACTCAGGCGGTCCCCCTGCATCTCGGGAACTGGCTACACCCTAGAAACGCCTCACCCGTTCGCCGATTGCTCCGCTGAACCAACGCGCTGCCACAGCGCGGACAAGCCGTCGGCGCGACGGGTGCAGGCGCAACTTCAATGGGCAACAGAACCGGCTCGATGCGGGCTTGTTGAGGGATAGGTGCCGGTGCGGCTTCGCGTTGCACCGCGCGAATCATCTCCAGCAACTGCTCGCCGCCCATCAGCTCAATCGGCTTGCCCTGGGCGAAGCGCTCGGCGTCCTTGGTATAGCTGCCGATGCAGACGATCTTCACTGCGTGGGCCTGGTGGTGGGCGAGCAGGCCGGCCATTTCGCGCACGACGCTGACGCCGACCTGCTGGCGCTTCCACTGCTTGCATTGCACCAGGGTGCGGCGGCCGTCCTTGCGCAGGATCAGGTCGATGCCGCCATCGGCGCCGCCCAGGCCGGTTTCCTCCACGGCATAGCCCTGGCGGCGGAAGGCTTCGCCCACGAGCAGTTCGAACTGGCGCCAGCCGCCTTGGCTGAGGCTTTCCAGATCGGTGCGGGTATCGAGCAGCTTGCGGCGCTGGCGACTGCGGAAGAAGGACATCAGCGCGCCCAGCCAGCACACGGCCAGCACCAGCCACGCCAGCGGCGCGAGCGTGCTGCCGTCGTGTTGCTTGAATCCCGATGCCAGCAATCCGCCGTGGTGGGTCATCCACCAGACGACGCCATGGCGCACCGCGATGTATCCCATGATCCCGGCGATCAGCCCCACCGGCCACGGCATGGCGGCCAGCACCCCGATCCCGCCTTCCCTGCGTCTACGCCCCATGCAAGAAACCCCCGTTCCTGCCTGGGAACATACCGTGCAGGCGGGCGATTGTCAGCCGGGGTTGTCCTGCGCGCGGCGTTGGCCATGTCCGGCGTGATGATGTGCTGCGCCGGTGCTGCGGTCACCTGCTTGCTTCGCGCCTGTCCGCTGGGCTTGATCGGCGGCATTGCTTCGCTGGCGGGCGCTGCCTGTCGCACTGCGCCAAGGCCGGTCGCGGCCGCGTGTTAGCGTGCCGGCGGCGCTGCCCGGCCATGCCGGGACACGGGAGATGGACGATGACCGGATCATTCCAGGGCACGGCAAGGGTTGGCCGTTCGACCGCCGCGTTTGGCGTGGTGGGGATCGTGTTGTGGCTGGCGCTGGGCGTGTTGGGCGTCGGCTTCCTGCATGCGGCGTATCTCAAGTACGCGTCGCTGGATTCACCTGCGTACGCCATGTTCCTGTCGCGGCGGGGCTGGTTGTGGTGCCATCTGGCCGGTGGCGTGGTCGGCATCGTGCTGGGGCTGCTGCAGTTCGCCACGCAGCGCTGGCGGCGGGCGTGGCGCCTGCATCGCTGGTCGGGCCGGGTGTACTTCGTGGCGATGCTGGTGGCGATGTTCGGCGCGGCCGGGTTGATCGCGACCTCGCCGGCACCGGTGGTGATCCGCCTGGCCTTCACCGCGACCAGCCTGGCGTGGCTGGTCACGGCGGGCTTCGGCCTGGCGGCGATCCGTCGCGGGCGGGTGCAGGCCCACCGGCGTTGGATGGTGCGTGCCTATCTGGTGACGCTGGCACCGGCCGTGTTCCGCCTGGCGCTGGCGTTTGCGGTGGGCCACGGCGTGGCGCCTACGCCGGCGTTGATCGCGGTGATGCTGTGGGGCAGCTGGGTGTTGCCGCTGCTGGTCCACGCGTTGGGCCAGCGCGTGGCTGCCACCCTCAGCGCAGCAGTGCCCCGTGAAGCCGACGCACGACCGCAGTAACCGGTCGCGGTACCTGCGAGCGCAGGTAAGCCATGGGTGGAAGCAGGGTGGCTTGCATCGCAACAGGTACGCCGGCCGCACGGGGTCGCGCGGGCTGCCGATGCGGTAGGCTTCACCGCATTCAAGGAAAGGGGATGGGCATGGCCGCCGCAACACAGGACCTGGAACGTTTCGTGCGCGATGCGCTGTCGCAAGGGCAGCCGCGCCCCCAGATCGAAACCGTGCTGGCGCAGGCCGGCTGGCCGCCGGAGCAGGTGCGCAGCGCGTTGTCGGTGTTTGCCGACGTGCCTTTCGCTGTGCCGGTGCCGCGCCCGCGGCCGTACCTGTCCGCACGCGAGGCGTTCTTCTATCTGGTGCTGTTCGCCACGCTGTACATGTGGGCGTTCCAGATCGGCAGCCTGCTGTTCGACCTGATCAACCATGCCTTCCCCGACCCCAGCAAGGACTACGACATCTGGGGGCGCGGCCGCGAGTCGATGCGCTGGTCGGTGGCGTGGGTGCTGATCGCCTATCCGGTGTTCCTGTTCGTCGCGCGCAGGCTCTCGCGCGAGCTGGCGCGCAGCCCGGTCAAGCGGCTCTCGGCGGTACGGCGTTGGCTGACCTACCTGACGCTGTTCATCGCCGCGACCACGCTGCTCAGTGACATGGCGGTGCTGGTCTACAACGTGCTGGGCGGCGAACTGAGCGTGCGTTTCGTGCTGAAGGTGCTGGTGGTGGGCCTTACTGGCCGGCGGGGTCTTCAGCTACTACCTGCTGGACCTGCGCCGCGAAGAGGTGGAAGCATGAACACACCGACCTTCGGCCGTGCCCTGTTGGTCGCCGCCACGCTGGCGGTGATCGCCACCGTTGCGGCAGCCATCGTGGTGATGGGTACGCCCGCCCAGCAGCGCGCGCTGCGGCTGGACCAGCGCCGTGCCAACGATCTAGGCCGCATCGTCGAAACCGCGCGCGAGTACGCCGACCGCACCGGCGCGCTGGCGCCGGACCTGACCACGCTGGCCACGCGTCCGGGCCTGCGCCTGGCCATCATCGATCCGGAAACCGCCGTGCCCTACGCATACAAGGTGCAGGGCGCGCGTGAGTTCCAGGTCTGCGCGACCTTCGCCACCGATACCGCGGCCGACGACACAGACGCACGCGCCTCACGCGACGAGGACTGGCTGCATCCGGTGGGCACACAGTGCTTCAACCGCAGCTGGAAGCCAGAGCCCAAGCAGGCCGAAGCCACCGCGCAGTAACGCGGGGGCTGCCGGCAGGGCGATCAACGCCCCGAATTGTCGTCCGGCATCAACAGCACCAGCGGCGCGCAGGCCGCGGCGGTGCAGCCGAACGTCCGCACCACATCGCCGCTGGTCCAGGTCGCGGTGGCGGCCGCATTGATCCGGTAGTCCCAGGTCCTGCCTTCGGCCTGCAGCTGGCCGCTGATGGTGCACGGCAACCAGTAGAAAGCGTCTTGGGTGCCATCGGGATATTCGCGGCTGGCGGCGAAGAAGCGTGCGACGCCCGCGCGGTCCAGTGCCCAGGCCTTGCAGCTGGCTTCCAGCGCGGGATCGGGTGCCCTCCCCACCTCGGGCGTGTAGACAGCCGCTTCCACGCTTCGGATGACGAGGCTGGAGCCGGTGGTGGGTCGTTGTGCCGCGTCCGGCTCAGCGGGTCGGGCCGGTGGGTTGCTGCACGCCGCCAGCAGCGGCAGCGCCAGGCACGTACAAGCCATCGCCCTCGCCCTGCGTCTTGTACGAGATGGTGTCGTGCTTGTAGAGGTCATGGTCGTCCAGTTTATTGCCGCGCTACAGGAGCAGCTGCATCAGCCGACACCCAGGACCGCCATCGCTACCGGTACGGTCCCGGTCCCTTCCACACCAGGTCGCCCTGTTTGTAGACGGCGGACATGGTGATGATCTGGCGGGCATCGCCGATGTGCTTGGCTTCTTCCGAATCGGGATCGAGCGCGCGGCACTTGCCGGAGCCGCGGCGCAGGGCGATGTCCAGCGAGCAGGCCATGTAGAGGCGCGTGCCGGGCAGGGGAATGGCGAACTCCTTCATGCCCTGGGCCATCCAGGCGCGCACCTTCTCGTCGCTGGTGGTGTCGTAATAGACCTGGTAGCCGCCCAGCTCCAGGCTGTTGCCGGCCGAATTGAGATCGTTGCGATTGCCGCGGCTGGGCGAGGGACTGTTGCCCGGGCCCATGTCGTCGAGTGCGGTGTCCTGCGCCTGCATGCCCGGCGGGCGGCCCCATTGGGCCGAGCGTTGCTGGCTGGGCGGCGGCGGGCTCTCAGGTGCCTGGCTCTGCTGCTGCGGGCGCTGGGCCTGGGTGGGCATGGACCAGCTGTCCGCGGCGGTGGTGGTGGGAATCTCGTCGGTGTCGTCGGGCACCGGGTCGGCAGCATGATCGACCAGCGTGGTCTGCACGCGCGATGCGACCGGCTTCTTCTGCACGGTGGGTTTCTTCGGTTGCTTGGGCGTGGGGGGCGTCGGCGCGCGCGTGGGTGGCGGGCTCGGCGGGGTCTTGGTCGCCGGGTCGGTCGTGGCGCCAAGGAACTCCATCTTCATCCGCCCGCCGCTGGCACCGCCCTGCGGTGCCGAGATGACGGGCAGGGAGGAGTGCAGCAGGATCAGCAGCATGAGCAGATGCAGCAGAACGGTCAGGATCGCGGAGATCCACGACTGCAGGCGTTCGCTTCTGGTGGGCTGGTCGCCGGGGCGCGCACGCCTGAATCCGGCCGGGCTGTCCGCGGGTGTCGACGCGTTGCTCATGCCATCGGGGCGTCGATGCTGCGGGACTTCATGCGGTGTCTATGGCGTGCTGTGGCTGGGGTGCGCATCGTAACGCGGACACACGCAGGTTCACTTGTCAGCGCCTGTCGCTGAAGTTCCGTCCGTTGCGGTGATTCAGCCAGCCACCGGCAAGCCTGGCGTCGTACGGATCAGCCGTGGCGGCGGCCAGCAACAGCGCAGGGCCCTGTGCGACGGGACGGGCGCCGCGAGGGACGTGCCCCGGTTACATCACCTTCCAAGCGTGGGCGAGACCTGCTGATCCTGCGAGGGCGGCCCGGCAGCGAGTGCCTGGCTGCGGGCCAGGGCGTCTTCGAGCGCGAGCGCAGGCTGGGACAGATCCGTCTGGACCCGGAGTCCGGGCGTTTGCGATGAGAATACCCAAGCGGTGTCCTGATGCACCGAGGCCTGGGCCTTCACGGCGGCATCGAGGACATGTGCGTCGGCCACCGATGCGGGTAGCTGGCCTCGCAAGGCCTTGAACATCGGGGCGGCAGGATGATCATTGTCCAGAGCGGGCTGCTGGTCCTGTGGGGCGGGGAGCCTGCCGGTGCTGCGGAGCCAGGGCACCACGGCGGTGTCGTAATGGCCGCCGTAGTAGTCGCGATAGTCGCCTTGAGGGGCGACGGAGGGATGCTCGTTGCCGAATGCGGTGGCGATGCCGGACAACGCTGCTTCGCGGTTGATCCTTCCCGCCGAAAGATCTCCGGCGATCTTCTCGTACGCCACGTGGTTGCTGCCCGCGATCCCGATGTCTGGTCCCCCTGCCGCGCGGATCTCGTCCCTGACCACGGCATTGCTGAGCGTCGCGGTGGCCTCGTTGCGGAGCGAGCGATTCACATAAGCGTCGCGTGAGCTGTAATCCTCGGGTTCCTTGAAGCTGTGGTGTCCGTACTCGTGCGAAAGCGATTGCACGATGGCCGCGCCGTGCCCCATCTGGTTCCGATCAACGACGATGCGCGAATGTGGGGCGTCGTAATACGTGCCTTTCCCGGCGTCGCCCCACTCGACGGTGAAGCCATCATGCCGAAGTTGCTGCAGGTCCTGGCGCAAGGTGGCCGACTGTTGAAGCAGCACCGTGACGGTCGGGTCCTGGAGCGGTGTTGCGGGCGGCGTCGTTGGGTTAGGCATTGTGCAATTCCTTTGCAGCGTGCAGGGACGTTCGCGTCAGTGCTTGCGGATTGAAAGCTGGACCAGGTGCTGCTGGCTGTTGTCCATGCCAAGCACGATCGTCGCGTCGCCTTTGTGGACTTCCCAATAGGCGCTGGAGCTGGGTGATTCCGGACGTGGCGGATTGGGCGTGGCGCCGGCCCATTGCGCGCCATCAAACGGGATGCCGCCCTCATCGAAAGACAGCAGCAGCACGCTCGTCCCCTGTCCGTCGATGCTCGACCGAAGCGTGATGTCGTGTACGGGAACTCCGGCAAAGTTTCCGGTGGCCGCCGTCTGTGTGCGCCAGCCATCCTGCTCGGCGGGAGCACCAAGCTCGCTTCCAAGCAACGTCTGCAGGCGCGCAGTGTCATTGAAGGGGGTGGCGATCAAGCGATCCACATCCTGTTTGATGCGTTCGATCACGGCATTGCTCCTGCTGGTACTGGTGGGGTCGACCGACGTCGACGGCGGAACGGGCGAAGTCGTACATGCTGCAACCGTGCAAGCCAGCGACAGCACGAGGCAACGGCACGGTAGCGAGAAAGCTGGCCTCATCCTGGATCCGCGCTCCTTGGGGATTGTTCAATCTAGAAGATGTGAACCGGGATGTAAAAAGCGTCCGGCGAAATCGTGACAGGAAGCTCCTGGATCCGTCCTTTCAGCGACGGCGTGCGGCAAATGTAATCAGCGTCAGGGCTCCCTGCACTCGGCCAGCACCAACGCGCGTAGCCAGCGGTGTCCGGTATCGGCGTGCAGGTGCGGGTGCCACAGCTGCGAGACGGTGATGTCTTTGCCCGGCGCGGGCAGGTCGAAGCGATGCAGGCTGGCCGACCCGACCTGGGTGCGCACCGACATGCGCGGCCCCGCCGCGCGCCTGAGCATCGAAGAGAGCATCCCCAGCCTGGTCGACACGATCACAGCGCAGGAAGGAACAGCAGGATTGCAGTACCTGGATTACCTGGGGCGGACGGTGCCCTGGTGAAACACCGGCGCCAGTGGCCAAGCTGGCACCGGCACCATGCGCTCCGTGGCCTACATCCGCCCCGCGGCCAGCGCGTCCGCAAGGCGTGGAAAGGCCGGTTTGAAGCCGAGATCCTCGCGCAGGCGGCTGCCATCGGGAAGCGCGCCGAAAGCTGCAGCACGTTCGGCATCGGTGCCATCGGGCGGTGGCTGGCCGACCGCTGCGAACAGCGTCGCCAGGTCGGGCGCCTCATCGTCGACCACGTTGTAGATCCGGTACGTGGGCGAAGCCGCATCCAGCACGCGCATCACCGCCTGGGCAATGTCCGCATGGTGGCCGAGCGCCATGCGTTGGCCCGGCGGGAAGCCGCGCGCGAACGGAATGATCTCCTCGATGTGCGGATCGCCGTCGCCGTAGACGAACGGCAACCGGAGTATCCGGACATCCAGCCCTTCGACCCCCAGCAACACGCGTTCGGCGGCGAGTTTGCTCAGCGGGTAGGCATCCATGGGCGCGCAGGGATCGTCTTCATGGGCCTGGCGTCCAGCATTGGGGCCGTAGACCAGGCCCGTACTCAGAAACACGAAGCGCCCGACGGACGCATCGCGGGCTGCGCTGGCCAGGTGTCGCGTGCCCAGCTCGTTGACCGCGTGCGCCTGTTCGGGCGTCGCGCCCCTGAAGAAGGCGGCGCAATGCACGACGGCATCGATGCCGCGCATGGCGGCGGAAAGCGAACCGGGGTCCAGGAGATCACCGCGGACGAGTTCCGCCTGATCGCCACAGATCGCCGCCGCACGGATCGGGTCACGGACCAGAGCACGGACGTGATCGCCGCGTCGCACCAGATGGGCAAGGAGCCTGCTTCCAACTTTTCCGGTCGCACCGGTGAGGAGAATGTTCATGTGGCACAGCGTAGACCGCGATGCAGGCGCGGAATTGGAAGAAACGGCCAACGTTGCATGCGCGCCATGGCTGCGATCAGAATCCTTCCATGCCCGCCGACTTCCATCGATATCAGCTGCCAAAAGGTGCGTTGATGCCGAATGCCGTCGCCGCGCTGCTGGTGGACGAATGCAGTCGCGATCTGGCGCGTGTCGTCGTGCCCAGTCCGGAGGTGCATGTGGTGGTCCGCTTCGGGTCCTCAGTGCCCGGCGGAGTCGACGTGCATGCGCTTGGCATCCGGCCGACGGTGCACCGCAAGTTGGTCCGGGGCGGGCAGCGCGTCATCCTCGCGCGCCTGCGATTGGGAACCCACGCGGCAGTGCTTGGCAGCCCGGCATCTGAGCTGGCCGGACGGGTCGTGACGCTTGAGGATCTGTGGGGAAGGAGCGCGGCACAGTGCCTGCTGGACAGGCTCGCCGGTGTCCGGGATGTTGAACCTGCAGCCAGGATCCTGGAGCGGGCCATCGCCGCACGGACCACGAACAGCCGCCGATCCGATGCCCGGCTTTCGCTGGTGACAGCCGCTGCGCAGCGGCTGGAACATGCCAGCGTCAGCGCGGTTGCCCATCAGTTGAGCATGAGCGAACGCCATCTGCGGCGTGTGTTCAGTGACGCGACCGGCCTGAGTCCGAAGACCTTCGCCAAGTTGAAGCGCTTTGGGCGTGCCGTGGAGGCTGTGGAAACCACGGCTGAGACGTCCTGGTCACAGGTGGCGGCGGGGGCCGGATACTACGATCAGGCGCACATGATCGCGGAGTTCCGGTCCATTGCCGGCGTCACGCCCCGCGCGTTTCTCACAGAGCTGCGGGGGCAGGCGGATGATCAGCTGGCACGGGTCGCGGTCCATGTCCTTGACGCGGGCGAATGGCGCGCCGCGGAGCAGCGTTGATCGCAGTTGGGGAAGGTCTGAACAACCCTGCTTTTGCTCGTCATTACCAGCCATTCGGCTGTTGAAAGCCCCGCGAAGGCGGGAACCTAGTGACTTCGCTTTCAATGACTTGAAGCCATTGGATGACCAGCCATTCGGCTGTTGTGAAGCACCTCCCGCCTTCGCGGGGATGACGGCACTGTTCGGACCTTCCTTAGGGGATGTTGAGTCGCGCGGGATCTGATTCCCTTCAAGCGAATATCCCGCGAAAACGTGCGCGTTGATGGGGAATCCCTGTGCCGTCCCCGATCACTGTGCTTGTGGGATTCGAGATAGCGTCCAGAACTCCTTGCCCATGGCGATCAGTAATTGCCAGTCCCGCGTGTCCAGCAGGTTGAGTCTGCGCCGCCTGGGCGACGGCTCCTGGCCAAGGTTCCGGGCGACGCCAAGTGCCACCACGCGCGGAACGCCATTGGTGAAGACCAGGGCCTCGGCAGCGGCCTCATCGTCATTGACATCGACCGCCCACACGCGCCCTCCATGCAGCTGCTTCACCCGATCAACCAGTGTGTGGCCCACGACAATCTGATCCACGTTGAACTGCGTCAGCGTCTCGTCGATCTGCGCCTGTGTGGCGGCGGGATAGGACGCTGCCAGTGCTTCGAAATAGCCGCGGTAGCGGGTGACCCCTGCCAGTCCGAGTACCGCGTTTGCGTTGCCATCCCGTTGCGCGTGGCCGCCGTGCGCTTCGTTCTTCCAATAAGCATGCATAGCGGCGTTCAGTCCGGGCACGCCAAGACCGGTTTCAAGCACTGCGGGTGAAATGCCGCCATGTACGAACAGGACGCGGCCCAGAGTCAGGGTGACGGGCTGTTCGCGTAGCCACGCACCGATGACGGTATCCGCAGCGAAGGCCTGGGAATAGCCGCCCATCGCTTTCAAGGCATATCGGTGGTCGGGGTGAGCGCGTGATGGATTGGCCTGCAGCACGTATTGCTCGTGATTGCCCAGCAGTACGTGGACCGCGCCACCCGCGGCCTGTGCCTGCGCTGCAAGCGCGCGTAGTCGCCAGAGCACGGCAAACACGTCCTGGCCACGGTCCACCGAATCCCCCAGGATCACCAGGTGCCCGGTTCCGAAAGTCCACGTGCCGTTGTCGCCGGTGACGCTGAGCGCGCGTAGCGCCGCTTCCATGAAGGTGCTGTTCCCTTCCAGGTCGCTCAACACGACAACCTGCGCGGGCATCGGGGATATCGCGGGCGGCGGACGCACGGTGGCGAGCGAATACGCATGGCGCTTACCGGCGCATGTGATTTCCAGGACGTTCCCCGTGGTCGCCTGCCGGTGGACTGCATCCTGGCAGTACCACGTCGAAGTCCAGCTGTGCGCGTCGACCCGGCGTACAACGGGGCCATCCAGCCGATCGGGCAGCAAGACATGCTCTCCGGTGCCGGTGTAGATCGGGATGGCAATGGCCTGCCTGAAGACGGGAATCAGAAGACGTTTGTGGGCACCGCCGGGCGTCATTTCGATCTGGGCGCCGTGCAGCGCGATGAGCGCAGCCAACAGCGCAAGGCCGGTCATGAGCAGGGCGAGGCGGCCCAGCCCTCTCAGGGTCGGTCGCAGTTTCATGGCATCTGCCCCTGCGTTGCCTGAGCGTTCCATGTCCCATCCCGGCCTGGCTTCATGCCCTGTGGCTCCAACGTTTGTTCGTGGCGACGGTACGTTGCGTTGGGTGGGCGAAGCCGGTGCAGGAAGTCACAGGGACGGGTGGCATGGCATCGTGACGGCGGTGCTATGGTCGGCCCATGAGCAAGGTCAGCAGCAGGATCACGTTCAAGGCAAGGCTGCTGAAGCCGGCGATGCCGGTGGAGGCCACGTGGAGCTTCCTGCTGTTGCCTGCCGCGGCCAGCGCCAGGCTGCCGACGCGCGGGATGGTCACGGTGGACGGCACGTTCGCCGGTCAGGCATTCCAGGCGACGCTGGAACCGGATGGGCAGGGCAGTCACTGGTTGAAGGTCGAGGCCGGGTTGCGTGAGGCCGCGGGCATCGCCGTGGGAGACAAGGTGGCGCTGCATCTCACGCCAGTGGCCGAAGAACCCGAACCCGTCGTGCCACCGGACATTCGCAAGGCGTTCGCCGAACACCCGGCCGCGCGCGCGACCTGGGACGACATCACGCCGATGGCGCGACGGGACTGGATCTTCTGGATGACCTCGGGCAAGAAGGCCGAGACGCGGGCCAAACGCATCGCCACCGCCTGCGACATACTGGCCAACGGCAAGCGGCGGGCATGCTGCTTTGATCGGTCGGGCATGTACAGCAACAGCCTGAGCGCGCCGAAAGCCGCGTCCTGAGGTCACGCTGCAGCGGCCGGACGTACGCGGCCGGGAACAATCCCGCCATCGCCACGACTTCCGGCCCACGCCCGGCGCCGGGCGCGGTGCTACGGTGCGCCGTTGCCTTCCGTCCTGCCGTTGGAGCCTGCCATGTCCCTTGCCCGTTGCGTTGCCGTCGCCGTGACGTCGCCCCGAACCCGTCTGTCCGTTGCGCTGGGGTTGGCGCTGATTGCTGGTGTGGCCTCGGCCCAGGTGGCGCGCACGCCCGACGTGCCGGCGCCGCAGGACGTGCCGTATCCGGGCCAGATCGCGTTGAAGGTCGATGCCAGCGACACGACGCAGGGCATCTTCCGCGTGCATGAGTCGATCCCGGTGCAGGCGGGCAAGGTGACGCTGCTGTATCCGGAGTGGATTCCCGGCGCGCATTCGCCGAGCGGCCCGATCGCGCAGCTGGCCGGGTTGAAGTTCAGCGCCAACGGCAAGCCGCTGGCGTGGACGCGCGATACCTACGATGTGTACGCCTTCCACGTGGACGTGCCGGCCGGGGTGACCACGCTGGAGGCGCAGTTCCAGTACCTGTCGGCACGCGATGGCGGCTTCCAGATGACCGACAAGCTGCTGATGCTGGATTGGGACCAGATGTCGCTGTATCCGGCCGGCTATTACACGCGTGGCATCCAGGTGCAGCCGAGCGTGACCTTGCCGGCCGGCTGGCAGTTTGGCAGCGCGCTGCGTGCGTCGAGCAAGGACGGCGCGACCACCACCTTCCAGCCGGTGCCGTACAACACGCTGGTCGATTCACCGATCTACGCCGGTCAGCATTTCAAGCAGGTCGATCTGACCCCGCCGGGTGGCGCGCCGGTATTCCTGGACATGGTCGCCGACGATGCCAAGGACCTGGAGATGACGCCCGAACAGCTGGCCGCGCACCGCGCGCTGCCGGTGCAGGCGACCCGGTTGTTCGGCTCGCATCACTACGACCACTACGATTTCCTGTTCTCGCTGTCCGACCACTTGGCGGGCAACGGGCTGGAGCACCACCAGTCCAGCGAGAACGGCCTGGGCCCGGGCTACTTCACCGACTGGAAGGACAACCCGACCGACCGCGACCTGCTGGCGCATGAGTTCACGCATTCGTGGAATGGCAAGTTCCGCCGCGGCGCGGACCTGTGGACGCCCAACTTCAACGTGCCGATGGGTGATTCGCTGCTGTGGGTGTACGAGGGTGCGACGCAGTACTGGGGCTTTGTGCTGACCGCGCGGGCCGGGCTGTGGACGCCGCAGCAGTTCCGCGACGCGCTGGCGATGGTGGCGGCCAACTATGACCGCAACCGGGTCGGCTTCGATTGGCGCACGCTGGAAGACACCACCAACGATCCGACCGCCGCGCATCGCGCGCCGCTGCCGTACCGCAGTTGGCAGATGAGCGAGGAGTACTACAGCGCCGGCCAGATGGTGTGGCTGCAGATCGATGCGCGGCTGCGCGCGCTGACCGGTGGAAAGAAATCGCTGGACGATTTCGCCAAGGCGTTCTTCAGCGTGGACGATGGCAGCTACGTGACCCATCCGTATACGTTCGAGGACGTGGTCAGCACGCTGGACGGCGTGGCCCACGACGACTGGGCCGGTTTCCTCAAAAGCCGCGTGCAGAGCGTGCAGCCGTCGTTGCTCGATGGCATCGCCGCCAGTGGCTGGAAGCTGGTCTACACCGATACGCCGAGCGAGTACGAAACCCAGTACAACAGCAACCCGCAGTCAGCGCGGCACCGCTACAACTTCGCTTGGTCGATTGGCCTGACCATGAACGACGACGGCACCATCAACGACGTGCGCTGGGATGGCCCGGCGTTCAAAGCGGGGGTGAGTACCGGCGCCAAGCTGATGGCGGTCAACGGGCGCGATTATTCGGCGGCGGTGCTCAAGCGCGCGATCAGCACGGCCAAGGGCAGCAGCGCACCGATCACCTTGCTGTTGCAGTTCCAGGGCGGCGTGCGCACCGTACAGGTCGATTACCACGACGGCCTGCAGTATCCGCACCTGGTGCGCGTGGATGGCACCCCGGATTACCTGAGCGAGAGCATCAAGCCGAAGGGTTGAGGCGAGCGTCGTGGTTCCCGCGCAGGCGGGAATGACGATTCCGGGTGTCGATTGAAATGATCAGCTCGCGGCCACCGCCAGTGGCTGGTTCTTCGGCGCGCTGCGGCTGAACAGGCCGTGGCGCAGGCCCACCAGTCCCAGCAACGCGGCATCGCGCGTGGCACCGGCGGGCAGGCCGCCCAGGCGCGATAAGGATGCATCCAGTGCATCGCGCAGGGCTTCGGGGGCGTCGATCTGGTGCCCGGCGTCGGCCTGGGCGCGGTAGTGCGCGGTGATCCGGGCCAGCAGCGCATCGACGTTGCTGGCCGAAGGTTCGGGCAGTTCGCGCCGTGCCCGGCGCAGCTGCAGGATGTTCAGGCCGATGCGGGTCTCCTCCAGCAGGTCGACCGTGGCCAGGTCGCTGCCTTCGGCGGTGGCCGCCAGGCGCGGCGTGGCCAGGCCGAGCAGGTCGAGCATGCGGCCAGTGAAGCGCGCGCGGTCCTGCTGGCCGTGGCCGGCAGCGGCATCGGCCAGCAATGACCAGCCCGCGCGGACCAGGCGGCGCGCGCTCCATTCGGCACCGACCGAGCGGAACAGCCGCGTCATCACGATGGCGAACACCAGCCCCAGCAGCATCGACACGGCGGTGTTGATGTAGGTCTGGAAGTCGGCGTGATAGCTGCTCTGCAGGCCGAGCAGTGTCGACATGTTGGCCAGCATGATCAGGCCCATGAGCATCGTCGCGGGGCGATAGACCAGCAGGCCCAGCGGCAGGAACACCGGCGCCAGCACCAGCACCAGCGCGCCGAAATCCTTGACCGCCGGGAAGATGCCGAAGATGTAGATGCCGGCCACCACGCAGGCCACGATGGTGCCCGACAGGAACTTGAGGATGTTGGGGACCGGGTCGTCCATGCCGGCGAAGAACGCCGTGCCGACCGCGGCCATCATCGCGCCCAGGCCTCCGGCCGGCCAGCCGGTCCAGATCCACAGCAGGCAGTAGGCGAACACCGTGGCGCCGGCACTGAGCGCGCCGAACAGGACCATCGGCAGGTCGATGTGGCGTTGTTCGATGCCGGTGTCGAAGCCGGGTCCGCGCGCCGGGCCGAACACCGGCAGGCGTTGTTCGTGGCCGGTGCCGATGTCGTGCTGCAGGCGACGGCACTCGTCCCACAGCGTGAGCAGTTCATCCAGTCGCAGCAGCAGGCTGTTGCCGACCAGTGCGTCGATGTCGCGGGTCAGTGCCGGGCGCAGCGCGGTGATGCGTGCGCGCAGGGCATCCAGGGTCTCCGGCGCCGGCGTGGCCTGGTGCTGCCAGGCGCTGATGTCTTCGATCAGCGTGGTGAGCTCGACCGAAAGCGCCGCATGATCGTGCAGCGTGTCCATCCGGTCGGTGATGCCGGCCAGGGTGGGGATGAGTTCGAGCATGCGTGCGCGCAGTTCGCGCATCTGGGCATGCACCTGCGGATGGCGCGTGCTGTCGCGGCTGGCCATGACGATCAGTTGCTCGAACTGGCCAAGATCGGCGGCCAGGCGACCGCGGCGCGCATCGCGATGGCCGTCGCGGCGCAGCACCAGCGTGCACCAGGCCACCGCGTCGTCCATCCAGGCACCGATGCGGCCGGTGATCACCGACTTCATCGACGAGGGGAACACCAGCGCCGCCACCAGCACCGCGCACAGCGCACCGACGATGATCTCCTCGCTGCGGGCGACGGCCACGTCGAAGATGCCTTCAGGCTGGGTCACGGCGGGAAAGCCGATGAAGGCGGTGGTGTAGCTGGCCAGCAGGAACACATACGCCGACGGCCCGCGGTTGAGCAGCGAGATGCACAGGCAGCCGGCCAGCCACAGCGACAGCGCCAGGCTCAGCAGGACCGGCGCCTGCGACAGCGGCGGCAGCAGCATCACCGTGCCGACCGCGCCGATCAGCGTGCCGACGATGCGATAGAGCCCGCGCGAGCGGGTCCCGCCCAGCATCGGCTGGATCACGATGTAGACCGTGGACATCGCCCAGTACGGCCGCGGCAGGTTGCCCCACAGGCCGATGAACAACGCCGCCACCGCGGCCAGGTAAGCCTTGCTGGAGAACAGCCAGGCGCGCTTGTCCAGCAAGACGTTCATGCGATGGTGTCCGCGTGGATCACGGCGTGGCCGTGGCTTGCTGCCAGCCACCACCCAGGGCCAGGAACAGGCGGATCTGGTCCTGCGAGACCTGCGCCTGCGCATCGGCCAGCGCGGTTTCGCTGCCCACGCGGGTGCGGTCGGCATCCAGGCTGGCCAGATACGGGCGACGTCCGGCCTGGTACAGGCGGCGGTCTTCATCGGCGGCGCGCTGGGCCTGTTCCAGCGCCTGTTGCAGCGACTGCACGCGTTGCAGGTCCTGCACGTAGCGGCTCAGTGCGGTCTGGGTTTCGCGCAGCGCGTTGAGCACGGCCTGGTCGAATTCGGCCAGGGCCAGCTGCTGGCCGGCCTTGGCCACTTCCACCCGTGCCTTGGCGCCGGCGCTGGGGATCGACCAGTGGATGGCCGGGCCGATCGACCACTCCTGCGTGGCCGGCTTGCCGAAGTCTTCCAACAGGCCGGCCGCGCCGACCGAGGCGCCGATGGTGATGTCCGGGTACAGCTCGGCCGTGGCCACGCCGATCTCGGCGGTGGCGGCATGCAGCTCGCGTTCGGCACGGCGCACATCGGGACGACGGCGCAGCAGGGCGGCGCCATCGCCAATCGGGATTGCGCGGGCCAGTTCTGGCGCATCGGCGCACTGGTCCACGCCATCGGGGATCTGGTCCGGGGTCTGGCCGAGCAGCGCGGCCAGTTCGTATTCGGCAGCGAGCTTGCGTGCGCGCAGCGGCGGCAGCGAGGCCTGCAGCGTGGCCAGTTGGGCGCCGGCGCGATCGACCGTGCTGCTGGTGCCGCGACCGGCGGCGTGCATGCGCTGGGCCACGTCCTGGGTGCGCTGCTGCAGGTCGATGGAATGGGTTGCGATGTGCAGCTCGTGATTGAGGTGGCAGGTTTCCACGTAGCTGCCCACCACCTGGGCGACCACGCTGATGCGGGCCAGGTCGCGCGCGGCCATCACCGACTCGGCGCTGGCCTGCGAGGCTTCGGTTGCGCGCCGCAGCTTGCCGAACAGGTCGGTCTGGTAGGACGCGGAAAAGCCGCCGCTGGCCAGGTTGAACACCGGCAGCTTTTCTTCCTGCAGGAACGATTCGGCCGAGACCTGCGCGCGCTGCACGCCGGCTTCGGCGCCGAAATCGAAACCGCCCGCGGCCGCGGTCTGCTGGTACATCGCGCTGGCTTTATCCAGGCGCGCACTGGCCACGCGCAGTTCCACGCTGTTGTCGAATGCTTGCTGGACCAGCCTGTCGAGCAGCGGATCGTCGTAGAGCTTCCACCACTGGTCGACCGCGGCATCCCCGCTGTCCAGCGCGGCCGAATCGCCGGTGTCCAGGGTCAGTGGCTGCGCCTGCAGCTGCGCGTAGCGCGACTCGGCCGGCAGCACGTAGTTGGGGCCGACGGTGGTGCAGGCGGCCAGCGCGGCGCTCAGCGCGGCCAGGCCGATGACAAGGCGCGGGTGGCTCATGACTGCGGCCTGGTCCCGGTCTGTGCGGTGGCCGGGGGGGCGTCGGTTTTCGCTTCGGGCGGCAGCACGTTGACCGTGGCGGTGCGGCCGACCACCAGCTGCAGGTCGGCCGGCGCGTCTTCCACGCTCACCCGCACCGGGATGCGCTGGGCCAGGCGCACCCAGTCGAAGGCGGGATTGACATTGGGCAGCAGGCTCGCGCCCTGGGTGCGGTAACGGTCCTCGATGCCGGCGGCGATGCTCAGCACGTGGCCGTGCAGGGTGCGGCCGTCGCCCATCACCCGCACTTCCACCGGCTGGCCGGGGGCGATGCGGTGCAGGCGGGTTTCCTCGAAGTAGCCGTCCACGCGCAGCGAGGCGGTATCGAGCACGGCAAACACCGGCTTGCCCGCCGTGACGTAGTCGCCGATGCGCACGGTGCGGTCGGTCAGGCGCCCGTCGACCGGACTGTGCACTTCGGTGCGGGCCAGGTTGAGCCGGGCCAGGTCGACGCCGGCCTGGGCGGTGGCCACCGCGGCCAGGGCTTTGTCCAGGTTGGCGCGGCGCTCTTCGATCTCCTCGGCCGACACCAGGTCGCGCACGCCGTGGTCGCGGGCGACCTCGCGCTTGAGCTGGGCGACCACGGCCTGGGCCTGGGCCTGGGCGGCCTGGGCTTGTTCCAGCGCGATTTCGTAGCGGGCGCGGTCGACCACGAACAGCCGCTGGCCTTTCTTCACCGCGGCGTTGTCATCGACCTGCACGTCGGTGACCAGGCCCGAGACATCGGGTGCGACCTGGACGATGTCGGCGTTGACGTGGGCGTCGCGCGTCCACGGCGCTTCCATGTAGTAGCCCCACAGATGGTTGACGGCCAACGCCGCCACGCCGAGGGCAAGCACGGTGATCACGACGGGCTTGGCCCGCGCCAGAGGGGTTTTCATGGGGAAATCCAGTGCAGCAGCCGGTACAGGCCGTCGAGGAGGATGAGGAACAGGGCGAAGTTGAAGAGCGAGGGATGCCAGATGTGGTGGTAAGCACCCAGCCGCTGCAGGACGAAGCGCACGCCGCCCTTGAGCAGGTACGCCAACGTCATCAGGGCCAGCAGCGTCGGGACAAAGACGCCGTAGACGGTGAATTCTCCGGGCATGGGAGTGTGTGGATTTCGCAACGAGGGAGGGGAGGGGGCAGGACCCGCGCCGTGGGGCGCGGCACGACACGACGGGATGCAGCGGGGTCAGGAAGCTTTGGCGGCCTCTTCCACGATCTGGTACAGGCGCAGGATGGTGTCCATCTCCTGTGCCGACAGCGCGCCGAAGGTGGCCCGACGCAGGTCCGCCAGCTGGGTTTCGAGCTGCTGGAGCAGCACTTCGCCCGCTTCGGTCAGCCACAGCAGGTTGGCGCGGCGGTCGTTGGCGTCGCATTCGCGGCGCACCAGTCCGGCCGTGGCCAGCTTGTCCAGGATTCGCACCAGCGAGGGGCCCTCCACCCCGATCAGCTGGGCCAGTTCCACCTGCCGGATGCCGCCGCCGGAGCGGCCGATCATCAGCAGGGGCATGGTCATGGCATTGCTGATGCCCTGTCCGGCCAGCGCGTTGTCGACGACCTTCTGCCACTGCCGCCCGGCCAGGATCAGGCCGGAGGACAGCTGGAAACGGAGGTGGTCTGGCGTGGGCATCGGAATATGATGCTCGTCTATTAATGAGTTTGCTATCTATTTTTTTGGCGAATCTGCGTCGGCCGCAGCGGATGCTGATGTGGATCGATACATGTCATGCAACTCGCCGACACCTAACGTGCAATTTGTCGACGCAAATCATGCAAGTCGCTTAGGAACGTCTTCAGAAACAAGTTGTTGATTCGTTGAGAGATCGAGCGCAGAAAACATATCCACAGCCGCACAGGCATTGACCAATGGACCAGAAAGCACAAGCGCAGGCGCTTGATTGCTTATTTCGACTCGTGCCTAACTGATCGTTAGCACTTACAACTGGTTTTTCCATGCCGAGATGCGGGGCAGTTCGTAGAGCAGGAACTCCAGTGTTTCGATAGCCTTAGTCTATGGCTGGGCGAGATTCCTCTCTCAATAAGCACTTAAACCACTTGGAGCAATGGAATGCAGATCTACTGCCGAGGCATCGCAAAAATCCAGCACGCCGACACTCAACTCATCTATGAGATCGATGCTGATGAATTGGACTGGCAAGACTCGGGCTCTGATGAAAGGGGTATGGGCCCCGAGTATCACTACGAAGCGGTGATCGAACATCCTGAACTAGGAATCATGACGTGGGGTCGTAAACTCCCCCGTCAAGCAGACACATTAAAAGTAGAACTTCCGGCGTGTTGGTTGCGGTACTCGACAGGCGTCATGCCGCCAAGCGAATCGTGGGGTCGCAGTTCGTTGTAGTCGATCATCCACCAGTGCACAGCCTCGCAGACATCAACGAGTCTGGCGAACAGATGCTGGTCGAGTATTTCCTCACGGAAGGTGCGGTTGAAGCGCTCGATGGAAGCATTCTGGTTGGGCTTGCCGGGTTGGATGTACTGGATCGCCACGCCGTTGGCCTTCAGCCAGCTGGTGAGCACTTCACCGAGGAACTCAGGCCCATTGTCCGAGCGAACCACCTGCGGCAGGCCATGGTCGCACTTGATCTGCTCGAACACGCGGACCAGCCGTTGCGAATTGATCGAGGTGTCGATCTCGATGTGCAGTGCCTGGCGGTTGAAGTCGTCGACGACGTTGAAGGTACGGAAGCGTTGCCCACATGCCAGGGCATCGCTCATGAAGTCGACCGACCAGACCGTGTCAGGCAGTGCGGGGACATAGAGCGCAACGCGCCCTCGCTTGGGAAGGCGCCGCTTGGCGGCACGATGCAGGTTGAGCTTCATGGCCTTGTACACGCGATAGATCCGCTTGGGATTCCAGACCGGGTGTGCCTTGCGCAGCTGATCGCTGCACTTCCAGAAGCCGCGGCTTGAGTGGGCTTCCACGAAACCGGCGATGGCCGCGATCAACTCGGCATCGCGCACCGTCCAGTCCAATGGCGGCGCGTACCACGCCGCTCTCGACAGACCGACACAGCACAGGACCGACGCAGTGGCCGCCCATGCACCTGGACCAGGTGCAGGACGGCCTCGCGCTTACGAGCCGGCCCTAGAGTTTTTTTTGCGATCAGATCCTTCATCGCCGCGTTGTCCAGCGCCAGCTCGGCGTACATCCGCTTGAGCTTGGCGTTCTCGGACTCGAGCTCCTTGACCCGGCGCAGCTCGGAGGCTTCCAGTACCGCCGTACTTGCTCTTCCACTGGTAATACGTCGCGGTGCTGATCCCGGCTTGGCGGCAGAGGTCCTTGACCGGTAGGCCCGCATCAGCCTGCTTGAGCGTGGCGACGATCTGCGACTCGGTGAACTTGGATGTACGCATGAAACCTCCTGGCTGGGGAAAGATGCCAGAAAGTTCTACTTATGCGGTCTCTGTCAGGCGGGGGAGCTTACGAAAATTCCACTTCTGACTCCTGCTAATCCGCGGGGGGATTACCAATTGTCCGCAGCTCAGGCCAGCCTTAAGTGGTCGCGTTGCTGTTGAAGCGCGTCAGGGGAGTGGTTGCTGCATCGAACTCAAGCGCGATACGCGTAGGCCGGGTGTGTCCTCAGCGCGGTCGCTGCAGGAAATCCACGATCGACTGCACCCAGGCGGCGTGGCTGTCTTCGACATGGGCGACGTGGTCGGCGTGGGGCAGGGTGACCCAGCTGCGGTCTTCGCTGCCCAGGCGCACGTACAGGTGGGCGTTTTCGGCCTGGGTGGCGAGGGGATCGTTGACGCCGCGTAGCAGCAGGACGGGTAGGTCCTTGACCTGCTCGGGCTGGAAGTCGAACTGCGCGCCTGCGCGCCAGTCAGTGCGGACCGGATCGGCGGCCAGCGCCTGGTCGACATAGGCCTGTCGCACGGCATCCGGTACGGCGCCGGCGGTGATGAAGTCCGAGGCGGCGCCATCGGCGGTGGTGCGTTCGCGTGGTGGCTTGCCGGTCGGTTCGGGCTGGGCCGGTTCGGGCGCATCGACATCGTTGGGAAAGCCGTACAGCACCAGTGCCGATAGCGTCTTGGGTTGCGCTTGGGCAGCCAACAAAGCCACGCGCGCGCCGTTGGAATAGCCCAGCAACGCCGGCGCTGGCAGTTGTGGATGGCGCGCGGCAATCCAGGCCAGGGTCTGTTCGACATCGGCCACTGCGCGCACGGGCGTGTTCCAGCCATCGCGTTGGCGCGGCGTGGCGCCGTAGCCGCGCAGGTCCAGGGCGTAGGCGGCGTAGCCGGCCTTGGCTAGCGCGGCCAGCACCGAACGCGAATCGGTCGCTTCGCCCGGCACCTGCAGGTCGAAGTTGGGCAGCGAACTCCAGGTGCGGCCATGCACCAGCAGGATCGCACCGCGCGGCTGCGCCGGCACGCGCGACCAGACCGCGAGCGACTGGCCGTCGTCGGCCTTGACCTGCTGCAGTTGGGTGCCCGGCCCGGGTTGCGGCCGCGCCTGCAGGGCAAAGGTGGGTAACAGCAGCAACAGGGCCAGGCAGGCAGTGCGGAGCTTCATCGCGCGTGTCTCGTCGTGGGGGTGAACAGGCCGGCGTTCGCCGGGCCAGGTCGCATGATCGCCTGATTCGTTGAAGCTTCTACATGGCCGCAGGTGATGCGCTCATGCCGAAGCCCATGTAGAGCGGAGCTTGTGGCAATCCCATCTTGGGGACTCCGCTGGGGCTTTCCTGGTGACCCGTCCGAAGAGCAGCGGAGCAAGCTCCGCTCTACAGGTTGGCCGTATTGCGGGTTATTCGGCAGCCTGTTCTTCCAGGATCGGCTTGGCCAGCGCGAAGGCATGGTTAGCCGCAGGCACGCCGCAGTAGATCGCGGTCTGCAGCAGCACTTCCTTGATCTGGTCGGCACTGACGCCGTTGTTGCGCGCGGCGCGGATGTGCAGCTTGAACTCTTCGTCGTGGCCCAGCGCGACCATCATCGCGATGGTCAGCAGCGAGCGGGTATGGCGCGGCAGGCCTTCGCGCGTCCACACCTCGCCCCAGGCAGCGCGGGTGATGAAGTCCTGGAACTCGGTGGTGAAGTCGGTGCGTGCCTCCAGCGAGCGTTGCACGTGCGCCTCGCCCAGCACCGCCTTGCGTACCGTCAGTCCAGCTTCGTAACGGGCTTGTTCGTCCATCGTGGGATCTCTTTGAGTGTGTGGGTCAGGCGCGCAGGGCTCAGTCGTTCAGGAACGCGCGCAGCGCGCCGGTGAAGCCAGCCGGTGATTCGACGTTGCAGATATGGCGGCCGGGCACCTGGGCGAAGCGGCCATCGGCGACGGTGTCGGCGATGTGCTGCAGATCGCTGGGTGGGCAGACCGGGTCGTCATCGCCGGCGATGGTCAGCAGCGGCACGGTGATCTTCGACAAGGTCTCGCGGAAATCCGCGCCGCCCACGGCATTGCAGCAGCCGGCGTAGCCTTCTGGCGTGGTCGCCAGGAACACGTCGATGATGTCCTTGACCTGTTCTTCGTGGGAGTCGACGTGAAGTGCTCGGTGAACCAGCGCGTGACCGTGCCTTCGGCCAGCGGCTTCATGCCACTTTCCAGCACGCCGGTGATGCGCTGCGCCCAGCCCTCGGTATTGCCGATCTTGGCCGCGGTCGTGCACACCACCAGCTTGTCCAGGCGCGCGGCGGCGTTGAGGCCCAGCCATTGGCCGGTGAGGCCACCGATGGACAGGCCGCAGAAATGGGTCTTCCCGATCTGTAGCGCATCCCACAGCGCGATGACATCGCCACCGAGTTGATCGATGGTGTACAGGCCATCGGCGGCGGTGGACTGGCCGTGGCCGCGACGGTCGTAACGCAGGATGCGGAAGTCCTTGGCCAGCTCGGCCACCTGCAGGTCCCACATGCTCAGGTCGGTGCCCAGTGAGTTGCAGAAGGTTAGCCAGGGCGCGCCTTCGGCGCCGTCGATGCGGAAATGCAGGCGATGGGTGGGCAGGTCGAGGAAGGGCATGGGGCGTTGCTCCGTTGCTTTCAGAAAATCAGTCGGCCGCGAGGACGCGGTCGATCCAGGTATCGGCCATGCCGCGCCAGCTGTCTGCGGCGAACAGGGCGTCGAGTTGCGTGGCGCCGAGGACCGCGGTGACGTGCGCGTCTTCACCCAGAACCTCACGCAGGTGGCGGCCTTCACCGACCGAGCGCTTGGCGGCGGCTTCGACCAGCGCATGCGCAGCGGCCTTGCCCAGCGAAGCGGCCAAGGTCACCGACACGGCTTCGGCGTAGAGCAGGCCGCCAAAGCTGTCCAGGTGCGCCGCCATGCGTGCGCGGTCCAGCTGCAGGCCGTCCAGCACGATGCGCATCTGCGCCAGGCTGCCGGCGGTGAGGCGGATGATCTCCGGCAGGGTTTCCCATTCGGCATGCCACTGGCCGGGTGCGCGTTCGTGCGGCTGGTTCATCGCGGCGAACAGCGTGGAGACCAGGCCAGGCACGCGCGTGGCGGCGGCAATCGCGCCGACGCAGCCGACCGGATTGCGCTTGTGCGGCATCGCCGACGAGCCGCCCTTGCCTACGCCGGAAGGCTCGAAGGCCTCGGCGACTTCGGATTGCATCAACAGCACGAGATCTGTGGCGATCTTGCCCAGCGCACCGGCCAGCAGCGCGAAGGCCGTGCCGACTTCGACGATGCGGTCGCGCGAGGTATGCCACGGCAATGCGGGCAGCGGCAGCTTGAGTTCGTCGGCGAGCGCTTGTGCAACCTCCAGCCCGCGATCTTGCAGCGAAGCCAGGGTGCCGGCAGCACCGCCGAACTGCAGCACCAACGCCTCCTCGCGCAGCGCATGCAGGCGCTTGCGTGCGCGCTGCAGCGCGTCGAGCCAGCCGGCAGCCTTCAGCCCGAAGGTGACCGGCACCGCCTGTTGCAACAGCGTGCGGCCGGGCAGGCCGGTCGCGCGCTCAGCATCGGCGAGCGCATGCAGGGTGGCGCAGACCGCATCGAGCTTCGGCGTGATCGCATCCAGCGCGGCGCGTAGCTGCAGCACCGTGCCGGTATCGATCACGTCCTGGCTGGTCGCGCCCCAGTGCACCCAGCGCGATGCGTCTTCGTCGAGGGCCATGACCTTGGCGGTCAGGGCCTTGACCAGCGGGATCGCCGGATTACCGGACAGGGCGGTGGCTGCACCGAGCGCGGTGATATCGAAGGTGCCCGCGTCGCAGGCACCGGTGATGTGCGCGACGACGGTTTCGGGGATGACGCCGCATGCGGCTTCCGCACGCGCCAGCGCCGCCTCGAAATCCAGCATGCCCTGCAGGCGCGCGGTGTCATCGAACAGCGCATCGATTGCGGGATCGCCGAACAAGGGTGCAAGCAGCTGGGAAGTCATCGATCCGGATCTCGGGTGTTCGGTGGTTGTCGGTGATTATGCTGCGCCAGGTGGGCGAAGCATGACGTCAAGCTTTTCTGCTGTTGCTGTTGCTGTTGCTGTTTTTGCTTTGGATCTTGATCTATTCGAGCCGTAGAGCGAGCCGAGCATCGCAGGAAGGCAGGGCCGAAGAGGCGCGGATGTCTGAGCGCAGCGAGTTCCGCGCCGTGCCCTGGCTTCCGAGAAGCGCAGGGGACCGGCGCGTAGCGGCGGCGAGTGTCCGGCGAAGGCGGTTTTGCTTCCTTTTGCCAAGACAAAAGGGAGTCGTGTCGCGAAGCGGCGCGAAAGCTCTGCAATTGATTGTTCTTTCATCGTTGTCACGGATCAAAAGCGCCGTGCAGAGCAGGAGCAAAGCTTTCACACCGCTTCGCGGTGCGAGCCACTTTTGTCGTGGCAAAAGTAGCCAAAACCGTGGGCGCCGACGCGAGCCGGCCTACGGCCGGTTCCCTGCACTCCTCGTCTGATCGGGCACGGCGCCCAAACTCGCTGCGCTCAGACAAGGGCGCCTCTTCGGCCCGATCAAGCTCCGGTGCTCGGCTCGCTTTAAAGGCGCTGAAGATCAAAATCACGAGCAACCGCAACCGCAACCGCAACCGCAAAAAACAAAACAACCTCAGCAACAAGGCCGCCTTTCGGCGGCCCTTGGATCAATAGCTGAAGAACACCGTTTCACCGGTGCCCTGCATCCGTACATCCCAGGTGTATTGGCCCGGTGACAGCTGCCGGGCGACCAGCGTGTCGCGGCGCTCGGCCGGGACCAGCGCCAGGATCCCATCCTCCCCATTGCTGGCCTCGTCGGAAAAATAGATCCGCGTCGGCGAGGCCTTCAACAGGCCGCGCATGAAGACCAGCGCCACCAGGTGTGGCGCCTGCTTCGCACCCTTCAACCCCGGCACGCGTCCCGGCTTGATCGTGGTGAAGGAGAAGCGGCCCTGGTCGTCGGTCGGCACGCGGCCCCAGCCGTGGAAGGCCGGATCGTGGTCGCCGTGGCGGGGGTCTTCGGCATGCGCGTAGATGCCGTCGGCATCGGCCTGCCACAGTTCCAGCACCGCATCGCTGACCGGAGCGCCCAGGCCGTCATACACGGTGCCGGTGACCTGCACGCGCGTGCCCTTGGCATCGGCCGGGGCGATATCGGTGTTGTAGAGCGGCTCCAGGCCAAGCCGGTAGTACGGGCCGACGGTCTGCCAGGGTGTGGATTGAAAGCTCATGGTTTACTCCCAGACGGTCTGCTTGCGACCGCGCAGCACGATGTCGAAACGGTAGCCCAGCGCGAACTCGTTCTCGGTGGTTTCCCAGTCGAAGGACGAGACCATGCGCAGCGCGGCTTTTGGATCGGGCACGCAGTTGTAGATCGGGTCGAACGCCAGCAGCGGATCGTTCGGGAAATACATCTGGGTGACCAGGCGCTGGCCGATGCCTCCGCCATGCAGCGAGAAGTGGATGTGCGCCGGACGCCAGGCGTTGTAGTGGTTGCGCCACGGGTAGGCGCCGGGCTTGATCGTCTTGAAGCGATAGCGGCCGTGTTCGTCGGTCAGCACCTGGCCGGTGCCCTTGAAATTGGGGTCTAGCGGCGCGTCGTGCTGGTCGCCCTTGTGCAGGTAGCGGCCGGCGGCGTTGCACTGCCAGACCTCGACCACAGTGTTGCGCACGGGCTTGCCGTTCTCATCCAGTACGCGGCCGGAGACGATGATGCGCTCACCCAGCGGCTGGCCCGGGAAGCCGGCAGTCAGGTCGGCGCCGTGTTCGCCCAGGGTCAGGCGGTCCAGCGTGGGGCCGGTCACTTCCGACAGCGTCACCGGGATCGCGATGGGCTCGCTACCGACGCCACGCAGCACCGTCGATGCGTAGGACGGGTGGATGAAAGGTGGTTGCGAGCCGGGGTAGGGCTTGCGGTAACCGAGGAGGGGCTTGGATTCGCTCATCGCGGACTCCGTTGGCGGGGCGGCGCTGGACGCCGCGGGCTTGCTTGTTGTTGTCTTTGTAGAGCGGACCTTGGTCCGCTGTTGTTGCTTTGCTGCTGCTTGGCGCGCTTGGAAGGATGCATCGCTTCGGCCCAATACTTCGGTAAGGCCGCAGCGGAGTCCCCAAGATGGGATTGCCACAAGCTCCGCTCTACAAAAACGCAGGGCGGGGCATTCCGATGGATCAGACGCGTTCGATCGCCAGCGCCACGCCCTGGCCGACGCCGATGCACATGGTCGCAAGACCACGCCTGCCACCGGAAGCCTCCAGTTGCCGCAACAGCGTCAGGGTGATGCGTGCGCCGCTCATGCCCAGCGGATGGCCGATGGCGATGGCGCCGCCGTTGGCATTGACGTGCGCGGCATCGTCGGCGATGCCGAGTTCACGCATGCAGGCCAGGCCCTGCGCGGCGAAGGCTTCGTTGAGTTCGATTGCATCGAAGTCGCCGATCTTCAGGCCCAAACGCGCCATCAGTTTCTGCGTGGCAGGGACCGGGCCGATGCCCATGTAAGCCGGTTCCACGCCGGCCGAGGCGAAGCCCAGCACGCGGGCACGCGGGGTCAGGCCCAGCGCCTTGACCTGTTCGCCCGAAGCCAGCAGCAGCGCGGCGGCGCCGTCGTTGATGCCCGAGGCATTGCCGGCGGTCACCGTGCCCGGCTGGCGGAAGATCGGCTTGAGCTTGGCCAGTGCTTCCAGGGTGGTGTCGGCGCGCGGATGTTCGTCGCGGGTCACCTCGATGGTCTCGCCACGCTTCTTGCCCGGCGCGGTCACCGCGGTGATCTCGCCGTCGAAGAACCCTGCCGCCTGCGCGGCGGCCGCGCGCTGCTGGCTGCGTAGCGCGAACAGATCCTGGTCCTCGCGCGAGATGCCGTAGCGTGCGGCCACGTTCTCGGCGGTTTCGCCCATCAGATCCACGCCGTACTCGGCTTTCATCTTCGGGTTGATGAAACGCCAGCCCATCGTGGTGTCTTCGATCTGCTGGTTGCGGGCGAAGGCGCTCTCGGCCTTGCCCATCACCCAGGGCGCGCGCGACATCGACTCGACGCCACCGGCGATGGCCAGGCCCAGTTCACCGGCGCGGATGCCGCGCGAGACGGTGCCGATGGCATCCAGGCCCGAGCCGCACAGGCGGTTGAGCGTGCTGCCCGGCACGGTCGAATGGCAGGCCGGCCAGCAGCAGGCTCATGCGCGCGACGTTGCGGTTGTCTTCGCCGGCCTGGTTGGCGCAGCCCAGGTACACGTCTTCGATCAGCGCCGGGTCGATGCCCGGATTGCGCGCGATCAGCGCTTTCAGCGGCACCGCGCCCAGGTCGTCGGCGCGCACGCCGGCCAGCGCGCCGCCGTAGCGGCCCACGGGTGTGCGGATGCCATCGATGATGAAGGTTTCGCTCATTGCATCGCTCCTCAGTGCGCCAGCGTCAGGCCGGTCAGGCGCTGCAGCTCGTCAATCGAAAGGCCGTCGACCAGTTCGACCACGCGTGCGCC
Source organism: Pseudoxanthomonas sp. (assembly GCF_027498035.1). Taxonomy (NCBI): domain Bacteria; kingdom Pseudomonadati; phylum Pseudomonadota; class Gammaproteobacteria; order Lysobacterales; family Lysobacteraceae; genus Pseudoxanthomonas; species Pseudoxanthomonas sp. The sequence goes on from NZ_CP114978.1 coordinate 3,039,969, forward strand.
ATCGGCGCCCAGATCGAACACGCCCAGGTCGCTGTACACGCGGCTGACGCAGCGCAGGCCGGTCAGCGGATACGTGCAGTCGGCGACCAACTTGCTTTCGCCGGTCTTGGTCAGCAGGTCCATCATCACGTAGGTCTGCTTGGCGCCGATGGCCAGGTCCATCGCGCCGCCCACGGCGGGGATCGCGTCGGGTGCGCCGGTGCTCCAGTTGGCCAGGTCGCCGTGCTGGGACACCTGGAACGCACCCAGCACGCACACGTCCAGATGGCCGCCGCGCATCATTGCGAACGAGTCGGCATGGTGGAAATAGCAGCCGCCGGTGAGCAGCGTCACCGGCTGCTTGCCGGCGTTGATCAGGTCCGGATCTTCCTCGCCTTTGGCCGGCGCCGGGCCCATGCCGAGCAGGCCGTTTTCGCTCTGCAGGAAAATCTCTTTATCCGCCGGCAGATAGTTGGCGACCTGTGTGGGCAGGCCGATGCCGAGGTTGACGTAGGCGCCTTCGGGGATGTCGCGGGCCACGCGTTCGGCCATCTGTTCGCGGGTCAGTCGCTGGTAGCTGCTCATGCGCTGGCCTCCTTGTGGCCGACCGCAATCACGCGCTGGACGAAGATGCCGGGCGTGACGACGGTTTCGGGATCGAGCGCGCCGAGGTCGACGATTTCATGCACCTGCGCGATCGTGCAGGCTGCGGCCATCGCCATCAGCGGGCCGAAATTGCGCGCGGTCTTGCGATACACCAGGTTGCCCCAGCGGTCGCCCTTGTGCGCCTTGATCAGGGCGAAGTCGGCGCGGATCGGGTATTCCAGCACGTAGTGCTTGCCGTCGATCTCGCGCGTTTCCTTGCCGTCGGCCAGTTCGGTGCCGTAGCCGGTGGGGGTGAAGATCGCGCCCAGGCCATTGCCGGCGGCGTGGATGCGTGCGGCCAGGTTGCCTTGCGGGACCAGTTCCAGTTCGATCTCGCCGGCGCGGTAGGCCGCGTCGAAATGCTGCGAGTCACTCTGGCGCGGGAACGAGCACACGATCTTGCGCACGCGCTTGTGCTTGATCAGCGCGGCCAGCCCGGTCTCGCCGTTGCCGGCGTTGTTGTTGACGATGGTCAGTTCGCGCGCGCCGTGTTCGATCAGCGCATCGATCAGCTGGTCCGGCATGCCGGCCGTGCCGAAGCCGCCGATCATCACCGTGGCGCCGTCGTGGATGTCGGCTACCGCCGCTTCCACCGAATCCAGGGTCTTGTCGATCATGGCCTCGCATCCTGAGCGCGATCACGCGCGGTGCGGAGCAGGAGTGCGCCAGGGCGCGGGAGAGCGATGGAAAACATCGAAAGCACATCCTCGGCAGTGGAACCGGGCGCACGCCACGCGCACGCGGGGAAGGCCACGGTGAACCTGGAGCAAAACAGCGTCAATCCGAATATCGGAATTATGTGCGTTATTCGCACAAAATAGACCAAGGTCTAATCCGGTGTGCCGTGGCTGTTTTCCGCGATGTCGAGGCGGGCGCGTGGCGCGCTTCAGCGCCGCGCTGCCAGCCGCATCGACAGCACCGCCACCACCGCCACCAGCAGCGGTAGCGCCAGTACGTAGTACAGGTTGGCCGGCTGCCAGCCGGCGTCGACCAGCACACCGACGGTCATCGGCGAAAGGATCGCGCCGATGCGGCCGATGCCGATCGCCCATCCCAATCCCGTCGTGCGCACCGACGCGTCGAACACGATCGGCGCCACCGCATACAGGCCGGCCATCGAGCCGAACAGCGCCGCGCCGATGACGAAGGCCACCGGGAAGGCCAGGTTCAACTGCGTGCCCAGCCAGGCGAACACCACCATGCCGACCGCGGCGATGACGAAGCTGCCGGCCGTCAGGCGCGTGATCAAAAAGCGCGACGCCAGCCAGCCAAACAGCGCGCCGCCGAAGATCCCGCCCAGGTTGAGCAGCACGCCGCCGGTGATGCCCTGTTCGGCCGACATGCCCGCCTGGACCAGCAGCTTGGGCGTCCAGCTCAGCACGAAGTAGAACGCGAACATGTGCATGAAGAAGCCCAGCGCGATCAGCACCGTGTTGCGACGCAGGCCGCTGGTGAACAGCGCTGCATAGCCGGCCCTGGGCGGCGTGGCCGGCGCTGCGGGCAATGCGGTGAGCGCCGGTTGCTGCATGCGCGCCAGCAGCGCGTTGAGGCGCTCCAGCGCGCCGTCGGGCCGCCGGCTGACCAGGAAATCCAGTGACTCGGGCAGCAGCGCCAGCACCACCGGGATGCACAGCAGCGAGGCCGCCGCGCCGAACACGAACACCGAATGCCAGCCCCAGTGTTCCAGCATGGCCGCGGCGATCAGGCCGCCGATGGTCGCGCCGATGGGATAGCCGGTGGCCTGCAACGCCACCGCGGTGCTGCGCCACTTGGGGCTGGCGTACTCGGCGGTGATCACGCCCACGCCGGCCAGCATGCCGCCGATGCCGATGCCGGTGAACACGCGCAGCGCAGCCAGCTGCCAGGCGTCCTGGGCGAACGCCGACAGCAGCATGCCCACGGTCAGGATCACCAGGCACCACAGGATCATCGCGCGCCGGCCGTATTTGTCGGCCAGCGGTGCCAGCACCAGCGAGCCCAGCGCCATGCCGACCAGCCCGGCGCTGAGCATCAGGCCCAGCTCCTTGCCGCTCAGGCCCCAGTCGGCCGATACGTGCGGTGCGGCGAAGGCCATGACCATCACGTCGAAGCCGTCGAGCATGTTGAGCAGTACGCAGATGGCGATGGCCAGCCACTGGAAACGGCTCATGCGGTTCAAGGTGACAACGGCGGATGTGGCGTTGGCGTGGGCCATGGCGGCTCCTTCGGTCCTGCGTGACGGGCCTGGCCCGGTGGTCCCGCACTTCGTCGGGACGGTATCGCCAGCCATGGCAGACGGGCACGCCGCCCTCGCGGCGGCGCGTGCAACGACGCGGGCGGCTGCCCGGCGCGGGCCTACTGCGGCTTCTTGGTGGCGTTGTCCAGCGTGGTCAGGATGCCGCGCAGTGTGCCGACTTCGATCTGGCCCGGCGCCGAGGCGGTGCCGATCATGCCGAAGGTCAGTGCCTGGCCGAAGGTCTCGCCGGCCAGGCGCGAGACCACGCCGGTCGGACCCATCGACATGGTCAGCAGCGGCCGGTCGCTGGTCTGGCGCAGCTGCCAGGTGGCATCCAGCAGTTTGAGCACATCGCCCGGGTTCTGCGGCATCACCGCGATCTTCAGTACGTCCGCGCCCAGGGCCTGCTGCTTGTGCAGGCGCGACACGATTTCCGCCGTGTCGGGGGTGGCATGGAAGTCGTGGTTGGACATCACGATGTACGCGCCGGCCGTGTGCGCGGCCGCGATGATCTGCTTGACCACCGCTTCGTCGCGGAACATCTCCACGTCGTACAGGTCTGCCGCCTTTGCCTTGATCAGCGCCGCGTACAGCTTGCCGTAGTCGGCATCGCTGATCGCGGTGGCGCCGCCTTCGTTGCTGGTGCGGAAGGTCAGGATCACCGGCTTGCCGCCAGCCGCCGTGGCGATTTGCGGGGCCAGCTTGATCAGTGCCTTGGCATCGCTGGCGATGTCCAGGTAATCGATGCGCCACTCGACCACGTCGGTATCGGCATTGGCGCCGATCGTCCGGGCCTGGGCCAGCTGTTCGGCCGCGGTCTTGGCGGTGACCGGCACGATGGTCTTGGGCGCACCCTCGCCAATGACCACGCCCTTGACGGCAATGGTGCGGACGGCAGCGGCGGAGGCGGGGGCGTTGGTCATGTCGGCAGCAAGGGCAGCGGTGGTGGCGCTGGCCGTCATCGAGATGGCCAGCAGCACGCGGGCGGCTAGGGTAGTACGGACAAGCTTCATCTGAATCCCTCCCAGGAGGATGTCTTGGCGCAGTGGTGCGGGAAAAACCTTAGAACGTGATCTTGGCCTGCAGGCCCACCGCCAGCGCGTTGTCGGTCTGGGTGTAGGCGAACGTGCCGGGGTTGGTGATGTACTGCACGTCCGGGCGCAGCATCAGCCACGGATTGACCTGGAAGCTGTAGGACAGCTCGAACAGCTCTTCGGCGCCGGTGAGGGCGTACAGCGGCGAATCGGTGGCCACGCCGGCGTTCTGCAGCGTGGCGCGTCGCGCGTCCACCAGGCGGTGGTTGATGTCGGCGCCCACGTAGCCCAGCGCGATGCGGTCCTTGGTCCGCGAGCCCACGCCCTGCCAGACGCCGCCAACCGCGTACCAGCGCTTGAGCTGGGCGGTATCGGTGTCCGACTCCATGTACTGGGCGAAGCCGGTCAGGCCGATATCGGCCTGGCTGCCCGGTGTGTAGACCTTCTGTTCGACCAGCACGTAGGCGCCATCGCGACCGGTGACCGAACTGGTGTCCAGGCCTTTCTTGGCCACGCGCGAAGAGTCGTAATAGCCGCCGAACTTGTACACGCCCGGGTAGCGGGTGCCGGTGCCGGGTTTCCAGGTCACTTCCACCGGGAACAGCGAGCCGGTGGTGCCCGACACGCCGGGGCGGAATGCGTTGTGGACGTTGTCGCCGGCCAGGTTCGGGTTCACCTGGAACCAGCCCGCGCGCAGGTTCACTTCCTTGGTCAACTGCTCGGCAAATTCACCGCCCCAGCGCGCGGTCGGATAGTTGTACCAGCCGCTGTTGCCACTCATGGCCAGCGGGTGCGCGCAGAAGGCGGCATTGACGAAGTTGGTCAGCAGCGTGTGCGAACCGAACTGGTTGCCCATCGCATAGAAGCCCAGCTTGAAGTACGACTTGCCGCCGTTGAACTTCTGGTCGTAGCTGAGCTCGGTCAGGCGCGTGTACTGGCCGCCGTAGGCCTCCTGGATCGGGAAGCGGTTGCCCACCAGGTCGGCCGAGGTGCTGTTGCCGCGCCGGTCGTTGAGGGTGAAGTGGATCGTGCCGCCGTCCCAGCCGGCCAGCTTGCCCATGTCCAGGTCCATGCCCACGCGCACCTGCTGGGCGTAGCGCGCGCCGGTGTCCTTGCCGCCATCGACGATGCCCATGGCCTCGCCGACGTAGTCGCCGCGCAGGGTGATGCCCTTGTCCACCAGCGAGGCGCGCTTGCCATCCCAGCCGCCGAACAGAGAGTCGGTGTCGTAGGCATCGGCGGCGCTGGCGATGCCGGGCAGGGCCAGCAGCGCGGCGGCCAGCGGCGCCAGGGCGAAGGATGGACGGAACGAAGCGGCGTGACGGTACGACATGGGGAGAGGCCTTGCGTTGAATGCGTCGAAAGAGGGCTGCGCATCGGCGTGGATGCGCGGCAGGAGGCGTCAGCGGCCGACGGCGTGCGGGGCGGACAACGGCGAGGTCGCACCATCCAGGGCGGTCACGGTGCTGGTGACGCCGCCGACTGCGGTGGCATCGTCAGAGGTGTAGCTGAAACGGCCCTGGCCCTGCGTGTCGGTGGCGACCGAGATGCTGCCCAGGTAGTGCGCCGCTTCGTCATCGCTGGCCTTGGCATTGCCGAAGACCTCGATGCGATGCACGGTGCTTGGGACACCGCTGAAATGACCGTCGATGGACAGGCCCTTGCCGCTACGGCGCGCGCTGTCGATGACAGGCGCGACGATACCCCCGTTGGGCGCGGGCTGGCAGTTGTCGTTGATGTGATCGCTGCAGATTTTGGCCTTCTTCGCAGGATCGGGGTCCACGCCGATGCCGCGCGAGCCGACGAAAATGGCATGTTCCAAGCCCGGCACGCCGAATACGATCGCCCCGCGCGGCTGTCCCGGCACGCAGGCGCCGCCGGCCTGGCAGCGTTCGATCTTCAGCCCGTTGCCGGTGATGACGTTGGCGCTGATGCGGTTGGGCAGCGAGGTCGGCTGCGGGCGCACGGCCACGCCGATACCGTTGCCAGTGATGGTGTTGCCATCGACCACGTTGTCGCGGCCGGTCAGGCTGACGCCGATGGAGTTGCCGGTGAAGGTATTGGCCGCGATGGTGTTGCGGTTGCCCCAGTTGATCTGCAGGCCGTCGGAGTAATTTTCGAAGCGGTTGCGGATCACCGTGTTGTCGTTGCCCCACAGGATCTCGATGCCCTGCGAGGGCTCGGCATTGGCGTCGGTGGAGCGGAACACGTTGTCGGCCACCAGGTTCCAGGCCGCGCCGCGGGTCAGCTCCAGGCCGTCGCCGTTGTCGATGAACTCATTGCGCACCACGCGGTTGTGGACCGTAGTGGTCGGCGTGGACTGGCCATTGCCGTCATCGCCGGTCAGCATCAGGCCGGCGCCGCCCTTGTTGGCGACGATCCGGTTGTCGTGGATCTCGCTGCCGCTGGCACGGTTGACCAGCACGCCGATGCAGAAGTTGCGCACTTCCAGGCCGGCCAGCTCCACGCCCTGCGTATCGCGCAGGACCAGGCCGGGCAGGGTGGTGGTGCGCACGTTGGTGCCGAACTGGCCTTCCACCGCACCCGGGCAGGCCTTGGTGCCTTCGCCGGTGACATAGGCCGACCCGTCGATGGCCACGAACTGCCCGGCCTGCTGCCACGGCACGCCGACGATGGCGACCGGGCCCTTGATCTCCGGCAGCGGCCGGGTCGGCTTGATCACGTACGGCGCGGCGCCAACAGCGGCGATTTCGATGCGGTACCTGCCCGGCGCGGCGTTGGCGGTGGTGATCGCCCAGCGCAGTGAGCCTTGCGCCTCGTCATCGGCGTAGCGGTTCACGACCAGCACCTCGCGCGGGACCGGCGCGGGTTCGGGCTGGTAGGCGCTGGCGGCACCCGGCAGGCAGGCCAACAGGCAGGCTGGCAAAGCCCGCAGCAACGGGCTGGGCGTGAACGTGGGACGACGCATGGACATCTCCGGGTGCAATCGGGACCGGGCCGGCAGGCGGCGCGGAGGGCAGGCAGACGTGTCGCGAACCCTCCGCGAAGACGGCTTCCAGCCGGCACCACTGCATGGGTACACACGCTAGATTCTCCGCAGTGCAGCATTCAAGTTCGAATATCGCTTGCAAGGGCGATATTCGGACAAAACATCTAAGACCTTCGTCCAATGCGTATCGATGCACGGCTCGCTTCGGCGAGTGCAGTGGGGTCGGATCGAGTGTGTTGGCCGCGGGAGCGGGCCTGTTCGATGCAAAGAAAAGGGCCGCTGTGAGCGGCCCTTCGGGTCTTACTTGCTGCGTGCCTTGGCGAAGGCGGCGGCCAGGGCGTTGTCGGCCGGCGGGGCAGTCGGCTTGGGTGGGCGCATGGCGTTGCCGCCGGGGCGTCCACCGCGGTCGTTGTTGCGTGCGCCCCGGTCCTCGCGCGGGCCGCTGGTGGCTGCCCCGGGCACATCGTCCATGCGCCGGGTCAGGGCGATGCGCTTGCGGGCCACGTCGACCTCCAGCACCTTCACCTTGACGATGTCGCCGGCCTTGACCACGTCGCGCGGATCCTTGACGTAGGTGTCCGACAGCGCGGAGATATGCACCAGGCCGTCCTGGTGCACGCCGATGTCGACGAACGCACCGAACGCGGCGACGTTGCTGACCACGCCTTCCAGGATCATGCCTTCGCGCAGGTCCTTGATGTCCTCCACGCCGTCGGCAAAGCGCGCGGCCTTGAACTCCGGGCGCGGGTCGCGGCCCGGCTTTTCCAGTTCTTTCAGGATGTCGCGCACCGTGGGCACGCCGAACTTTTCGTCGGTCAGGCTTTCGGCCTTGAGGCTGCGCAGGAAGGCGGTGTCGCCGATGATCTGCTTGACGCCCTTGCCCTGCGCCGCTGCGAGAATGCGCTCGACCACCGGATAGGCTTCCGGATGCACCGAGGACGCATCCAGCGGCTGCTCGCCGTCGGCGATGCGCAGGAAGCCGGCACATTGTTCGAAGGTCTTCTCGCCCAGGCGCGGCACTTTCAGCAGCGCCTTGCGCGAAGCGAACGGGCCGTTCTGGTCGCGATACACGACGATGTTCTCAGCGACCGTCGACGACAGGCCGGACACGCGCGTCAGCAGCGCCGCCGAAGCGGTATTCACGTCCACGCCGACCGCATTCACGCAGTCCTCGACCTTGGCATCCAGCGCACGCGCCAGACGGAACTGGTCCACGTCGTGTTGGTACTGGCCTACGCCAATGGCCTTCGGTTCGATCTTCACCAGCTCGGCCAGCGGGTCCTGCAGGCGGCGTGCAATCGAGACCGCGCCGCGGATCGACACGTCCAGGTTCGGGAATTCCTTGGCGGCGGTTTCCGAAGCCGAATACACGGATGCGCCGGCTTCGCTGACCACGATCTTCTGCAGCTTCGGGTTGTTGCAGGCCTTGATGACGTCACCGGCCAGCTTGTCGGTTTCGCGGCTCGCTGTGCCGTTGCCGATGGCGATCAGTGCGACGTTGTGCTGTTCACACAGGCGCTTGATGGTGTGCAGCGACTGGTCCCACTGGCGCTTGGGTTCGTGCGGATAGATCGTGTCGGTGGCGACCAGCTTGCCGGTGGCATCGACCACGGCGATCTTGCAGCCGGTGCGGATGCCCGGGTCCAGGCCCAGCACCGCGTGCGGGCCGGCCGGCGCGGCCAGCAGCAGGTCCTTGAGGTTGTCGCCGAACACGTCGATGGCCTCGCCTTCGGCCTTCTCGCGCGCCTGGTTGAACAGGTCCAGCATCAGGTGCAGGTGCAGCTTGGCGCGCCAGGTCAGGCGACACGCTTGTGCGAGCCATGCATCGGCGGCGCGGCCCTGCACGCGGATGCCGGCGGCCAACGCGATGCGTCCCTCCGCGTAGGCATTGCCGGCGTCGATGTCGCTGCCCGGATCGAGTTCGAGCTGGATGAATTCCTCGCGGCGTGCACGGAACAGCGCCAGCAGGCGGTGCGAAGGAATCTTGGCCAACGCTTCGCTGTGCTCGAAGTAGTCGCGGTACTTGGCACCGGCGTCTTCCTTGCCTTCGATCACCTTGGCGCGGATCACGCCATTGCTGTCCAGCCAGCTGCGCAGCTCGCCCAGCAGTGCGGCGTCTTCGCCCCAGCGCTCCATCAGGATGGCGCGTGCGCCTTCCAGTGCGGCCTTGGGATCGGCCACGCCTTTCTCGGCATCGACGAAGCTGGCGGCGAATTCTTCCGGCACGCGGGTGGGATCTTCCAGCAGGCCATCAGCCAGCGGTTCAAGCCCGGCTTCGCGCGCGATCTGCGCACGCGTGCGGCGCTTCTGCTTGTACGGCAGGTACAGGTCTTCCAGGCGCGATTTGGTATCGGCGGCCAGCAGATCGTCGCGCAGGGCATCGGTGAGCTTGCCCTGTTCTTCGATGCTGGACAGGATCGCGGCGCGGCGGTCTTCCAGTTCGCGCAGGTAGACCAAGCGCGTTTCCAGGTTGCGCAGCTGGGTGTCGTCCAGGCCGCCGGTGACTTCCTTGCGGTAGCGCGCGATGAACGGCACCGTGGCGCCTTCATCCAGCAGCGCGATGGCGGCCAGCGCCTGTGCGGCCTGGGCGCCGATCTCGTCGGCGATGGTCTGGGCGATCTGGCGCGCGAGCGCTGCGGAGAGTTCTGCCATTGCGTTGGGTTCAACCGGGACTACAGGGCCGGCGATTGTGGCGTCCTCCGTGCGCCAGTCCAAGCCGTTGACTTTCACCCCGCATGGGCAGACTGCGGTTTGACGCCGGGCTGGACCGCTGCTAGAAGATCCTGCGGCCGCCCTGGCCATCATCACCAGACAGGACGTCACCATGACCCTCGATCCGGAGCAGCTGGCAGAACAGCACGTGCGTGAGTTCGCTGGTCCGCAAGACCTGATGCTGCGGCAGGCGGGTCGCGCGCTGGAGGCCGCCGTCCAGCACTTGCCCGAAGCCGAGCAGATCGCCTTTGCCGACCGCTACATGGAACGGCTGGCTCGGCTGACGCTGCCGCAGTCGCGGGCCGGCCGCCCAAGTGACGCCATCAAGGGTCAGCCGCCGGTCGTGTCGGGCCTGTTGGGTGACGCCGACCCGCGAACCCAGCGATCACGCTTTCGACTGTTGCTGCCGATGCTGGTCATCCTGGCGGTGATCGTGGTTTTACTGATCAAAGGAGTGGGGGCGCAGTAGAACACCGTGCGCGTGCTGGGTCATGACCGGCTTACGCGTGCCGGCGATTGGGCAGGAACGCCGCCACGATCCCCAGCAGCGGCAGGAACGAGATCACCTGGTACACCCAGAAGATGCTGGTGTGGTCGGCCAGCACGCCCAGCACTGCCGCGCCCAGGCCGCCCATGCCGAAGGCAAAGCCGAAGAACAGCCCGGACACCGTGCCGATGCGGCTGGGCATCAGTTCCTGTGCATAGACCAGGATCGCCGAGAACGCCGAGGACAGCACGAAGCCGATGATCATCGTCAGCACCGTGGTCCAGCCCAGGCTGGCGTAGGGCAGGGCGAGCGCGAACGGTGCCACGCCCAGGATCGAGGCCCAGATCACCGGCTTGCGGCCGATGCGGTCGCCGACCGGCCCACCGATCAGCGTGCCGGCGGCCGATGCCAGCAGGAAGCCGAACAGATGCAGCTGCGCGCTCTGCACCGACAGCTGGAATTTCTGGATCAGGTAGAACGTGTAATAGCTGCTCAGGCCGGCGATGTAGAAGTACTTGCTGAAGATCAGCACCAGCAGGATGCCGACCACCCACATCACGGTGCGACGCGGCAGCGGCGCGACATCGGCTACGACAGCGCGCTTGGGCGCGTTCGCACTGTTGACCAGGTGCTGTTGGTACCAGCGGCTGACGTAGCTTAGCAGGCCGATGCCGATCAGCGCCGCGCCGGCAAACCACGCCACGCTGGTGCGGCCGTTGGGCACGATCACCGCCGCGGCGATCAGCGGGCCGATTGCGGTGCCGGTGTTGCCGCCGACCTGGAACACCGACTGCGACAGCCCATGGCGCCCGCCCGAGGCCAGCCGTGCGATGCGCGAGGATTCGGGATGGAAGATGGCAGAGCCGATGCCGACCAGCATCGCCGCGCACAGCACCAGCGCGAAGCTCGGCGCGTAGGCCAGCAACACCAGGCCGCACAGCGTGGAGGCCATGCCCATCGGCAGCGAATACGGCGCCGGCTTGCGGTCGGTGCGCAGGCCGATCAGCGGCTGGAACAGCGAGGCGGTGAGTTGGTAGGTCAGCGTGATCAGGCCGACCTGGGCGAAGCTGAGTTGGAACTGGCCCTTGAGGATCGGATACAGCGCCAGGATCAGCGACTGCATCATGTCGTTGACCAGGTGCGAACTGGTGATCGCCGCGAGTACGCCCACGGCGACCGGGCGATGGGTGGAAGCGGGAACTGCCAGTGGCGGCGCGGTCGTGGACATGGTGATCGGGACAGGAAGGCGCGCTGCGGCGCGGACCGGGCGCATGGTAGGGTGCGCAGATTCGCCCTTCCTGCGCGATCTGGTCATGGCTCTTTCCAAAAAGGACATTTCGAGGCGAGCCACGGGCGGCAACACCGGGCGCGAGCGGCCGGTCGTCGAGGCATCGGGGACAGCGGTCTATTGCCGTGCGCGCGATTACGCCCGCGACACGCATATTCCGCTGCATCACCATCCGGACCGGCATCAACTGGTCTATGCCGAAACCGGCGTGCTGGTGGTCAAGGCCGGGCATGGCCGCTGGGTCGTGCCCAGCACGCGCGCCATCTGGATGCCGGCGGGCATGGGCCATGCGGTCAACTGCATCGGCGAGGTCCGCATGCGCAGCCTGTACATCCTGCCCGATGCCATCGCCCACCCGCCGGTTGAGGCCTCGGCCGTCTCGGTGACGCCGCTGTTGGCGGCGCTGATCCACGACGCGGTGGAGGTGGAGCAGCCTTACGCGGAAGACTCGCGCGACGGCCGCCTGATGCGCTTGATCCTGGACGAACTGCAGACACTGCCGGTGCTGCCGTTGCACCTGCCCGAACCGGCCGACCCACGCCTGCGCATGATCGGCCAGCGCCTGGAGCAGCAGCCCGAAGACGCCTCTACGCTGCAGGACTGGGCCACGCGCCTGCAGGTGGACGTCAAGACGATCCAGCGCCTGTGCGCGCGCGAGCTGGGCATGACCTTCGGCCAGTGGCGCCAGCAGTCGCGCCTGCTGCGCGCGCTGGAGCGCCTGGCCGTGGGCGAGAAGGTGATCGACGTGGCGCTGGCCCTGGGCTACGACAGCCCCAGCGCGTTCGCGACCATGTTCAAGCGCCGCTTCGGGCAATCGCCGAGCCAGTTCTTCCGCTGACAACGCCAGGCTGGGACGGCGTTCACGGATGGCAGGTTTGACGGCATGGGGAGTGGCTGATAGAAAACGCTACGGCCTTCGGGGAGGCTTTCCACACGCAATGAGATGGATCTCCATGCCCCGTTTCCCGCTGCCCGCCGCTGTCCTGCACCTGATCTGCCTGGCCACCATGTGCCTGGCGATGCCGGGATGCACGGCGCCTGCGCGCAAGGGAGACGTCCCCGCCGCTGCTTCCATCCCTTCGAAGGATCCGATGATGAACGCCATCACTTCACCGTCCCTCAGCGTGGACGATCTCAACCAGCGCGTGCTGCAGCTGATCGACAGCATCCGCACCCGCGACGATCTCGCGCCGCCACACATCCAGCGCCTGACCGGCGTGGACGTCGAGGTCAATGCCGTTGACCCCACCGTCTACGGCATCGCCGGCGCCGTGCAGGGCAGCGGCCGCTACAGCCTGGTGTCCTCGCACAAGAACGCCGCCGGGCAAGTGGACAGCCTGCTGTTCTCGCTGGAACCCAACGACGCTGCCGCGCCCTGCGCCAAGGTCGACGACTACCGCACCGCGTTGTCTGCCGCCGGCTTTGCCGGCCAGCATCTGCCCGCCGGGCATCGCGGCCAGGAATCTTGGTACTTCACCCGCGACGGCGTGAGCGTGAACCTGCACGTTCGCGACGCGCGCGGTGCGCCAACGCCGCAGGCCTGCGTGGCCTCTCTGGTGATCGGCGTCTATCAGTAACCCTGCGAGGACAAGGACATGAACGACACGAACGTCGAACGCCGTACCCCGCAGACCCAGACGCCGGAGCAGCAGCTCCAGACCATGCTCGATGCCTTCGACAAGGCCAATGCCAAGGGCGACGTGCATCCCGGCCAGGATCTGAAGGCGGTGCTGGACAGCACCCCTGGCCTGAAGACCAACGTGCTTGATGCCATCGGCAAGAACCAGCTGCAGAAGATCGAAGCGCTCAACGTCGATGGCGCGCTGGGCGTGTACATGGGCGATTCGCGCACCATCCAGATCTCGCCGGACCAGCTGCACATCGCCCGGACCGACCCGGAGATGCTCAATTCGGTGCGCTTCACGCTCGGGCACGAGGTCAAGCACGCGGCCGACCGTGCGCAGATCATGACTTCGGATGCGAATCTGGAGAAAGGCATCAATGCCGTCGCTCAGAGCGATGGCAAGGTCCACGATTACACCGCGGCCATCAAGCAGTTCAACGAGACCTCGCGCAGCCTGGAGACGCACGCCGAACTCACCGGCTACAACGTGGTGGTCGATCAGGTGCTGAAGGACAACCCCAAGGCGACCCTGCGCGATGTCTACAACACCTCGCCCAGCGACATGGATCCCTACATCGAGAAGGGCGGCACCCCGGGCAACCCGGCCTATACGCCACGCGCAGGCATCACCCTTGATGGCCTGAAGATGCCGGAGACCAAGGAGAACCTGGCCGCGGTCAACACGTACTTCTACGAGGCGCGTGGCTACCCGCAGCAGAACGTCTCCAACCTGCTGGACTACGCCGGCCAGGTCGAAGCCCAGCTGCATCCAGGCAAGGATGCACCGAAGATCCAGGTCGACCTGGGGGCCATCGGCGTCAAGGCGAGCGATGTGTCGACCAGCACGCCCTACGTCGATGCCAGCACCATGCACAAGCGTGCGGCGCCTGTGAACGACGGTACGTCGCCCGAGCTGTCAGGCAACCCGCTGTACGACGGCGCCGCCGAAGGCCTGGGCCGGACCAGGGCAGGTGCCGCACTGGAAGGACAGGCGTTCCAGCAAGCCGCCGCCGCGATGGCCGTGCAGGCACAGCAGGATGGCCTGAGCCGGATCGACAGCGTGCATGAGGGCCAGGATGGCCGCCTGTTTTCCATCCAGGGGCAACCGGGCGCACCCGATGCCCTGCGCAGCCACGTCGACCGCGAACAGGCTGTGCGCCAACCGTTGGAGCAGAGCGCGCAGACGCTGCAGGCGCCCGCGCCGCAGGTCCAGGCGCGCGAGCAGGACGTGCAGCAGCACGCGCCACTGATGCGCTAGCAGCGCGCCAGCGGCCTCCGTCAGTGCCGGTGGCGACGTTCAACGACCACTTCGGCCCGTTGGCCGCACTGGTGCATCAGCCGGCCGGCGATGCTTTCGATGGCGTGATTGCGGGGTGGCCGTGTCGTCACCTGCCAAGCACTCGTGCATGGCTAGCGTGGCGTTTTCCGCATCCGGAGGCGTCGACCATGATCAAGTGGGCCATCATTTTCGCCATCATCGGTGTGATCGCTGGCGTCCTCGGCTTCGGCGGCATCGCCGGTGGCGCGTTCGCCATCGCCAAGTTCCTGTTCTGGGCCTTCATCATCATCGCCGCGATCCTGCTGGTGCTCGGCGTGACGGTCTTCAGGAAGGTCACCTGACGGCGGGTCGGAGGCGGTACCCTGCATCTCGCTTCGGAAGCGGCGCGATGCGGGTGTCGATCAGGCACCGGTCGTGGTCTGTGCTGCATCCGGGATCGGGCTTGCAGATTGCGAACGATGCGCGGCGCACACGAGCATGCTGCGTGCCGCATCGATCAGTGTTTGCTTGGCACTGTATCTGCCCCACTCCGTAACTGCGCCGCCATCCACGTGTCCAATCTCGGGCAGTGCGGGGGGCCGCTTGTGGAGACTGGGAAGAATCCGCCGTGCTTGCGCGTTGGTGATCGCCCGTGTCAGGACGTAGAAATCGCTCGCGGTCCTGACGGGAAACGCGGCTGATAGCTGCGGGAAGCGCCGGCGCAGGATCTGCGCGATCTCGTGCATCCAGACGAATGTTCCGGGGAGGTCGATGGAAGCCCCTGGCTGGGGGAACGCCATGCCATGGTCGATGAGCCAGGATGCGGCATCGCGTACGTCGGCGATCTCGTAGCCCAGGCGTGGGATCCGGCTGACGGTGCCATTGAGCAAGCGCTCGATCACCACCATTGAGCCTGGCACCCTGGCATTGAGCAAAGGCCCCATCAGGCTTGGCACACTGATGTTGAGCTGGGGACGTGCAGCGGTTGGGCCGAGCAGGTCCCTGGTCGGATCGAAGGGGGCTACGTTCGCGACATCCGCTGTCTGCCTAGCAGGCCGCAGGCGTTGCGGCGCCATGCCATGCACGGCGATGCACTTGGCGCGTTTGCTTCGCGCCGCTTGCCACAGGGCCTGCGTGGTTCCCACCTCGTCAGCGGACAGCTTTCCCGAGCTGGGCATCGCGCGGGCGACATTGGTGGCGACCTGGATCACGTACTCGCTGCCGTCGATGGCGTGCTTCCACTCGGAGGCAAGGTGGGTTCCGCCTGGCACCAGCTCCAGTCGAGCGGATGTGCCGTTCGGGGCCAGTTGCGCGCGAAGCCGCCGCTCCCCACGCATGTCAGCCAGGCTCGCTCTCACTGCGAATCCGCGCTCCAGCAGCAGCGAGATGACCTGGCTTTGAAGAAAGCCGCCCGCTTCTGCCACGAACACGCACGGCTTGGCGGTCGACACCGGTGCTTTGCCTGTCGCGTGGGTCATCCCGTTGCTCCTGGAAGCGTCGCTGCCTGGTCTTCGACGCAGCTGCCGGCCGCTTCAGCGGGCCCGGGTCTTGGCCAGCGTTGCGACAAGTTCCTCGGCGCCCAACTGGATTCCTTTCTTCGAAGCAGACAGCGCGCCGATGTTGGCCTTCACGTTCATCGCGTTGGGGTACTGCTTGCTCACGTAGGCATCGAGCAGGCGACCGCTCTGTGCGTCGTAGACCTCGACGGCGTAGGTCACCGAGCCGGACATGGCGCCTTCCTTGCCGCGGATGGATTGGACGAGGTTGTAGGAGCCGCCACCGATGTCAAAGCGCGAGGCGGCCGCCAGGAACTTCTTCGACGCCTTGGCGCCGGTCAGTGTGAGCTTGATCCGCAAGGTGTCCGGCCCTGCCACGTTGGTCAACTGGAAGGCCTTGCCCAACGCCGCTTCGAACTCGACCTGCATGTAATCGGCCAGTGCCTGCCGCTCCGGCAGCGGTACCTTTCCGAACTGCGCATCCGGACCTGCGTAGACGGCCACCGGCTCGAGCAGCACCAGCCCGTATCGCTTGCTGTCGGCACGATCGTTGTAGCGATAGGGAATCCTGTTGTCGCGGCGGTCGGGATTGACGTGCAGCTGCGCGGCGGAATCGAGTCCGGCATATCTCACTGGTGCGGTCGTTGCGCACCCGGTCAAGGCGGTGGCCAGGCCAAGGGCAAGAAGGGGGAGGTGGGGCTTGATCTGCATGGTGAATTCTCAAGGGGATGTCAGGGGCTAGCGCGGCGGGCGCTTCGGCGTTAGCCTTGATGAAGAACCGTACCGTACGGTTCATTTATACGCACGCCGAAACCGGCGTCAACAAAAACATACCAACCGGTACACTTTTGAGGTCGGAATGAAAGTCAGAACTGCCGAAAAGCGGGATGCGATCGTGGGCGCTGCAGCGCGTTTGTTCCGCGAACATGGCTATGACGGCGCTTCCATGAATGAACTGGTCCGGCGGATGGGGGGCTCGAAAGCCACCATCTACGGCTATTTCCCGTCCAAGGAGGCGCTGTTCTCCGCCGTCGTCCGCTCTTTCGCCACGTCACATCTCACGAAAGCCGCCAGGGAACTGGTCGCAGCAGTTGGCCGGAAGGAGCCTGTCGAGCAGTGCCTGACCCAGTTCGCCACTGGTGTCCTGGAAATCCTCACCAGCGACCACACGGCACTGGCCGTGGCGCGGATGGTGATCGCCGAATCCGGACGTTCGGATGTCGGGCGGATCTTCTACGAGGCTGGTCCCCAGGAAACCAAGACCATCCTCGCCAGCGTGCTTGAAGAGATGATGCGGAGTGGCGAACTCAGGGCGTTCGATCCGGTCGTGGCAGCCGATCACTTGCTTGCCTTGATCACCGCCGAAGCGAACAGACGCCTCTACGAGCGTGAGCCTGCCTTGATTACCAGCGAGGCAAGGCAGCGCATGGTGCGGGATGCGATCGACCTGTTTCTCCACGGCATGGCCGTGCGACCGGCTGACGGCTCGCGCCGAGCGTGACGCTGCATTCGGCTTGGATGGCGCGGGGGCGTGCCATCTCATCGTGTTGGTCGCCAGGTGTTGTTCTGGGCCTTCATCATCGCCGTGATTTTCCTGGTGCCCGGCGTGACGGTTTTCAGGAAAGTCACCTGACGCGCGCGGCTCCTGGCGACGCGGGGTCAACCGAAAAGGGCGACGTTTGACGTCGCCCTTCTTCGTTACTCGGCCGGCAGCTGCATTTCCTGCAGCAGCTGCGGCGCCGGATAGACCTTGGCCAGCAGCCAGCGGATGTAGCGTGCGTCGACGTGGATGGCGCGCTTCATCGACGGGTCGTACCACCAACTGGCACTGACCGCTTCCCAGTTGCTGTCGAAGTTCAGGCCCATCAGCTCGCCCTTGGCGTTGAGCACGGGCGAACCGGAATTGCCGCCGGTGGTGTCCAGGTTGGTCAGGAAATCCACCGTCTGGGTCTTCAGCGCAGGATCGGCGGTGCTGCCGAAATCGCCCTTGGCAATCGCGTCCAGCAACGGCCTGGGCGCGTCGAACGGCACCTGCCCGGTGTTCTTCTGCACGATGCCGGCCACCGTGGTCACCGGCGCGAACGCCACCGCGTCGCGTGGCAGCAGCGGCGTGACCCGGCCGAAGCTCACCCGCAGCGTGCTGTTGGCGTCGGGATAGGTCGCGCGGCCCTGCTGGGTGCGCCATGTGGCCAGCGCCTGCATGTAGGCCGGGCGCAGCCGCAGCTGGTCGCCTTCGCGGGCCTTGCGGGCATCGTCCAGCTGGATCTGCGCCGGCACCAGCCTGGCGGCCAGCGCGATCAGCGGATCGTCGGCCAGCGGCTTGCCTTCGCGTGCGGCGGCGAAGCGCGACAGGCGCTCGGCTTCGGTGCCCAGGGTGGTGCCGGCATACAGCGTGTCCAGTGCCTTGGCGAGGCTGTCGGCGGTGCGGCCGAAGGCGGCGTCGAACACCGGTACGCGCTGCGCATCGGGCAGTTGTTGGTAGCGGCCGAGCAGCGTGGTCAGCAGGGCTTTTTCAGTGTCGGCGTCATAGCGGCGCTGGACCTGCTTGAGCAGGCCTTCGATCAGCGCTTGGTCGCGCTGCTGGTAGCCGGTTTCGCGCTCGGCGTCGGGCTTGGCCGATTCGATCCGCAGGCGCTCCAGCGTCAGCGCCGCGCGCATCAGCTGGGTCTGGGTAGCGATCAGACCCAGCAGCAGGTCGCGGTCGCCCTGCGCACTGCCTTCGGACAGGATCTTCTGCAGCTGCGCGATCCGCTGTTGCTGCGTGCCATGGGTGGCGGCCAGCATGCCGCGCTCGTCCTCGCTGCGCAGGTGCACCGCATCGCTGCGCAGCAGGCCTTCCAGTTCGCCGGCGGCGCGCTTGCGGTTGTTCTTCAGCGATTGCAGCTGCGAGGCATAGCGCGTGCGTGCGTCGGCATTGGCCTTGCCGGCCTGCTCGATGGTGTCGATCAAGGCATCGAACACCGACACGCGCGCCGGCAGCACGTGGCCGACCTGTGCGTCGAACTCGGTCGCGGTGCGGTTGCGGTAGGTGATGCCCGGATAGCCGGCCAGCATCGCGAAGTCGCCATCCTGTGGCCCGTCGGTGGCCACCTTCAGGAACGCCGGCGCCCTGTACGGCACGTTGTCCGCGCTGTAATCGGCCGGCTTGCCGTCCCTGCCCACATAGGCGCGCAGGAAGGTGAAATCGCCGGCATGGCGCGGCCACATGAAGTTGTCGATCTCGTCGCCGTAGTTGCCGATCGCGCGTGGCGGTGCATACACCAGGCGGATGTCGCGCAGCTCCAGCTGGGTGATGCGATAGAAGTCGCTGCCGTAGTTCATGTTGGCCACGCTGCAACGCACGCCGCCCTGCGCTTCGCATGCGGCGACGATACGCTTGCTGGCGCTGTCCACCGCGTCGTAATACGCGCGTCCGGTCTTGCCCCTGGCGTCGGCCAGCACCTGGGTGGTGACGTTGTCGAACGCGGTGGTCACCAGCACCCGGAAGTCCGGGTTGGCAGGCAGTTCGCCGCTGCGATTCTTCGAAACAAAACCATCGTCGATCAGGTTGGCGCCGGCCTTGGTGTTGTACTGGATCACGCCGTAGGCGACGTGGTGGTTGGTCAGCAGCAGGCCATCGGGCGACACGAACGCACCGGTGCCGCCGCCGATCTTCACCACCGCGCTCAGCGGCGCCTGGGTGACATCGGCCAGGTCCTGCGGATCACCGCGGAAACCGGCCTCGCGCAGCTTTTCCGACAGCGCCGGCAGCTGGGTGGGCATCCACATGCCTTCATCGGCACGGGCGGTGGAAGACAGCAGCAGCGCCAGCGAGGCGGCCAGGGGCAGGGTGCGGGTCATGTGGATCCGGGAAGCGAACAAAACGTGGCGGCGACAGTAGCGGCCACGCGGGGTGCGGGCAAATGGCGCGTGCATGACGGTTCGGTCATGGGCGTGCTGACCCACGTGCGTGCCGATGCAGCCGTGCGGCGGACCAACGCCCACCACAGCACATGCAAGTGCAGCCACAGGTGTCGACCCGCGCTTGCCTGGCGCAACCTGCGGGATATCCATGCGCGCACGCCGCGACAGAGCGGCCAGCGCCGCGTACCCGCGCCCAGCCACTGCAGCGCCGGTGCCAGTACGGCGTAGCGCAGGCCACGCAGCATCGGCACCAGCACATCGGCATAGGTCGACAGGATCTGTGCGCCGAACAGCATCAGCAGCACGTCCAGGCCGATCGCGTCCACCAGCATCACCATCAACCGCACTTCTGCCAGATTCGATGCGAAATACAGCATGATCAACAGCACGACGGCCCAGCGGATACGGCGTCGCCAGCGCGGCGAAAACATGGACAACATGTCGGATTCCCCGGGCCGGTTCCGACGACCCTGACGAAGACATGTGGTCAGGCGCGCGCAGGACAAGCGCAGGCATGACGAAAGAATGCGGGATGGCTTAGACCTTCGCTGATGCTGCAACGTCGCGAAGCGGCATTCGGATTGGACCCGCGGTCAGGTGCGATCGATCGGAACACCTGCTGCTATCCGCGCCCTGCGGTCGGCGGCTGGAAAGGCAAGCGCGCGGTCTGCCAACAGGTATCCGGACACGCTGGCGGCCCAGGCGCCAAGAAACATGTCTTCGGCAAACGCCATCGCCAGGACCAGCAGCCCGATGCCGCACAGCCAGCCGAGGAGATTGGCCGTGCGTGCGGGCAACCCCGCCGTGGTTGCGCGTGCGCGCAGGCGTCCGGCGATACAGCCCAGGCCGATTCCGAACAGCGTCAATGCCCACGGCTTTGGCGTGGTGGTGAAAAATGCAGCAACCAGTCCAAGCCCGAGGAACGCGAGGACCCCGAATCTCAGTGCTGTTCCCAAACCCTTGCGCATGGTGTTTGTCCGAACTGATCCAGTCCGCAAGGCGGTCCCGGCGTGAATGCGTGGCTAGGCGTTGTGTGGTTCGACGACAACCGCCGTGCCGTAACACAGGACCTCGGTCAGGCCCGCCATGAGTTCGGTGGCGTCATACCGGACCGCAATGATCGCGTTGGCGCCCAGGTGGCGGGCGTGTTGCACCATCTCCTGGTAGGTCTCCTGCCGCGCCTGCTCGCAAAGCGCGGTGTAGATGGTGATGTTGCCGCCAAACAGCGATTGGATCCCGCCAAGGAAATTGCCGACGACCGAGCGCGACCTGACCGTCAGACCGCGCACCAGTCCGAGGCTTCGGGTCAAGCGGTAACCCGGCAGTTCCAGCGCCGAGGTCACCATCGCGTCGCTGAGCACGGTCAGGGAAGGGCGTACGGGATTGGAGTTGTAGGGGTCACCCATTGGCTTGCCTCATGAAAACCCCCGGTGCCTGAGTCAAGCCGCACCGCGGGCGTGGTTCGAATCAATGTGTGGACAACGCCTTAAAGCTGCCTGGCGACGGAGTGCTGAAAGCCATCGCGGAAACCGGAAGAAAAGTCCGCCAGCCCGAACGCGCAGCTCAGGACGAGTGCCGATGCCAACAGCACATTGCGGCTGTTCTTGCGATAGCCGATGAACAGCCCGACCGCTCCGGCGGCAGCCAGAACTAACTCAAGGATTTCCATATCTTCTCCGAGGCCTTGGCCCTCAAGGCGGGGCGCCCGCGGAATATTCAGGACCTGCATGCTGCTGTCAACGGCACGCCTGGTCGCCGGGCGTTGCCGCTATCGGCTTCCTTCTGCCTTTTACTTTTCCTTGCGCCAGTTGAGCGACCCGCGGGTCTCGACGGTGGACGATTCGAGCTCGGCGTTGAAGCCCTTGCGCATCAGGTATTTCAGGGTGACGACCGAGCCTGAGCCGACCATGGCCACGCCGTAGCTGACGTAGAGCTTGGGCGTGAGGTACTTGCCGACGCCGAACACCGAGCTGCCCATGGTGCGCGATTCCAGCACGCCGGCATCGTCCAGGCCGATCTTGGCGCCCAGCTGCGAAGCGAGCAGGCCGGCACCGGCCGACAGCGCCGAAGAAGCCGCGCTGACCTGTGCGCTTTCCTCGCTGCTGGCGGTGCTCAGGCTGCGGCCCAGGACCAGGTAGGCCAGGGCATCGGATTCGGAGGTTTCCGGGTTGGACCAGACGCTGGCGCGCGGCGCACTGGCGCGACCGGTGACGTCGATGCCGGCGGTGACATTGGCGCTGACCACTTCGCGTTCGGCGCGGATGTTGATGTTGGGGTCATCGACATCGTCGTTGCTCCAGCTCAGCTGGCCACGGGTGATGCTGAGCTTCTGCCCGTAGGCGGTGTAGCGGCCGTCCACGTTGAGCTGGCCGGTGGCCGACATGGCGCGGCCGGCGCGCGAATGCACGCTCATGTCGCCCTGCAGCGAACCTTCCAGGCCGAAGCCCTTGAGCTTGACGTCATCACCCAGGTTGACCGCCAGGTCCAGCTTCAGCAGCGAGCTGCCGCCGGCTTCCGGATCGGCCGGGTCCAGCACCACCACGTCTTCGGACGTGGACACGCCTTCGCTGAGTTTCTCCAGGTTGATGTTGGCCGAAGGCACGCTGACCTTGCCGCCCACGCCCAGCACCTTGCCCTGCAGGGCGATGGTCATGTCCGGTGCGATCACCGCGCGCAGCTCGGTGGTATCGGAGGCCAGGAAATTGTTACCGCGCACCTTGAACAGCAGTGGCTCGTCCTCGCCCTGCCAGCCCAGCGAACCATCGATGTCGAGCGTGCCGCCGGTGGCCTCGCCGCCGGTGGCCGACTGCGATTTCATGCTGCCGGCGATTTTGGCGGTGCCGTCGGCCAGCGCGGTGAGCGAGGCCTTGCCTTCGATCAGGGTGATGCCCAGCGCAGGCAGGTCGCCGGTGAAGTCGGACAGGTCGGCCTCGCCGCTGAGCAGCGGCTGGCCGCGCGTGCCGGCGATGCCGACATGGCCTTTCAACTTGCCTTGCGGGCGGACCAGGTCGGGTGAGAATAGCTCCAGCCAGAACAGGCGGTCGTTGTAGAGGTAGACGTTGCCGGTGAGCGGGGCGAAGTCGTCCCAGCCGGTCTCGAAGGTGGCATCGACGAAGCCGTTGCCGGCAAAGCCGGTGCCCAGGCGGCCATGGATGTGCTCCGGGGTCATGTCCACGTCGATGCTGAAGTGGTCGTAGTGGACGACTTCGCCGCGCGTGTTCTTGCCCATGCGCAGGCCGCCTTCCATCGACGCGATGTGCACCTGGCCCTGCCAGGCATTGCCCTGCGGCTTGAGGTTGGCGTCCAGGGTCAGATCACCGCGCAAGGTCAGCGGGCGTCCGTCGCTGGGCGGCAGCCATGGCTGGATCAGTGTCAGTGGCAGCTTGTCCGAATGCGCGCTCACGCCGTTGCGTGGCCAGTCGGCCGAGACGCACAGGGTGCCGCCATCGCCGCCGGCCAGGCAGCTGTCGGACAGGGTGAAGGCGCTGCCGGCCTGGGTGAAGCGCGCGGCCTGGGTCAGTGCCCAGGCATCGCCCTTGGACGGCACGATGCGCAGGGTCTCCAGCGCGCCGGACCAGGCTCTCGCCCTTTTGCTGCGCGGAACCGGCCAGGGTCAACGAGGCCATCGGGTTGTCAGCCTGCACGTTGAGCTGCAGGTCCTGGATCGCGCCGCGTGCGTCCACGCTGAGCTTGTCCAGCAGCAGGCCGGCCTGTACGGCGCTGCCACGCAGGGCCAGCTCACCACCGTGGCCGGTCCACGGCAGGTGGCCACGCAGGCTGATCGATTCGGCGGTGTAGGTGTCGTACTTCAATGCGTTGCCGGACAGGTCGGCATCGATGGTCGGTGCGTTGCGCGGGCCGGTCAGCCTGACCGTGCCGGACAGGTTGCCGGTGGCCTTGGGCAGCAGGTCGGCCAGCTGCAGCGGCGAGAGCTGCGCGTCGATGTCCAGCGTATCTGCGACCTTGCCCTGCGCCTGCACGTGGCTGCTGCCCAGAGTGAGGTCCAGCTTGCCGTCGCCATTGAGGCCATGCAGGTTGAAATGGCCGCTGCCGGCCAGCTTGCGATCGCGCAGGCGGCCGCCCAGCTGCGGGATGTCCAGCGTGGCATCGAAGCCATCGCCCTTGCCCGCGGCCGGATCACGCGCGGCGCCCTGGCTGGCCAGCGTGCCGGTGACCGCGCCATTCCAGCCGGCGGCGAAATAGCCGGGGTCGAAGTCTCTCAGGTCGGCTTGCACGTCCCAGGCCAGCTGCGGTGCCCAGCCGACCTGGCCGGTGACGTCGAGCGAACCAGCCGGCGTGGTCGCCTGCAGGGTTTTCAGCAGGACTTTTTCCAGGTCGCCGCGGCCGTCGAAATCGACCTTGGCCGTGTCCTTGCCGCGGGCCAGGTCGGCCTTGCCGATCGCGACCCAGTGCGCCTTGCGCCCGGCCACGCCCAGGTCGGCGTTGGCGTCGATGCGCTGGTCGGCTTCGCCCCATTTCAGGTCGCGCGCGTTCACCGCGAACTTGAAGGTGGGGTCTTCGGTGTTCTCGAAATCGGCGTGCCCGCGCAGGGTGATGCGGCCGCCGAGCAGCTGCACCGCCAGTGGCTGCACGGTCAGCGTGGTGCCGTCGATGCGCACGTGCGAAGGCTCGATCACCACCAGGTTGTCGCCCTGCCTGGCCTGGCCGCTGATGGCCGCGCCACCGTCGGTGCCGCTGGCCTGCAGGTCGAATGCCAGCGGCGCCGCATCGGCCGCGCCCACGCCGAACAGCGACAGGTCCAACTGCTTGCTCACCGCCAGCAGCGCCCAGTCCGGCTTGCTCGCGCCGCGCACGTCCAGATGGAGCTTCACCGGCGCCGGTGCGTTGCCGCCGACGGCGACTTCCATGTGGCGCACGTCGCCGCGTGCGACCAGTCCCAGCCGTGCCGGGGTCTTGCCGCGTGGCGCGGGGAAACCAGCCGACACGGTCAGGTCGGTGGCGTAGCGCTTGCCCGGACGGTAGTGGCCATCGACCGAGACATTGCCCAGGTTGCTGCGCAGCTTGAGTGCAGTCGCTTCGGCATAGCCGTCGCCGATATCGATGCCGCCGCGCGCGCTGGATACATCGATCACGGTCTTACCGGCGGAGGTGTAGCGGAAGCCGTCGACCACCAGCGTGTCGGCCTGGATGTTGATCGGCAGTTCGATCTGCGGCAGCACGTCGGGCCAGCGCGGCAGCTCGAACGGTTCGTCCGGGCTGGGCGGCATGTCCAGCACGGCAGACTCCACTTCCATCGTGTCCAGGCGCAGGCGCTTGCCCAGCAGTGGGCGCAGGTCCGGGTCCAGGGTCACGCGCCTGGCGGTGAAGTCGATGTCATCCAGGTGGAAGTGCACGTCGCGCAGCGTCAGCGGCCCGGCCACCGGGCCTTCGGCGCTGCTGTAGGTAAAGGTGGAACCGGCCGGCAGGCGCGCGGTGATCTGCGCCAGCAGCACATCGCGGCCAGCCACGGTCTGCAGCAGCCAGTACAGCACCACCAGCAGGCCGACCACCACCACGCCCATGCCGATCGCACTGCGCAGTGCGAGTTTGCGCATGCGCGCGCGACGCTGGGCGCGAAGTTCGGCGATGCGCGCTTCGCGCGCTTCCGGCGTCAGCGCGTCCGAGGGGCGCCGGCTCACAGATTGGCTCCGATGCTCAGGTACAGCTGCACGATCGAATCGGGATCATTCAAGCCGTGGGCGATGTCGATGCGCACCGGGCCGATGGGTGACTTGTAGCGCACGCCGAAACCCACGCCGGTCTTGAAGTCCGGTGAGTCGTTGTAGGCGCTGCCCGAATCGACGAACACCGCGCCGCCGAACGGACCGCCCTTGTAGTAGTGCTCGTACTCGACGCTGCCGGTGATCAGCTTGTTGCCGCCGACCGAATATTCGCCGCCTTCGGTCTTCACCCGCGGACCGACTTCGCGGTACTGGTAGCCGCGGATGCTGTTGTCGCCACCGGCGTAGAACCGCAGGCTCGGCGGCAGTGCATCCTGCGAGGCGACCGAGGTCTGGCCGACTTCGCCGCGCACGAGCAGGCGGTCGTTGAGGCCGAAGCCCTTGTACCAGCGTCCGATGAGCTGGATCTGGCCGAAATTGGTGTCCGAGCCGGCGCCTTCCAGGCCGCCACGCAGGGTCGCGGTGGCGGAGATGCCGCTACGCGGGAACAGGCGGTCGTCGACGTTGACGTACTTGGCTTCCAGCTGCGGGTACACGTAGGTCGCATAGCGGTAGGGCGCCGCGCGTTCGGCACCATCGCCGTCGTCGTCGGTCAGTTCCAGCTTCCAGCGCTCGCGCAGCGCATGGATCGACGCGGTGGCCGTCCAGTTCTCGTTGAGCTGCCCGCTGCGGCTGGCGATCAGTTCGATGCGGCGGGTGTCGATGTAATCGGTCTGTTCGTCATAGAGCTGCGCGGTGCCCGCGTACCAGCCATCGAGCCACTTGAACGCGGGAATGCGATAGGTGGTGGTCAGCGACTTGCGGTTCTGCGCGTAGTCCAGCAGCGTCTTGAGCTTGTGCCCGCGCGAGTTGACGTAACGCCGCTCCACGCCGGCCAGGAAACCGGCGCCGTATTCGGTGCCGTAGCTGACGCCGTACTGGTAGACGGTGCGTGGGGCCAGCTTGAGGTTCACCTCAATCGGCACGCGTCCATCGACCGCGCTGTCCACGTTGGGCTGGATATCGATGTTGCTGAAGTAGTCCAGCGACACCAGCGACTGGCGCAGGCGGTCCAGCTTGCCCTGGTGGTAGTAGCTGCCTTCATCCCAGTACACCAGCTGGTCCAGCAGGCCCGGGCGGAAGTAGGTCTGGTTGAAGTGGGTCGGCCCCATGTCGTAGCGGATGCCGCTGATCCAGGACAGGTCGATGTCGGCCGCGTGCTGGGCGCGGGTGACTTCCACCTTGCGGGTTTCGAAGTCCGCATCCAGGTAGCCGCGTTCGGCCAGCCGGCGCACGATCTTCAGTTTGCTGGCCTCGTAGGTCTGGTGGTCGAACACGGCCCCTTGCGCCGGCGCGAAATCCTTGAGGTCCTGGGCCAGGTAGCTGTCGTTGCCGCCTTCACCATCGATGCGGATGTCGGCATCGCGGACGCGGACCGGTTCGCCCGGGGTCACCGTCACGGTGACGGTCATGTGGTCGGCTGGCGTGCGCTGGCGCGATGCGCTGCCGGTGGTCGATGCCGCGGCTGCGGTGGCCTGCCCGGTGGCGCTGTCCGTGCCGTTGGCGGGGTTGGCCGGTGCGACGGACGTGGTCACCTTGCCATCGGCATCGCTGCCGTCGCGTTGCACATTGCCGGTTGCGGCACTGGCCGCGTCCGCGGTGCTGTCCTGGTTTTGCGCGTCCTTGGCCGTGCTGCCTTTCTTTTCCTTGTCGATCCCGGCGACCTCGGCGGCGCTCAGGCGCTGCGAGGTGACCTCGACCGTGGGCGAGTAATAGCCGAACGGTTCCAGTGCGCCGGCGGCCTCGTCCCTGGTCTGTTCCATCAGGTATTCCAGCCGGGCTTCGCCCAGGCGGGTGCCCAGCGCATCGTTGAGCGTCAGGGCCACGCGGATGTTCTCGGCCATCGCGCGCTGGATGTCGTCGTCTTCGTCCAGGCCCTTGATCTGGACCTTGTCGACGATGGCCGCTGCCATCGACGTCGCGGGTATCAGGAACAGTACGGCGGCGATGGCGAACGGGTGGGGAAAGCGCATGACCGCAGCATACCCGGCGATCCCGACAGGCCGGGTTAAGGCGTCATGATGGCGCGCATCCTGCGCGCGTGATCTCATGCGGACAGCTGGGCGATGTCGGCCACCGCACCGAAGCGGCCATGCAGGCGCTGCAGTAGCGCCAGGCGGTTGGCGCGCACGGCCGGGTCCTCGGCATTGACCATCACGCCGTCGAAAAAGCCATCCACCTGATCGCGCAGCAGCGCCAGGCGCGAGAGCACCTTGACGTAATCGTGGCGGTGCAGGGCATCGTCGGTATCGCCCAATGCGGCGGCCACCGCTTCGCCCAGGGCGAGTTCGGCCGGGTCGGTCAGCAGGGCGTGGTCGATGCTGTGCGGAATCTCCACCTCGCCTTCGGCCTTGCGCAGGATGTTGCCGATGCGCTTGTTCGCCGCGGCCAA
The DNA here is from genome assembly GCF_027498035.1 of Pseudoxanthomonas sp. Lineage (NCBI taxonomy): Bacteria > Pseudomonadati > Pseudomonadota > Gammaproteobacteria > Lysobacterales > Lysobacteraceae > Pseudoxanthomonas > Pseudoxanthomonas sp. Next base: position 3,067,672 of record NZ_CP114978.1, read on the forward strand.
TGCAGCGGCTTCGGGCAGCGCGGCAAAGGTGGCGATGGCTTCGATGCGGCGGTCGAAGTCGTACAGCGAGGCCGGCTTGAGTTCGGCCACGGCGTTGAACTGCGTGGTGGTCACGCCCTTGTCGGCGTAGTAGCCGCGGAGGCGGTCGAGGATGAAGTCGTAGAGGTCTGCCGCGAGAACGCCACGGACAACCCCAACTGCGACGCTAGCTTTGTTGCTGCCCTCTGCGATCTTTGCATCAGCAGCACCACGTGCAGCTGCGAGCGCAGCAACAGGAATCTCCGCTGCGACCAGTAGTTCTCCGAGATCCAGATCAAATCCACTTTCGATGACCGTCCGCGCCAGCCCCAGCGCATTACGGCGCAGCGCGAACGGGTCCTTGTTGCCAGTCGGCTTCAAGCCCGCGGCGAAGCCACCGGCCAGCGTGTCCAAGCGTTCGGCAATGGCCAGCACCTTGCCCAACGGGCTCAGGGCGATATCGTCACCGGCAAAGCGCGGCTGGTAGCTCTCGTCGATGGCCAGCGCGACCTCGGACGATTCGCCTGCGGCAATGGCGTAATGGCGGCCGGCGATGCCCTGCAGTTCCGGGAATTCATTGACCATGCGCGACTGCAGATCGTTCTTGGCCAGCTGCGCGGCGCGGCGCGCCTGCACAGCATCGGCACCAACCTGCTGCGCGATCACTTCAGCCAGCGCGGCCACGCGCGCGACCTTGTCGGCCACGCTGCCCAGCTTGGCCTGGTAGGTCACGGTTTTCAGGCCATCGCCCATCGACACCAAGCCCTGCTTGAGGTCCTCGTCGAAGAAGAACTTGGCATCGGCGAAACGCGGACGGATCACGCGCTCATAGCCGGCGCGCACCTGGGCCGGATCGCGCGATTCGATATTGGCGATGCCGATGAAATGCTCGGTCAGCTTACCGTCGCGCAGCACCGGGAAGAACTTCTGGTTGATCTCCATCGTCTCGATCAGCGCTTCCTGCGGCACGGCCAGGAACTCGGCTTCGAAACTGCAGGCAATCGCGCTGGGCCATTCGGTCAGGCAGACCACCTGTTCCAGGTTGTCGTCGGTGATGCGGGCATCGCCGCCCACGCCACGCGCCGCGTTTTCCACCTGCTCGATGATGCGCGTGCGGCGCTGCTGCGGATCGACCAGCACGTGCGCGGCCGCCAGCGCCGCGACGTAGTCGCCCGGCGTGCCGATCCACACCGGCTTGTCGTGTTCGAAGCGATGGCCGCGGCTCATGCGGTCCGCGGCGATGCCCATCAGCGGCATCTCGATCACCGCATCGCCCAGCAGCACCACCAGCCACTGCACCGGCCGCGCGAAGGCGTAGTCGTGGTCACCCCAGCGCATCGGCTTGGGGATCGGCATGGCGGCGATGGCTTCGGCAATCACTTCCGGCAGCAGGTCGGCGGTCCTGGCGCCCGGCTTGGTCGCGCGATGCACGAAGCGCTCGCCCTTGGCATCGGTGGCGCGCTCCAGCTGGGTCCATTCCACGCCGGCCTTGGCGGCGAAACCCGACAGCGCCTTGGTCGGCTGGCCGTCACCGTCCAGCGCGATGTTGACGTAGGGGCCGAACACTTCGCTGGCCTGTTCGGGCTGCTCGGCCGATACGCCCGGCAGCAGCACGGCAAGACGGCGCGGGGTGAACAGCGGCCGTGCATCGGTGGCATCGACGGCGACGCCGCGCTTTTCCAGCCCGGTCTTGATGCCGTCGAACAGCGCGTCGGCCAGTCCCGGCAGCGCCTTGACCGGCAGCTCTTCGGTGCCCAGTTCGATCAGGAGGGGTTGCATCTGTGAATCCATGGAAAAAACATCCGCTCAGGATTTGGGGGCGTCGAACGCCACGTGGAATTGCTGGAACACCGGCAGTGCTTCGTAGCGCGCCACGCGCGCCTGCAGGGCCGGATAGGGCGACAGATCGAATGGCACCGCTTCGGCGGCGAAGGCGCAGCAGCAGGCGACGGTGATGTCGGCCTGGGTCATGCGCTCGCCGATCAGCCAGTCATGGCCTGTGCGCTGGGCGCAGTGCGCTTCCAGTGCAGCCAGTGCCTGCCTGACCTGCACGCGGCAGCGCTCCAGCCACGGGTCGTGGCGCTTGTCTTCCGGGCGGAACACGCGCTCGTAGACCATCGACACGGCCTTGTCGCCCACGCCGGTGGCCAGCGCGATCAGCTGCAGCGCATGGCGACGCTCGGCGCCGCTGGCCGGCAGCAGGGCCTTGTCCGCACCGGCGGCTTCGTCCAGGTAATCCAGCACCGCGGACGATTCGAACAGCACGTCTTCCGAATCGAGCACCAGCGTCGGCACCCGGCCTAGCGGGTTGTAGGCGCGGATCTGTTCGGCATCGCGGCCGGTGGACCAGTTGCGATGGTCGAACGGCACGCCGAGTACCGTCATGCTGATCGCCACGCGACGCACGAACGGCGAATCGAACATGCCGATCAGGATCACGCCGCGGCCTCGACTCGCGTTGCGCTTCAGGCCTGGAAAGCCGAGCTTCTCGCGCTGGGCGAAATACGCCTTGGCCACGGCCTGGGACAGCGTGCGCACGCGCAGGATGTAGCGCTGGCGTTCGGTCACGCTGATCGCGCGGCGCGCGTCCAGCAGGTTGAAGCAATGGCTGGCCTTGCAGACCTGTTCGTAGGCCGGCAGCGGCAGGCCGAGTTCGACCAGCTTCTGCGACTCGGCTTCGCAGGCGTCGAAGCGGTGGAAGAGTTCTTCCACGTTGGCGTGTTCGAAGTTGTAAGTGCTCTGCTCGACTTCGTTCTGGTGGAACACGTCGCCGTAGGTCACCGGCGTGCCGTCCGGGCCGTAGGTCCAGATCAGGTCGTAGACGTTGTCGCAGTCCTGCAGGTACATGCACAGGCGTTCCAGCCCGTAGGTGATCTCGCCCAGGACCGGCTTGCACTCGATCCCACCGGCCTGCTGGAAATAGGTGAACTGGGTGACTTCCATCCCGTTCAACCACACTTCCCAGCCCAGGCCCCAGGCGCCGAGCGTCGGCGATTCCCAGTTGTCCTCGACAAAGCGCAGGTCGTGCACGCGCGGGTCGATGCCCAGCGCCTTCAACGAATCCAGGTACAGCTGCTGGATGTTGTCCGGGTTGGGCTTCATCGCCACCTGGTACTGGTAGTAGTGCTGCAGGCGGTTGGGGTTTTCGCCGTAGCGGCCGTCGGTGGGACGGCGGCTGGGCTGCACGTAGGCCGCGTTCCACGGCTCCGGGCCCAGCGCGCGCAGGAAGGTCGCTGGGTGGAAGGTACCGGCGCCGACTTCCAGGTCCAGCGGCTGGATCAGCACGCAGCCCTGGTCGGCCCAGTACTGGTTGAGGGTCTGGATCAGGCCCTGGAAGGTGATGGCGGTGGCCGTCGTGGCAGTCATGCGGCGAAGGGCGGAAAAAGGGGTGGGCTAGTATACGCAGCGTGTTGTGGCCGCTTCGGCCGCACGGGCAGTGCCAGGGGCTTGGATCTTCGATGGAGCAGCAGCGCAAGGCCGATTTCTCCCCTGAATCCACCGCGCTGGGCTCGGGCCGGCTGGACTTCGCCCAGGTCACCCGCGCGCTGCTGGCCGATGGCCTGGTGGCGCAGGCCGACACCGGCCGCATCCAGATGTCGGCCTCCGGTGCGCGCAGCGCCAGCGAGGTGCATCCGCTGGTGCTGCTGGCCAACCTGAAACTGGCGGCCAGCAGCGGTGGCGAACTCAGCCTGGAGCGCCTGACCGAATGGCTGGCCCAGCGCCTGGGCGTGCGCTACCTGCGCGTGGATCCGACCCGGGTGGACGTGGCCAGCGTGACCGCGGTGATCAGCCAGGCGTACGCGCGCCGGTATCGGATCCTGCCCTTGGCGGTGGAACACGACCGGGTGCTGATCGCCACCAGCGAACCGCTGGAGGTCAGCTGGAAGCCGGACCTGCAGCACCTGACCCGGCGCAACATCGAGCTGGTCCTGATCAATCCGCTGGACCTGCATCGCTACACGATGGAGTTCTTTGGCGTGACCCGCTCGGTGCGCGGCGCCAAGGACACGCGCGAGCGCGAACAGAACGCGATCATGCCCAGCTTCGAGCAGCTGGTGGACCTGGGCGGCGGTGGCGAAGTCGGTGCCGACGACCACCACGTGGTCCAGATCGTGGACTGGATGCTGCAGTACGCCTACGAGCAGCGCGCCAGTGACATCCACATGGAACCGCGCCGCGAGCTAGGCCGGATCCGCTTTCGCATCGACGGCGTGCTGCACAAGGTATTCGAACTGCCGCCGCCGGTGATGACCGCGGTGGTCAGCCGGATCAAGGTGCTGGGCCGCATGGACCTGGCCGAACGCCGGCGCCCGCAGGACGGCCGCATCAAGACCCGTTCGCCCGGCGGGCGCGAGGTGGAAATGCGCCTGTCGACCATGCCCACCGCGTTCGGTGAAAAGTGCGTGATGCGTATCTTCGACCCGGATACCGCGTTCAAGCCGATCTCCGAACTGGGCTTCAGCCCGACCGAGGCGGCCGGCTGGAATGCGCTGGTCGAGCAGCCGCACGGGATCGTGCTGGTGACCGGGCCGACAGGCTCGGGCAAGACCACCACGCTGTATTCCACGCTGCGCAAGCTGGCCACGGCCGATGTGAACGTGTGCAGCGTCGAGGACCCGATCGAGATGATCTCGCCCGAGTTCAACCAGATGCAGGTCCAGCAGAACATCGACCTGGACTTCGCCTCCGGCGTGCGCACCCTGCTGCGCCAGGACCCGGACATCATCATGATCGGCGAGATCCGCGACCTGGAGACCGCGCAGATGGCAGTCCAGGCCTCGCTGACCGGCCACCTGGTGCTGTCCACCCTGCACACCAACGATGCGCCCTCGGCGATCACCCGCCTGCTCGACCTGGGCGTGGCCCACTACCTGGTGGCTTCCACCCTGACCGGGGTGCTGGCCCAGCGCCTGGTGCGGACCCTGTGCCCGCACTGCAAGGCGCCCGCGCCGGTGCCGGCCCACGCGTGGGAGATCCTGCTGGAAACCGGCCGTCGCGTGCCCGAGGACGCCAACCCGCACGGTCCGGTCGGCTGCCTGGAATGCCGGCGTACCGGCTACATGGGCCGGGTCGGCCTGTACGAGTTGATGCCGCTGACCCCGCAGCTGCGCGCGATGATCCGCGCCGACATGGACCTGGCCGCGTTCACCCGCGCCGCACGCATCCAGGGCATGCGCACCCTGCGTGATGCGGGCCTTGACATGGTGGCCCGTGGTCTGACGACAATCGAGGAAGTTGTCTCGGTCCTGCCCCCACGGGAATGAACGCTCCATTCTTGATTGTCGAAACCGGCCAGCCGCTGCGCTCGCTCAAGCGCCATGGCGGCTTTTCGCACTGGATCCGCGTCGCCGCCGGCCTGGAAGCCCACGAAACGGTGGTCACCAACGTCGAGCGCGGTGACCCGTTGCCGTCACGCCAAGGCTTCGCCGGGATCATCGTGTCCGGCTCTTCGGCCATGGTCACCGACCGCGCCGACTGGAGCGAGCATGCCGCCGGCTGGCTGCGCGAGGCCGCCCACGAGGGCGCATCGCTGCTGGGCATCTGCTATGGCCACCAGCTGCTGGCCCACGCGCTGGGCGGGGAAGTGGCGGACAACCCGGCCGGGCGCGAATCGGGCACCGTGCGCATCGACCTGCATCCGCCGGCGTTCGAAGACCCGTTGTTCGCGCACCTGCCGGCTGATTTCGTCGCCCACACCAGCCACGTGCAGACCGTGTTGCGCGCGCCGGAAGGGGCCACGGTGCTGGCCCGCTCGCAGCGCGACGACTGCCAGGCCTTCCGCTGGGGCGAGCGCGTCTGGGGCATGCAGTTCCACCCGGAATTCGCCACCCACCACATGCGCGGCTACGTCGCCGCCCGGGCCGAGCACCTGCGCAGCACCGGCCAGTGCCCGGTCCAGATCAACCGCGAGGTGACGGCCGCTCCGCAGGCGCGCACACTGTTGCGCCGTTTCGTGCGTCACGCCCGCCAGGCGCGTGCACGCTGAACCGACCGCCCCGTGGTCGGTCCAAGTGGTTCCCCCCCGCAGGCTTTTTCCGGATTTTTCGATGTCGATGATCAACAAGGTGCCGGCCAGCGCCGGTGCGCAATGGCTGCTGGATGGACTGGCCACCCTGCGCCAGGCGCCGCTGCAGCTGGGTGTGCTGGGTGCGCTGTGGGCGCTGCTGTCATTGGTGGCCGCGCAGTTGATGATGCTGGCCACGGTGCCGGGCCTGTTCCTGCAGCTGCTGCTGGGCCTGGCCTCGCCGGTGTTGTTTGCCGGCGTGCTGGGCGCGGTGCGCAAGGCGGCGGCTGCCCAGCCGGTGAAGCCGGGCGATCTGTTCGGCGGTTTCCGCAGTGGCCACGTGCCGAGCCTGGTGGCGACCCTGCTGCCGCAGGTGCTGCTGGCGCTGTTCGCCGGCCTGTTGCTGATGGTGCTGCTGGGCACCGAAGGCGTGCAGCAGCTGCAGACCGTGATCGCCCACCTGGAAGAACAGGCCGCCAGTGGCGGTCAACCTGATCCGGCGCTGGTGGCCCAGCTTCCCGCCGGGCGCCTGCTGCTGTGGCTGGTGCTGCTGATCGCCGGCGCGCTGGTGGCCAGTCTGCTGGTGTTCGTGGCGGTGCCGGATGTGACCTTCGCCGGCCGTCGCGGCGGTGAAGCGATGTTCAACAGCCTGCGGGCCTGCCTGCATAACCTGCCGGCGGTGGTGGTGTTCTACCTGCTGCTGTTCATCGTGCTGGTGCCGCTGCTGGTGATCGTGCAGCTGCTCGGCCTGGCGGTATCGATGGTGGCCGGGCAGATGATCGGCGTGCTGCTGACCAACGTGCTGCTGATGGGCGTGATGCTGCCGTTGCTCGGTGGCTGCGTGACCAGCGCCTGGCGCCAGTTGCTGGGCCAGGGTCAAGATTCGGCCGTGAGCGGAGGGATTTCGCCGCCGCCCGCGCCGCCGTCCAACCCGGGGACCTTTGCCGCCTGATCGGCGGCCCGTGCTGCTGGCAAGCGCTGTCGCCGGGTAAGCAAAACGCGTTCGGCGCGGGGGGTGCCTGGAGTCTGGTTCGGGGTGCGCTTGATCTACCCGGCCGACCAGGACGGATCAGCGCGTACTCGCATGAAATGAAAAAGTCCGCGAAAGCGGGCTTTTCTTTATGCGCTGGGGTCGCCGCGCAGGTCGCCACGCTTGCGTGGCAGCACCCAGCGGCAGGCGAGGATGCCCAGTTCGTAGAGCAGGCACATCGGCAAGGCCAGCATCAGCTGCGAGACCACGTCCGGCGGGGTGATCACCGCGGCGATCACAAACACGCCCACGATCGCGTAGCCACGCGACTCCTTGAGCTGTTGCGGGGTGACCAGGCCCAGCGCCACCACGATCACCATCGCCACCGGCAGTTCGAAACTCAGGCCGAACGCCAGGAAGATCACGATCACGAAATCCAGGTACTTGGCCGGGTCCGGCGCCAGCGTCACCACGTCGGGGGTGAAGATGGTCAGGGCATGGAACACCGCTGGCAGCACTGCGAAGTAGGCGAACGCGCAGCCGGCGAAGAACAGCACGATCGACGACACCAGCAGCGGCACGGCCAGGCGCTTCTCGTGCTTGTACAGGCCCGGCGCGACGAAGCTCCAGGCCTGGTAGATCAGCCACGGCGAGGCCACGAACAGCGACAGGTAGAACGCCAGCTTGATCGGCGCGAAGAAGCCCGAAGTCGGGTCGGCCGCGATCATCTTCTGCGCCTGGTCCACCGGCAGCGCGGCCAGCAGCGGCATGGCCAGGTGGTCGAAGATGCGCTTGGCGAACGGCACCGCCACGACCAGCACGATCGCCACGCCCGCCATGCCCCGGATCAACCGCATGCGCAGTTCGATCAGGTGCTCCATCAAGCTGCTTTCAGCCTCGTGGTCAGGCGTGTGGCCGTTCATCGCCTGGATCTTTGCGTGTGGCGGGTTCCGGCGTGGTTTCCGGTGCGGAAGCCGCTGCGACATCGGCGGCGGTGTCGTTGGACCTGACCGCGTCGGTGGTGTCGCGGACCGAGTCCTTGACCGCGTCGCGGGTTGCGTTGAATTCGCGCTGTGCCTCGTCGTGGCCGCGACGCAGCGCCTCGTCGGTCCGGCGCAGGGCTTCCTGCGCGTCGTGCAGGTTGCGCTTGAGTTCGTCAGCGGCCAGTTCGCGTTCCAGCTCGCTCTTGACCGAGTCCCATTGGTTGCGGGCACGGCGCACCCACAGCCCGGCGAAACGCGCCGCCTTGGGCAGGCGCTCGGGACCCAGCACCACCAGCGCCACGATGGCGATGACGATCAGTTCGGGAAAGCCGACGTCGAACATGACTGCGGGCGCCCGTCAGTTGGGCGCGAAGAAGGGTGACACGACCTGCCTCGCGGTCAGCGGTCGTCGCCGCTGCGTTCGCGCTCGCGGTCCTTGGCGGCCGCTTCCTCGGCGTTGCGTGCTTCGTCGGACAGGCGCGCTACCGGCTTGTCCTCGTCACGCATGCCTTTCTTGAATTCCTTCACCGCGCTGCCCAGGTCCTTGGCGCCGCTGGTCAGCCGCTTGGTGCCGAACACCAGCAGGACGATGGCCAGAACGATGATCCAATGCCAGATGCTTAAGCCGCCCATGATGGACTCGTCGGAAAAAATGAGCGTTGAGGATACCGCACGCACGTGGCGGTGGCGTCGGTGATCTTGCGATGTCGGCGCAGAAAGGTGCCGATAAAACAGTCAGTTCAGCTGCTCGGTGCGGATTTCACCTTCCTGCACGGGCTGGAAACCCTGTTGCGGCGCAGGTTCGGTGGTGGCCGGATGGCTGCCCATCGGTGCGGTTTCGACAGACGGGGCGATGCCCGTCGGCGGTGGCGCGGTCGGCGTGCCGGTGGTGACCACGGGGCGGCCATCGGTACCGCGGCTGGCGCGGGCATTGGCGGTGGCTTCTTCCAGCGTGTCGCGGAACGAAACCACCTGTGACGAGGGCTGGCCGGCGCGGTTCTCGAAAATCGCGCGCGGGGTCGCGGTGGGGCCGTAGGCATCGGCGTTGGCGTCCTTGTCGATCGACAGCACCGCGCCGTCCAGGGCGATGCCGGCGAACAGGCCGCGCGCGCGCGACCACGACCAGATTTCCGCCTTCAGCTGGCCGTCGGTGGCGGCCGAGGCATTGCGGCCGACCGGACCGGCAGCCACGCCGGCATCGGCACCCAGGGTGAACTTGCCGTTGACGATGTTGTTGAGCGAACGGTCGTTGCGGAACACCAGGACGATGTCCGAGGACTGCACGCCGGCCTGGAAGCCGACGCTGCCGCCGGTGAGCTTGACGAACACCGGTTGCGACCAGGTGCCATCGGGGCTCTTGACCGACATCAGGCCGTGGCCGCTGCGGCCGCCGAACACCAGGCCGACCTTGAGCGAGTCGGGGATGACGATGATCGCCTTGCCTTCGTCCAGCAGCTTTTCGGGAATGGACTCCTCGGGGATGCGCTGGATGTCGTTCAACACACGCGTGGCGTCGGCGGCGCGTTCGTCCACCTCGGTGCCGGCGAAGGCCTGCGTGGCGGCCAGGCCGGCCAGCAACAGGACGCCCAGGCGGGCCAGACCGCGACGCGGTGCGAAACGGGACAAGGTCATGCGGGGCGACTCCAGTGGAGGTGATGAGGCGTTGTAACCGATGTGCGCGGCGATGACATCCGCCGCCATGCAACGCCGCGAGCCTAGTCACGGCAGGGTGAATCGTCGATGAGTTCCAGGGCCGCCGCACGCGGGGCATCTGTCATCATGCCGCACATGCCCCACGCCTTCTCCGATGCCGCCGTCGGCGCATCCACGCACGCTCATTCGCCTTCCAGCACCGCTGGCACCCTGCTGCTGGTCAACCTGGGCACGCCCGAGGCGCCTACTGCGTCGGCCGTGCGGCGTTACCTGGATGAATTCCTGACCGATCCGCGGGTGGTGTCCATCCCCGGCTGGCTGTGGAAGCCGCTGCTGCGCGGGTTGATCCTGCCGCTGCGCAGTCCGAGGTCGGCCGAGAAGTACGCCAAGGTGTGGCTGGATGGCGGCTCGCCGCTGGCGGTCTACACCACCGGCCTGGCCGCGCAGGTGCAGGCGCTGTTGCCGCAGTGGCGCGTGTTGCCGGCGATGCGCTACGGCGAGCCGGCGCTGCGCGCGTTGCTGCAGCGGCTCAAGGGCGAAGGCGCACCGCTGCGCGTGCTGCCGCTGTATCCGCAGTATTCGACCACCACCACCGCCTCGGTGCAGGACGTGGTGGACGCCGCGTTCCCGCAGGCGGTGTCGGTCAGGGATTACGCGGAAGACCCGGACTGGATCGCGGCAGTGGTCGCTTCGATTGCCGGGTGGCGCCAGGCCAACGGCCGCGGTGAACATCTGCTGTTCTCCTTCCACGGGCTGCCGCAGCGCGTGGCCAACAATGGCGATCCGTATCCGCAGCGCTGCGAGCGCAGTGCCGCGTTGATCGCCCAGGCGCTGGGCCTGGGTGAGGGCGACTGGACGCTGACCTACCAGTCGCGTTTCGGCAAGGAGCGCTGGCTGGAGCCGGCCACCGATGTCGAACTGAAGGCGATGGCCGCGCGCGGCCTGCGCACAGTCGACGTGGTCTGCCCCGGCTTCGCGGTGGACTGCCTGGAGACGCTGGAGGAAGTGGGCATGCAGTTCGCCGAAGGCTTCGCGCACGACGGCGGCACGCTGCGCTACATCCCCTGTCTCAACGACACCGCTGATCACGCGCGCGCGCTGGTTGCGATGCTGGAGCGCCAGCTGGGATCGATGCGCTGATGTTGTTGTCCGAATGCATCCTGCCCGCGGCGCTGGGCGAGCTGCACGCATTGCGCGGCGGTGATTCGGAGGGTCCCAAAGTCGTCGCCCTGCACGGCTGGCTGGACAACGCGGCGAGCTGGGTGCCGCTGCTGGGACTGTTGCCGCAGCCGCTGGACGTGGTCGCGCTGGATCTGCCGGGCCATGGCCGCAGCGCGCACCTGGGACCGGGCGCGGAATATTCGCCGTACGTGGCGATCAATGCGGTGCTGGACGCCGCCGACGCACTGGGCTGGGAGCGCTTCGCGCTGCTGGGCCATTCGATGGGTGCAGCGATTTCCAGCCTGGTTGCGGCGGCCTGTCCGCAGCGCGTGCGTCGTCTGGTGTGCATCGAGGCACTGGGTGGCCTGGGCGAAGACCCGGCCCACGCGCCCGAACGCATGCGTGATGCGATGACCGCGGCACGCGCCAAATCGCGGCGCGGCCTGCGCGTGTTTCCCAGTCTGGCCGCGCCGGTGCGCGCGCGCATGCAGGTCAATGGCCTGAGTGAATCCAGCGCGCGCCTGCTGGTCGAACGCGGTGTGCGCGCGCTGGACGATGGCTGGGTATGGAGCACCGACCAGCGCCTGACGCTGCCGTCGTTGTATCGCGCCACGCATGCGCAGGTCGATGCGATCGTCGAATCCATCGACTGCCCTGCGCAGGTGATCCTGGCCGAACAGGCCCAGCCGTATTTCCCCGAGCCGCTGCGCAGCCAGCGTGCCGCGCGCCTACGCCACGGCCGCACGTTCGTGCTGCCCGGCAGCCATCACCTGCACATGGACAACGCGCAAGCGGTGGCCGAGGTGATCGGCGGGTTTCTGGGCGAAGACTAGGGCCGGCTCCTACCGACCCCGTCATTAATCAGGCTTGCAGCAACGCGCGCAGCTGGGCCTTCAGCAGGCGCCCTTCCTCGTGGAAATAGGCACGTTCCGCGCGCCAGTCGGGGAAGCGCTGTTCCACTTCATGCCAGAACGCCGGCGAGTGATTGGCCTGGGCCAGGTGGCACAGCTCGTGGACCAGCACGTATTCGAACGCGCTGGGCCGGGCCAGCACCAGCGACAGGTCCAGCGCCATCGTGCCGTCCGGGCTCAACGAGCCCCATTGCGAAGACATCATCTTGAAGCGGATGCGCCCGGGCACGCGCGGCAGCCCGGTCAAGTGGCGTGGCATCCAGCGGCCGATGTCGGCGCGTGCCTGTGCTTCGTAGAACGCGTGCAGGGCGCGCGACAGCATCGCCGCGCTGGCACGCTCGGGCCACTGCAGGTGCAGGCCGTCGTCATCGAGTTGCAGGCGGGTGTAGCGACCGGGTTGCCAGTGCAGCGGCACGGCCTGGCCACGCAGCGGCAGTGCGGTGGTGATGCCCGGCTGCAGCGGCCGCACCGACTCGGGCGCCGCGCTGCGCGCCAGCTGTTCGACCAGCCAGTCGCGATGCAACTCCAGGAAACGATCGCCAGCGACCAGACTCGCGCGCAGCGGCAGGGTCAGGCGCGCACCGCGTTCATCCACGCTCAGGCGGATGCGGCGTGCGCGCGGATCGCGCACGCGCTGCACCACGATCGGCGCGCCACCGTATTCGGCAGGCACCAGCACGGTGTCGCGTTCGACACTGCGGGTGGGTTTGGCAATGAGCCGGCGCAGCAACATGGCCGGCATTGTACGGGCGCCGATGGGACCGTCGTTTGACAGCGCTTGCTGCGCTTATTCGACCTTGCTGAGCTTCAGTGCGCCTTCCAGGATCACGAACAGGCGGCGCACCTCGGCGGCCATCAGCACGAAGCGTGCCTCCAGCTCGGCGCGCAGGTCGTCGCCCTGGCTGTTTTCCAGTTCGTCCACGGCGCCTTCCAGGAACTTGAGCTTGCGCACGATCAGGTCATCACCCAGGACGAAGGAAATGTGATCGTCCAGAATCAGCGCCAGCTTGGTCACCTGCTTGCCGGCTTCCAGGTGCTTGTCGATTTCTTCGCAGCGCAGTTCCTGGTGCTGGCATTTGACGATGGCGCCGCCGTCGATGGGGTCCTTCATTTCGCATTCCTCGCCCAGGCTGAGGCCTTCGGGCAGGGGCTCGCCGGCGATCCAGCCGGTCAGGATGGACTGCGGCGCCACTTCGGCATTGACCGGCATGGCTGGGAAGCTGCCCATCACCCCGCGCAGTTCGGACACCACGTTCTCGGCGCTCTTGCGCGAGGAGGCATCGACGGCGATGAAGCCGCACTTGAGGTCCAGCAGCGCGTCGATGCGCGAGGGTTTGACGAAGGCGCGCGGCAGCAGTTCGTGCAGCAGGTCGTCCTTGAGGCGCTTGCGGGTCTTGCCACCGGGGCGGCGCCCTTCCTTGGCTTCGATTTCGTCCAGCTTGCGCGCCAGCAGGTCGTTAACCACCGCGCCGGGCAGGATCTTGTCCTCGCCGCCCACGCTGACCCATATCGCGTCTTCGGCGCGATGGGTGGCGACGTCCTCGCTGCGGCCGAACGGATTGATGAAGCCGCGCGAATTCATTTCCAGCGGGCCGACCGGCTTGAGCGGGGCCTGCGCCACCTGGGCGTCGAGTTCGGAGAAATCCAGCGAAGTGGGGAAGCGGAACAGGGTCAGGTTGCGGAAGAACATGTGGGGGACCGTGAAGTGGCGCGGCGCGGCTGCAAGCAGCGCCCGGCGCGGAAGAGGGTCGTCGATTATCGCCGCTTGGGCCCGCCCCGGACAGCCTTGACAGGCCGGGGCGGCGGCGGTCCCGGATCGGGTCGTCGCGATGACCTCACTGTAGCGCCGAGCTTGCTCGGCTGGGGCCTCACCGGGAAAGCTTCAGCCGAGCAAGCTCGGCTCTACAGGAATCGGGCCAGTCCTACGACGAGGGGTCAGCCATCGGTCGGCGCATCCGCGTGCGGCCGGGCTGCCAGCGCGGCGAAATCGAACAGCTTCGGATCCGCCAGCTGCGCCGGTCGCACATCGGCCAGGGCACGCGCGATCTGGTCCACCCGTCCGGGCGTATCGCGGTCCCATTGCTGCAGCATCTGGCCGATCCGCCGTCGCTGCAGGTTCTCCTGGCTGCCGCACAGGTTGCAGGGAATGATCGGGAACCGACGTGCCTGGGCATGGGCGACGATGTCGGCTTCGCGCACATAGGCCAGCGGCCGGATCACCACGTGGCGAGCGTCGTCGGACAGCAGCTTGGGCGGCATCGCGGCCAGCTTGGCGTGGTGGAACAGGTTCATGAAGAAGGTGGCCACCATGTCGTCGCGATGGTGGCCCAGGGCGATCTTGGTGAAACCGTGCTTCGCCGCATGGGCGTACAGCGCGCCGCGGCGCAGGCGCGAACACAGCGAGCACATCGTCTTGCCTTCCGGGACCACTCGGCTGACCACCGAATAGGTGTCCTGCTCGATGATCTGGAACGGCACGCCGAGCGCCTCCAGGTACTGCGGCAGCACATGTTCGGGGAAGCCGGGCTGCTTCTGGTCCAGGTTGACCGCGACCAGTTCGAACGGCACCGGGGCCTTTTTCTGCAGCTGCAGCAGCATGTCCAGCAGGGTGTAACTGTCCTTGCCACCGGACAGGCAGACCATGACCTTGTCGCCGGCCTGGATCATCCCGTAATCGGCGATGGCCTGGCCGACCTGGCGTCGCAAGTGCACTGCCAGCTTGGCCTGTTCGCCGGAGCCACGCGTGGTGGGATCGCGGCGCGGGGCCGGGTCGTCAAGGACGTGCAGGGGCAGGGATCGGGACATGCGGCGCCCAGTCTAGCGACCTGCCACGGGTGACGATGCGGTGGTCGGGCCTCAGTCCAGCCACACCCGGCGGCGGGTTGCCGATTCGGCATCCACATCGCGCACCGTGCCATCGGCGGCGAACAGCACGTGGAACTCGGTGAAGCTCTGCAGCCAGTACTTCCAGGTGTCGGCCTGCAGGTCGGGGTTCTCGCTGGCCATGGGATAGCCCAGGGCGACAAGCACCTGTTCGCGGCTCATGCCGGCGGTGACCTTGCTGGCGGCGATGGCCGACTGGATCCTGGCCGGGTAGCCGGCGATCTTTTCCCTCGGGTCCTGTGCGACCACGTAGCGGCGGGCGAAGGTCTGGATGTCCAGATCGCGGCTGTAGTCATTGCCGATGTCCTGGCGCTTGCCGTCGATGCGCACCTTGACCTGGTCACCGCCATAGCCGACCACGCTGACCGGCGTGCCCGCAGGCAGCATCACGCTGGTGTCCTCGACATAGTTGCTGTCGCTGATCCAGCCCTCGTAACTGCGCATGTTGCAGCACAGGTAGCCGGCGAACTTCTCCTTGGCAGGGGCCTGTGGCGAGGCCACCAGCCAGGCCAGGGACAGGGCGATCAGGGGCAGGGTCTGGCGCATCGAAGCTCCTTGTCCAGCGGCCGCGCGTGCGGCGCAGGAAAGTCATGGTGGAAGGGCCACGCACAGGCACCGCGCATGGCGGTGGTCATTCCCGGTGCAGGTCCCCTGCCGAGCGGCTCCCCACCGCCCTGGCGTGGGCGATCATACCGGCAACCCCAGCGGCCGGCCGCGTGGCACGGGCGGGATACGGCGGTATGCTCGGCCCGTGGACAACACCATCCCTACCACCGAGGTCGTCTCCCGTCTCAATGCGTTGCGGCGCGAGCACCGCGACCTGGACGCGGAGATCGCCCAGCGCACGGCCGAGATCCAGGCTGACGAGCTGACGGTCAAGCGGTTGAAGAAGCGCAAGCTGTGGCTCAAGGACTGCATCACCCGGCTGGAGAGCGCACTGATTCCCGACGAGCCGGCCTGAACGGGCCGGTGCGGATTGCGGCAGTTCCGCGCCACGAATGACGCGTGGCGTCAGGTTGGTGCATCGGTGGGCGTGGACCGGGACGCCCCCACGTGGTGGTTCCGGGGCTTATCGCCGGTCGCCTCCATTGGCGCGATGTTTGCTTGGATCTGGGTATTCGACCCGGGCCGTCCGGGCGCCCACGGTGTTCCATGTATCCGGTCGCTTCCACTGCGGCAGTCGGTGTGTTCCTGCCCGATCCCCAACCAGCGCTCCAGGCCGTGCGTTTCGGCCCGGGCCAGGGGGGGGCTGCGCTTGCCGCCCTGCGTCGCCGCCTGGACGACGAACAGGGCCACGGCCTGGCCCTGGACGACCAGGCTCCTGAGGTCAGCGGCAGCAGCGTGGCGGTGGCCGATGGCGAAGACCTGGTCGCTGCGCTGCGCATTCATGCCGCGGGCGCCCTGCAGGTGCGTGGCGAGCTGGGCGCGCTGCTCCACCTGGAGCGTTTCGCCAGCAACTGGCCGGCGGAAAGCCTCGTGGTCGGCGCGGGCCTGGCGGTGCTGGCCGACTACCGGACCCGTCCGGTCATCGACCTGCTGATGCGCGAAACCTACCGGCTGGCACGCGATTCGGGCGTGCGCTTCGGCCTGATCAGCTGCGCGCCGGAGCTGCACGACCTGTTCGCCTTCTACGGGTTCCGCGAATACCTGCCCCCGGCGATCCTGCCCGGCGGCACCGCGACCCTGCGCATGGCGCTGGTCTGCGAAGACCTGCCCGGCCTGTGCGCCAGCGACTCGCCGCTGGCGGACCTGGTACGCCAGCCGGAGCTCGGCGAAGCGGCCCATGCCTGGCTGGTCCAGGCGTTCCCGATGCTGGGTTGATCCACGCCGCCTGCGGAGACGAAAAAGGCGCCGTGCGGCGCCTTTTTCATGGAGTCACTCGGACGGGTCCCGGGACCGGTTCGGGGCGCGCGGCCTCGGGGCTGACCCGTTCGATGGTGTGGCGCAACTCGCGGCCCAGGATGACCTTGGCATCGCGGGCCCAGGCATCCAGGCGTGCGTCGAACCGCAGCTTGCTGTTCTCGTCGGGCCAGACCAGCTTGAGCTCGCGCAGCTTCTGGATGAAGCCACGGAACAGGGTCTTGTCGAAGAACTCCGGCGCGGCCGGCGCATACAGCAGGCTCAGGCGCTGGGCGGCCTGCTGGCACAGGCTTTCCAGTTCGGCGGTGCCGAGCACGCCCGGGCCGTTCTTCACCAGTACCGAGATGGCAATGTAATAGCGCTCGAAGGCCTGCTGCAGCGAGTGGCCGATCGCACGCAGGCGGAACACCTCGTCGGTCTGGCCGGCGTTGCGCTGCAGGATGCCGCCGTCGTCATCGCCTACCTGCTCGAGCAGGTGCGCCTCGACGAACACGTCGATGGTGCGCTCGATGCGCTCGGCAAACTGCTCGGAGGTCCACGGCAGGAACAGCTCGGCCTGCAGGAACGGATACAGCTGCACGCCCAGTCCGACCAGGCGCTGGCGCGACATGCGGCGGTTGTTCTGGAAGCAGCAGGCGATCCACGCCGCGGCGGTGAACAGGTGCAGCACGTTGTTGCGGTAGTAGCTCAGCAGCACCGCGGTGTCTTCGTCGACCACGTCCAGCACATCGCCCAGCGGGTGGGAGATCCGGCGCAGGACGTTGATCTCCAGGCCGTGGGCGATGATCCGCTCGGGGCTGTGCGGGGACACGGTGACCCGGTCCGAATACGGCAGTTCCGCCAGCAGGGTCTTGGACAGCTCGATCTGCGCGATCAGGTCGGCTTCGGCCATCGCGTGCTTGGGCGTGGACAGCAGTGCCAGCGCCAGCAGGTTGATCGGATTGACGTCGGCCGCGCCGTTGATGCGGGTGTGGATGTCGGTGGCCAGCGCATCGACCACCTCGCCCAGCCAGCTGGGTTTTTCGTCTTCCTTGAGCGGCTCGCCGCTCCAGTCGGGCGCGCGCTGCGCCAGGACCTGGCTCAGCGCGATGGGTTCGCCGAAGTTCACCACCACCTGGCCGTAATTGCGGCGCAGGATCTTGGGGATGTTCCACAGCAGGACCCAGATCGATTCCTTCTGCTTGGGACGGCCGGACAGTTCGTCCAGGTAGCTGTTGCCTTCGATCAGCTTCTCGTAGCCGATGTAGACCGGCTGGAACAGCACCGGCTTGCGTGGCTGGCGCAGGTAAGCGCGCACGGTCATGGAGATCATGCCGCCCTTGGGCGGGACCAGCCGGCCGGTGCGCGAGCGCCCGCCTTCGATGAAGTACTCCAGCGAGTAACCGCCCGAGACCAGCTGGGCCACGTACTCGGTGAACACCGCCGAATACAGCGGATTGCCGCGGAACGACCGGCGCATGAAGAACGCGCCGCCCTTGCGCAGCAGCGTGCCGATCACCGGCAGGTTGAGGTTGATGCCGGCGGCGATGTGCGGCGGCACGATGCCGCGTTCGTACAGCAGGTAGGACAGCAGCAGGTAGTCCATGTGGCTGCGGTGGCTGGGCACGTAGACCACTTCGTGCCCGGGCGCGGCTTCCTTGAGCTTGTCCAGGTGGTGGACCAGCACGCCGGCGTAGATGCGGTTCCAGACGTGGCTCAGCAGGAAGCTGGCCGAACGCACCACCGGGTTGGAATAGTCGGCGGCGATTTCCCAGGCCATGGCGTGGGCTTTCTTCCACGCGTCTTCCGGCTTGATGTTGTCGCGGCGGGCCTGGTCGGCGATGGCGTCCTTGACCGGATCGGCGGCCAGCACCTGGTCCACCAGCAGGCGGCGGGTGGACAGGTCAGGGCCGATCACCGATTCGCGGATGCGGTGGAAGTGGGTGCGCAGCACGCGCGAAAGCTTGCGCACGGTGCGTTCGGGCGGGAGCTGCTCTTCGATCGAATCGCGCACCGACACCGGCGGCGAGAACCGCACGATGGTGGTGCGGCCGTTGAGCAGGATCGCCAGCAGCCGGCGGAAGCGGCCTACCAGCGCCCAGTTTTCCGAGAACAGCACCGAGAACCAGCCGCTGGCCTTGTCCGGCGAGCGACCGACGAAAATCGAGACCGGCACCAGCTGCACGTCCAGGGCCAGGTTGTGGCGATGGGCCTGCAGCAGCCGCGCCAGTGAATCCGAGTGGGTCTTGGTGCTGCCGGCCTCGGGGATCAGGGTGCTGGCGTTGCGCCGCGACAGGGCCAGGTAGGCGCGCTTGCGGCGGATCGGGTCGCCCGGCATCGGCAGCAACGGCGAGGGCAGCCCGGCGGCCTGGCAGGCACGGTCCAGGATCAGGGCGTTGGACAGGCCGTAGTCTTCCAGTACGTAGCAGACCGGGCGGCTGTCGATCAGCGCGCTGGGTGCCTCGGGTTCGATGTCGATGTTGACCCAGGGATCGACCAGCTTGTGCATCAGGCGCGCCCACAGCGGCGTCTTGCCGGGCCGGCCGATCGGTTGCGGAGACCGGGATCGGCAGCTGCGGGGAAGCCGGTGTGGCGTCTTCAGGCGCGGGCGACGGAGCGGACGCGGCCTGGGTGTCGGCGACGGTCGGTCGCTGTTCTTCCGGGCCTTTGCCGTCCGGGAAGGGCAGGGGATTCTGTTCGGGCATCGGCATCATTATGCCCAATGGCCCCCGATCGCCGTCCGCACCGCTTGCGCGACCTTGCCGTCCGATGAGGGAGGCAAGGTCGCCGGCGGGGCCGGATCGGCCGGTGGTTCCGGGCTTTCCTGCAGGGTTTTGCGCAGCGCCGCGGCCTGGTCCATGTAGTCGGCCACGTACCAGTGCCCGGCCTGTCGGCGCAGGGTTACGGTCAGCTGGATGGGCTTGGTGGCCAGCGGATAGGTCACGGCGACCATGGCGACATCGTCCTTGGTCGTCACCGTGCCGGTCTGCAGCTGGGCCAGGCTGTCATCCAGCGGCAGGCCGTAATCGGACAGCACGCCCTTGAAGGCGGCCAGGAACGGGTCGAGCTGGGCGAGCGCGCGCTCCATGCCCGCTTCCTTCAGGTCGGCGTCGCTGTCGATGTGGGCATCGCGGGCGGCCGCGACCAGGCTGCGCAGGGCGGTGTGGGCGCGCGGCGCATCGGCCAGCGGTGCGCTCTGGGCCCAGGTGGACAGCACCGGGATGACCTGGCCGAAATGCGCACGCTGGCTGGGAGTGAAATCACCCTGGGTCTTCACGTATTGGCCGATGAACAGTCCCAGGGTCTGGGCCGCGTTGCGCAGGTCTGCACTCTGTCCGGCCAGCTGGCGGTCGTAATCCTGGCCGAGCTGGCGTTCGGCATCGTTGGCCGATAGGGCGGCCAGCATCGGCACGATCTTGTCCGGCAATGGCAGCTCGCTCAGCGGCCAGCGGCTCAGGTCGTGCTGCCAGGCGTCGGCGAAGGTGCGGTAGTCCTGGGGCGGCACGGCGCTCCTGGCAAATCCGGCCAGGTCGTTGTCCTGGAGCAGCTGGGCCAGGTGGCGCACGGTGGCAGCTGGTCCGTCGGGCGTATCGGCCACCTGCGGCGCGGTGGGCTGGGTGCAGGCGGCCAGTGCGCCCAGGGCGCAGGCGAGGACGGCGGCGGTGAGGCGCTGGGCCTGGGACATGGCATTACCCCCTGTGGAATGGTCATCTTGGCGGGTGTCCGCCGGCGACGGCAAGGCCGCCCATCACGCGCGCAGGAAATGGCCGGGAGAAATCGTCCGACCTCGCAATGCGATGGCCCCAAACGCGACAGGCCGCAAAAAAACAGGCCCGGTCGGTGACGACATCGGGCCTGGTAAATCCGGGTCGGACCCGGAAGACAACGGTTGTAGCAGCACGCCGGCGCAGGGCCGGACGCGCACAGCCTAACGTCTGAACAGATGCGAGGCAACACTTGAAGTATTGCGATACAAGTTATTGTTTTATTTGACGAGAGCTGCGATTTCTGACTGCATGGCTTCGGCGGCGACACGCGGATCGGCGGCCTGTCGGATCGGCCGGCCGACCACGATCGCGTTGGCGCCTGCCGCGAAGGCTTCGGCCACGCCCATCACCCGCTTCTGGTCGCCGATGGCGCTACCAGCCGGGCGGATGCCCGGGCAGACGATGTCGAACCCGGCGCCGGCCGCCGCGCGCACCAACGCAGCTTCCTGGCCCGAACAGATCACCCCGTCGATGCCGGCGGCCTGCGCGGCCAATGCACGCTGGACCACCACCTCGCGCGGATCGGCGTCGATGCCCATCGCACCCAGGTCGCCGCGGTCCATCGAGGTCAGCACGGTCACTGCCAGCAGGCGCAGCTCGCCGCTGCGGGCATTGGCAGCGGCTTCCAGCATCGGCGCGTGCCAGCCGTGGAGGGTGGCGAAGGTCACGGGCCAGCGCGACAGCCCGGCAATCACACCGGCCACCGTGGCCGGGATGTCGAAGAACTTCAGGTCCACGAAGATCTTCTTGTCGCGCTTGGCCAGCGCGTCCAGCACGGTGAAGTAATCGCCGGAAGCCAACAGCTCCATGCCGATCTTGTAGAAGCTCACCGCATCGCCCAGCCGGTCGACCCAGGCCAGCGCCTGCGCGCCGGTGGGTTCGTCCAGTGCCACGATCAGGCGATCACGCACGTCCAGCTGCAACGGTGCCCGCTGGCTCATCGGGCCAGCTCCAGCGCGGCGCGCTTGGCGGCGCGGCGGGCCTCGACCGGCTGGTCCCAGTCATTGTTGAACAGCGCCGGCTCCCACGACCCGTAGGTCGGGCCGGCCAGCATCCACCAGCGTTCACCGAACCAGTCGCCATACTGGTCCAGCAGCTGCTGGCGACCTTCCTCGGTGTTGGCCACGACCTGGACGAAATCGCCCAGCTGGTCGCCGAACTGCATCAGCACCCGGTACTTCTGCCCGGCCAGCTTGCGGCGGCAGTTCTTCTCGGTGCCGTTCTGCTCGCAACCCGGGACGTTGGTGCCCAGGCCCAGGAACACGCTGTCATCGGCTACCGGCAGGCCGGCGGCCTTGAGGTTGGCGATGGTGGCGTCTTTCAGGTGCACGGCGCGGTTGGAGATGTACAGCAGGGTCACGCCCTTGGCGTTGGCCGCCTTGGCGAACTCGACCACGCCCGGCACGGCCTTGGCCTTCTTCTCGGCGACCCACTGGTCCCAGGTGACTTCGTCGTACTGGGCGTGGTCGGCGATCAGGCGGGCCTGGTAGGGCGAGTTGTCCAGCACGGTCTCGTCCACGTCCAGGACCACGGCGGGCTTGAGGCCGGTGGCGGCGTTGCCGCGTTCGTCCGGCACCAGCGCGTCCCAGTTCTTCGCTTTCAGCGCGGCGTCCAGGTGGTCGGCCGCGGCGCGGTAGGTCTGGATCGCGTTGGCCTGGTATTCGGCCGAACGCTGCACCCACAGGACCGCGTTGAGATTGTCGTCGGCCGCGGCGGTGGGCGTTGCCGGGACCGGCTGGGTGGCCGGCTTGGACGTGGCGTCCGGCGTGGAAGCCGCCGGCGCGGCGGGTTCGGTGCCTTTGCAGGCAGACAGGGCCAGCAGGGTGCAGGCGCTCAAAAGCAACGGACGGAGTCGGGTCACGGAAGGCCAAGTCGACGCGAAAGGAAACGCCAGTTTACCGGCTGGGCGTGACCGCCGGACTTCAGTGCGACGCCGCGCCTGATGCGGGCGACGGCTATCCTTGCCGGCCCCGCCGTACCGGAGTGACCCGCATGAATGACGCCGCCGAGCTGCCCGTGCTCGATGCCGCCCAGGCCCGCCTGTTGGGTTGCCTGATCGAAAAGGAAGCCACTACCCCGGACGTCTACCCGCTGACGGTCAACGCCGCGGTCTCGGCCGCCAACCAGAAAACCGCGCGTGACCCGGTCATGAGCCTGCAGGCCGGCGCGGTCCAGCACGGCCTGCGCGCGCTGGAGTCGCTGGGCCTGGCCCGGCAGCAGTTTTCCTCGCGCGCCGACCGTTACGAGCACCTCACCGGCAAGCATTTCAGTCTGCCCAACCAGCAGGTGGCGCTGCTGGGGTTGCTGTTGTTGCGCGGTCCGCAGACGGTCAACGAACTGCTGACCCGCGCCGAGCGGCTGGTGAACTTCGCCGATGCTGAAGACGCGCGCCACCACCTGGAGCGCCTGGCCCAGCGCGAGCCTGCGCTGGTGGTGCAGATCCCGCGCGGTCCGGGCCAGCGCGAGGATCGCTGGATGCACCTGCTGTCCGGCCCGGTGGACGTGGACGCCATCAGTGCCCGCATGCCGGCGTCGTCATCGTCCGCCGGGAGCAGCGCGCTGGATCAGCGCGTGGCCGAGCTTGAAGCGCGCGTGGCCGACCTCGAAGCATGCCTGGCGCTGTTGCAGCCGGGCCAGGCCGCTCCCGGGCAGCTGTCCTGAGGCCGTCGCCTTCGGCGTGAGCGTTGTTGACGCGCGCAAGCGCCCACGCGGAACCAACCCATGCGGATGACCCTGCCGGCAGGCGTCCTGCTGTGTGTCGCGCTGGCCGGCTGCGACCGCCAGTCGTCGACGGCGCGCGCCGCACCGGTCGTTCCGTCGTCCCCGCTGGATGGCATTCCGGACGGGCCGGCGCCGCCGGTCACGATCAAGGCTTCATTCCAATGCCCCAAGCCGCCGGTCGAAGGCGAGCCGATCCTGCCACTGGACACGCCGCTGACCGAGCTGCAGCAACTGATCTGCGCCGAACCTGAGCTGGCCTTGCTCGACCGCCAGGTCCACGAGGCGTATCTGGCCGCGCGCCTGCGCCGAGGCGTTGATCGCGCGGGGTTGTCCAAGGCCGAGCAGCAGTGGAAGGCCGATCGCGACACCTGCCTCAAGGCGAGCGACCCGCGCGACTGCGTGTCCGAGGCCATCCGCACGCGCCTGGCCGAGCTGGTGCTGCAGGATCCCACGACCGTGGCGCGCACCCAGCTGGCGTTCGCCTGCAAGGGCACGGGCACGCCGCTCACCGCCGCGTTCTACAGCCGGCTGGACCCGGCGTTCGCGGTGCTGGGTTTCGGCCGCGAGCGGGCCATCGTCTTCGTTGAACCGAACAATGCCGGGCTCAAGTACGGGCGCACCGGCGTGGCCTTCTTCGTGCGGCAAGGACAGGTCAGCGCCGAGTTCTACGGTCGCACGCTGGCCTGCGTCTCGCCCTCGTGGCGCCCGTCGGTGATGCCGGCACCCGTGGTCGCGGCGCAGGCGACCGATGCGCTGGTCGAACAGGTGACACCGGCGGCGCCGACCGCGACGGTTGCGGGGGCGAGGGAGGAACCCATCGTGCCGCCCATGCCGACACGTTCGTCCGCTCCCGCAGTGCCGGTGACGGCCGATCAGCCGATGGTCGCGCAGGTCGTCACACCGGCCCCGAACTCGCCGGCACCGATGCGCTCCGCGAGCTCCACCCCGGCTGCGTCCACGGCGCCGGTCAACGTCGCCGCTGCCATGCAGGGGCCGGAGGCGCGGATCGAGCAGGCCACGCTGCCCGCCACGTCATCGGCGTCATCCGCCCATGCAAGGACGCCTGCGCGGTTGACGGCCGCGCTGGCGACCGATGCGCTGGTGCGGCAGGTCACGTCGTCGCATGCGCCTGCGTCGTCTCTAACCGCACCGATGCCATCTTCTTCACCGGCACGATCGCCCGTCGTCACAAGGTCGAACGCGAGCACGAAGGCTTCGCAGGCGACCGATGCGCTGGTCAGGCAGGTCGTGTTCCAGGCGCAGGCCGTCCCCGTTTTGGTGGACGCAGAAGGGCCGGCCGAAACGCCGGTTCCGCCAGCGGACGCCGGCGCGCAGCCCTAGGGAAGGCCTGGACGCCCCTGCTTCTGTTCGTCATGAGCAGCTCCAGGTTTTCCGTGCCTTCCCTTTCATTGCGCGAAAGGGAGAGGCAAGCCGGTCAGTCGTCGAACAGCGCCTGGATCGCGGCCAGTCCGGCCTTGGCGCGCTCGTGCTTGCTGGCCGCGTCCAGCACCGGGTCGGCGCCGTCGCGTTGCAGTTCGGCCTGCGGCAGCTCGTCGATGAAGCGGCTGGGCTTGAGCCGCATCAGTTCGCGGAACTTGCGCGTGGTGCGGCTGTGGCTCAGGTACAACCCTTCCTTGGCGCGGGTGATGCCCACGTACATCAGCCGGCGCTCTTCCTCCAGCGAGCCTTCTTCCATCGCCGCCTCGTGCGGCAGCACGCCGTCTTCGCAGCCGACGATGAACACGTAGCGAAACTCCAGGCCCTTGGCCGCGTGCAAGGTCATCATCCGCACCTGGTTGCCGCCATCGTCCTTGTCGTTGCGCGACAGCAGCGCCAGCTGCGCGGCCAGGTCACCGGCGGTCGCGCCGCGTGGGCCGCCGCTGAACCAGTCGGCGAGTTCTTCCAGGTTGGCCTTGCGGCGCTGGAACGAGGGCTCGTCCTTGGACTGCACGCGCAGGTCGGCCAGCAGGCCGGAGCGCTCGGCCAGCAGGCGCACCAAGTCGGCGGCCGGCAGCTTGGGCGCCTGCGCGCGCAGTTCCTGCAGGGCATCGTTGAAGGCGACCAGGCCATTGGCCGCGCGCGGCGGCAGCGCCTGCAGCGCGCCGGTGATCTCGGCGGTGCGCGCCATCGGCAGGTGCCGCAGCTGGGCCATCTCGGCCAGCTTGGCCAGCGAGGTCGCACCGACTTCGCGCTTGGGTGACTGGACTGCGCGCAGGAACGCCGCGTCGTCGTCCGGATTGGCCACCAGCCGCAGCCAGCTCAGCGAATCCTTCACTTCCTGGCGCTCAAGGAACGCCGTGCCGCCGGTCAGGTGATACGGGATGCGCAGCAGCTGCAGCGCTTTTTCGATCACGCGCGACTGGAAGTTGCCGCGGAACAGGATGCAGAACTCGTTCCACGGCACCTGCTTGGCGGTCTGCAGGTAGGCGATTTCCGCAGCGACCTTTTCGGCTTCGTGGTCGTTGTCGCGGCATTCCCAGACGCGGATGCGCTCGCCATCGGCCTGGTCGGACCACAGCTGCTTGAGATGCTCGTGCGGGTTGTTGGCGATCAACGCGTTGGCCGCGCGCAGCACGCGATTGGAGCAGCGGTAGTTCTGCTCCAGCTTGATCACTTCCAGCTGTGGATACTCCTGCGCCATCTGGGTCAGGTTCTCCGGGTTGGCGCCGCGCCAGGAATAGATCGACTGGTCGTCGTCGCCCACGCAGGTGAAGTCGCCGCGCGGGCCGGCGATGGCCTTGAGCAGGCGGTACTGGGCGTCGTTGGTGTCCTGCGATTCGTCCACCAGCAGGTAGCCGATGCGTTCGCGCCAGCCGGCGGTGATCTCCGGGTTGTTCTCCAGGATCTGCACCGGCAGCCGGATCAGGTCGTCGAAATCCACCGCATTGAAGCTGGCCAGGCGCGCCTGGTAGCGCGCGTACAGCGCGGCGGCCTGCACCTCGCGCGGGCTGCGTGCCAGTTCCGCGGTCTGCTCCGGCGACAGGCCGCCGTTCTTGGCACGCGAGACCAGGTTCTTCATCAGTTCGACCGCGTCGGGCTTGGCGCCCGGCATCAGGTCCTTGAACTGCGCGTTGGCATCGTCGGCATCGAAGATGGAGAAGTTGCGTTTCAGCCCGGCCGCGGCGTGTTCGATCTGCAGGAACTTCAGCCCCAGCGCGTGGAACGTGCAGATGGTCAGCCCTTCGGCCGCCTCGCCCTTGATCCGCTTGGCCAGGCGCTCGCGCATTTCCTTGGCCGACTTGTTGGTGAAGGTGATCGCCGCGATGCGCTTGGCCGGCATCCGCTTGGACGCGATCAGGTGTGCGATCTTCTCGATGATCACGCGCGTCTTGCCACTGCCGGCACCGGCCAGTACCAGCAGAGGGCCGTGGGTGTGCAGGACCGCTGCGCGTTGTGGAGGATTGAGGCCGTGCATGGGCCGCGCATTGTACCGGTGCGCGCTGACGCCGTTGTACGGCCGCAGCCTGCTCGACCGGGGCTTTCCTGTGACCTGACCGTAAAGCGCAGTGTGTAGCCCGGGTAAACGCAGCGCACCCGGGCGAGGCGTTCCCGCGAAAGCCCCTGGGTGCGGCAGGTGGTCTTACCCGGGCCAAGCCTGCTGCCGAGCAGGCTTGGCCCCATCGGCCAGCCGCTTAGAATTGCAGCCATGGCCAAGCTCTATTTCTATTATTCGGCGATGAACGCCGGCAAGACCACCACGTTGCTGCAGTCGGCGCACAACTACCGCGAGCGCGGCATGCGGGTGTTGATCCTGACCCCGCGCCTGGACCACCGCGCGGGCACGGGCGTGGTGGCCTCGCGGATCGGGCTGCGGGCCGAGGGCACCGCGTTCACCGCTGGCGACGACCTGTTGCGCGTCGTCGATGCCGACATCGCCGCGCAGGGACCACTGCATTGCGTGTTGGTGGACGAGGCGCAGTTCCTGGCTCGCGCGCAGGTCTGGCAGTTGAGCGAGGTGGTGGACCAGCGCCGGATTCCGGTGCTGTGCTACGGCCTGCGCACGGATTTCCGTGGGGAGTTGTTCGAAGGCAGCCAGGCGCTGCTGGCCTGGGCTGACGAACTGACCGAAATCAAGACCATCTGCCATACCGGCGCCAAGGCGACGATGACCGTGCGCGTGGATGCCAATGGGCGGGTGCTGCAGGACGGGCCGCAGGTGGAGATCGGTGGCAACGAATCCTATGTTTCGGTCAGTCGCGCCGAGTACAAGAAGATCACCCGTGGCGAGTCGGCGATGGTGCCGGTGCAGGCACCGCTGCCGCTCTGACCTGGCGTCGCCGCGCTGACGACCGCATGGCCAGCAGGCGCTGGGCGCAGCGGTCGCGGATGGCGAGCACATCACGCGTGATCACGCCGCCGTCGGGTTGTTCGGTCTTCAGCTGTTCCAGCAGGGCATCCAGCGGCCGCAGCGCGGTTTGCGAGGGCGTTGCCTGGCAGCGCGCTTCGGCGGCGAAGGCGGTCGCGCTCCAGCGCAGCCTGGGGATTTCGCTGCCGTGGCCAACCTGGTGGGACAGGCTGTCCAGCGTGCCCAGGGCGGCATCCAGGTTGCCCAGGCGTGCCTGGTTGCGTGCCAGCCAGAGTTCGGCGAACAGGCGGCGTGGATGGTCGGCCGGATAACCGCGCCGGGTGAGGTTGACGGCGTTTTCGAACCACGGCTGCGCTGCCGCTGCGTCGCCCCGGTCGGCCATCACCTCGCCGATCATGCGGTCGGTGTCGCCGACCAGCGGATGTGACTGGCCAAAGCTGGCGACGCGCAGGGCGCGCGCCTCGCGCAGGGCGGCCAGAGCCTGGTCATCGCGGCCGTCGGCGTGCAGGACCATGCCGTAGTTGAACAGGCCGCCAGCCAGCTGGGTCCTGCCGTCCGGCGTGCGCCAGGTGGCGACGGCCTTGCCGATGTCATACCGCGCTGCGGCCAGGTCGCCGCGCTCCCAGGCGATGATGCCGGCGGTATTCCACGCCAGCCCGGTCTCGCGGTGTTGCGGACCCATCGTCTGCACGGTCTGCGCCAGCAGGGGCGGCATCTGGGTCGAAGCCAGCTTGTAGTGCCCCAGGTCCACCTGCAGCGCCACCAGCTGACGCTGCAGCCCCAGCGTGATCGGATGCCCGGGGCCGTTGATTTTTTCGGAAATCTGCAGCGCCCGCCGATAGCTGGCCTGGGCGTTGGCGGCGTCGCCGCGCACGCGCCAGGCGGCACCGAGCGCGCGCAGGATTTCCACCGCCAGCGGGTGTTCGCGGCCGACATGGCGATCGAGGTGATCCAATGCGGCGCGGAAACCATCCAGGGCGTCCTGCTCGCGCGCCATGTCGGTATCCAGCAACGCCAGGTCCAGCATGTTCTCGGCCACGCCGGCTTCGTCGTGCAGTGCCTGTCGACGTGCCAGCGAGCGGTTGAACAGGTCGCGCGCCTGGGTGAGGTCGCCATGCAGGCGCAGGCAACGCCCGTACTGGGACAGGAATTCGGAAACCTCGGCATCGCTGCCCTGCAGGGTGCGGGCCAGCGGCAGAAGGGGGGCCAGTTGGCTGGTGCAGGTGTCGCCGCGGCCAAGCAGGCGCAGCGCGCGGCCATGCTGGGCGGCGATCTGCAGGCGCAGTTGCGGCGAGGCATCGCGCTGGCCCACCAGCAGCGACCGGGCCTGGTCCAGCAGCACCAGCGCTTGCCCGTAGTCGCCACGCCCGATCCGCAGCCGCGCGACCACGCTCAGCAGTTCGGCATGGGCCAGCGGTTGGTCGGCCAGCTCCTGCGCACCCCGGGCGACGCCGGCATCGAGCAGTGTCCCGGTGTTGAAGCCGTCCCCGCGCGCGGTCGCGCCGCTGTTGTCGAACAATCCGATCACGAAATCCTGCATGGCCTGCGCGCGCTGCGCTTCGCGCACGGCCTCGCGCGCCTGGCGCAGGCTGATGCCGGCCGCACCCAGCAGCACCAGCCCGGCCATGCCGCCGGCCAGCAGCCACCAGCGCTGGCGCAGCACGTACTTGCCCAGCCGATAGCCGATGCTTTGTCGCTGCGCCTGCACCGGCATGCCTTCCAGGTGGCGACGCAGGTCGGCCGACAGGGCCTCGGTCGAGGGATAGCGCTGCTCGGGCTTCTTGGCCAGCGCCTTCAGCACGATACGGTCCAGGTCGCCGCGCAGGCGCCGGGCCTGGCGGCGATAGTCGAGCTGCAGCGTGTTCTCCTGCACGGCGGCCAGCAGCGCCTGCGAGGGACGCATCGGCTCGACCGCGATGATGGCTTGTTCCCAGGCCAGCGGATTGTCGCCGTGCAGGCGGTAAGGCTTGGCGCCGGCCAGCAGTTCGCACAGCACCACGCCCAGCGCGTACACGTCGGTCCGCGTGGTCACCGGCTCGCCACGCACCTGTTCGGGCGCGGCGTAGTGCAGGGTGAAGGCGCGCACCTCGGTGCGGGCACTGCTGCCATCGGGCGAATCGAGCAGCTTGGCGATGCCGAAATCCAGCAGCCGCGTATCGCCGTTGGCGGTGACCAGGATGTTGGAGGGCTTGAGGTCGCGGTGCACGATCAGGTTGGCGTGTGCGTGGCTGACCGCCAGGCAGACCTGGCGGAATAGTGTCAGCCGGGCTTCCACGCCCAGGGCGTGCTGCTGGCAGTAGTCGGTGATCGACACGCCTTCGACATATTCCAGCGCCAGGTAGGGCTGGCCCTGTTCGCCCACGCCGGCATCGAGCAGGCGCGCGATGTTGGGATGTTCCAGCCGCCCCAGGATGTCGCGTTCGCGTGCGAAGCGCTGGCGGAGCCGATGATCGGCAACCCCGGGATGCAACAGCTTCAGCGCGACGCGGCGTTGATAGCTGCCGTCGGCCCGCCTGGCGGCCCAGACCATGCCCATGCCGCCTTCGCCCAGCAACTGCTCCAGCCGATAGGGCCCTACGCATGCGCCCTGGTGCAGGTGTGGTTGGGCCTCGTGCAGGGGCGGCGGCCATTGCCCGTCGCTGTCGCCTTCCAGGGCCAGCAGCGTGCTGATTTCATCGGCCAGGGACGGGTCTTCCCGGCGGATCAGGTCCAGCTGGTGGGCGCGCTGCTGCGCATTCATGTCCAGCAGCAGGTCCAGCATCGGCGACAGGCGTTGCCATTGGGCGGCGTCCATCGTCTCTGCGCCCCCCGGACTACTCGTCCTGCATGGCCGCCAGCAGGAACAGGCGCGCCTTCTGCCAGTCGCGTCGCACGCTGCGTTCCGAGCGCTGCATCAAGTCGGCGATTTCCAGCTCGGACAGGCCGGCGAAGTAGCGCATCTCCACCACCTTGGCCAGCCGGGGATCGGCGTCGGACAACTTGTCCAGCGCGGTGTTGAGCGCCAGCGTGGTTTCGTCCAGGCGCAGCAGATTGCTTTCCACGTCTTCAGGGATTTCGGCCACGCGCTTGAGGTCGCCGCCGCGCTTGCGCGCCAGCCGGCTGCGTGCGTAATCGACGACCACTGAACGCATCGACGATGCCGCATAGGCGAAGAAGTGCGCGCGGTCGTCGAACTTGGCGCCGCCCCGGGCGCCAAGTAGTTTCAGATAGGACTCGTGGACCAGTGAGGTCGCGTCCAGCGTGTGGCCTTGGTGTCCGGCCAGCTGCCGGCGCGCCATGGAATGCAGCTCCTGGTAGAGCGTGGACAGCACGCGGTCCAATGACGCGCGGTCACCCGAACGCGCGGATTCCAACCACACAGTGATATCGGCGCCGCCTTCCATGATTCCGCTCCGTGCATGGCTGCAGCGCAGACTATAGCCGCATGAAACGTGACGCGTGTATCAATACGCGACTGTAATGGCGAATTTCCGATCAACGTTGGCAACGCGGGCACCAGACGGTGGTGCGTTGGCCGATCTGCTCTTCTTTCAGCGTATTGGCGCATTTTTTGCAGGGCTGGCCTCCGCGGCCGTAGACCCACAACTCCTGCTCGAAATAGCCCGGCGCCCCGTCCGGGCTGATGAAGTCGCGCAGGGTTGTGCCGCCACGTCGGATGGCACGGTCCAGGATGTCTTTCACCGCCGTCGCCAGCGCCGCATAGCGCTCACGGGAGACCTTGCCGGCCGCACGCAGCGGGTGGATGCCGGCCTCGAACAGGCTTTCGGCCGCGTAGATGTTGCCCACGCCGACCACGATGCGCTGGTCCATCAGGAAGGTCTTGACCGATGCGCTGCGGCCGCGGCTGCGCTCGAACAGAAATTCGCCATCGAAGTCCTCCGACAGCGGCTCCGGTCCCAGGCCCTGCAGCAGCGCATGGGTCGTGCCCGTTGCCTGCCACAGCAGGCTGCCGAACCGGCGCGGATCGTTGAAGCGCAGCACCCGCCCGCCCTCCAGTGCCAGGTCGACATGGTCGTGCGCCTTCACCGGCGTGGCCGCGGGTAATACCCGCAGGCTGCCGCTCATCCCCAGGTGCAGCAGCGCGCTGCCGGCGTGGGTGTCGAGCAACAGGTATTTGGCGCGGCGACGCACCGCCTCGATGCGTGCGCCGGGCAGGTGCACGCGGATTTCGGTGGGGATCGGCCAGCGCAGGTCGTCGCGCCGCTGCAGCACCGCGCGCACGATGGCGCCTTCCAGGTGCGGGGCCAGGCCGCGACGGGTGGTTTCGACTTCGGGAAGTTCGGGCATGGCGGCGGCGCTGGAGCGGGTCAGGTCACGAATGGGGCGAGGGTACGCGCATCGGTCTTCTCGGAGCTTCCGGCGGCCTCCCTATAGAGCGGAGCTTGTGGCAATCCCATCTTGGGGACTCCGCTGGGGCTTTCCCCGCGCCCGTCCGAAGAGCAGCGGAGCAAGCTCCGCTCTACAGGGGCAAGCCCGCTTAGTGCGCTGCCGCGCGGTAGACGCCGCCTTCGCAGCGCACCGACAGCGTGCCGTCGTAGACCTGTGACAGCAGGGGGGCGGTCAGGGTCTGGGCGCGGCTGCCATCGGCGACGATCCGGCCCTCGCGCATCAGCAGCACGCGGTCGATCTCCGGGACGATTTCTTCCAGGTGATGGGTGACCAGCACCAGGGTGATGCCCTGGCGCGCCAGCTCGCCCATCAGGGTGCAGAACTGCTGTTGTGCGACCAGGTCCAGGCCGGCGGTGGGCTCGTCCAGCAACAGCGCCTGTGGCTGGTGGACCAGTGCGCGGGCGATCAGGACCCGGCGCATCTGGCCGGTGGACAGCTCGGCGACCAGGCGCCCGGACAGCGCCTGCGCGCCGACGCGCTGCAGGGCTTCGGCAGCCCTGGTGCGCATCTCGGCGGTGACTTCCTGGTCGATCGGCAGGACGAAACTGGCAAAAAAGCCGGTGACGACCGCGTCATCCACGCTCAGGTGCGGCATGTCCTGCAGGTCGCGGGTGGCATCGCTGGTGACCAGTCCCAGGCGCGTGCGCAGCTGGGACACATTCCAGCGGTTCAGGCCGAACACCTTGACCGGCGCCTCGCCTTCGCGCGCCAGCGGGTACAGCTCGCGGTTGATCAGCTTGATGAAGGTCGATTTGCCGCAGCCGTTGGGGCCCAGCAGCGCGGTGTGCTGGCCCAGCACGATGCGCAGGCTCAGTGCATCCAGGACGGCAGTGTCGCCGCGCACAACGGTGGCGCGGTCCAGTTCGATCAAGGGCGTTCCCGTGGGGATGGGCGCAACGGACATCGGGCGTGGGATCTCTATCTGGCAGCGGGGCGGTGAGCTTAGACTGGGGACATCAAGGAAAAAATGGAATGGATGCCATGCTTCGATCCGTGTGGGGCGCCTGCCTGCTGCTTGTTGCCGCTTTCGCCAGCCATGCCGCGACGCCACCGGAGATCGGAGACCTGGCGCCCACCGCGCTCGGCCAAGGCTGGAAAAGCGGGCCGGTCGATCTGGCCCAGTACCGCGGCAAGGTGGTCGTGGTGACCTTCTGGGCGTCGTGGTGTGGGCCGTGCCGTCGTGAACTGCCGGTATTGGACGCATTGCAGAAGCAGGTCGGCGGCGACTGGCTGAAGGTCATCGCGGTCAATGCGCAGGACGACACGGAAAACTACCGGGCGATGATGCGCCAGATGCGCGATTTCGGCCTGGTCCAGGCGCGCGACCGCGATGGCGACATCTCGGAGGCCTACGGGGTCAACGCGTTCCCGAACCTGTGGATCATCGATCCCCGGGGCCGGGTTGGCAGCCATCATGTGGGGTACGGAGAAGGCTCGACCGAGGCGATCATCGAGGAGATCCGGCGCATCGTCACCGAGGAGATCGCGCACCAGCAGGCGCCACCCCCCGCGGCCTGAACGCCATACGCAGGCGACGGGTGAAGTTTGCCGGGCCAGGCGCCATGATGGGTGGGTGCACCGGGTCCTTGCCCGGCGCTGCGTTCCCTGGAGGGGGAAACATGCATCCGACCCTGATCGATTTCCTCACTGGTGGCTTGCTGCAGTTCAGCTGGTGGGAGCTGGCGCTGGTGCTGCTGGTGTGCGTCCAGCTGACCATCTTCTCGGTGACCCTGTACCTGCATCGCAGCCAGGCCCATCGCGGCGTGGATTTCCACCCGGTGCTCAATCATTTCTTCCGGTTCTGGACGTGGCTGACCACGTCCATGATCACCAAGGAGTGGGTGGCGATCCACCGCAAGCACCACGCCAAGGTCGAAACCGACGAAGACCCGCACAGCCCGCAGACCAAGGGCATCCGCAAGGTGTTCTGGGAAGGCGTGGAGCTGTACCGCGAAGCCCGCTGGCAGCGTGCCGATATCGAACAGTACGGCCGCGGTGCGCCGGAAGACTGGATCGAGCGTCGCCTGTATACGCCGCTGGCGACCTGGGGTCCGGTGACGCTGGCGTTCGTGCAGTTCGCGTTGTTCGGCCTGCCGGGCATCGCGTTGTGGGCAATCCAGATGGCGTGGATCCCGTTCTGGGCTGCCGGCGTGGTCAACGGCCTGGGCCACTGGTGGGGTTACCGCAACTTCGAATCGGCCGACACCTCGACCAACCTGACCCCGTGGGCGTTCTGGATCGGCGGCGAAGAGCTGCACAACAACCACCATGCGTTCCCCAGTTCGGCCCGCTTCGCGATGCGCCGCTGGGAGTTCGACATCGGCTGGGCGGCGATCAAGGGCCTGGAAGCCGTGGGCCTGGCCAAGGTGCTGCGTGTGGCGCCGCGCCTGGACATCCGGCCGAACATCTCGGTGCCCGACGCTGACACGGTCAAGGCGCTGTTGTCGCACCGGTTCCAGGCGATGACCGACTACCAGCGCAACGTGTTCAAGCCGGTGCTGGCCGAAGAAGCCGCGCTGGCCGGGCAGAAGCTGCGCCAGCTGCTGCCACGGCGGATGCGTCGCGGCCTGGTCGACGACGGTCGCTGGCTCAAGCCCGACGCGCGCGACGCCCTCAACAGCTGGGTCGCCCAGCGCCCGCGCATGCAGGCGCTGGTCGAGCACCGCAAGCGCCTGGCTGCGGTGCTGGAGGCGCGCTCGCACGACGCGGCCGAGCGCCTGCGCCAGCTGCAGGCCTGGTGCAGGGAAGCCGAGGAAAGCGGCATCGCCTCGCTGCAGGCCTATTCGCAGCGACTGAAGGGCTACGCGTTGGCGCATTGAAGCCGCGCGGTTGCCGATGACACGCGCCCCGGCTTGTCCGGGGCGTGCTGTTTCCAGGGGCGCCGGTGCTGGCACACTCCCCGCATGCGTCGACGACTCTTCATTGCCCTGTGCTGCTGCGTGTCACCGGCGATGGCCCAGGTGCCGGCCGGCACCGCCGATTACCTGACGCGCATGGACAGCGACCACGACGGGCGTGTCAGCGTCGAGGAGTACGTGGCGTGGATGACCTACGCCTTCGATGCGCGCGATGCAGACCATAACGGCGTGCTGGAAGGCGCCGAGCTGCCTGGCAGCCGCGGCAAGCCGATCACGCGTGCCGCGCTGGTCGAGCAACTGCACCAGCGCTTTGCCAGGCAGGATCGCAACCACGATGGCTTCCTGGATGCGAAGGAACTGGCCTCGCCGCCGCAGTAACCGCAACGCGGCACGTCCCGAATAGAGGCTTTGACGGCAACGCGATCCACCGGCACTGCCGGCGCGCGGCGATAATGCACGCCTCTGGATTCTTGCGGTGGCTGTCCGATGTGGTTGCTTGCCCTGGCCGTGCTGTGCAGCGTGGCGGTATCGGTCCTGTTCCGCCTGGCGCCGCGATTGCGGCTGGATGTGCCGCAGGCGGTGACCTGGAATTACCTGACCGGCGCGTTGTTGGCGCTGGGCCTGCTGCATCCGCCGCTGGCGGAACTGCAGGGACCGCATGCGTCGTGGGGATGGTGGCTGCTGCTGGGCCTGCTGCTGCCGGGATTGTTCCTGGTGCTGGCCGCGTCGGTGCGACGCGCCGGCATCGTCCGTACCGATATTGCCCAGCGGCTGTCGCTGCTGCTGTCGCTGGTTGCGGCCTTCACCCTGTTCGGCCAACGCGCCGGTGGCGTGCAGCTGGCGGGTCTGGCGCTGGGGTTGCTGGCGATTCCCTGCCTGTTGGCGCGTCCGCGCGCCGGTGCGGCGCCCGAGGCGGTCGACTGGCGCCTGCCGCTGGTGGTGCTGGTGGGTTGGGCGACGACGGACGTGCTGTTCAAGCGCATCTCCGCCGATGGCGCGCCGCTCTCGGTCTCGTTGCTGGCGACCTTTGCCATCGCCTTCGTGCCGATGCTGGCCTGGCAGCTGTGGCGTCACGCGCACGGCACGGCACGGCTGCAGCTGCGCAGCGCGGTCGGCGGGCTGGTGCTGGGCGTGCTCAATTTCTCCAACATCGGCCTGTACCTGGCCGCGCACCGCGCGCTGTCGCATGCGCCGGCAACGGTGTTTGCCACCATGAACATCGGCGTGGTCGTGGTCGGGACGCTGGTCGGGGCACTGGTGTTCCGCGAGCGCCTGGGCCGGCTCAACCTGCTGGCGATCCCCCTGGCAGTGGTCGCCATCGCCCTGATCGGCCATGGCATGGGCTGACATCGCGCGGCTTGACAGGGTGTGTAGTGTTATTGTGTAACACCACTCTGGAATCCCCCCTCGATGAAGGTTTCATCTTCCGCGCACGCCATGTGCGATGCCTCGGCCATCGGCCTGTCCGCGCTGTGCCTGGCGCATTGCCTGTTATTGCCCGTGCTGGCGGCGCTGCTGCCGGTGTTCGGCAGCTGGGCGCAGGCCGAATGGGTGCACCTGCTGTTTGCCTGCATCGCCTTGCCGCTGGCCGGCGCTGCACTGTGGCGCGCACACCGGCTGCGCCCGTTGCCGCTGCCGTTGGTTGCGATGGCGGCGCTGGGCCTGGCCGGGCTGATGGCCGGTGCGTTCGAGTTTCCCTCGCATGCCTGGGAAACCCCAATCACCGTCAGCGGTAGCCTGCTGCTGGCCGCGGCGCACCTGTGGAACTGGCGCCGTCGCCCGCATTGCGCGCTGGACTGAGTCTTACAGGTCGAAGCCCAGCAGCATCGGGTCGTGGTCGGAGCTGCGCCACGGGCCGGTGACGTCGGCGCCTTCGTAGCCATCGCCGAAGGGCTCATCGGCGTTGGCGTGCCATTCGGCCGCGCCCTTCAGATGCGGAGTGAGTGCCGGTGACAGCAGCGCGTGGTCCAGGCGGCCGGTCTGGCCGTCGTAGACGTAGCTGTAGGGCGACTCGACCTTGGCCACGGCGAAGGCATCGGCCCAGCCCGCGCCGCGCAGGGTCACCAACGGGGTTTCCTGCGCATAGGCGTTGAGGTCGCCGACGATCAGGGTGCGGGTCGCCTGCTGCCCGGTTGGATCGGATTTGAGCCAGGCGTCGACGCGGCGGGCCGATTCGGTGCGGGTCGCATTCCAGCAGCCGGCGCCGTCGTGCTGGTCGGCATCGGAGCCAGCGGCCTGGCCGCAGCCCTTGGACTTGAAGTGGTTGGCCGCGACCACGAACACCGGGCCGGTCCCGCGACGGAAGGCCTGCGCCAGCGGCACGCGGCTGTGTTCGACGAACGGGCCGCCCTCCAGCACCGCCGGCTTGCCGACCGGCGTGACCTTCGAGGCGCGATAGATCAGGCCGACCCGGATCGGGTTGTCGCCCGGGCCGCTGCCGGCGTCGATGTACCGCCAGTCGCTGCCGGTGGCGTTGAGCGCATCGACGAACTGGGCCAGCGAGGACTGCGGCCCGTAGCCGTCGTTCTCCAGCTCCATCAGCGCGGCGATGTCGGCGTCGAGCGGGGTCAGGGTGGCGACCAGTTTGGCGACCTGGGCTTTCCATTCGTCCAGCGTCTTGGCGCCGCGCAGGGTCGGGAAGCCGCCGCCGTTGCCGTCGCCGTTGAACAGGTTTTCCAGGTTGAACACGGCGATTTTCAGGTTTCCCGGCACCTGCGGCGGGGCCGGGCGCGCCGCCGCCTCGACTTTGAGCGGCTGGGTCACCTGCAGGCGCCAGGCGTCGTGGCGGAAGTCGACGATCCCGGTCACGCCGGTGGCAGTGGAGCCGGTACGCACCGGGCCATTCGGCAGATAGGGCAGGGTCTTGGGATCACGCGCGTCGCTGCCGTCGTCCAGCACGATCCGGCGGCGCGCGTTGTCGGCGATGACCGCGGCCATCGCCGGGCTGCCGGCCACCGCGCGTTCGGACGGTGCCCACAGGCGGCCACCGAAGCTGGCGATGGTCTGGCCGAAGCGGGTGTCGGTGCCGTCCAGGGTCAGCGGCACGTCGATGCGCACGCGCATGCCTTCCAGCGCGGCCCAATCCGTCGGTGGTGCGGTGAGTACCTTGGGGCGCGGCGTCACCAGCGCTGGGCCCAGCATGCGGGCCTGGCTCAGCTGCAGGGTGGTGACGGTGTCGGGTGCCCTGCCTGTTTCGTTGACCACACCGGTGATCTGCCAGCGCTGGCCAGCGTGCACGTCCGGCAGTGGCGTGCCTGGCGCGGCAGTGACGAACACGGCATCGGAGGTGCCGTCATTGCCATCGCCTTCGTCCTGCAGGAAGAAACCACCCAGCCCGTCGCGGAAGTCCGCCGTCACCGTGCCTTCCACCGTCACCGACTTGCCGACCAGCGCGCTGCCCGCGCCATGCCCCTGCACCTGACCGATCTTCAACGGCGCCTCGGCCCGGGCCGGCGCACTGGCGCAGGCACACAGTGCGGCAAGGGACAGCGACAGCAGCAACGGGCGGTTCGGGGACATGCAGCTTCCAGAGAGACGATGTTGAAGGGAACGAAACGACGATGCCGCCCGAAGGCGGCATCGGAACAGGCAAGTGTGGCCTGTGATTACTTCGATTGTTCGAGCATCCAGTCGACCGTGGCGTGGATCTGCGCTTCGCTCAGGCCCGCGTTGCCGCCCTTGGGCGGCATCACGCCGCCATCGGGGCCGGTGAAGCCTTCGATGGCGTGCTTGTACAGCGTGTCCTTGCCCTTGGACAGGCGCGCGCCGAACCCGGCGGCGTCCAGCTTGGGCGCGTTGCCGATGCCGGCGGTATGGCAGGCGGTGCAGAGCTGGTCGAAGACCGTCTTGCCATCCAGGGTGCCGCCGTAGGCGCCTTGCGCGGCCTGGGCCGCGGCAGCGGCCGCAGCGGCTGCTGCCTGGGCGGCGGCACCGGTGCTGCCGGCGTAGACCGCGCCGACCGGTGTGATCCGCGCTTCCAGTTGCTTGGCCGCCACCGGCGAGACTTCCGGCGGAATGGTCTTGGACAGGAAGTACGCGCCGATGATCAGCCCCACGGTGACCAGGCCAAGAAAGCCGATCACCATCGAGAAGCGCTTGAGGAATTCCAGGTCGTAATTGCGCACAGTCCACCTTTGGCAGCGCCGTCGAGCGGCGTGGCTGAAAACACTCGGGATTGACGAATGTTCCGGTCGTGGGGGCGCCCGGTCGCCACATCCGTTCAGGCTGTGGCTGTCCGCATTATAAGCAGGCCGACCAGCCCGGCCTCAAGGACACCAGTAGGTCTGGACTGGGGCTTTAGTCGCATGCAGGACCGCGGCAATGGGCGGGCCGGCCGGCGCGGCCAGGGCCTCGCGCAGCACCTGGGCCTTCTGTTCCCCTTCGATATGCAGGTACAGATGGCGGGCAGCGGCCAGCACCGGCAGGGTCAGGGTGATGCGCGGCTCGCCCGCGGCCGGGGCATGCATGGGCACGACCCTGGCGCGGCCGGCCGGGTCCAGGGCGCGGTCCAGCCAGTCACCGCCGGGGAAGAACGAGGCCGTATGCCCATCGGTGCCCATGCCCAGCACGGCCACGTCCAGTGGCAGCGGCAGGTCGGCCAGTGCCGTTTCCAGCGCGGCCAGGGATTGTTCCGGGCCGCCAGCGTCATCGCGGTACAGCGGCAGGAAGCTGGCCGCCGCGGCGGCGCCGGACAGCAGGTGCTGGCGGACCAGTGCGGCATTGGAGCGCGGGTTGGCCTCGTCGACCCAGCGTTCGTCGACCAGGGTCACGTGGATCTGCTCCCACGCCAGTGGCTGTACCGACAGGGCCTGGAAGAAGCGCAACGGCGTGGTCCCGCCCGACAGCGCCAGCGACGCGCGGCCGCGTTCGGCCAGCGCAGCGCGCAGGTCAGCGGCGACCGAGGCGGCCAAGGCTTCGGCCAGCGCGTCGTGGTCGGCGCAGGCGTGGACCTGGGCCAGGTTTTGCGGAAGGGCCAGGCTCACGTGCCGGTGTCCTCGTGCCAGGTGCGGCCATCACGTTCGATCAGGGCCACGGCGGCGTTCGGGCCCCAGGAGCCGGCGGTGTAGGACTTGGGTGCTTCGGGCAGTTGCTCCCAGGCTTCCAGGATCGGATCGATCCAGGCCCAGGCCGCTTCGACCTCATCGCGCCGCATGAACAGCGACTGGTTGCCGCGGACCACGTCCATCAGCAGGCGCTCGTAGGCTTCGGGCTGGTGCACGCCGAAGGCCTCGGCGAAGCTCATGTCCAGCGGCACGTACTTCATGCGCAGGCCGCCCGGGCCCGGGTCCTTGATCATCAGCCACAGCTTGACGCCCTCGTCGGGCTGCAGGCGCAGGACCAGGCGGTTGGGCTGGGTCGGACCGGCGCTGGAGTCGAACAGCGAGTGCGGCACCGGGCGGAAGGCCACCACGATTTCCGATACGCGCTCGGGCAGGCGCTTGCCGGTGCGCAGGTAGAACGGCACCCCGGCCCAACGCCAGTTGGCCACTTCGGCCTTGATCGCCACGAAGGTTTCGGTGCGCGAATCGTTGCGGCCCAGTTCGTCCAGGTAGCCCGGCACGGCCGCGCCGCCCGAGGCACCGGCGCGGTACTGGCCGCGCACGGTGACATGGCTGACGTCGTCGGCGGTGATCGGCTTGAGCGAACGCAGGACTTTCAGCTTTTCATCGCGCAGGGCGTTGGCCTGCAGCGTGGCCGGCGGTTCCATCGCCACCATGCACAGCAGCTGCAGCAGGTGGTTCTGGACCATGTCGCGCAGCGCGCCGGAGGTGTCGTAGTAGCCAGCGCGCTTTTCCAGGCCCACGGTCTCGGCCACGGTGATCTGCACGTGGTCGATCCGGTTGGCGTTCCACAGTGGTTCGAACAGGATGTTGGCAAAGCGCAGCGCCAGCAGGTTCTGCACCGTCTCCTTGCCCAGGTAGTGGTCGATGCGGAAGGTCTGGGCTTCGCTGAAGACCGCGCCGACCGCGTCGTTGATCGCCGCGGCGCTGGCCGAATCCTTGCCGATCGGCTTTTCCACCACGACGCGGGCGTTGCCGTTGTTCAGGCCGGCATCGCGCAGGCGCGAACACAGGTCCACGAACAGGCTCGGGCTGGTGGACAGGTAGAACACGCGGATGCGGCCCTCACCGGTCTGCTTGAGCAGTTCGCCGAATTCATCCCAGCCTTCGTCCTTGGTGGCATCCAGCGGGCGGTAGTCGAGCAGTTGCAGGAAGGCAGGGATACGCGCGCGCAGCAGTGGATCGCTTTCGGCGATCTTGTCCAGCGCCTCGCCGACCTTGGCCCGGTACTCGGCGCCGTTCTGCGGGTCGCGCGCCACGCCGACGATGCGGCTGTCCTGCGGGATCTGGCCATCGGCATAGCGGCGCAGCAGGCCGGGCAGGAGCTTGCGCAGGGCCAGGTCGCCGGTGCCACCGAAGATCACCAGGTCGAAGCTGTCCACGGGTACGGTCTTGGCAGTCACGGCAAAGCCTTGTTGGAAGAAGAGAGCGGGCAAGACGATACCACCGCGCTACCACGGCTCCCAGCCCCACACCTGACCGCGTGAAAAATGCAGTAATCATTGAAACCTTGGTATCGCATTGGTACTTTCCCGGCATGCTTCCCGCCATCGCTACCGAATACCTGCGCCTGCAGTCGGCCGAAACCAGCCGCACCCTGGCTTATCTGCGCCTGCGGCGCGCCATCCAGCACCTGATCGACACCGGCGTGCTCGGCCCGGGCCACGGCCTGCCCAGTGAGCGTGACCTGGCGTCTGGACTGGAGCTGTCGCGGGTGACCGTGCGCAAGGCGCTGTCCGGCCTGATCGACCAGGGGCTGCTGAGCCAGCGCCAGGGAGCCGGGACATTCGTGTCCGAACGGATCGTGCGCAGCTTCTCGCGCCTGACCAGCTTCACCGACGACCTGCGCGAACGCGGCCTCAACCCGCAGGTGACGTTCCTGGAGCGCGGCATCGGCGAGGTCACGCCCGAAGAGGCGATGGCACTGAACCTGTCGCCTGGCAGTGGCGTGGTCCGCCTCTATCGCCTGCGCCACGTCGATGGTGCGCCGATTGCGGCCGAACGCACCCTGGTGCCGCACGCGCTGCTGCCCGAGCCGCAGCGGATCGGGGCGTCGCTGTACGAGGCGCTGGACACCTACGGCCATCGCCCGCGCCGCGCGCTGCAACGCCTGCGCGCGGTGGCGCTGGACGCAGAGCCGGCGCAGTTGTTGCACCTGGAATCCGGTGCGCCCGGATTGCTGGTCGAGCGTCGCGCGTTCCTGGCCGATGGCCGGGTGGTGGAGTTCACCCGTTCGTTCTATCGCGGCGACGCCTACGATTTCGTGGCTGAACTGCAGAGCGACTGACCCGCGCACAGCCTGCGGTCGCGCTTGTCGTGCAAGCGCGCGCTTGCAGGCGGTCTTCGTCGGGGCGACATCAGCACGGCGGCAGCGGATGGCGCTGGCCTGCCGACAGCAGTCGCTGCGCGTCCACGCCCAGCTCATCGAAGATCGCACCGATCCGCTCGATCGCGTGGCGCGCCTGCGCGGCATCTTCCACGTGCTGCAGGATCGCGGCCGCATCGGCGGCGCAGTCATCGAAGAAGGCCTGCTCCAGCGGCGCGCCGGCCGCGACCTTGTCGTGGAGCAGGTTCAGTTGCAGGTCCAGTTGTGCCTGATGCATGGCTGCGCCCTCGGTCGTACACCACGGATGGGTGAAACCCATCGTGAGGGGTGAATGCCCCGGCGCCCGTGTGTCCTGTGGAATGCGCTGCACACTTCGCGCATTACCGTCATGACCAGATGGAATCTCCACCGTGACATCCCGGCACGATGCGTCGCGACGTGTTGCCGCATCGTGATCGGCGCGGCAGCGTGGGCTTCGCGCCGGATTTACGCAGGCGTGCTATCACTCCTGCATGGCTGATGGACACCCGCATTTGCTTGCGCAGGTCACGCCTGTTCCGGAGCTTCCCGGCGCCGTCAGCGATCTGGCTGGCGCGCTGACCCGGGTGCAGGCCTATCTGAGCGCGACCCAGCACCGCTATGTCAGCGAGGACAGCTGGTGGCAGGGATTCGCCCGGCTGTTCATGGAACTCGAAGCGCAGTCCCGCAATCCCATTGCACTGGAGATCGCTGTCGATCAGCTGCTGGCGCGGCACGGAAGCACCAGTTGGTCGATCCAGCGTTCCCGCCTGTTGCGGTAACGCACTGCAAGCCATCGTTCCAACGTGCCGGGCCATCCGGCGACCACCTGCAAACGCACCACGCAGTCCCGCGCACCTTCGCGTTCGATCGTGAACGCTCCGCCTCGGGCCGCCTTGCGCGTGTCCGCATCGCTGTCCCCTCCGCAGGCAAGGGAAAACCATGGCCGCCATCGTCGATCTCCAGCCGTTACACGCGTTCGCAGCGCCGATGCCGATGCTGCATGCGCCGCCGGTCACGCCGCTGTTCACCGACTCGGCGCGTGCGCCGCACGAACGGGCCAGCGTGGCCTGCTTCGGCCGGCGCCTGGCATCGCTGATGGGCCGGGGATTCCGCGAACAAGCCTTGCTTGGGCTGCCTGGCTATTTC
This sequence comes from Pseudoxanthomonas sp., assembly GCF_027498035.1. Taxonomy (NCBI): domain Bacteria; kingdom Pseudomonadati; phylum Pseudomonadota; class Gammaproteobacteria; order Lysobacterales; family Lysobacteraceae; genus Pseudoxanthomonas; species Pseudoxanthomonas sp. Next base: position 3,110,688 of record NZ_CP114978.1, read on the forward strand.
ATTCCCATGGAAACGCTGACCTGCGAGGACGCGGCAATGCTTGGCATCACCTGCGCACGGGACCTGTTTGGCGGCGTGGTGCCGCTGGCCTTCGTGGCCAGCAAGTTGGTGACCCACGGTTTGGTCGAGGCGGGTCGTGGCGCGCCCGAGGGTTGGCAAGCCACGCTGGGCGAAGCCCTGGGTGATGCGGTGCTGCCCGGCTATTCGGTGTTCACCCGCCACGATCTGCGCACGGCCGTGAGGCAGCTGCTGCCGCTGGGCAAGGTGCGCTGCAAGCTGGCCCATGCGCGCGGCGGCAACGGGCAGAAGGTGCTGGCATCGACCGTCGGGCTGGAGGCGTGGCTGGCCGATGTCGCGGATGCGGAGATCGCCGATGGCGTGGTCGCGGAAACCAACCTGGAGTCCGCACTGACCTTCAGCATCGGCTGCGTGGAGGTGGGCGGAGATGCCATCGCCTATTTCGGCACCCAGCGCACCGTGGAAACGCCGAGGGGCGATACCGTCTATGGCGGTTCGGTCCTGCGCGTGGCGCGGGGCGGCCTGGATCAGCTGCGGCACGTGCCGCTGCCGCTGGAAGCGGCTGCCGCCATCGCCAAGGTCCAGCATTACGAAGCGCAGATTGCGTCGGCTTATCCCGGATTCTTCGCCTCGCGCCGCAATTACGACGTGGTGCACGGGTGCGATGCGCAGGGCGTGGAGCGCTGCGGCGTGCTGGAGCAGTCATGGCGGTTTGGCGGGGCCAGCCCGGCCGAGATCCTGGCGCTGGAAGTGCTGGCCGCCGAACCGTCGGTGCCGTGGCTGGATGCAATGACCTACGAGACCTGGGACGACGAGCCGGTGCCCGGCGATGCGGTGGTGTACTTCCAGGGCGAAGTGGCTTCACTCGGCCGCCTGACCAAATACGCTAGGGTCGTCGGCGATGGACGTGACCCTTGAACACATCGGTTTTCCCGTCGATGCGGACCAACTTTCCGGCACCTTGCTGGCACCGGCGCGTGCGCTGCCCGGGGTGCTGTTCGTGCATGGCTGGGGTGGCAGCCAGGACCATGACCTGGCGCGTGCGCGCGAGGCCGCCGGCCTGGGCGTGGTCTGCCTGACTTTCGACCTGCGTGGCCACGAAGGTGACGCGCAGATGCTGGAGCGGGTGACGCGCCAGCAGAACCTGGATGACCTGCTGGCGGCCTATGACTGGTTCGTGCAGCAGCCCAACGTGGACGAGAACGCGATCACCGTGGTCGGCATCAGTTACGGCGCCTATCTGGCCGCGATCCTGTCCTCGTTGCGGCCGGTACGCTGGCTCGCCCTGCGCACGCCGGCGCTGTACAAGGATGAAGACTGGGCCTTGCCCAAGCGTCAGCTGCACCAGGACCCGGACCTGGTCCCGTTCCGTCATCGCCAGGTGGCCTGGCAGGACAACCGCGCGCTGCGCGCCTGCGCCGATTTCCAGGGCGACGCGCTGATCGTCGAAGCCGAACTGGACCAGATCATCCCGCACCAGGTGATCGACAACTACATGTCTGCCTTCACCCGTGCCCGCTCACGCACCTCGCGCGTGATCGCCGGTGCCGATCATGCGTTCTCGGAGAAGCCGGTGCAGCGCATCTATACGGCGGTGCTGGTGAAGTGGCTGACCGAGATGGTGGTCGGTGCGCGCGAACACGCGGCCCGCGAGAAGATCAACGAACGCAAACGCGTGCGCGATGGGCAGTCGTCGGCGCCATCCAGCCATGCGGCGGCCGCAGGCGATGCGATGACGCGTTGAGCGGGCATCAGGCCTGCAGCAGCGCGTTCTTGTAGAGCCGAGCTTGCTCGGCTGCATTTCGGAACGACGGCTGCGGAATGCCCCAGCGCAGCAAGCTGCGCTCTACGGGACTCCGTACAGACTTACTCGCGCTTGCCGCGCAGCCGTTCCAGCACGCCTTCCAGGGTGTCCAGGTCGGTGTAGTGGATGACCAGCTTGCCCTTGCCGTTGCGGCCGTGGGCAATCGCCACCGTGGTGCCCAGGGTTTCGGACAACTCGTTCTGCAGCGAGGCGATATCGGCCTGCGGCGTGGTCTTGGCGGGCTTCTTCTTGCCGTTGACCGGTACCCGGCCGGCGGCGAACTGCGAAGCGCGGTGTTCGACTTCGCGTACCGACCAGCCTTCGTCGGCCGCTTCGCTGGCCAGCTTGCTGGCCAGTTCGGGCGAGAGGGTCAGCAGGGCACGGGCGTGGCCCATTTCCAGGCGGCGCGCTTCGAGCAGGGCGCGGATCGCCGGCGGCAGTTCCAGCAGGCGCAGCAGGTTGGACACCGCCGCGCGCGAGCGGCCGACCGCTTCGGCCGCTTGGCCGTGGGTCAGCGAGAATTCGCTGATCAGGCGCTGCAGCGACTGCGCCTCTTCCAGCGGATTGAGGTCTTCGCGCTGGATGTTCTCGATGAGCGCCATCGCGATGACGGTGCGGTCGTCGAGTTCGCGCACCACCACCGGCACTTCGGCCAGGCCGGCCAGTTGCGAGGCGCGCCAGCGGCGTTCACCGGCGACGATTTCATAGCCGCCCGTGTCGTTGGCCCGCACCACGATCGGCTGGATGACGCCCTGGGCGCGGATCGAGTCGGCCAGTTCGTCCAGCTTGGACGGGTCCATCGCCATGCGCGGCTGGTACTTGCCGGGCTGCAGCTGGCCGACCGCCACGTTGCGCAGGGTTTCACCGGGCTGGGCCTCGGTCGGCGGGGTTTCGGCGCCCTTGGGGCCGAGCAGCGCTTCCAGGCCGCGGCCAAGGCCGCGCTTCTTCGGGGCGGACATCAATGGGTCTCCATGGGGACATGCGCGGGCCGGTTGCGCTCCTTGTGCCGGCGCAGGATCTCGCCGGCCAGGCCAAGATAGGCCACGCCACCGCGCGAGGTGCGGTCATAGCCGACGATGCTCTGGCCGTGGCTGGGGGCTTCGGCCACGCGCACGTTGCGCGGCACGATGGTGCGGAACACCTTGTCGCCGAAATGCTCGGTGAGTTCGGCCGACACCGCGTTGGCCAGGTTGTTGCGCACGTCGAACATGGTGCGCAGCACGCCTTCGATTTCCAGCGTCGGGTTGAGCCGGCCGCGGATGGCGTTGATGGTGTCCATCAGCGCGCTCAGGCCTTCCAGCGCGTAGTACTCGCACTGCATCGGCACCAGCACCGAATCGGCGGCGGTCAATGCATTGAGCGTCATCAGCGACAGCGCCGGCGGGCAGTCGATGATGATCCAGTCGTAATCCGGGCGCAGGGGTTCCAGTGCGGCTTTCAGGCGCTGCTCGCGTGCGCTGGCATCCATCAGCTGGATCTCGGCGGCGGTCAGGTCGATGTTGGCCGGCATCAGGTCGAAGTCTTCGCCGGTGCGCACGATCGCCGCGCGCGGCTCGCTTTCCTGCAGCAGGACTTCGAAGGTCGAGGCCTCGATCTCGCGCTTGTCCACGCCGCTGCCCATGGTGGCGTTGCCCTGGGCATCCAGGTCCACCAGCAGCACGCGCTGGGGCGTGCGTGCGAGCGCGGCGGCCAGGTTGACGGCGGTTGTGGTCTTGCCGACGCCGCCCTTCTGGTTGGCGATGGCGATGATGCGGGCCATGCGTTCGGCTCTTTGGGGAAACGGTGGAGCCGGGGATTATGCGGGTTTCGCCGCGGCGCGTCCCACCGTGACCAGGTGACGTTCGCCGTCCAGGCCCGGCACGGTCAGGGGAACGGCATCCACCAGCGACCAGCCAGCGGGCAGTGCGGCGATTTCGTCATGCGGCATCACGCCCTTCATCGCCAGCAGGGTGCCGTCGGGTTTGAGCAGGTGTCCGCCGACTTCGATGATGCCGTCCAGGGTGTCCAGCGCACGGGCAGTCAGGTGGTCGTAGGCGGCCGGTTCGTCGAGTGCCTCGGCGCGGCTTTCGGCGACCCTGGCATTGGTCAGCTTGAGCTGGCGCACGGCCTCGCGCAGGAAGCGGGCCTTCTTGCCGTTGCTCTCCACCAGCGTCACCTGCAGCTGCGGGTGGGCGATGGCCAGCGGGATGCCGGGCAGGCCGGGGCCGGTGCCCAGGTCGGCCAGGGTGCCGGTCGAAACGAAACGGTGCATGGCCAGCGAATCGAGCAGATGGCGGGTGACCATCTGCCGCGGGTCGCGCACGGCGGTGAGGTTATAGGTGCCGTTCCAGCGCACCAGCAGCGTCAGGTAGGCCAGCAGCGGCGGTACCAGGTCGGGTGACAGGCCGAGGTCGGCCAGCCCGTCGCGCAGCGGCGCGTCCAGGCCAGGGGGCAGGGAGTCGTGGGTCATCGGTGGGGATTATCGCAGGCCCGCGCCGGGGGTGCTTGGCTTCATCCCGCGGGACGGGCGCGCCATGCCACTGCGGCCAGGTAATGCGGATGTGGCTGCCACTGGTGCAGGGTCCAGTCGTCCGGCGCGCCCAGCTGTGGATCGCAGGCCACCAGCTGCAGTGGTGCGTCGGCACGGATCGGGGCGAATTCCAGCCGCTGCAGGCCGAAGGAAATGCCGTGCCCATGCGCCTTCAACACCGCTTCCTTGGCGCACCACAGGCGCAGGAACGCCAGGTTGCGGTCGGCCTCGGCCAACGCGTGCAATGACGCGGTCTCGGCCCGGGTGAAGAAGCGCGCGGCCAGCTCCAGGGCACGTGGGCGTGGGCGCAGGCGTTCGATATCGGCGCCCACTTCCACGCCCGGGCCGGTCGCCAGCAGCAGCGCATCGCCGCTATGGCTCCAGCTGACATCATGTGGCGCCAGCGTGCCCTCAAGGCGTGGCTTGCCGCGCGCATCGCGCCGCAGTGGCAGCGCGCCGGGCGCCAGGTGGAACCAGCTCTCCAGCAGCGGGCGCGCAGTCGGCTCGCCGGAACTGCGCGGGGGATGGTCGGTCCACCAGACCTGCAACGGCCCGATCCGCTGTTCTGAAAAAAAGCTTTCCGGTGATTCAGCCATGTGCAGGCGTTCGTCCATGTGGCCGGCAAGCGGCCCGCCGGCAGCTGCCCGCTTGTGAAGGCCTGCATCGCATGGCGGCGGGGAAAGCACGTCCGCTCCCTGCTTCCGGCCTCACGCCAGGCGACTCGTATACGGCGGTTTCACGGACACGCACGCTCAATCGTCGGGCGCCCTGCGGCGCGGGGCATCCACTCACCGAATCTGGGAGAACGGCTATGGGCATCATCATCTGGTTGATTATCGGCGGCGTGGTCGGCTGGCTGGCCAGCATCATCATGCGTCGCAACGCGCAGCAGGGCATCATCCTCAACATCGTGGTCGGCATCGTGGGTGCCGCCATCGCCGGATTCCTGACAGGGCACAGCATCAACGATGGCGTGTCGGTTTCATCGTTCCTGTGGTCGCTGCTCGGTGCGGTGATCCTGCTTGCCATCGTCAACCTGTTCACCCGCAAGAGCGTGCGCTGACGCGCCTGCGGTTCGAACGACGGGGTGGAAGAGCCCGGGCTGGTCCCGGGCTTTTTCCTGTCTGTCGTGCTGAATTGGATTCAGTCGATCTGCACCCACGCCGGTGCGTGGTCGCTGGGGCGTTCCAGGGTGCGCGGCTCGCGGTCGATGCCGGCGGCGGTGGCGCGTGACTTCAAGGCGTCCGACACCAGCGTCAGGTCGATGCGCAGGCCCAGGTTGCGGCGGAAGCCAGCCATCCGGTAATCCCACCAGCTGAAGATGCCGGCATCGTCATGGTGCAGGCGGAAGGCATCGTGCAGGCCCAGGTCGAGCAGGCCCTGCAATGCGGCGCGTTCGGCGGTGGAGGTGAGGATGTGGTCTTCGTTCCACACCGCCGGGTCGTGCACGTCGCGGGCGTCGGGGGCGATGTTGAAATCGCCCAGCACCACCAGCTGCGGATGCACCGCCAGTTCGGCCTTGATCCAGTCGTGCACCGCCGCCAGCCAGCGCAACTTGTAGGCGTACTTGTCGGTGCCCACGTCCTGGCCGTTGACCACGTACAGGTTGATCACCCGGATGCCATCGATGGTGCCGGCGATGACGCGTTTCTGTTCGTCGTCGAAGCCGGGGATGCCGATCTGCACGTCCTCGATGGCGCCGCGCGCCAGCAACGCCACGCCGTTGTAGGTCTTCTGCCCGGAAAACACACTGCGATAGCCGGCCGCGACTAATGCCGCATCGGGGAACTTGTGGTCTTCCTGCTTGGTTTCCTGGATGCCGACGACATCGGGGCCGAAATCGCGCAGCCACTGTTCCAGGTGCGGCAGGCGCACGTTGAGCGAGTTGACGTTCCAGCTGGCGATCTTCATGGGAATCCGGGTTCTGCAGGGGTGGGACGGCCGCCTATGGTGCCGTCCACAGGGGCAATGGAACAGCACGACGTGCACGGGCGCCGTGCGGTGGTCTGGCAGACGGCACTTAGCGCAGCAGCAATTTCAGCAGGCCGGCGATGGAGGTGTAAGGCGGCTTGAGGCGATCACTCAGTGCCCAGCGTGGCTGCCACAGCACCGGCATCCTGTGGCCCATTGCATCGAAGCCGGCGCGTGCATGGTAGGCGCCCATGCCGCTGGCGCCCACGCCGCCGAACGGCAGCCCGGTGGCGGTGAAATGCAGCAGCGTGCCGTTGACGGTCACGCCGCCGGCCACCACGGTTCCCAGGATGCGATCCAGCGCGCGACGGTCGTGGCTGAAGGGGTACAGCGCCAGCGGCCTGGGCTGCCTGGCCACGATCGCCAGCGCCTCGTCCAGGCTGTCGTAGCAGAGGACCGGCAGCAGCGGCCCGAAGATTTCCTCCTGCATCACCGTGGCTTCCGGCGGCGGATCGAGCAGGACGGTCGGCGGCAGCAGGCGCCCGGTCTCGCCGCGGGTTTCGGCCAGCGGAATGATCTCCGTGCCGCGTGCCGCCGCGTCGTCGAGGTAGTCCCGCAGCCGCGCGAATTGCTGCTGATTGACGATCCACGCCAGGTCGCCGTCGGCGCCCACGGTGCCGTAGCGCTGGGTGACCTGTTCGCGCAGGGCCTGCACCAGCGCGAAGCGTCGTGGCCGGTCGATCAGCACGTAATCCGGGGCAATGCAGGTCTGGCCCGCGTTGAACCACTTGCCGGTGGCCAGCCGCGCGGCGGCCGCGTCCACCGGGTAATCGGCACACACGATGGCCGGCGACTTGCCGCCCAGCTCCAGCGTCACCGGGGTCAGGTTGCGCGCGGCGGCCTCGGCGACCTTGCGCCCGGTAACGGTGGACCCGGTGAACACCAGGTGGTCGAACGGCAATGCGCAGAAGGCCTGCCCCACCTCGGCCCCTCCCTGGGCCACCGCGACGCGTTCGGGCGGAAAGACCTGCGCCAGCAGGTCGGCCAGGAAGGCGCTGGTGCGTGGGGTGATTTCCGAAGGCTTGAGGAAGACATGGTTGCCGGCGGCGATGGCCGTGGCCAGTGGTACCAGTGCCAGGTTGATCGGGTAGTTCCATGGCGCCACCACGCCGATCACGCCCAGCGGCTGGTGGCGCAGTTGCGCGCGCGCGGGCCACAGGCGCCAGCCCGCGGCGACCCGGCGCGGCCGCGTCCATGCGCGCAGGTGACGGCGCAGGTGGTCGATCTCCGCCAGCACGGTCATGCCATCGGCGATCAGGCTTTCCTCGCGGCTGCGATGGCCGAAGTCGGCGCTGATGGCGGCGGCCATTTCCTCGATCCGGTCCTTGAAGCATCGGCGCAGCCGCGCCAGGTCTTCGCGCCGCTGGGCGATGGACGGCCTGTGCGTCAGCCAGCCGGTGCGCAGCCGGTCCAGCGTGGGGGCAAGGTCGTGGATCGCCGTGCTCGCGGGTGCACCAGCGTCATCCGGCCCCGCAGCCGTGTTGTCTGCGGCTGATGCCGTGTTGCTGGCGGGCGTGCTGGCGTCGGCTGGGGCATTCATGCGGCGAGTGTAGGCGCTCGATGACGGACCCGGCGCACTACAATGCGGTCATGCCATCCAATACGAATTTGCGTCCGTACAAGGACAAGCGCCCACTGCTGGGGCAACGCGTGTACGTGGACCCGGCCTGCACCGTGATCGGCGATGTGGTGCTGGGCGATGACGTGTCGGTGTGGCCGGCGACGGTGATCCGCGGCGACGTCAACCATATCCGGATCGGTGCACGCACCAACATCCAGGACGGCACCATCATCCACGTCAGCCATGAGAGTCCTTACAACAAGGGCGGTTATCCGACCCTGATCGGCGAGGACGTGACTGTCGGCCACGGCACCATCATCCATGCCTGCACGATTGGCGATGCCTGCCTGATCGGCATGGGCGCGTGCATCCTGGATGGCGCGGTGATCGAGAAGCATGCCTTCATCGGCGCCGGCGCGGTGGTCGGCCCGGGCAAGCGGGTTGGCAGCGGCGAGCTGTGGGTCGGCAACCCGGCCCGGCCGGCGCGCCAGCTGTCGGACAAGGACATCGAAGGCCTGCTGTATTCGGCCCAGCACTACGTGCGGATCAAGGACCAGTACCTGGCCCAGGACGACACCTGACCCTATTGTCAGTAAGCCCCGGCGCACGCGACACTTCGCGGCACCGGGCATGGGGATGCCCTCAAGGACGATGGGGAAAGACCAATGAAGAACACAGTCCGTGGCCTGCTGGCCGCGTGCACGCTGGCGCTTGCCGTTCCTGCCTTCGCGCAGGACGTACCGGACCAGGCCAGGCAGCTGATCGACAGCCTGCATCTGCGCAGTGGCGAGGTCGAGGTGGCCGAAGCCGGCGCGCATTTCAACCTGGGGCCGCAGTTCCGTTACCTGGACAAGGCCGACACCCGCAAGGTGCTGGAGCAGCTGTGGGGCAACCCGGAGGACGACAGCGTGCTGGGCATGGTCGTGCCGACCCATCCATCGCTGGAAGAAACCGGCAGCTGGGCGGTGGTGGTGACCTATGAGGCCGAAGGCTACGTGTCCGATGCCGACGCGGCCAAGATCGACTACGACGACCTGCTCAAGACCATGAAGGAAGGCACCCAGGAAGCCAACGCCGCGCGCGAGAAAGCCGGCTATGGCCGCGTGGACCTGGTGGGCTGGGCGGTGCCGCCGCGTTACGACGCCGGGTCCAAGAAGCTGTACTGGGCCAAGGAGCTGGCCTTCAATGGCGAGTCGTCGCACACGCTCAATTACGACATCCGCGTGCTGGGCCGGAACGGCTACCTGAGCCTCAACGCGGTATCGGGCATGGACGAGCTGCCACTGGTGCAGGCGGGCATGCAGCAGCTGCTGCCGATGACCGACTTCAATGCCGGCGCGCGCTATGCCGACCACAATCCTTCGACCGACAAGGTGGCTGCCTACGGGGTGGCCGCGCTGATCGGCGGTGGGCTTGCAGCGAAGACCGGCCTGCTGGCCAAGTTCGGCCTGATCCTGGCCAAGCTGGGCAAGCTGCTGTTCGTCGGCGTGATCGCGCTGGTGGCGGGGATCAGGAAGTTTTTCACCTCGCGTCGCGAACGCGCCTCGGGCACGGTGCGCTGACGCGTCAGCTGTGCGCCTGGGATGACGGACGCGTGGCGGCTTCCAGGTCGCGCAGGTACGCCATCGCCTCGCTGCGCGAGATGCCGCACATGGCCGCGTCCGGGCGCAGGCTGGCGCACACGGCGGGGCGCTCGGGCTGGCCGAAGATGCGGCAGCGCAGGGCGTCATCCAGCTGCACGCAGGGCACGCCGGCCGGCTTGCCGTATGGCATTCCGGGGATCGGCGAGCTGATGGACGGCGCGGTGCAGCAGGCGGCGCAGCCGCTGCGGCAGGCCAGGACGGACGGCTGCGACATGGCGTCATTTTAAGGCGTGTCGATCGCCGCCGGGATGGGCAAGCACGGCGTGGGCGGCTACAGTCTGGCCCGGAGCATCAGGGACGAAGTTGGGCATGGACCGTCGCCAGCAGGCACGCAATCGGGGATCGCAATGACGGCAGTGCCGCAGGCGGTGCGTGGGCCCGTGCTGGATACCTATCGTGAAGTCATCACGCCCGAAGGCGTGGCGCTGCAGCTGCCTGCGGCCGGCCCGGTGCCGCGTGCGGTCGCCTGGGGCGTGGACCTGGTGGTGCGCATCGCGCTGATGTTCGTGATCTCGCTGCTGCTGGGGCTGCTGGGCAAGCTGGGTAGCGGCCTGACGCTGATTGCCGCGTTCCTGGTCCAGTGGGGCTACATGATCGTGCTCGAAGCGTTGTGGCACGGGCAGACTCTGGGCAAGCGAACGATGGGCCTGCGCGTGGTCCTGGCCAACGGCGCGCCGATCGGCTGGCCGGCGGCCATTACCCGCAACCTGCTGCGGGTGGTGGACATGCTGCCGTTCGCCTATGCCGCCGGCCTGCTGGTGAGCCTGGTCGACCCTTGCGCGCGCCGGCTCGGCGACCTGGCGGCCGGCACGCTGGTGGTCCATGCCGAACGCAGAGAGCGCAGCGGCCAGGCGCCGGTCAATGCGGTGTTCGTGCCGCCGGCCACGCTGCGGCCGGAGGAACAGGCCGCCATCGTCGCTTTCGGCGAACGCGCGCCGCGGCTCACGCCCGAGCGCCAGGCCGAACTGGCCGATCTGGCCGAACCGTTGACCTCGGCGCGTGGTCCAGCCGGCGTGCTGCGCCTGTTCGGCATGGCCAACTGGTTGTTGGGGCGACGATGAGGCAGGAGCAGTTCGTCGCCCGTCACCAGCGGGAGTGGTCCGAATTCGAGATCTGGCTGCACACCCGTGCCGATGCGCGCCGCGCGCAGGGCGCGCGCAACACCGGCGTGCTGGGCGATGACGCCATGCCGCAGCGCTATCGGCGCATTGCCCAGCAGCTGTCGCTCGCCCGCCGGCGTGGCTACAGCCCGCAGGTCACCACGCGGCTGCAGGACATGCTGGAACAGGGTCACCAGGTGCTCTATCGCACGCCACCGGTGCGCTGGCGCGCGGCGCTGGAATTCCTGATGGCCGGGTTCCCGCGGCTGGTGCGCAGCGAGGCGCTATGCATGTGGGTGGCGCTGGTGCTGTTCGCGTTGCCGCTGGTGGGGATCACGGTGCTGCTGCAATACCGTCCGGAGCTGATCCACGCCTTCATGGACCCGGTGCAGGTCGCGCAGATGGAACAGATGTACGACCCATCCAATCCACGCATCGGCCGCGACAGCGGTGGTGATTGGCAGATGTTCGGCTACTACATCATGAACAACATCGGCATCGGCCTGCAGACCTTCGCCAGCGGCCTGCTGGTGGGCGTGGGCAGCATCGTGGTGCTGGTCAGCAACGGCATGACCATCGGCGCGGTGTTCGGCTACCTGACCCAGATCGGATCGGGCGGGCCGCTGTGGAGTTTCGTCTGCGGGCATGGCGCGTTCGAACTCACCGCGATCGTGATTGCCGGCGGTGCCGGCCTGCAGCTGGGCCTGCACTGGCTGGCGCCGGGCCGGCGCACGCGCGGCCAGGCCCTGGTCGAGGCCGGGATGAAAGGCGCGCGGCTGTGCATGGGCGTGGCCTTCATGCTGCTGGTGGCGGCCTTCATCGAGGCGTTCTGGTCGTCGATCGCCAGCGTGCCGTATCTGGTCAAGTACACCGTAGCGGGCGTGCTGTGGAGCGGCGTGCTGGCCTGGTTGTGGCGCGGTGGCCGCAACCGCGTGGACAAGGATGGCGATGCGCGCTGAACAGCTGACGGTCGAGTTACGCGCGCGCTCGCCGTGGGAAGCGGTCGAGCTGGGCACCGCGCTGGTCCGCCGCCATGCGCGTGCGGTGTGGCTGCCGTGGCTGTGGCTGGCCGTGCCGGTGTTCGTGCTGGTCAACGCCGGGGCGTGGGCGCTGTCGATGCCGCTGGCCTCTTGCCTGGTGCTGTGGTGGATCAAGCCGGTGTTCGACCGCATTCCCTTGTTCGTGATCTCGCGCGGCGTGTTCGGCGAAGCGCCGACCGTGCGCCAGACCCTGGCCGCGCAGCTGCGCTGGGGCTGGCGGCCGATGCTGGGCTACCTGACCTGGCGACGCTTCAGCATGGCGCGCAGCCTGTTCCTGCCGATCGAACTGCTGGAAGGCGACACCGGTGCGCGCCTGCGCGCGCGGCGCAAGGTGCTGGGGAGCACCATCTACGGCAACGCGGCGATGCTGTCGCTGGTGTGCCTGGGGTTCCAGCTGGCCCTGACCCTGGCCGGCATCGCGCTGGTCTTCATGTTCATCCCGATCGATTACCTGCCCGAGGCCGCGCGCGCCGGCCTGGCGATGATCAGCATGCCGCCGCTGTGGGCGCAGCTGGGGTTCAACGCGTTCTTCTGGCTGGGCGTGGGGCTGATCGAACCGTTCTTCGTCGGCGCGGGCTTTGGCCTGTATCTCAATCGGCGGACCCAGATCGAAGCGTGGGACGTGGAGATCGCCTTCCGTCGCCTGCGCCAGCGGTTGCTGGATGCGGCCACGCCGCTGCTGCTGGTGTGCGTGCTGCTCGGTGCGGGCCTATCGCCGGCGCGTGCGCAGGACGCAGGCACCGACACGGAAGACACGCCCAAACCGCCCGGCGTGGAGCAAGTGTTCGGCGATGAGCGCGCGGACGACCGCGGGTTCCGCAAGGCCGTGCAGCAGGCGTACCGCGACCCGCTGTTCGACCGTCACCGCATCGACCGCCACTGGCAGCGCAAACCGCAGGCGCCAGCACCGGAGACCAAGCCGCCGGACCTGAGCTGGTTGCGCGGCCTGCAGGGCGTGCTGGCCTTCATCGGCGAATGGGGGCTGTGGATGCTGCTGGCGCTGGTGGTGATCTTCATCGTGGCAAGCGCCAGGCACTGGTGGCCGTGGATGCGCGGCGTGCGGACCCCGCGCCCGGTGCTGGCCGAGGCCACCGTGACCGCGATGGCACTGCCGGAACGCCTGCCCGACGATATCGCCACCAGCGCACGCCAGCTGTGGGCACGGGGCGAGCACCGCCACGCGCTGGCGCTGCTGTATCGCGCCAGTGTCGAGGCGATGGCCCAGCGTGCCGGCGTGGTGCTGCCGCCGGGCGCGACCGAATCCGAATGCCTGCGTTTCTCGCGGCGCCAGCCCGAGGATGCCGATCGCGGCCTGTTCGCACGCATGGTGCGTACCTGGCAGTACGCCGCCTACGCGCAGCGCCTGCCCGATGACGCCGAATTCGACAGGCTGCTGGGCGACCTGCAGGCACGCTATCGGTGGGGCGCATGAGCGAGAGCACGCGCGGCGCCAGGGGCGGGCTGATGCTGCTGGGCGGCGGCGCATTCCTGTTCGTGCTGATGGCCTGGTTCGCGGTCAATTACGAGCGCGTCGAACGCCGGATCGACCTGCCGCCGATGGGTGAGGCCGCGTGGAATCCGCTGTACGCACTCAAGCAGTCGCTGCGCGCCGATGGCATCCAGGCCGAATCACGCCCGCGTTTCACCCAGGCGGTGGGCACGCTGGGCCGGCGCGACACGCTGGTGCTGCTGGACGACCCGCGCTACATCACCGCCGCGCGCGCGGACGAACTGCTGGCCTGGGTAGAACGTGGCGGGCACCTGGTGGTGCGTACGCCACCGGGCGCGCAGCTGAGCAAGCACGAAAGCCTGCCGCTGCTCGATGCGCTGGGCCTGCAGGCCATGGGCGTGGGCGACTGCGAGAAATTCCAGGTCACCGGTGAAGCCGAACACGTGGAGTTCTGCGGCGACCGCCGCTTCGTGTTTGAGGACGTGGAGCCGGAGCTGTCGTGGGGCAACCTGCGCGATGGTTACGTCTATGCGCGCCTGGCCCACGGCCAGGGCCATGTCGACGTCCTGGCCGATGTGGATTTCCTCGGCAACGGTATTGGCCCGCGCGGCACCACGCCCGCACGCAATGGCCTGCGCGATGTGCCGCACCAGGTGCTGGCGCGGCAGATCCTGGCGCCCAACTACGGTCACGGCACCGTGCACCTGATCTACGCCGTGCAGATGCCGTCGCTGTGGCGCACCCTGGTCGAACGCGGTTGGCCGGTGTGGCTGCCGCTGCTGCTCGCGCTGCTGGCTGGACTGTGGGCCAGCGCACAGCGCTTCGGTCCGGTGCTGCCGGTGCCGGGCACCGCGCGCCGTTCGCTGCTGGAACACGTGCGCGCCAGTGGCGAGCACCTGTACCGCTACGGCAAGGGCGCACTGCTGTATGCCGCCGCGCGCCAGGCGTTCTTGATGCGGCTGCGCCGGCGCGATCCGGTCGCCGCGGCACTCACCGGTGAAGCACAGGCGGCTGCCTTGGCCGACCGTTTCGGCCTGCCTGCCGCACGCCTGCAACGCGCGTTGCAGGTGCCGTCCTCGCGCGAACGCCGTGAGTTCGCCGACCGCATTTCCCTGCTGATGCACATGAGAAACCGACTATGAGCGAGCTTCCCAACGACCTTCCCGCCGCAGATGCGGGGGCGACCGCCGGCAATGTGGCCGAACGCGTGGCGGCCGTGCGCGACGAGGTCGCCAAGGCCTTCATCGGCCAGCCCGAGGTGCTGGACCAGATCCTGATCGCGCTGCTGGCCGGTGGCCATGTGTTGATCGAGGGCGTGCCCGGTCTGGGCAAGACGCTGCTGGTGCGCGCACTGTCGCGGGCGCTGTCGCTGGACTTCGCGCGCGTGCAGTTCACGCCCGACCTGATGCCTTCGGACGTGTCCGGGCATGCGGTGTTCGACCCGGGCAGCCAGCGCTTCGAGATTCGCCGCGGCCCGGTGTTCACCCACCTGCTGCTGGCCGATGAAATCAACCGCGCCCCGGCCAAGACCCAATCGGCATTGCTGGAGGCCATGCAGGAAGGCCAGGTCACCATCGAAGGCCAGTCGTTCCCGCTGGCACCGCCATTCCTGGCCCTGGCCACGCAGAACCCGGTCGAGCAGGAAGGCACCTATCCGCTGCCCGAAGCACAGCTGGACCGCTTCCTGCTGAAGATCCTGATCGGCTATCCGGCGCTGGAAGAAGAGAAGCGCATGGTCGATGCCATCACCACCGGCCGCACCGCCGCGGACTTCGACCTGTCGCAGGTGCAATGCGTGGCCGGTGCGGCCGACGTGGTCGCGCTGCAGCAGGCCACCGCCGCGGTGCAGGTGGACGCGCAGGTGATCGACTACGCGGTACGGCTGGTCGCGGCCACGCGCACCTGGCCGGGCATCGCCCTGGGCGCAGGCCCGCGCGGCAGCATCGCGCTGGTGCGTGCCGCGCGCGCGCAGGCGGTGTTGAATGGCCGCGACTTCGTGACGCCCGATGACGTGCGCGACATCGCCGTGCCGGCGCTGCGCCACCGCATCGCATTGGCGCCGGAACTGCAGATCGAAGGCCAGTCACCGGACGACGTGCTCGGCGCGCTGCTGGTCAAGGTGGAGGCGCCGCGCAAGTGATGGCGATTCGACTGCGTGACAATTGGTTCGCAGCCGCGCACTTTTCGAAGGGCCGCTTTGCCCCCTCTCCCCTGCGTGCGGGGGAGAGGGCCGGGGTGAGGGGGATGCTTCGATGCCTGAATCACTCCAGCTGCGTTCAACCTCGGGTCCGCTGCGCTTACCTGGGCTGCGCAGCTGGCATGGGCGCTGTCGCGCGATGAGACCCGCACGGCCATTGGTCGCGTTGCTGTGTGGCTGGGGTGTGTCCGGGTTGGCGGTGCTGTTCGCCGGCCTGCCGTTGCTCGCCTGGCAGCTCATCGGCGCAGCCATCGCGTTGCTGGCGCTGGTCGATGGCGTGTGCGTGTGGCGTCGGCCGACCCCGGTGGCGCGTCGGCGCGTGCCCGAAGTGCTTGCCTTGGATATGGAGCGTGAAGTGCTGCTGCGCATCGAATCACCAGCGCATGCGCAGCGCGTGGACGTGTTCGACCTGCATCCGGGCCCTTGGCCGTCGCAGGGGCTGCCGCGCACGCTGGCCGTGCCACGCGACGGCGCGATGGAGTTCCACTACCGCCTGCGTCCCACCGCGCGTGGTGATGCCCACTTCACCGGCGTGCAGCTGCGCCTGTCTTCGCCGCTGCGGCTGTGGCGGCAGTCGCGCATCGCACCGTTGCCGCAGACCGTGCGCGTGTATCCGGATTTCGCGCCGCTGGCGCGGTTGGCGCTGTTCAGCGCCGACCAGGCTTCGCGGCTGGTCGGCGCGCACATCAAGCGGCGTCGCGGCGAAGGCACCGACTTCCACCAGATGCGCGAGTACCGGGTCGGCGACAGCCTGCGCCAGATCGACTGGAAGGCGACCTCGCGCGCGCGCAAGCTGATCTCGCGCGAATACCAGGACGAGAAGAACCAGCAGCTGGTGCTACTGCTGGATACCGGCCGGCGCATGCTGGCACGCGAGGATGGCCTGGCCCATTTCGACCACGCACTCAACGCCGCGCTGGTGGTGTCGTATCTCGCGCTGCGCCAGGGCGACGCCGCCGGCCTGATGTCCACCGGCGAACAGCCGCGCTGGGTGCCGCCACGGCGCGGCATGGCCGGCATCGACACCTTGCTGCGCGCCAGCTACGACCTCCAGCCCGCACCCCTGGCCAGCGATTACCTGGCGATGGCGACCGAACTGTCCGCACGCCAGCGCCGCCGCGCGCTGGTGATGCTGGTCACCAACGTGCGCGACGAGGACATCGAGGACCTGCTGGTGGCCGTCCACCTGCTGCGTCGCCGCCACCTGGTCTGCGTGGCCAGCCTGCGTGAATCGGATCTCG
Source organism: Pseudoxanthomonas sp. (assembly GCF_027498035.1). Classification (NCBI taxonomy): domain Bacteria; kingdom Pseudomonadati; phylum Pseudomonadota; class Gammaproteobacteria; order Lysobacterales; family Lysobacteraceae; genus Pseudoxanthomonas; species Pseudoxanthomonas sp. Next base: position 3,127,222 of record NZ_CP114978.1, read on the forward strand.
ACCATGCGCTGGAGAGCGAAGTCACCGACCTGACAGGCGCCATCCACGCCGGCGCCATTGCCCGCTACCTGGAACAACGCGCCGCCGCCCACGACGCCCTGCGCGGCCACGGCGTGATGGTGCTCGACGTCACCACCGCCCAACTGCCCGCCGCGCTGGTGGAACGCTACCTGGCGGTCAAGCGCGAGGGGCTGTTGTAGGAGCGCCGCCGTCAGCGTCGAAAACGCTGATCAAGGAGTGCCAACAGAAGACTTACAGTCTGCACACGCAAGCCATGCGGTGTCATGCGAATAGTCGAGCGTCATGACGAAGTTCTGCCAGAGGTTGGCACCGGCGGCACCGACGACGGGACCGTCCATGTACTGGCTAATTCCTGTGTGTTCATCGAATGCACCGTCCGGACGTTCGGTAAACCACAGCGGTCCGACCGACCAGCCCGCGATCTCTACAGAAGGAACTTCGATGATGCGCATCCCGTCCATCAATGCATCGCCTTTGTCGACCAGGCGCCATGTTTGATGTTCGCGGTGCCAGCGCTCAAGCATGCTGGTGGTGATGTAGGACGTTACGCCGATACCACGGGCGGTATCGATGTGGCTAGCTTCCAGCCCGGCTGGCGTGGGTTTTGCGGTGGCGCCGGTGTCCAGGAGAAAGTCCAGCGGCTGGCCGGCAATGTTCAAAGTGATGCGTGGCAATCCAGACCAACGATCGCCCGCTGCATTCTTCGGGAAGCTCATGTGTAGCGGGCGCAGCTGCGATGCGGCCTTCCAGTTGGAAGACTCGCGCCACAGCGTTTTGGCCGGATAATCGAACGTCCAGGTGAAATGCGGAAGATAGCCGGCGCCGAGGTTGCCATCGGCATCGCCAAGTTCCGTGTAACCATCAGGCACCAAGGCCATGGCGTCACAGCCCCGGTGCTCCACCACCGGCAGTCCCTTCCACTTCGGCGCGGGCAAGTCCACAACGATGCTGGCTTCATCGCCGGTGCCGCAGGTGCGTGTCGCCAGATGCTCGCGGACCACGGCGGCCGGGGTCAGGATGAACCTGCCGATGCCGCCACCGCCACCACTGTCGACTACCAACCGAAGGCGTTGGCCTTCGCTGCTGTTCAAGGTGATGAAGAAGTGGCCTGCCTCGTAGTCCGCCGCGAGTTTCTCGTGTGCCGTTGCGGGGCTGGCGCTAACAGATAGCGCGATGCAGCAGCCAACGGCGAGGAAGACCCTTTCCATGGCAAGACTCCTTTGGTTCGACGCGGTGAATGTAACTAGAGAAATCGATCATTCTCCGCTGCGCTCGAGTCCAATAAGTACCATTGGTTGGGCGACCTATCTGGACAAGGTTGCACCGTATCCCGGGTAAGCGCAGCGCTTGCCCGAGATACGGGTTTACGTGCAGGCGTTTGTCTTACGCGTAGAACACGCCCGGTTGCCTCGTCGATGATCGCGTGCGGGACGAAGCGGGCGCTGTCGCGGGTGATGCGGCTGGCGTCTTCGCGGATGCCGATGCCACAGGCGGTATCGCCGACCACCCAGCTGCCGATCAGCGGGTAGTGGCCGTCGAAGGCGGTGAGCGGATGCGCGGCCTGGCGGATGCAGGGGCCGGTGTACGGGCCTTCGCTTTCCTGCCAGCTGCCGTCGGCCAGGTACAGGGCGACGTTGGCGCCTTCGCGTGAATGCAGCGGCTTGCGCACCCAGCCCGGCTGCAACGCATCGCCTTCGTCGAAGAACGCCGGCAGCAGGTTGGGATGGCCGCGATAGCGCTCCCACAGCAGCGGCAGGATGCCCTTGTTGCTCAGCACCGCCTTCCAGGCCGGTTCCAGCAGCTGCAGGCCAGAAGCTGGCAGCGCCTTGCCGAAGTCCTCGCCGAACAGGTCTTCCAGCGGATACAGCTTGAACAGCGTGCCGATCACCTCGTCGTCCAGATTGGTGAAGCGGCCATCCTCGGACAGGCCCAGGTCTTCCATGGCGATGAATTCACCGCGCAGGCGTGCCTGCGCCGCGCAATCACGCAGGTAGGCGACCGTGCCCTGGTCTTCATTCGAACCACGCACCGCGGCGAACATCAGCGGCCGCGGCAGGGCACTGGCGATTTCGCCGAAGCGGGCCACCAGGGCTTCATGCAGCGAATTGAACTGGTCGGCATGGTCGGGCAGGCGCCGCGCCGCGCGCTGGTCTTCCAGCCACTGCCACTGGAAAAAGGAAGCCTCGAACAGCGAGGTCGGCGTGTCGTAGTTCAGCTCGTACAGCTTGGCCGGCCCGCGCCCGTCGTAGGCGAAGTCCAGGCGTCCGTACAGGTATGGCTGGCGCTGCTGCCAGCTGTCGGCGATCCACTGCCAGTACGGTTGTGGAATCGCCAGGCGTTGCAGCTTGGCCTCGTCGCGCACGACCTCGTCGACGAGGTCTAGCGACATGGCGTGCAGTTCGGCGCTGGGGTCTTCCAGGTCATCTTCGATCTGGCGCAGGGTGAAGGCGTAGTACGCCGTCTCATCCCAGTACGGCGCGCCGTCGATGGTGTGGAAGTTGAACCCGCAGTCGGCTGCCTGCGCGCGCCAGTCGCCGCGCTCGGTGATGGTGACGCGGCGCATCAGCCGCCGAAGCTGCTGCGGCCGGCGCTGCGGGCGCCAAAGCCGCCGCGGCTGACCGTCATCGCCTTGTTGGGCGTGGCGTTGATCGGGGTCATCGCCGTGTTGCCGGTGCGGAAGGCGTTGGACGTGTCCGGCCGCGCGCCCGGCGTCGGGCGGACCCAGCCGTTGTTGCGGCCTTGGTAGGCCGGCGCACCGGCCAGCCCGGCCCGGTTGTTGAGCATCTGCGACATGAAGAAGCCGGCCATCAGCGGGCCGACGAATGAATGACCTTGGCTGTCGCGCTGCTCGGTGCAGCGGTCCTCGCCCCAGTCGGCCTTGCACTGGTCCTGCGAGGCGTAGCGCGGTGCCTGTTCGGCGGACTGTTGCTGCGCGCTGGCAAAGGCCTCCTGGCAGCTGGCGCGGTCGCCGGTCTCGCGGGCGCAGGTGTCCACCGAGGTGTACAGCCCTTCGCGGACTTCGGGTTCGCGCTGGCAGGCGCTGAATAGCAGGGGCGCGGCGCCCATCAGCAGCAGGGACGTGGTTCTGGAGCGTTTCATCAGGTTCTGGTCGATGTCATGCGATGTCCCATGATGCCTGCCGGGGCCAACGGCCGGATCGACATGGCTGAATCGTCAGTTGCAGCAGCAACCGAGGAAAACGCGGAAAATGCGCGTTTCCAACACCAAAGCCAGCCGCGCGCTCGCCGAAGAGTCCCCGCCATGCCCGAGTACCGCTCCAAGACCTCCACCCACGGCCGCAACATGGCCGGCGCCCGCGCGCTGTGGCGCGCCACCGGGATGAAGGACGCCGACTTCCACAAGCCGATCATCGCGATCGCCAACTCCTTCACCCAGTTCGTGCCCGGCCACGTGCACCTGAAGGACCTCGGCCAGCTGGTTGCGCGCGAGATCGAACGCGTCGGCGGCGTGGCCAAGGAGTTCAACACCATCGCCGTGGACGACGGCATCGCGATGGGCCACGACGGCATGCTGTACTCGCTGCCCAGCCGCGAGATCATCGCCGACTCGGTCGAGTACATGGTCAACGCGCACTGCGCCGACGCGCTGGTGTGCATTTCCAATTGCGACAAGATCACGCCCGGCATGCTGATGGCCGCGCTGCGCCTGAACATCCCGGTGGTGTTCGTCTCCGGCGGGCCGATGGAAGCGGGCAAGACCAAGCTGTCCGAGCACGGCCTGGACCTGGTCGATGCGATGGTGGTGGCGGCCGACGACAGCGTGTCGGACGAGAAGGTCGCCGAATACGAGCGCAGCGCCTGCCCGACCTGTGGATCATGCAGTGGCATGTTCACCGCCAACTCGATGAACTGCCTGACCGAAGCCCTCGGCCTGGCGCTGCCCGGTAATGGGTCCACGCTGGCCACGCATGCCGACCGCGAGCAGCTGTTCCTGCGCGCCGGCCGCCTGGCGGTGGAACTGTGCCATCGCTGGTATGGCGGTGAAGACGCCACTGCGCTGCCGCGTGGCATCGCCACGTTCGAGGCGTTCGAAAATGCGATGACGCTGGATATCGCCATGGGCGGTTCGACCAACACCATCCTGCACCTGCTGGCCGCCGCGCAGGAAGGCGAAGTGCCGTTCGACCTGCGCGACATCGACCGCCTGTCGCGCAAGGTGCCGCAGCTGTGCAAGGTCGCGCCGAACATCCAGAAGTACCACATGGAAGACGTGCACCGTGCTGGCGGCATCTTTTCGATCCTGGGCGAACTGGCGCGCGGCGGCCTGCTGCATACCGACGTGCCGACCGTGCACAGCAAGACGCTCGCCGAGGGCATCGCCAAGTGGGACGTCACCCAGACCGACGATGAAGCGGTACACACTTTCTTCAAGGCTGGTCCGGGCGGCGTGCCGACCCAGGTCGCCTTCAGCCAGGCCACACGCTGGAAGACGCTGGATATCGACCGCAGCGGCGGTTGCATCCGCAGTGTCGAACACGCGTATTCGGCCGAAGGTGGCCTGGCTGTGCTGTACGGCAACCTGGCGCTGGACGGCTGCGTGGTCAAGACCGCGGGCGTGGACGAATCCATCCACGTGTTCGAAGGCAACGCCAAGGTGTTCGAAAGCCAGGATGCGGCGGTCAAGGGCATCCTGGCCAACGAAGTGGTCGCCGGCGACATCGTCGTGATCCGCTACGAAGGCCCGAAGGGCGGCCCGGGCATGCAGGAAATGCTGTACCCGACCTCGTACCTGAAATCCAAGGGCCTGGGCAAGCAGTGCGCGTTGCTGACCGATGGGCGTTTCTCCGGGGGCACCTCGGGCCTTTCGATCGGCCATGCCTCGCCGGAAGCGGCCGGCGGCGGTGCCATCGGTCTGGTGCGTGATGGCGACAGAATCCTGATCGACATCCCCAACCGTTCGATCAACCTGCTGATCGACGATGCGGAACTGGCATCGCGCCGGGCCGACCAGGATGCGAAGGGCTGGAAGCCGGCCGACGCGCGCCCGCGCAAGGTCACCACCGCGCTGAAGGCCTACGCCCTGCTCGCCACCAGCGCCGACAAGGGCGCGGTACGCGACAAGGCGCTGCTGGACGGCTGAAGGCCTACCCTTCTGGGGGTAGGGCGGCTCGAGCGCATCGCCTAATGTCGCGCTGTTGAGGCCTCGCATCAGGGGGCTGCGAGGACAGGCTGTGGCTGACGATTCCGAGACTTTCATGGCCCGCGTGGGTCTGCTGCTGGGCTTTGTGGGCGGCTTCGTGGACACGGGGGGGTTCCTGTCGCTGCAAGGGTTGTTCACCGCGCATGTCACCGGCAATTTCGTGACCCTGGGCGCCTCGCTGGTGCATGGAACATCAGGCGGGCTGGCCAAACTGCTGGCATTGCCGCTGTTCTGCATGGTGGTCGCCGGCACCCGGCTGGTGTCCTGCCGGCTGCAGCAACGCGGCGTGCAGGTGCTGCCGCGGTTGTTGTGGACGGTCTGCGGCCTGCTGGCAGTTGGCGTGGTGCTGTCTGGCTTGCTGGGTCCGTTCCATGACGGTGATGGCGCCGGCGCGTTCTGGACGGGCATGACGCTGGTTGCGGCGATGGCCATCCAGAACGCGGCCAGCCGCATCCATCTGGCCAAGCTGCCGCCGTCGACGATGATGACCGGGACCACCACCCAGGTGATGGTGGACCTGGCCGATCTGCTGCATGGCGTGGATGCCGCGGCGCGTGCAGCGGTGATCGATCGCCTCAAACGCATGCTGCCGGCGCTGGGCGTGTTCGCGCTGGGGTGTGCGGCGGGGGCCTGTCTCTTCGCCAGCGTGTATCAGTGGTGCCTGGTGCCGGCGCCACTGCTGATGCTGATCGTGCTGCTGCCGGCGCGCCGCTGGCGGGCATTGCCGCATTGAGCGCAGCGCGGCGTCCGCGGCGATCGTGCCACGCTGACCTATGATCGAAAGCGGCGCGCCTGCGCCGCATCCGCCATCGGGCTGGATGCAGCTTTCCCGCGAGGTCTCCCCATGCGTCGCCTGCTGCTGTCCCTGTCGCTCTGTATCGCCATCCTGCCCACCGCCCGCGCCGCCGACGATAACCGGCTGTGGGACGTCTATGCGCAACAGCTCAAGGGCGTGAAGTACGTGTCGCTCTCGCACGTGATCGCGCCGGGCATCCCGGTGTGGCATGGCTTCGGACCGTCGAAGTTCGAGCCGGCGATCGACCCGGCCGATGGTCATGCCTATACCTACGCCAAGGATGGATTCGAGGCCACGCGCTACACGCTGTCCACCGATCAGTTGGGGACCCAGCTCGATCCGCCCGCGCACTGGGCGCCGGAATATCCGTCCATCGATGAGTTGCCGGCCAGCTACACGCTGCGGCCGCTGGTGGTGATCTCCATCGTCGACCAGGTGAAGCAGACACCGGGCTATTCGCTCAGCGTGGCCGACATCGAAGCCTGGGAGAAACGGCACGGGCGGATCCCGGAGGGTGCGGTGGTGTTCGTGCGTTCGGACTGGTCCAAGCGCTGGCCCGATCCGGCGCTGGCGGCGCTGGAACACTTCCCCGGCGTGTCACTGCCGGCACTGAAGTTCCTGCACGAGCAGCGCCATATCCTGCTGCACGGACACGAGCCGCTGGATACCGACGACAGCCCCAACCTGGAAGGCGAATCCTGGCTGATGCACCACGGCTATGCGCAAGCCGAGGGCGTGGCCAACCTGGACCAGGTTCCGGAAACCGGTGCGCTGGTGGCGATCGGGTTTCCGCGCTTCCAGGGCGGCACCGGCGGCTATGCCAGCTTCACCGCGATCTGCCCGCCGGACTGGCCGCACGGCGTGGCCGCCGATCCGCGTCGCGATGCACCGTTGCCGCGCTCGGACAAGTCGCTGAAATGGGACACCGCCAAGGGCGTGCGCGTGCGTTGAGGCGGCGTACGCATCGTCCCGCCGTGGCGGGACGATGCGAGATCACCAGATCAGGTCGTCCGGGATCTTGAACTGGTCCTGGTCGTAGAAGTCGTCGCCTTCGTTGGAGGCCGATGACGATGCGGCAGTGCTGCGCTTGCCGTTGTCGAGCAACACGTAGGACGCGTCGCGTTCGTAAATCTTCTCGGCGGCCGCGCGCGGGATCAGTTCCACGCCATCACCGTGGCGCGCGATCACCAGGGCGCCGCTGATCAGCTGGGTGCGCAGGGCGGCGTTGACCAGCACGGTGCGGATCGCGGCGCCGTCGTTGAACCGGTAGTCGATCTCGCCGCCGCGCTTGACCTTGTTGGTGTCCACGATCTGGCGGATCTGGGCCAGTACTTCCTGGCGCCTGGCCTGCGCATTGCGTTCGGCGGCCAGGGCGCGGTCACGCTCGGCGCGTTCGGCCTGCAGCCTGGCGGCGTCGACCTTCTCCTGGTCGCTGGGTGGCTTGGCGCCACCTTTGGCCAGGCGCGCCTTGACCTGGTCGCGGGCGATCTGGTCGGCCTTGCCTTTCTTGACCAGGCCGGCCTTGAGCAGCTGTTCCTGCAGGGGATTGCGCATGACGACAAGCAATGGAAAGACGGCCGCGCAGTGTAGCGCCGGGCGCCAGTTGCGGCATCGGCCCCAGGGCAGGCACGCTCGCGGCCATGGCCAGCCAGGATCCGCGCGTCGACGCGTACATCGACACTGCCGCCCCGTTCGCCCAGCCGATCCTGCGTGAGATCCGCGTGCGGCTGCATACCAGCTGCGACGGGCTTGAAGAGGCGATCAAATGGGGCATGCCCGGCTTCATGTACCGCGGCAAGATCCTGTGCGTCATGGCCGCGTTCAAGGCGCACGCCACGCTGGCGTTCTGGCGCCGCGACGAACAGGCGCCGAAGTCCGGCAATGCCGGCGAAGCGATGGGCGAATTCGGCCGGCTGACCCAGGTCAAGGATCTGCCGGGCAAGCGCGCGTTCGCGGTCAAGGTGAAGGAGGCGATGCAGCGGATCGAAGCCGGGGTCCCACAGCGCGTGGTCAAGCCGCGTGCGCCAGTGGCGATGACGCCGGCGTTCGCGCAGGCATTGGCGCAGGACACGCCGGCCAGGACCGTGTTCGACGGGTTCAGTGCCGGCTACCAGCGCGACTATCTGGAATGGATCGGCGAGGCCAAGACCGAGGCGACCCGCGACAAGCGCATCGCACAGGCGCTGGAATGGCTGGCAGAAGGTAAGCACCGCAACTGGAAGTACGAAAAGTAATCCGCATCCAGCGCGGCCTGGATGGAAACGAGGCGCCCGGGGACGCCTCGTTCCGTGGTGCTTAGTGGCTGGCCGCGATCACGCTGCTGATGATGCCGGTGGTCACGGCGATCAACACGTAGTCGTTGTCGACCTTGCGCCATTCGTGGCCCTTCGGCGGCGCCTTCAGGCCGTGCTTGCGGTAATCCGGCACGCGGTCGCCGCGCGAGCCCTGCGCCAGGCGATCGCCTTTCTTGTGCGGATTGCCGTGCGACTGTGCGTGCTGGTCCTGCTTGTGCCCGTCGTCATGGTGGTCGTCGTGCTGCTGGGCCAGGGCCGCGCCGGAGAAGCACAGGCTTGCGGAAAGGATCAGGGCGGAAATCAATTTCATGGGAGAGTCCTCGTTTGGGTGCAGGGCGGCGGTCGTCCGCCCGGACATCACGCTAGGGTTCCGTACGTGAACGGCGCGACCCCTGCGCTGTCTTGCCAAGGGGCGCGATGCAGCTTCGCCAGCGGCAGGTGAACGCGCGGTGTCGAATGTGTCGGGCTGGTGTCGCTTCGTGTCATCGGTCCGATCGGGTAGGCAGGGGCATCACGGTCTTACGGCGATTGCACGCAGTGCATGTTGGCCGAGGCGATCTCCGAAGCATCGGCAGCGGTGAACTGGGTGGCGGCCCAGTCTTTCTGCGTGCCCTTCGCCGCTTCGTTGCGATAGAGGCCGCTCAGGTGGCACACGCCATCGACTTCCTGCGAGTTGCCGCGCACGCGGATCTCCAGGCCGCCCGGTTCACCGTTGGGGTTGGCCAGCTTGAAGACATTCACATCGGTGTCGTTGCACTTGGGTTCGTCGTGCGATTCCAGCGCCAGTACCACGACCTGGCCGTCTTCCTGCGGGGGGGCGGTACTGACGTTGTTCTGCGCATCGACGGTGGGCTTCCACACCGGGATCGGGGTGCGGTTATCGCCGGTCTTGCAGGCGGGAATGCCGGGTACCAGGTCGCCGGCTTCGGCCATGGCGGCCTGCCCGGGCGGCGGTGCGGAAGCCTGCGCGCCTTCGCCCGTGGTCGGGCTAGGTGCAGCGGCACCGGGCGCGCCGGGTTGGGCGGCCGGCGCCTGTGACGGGGCAGGCGGCGAGGTCGCAGGCGGCGCAGGTGTGGACGGCTGGCAGGCGGCGCAGGCCAGGCCCAACGCGGCGGCCAGGAACAGATGCTTCATGAAGACTCCGGGGGTTGGATCAATGACGCAAGCAAGCCGGCATGGATAACCCTCGCGACATTAAAAAGATGTTGCCGCGCCAAGGCGGGCACGTTTCAACGTGATCTGTTCTGCAGCACTGCGCGGGCGTTGAAGGCGTGTTGTGGAAGCGGGCGCATCACTGGGTTTGCATTTGCACGGGTGAAGCTGGCCGCGATCGATCGCCCGTCCGGGAGGTGCCGACGCCGGGGCCGTCCACCGCGCGCGCGGCAGCGGAAGGTGGCGCCGCCGGTTCGGACGAGACCGCACGGGCATGTCGGCTGCAAGCGCGTGGCCTTCGTGTCCCTCCTGCTGGAACAATTCCCTGATGGCGCACCATTGTCGGGCGCACGCTGCTGCATTGATGGCGCACGATGGCCGCCTACGAAAGACGCTCGCGGGAGGTTGTTGCATGTCGATCACATTGGCGTTGGTGGCGCCGGGTGCGATGGGTTCGGGATTGGCTGCGCGACTGGCTTCGCATGGCGCGCAGGTCCTGACCACGCTGGAAGGACGCAGCACGCGCAGCCGCGAACGTGCCGCGCAGGCCGGGATGCACGAAGTCGCGCCGCAGGCATTGCTGCAGGCGCCCTGGTTCTTCTCGGTGGTGCCGCCGGCCGATGCCCTGGCGCTGGCGCGGCAGTTCGCGCAGTGGTGCGAAGGCGCCGCGCGCAAGCCGGTCTACGTCGACCTCAACGCCGTCAACCCGGACACGGTGCGCCAGGTGCAGGCAGTGGTGGAAGCGGCCGGCGCGAAGTTCGTCGACGGCTGCATCGTCGGCTTCCCACCGACGGCCGATGACGTCGGCCCCACGCTGTACCTGTCCGACGATGCCGCCGACATCGCCCTGGCGCTCAACGCCCATGGCGTGGTGACCCAACTGTTGTCCGGTGGCGTGGGCGCGGCCAGCGCACTGAAGATGGCGTATTCCGGGCTGAGCAAGGGGGTCGGTGCGCTGGGCGCGGCGATGGTGCTGGTTGCCGAGCGCCACGGCGCAGGCGACGCGCTGCGTGCCGCACTGGCCGAGACGCGTCCGGGCCTGCTGGCGCTGCTGGATCGCGGCCTGCCGGACCTGCTGCCCAAGGCCTGGCGCTGGGCGCCGGAGATGGAGCAGATCGCAGCCTTCATCGGCGGTGATCGTCCCGAAAGCGCGATCTTCACGGCGATGGCCGCCCAGTACCGCGCGGTGGCTGCCGACTTCGAAGGCAGCGGCGAGGAAGCGGCCGTGCTGCGCGCCTTCGCCCAGGTGCCGAAGGCTTAGTCCGCACCGCAAGCTCCATCAAGTGCAGAAGTAAGGCGGCATGGTGGTGCATCGCGGGTGCCGGAATGGCCTGCGTCCCGCGGTCGCGTGGACGCTGTGCCCGGAAGGCCGCCCGGATACGAGCGTGTTTCAGGCGGTCAGCGGCTCGGTCAGTTCCAGCAGGGCGCAGACGTGGTCGCCGATGGCCAGGCTGCTGGTCAGGCCGGGTGACTCGATGCCGAACAGGTTCACCAGTCCGGGGATGCCGTGCGTTGCCGGGCCGTCGATGCGGAAATCGGCGTTGGCCTCGCCCGGGCCACTGATCTTGGGGCGGATGCCGGTATAGGCCGGCTGCAGGGCGTGGTCGGGCAGGCCCGGCCAGTAGCGGCGGATCGCGGCATGGAAGCGCTCGGCGCGGGCCGGGTCCAGGCTGTAGTCCAGGCCGTCCACCCATTCGACATCCGGGCCGAAGCGGGCGCGTCCGGCCAGGTCCAGGGTCAGGTGCGTGCCCAGGCCGCCGGGCTCGGGCAGCGGATAGATCAGGTGGGTGAAGGGCGTGCGTGCCGACAGGCTGAAGTAGCTGCCCTTGGCATACCAGGCGCGCGGGACGTGTTGCGGCGCCAATCCGCGCATGCCTGCGGCCAGGAGCGGCGCGCCATGCCCGGCGCAGTTGACCAGCGTGGTGGCGTGCAGGCGCATCGGCGCCTCGCCGCCGACCTCGATGACGAAGCCGGGGTCTTCGCAGGCCAGTCCGGTGACCGGCGCGCGCAGGGCGAGCACGGCGCCGTGCCGTTCGGCATCGCCCTGCAGCGCCAGCATCAGGCCGTGGCTGTCGATGATGCCGGTGCTGGGGGACAGCAGTGCGGCGACGGCGTGCAACGCTGGTTCCAACGCGTGCAGCTGAGCGCCATCAAGCAAGCGCAGGTCCTCCACGCCGTTGGCCCGTGCATGCTGGCGGATCTGCTCCAGTCCATCGGTCTGGCCGTCGTCGGTGGCCACGATCAGCTTGCCGCAGCGGCGATGCGCCACGCCGAAGCGCTGGCAGAAGTCATACAGCGCCACGCGCCCGGACACGCACAGGCGCGCCTTGAGCGAACCCTTTGGGTAGTAGATGCCGGCGTGGATGACCTCGCTGTTGCGCGCACTGGTGGCGGTGCCGATGGCGCCCTCTGATTCAAGGATCAGCACCTCGCGCCCGGCCAATGCCAGCGCCCGTGCCACCGCCAGGCCAACCACGCCCGCGCCGATCACCACACAGTCCACGCGTTCCATGAAGGTCCTTGCAGCTGGGCAGGCCGCAAGCCTGCGGCATCTGTCTGGGATACGGCAAACACGAGGCGGGAAGGCCGCCGCCGCGCCACACGCCCTGCCCGCACGACCTGTTGCCAACGTCGGCTGCGTTAGCTTGCTTCGACGCCTTCGTCTGCCCTGGATCTTCCATGCCTGCCGCCCTCGACACGCTGCTGACCTGGATGGGCGACAGCCGGCTGGTGCTGCCGGTGATGGCCGCGCTGGGGTGGCTGTGGTGGAAGCGCAACCCACGCGTCGCGCTGGAGTGGGCCATCTGCCTGGGCGCGCTGGCGACGACGGTGGTGGTGTCGAAGCTGGCCTACAAGGCGTTTGGCGTGGACTGGCGCACGATCGGCTTTTTCACCGTCAGTGGTCACAGCGCGCTGGCGGCGGCGCTGTACCCGCTGCTGGGATATGCGCTGCTGGCCGACGCGCCGCCACCGCTCCGCCGTGCGGCGGTGGCGCTGGGTGGCTGCATCGCGCTGGCGATCGCGCTGTCGCGGGTACTGGGTCATCGGCATACGCCAGCGGAAATCATCACCGGGCTGGCGGTGGGCTTGGTGGTGGCTTGGCTGATGCTGCGCCGCTGGCATGGCGCGCTGGGCATCCCGCTGCGCTCGACGCCGGTGGTGGTGGGCGCGGCGCTGGTTGCGGTGCTGGCCGTGGCGATCCTGCCCAACGTGCCAGCCGAGCGGGTGCTGTCGCACATCGCCTGGCGCCTGCGCACATGATCAACAAGTGACCAGGCGCCGGGCACTCACTGCATCGAATGCAGGCCGATCAGGTTGCCTTCGCTGTCATTAACGAGGGCGATGTAGCCATAGGGTCCGATCGCGGACTTTTCCTTGAACACTGTTCCGCCTGCGTCGACCGCGCGAGCGGCTTCCACCGCACAGTCGGCGCAGACGAAATACACCACCGTGCTGTTGCCGCCCGAGGCCATGCCGTCGTATTGCACCAGCGCGCCGGACGCACCGGCGGTTTCGGCCAGCATCGGGAAGGCCCACATCTCCAGGCCCGTGCCGGGCAACCGCTCCAGGCTGATGCCCAGCACCGCCTCGTAGAAGGCCCGTGCGCGCGCGATGTCCTGCACGTAGATCTCGAACCAGCCGACCGGATTGTGTGGCATCGCAAGGCCTCCTGTGCGGGCCGAAGCATGGCGTTGGCCAAGCCTAGCACCGCCGTCGATGACGCCCGGCGGCGACGTGCGTGGCACGATGACGCCCCGTTCGTCGTGCTGTCCCGACCATGACCCAACGCCTGTGCTGGACCCTGTCGCTGCTCCTGCTGCTGGCCGGCTGCGCCACCCAGGCGCCGCTGTCTTCGCAACGGCGGCCGGACGAGATCCGCGCCGAGATCGTGCGCAAGCTGCCGGCCAGTCTGGCCGACCGTGAGGGCTGGGCGGCAGATCTCTACGTGGCCCTGACCGCGCAGGACATCGAACCCAGCAGCGCCAACCTGTGCGCGGTGCTGGCTGTGGCGGAGCAGGAAAGCACCTACAACGCCGATCCGGCCGTGCCGGGATTGCCGAAGATCGCGCGGGCCGAGATCGACCGTCGCGCCGATGCGCTGCATGTGCCTGGCTTCCTGGTCAGCGCCGCGTTGCGGATCGATTCGCCCGATGGCCGCAGCTACGCGCAGCGGCTGGAGCACGTGCGCACCGAGCGCGACATGAGCGAGCTGTACGAAGACTTCATCGGCATGGTGCCGCTGGGCGGCAAGCTGTTCGGCGGGCTCAATCCAGTGCACACCGGTGGGCCGATGCAGGTCAGCATCGACTTCGCCAGGGAGCATGCGCGCGGCTATCCGTACCCGCTCGATGCGGGCGTGCGCCACGAAGTGTTCACCCGGCGCGGCGGCCTGTATTTCGGCACCGCGCACCTGCTGGGCTATCCGACCCACTACGACGCCCTGCTGTATCGCTTCGCCGACTTCAACGCCGGCTGGTATGCCAGCCGCAATGCGGCCTTCCAGGGCGCGGTCAGCAAGGCGTCGGGTATCACGCTGGCGCTGGACGGCGACTTGCTGGCACCGGGTGCGGACCTGCAGCATCCCGGCACCACCGAACGCGCGGTGCGCGCGCTGGGCAGGCGCATGGACCTGGACGATGCGCAGATCCGTCGCGCGCTGCAGCGCGGCGACCGCCTGGATTTCGAGGACACCGAGCTGTACACGCGCGTGTTCGCCCTGGCCGATGCGGCCGCGGGCAGGCCGCTGCCGCGCGCGGTGCTGCCGGGCATCGTCTTGGAGAGCCCCAAGATCACCCGCCAGCTGACCACCGCCTGGTTCGCCGATCGCGTCAACGCACGCTGGCAGCGCTGCATGCGGCGCTGATGGCACGGTTGTCGCGCGGCTGGAACCGGGTTTTCCGCCGCGGGGTCGATGTCGTAGGTGCGCGGCGCTTACCATGGCGTCCCGGTGTGCGGCGCCGCGATCTCCCTTCGATGTGACTGTCTTGAATCCGATGGCCAGCCAATACGCAACACCGCAACAGCTCGAGGCCATGCTGGGTGCGCTCGAACACGACCTGCCCGGGCTGGTCGCCGCGCATCCTTCTCCCGGCGACTTCTGGGATGCCTTCATGCGTCGCGTGGACCCCATCGAGGACAGCACCACGGAAGACGACGCCACGCTGCTGCCGCGGATCAACGCGATGCTGGCGCCGTACGGGATGCGGATCGCCGCGGTCGAATGACGGTGCCTTACGCCGGGGCGATGTAGCGTTTCGACGCCTGTCCTTGCCCTGGAGCTGCCGCATGCGCGACCTGTCCGGTTTCCCGATCACCCGCCGCTGGCCGGCGCGCGATCCTGACTGCATCCAGCTGTATTCGCTCAACACGCCCAACGGGGTGAAGGCCTCGATCATGCTGGAGGAAACCGGACTGCGCTACGAAGCGCACCTGGTCGACATCGGCGCCAACCAGAGCCACACGCCCGAGTTCCTGTCGCTCAATCCCAACGGCAAGATCCCGGCGATCATCGATCCGGACGGGCCGGGCGGGCGGCCCATCGGCCTGTTCGAATCCAACGCGATCCTGGTGTACCTGGCCGACAAGACCCGCCGCTTCATTTCCGATGATGCTCAGCTGCGCTGGCAGACCCTGCAATGGGTGTTCTTCCAGGCGGCCGGGGTCGGGCCGATGTTCGGGCAGGTGGGGTTCTTCAACAAATTCGCCGGCAGGGAGTACGAGGACAAGCGCCCGCTCAAGCGCTACGTGGACGAATCACGGCGCCTGCTCGGCGTGCTGGACACGCAGCTGGCGGGACACGACTGGCTGGTCGGCGACGACTACACCATCGCCGACATCGCCCACCTGGGCTGGGTGCGCAACCTGATCACCTTCTACGAAGCACGCGCGCTGGTCGGCTTCGACGATTTCACGCAGGTTGGCGCGTGGCTGGAACGTGGCCTGCAGCGTCCGGCCGTGCAACGCGGGCTGGCGATTCCCGGCAGGGGCTGACGCGCCCGCCATGACCTCCTGCACTGTCTGTCATGCCCGGCCAGCGCCGAGCATCACGGGCATCCACTTGTCACCACGGGGCAACACGTCATGAGCGAAGGGCAGGGTTCCAGCGGCAACGTCATCGCCGCCATCTGCAGTTTCTTCATTCCCGGGCTGGGGCAGTTGTTCCAGGGGCGGTTGATCTCGGCGATCCTGTGGTTCGTGATCGGTTGCGTGGCGTTCGCCATCACCTGGCTGATCACGCTGTCTCTGCTGCCGTTCGGCTGGTTCATCATCAGCGTGCTGTCGTGCATCAACGCGGCGGTGTACCGCCGGTAGGCGCGCCCGGTCGCGGCGCTGCGCACACGCGATAAGCGAGCTTAAGGTCTCGGGTTCACCGCGCCCGCGCTTCCAGCAGCTTCACCGCGCACCACAGGCTGCGGTTCACCGGCGTGGCGATGGCATGGGCGCTCCCCAGCCGCACGACGGTGCCGTTGAGGTGGTCGATCTCGCTGGGTTTGCCACGGGCCAGGTCCTGGGCGGTCGAAGAACGCTGCCCGGCCATGGTGTCGGCGATGGCCAGGGTGGCCTCCCAGAGCGTTGCGGGCAGGTCGATGCCCTGGGCACTGGCGACTGCCAGGCATTCATCGAAGGCATCGCGCATTACCTCGCGCACGCCGGCGGCCTGGATCAGCGCCCCATAGGGCTGTTGTGCGATGGCCGACAGCGCGTTGTAGGCGCAGTTGATGACCAGCTTGGACCACAGCGCTTCGAGCACTGCGTCGGAGACTTCGGTTGGAATGCCCGCCGCGCCCAGCTGGGCGGCCAGGGTTGCGCTGTGCGGTGACAGGCCGATCACCAGTTCGCCGCGCCCGTGGTGGCGGACATGCGCCGGGCCGGCCATCTCGGCGGCCACGTAGACCACGCTGGGGATCACCTCGCGGCCAAGGACCTGGGCCAGTCGTGCGGCGTTGTCCACGCCGTTCTGCAGGCTCAGGACCGGCGTGTTGGCGTGCAGGTGCGGCATCAGCTGCAGGCCGGCAGCCTCGGTGTCGCCGGACTTCACGCAGAACAACACCAGGGCTGCATCGTGCACGGCGGCGGGGTCGGTGGTGGCTTCGACCTGGACCTGTCCGGTGAAGGCCGCCGATTCCAGGTGCAGGCCCGCGTCGTGGACCGCATCGACCAGCGCAGGGCGCCCGATCAAGGTGACGGCATGACCCGCGCGGGCCAGCATCGCGCCGTAGTAACAGCCCACGGCGCCAGCGCCCATGACGGCGATACGCATTCCAGCTCCTGTTGCAGTCGAGGGGCCGGTGACTTTAGCCAATCACGGCCCGGGCCGTGCGTTCAGCGGGTGCGGGCGCCGTCGCGCCTCCCGTCCACCAGCAGCGGGCTGGGCCCGCAGTGCCTGGCCCTGGCCGTCTCGCGGATGCGGTCCGCCAGGCGCAGCGACAGCGCCACGATGGTCAGCGTGGGATTGGCGTAGCCGCCGCTGGGGAACACGCTGGAGCCGGTGACGAACAGGTTGTCCAGCCCGTGCACGCGGCCGTTGCGGTCGACCACGCCGTTGCGTGGATCGTCGTGCATGCGCGTGGTGCCCAGGAAATGAGTGGTGGAGGTGGTCTTGATCTCGAACGGCCGGCGGATGTTGAACGTGCCCACGCCGCTGCGTGCCAGTTCGCGCGCCAGGATGTCCTGGCTCCTGTGGACCAGCGCGATGTCCTGGTCATGCCAGCGCCACTGGATCTCGATCCGGCGATTGCCCAGGTCGTCGCGCTCCTCGCCCAGGCGCACGCGGTTGTCGTAGCGCGGCGGCTGTTCGGCCTGGTGCAGCACTTCGAAATGGTCCAGGCGATGGCTGGGCGTGCCGGCCTTCGACCAGCCGCCGACGCCGAGGTGTGAGATCGGATGGCGCTTGCGGTCGTTGTACTGCTGGGCCACGCCGTCCAGGCCGTACAGCATGCCCAGGATGTCGCGCTTGCGCAGGCGGCCCCGTCGCTGCAAGGCATCGCGCACGCGCTGCGAGGCGCGGAAGCCGATCTCGCGCCGCCGCGACATGCTGCGGCGGGGGAACAGAATGGCACTCAGGTTCACGCAGGGCTCGCCACGCAGGGTCTGGTCGGTCAGCTGCAGGTGGCCCATGCCGGGGGCGCCCTCCAGTCGGCGCAGGTCGTACAGCGCCATGCGGTCGATCAGCTTCGGCGAACTGGGGGTAAAGGTCCCGCCGAAGATCAGCGGGTGATCCATGAAATAGCGACCCACCAGGTCGTGCTGGTTGCCGATGCCGCCGGCATGGTGATCACTGGACGCCAGTAGCAGCTGCGGCGTGGCCAGCCCGCCCTGTGCCAGCACGACGGTGTCGGCGTCGAAGGTGACCTCGTGCCCGGGCTGGGGCGTGACCCGCACCGCGGTGACGCGCGTGCCGGCCTCGTCCATCTTCAGGCGGGTGGCGGTGGCGTTGAAATAGCAGGTGATGTCGCCGGAGGCACCGATCAACTCGCGGCTCCGGCCCAGCACCACGGCCTTGTCGGCGAATTGGAACATGGTCGTGCGCAGGCCACTGCCCTGCAGCGGCAGGCGCGGTGCATCGCCGCGCTCCCAGTCTTCGGGGCCATAGCCGCACTGTGGCAGCTCAAACCAGGACTGGGCGCGAGCGTAGAACGGCCTGAGTTCCTCCAGCGTCAGCGGCCAGCCGCTGCCAGGCATCCAGGCGCGCGCTTCGAAATCGGCCGCGCTCAGGGTGGCCAGGCGCAGATGGTTGGCGCCCAGTCCGGCATCCACCAGCCAGCGGTTGGCATTGCCACCAAACCGGCGCGTGGTCCACAGCCCGCGGTGGCCTTCGAAGGTCGAGCTACGGGCCGGCTGGCCCCGGTCGCTGCAGTCCTCGTTCAGTCCGCCGCTTTCCAGCAGGGTCACGCTCAGCCCGCAATGACGCAGTTCGGTGGCCAGGGCGATCCCGGCCGGTCCCGCGCCGACGATGCAGATGTTGGAGCGGATGACCGAACCGCGGGGCAGCGCCCTGGCATCGACAAACATGGAAGACAGTCCTATCAGACAGTTGACCCCGAAGACGCCTGCGGCGTCCTCACACAGATTCAACAACGGGAGTCGTTTTTCTGACAGGACAGACAGTTGGTTGTCAGGCGATGGGTCCCAGGCGCGCCCCTGCGCCGTCGCGGAGGGCGTGCCCCTGGCACCTGTCAGGGCTGGATGCTCGCGGTCTGCCCGGACAGGCGGCGTAGGCCATCGAGCTTGGCCTGGTAGCGCTGCTGCTCGTCGGGTGGGCCGAGGCTGCGGGCGGTGCGCAGCTCACGGTCTGCCAGGGCGAGGTCGCCCGACAGGAAGGCCGCGCGGGCCAGCCCGAAGTGGAACTGGTGCGCATCCGGATACAGCTTGATGGCGTTGGCGTAATGGCGCGCGGCCTCCGCGTAGCGCCCGCTGCGTTCGGCCTCGATGCCGAGCGTGTACTGGTAGAACGGATCGCGCGCGTGTACTTGCTGCAGCCTGGCCAGCAGCATCCCCGCGTGCACCTCGTCGCCCAGCCGGCGGAACAGGTTGAGGGCGTTGCCGAGGGCGGCGATGTGTTGCGGTTCCAGCGCCAGCGCGCGGTCGTAATCGCCCGCGGCGGCGGTCAGTGCACCGGTGCGTGCGTCCAGCAGGCCCAGGTTGTTCCAGGTATCGGCCAGCTGCGGGTCGCTGCGCAACGATGCCTGGAAGTACCCGCGGGCCTCGTCGTTGCGACCGTCGGCCATCAGTTCGGCTGCACGGTTGTTGTAGTAATGCGCGAACAGGCGCTTGTCGGGAATCATGCGTGGCCCGCGCCGATCCATCTGGATGCTGCTATCCAGGTCGACGGTGATCAGGCGCCCGTCCATCCGGATCCGCGCGTTGACATGGCCGTTGCTGTAGGCCATGCCGTCCTTCTCGTACCAGCTGACCACGCCGGCAACTTCCTGCGCGCGTGCGTCCAGGCCGACATCGCGCGCCAGGGCGACGAACATCAGGGTGAACGACAGGCAGTTGATGCGTCGTGTTGCATAGCTTTCGGCCACGCTGTGGGTGTCGCTGGCGCCGTATTGCAGGGCCAGGCCCTCGGGATCGAACATCAGCGTCACCAGCCGTTGCAGGCGCTCCGGTTCGGACTGGCTGCGTCGCACCACGCGCTGCAGCAGCAGGTGGTGCAGTTCGGGCGGGATGTCCATCAGCGTGTCCGCGGCGGGCGGTGGCGAAGGCGCGGAGGGGGCGGCAGGCGTCGGCGTAGTGGCCAACGCAGTGGCGAGCAGGAGCGAGGCCAGCACGGACATCGGACACCTCGACGCGTCGAAGATGCGATGGACTCTACGCCTGTGGCTGCCGGATGCAGGCGCTGGGCCGCAGGAAGCGGGCACTTGCCGATCAGTGGTCATCGCTTCGGCCATGCTGGCCGGCCATTGGTCACGGTGACCCCAGACACTGGAGCGCAGGGCGGTCGCGGGGCGAGGCTGGCATTCCCCGTCATTGTCAGGAGCCGGCCATGTCCAGTGCATCCAAACCCGCCGCGGATACCGCACGCCAGCCCGGCTGGCGCCAGGAACTGCCGCGGCTGGCCTTGTTGCTGGTGCTGCTGTTCGTGGCGCGCTCGTCCTTCGCCAACCACTACGTCGTGCCGTCCGGCTCGATGCAGCACAGCCTGGAGATCGGCGACCGGGTGGTGGTGGACATGCGTGCCTACGGCCTGCGCCTGCCGATCACCGACACGGTGCTGTGGCCGACCGGTACGCCGCAGCGTGGCGATGTGGCGGTGTTCGATTCACCGCTCGACGGCACGCGACTGATCAAGCGCGTGGCGGCGGTGGGCGGCGACCATGTCCGGTTGCGTGGTGGCCGGTTGTGGATCAACGGCCGGGCGCTGGCGGGGCTGGATGGCCTGGAAGAACACTTCCAGCATGGCCACTCGCAGCTGGACCTGGATGCCGGAGGTGGCCCGGACATCGATGGGCTGGTCGTCCCGGCCGGGCAGGTGCTGATGCTGGGCGACCATCGTGGCGACAGCGCAGACGGGCGCTATTTCGGCCTGGTTCCGGCGCAGTCGCTTTATGGCCGGGCCACGGCGGTGTACTGGCGCAGCGGCGAAGGGCTGACCTGGGACCGGTTGTAGCCGGTCCGGGGGGCGGACGGCGGGCTTACCAGCCGTAGAGCTTCCAGTAGACCGGCGAGATGTCGCCCTTGTTCGGGGAGCTGCTGTGGTCCAGCTTGCCGTCGCCGTTGTCGTCATACAGGTAATAGGCCGGGCCGCGGGTCGGCGTGATCTTGACCATGCGCAACGCGCCGGCGACGCGGAACTCCTGGATCACATCGCCGTTGTCGGCGGTCCGCACGGCCACGTCGGGATTGTCCAGGTCCATTTCACTGACCGCACGGGTCGAGTCGCCTTCGTTGCGCATCGACGCGCAGCCCGACATCAGCAGCGTGCAGGCCAGCAGCAACGGGGTCAGTAAGGTCAGGGCTTTCATGGCGGCGCTCGTTTCGAAGGTCTGGCGGGAATTATCCGCTGCCGGCGCCATCGCATGCGTGACGGCAGCCGGCGAAAACGGGCGGCGTAGAATTGGCCCATGAAAAAACTCGTGCTGATCGACGGTTCCAGCTACCTGTACCGCGCCTTCCATGCCCTGCCGCCGCTGACCAACGCGGCCGGTGAGCCGACCGGTGCGCTGTTCGGCGTGGTCAACATGCTGCGCGCGACCCTGAAGGAAAAGCCCGAGTACGTGGCCTTCGTGGTCGACGCGCCGGGCAAGACCTTCCGCGATGATCTTTATCCGGACTACAAGGCCAACCGCGCGGCGATGCCCGACGACCTGCGCGCGCAGGTCGAGCCGATGTGCACGATCGTGCACGCGCTGGGCATCGACATCCTGCGCGTGGACGGGGTGGAGGCCGACGATGTGATCGGCACGCTGGCATTGCAGGGCCACGCCGACGGCCTGCAGGTCACCATTTCCACCGGCGACAAGGACTTCGCCCAGCTGGTGCGCCCGGGCGTGGAGCTGGTCAACACCATGAGCGGCAGCCGCAT
This sequence comes from Pseudoxanthomonas sp., assembly GCF_027498035.1. Lineage (NCBI taxonomy): Bacteria > Pseudomonadati > Pseudomonadota > Gammaproteobacteria > Lysobacterales > Lysobacteraceae > Pseudoxanthomonas > Pseudoxanthomonas sp. The sequence continues at coordinate 3,148,673 of NZ_CP114978.1, forward strand.
GGATTCGGACGAGGCGGTGATGGCCAAGTTCGGCGTGCGTGCCGACCAGATCATCGACCTGCTGTCGCTGATGGGCGACACCGTGGACAACGTGCCCGGGGTGGAGAAGTGCGGCCCCAAGACCGCGGCCAAGTGGCTGGGCGAATACGGCACGCTGGACAACGTCATCGCCAATGCCGGCGGCATCAAGGGCAAGATCGGCGAGAACCTGCGCGCGGCGCTGGGGCGCCTGCCGCTCAATCGGACCCTGGTGACCATCAAGACCGACGTGGCATTGGAGGTGGCCGCACAGGATCTGGTCCTGCGCGACCAGCACGTGGAAGACCTGCGTGGCCTGTACGCGCGCTACGGCTTCAACCAGGCGTTGAAGGACCTGGACGGGGGCGCGCCGTCCGGCGCCGTGGCGGAGAAGGAACCGGGCAAGGCGCGTGGCACCGGCTTCAGCGCCGCACCCGCACCGGTTGCATCTGCGGACTTGGATCCGGCGCTGTCTGTCGCAGGCGAGTACGAAACCGTGCTCACCGCCGAGCAGCTTGATGCGTGGATCGCCACGCTGAAGCGCGCTGGCCGTTTCGCCTTCGACACCGAAACCGACAGCCTGGACCCGATGCAGGCCAACCTGGTCGGCCTGAGCTTTTCCAGCGAAGCCGGCAAGGCCGGCTACGTGCCGTTTGGCCATGACTATCCCGGCGCACCCGTGCAACTGGCGCGTGACGCGGCGCTGGACGCGCTGCGCCCGCTGCTGACCGACTCGGCCATCGAGAAGATTGGCCAGCACGGCAAGTACGACCTGCACGTGATGCGTCGCCACGGCGTGGACATTGCCGGCTACGCGCAGGACACGCTGCTGGAGAGCTTCGTGCTGAACTCCGGTAGCGCCCGCCACGACATGGACAGCCTGGCCAAGCGTTACCTGGGCTACGACACGATCAAGTACGAGGATGTCTGCGGCAAGGGTGCCAAGCAGATCGCCTTCTCGCAGGTCGCGCTGGACGATGCGACCCGCTATGCCGCCGAGGACGCCGACATCACCCTGCGCCTGCACCAGGTGCTGTCGCCCAAGCTGGCGGCCGAGCCGGGGCTTGAAGCGGTCTACCGCGACATCGAGATGCCGCTGGTGCCGGTGCTGGCGCGGATCGAGGCCAACGGCGTGCGCGTGGATGCCAATGAACTGCGCCGGCAGAGCGCCGACCTGTCCAAGCGCATGCTCGCCGCCCAGCAGAAGGCGACCGAGCTGGCCGGGCGCACTTTCAACCTGGATTCGCCCAAGCAGCTGCAGGCGCTGCTGTTCGACGAGCTGGGCCTGCCTGCCGTGGTCAAGACGCCCAAGGGCCAGCCCTCGACCAACGAAGAAGCGCTGGAGGCGATCGCCGACCAGCACGAGCTGCCGCGGGTGATCCTGGAATACCGCGGCCTGGCCAAGCTGCGCAGCACCTATACCGACAAGCTGCCGGACATGATCCATCCCGACACCGGTCGTGTGCATACCAGCTATCACCAGGCCGGTGCGGCGACCGGGCGGCTGTCCTCGTCCGATCCGAACCTGCAGAACATCCCGATCCGCACCGACGATGGCCGCCGCATCCGTCGTGCCTTCGTCGCCCCCGCGGGCCGCAAGCTGGTCGCCTGCGATTATTCGCAGATCGAGCTGCGGATCATGGCCCACCTGTCCGGCGATCCCGGCCTGGTGTCGGCGTTCGAATCCGGCGCCGACGTACACAAGGCGACCGCTGCCGAGGTATTCGGTCGGAAAATTGACGAGGTCACGTCAAATGAGCGCCGCGCCGCCAAGGCGATCAATTTCGGCCTGATGTACGGCATGAGCGCCTTCGGCCTGGCGCGCCAGCTGTCGATCGGCCGCGGCGAGGCCCAGGATTACATCGCGCTGTACTTCAGCCGCTACCCAGGCGTGCGCGATTACATGGAGTCCACCCGCCAGCAGGCGCGGGAGAAGGGCTACGTGGAAACCGTGTTCGGTCGCCGCCTCTACCTGGACTACATCAACGGCGGCACCCAGGGCCAGCGCGCTGGCGCCGAGCGCGCCGCGATCAACGCGCCGATGCAGGGCACAGCCGCGGACATCATCAAGCGGGCAATGGTCAGCGTCGATGGCTGGCTGGCCGGTCATGCCGACAAAGCCCTGATGATCCTGCAGGTGCACGACGAACTGGTGTTCGAAGTCGATACCGATTTCGTCGACACGCTGACTGCACAGGCGAAAGCGCTGATGTCCGGTGCCGCGCAGTTGGCGGTGCCGCTGGAGGTGGATTGTGGCGTCGGCGACAACTGGGACGAAGCACACTGATGGGTGTGTTTCAGCGCGTTGACCCTTGCGCTTGACGGCTTCGAACGAGGTGCACGCCAGGCTACGGATGCATCCACCGGCGCGTACGCCGTCGTATGTTCTGTGTGTCGGTTTTGACCATATTTCGGGCGATTACATAACGCCGAGGTCATTCGCTGAAAATAGTTTCAGAACTGAAGAGTTTATGATCTGAATATGCCTTAAATCCAACGGGTTTTTAACTGGAATCTTCACGATTCATCCATGTTGGGAATGCTCTTATAGCCCTCGACAGATGCAAGGTCTGTCGCGGATCGCCCTCCCCATCCCCTGGGGGGCCGGTCCTCTGGTACGAAGGGCCCCTCCCCAGGTCCCCGTACCCTGGCCCCGCTGAGCTCCCCCTGCTCTGCGGGGCTTTTTTATGCGCGTCGTTTGTCGCCGAAGCGATACGCCATGTAGAACGGAGCTTGCTCCGCTGCTCTTCGGCAAAATGGTCGATAGAGCTCCCAGCGGATCAAGCTCCGCTCTACAAAAAAAAGTAAGTCAAGCGGTTTATTTCTCCGGCGACTCGGAGAGCCAGTCGCGTGGCACCAGGTAGTCGGCCAGGCGCGCCTCGGCGCTGCCTGGCTCGGGCGCATAGCCGTATTCCCAGCGCACGTTCGGCGGCAGGCTCATCAGGATCGATTCGGCGCGGCCGCCGCTCTGCAGGCCGAACAGGGTGCCGCGGTCGTAGACCAGGTTGAATTCCACGTAACGGCCGCGCCGGTACAGCTGGAAAGCACGTTCGCGCTCGCTGTACGACGTGTCCTTGCGCGCGGCGACGATCGGCAGGTACGCGTCGAGGAAGCCGTTGCCCACGGCCTGCATGTAGCCGAAATCGCGTTCGAAATCGCCGTGCAGGTCGTCGAAGAACAGCCCGCCCACGCCGCGCGTCTCGTTTCGGTGCTTGATGAAGAAGTACTCATCGCACCAACGCTTGTGCGCTTCATAGCGCGCCTGCCCGCCGAAAGGCGCGCACAGGTCGCGTGCGGTGCGGTGCCAGTGCCGCACGTCTTCGTCGACCGGGTAGAACGGGGTCAGGTCGAAGCCGCCGCCAAACCACCAGGCCACCGTCTCGCCTTCGCGCTCGGCGCGGAAGTGGCGCACGTTGGCGTGGGTGGTGGGCAGGTGCGGATTGCGCGGGTGGAACACCAGCGACACGCCCACCGCGCGCCAGGATGCGCCAGCGAGCTCGGGCCGCGCGGCTGTGGCCGAGGGCGGCAGCCTGCTGCCGGACACGTCGGAGAATCCGATGCCCGCCTGCTCGAACACCGCGCCATCGCGCAGGATCCGGGTGCGCCCGCCGCCGCCAAGCAGCGCTGCGCCAGCGTCACCCGCGCCTTCGCGGGTCCAGGCGTCTTCGACGAAGCGGGCGCTGCCGTCGGCGGTTTCGATGGCCGCGCAGATGCGGTCCTGCAGTCCGGTGAGGTAGTCGCGGACGGTGTCGATGCTGTTCATGCGTGCAGTGTAAAGGCCGCCTGCGCGACCGCATTGATCGCGATCAATCCGCTCGTGGCGTCAGGGCATGGGTTTGAACTGCACGCGCACGGCCTGCGTGCACAGCTTCCAGATGATCCCGCCGTGCAGGCCGGCGAAGACCACCGCGATGCCGGCGCTGAACACCGTGGCGATGGTCTTCATGCTGGCCAGCTCCGGAGGCAGCGGCTGGCCGGGCGACTGCAGGCCAGGCTGCAACGACAGCGTCTGCTCGATCAACGCCGGCACCAGCCAGACGATGCCGAAGGTCAGCACCGTGCCGGCGACCAGGGAGGCGATGAAGCCCAGGCGTGCCCATTCCCGGCGCCGCAGCAGGCCCCAGCCCAGCCACAGCGTCAGCGCGGACAACGCGATGCTGGCCAGGCTGAGCTCGAGATTGTGGGCCATGGTCCAGCGCAATATCGGCGGCAGCGGAAGCGTGCCGGTCCTGAGTGCATCCATCAGCAGCTGGAGGTTGGGGTCGTTCGCGGCCTGCGCCGGGAGTAGCTGCAACACGCCCGAGCCAACGCCCAGTGCGCCGAGCGCGATGGTGAGCCAGGCCAGCACGGTCACGAACCCCTGTGCTGCATTGGGCGGTGGTGCGTGTGCGGTCGAACCGGGCAGCGGCGGCGGTGCGTTCATGGGGTCAGTGTGGGCTGCGGCACCGGGCACGACAATCGACGCACCCGGTGTGTCGCGGTTTACGGCGTGGGCTTCAGCGTGTCGTCGAACAGGTTCAGCACGCGCTTGTATTCATCCAGCCAGGAATCGGCACGGGTGAAGCCGTGGCGCTCCAGCGGATAGGGCGCGATCGACCAGTGGTCCTTGTGCAGTTCGATCAGCTTCTGGGTCATGTCGACCGAGTCCTTGAAGAACACGTTGTCGTCGATCATGCCGTGGGCGATCAGCAGGCGGTCCTGCAGGCCGTCGGCGTATTCGATCGGCGAGGAGGTCTTGTAGGCCTGCGGATCGATATCCGGGGTGTTGAGGATGTTGGACGTGTACTCGTGGTTGTACTGGGTCCAGTCGGCCACCGGGCGCAGCGCGGCACCGGCCTTGAACACGCCCGGCGCCCGGAACAACGCCATGTACGTCATGAAGCCGCCGTAGCTGCCGCCGTAGATGCCAGCGCGCGCGCGGTCGCCCTGGTGGTTGGCGACCAGCCAGTCTAGGCCGTCCAGGTAATCGTCCAGTTCCGGATGGCCCATGTTGCGGTAGATCGCCGTGCGCCAGTCGCGGCCGTAGCCGGCGCTGCCGCGATAATCCAGGTCCAGCACGATGTAGCCCTGCTGGACCAGCAGGTTGTGGAACATCTGCTCGCGCGGGTAGGGCGGATAGCCGGCGATGGCGTTCTGCAGGTAACCGGCACCGTGCACGAACATCACGATCGGGTATTGCTTGCCTGGCACCATCTGCGCCGGCGCGTAGTACTTGCCCCAGATCGTGCCGGCGCCGTGCTTCGAAGGTACCTGCACCAGCTGCGGCTGGGCCCACGGCTGGGCCTTGAACGCGGCGGTGCGGGTGTCGGTCAGCACCTTGGCCTGGCCGCCGCCGGCCGGGACCACGGCCAGCTGGGTCGGCAGGTAGCTGGCCGAGTACTGGACCAGCAACGAACGCCCGTCCGGCGACTGGGTGAAGCCTTCCACGCCGCCGTCCAGCGCGGTGACTTCGGCCAGCTTGCCGGTCTTGAGGTCGGCCTGGCAGACCTCGTAGCGGCCGGGCGCGGCGCGGTTGCACAGGAAATAGAAGCCGTCGCCATTGGCCGACAGCACCGGCGCGGAAGCTTCCCACTGGCCCGTGGTCAGCGCCTTGGCCTTGTCGCCGCCGCGCTGGGTATAGAGCTGCGAATGGCCGCTGCTTTCGGACAGCAGCCACAAGGTCTGGTTGTCCGGCATCCAGCCGAAGTCGTTGAATGCCCAGTTGATCCATCCCGGATCGGTCAGGCGGTCGCGCACCTGCAGGCGCGCGTTGCCCAGGTCGACGCCAGCGATCCAGCGGTCCTTGTTGTCGGTGGCCCGCAACAGCACCGCGACGTTGCGTGAATCGCTGCTCCAGTGGATCGCTGCGCTGCCGCCGTCGCCGTCGCTTTCCACGCGCAGCGGGCGGTCGCCCTTCAGCGGCGGCTTGGCAGCGGCCTTGCGCAACTCGGCCAGCGGATCGGTGGTGATGCCGGGCAGGGCATCGAAGGACAGCGGTTTGACCGTGCCGGTGCGCATGTCGGCCAGCCACAGTGCCTGTGGCACCGGCGAGTTGCGGCCGACCAGGGTGCGGGCTTCCTGTTGCTCGGCGTAGCCGGATTCGGTCACGTATTGCGGGACCTTGCCCGCGTCGCCGGCCTCGGCGCTCTTGTCATGGGTGACGATCAGCAGCCACTGGCCATCGGGCGACAGCGCGGTGTCATCGATCTGGACCTTGGTGCCCAGGTAGACCGGCGCCGGCGCGCGGGTCGGGTCGGCCTTGCGCCAGCTGTCCTGCTGCGCGCGCAGGGCGTCACGCATCTGCTTGTCGTGGGCCAGCGTGGACAGGGTGCGCAGCTGCTGGTCGCGCAGCAGATCCTCGGGTTGCGGCTTGGCCGGATCGTCCTCGGCCTTGACCTGGGCGGCCTGGGCCACGGCGCTGCCATTCCAGCGGAACCACTGGTTGCCCACGCGCCAGACCAGCGCGCCGTCGCTGCCGAACTGCGGCGCGGCTTCCTGTTCCAGGGTGCGGGTCAGCTGGGTCAGCGCGCCGCTGCGCAGGTTGCGCACGAAGATGTCGCCATTGCGCACGAAGGCCTGGTGCTGGCGCTTGGCGTCGTAGACCGCGCCGGTGGTGTTGAGGGTGTCGCGAGCGTCGTCGGACACCCGGGTGGCCGCACCGCTGCCGTTGGCGTCCTGGCGGAAGGTGTCGCGAATCGGCGAGCCGTTGCGCTTCAGGTCGTATTCCACGCCGCGGCTGTCCCAGGTCCAGCGCGCGTCCTCGACCGGCGGGCCGATCCAGTCCAGGTCGGCCATGACCTGTTCGATGGTCAGCGGCGCGGTGGGCGCCTGGGCGAAGGCGGCGGGCGACAGCAGCAGGCAGGACAACACGGCGGCGGACAAGCGCATCGGCAGGATCAATCCGGGGAAGACAGGCAAGCGGGAAAGGGTAGCAGCCGGGTCCGGGCGGCCACACCGGCCCAAGGTCATGTCCACCGGGCGCGGGCAGGCGCCGAATCTGAACATCGCGGCTTGCCCGGCCGGCCTCCAACGGCCAAAGTACGACCGGACTTCCGGCATCGTTGCGCCGGATCGCAATGGGGAAGCAGGACCTTCTATGTCAGCCGTCATCCACCCAGCGCCCGGCGCGCAAGGCATGTGCGCCCTTGGCGTGGGCCCGCTGGACCGCATCATCGCCCGCAGTGGCGGCCAGGCCATCGACCTGGCCACCTTCCACGCGCACGTGCGCGCCCTGGCCGCGCAGCTGCCGGCAGGCCGCCATGCGGTGAACCTGTGCGAGGACCGCTACCGCTTCCTGGTGGCGTTCTGCGCGGTCGCCCTGCGTGGCCAGATCACCCTGCTGCCGCCTTCGCGCGCGCCGGCGGTGGTGCTGGATGTCATGCAGCGCCACGCCGACAGCTACGCGCTGGGCGACGCTGCGGCTGACGGCACCACGCCCGGCGGCTATTGGCGCATGCCGGCGGTGCTGGAACAGCTTGCGGGCCCGGTGCCGGAAGTGGCCGACGACGCGGTGGTGGTGATCGGCTTTACCTCCGGCAGCACCGGCGCGCCCAAACCCTTCCCCAAGACGCTGGCTGCCTTCCGCACCAGCAACGCGCAGAACCTGAGCGCCGTGGCCGACCTGTGGGGCGAACGCACGCCCAGCCTGGTCGCCACCGTGCCGCCGCAGCACATGTACGGCATGGAGATGTCGGTGGTGATGCCGCTGCTCAGCGACGCCACCGTGCACGGCGGCAAGCCGTTCTTCCCCGAAGACGTGGCCCAGGCGCTGGCGCAGATGCCCGAGCCGCGCCTGTTGGTGACCACGCCGGTGCACCTGCGCGCGCTGGTCGAATCGGGCGTGTCGCTGCCGCCGATTGCCGGTTATGTCTCGGCGACCGCACCGCTGGAGCAGGCGCTGGCCCAGGCGGCCGAAGCGCGCTTTGGCGGCGAGCTGCGCGAAACCTTCGGTTCGACCGAGACCTGCATCTTCGCCCGCCGCCGCACCGCACTGGAAACCGCCTGGACGCCGCTGCCCGGCGTGTGGGTGCAGCCACAGCCCGATGGCACCCTGGTGCACGCGCGCCATCTGCCGCAGCCGGTGCCGCTGGCCGACCTGATGGAAGTCGAGGCCGACGGCCGCTTCCACCTGCGCGGGCGCCAGGCCGACCTGCTGGAAATCGCCGGCAAGCGTGCCTCGCTCGGTGACCTGACCCGTCGCCTGCTGGCCGTGCCCGGTGTGCGCGATGGCGCGGTGATGCAGCTGGAACCGGACGATATGGGCGTGCGGCGCATCGCTGCGCTGGTGGTCGCGCCGGACCTCACCGAAAACCAGTTGCTCGACGCGCTGCGTGGGGCGATGGATCCGGTGTTCCTGCCGCGCCGCATCCGCCTGGTCGCCGCGCTGCCGCGTGGTGAAACCGGCAAGCTGCCGCGCCACGAAGCGCTGCGCCTGCTGGAAGGCTGAGGCGCGGGAACGGAACAGGCAACGTCGCCACGTTGGCGATGCGAGGATTTCAGGAAGCCATGTCGGCCGTCATCGAAGCAGACCTTCGCCCAGCAGGACGCTGCGCGCTGGGCACCGGGCCTCTGGACCGGATCATCGCCCACACCGATGGGCGCACGGTCAGCCTGCGCAGCTTCCACGCGCAGGTGCGTGCGTTGGCCGGGCAGCTGCCCGCCGGGCAGCACGCGGTGAACCTGTGCGAAGACCGTTACCGTTTCATGGTCGCGTTCTGCGCGGTCGCCTTGCGCGGCCAGGTCACGCTGCTGCCGCCCTCGCGCGCGCCGGCCGTGGTCCAGGGCGTGATGGAGCGCCAGCCGGCGACTTACGCCATCGGCGATGGTCCGCTGGACACCGAACCGGCTCATTACTGGCGCATGCCCGACACGCTGGACGAAGCCGATGGCGAACTTCCGCAGATCGCTGACGACGTCACCGTCGCCATCGCCTTCACCTCCGGCAGCACCGGCACGCCGAAGGCGTTCCCGAAAACCCTGGGCCAGTTCCGCACCAGCACCGCGCAGCTGGTCGCTGCGATGTCCGACCTGTGGGGCGGGCGGGCGCCGAGCATCGTGGCGACGGTCCCGGCGCAGCACATGTTCGGGCTGGAGCAGTCGATCCTGGTGCCACTGCTGACCGATGCGACGCTGCATGGCGGCCGTCCGTTCTTCCCGCAGGATGTGGCGCGCGCGCTGGCCGAGGTGCCGTCGCCGCGCATGTTGATTTCCACGCCCATGCACCTGCGCGCGCTGGTCGAATCGGGTATCGCGCTGCCACGGATCGCAGGTTGGGTGTCGGCGACCGCGCCGTTGGAGCAGGGGTTGGCGCAGGCAGCCGAAGTGCGCTTCGGCGGACAGGTGCGCGAGATCTTCGGTTCGACCGAAACCTGCATCTTCGCCACCCGCCGCACCGCATGGGATGCCGCCTGGACGCCGCTGCCCGGCGTGAGCGTGCAGCCACAACCCGACGGCTGCCTGATCCACGCACCGCACCTGCCGCAGCCGGTGGCACTGGCCGACCTGATGGAAGTCGAGGCCGACGGCCGCTTCCACCTGCGTGGCCGCCAGGCCGACCTGCTGGAAATCGCCGGCAAGCGTGCCTCGCTCGGCGATCTCACCCGCCGCCTGCTGGCCGTGCCCGGCGTGCGCGATGGCGTAATGGTCCAGCTCGACAGCCCCGGCAAGGTGCGCCGCATCGTCGCACTGGTGGTCGCTATGGGGCTTTCCGAAGGCGACGTGCTGTCCTCGTTGCGCGAAGCCATGGACCCGGTGTTCCTGCCGCGCAGGATCCGCTTCGTCGACACGCTCCCGCGCACCGACACCGGCAAACTGCCGCGCGTGGATCTGCTGCGCTTGCTGGGGGACATGGACATGCCGAGGGCCACCTGATGGGCGTTTCGCGTCGTGATTCAATCGTGGCCGTGGTCGTCTTCCTGACCGTCGCTGCTGGCCTGGCACTGTGGTGGCGTGGACGTGCGACCCCGGCTGGCGCGCCGACGGTGTCTGCGGATGTGGTCGCGCAGCAGCCGGACTCGACCACCCCGGGAATCGCGCGCCTGAGTGCCGTCCAGACACCGTTGCCCGACGACGGCACGCCGTTGCGGCTGGTGTTCGATGGGCTGAAGCAGCGCGCCAACGGTGGCGATGCGCGGGCGGCGTGTCGGTTGGCGGCGGAGCTGGAGCAGTGCGAGCGCGTGCGCGTGCAGCTGGCGCAGTTCGACGAGCAGCTTGATCGACGCATGGGCATGGAAGAAATGGTGGCCGGAAATCCGCAGGCCACTGCGGAAAGGCGTGAAAGCACGGACCGCATGTTTGCTGACCGCGGGCAGCAGTTGCTGCAGGCTTCGGAGCAATGCGACGGCGTGCCGTTCGTTTCACCGGCCGAACGCGCCAGTCTGTGGCGCAGCGCGGCCCTGGGCGGCAGCCTGCCGGCGTTGACCCAGTACGCGGTCGGCAACGCGTTCCGCACCCGCGACACGCTGGATCTGCTGCCGCAGCTGCAGGTCTATCGCAACGAGGCCGAGAGCCTTGCATTGCAGGCCGCGCAACGCGGCAGCACGCGCGCGACGCTGGCGCTGGCGGCCGCGTATTCGCCGAGCCGCGATACCGGGCGGCGCACCTACCTGGCGCAGGTGGTGACGCCGGATGCAGGTAAGTCCCTGGCGCTGTACCTGCAGGCGCAGCGCGCGTTCACTGCCGAAAGCAGCGCCAACGGCAGGCCATCGATGCGTCAGGCGTCCGTTAATCGCAGCATCGATGCGCTGCGCAGGGGCATGGATGCGGCGCAGATCGCCCAGGCCGAATCACAGGCCGCGCGCTGGCGGCAGGACTGGGCCGCGCCGATTGCGGCAGAGCCGGGCAGCACGTTCTCGCGCGACGGCGGCACCTCGGATATCGAACCGCAGGCCTGCAGCAAGTAAGGCCGCTTCCTATAGAGGATCTCCCCGACATCGCGGGAGCCGCTCCAACGGTGAAGGGCTTTCCCGCAAGGTCACGTCGCCGCTGAAGCGGCTCCCACCTGTAGAGCGGAGCTGGCTCTGCTGCTCCTGGTCCGGTTCGTGGGAAAGGCCCCAGCGGAGCGAGCTCCGCTCTACAGGGAGGCCGTGGCCAGATTTGAGGAGACAGTGGTTCCTACGCGCCGTGGACGCCGTCGATCTCGACCCGCAGGTCGCGGCGGCAGATCGTGGCATGCAGCAGCAGGCGCGGCACGCTGGCCGGCAGGCGCGCGTCCAGCAGCGCCGCCACCAGCGGCAATTCTTCCGCATCGCGCACGTAGACCTTCAGCCGACTGGCGGGGTCGAACGCTTCCGGCAGCGACGGTGCATGCCGATGCGCGCTGGCGATCAGTGCCTGGAAATTGGCGAAGGTTTCGTCCAGCTGTGCCTCGGTCGATTCCGGATGCAGGGTCTGGTGGCCGACCACCGCGGCGGTGCCGGACAGCAGCATCGGCGTCTCGACGCCGGCCGGCGGCAGCATCGCGCGGGCGAAACTCGGCGACTGCAGGCCGTACTGGCGCGGATAGCGATAGGCGCTGACCTGGCGTGGGTTTTCCACCGGTGTGCCGGGGCGGTTGCAGGCCAGCCAGTACACCTGCAGCGTGCGCACGCCATCGACGCGGCCGATGCCGGTGGCTGCTGGAAGATGGGTGTCATCGAACTGGCCCAGCCCGCGCGCGCGGCCGACGCAGAACTGGCGGTAGCGCTCGTCGTCGCCTTCGCCGTCGGTGATCGCGTCCAGGTAATTCCAGACGCGCAGCAGGTGCGGCGTGGCGCTGCCCGGCAGGAACTGCGAGAGCAGGGCATAGGCCTGCTCGCCGGCGGTTTCGATGTCGCCATCGACTTCGTCGACCTCGATGGCACCGAACTGCAGCGTGCCGTCGCTGGCCCAGGCCACCGCGCCGTCGCGGCCACGCACCACCGGTCGGGTGCTGCGCCAGACTTCCAGCGGCGCGGCGCCATACGGGGACAGCGGCACGCGCAGGTAACGCGGATCGTCGCTGCCCGGCGCGTCCGGGCCGAAGCCGAACACCGCCAGCACCTGGTCGTCGGCCAGCAGTGCGTCCAGCGCCTCGGCGGCCACGTAGTCCACGCTCAGGTGCGAGGCATCGACCGGTCGGGGGGCGTGCGTGGTTTGCGGCTGGCTCATGCGTCGCCTGCCTGGCCCGGCTGCAAGGTGTCGCCGCTGAAGCCTTCGGCAGGTTGGCGCCGGCGCCGGCGCCAGGCACTGAACGCCTGCGGCACCATCGACAGGGCATTGATGCCGTAGATCAGGCGGAACAGCCGCAGGCGCCGCTTCACCCGTGGCGAATCGAACACATCGCCGGCCAGCATCGCCACCACGGCCGATTCAATCTGCAGGACGTTGCGCGGATTGGCGAACAACAGGCGCATGGTCGGCGAGGTGAAGCGGTAGATGAACCACTTGAACTCGCGCGTGCCCGCATCCTGGCGCCGCTGCAGGGCGCGTCGCATGGCCGGTGCACGCTGCGGCGCACGCAGCGCGGCATCGACCATCGCCGCGCCCTGGTCGGCGCTGTGCATGGCCAGGTGCACGCCTGAGGAGAACATCGGATCGACGAAGGCATAGGCATCGCCCAGCAGCAGCCAGCGCGGCCCGCTCATCCGGGTGGAATCGTAGGCGTAGTTGCCGGTGGCATGGACCGGTGCCACGCGCTGCGCGCCGGCCATGCGCGTGGTCACTTCCGGGTGCAGCGCCAGGGTTTCGTGCAGGAAGGCTTCCAGGTCGCCGCTGCGGGTTTTGAGATAATCCGGGAAGCACACCGCGCCCACGCTCATCACATCGTCGGGCAGCGGGATCAGCCACATCCAGCCATGCGGATGACGGTAGATGCTGATGTTGCCGGCGTCATCGCCTTCGCGCCGGGCCACGCCGATGTAGTGGCTGAACACCGCGGCGGACTGGTGATCGGCGTTCTTGCGGCGCACCTTGAGCCGGCTGCCCAGGAAGGCATCGCGACCAGAGGCATCGAGCAGCCATTGCGGGCGGATCTCCAGGGTGCGCTGGCCCTGGCGCGCCTGGACCACCGGCTGGTCACCTTCGAAGGCCACCGCGGTGACGGTGGTTTCCTCGTGGGCATCGACGCCCTCGCTGCGCGCCTTTTCGAACAGGATCTGGTCGAACTTGGCCCGCGGCACCTGCAGCGCGAAGCCGCGCTTGGCATCCAGCGCCTTGTCGAAGCGGAAGGTGTTGTAGGTGCCGGCGTCGTTGGGGAAATCCGCGCCCAGCTTGAGCGTGCCGATTGCACGCATGTCCTCCATCACGCCCAGCTTTTCCAGCAGCGGCATGGTCATGGGCAGCAGCGACTCGCCGATGTGGAAGCGCGGGTGGCGCGCCTTTTCCAGCAGGGTGACCCGCCAGCCGGCGCGGGCCAGCAGGATGGCCGCGGTGCTGCCGGCCGGGCCGCCGCCGATGATCAGCACGTCCGGCGCCGGTTGCGGGGTGCGCTCCGATGATGTGTCGGCGTGGGATGCGGCATCGGCCGCGGGCGTGGCGATCACGGCTTCAACGGGAGTCATGCGTGCGAACCTTCGCGTGTGGCAGTCCTGACAAGGGCGTCATCATAGCTTGCGCCCCGCGCGCGTCCCACGGTTGCGCGGGCGCGCCCGATGCACCATCGTGTCGCACCTTCACGCATTGGAAGCCTTGTCGCATGTCCGCCCAAACCGCCGCAGAACACGAACTGGCCGAGCTGCTGGTCGAGAGCCTGAACCTGGAAGACGTGAATGCCGGCGAGATCGATCCCGACGCGCCGCTGTTCAACACCGGCTTGGGCCTGGACTCGATCGACGCGCTGGAACTGGCGCTGGCCATCGGCAAGAAATACGGATTCCAGCTGCGTTCGGACAGCGAGGACAACCAGCGCATCTTCGCTTCGCTGCGCACGCTGTCGGCGCATGTCCAGGCCAACAAGACCACCTGAGATCAGCGCGTCGGCGCCCGCAGCCGATCCCGGCGCCCCGCCGTGGGCGCTGGGCGTGGCATTGCTGCTGGCGGTGGGCTATTCGCCGCTGGCGCACTGGGCCAATGCGTCCGGTCGCAGCGAACTGGCCGTCCTGGCCGGCGTGGCGCTGGTCCTGATGCTGCTGATCGAACCGATCGCGCGCCTGCGCTGGTGGGCCTGGCTGTTGGCCGCCGCGCTGCTGTCCGCGCTGGTGCCGCTGTGGCATTCGCCGCGCGCGTTGCTGCTGCTGACCGCGCCGCCGGTGGTGTTCACCGGCTGGGTGGCGTGGTTCTTCGGCCGCAGTCTGCGGGCCGGCCGCACGCCGTTGATCACCCGGATCGTCTCGGGCCTGTATGCGCAGGCCGGGCAGGCGCTGTCGTCCGCGCAGCGGGTGTATACGCGCCGGCTGACCCTCTGCTGGGCGGGCCTGCTGGCGGGCATGACGGTGGTCAACCTGCTGCTGGGGCTGTGGGCCGTGCCCGGCGGCGTGCTGGCCCAGCTGGGTCGGGTACCGCCACTGGCCATTGCCGATGAACAGGCGTCGCTGTTCGCAAACCTGCTGAGTTATGGCGTGATCGGCGGTTTCTTCGTCGGCGAGTACATGCTGCGTTCGCGCTGGTTCCCGGTGCGGCCGTACCGGAATTTCCTCGACTTCGCGCGCCAGATGGCGCGGCTGGGTCCGGCCTTCTGGCGTGACGTGCTGCGCTGAACCAGCTTGGCGCCGGTGGCTGGCGCCAGCGAACACCGTTCACGCCAGCAGCGGCATTCACCGTTAAGAAAACGCAAATCCATGCCGCCCAAGCGGGCGGTGGCCGGGTATCCTGTCGCACATGAGCACCTCGACCGACAACATGGATGTGCAGTCGTCGCGGGCCTCCGGCAATCTTGGCTGGAGCGTCCTCAACGCACTGCAACTGGTCTTCACCCTGGCCTGGACGGCCACCTGGATCACCCTGGCGCTGTTGCTGCGCGCGGTGGGGGTGAAGCCCGAGCGAGTGCTGCGCATGGCCGCCACCTGCTGGGCGCCCGGCCTGCTGGCAAGGGCGGCAACATCAAGCTGGTGGTGGAAGGCGGGCAGGGCATCGACTGGTCACGGCCGCACCTGCTGGTCTCCAACCACCAGTCGGTGATCGACATCTGCGTGTTGTACATGGCCGTGCCGGTGCCGCTGCGGTTCCTGCTGAAGGCCGAGATGCTCAAAGTGCCGTTCGTGAACTGGTACGCCAAGGCCACCGGCATGTTGTTCCTGGACCGCGACAGCCGCCGCGCCGGTGCGCTGGTCCGGCGCAAGGCGGCCGCGCTGCTGGGCCAGGGCCAGAATCTGTGCCTGTTTCCCGAAGGCACCCGCAGCCGCACCGGCGCGCTGGCGCCATTCAAGGCCGGCCTGCTGCAGGCTGCCATCGACGCCGGCGTGCCGGTGGTGCCGGTGGCCATCGATGGCTGCGGCAAGGTGCTGCCGGTGCAGGGCTTCTTCCGCGCCCGTCCGGGCACGATCCGCCTGCGGATCGGTGCACCGATCCAGGTGGTCGATGCCGGCGGCGCGCTGCTAGACCGGCAGACCCTCACACAGCGTGCGCACGAGTCGGTGCGCACGATGCTGGAACCGCGGATCTAAGCAGCCGGTCCATGGAATTCGCAGTCCCGCACGACCATCCCGCCTTGCCAGGGCATTTTCCCGGCCGTCCGATCGTGCCCGGCGTGCTGGTCCTGGATCACGTCCTGGAGGCAGTCGAAGCCCTGCACGGCCCGTTGCGCGGTGGCCTGCGCCTGCCGCAGGTGAAGTTCCTGCAGCCGCTGCTGCCGGGTGAAATCGCCTGTATCGCGCTTGACGGCGTGGCGCCGCGCTGGCGTTTCAAGGTGCTGCGCGGGGATATCCTGCTGGCCAGTGGCGAAGTCGTCGCGGTTGCGGAGGACATCGCATGAACAGCACCTGGAAACAACGCCCCGAGGGCGGCGGCAAATTCGCGCTGTGGCTGCTGCGCGGCATCGCCTGCCACGGCGGTCGTGGCCTGGCGCGCACGCTGTTGCTCCCGATCACCGCGTATTTCATGCTGGTGCGCGGCCCCGAACGCCATGCCTCGCGTGCATATCTGACGCGTGTCCTGGGCCGGCCGTCGGGCTGGCGCGAGACGGCCCGCCATATCCACACGTTCTCGTCGGTGATCCTGGACCGGGTGTTCCTGCTGAGTGGCCGCATGGACCAGTTCCGGGTCGATGTCACCGGCCTGGAAAATCTGCACACGCAGCTGGACAAGGGCCGTGGCCTGCTGATCTTCGGCTCGCACCTGGGTAGCTTCGACGCGCTGCGGGTGCTGGCGCAGAAGCGCCCCGACGTGCAGCTCAGGGTGGTGCTGGACAAGGCCCAGGCGCCGGCCCTGACCGAGTTGCTGGGTGCGCTGAATCCGCAACTGGCCAGTTGCATCATCGATGCCAGCATGGACAGCACGTCGATCGTGATGGCCATCAAACAGGCCACCGACGAAGGCCACCCGGTCGCGATGCTGGTGGACCGCAGCCGACCGGAAGACGCCACGCTGCCGGCCCAGTTCCTGGGCGCGCAGGCGCCATTCCCGACCTCGCCCTGGCTGATCGCCGCGCTGCTCAAGGTGCCGGTGGTGCTGGCCTTCGGCCTGTACCACGGCAAGGCGCATTATTCGCTGTCGTTCGAGGTCTATAGCGAGGGCCTGGAGGTTTCGCGCCGCAACCGCGCTGCGACCCTGGGTGCGCTCATCCGTGGTTATGCCGAACGGCTGGAGCATTACGCCCGGCTTGCGCCCTACAACTGGTTCAATTTCTATGATTTCTGGAACACCAAGCATGTCGAAGGCAGCGTCCAAGCGGACCTGGATGCTGATGCTGACGCTGCTGTGCAGCGCCGGACCGCTGTCCGCCGCGTCGCCTGAATCCACAGCGGGGCAGCAGGCCGACCCGGCCTGGATCCTGTCCAAGATCGCCCGGCCCGGCGCCATCACCACCCAGTTCGTCGAACTGCGCGGCTCGGCCCTGCTGAAGACGCCACTGCGCGTGGAGGGCCGTTACGCACGCGATGCCGACGCCACGCTGGTGCGCGAAGTCACCGCGCCCTACCACGAGAAGATCACCTTGAAGGGCGACCAGGCCACGCTGGAACGCGACGGCAAGAAGCCGCGCACCTTCTCGCTGTCGCGCGCGCCGGAACTGGCCGATCTGCAGCGCGGCTTCGGTGCACTGCTGTCCGGCGATGCGACCGAGCTGGAACAGCACTACGCGCTCAGCGCCGCCGGCACTCACCAGGCCTGGCAGTTGAAGCTGGACCCCAGGGATGCTGCCGCGGCCAAGGCGCCGGTGCGCGACATCCAGCTGTACGGCAAGGGCGCGGAACTGCGCTGCATCGAAACCACCAGTGACAAGGGCGAGGTGCAGCGCACCCTGCTGGCCGGCGCGGCCCAGGCGGCGGCCAAGGTCAGCGAGGCCGATGCCCTGACCGCACTCTGCCGCGGCCACAACGGGTGAGGCTGCCTGCCTTCGCGCGGACCGGCCTGGCGGTGCTGTGGCTGGTGTTGCTGCTTGCATTGGGTGCCTGGCTGGGCAACACCATCAAGCTGTCCGGTGACCTGCGCAAGTTCATGCCCGAGGCGCGCACGCCCGCGCAGAAACTGCTGCTGGACGAACTGGGCGAAGGCCCGGGTTCGCGCCTGCTGCTGATGGCCATTTCCGGCAGCGACCCGGCTACGCTGGCGCGCCAGTCGCAGGCGCTGCGGGTCAAGCTGGACGCCGACAACGACGCCTTCGCGATGATCACCAACGGCGGCGAGTCGCCGGCCGATGCCATCCCGGCCAAGTGGCTGCCGTACCGGTTCCTGCTGAGCGACCGCTACGACCAGCATCGACTGGATGCGGCCACGCTGAAGTCCGAACTGGCCGAGCGTGTGCAGGACCTGGGGTCACCGGCTGCCGGCATGATCGAGCCGCTGCTGCCGCGCGACCCGACCCTGGAACTGCTGCACGTGGCCGAAAGCCTGCAGCCGACCAAGACCCCGCAGCAGATCGAAGGCGTGTGGTTCGACAAGGCCGGCAAGCGCGCGCTGTTGGTCGCCCAGACCATCTCCGGTGGCTTCGATCCCAATGGCCAGCAACAGGCGGTGGGCGAGATCAATGCCGCCTTCGACGAGATCGCCAAGGGCACGCACAGCCAGCTGCTGCTGACCGGGCCAGGCGCGTTCTCGGTGGAGATCAGCACCCGCACCCAGGCCGAGACGCAGTGGATCGGCGTGTTCGATACGGTCGGCCTGATCGTGCTGCTGCTGGTCGCCTACCGTAGCTGGAAGACGCCGCTGCTCGGCGTGCTGCCGCTGGCCAGCGCCGGCCTGGCCGGCATGGTCGCGGTGATGCTGTGCTTCGACCAGGTCCATGGCATCACCCTGGCGTTCGGCTTCACCCTGATCGGCGTGGTCCAGGACTATCCAATCCATCTGTTCAGCCATCAGCGACCGGGCCTAGACCCACGCGCCAACGCACGCCACCTGTGGCCGACCCTGGCGACCGGCGTGGTCTCGACCTGCATCGCCTACATCACGTTCTTCTTTTCCGGCGTGGAGGGCCTGCGCCAGCTGGCGGTGTTCACCATCAGCGGCCTGGGCACTGCGGCGCTGCTGACGCGCTTCGTGATGCCGGCGTTGCTGGACCCAGCCACGCGCGATTTCGCCGATTCAAAATTGATGGCACGCCTGAACGATGCCATCGGCAAGTTGCCGCGTCCGCGCTGGTCGCTGGCGGTGCTGGCGGTGGTGGCCGCGGTGGTGGTCGTCGCCATGCCCACGCCGTTCTGGCAGAACGACCTGTCCAAGCTGACGCCGGTGCCTGCCGCATCGCTGATGCAGGACCAGGACCTGCGCCAGGAACTCGGTGCGCCCGATGTGCTGTACGTGCTGGCCGTGCAGGCGCCCACGCGCGAAGGCGCGTTGAAGGCCTCCGAAGCCCTGCGCCCGCGCCTGGATGCACAGGTGGCCAAGGGCGAGCTGAGTGCCTACGACATGGCGGCACGCTACCTGCCGAGCCTGGCCGTGCAGCAGCAGCGCCAGCAGCAGTTGCCCGATCCGGCCGCGGCCAAGGCGATGCTCGATGCGGCGCTGGTCGACTCGCCGTTCCGCAGCGAGGTCTTCGCCCCGTTCCTGGCCGACCTGGAGCAGGCGCGCACGGCCAAGCCGCTGCGCGAGGCCGACCTGGCCGACACGCCGCTGGCGTCGATGGTGCAGGGCCTGCTGCTGGATGGCGGCGACCACTTCACCGCGCTGGTGTCGATGAGCGGCATCCGTGATCCGCAGGCGCTGGCCGCTGCGATGCAGGGCACCGGTGCGCAATTGATGGACCTGCGCGAAGCCTCGCGCACGCTGGTCAACACCTACCACCGCGTGCTGGTGGCGATGGGCGTGGCCGCGGTGCTGCTGGCCATCGCGGTGAGCATCGCCCTGCGCGAGCGTCGCCGGATCGTGCGCGTGCTGTTGCCGATGGGGCTGAGCGTGCTGTTGATCCTGGCGGTGCTGCGCGGCATGGGCGTTGAACTGAACCTGTTCCACCTGATCTCGATGATCCTGGGGGCGGGGCTGGGCCTGGATTACGCACTGTTCTTCGATCACGCCGGCGACGACGAGCGCGACCAGCGCCGCACCCTGCATGCGCTGATCGTGTGCAGCCTGATGACCTTGCTGGTGTTCGTGCTGCTGGCCCTGTCCAGCATCCCGGTGCTGCGCGCGATTGGCGCCACCGTGGCGATGGGCGTGGTGTTCAACTTCGTGCTGGCGCTGCTGGTCTCGCGCCAGCCGACCCTGAAGGTGGCCGATGCGCGGACGTGAGACCATCGCCGCGCTCATTCCGCACCAAGGCCTGATGTGCCTGTGGGAAGAAGTCGTCAGCTGGGACGACACGCGCATCGCCTTGCGCAGCACCGGCCATCGCGACGCGGCCCATCCGCTGCGTTCGCACGGTCGCCTGCGCGCAGTGCACCTGTGCGAGTACGGCGCCCAGGCGATGGCCGTGCACGGCGGCCTGCTCGGCCAGGCCAGTGGCGCGCCGGTGCGCCCGGGGATGCTGGTCGCGCTGCGCGGCGTGCAGTTGCACGTCGACACCCTGGATGACCTGCCAGGCGCGCTGGAAGCCGAAGCCGAAGTGCTGATGCAGGGCGATGACAGCCAGCAGTACGCCTTCCGCATCCATCACGCCGGCAGCTTGTTGGCCGAAGGCCGCGCCTCGGTGGTGCTGGGCACGTAGGAGCAATGGTCTACTCGACGCGTTCGGCCCCTCTCCCCGCGAGCAGGGGAGAGAGGCAAAGCCCCGGCGATGCGACCGTGCTTTTTCCGGCTGCTAGCATGTCGCGCATGACTCCAGAAACGATTCAAAAGCCTCAACGCCGCGCGCTGGTCACCGGTGGCAGCGGCGACCTGGGTGGAGCGATCTGTCTTGCGCTGGGTGCGGCGGGCTTCCACGTGATCGTCCACGCCAATATCGCACTGCCACGTGCGCAGTCGGTGGTCGACGGCATCGTGCAGGCGGGCGGTCGCGCCGAAGCGGTCGCCTTCGATGTGGCCGACGCGGACGCCAGTGCATCGGCGATGGCGTCCCTGCTGGAAGCCGGGCCGATCCAGGTGGTCGTCAACAACGCCGGCATCCACGATGACGCGCCGATGGCGGGCATGACCGCGCAGCAATGGCATCGGGTCATCGATGTGTCGCTGCATGGTTTCTTCAACGTCACCCAGCCGCTGCTGCTGCCGATGGCGCGCACGCGCTGGGGCCGCGTGGTGTGCGTGTCCTCGGTGGCCGCGGTCACCGGCAACCGCGGCCAGACCAACTATGCCGCCGCCAAGTCCGCGCTGCATGGCGCCACCAAATCACTGGCGCGCGAGATGGCCAGTCGTGGTATCACCGCCAATGTCGTCGCGCCAGGCGTGATCGAAAGCGCGATGGTCGGCGAACAGTTCCCGCCCGAGGTGCTCAAGCAGATCGTGCCCGCGGCCCGCGCCGGCAAGCCGGACGAAGTCGCCGCGCTGGTGGCGTTCCTGTGTTCGGATGCGGCCGGCTATATCAACGGCCAGGTCATCGGCATCAACGGCGGGATGGGCTGAGTCGCGTGTTTCGCAGATGACCGCGCCCGGCGACGGTACGGGCCCGCTTAGGGCACCATAGCGACAGGGGGGCGAACGGCAGGGGACACCTGATGCCGTTCGCGGACTCCGTGCAGGCCTTGCTCGGGTTCGTCATGTCACATCACATTCCGGCGCCGGTAGGCGATCAAAGTACGCGGGGCATGCGCTTCGTCCGCCGCATGCACCGCATGCGCATGCTGGGCGTGGTGCTGACCGCGGTGCCCATTGCCGCGTTCCTGTCCGAGCGCGACACCCCACCGTGGCTGTGGGTCGCGCTGGCCGCCAATGTGCTGCTCTGGCCGCAGTTGGCCTGGTGGTTCGGCCTGCGTGCCCGCAGGCCGACCAATGTCGAACTGTGGAGCCTGACCCTGGACGCAGCCGCCGGTGGTTTCTGGGTGGCATTGATGCAGCTCGGCGCGCTGCCCAGCGTGCTGGTCGCATCGATCCTGTTGTCCGACCGCTATGCCGCTGGCGGCTGGCTACTGGTGCGGCGCGCGGTGCCTGCTTTCGTGGCAGCGTTGATGATCACGCTGCTGGCCCGCGGTGGCGCTATCGATTTCGGCGTGAGCGAGCGGGTAACGCTGGCATGCCTGCCGCTGCTGGCGGTCTATCCGCTGGCGTTGAGCATCCTGAGCCGCCGGCTGTCGGTGCGCGTGGCGCATCAGGGGCGGGAGCTGGCGTCGTTCGAACGGTTGGGCGTGCGGGGTGAATTGCCCACGCGCCAGCAGCTGAACGTGCAGGTATCCGCCTTCGTGCGCATCCCGGCGGTGGACGAATCCGGCGCGGCGCTCATGCTGCTGCGGCTGGACCAGGCGGCTGCAATGCAGTCGAGCTACGCGCCCGCGGTCGAAGAGGCGGTACTGGCCGCGGTGGCCGAGATCGTCAAGGACGCCGCGCGCGACAACGGCATGCCGGCGCGCTGGGCCGGCAGCGAATTCGCACTGCTGCTGCCACGCATGGATCCCGAACTGGCCACCGCACTCGGTGAGCTGATGCGCATGCGGGTGCGCCAGGTCGCGCTGGACGAATACCCAGAACTGCAATGCACCGCCAGCGTGGGCGTGGCGATCTGGCCGGGACATTGGAATGGACCGGGCGACTGGGTCAAGGGTGCCGAGGGCGCGATGCAGCACGCGCGCCGCCTCGGCGGCGACTGCGTTTATGTGGCCAAGCCACCGCCGTCGGTCGCGCTGTCCTGAACCGGCGCGGTGTTGTGTGCATCGCGCGACGCCGTGTCGTGCTGCTGCTCGCCGATGACGCTGCGAGGCAACGCCTGCAGCAGGCGTGACCTCGCGCGATGACGCAGGCGAAACCGGGCTCAGGCGATGTCGGCGTACCAGGCCGGATCCAGTGACTCTTCGCGGATCGGCACGCCACTCAGCACGGCCGTCAGGCCGTGGTCGTCGATGTCGGCGTGGTGCGCGCGTGCGCGCGCCAGGATTTCGCCGGCCAGCCATTCCATGCGCGCGACGTTGGACTGCAGGCGCGCGTTGAACGCGTCGGCATCCAACTCGTCGATCAGCGCGCGATTCATTTCGTGGAACCAGCCGATGATGTACTGGTCCAGCATGCGGCCGTCGGTGAGCGGCTGCGACGCGGCGGTATTGCGCCTGCCCCAGTCGGCCAGCAATGCCTGCAGGCCGATGTTCAGCGCACGTCCGCGCAGCAGCAGCGGACGCAGCCGGCCCAGCAGCGAGACATCGGTCAGGCGGCCGGCAAAGAACAGCGGCGCCAGCAGTGCCCAGTAATAGGTGTAATCCCAGATCACCTTGACCGGCATCACCTGCGCATCGCCGAACAGCGGGTACTGATCCTGGTACAGCGTCAGGGTGTTTTCATAGAAGCTGAAATACAGCTGGTTGAAGATGTTGGCGTAGGGCGCGAAGTCGCCGCCGGCGCGATCGCGCGCGATCAGGTCGGCCACGTAGGTGTTGGAGATGGCGATGAAGTCGCTGCCCGGCGAATAGAACGGGTCCAGGAACACGCCGGCCTCGCCGGTCAGCGCCCAGCGGTCGCCGGAGAACACCTGCTTGCAGCCGTAGGAGAAGTGGCGCAGGAACAGGAAGTCCTGCAGCGTGTGCTCGCTCTTTTCCAGCGAGGCGGCCACGCGCGGCTGGTGCTCGCGCAGCCAGGCCATCGCCTTCTCGTGGGTGTTCATCGTGTCCAGCGGATGCATGTCCGCATCGCAGACGATGCCCAGCGAATGCGCGCCGGAGGACAGCGGGATCAGCCAGAACCAGTAGCCCGGCCCGCACATGTGGTTGGTCGAACGCCAGCGGTCCGGCGGATTGCAGCGTGCCAGCCATTGCGGATCGTCCGACCACTGGTTGGGATCGACGAAACCGTCCACGCGCCACCACACTGCATTGGCGTTGTGGTCGTTGGCCTGGGCCAGGTCGAGCTTGCGCTTGAGGATGCCGGCGCGGCCACTGGCATCGACCACCCAGCGCGCGGCCAGCTGCGCGGCTTCACCGCCGCGCTCGTAACGCACGCTGTGATCGTCCTGGCCGCTGGCCAGGTCCACGCCGCGCACGCTGGCGCCATCGATGAACTCAACGCCGGCATCGCGCGCCTGCTCGCCGAGGAAATTCTCGAAGCGGCCGCGGTCGATCTGCCATGACGGCGTCGGCAGCAGCTGGCTCACGCCCAGCTCGGTGCACTGGTCGATGTGCTGCTGGCCTTCGGAGAAGAAGAAGCGAAACCCGAACTTGCGGATCTGCTCGGTCTCCAGGTGCTCGCGCAGGCCCAGCACGTGGGCGAAGTAATGCGCGCCGATCTCCACGGTCGATTCGCCGACCTTGAAGGCGGCTTCGCGCACCGGATGGGCGCGGCGTTCGATCACGCTCACCGCGATGCCCGGGTCCTGGCGCTTGAGTTGTAGGGCCAGGGCCAGCCCAGCCAGGCCGCCTCCCAGGATCGCGACATCGGTGTGAGCGGTCATCTGAGCATCCGTTGCGTTTAAGACGAGGCGGGCACGGTAGCAAATTCGCCGCTGGGATCGTGGATCACCGGCGCGTGCCGGCGGGCGTTGCGGTATTCGCGGATCACGTGGCCGTAGGCCACCACCTGTGCGACCACGTGCGTGGTGATCTTGACCAGGTCATGGACCAGGCGGAAATGGCTCTGGCGGAACTCGCCGCCTTCCAGGTGCAGGTAGCGCGTTTCCACTGGCACCGAGACCACGCGTGCGCCGGCACGGCGCGCGGCACTGATCAGCATCTGTGCTTCGAACACGAAGCCTTCGCCGGCCACGTCGGGCAGGGTGAACACGCTGCGCGGATAGAAGCGCTGGCCGCTCTGCGTATCGACCAGGCGGAAACCGCAGGCCCAGGCAATGCCCCAGTCGCCGAAGTCGTTGCCGATCCGGCGGATCATCGGCTGGCTGGCCCGCTTGCGCAGGCGCGCACCGTTGACCACCCAGCCCGGATACGCGTTGGCCGCCGCGAGCATGCGCGGAAAATCGCTGGCCTTGTGCTGGCCATCGCCGTCCATGGTCAGCACGCCCTGCGCGCCCATGCGCGCAGCCTCGGCAAAGCCGGTGCGCAGCGCGGCGCCTTTGCCCATGCGTTGCGGGTGGCGGATCAGGGTGACGGGCAGGCCGGCGATGCAGTCGCTGGTGCCATCGTCCGAGCCATCGTCGACCACGATCACGTGCGGGCACACGGCCAGTGCATCGGTGACCACTTCGCGGATGCGTAGCTTCTCGTTCAATGCCGGAATCAGCACCGCCACGTCCTGCAGGGTCAGCGTGGTCACCGCACGATCTCCACATGCAGCTGTGCGCCGTTGCCGGCATCCAGGCGACAGTGCGCGGCACCGTTGGCAAGCGCGTCGAACAGCGGCAGCATCGGCGCCATCGCATTGCCGGCCGCGAGGTGTTCCAGGCGGCCGGCCGGGCTGCGGTCCTGGCCGCCGGTGCCCAGCGTGACGCGCAGCAGCGGGCCGTCGCCATCGGTGCCCAGCACCAGTGCGCCGCCGAGCAGTCCCTGGCTGTGCGACACGCGCCCCAGCGGGCCGGCCGACTGGCTGTCGTAGCCGACCAGCAGGATTTCATCGGTGCCGGTGGCCAGTTGGGTCAGGGCTTCCAGCAGGCCCTGGGCGAAGCTGCCGTGGAAGGCGCTCAACGCGGTGGCTGGCGCATGCGCTTCCACGCCGATGGTCCAGTAGCCGGCGGCGGCGTTGTGCACCGAGTTGTGGAAGCGGATCGGCGAGATCCCGGCCGGGTCATCGGCCAGCTGGCGGCACATGTAGTCGGTGATCGCCAGGTCGCCATGGGTGGAAGTGAACACCGACGGCAGTGTCTTTGGATCGCGCTGTGCGTCGATGCAGGCGGCCAGTGCGACCTCCAGGGCCACGGCCACTGTTTCCGGCGCGCGTCGGCGTTCGTTCGGTGCCAGCAGCTGCGGCGAGGGCTTGTTGGGTGCATCGGCCGGCAGTTCGCCACCTTGCGCGTAAGCCTGCGCGATGGCCCACGAAGGCAGGCCGCGAGACCAGAAACCGATGCCCGCGATGCGGGCCGAGAGGACGACAGGACTCATGCGCGGCCGAACACCAGCGCGCAGTTGTTGCCGCCGAAGCCGAAGGAGTTGTTCATGGCGTAGCGCACCGTGCGCCGTTCGGGCGCGAAGCGGATCTGCGGCCCGCAGGCCGGATCGGGAAGATGGGAATTGAGCGTGCCGGGCAGCTGCCCGGATTCCAGCGCGATCAGGGCGAACACCGATTCGACGATGCCGGCCGCGCCCAGGGTGTGACCGGTCCAGCCCTTGGTCGACGCCGCGTGCAGCGCATCGGGGAACATGGCGGCTACCGCGATGGCTTCGACCGTGTCGTTGGCCGGGGTCGAGGTGCCGTGCAGGTTCAGGTAATCCAGCTGCGCCGCGTCGATGCCGGCGCGGGCCAGCGCATCGGCCATGGCTAGCTGCGCGCCCAGGCCTTCCGGATGCGGCGCGGACATGTGGTGGGCGTCGCTGGATTCGCCGTAGCCACGCAGCTGCAGCGTGGCGCCTGCATCGGCGCGCTCGACCAGCGCGAAGCCACCGGCTTCGCCCAGTGACAGGCCATCGCGGTTGGCGTCGAACGGCTTGCACGGTTCCGTCGAGACCAGCTGCAGCGAGTTGAAGCCATACAGCACGCTGCCGCACAGGCTGTCCACGCCGCCGACCAGTGCTGCATCGACCAGCCCGGCCTCGATCAGGCGCGCGGCCTGGGCAAACACCTTGGCGCTGGACGAACACGCGGTGGCCACGGTCATGCACGGCCCGGCCAGGCCGGTGGCGTGCTGGATGAAGTTGCCGATCGAATGCGGGGTGTGCACGATCGACCGGCGCAGGTCTTCGGGGAAGTGTTCGCCGCCGGCGTCCTGCACCAGGCGGGTATAGGCCTCCTCGCTGGCGCCGATGCTGGAGGTCGACGTCCCCATCACCACCGCCACGCGCGCCGCGCCGTAGCGCTGGGCTGCATCGCGGGCGGCATCAAGCAGGCCGTCCTGCTGCAGCGCCAGCCAGGCCAGGCGGTTGTTGCGGCAATCCCATGGCATCAGTTCGGCTGGCAGCTGCACGTCTTCCACGCCATCGACCCGGCCGATCCAGCAATCCAGCCGCGGCGCGGCGCCGAAATCGTTGGGACGCAGGCCGCTGCGGCGCTGCTCAAGCGCCTGGGCCTGGGCCTGGCGGCCAGCGCCCAGGGCGGTGGTGGCGGTGTAGGCCGTGATCGCCAGGGGCGTCATGCGAGGCTTTGGCGACATCTATGTCTGTGTGTCTCAGCGAATGACGGGCGAGTATAGCGAGGCCCGGCGAAGCCGCCGCCAGACACCGGCCGATGGCGGCCGCGAGGCGCGCGCGTTCATGTTGAACGTGCCAATGCGGCGCATTCGGGTTCCGTCGCTGCGGCATTTCCCGCACAATCGTGACACTTTCCTTCAAGAACCTGCCGCACGCGCCTGTATGCATGCGTTCGTCTACAAAAGCCTGCGCAAGGCTGATACCTACGTCTACCTGACGGCCCGCGATGATTTCGCACGCCTGCCTGAAGCGCTGCGTGCGCAGATGGGCCAGCTGTCCTTTGTGCTGGAAGTGACGCTGACCCCGGACCGCAAGCTGGCCCGCGACAACGTCGCCGTGGTCCGCCAGAACCTGGCCACGCAGGGCTTCCACATCCAGTTCCCACCCACCCAGCTGGACACCATGCCGGATGCCTGAGCCCGCGCGTCGACCGATGCCCGCGGCCTGGCTGGCCCTGGTGGTCGGTCTGTCACTGGCAGCCCTGACCTACCTGGGTGGTTGGATCGCCGCGGCCGGTGCGCTGCTGGCGCAGCCGGCGCTGGCACTGGCGGTGTCCTGGCACGCGCGCACGCGCGGGCCGGCGGGTCGGGATTTCCTGAAACGCGACCTGGCGGCCCTGTTGGGACTGTGGGCCGTGGGATTCGCCGTGGTGGCCGTGCTGTTGGTGTGGCCGCTGCAGGCGCTGCGCAGCGGTGGCAGCCTGGCTGCGGCGGTTGGCCTGAGCGCGGTCAGCGGTGCCTGCCTGATCGGGCTGTGGCGTACCTGGCCGCTGTGGCAGGCGGTGGAATGCGAAGGTGGCACGCTGTCGCGCCAGTGGCGCGCCATGGCCAGCCGCGAGGCCGGTGACTGGCACGGTCTGGCCGTGGCGGCGGCCGTGGCGGTGGCCATCGGGTTTGGCCTGAGCCTGGCCTGGCCGGCGCTGTGGTCCAGCACCCTGCGCGGCGTGGGCACGGCGCTCTATGTGATCGCCTTGCCGCTGCTGCACTTCGGCCTGCAGCGCACGGTGCGCGCCGGCGGCCTGCCGGTGCTGGAAATGCCCGCCCGCCCGCCCGCCGCCCGGGTCGCGCCAATCGTGGCGCCGAAGCCGGTAGCGGCCGCGCCCACCGTCGAACCTGCGCGTTCGGCGCCAGTGCATGCGCCGGCGCTGGATGCCGAGCTGTACGAAGCCGCGCGCGGTGGCCGGGTCGAGCGTGCGCTGCAGCTGATCGAGGCCGGCGCCAATCCGCGTGCATTGCCCGCGGCGGGTGCGCGTGACCAGCGCAGCCTCGCGGTCCTGGCCGCGGTGCTGCCGGACCTGCGCCTGCTGCGGCTGTTGATCGGCAAGGGCATCGACCTCAACCAGGTCCACGCCGGCATGACGCCGCTGCTGGCCGCCACCCGTGACAGTTGGCATGGACGTCCCGATGCGGTCACCACGCTGCTGACCAACGGCGCCGACCCGCGCCGGGCCGATGCCGATGGCAATACGCCACTGCATCACGCCGCGCGCAGTTCCGACCCCGGCGTAGTCGCCCTGCTGCGCGATGCCGCGGCCGAACTCGACGCCCGCAATGCGGAGGGCGTGACGCCGCTGGGCATCGCCTGCATCGCCGGCAACTGGCGCCTGGCGAAGTTCCTGCTGGAGCGTGGTGCCAGGCCCGAACCGGCCGGTGGCCAGCCGGTGCTGCTGGCCGCCGCGGGTACCGAAGAGGACGACCCGGCGGGCGTGCAGCTGCTGCTCAAGCACAAGGCCAAGGTCGATGCCCGCGGTGCCGGCGGGCGCAGCGCGCTGCATGCCGCCGCGCTGGCTGGCCATGGCGAGATCCTGACGGCACTGCTGGCCGCAGGTGCGGCAGCCGACTTGCACGACGACGCCGGCAACACGCCGTGGCTGGAAGCCGCCCGCAGCGGCAATCTGGTCGCGATCGACATCCTGGCCAGCGCCGGCGTGGAGATCGGCGCGGTCGATGCGAATGGCCGCAACGCCCTGATGCTGGCGGCCACGGGCGAACAGGTATCGTCCACCCTGATCCGCCGCCTGCTGGAGCTTGGCCTGGACCCGGCCCAACGCGATGCCGGTGGCCAGCGCGCGGTCGATGTCGCCGCCGCCGCGGGACGCTGGGCGCTGGTCTCCCAGCTCGATCCCGACTACCCGCTGCCCAATGCCGTGTCGGTTGCCGACAGCAGCCAGCCGCCACCGGACCAGGCGCCGCTGGGTCTGCTGCGCGAAGCATTGGAGCGTGGTGACGCCGCCGATCTGGACGGCCTGGCGCGGCTGTGTTCGCCAGTGGAACTGGGCAGCCTGCTGCACGCGCCGACCCTGTCGACCACCCCGCGCGTGCTGCAGTGGCTGCTGCGCCACGGCGCGGTCGGTGAACCGCGCGATGTGTACGGCGATGTGCCGCTGATCGCCAGCCTGGCGCGTGGCCCCTCGGCATTGCCGGCCATCCGCGTGCTGCTCGATGCGGGCCTGTCGCCGGCCGGTGGTGCGGGTCTGGCGCGCTTCCTGTCCGCCTGCGTGCAGGCCGGTGCACGTGACGATGCCGCGGCACGCTCGCTCGCGCTGGAGCTGCTGCAGCGCGGCGCCGATCCCTTCGCGGCCACGGTCGCCGGCGACCAGCCGTTATCGCTGGCGGTGCAGTTGGACTGGAGCCCACTGGTCGAGGCGCTGCTGGCGATCGGCGTGGATCGGGAAACCCGTGATGCGCGCGGCATGTCCGCGCTGCACCTGGCCACCGCGCTGGGCAACGTGCCGATGGTGCGTCGCCTGATCGCCAGCGGCGCCGCGCCGGATGCACGCGCTGCCGATGGCCAGACGCCGCTGGGCGTGGCCTTGTCCAGTGGTCGTCGCGACCTGGCCGACTGGCTGGACTGGCGCGTGTGGCCGCTGCCGCGCCGGCCGTTGCGCAGCGGCGACCTGCCGCTGGCCGCGATTGCGGGCGATGTCGACGCGGTGCGCCGGCTGCTGGACCTGGGTTTCGACGTGGACGCCCCCGACGCGCAGGGCTGCAGTGCATTGCTGCGGGCCGCCGGTGGCGGCCATGGCGCCGTCGTGGATCTGCTGCTGGCGCGCGGCGCCGACCCGCAGCGCACCGCGCGCACCGGCGCCACGCCGCTGTCGGCGGCAGTCAGCATGCGCCAGGCCGCGATCGTCAACGCGCTGCTCGATGCGGGCGCGGACATCGAATACCGCCTGCCCGGCGAGGTCAGCGTTTTGATGCTGGCCGCGGCCCTGGGCCTGCCGGACATCGCCGCACGCCTGCTCACCGCCGGCGCGAACGTGCATGCCGTCGATGCGCAGGGCCTGACGCCGCTGCACTGCGCCGGCCTGTTCGGGTTCATCGCCCGCGACCGCTCGCGCCTGCTGGCCTTGATGGACACGCTGCTGCTGGCCGGTGCCGAACCCGATGGCGCCGGTGCCAGCAGCGTCAGCCCGATGCTGCTGTTGCTGGGCGCCCGCGCCGAACCGGGCACGGACTGCGATGAGGACGTGATCCTGGCTGGCCTGGACCGGCTGCTGGAGGAGGACATCGCCCTGGACGTACGCGACCCGCGCGGTTTCGGCCCGTTGCACCTGGCGGCCTTGCATGGGTTGCTGCGCGTGGTCCAGCGGCTGCTCCGCGCCGGCGCCGATCCCGACTTGCGCGATGGGCTGAACCGCAGTCCGCGCGAAGTGGCGATCATGCGTGGCTTCGTCGATGTCGCTGGTGAGCTGTCGCCCGGTGTCCGCCCCGGCAGCGGCGCGCCGATCGCGCGTTACCTGCGCGACCAGGGTTGATCTTCCCGCGTCGCGCGCGGACGGTCCGCGCCGATGCCCCAAGGAAACACCTCGATGTCCCACGCCACGCCTGTCGACGCCGCACCGATCACCTGGGCCGATTTCGAGAAAGTGCTGCTGGTCGCCGGCACCGTCCTCAGGGTCGAGGCCTTTCCGGAGGCACGTCGTCCGGCCTACAAGGTATGGGCCGATTTCGGGCCGTATGGCGAGCGCAAGACCAGCGCCCAGATCACGAATCTGTACGCGCCTGAAGACCTGGTCGGCAGGCAGATCGTGGCGGTGATCAATTTCCCCGAGAAGCAGATCGGGCCGTTCAAGTCGCAGTTCCTGCTGACCGGTGCCTACACCGACGAGGGCGTGGTGGTGACCACGCTGGAACGCACGGTGCCCAACGGCGCACGCCTGGGCTGAAGCGCCGGCCCGCGCGTGGCTTCAGCTGCGCTCGGGCGTGGGATCGTCGCGGACGATCCCGTCGTCGCCGGAAATGTCGGCGGCGAAGAGCTTTTCCAGGTCACGGCGCGCGTCCTTGGCCGTCTGCAGCAGGGCCGCTTCGTCGTCGTAGATCAGGTACTGCTCGCGCAGCAGCTTCTCGTCATGCGCGCGGAATTGCCGGGCGTGCTGCGCGGCGGTGCTGGCGGGAATGCCCAGCGCGGTCAGCACGCGCTCGCCCATCTCCAGGCTGGAACCGAAGGTCTCGCGGAAAGGCTCGGTGCCCAGGTCCATCAGGCGCCACGCATGCTGGCGGTTGCGCGCGCGCGACAGCACGATGGCCTTGGGATACATGCGCCGGATCAGGCGCGTGGCGCGGATGTTGGTGTCCGGGTCGTCCATCGCCACCACGAACACCTTGCAGTGCTGGGCACCGGCGGCGCGCAGCAGGTCCGGGCGCGTGGGATCGCCGTAGAACAGCCGCGCGTTGCCGAAGCGGCGCAGGTTGTCCACCGTCTCCGGGCTGTGTTCCAGCGCCACGAACGGCAGCCGCTGTGCGGTCAGCAGGCGCGCGACGATCTGGCCGAAGCGGCCCATGCCGGCGATCAACACCTGCGGCTGCTGGTCGTCCACTTCGTCGAAGGCGCGCTTGGGCGCGTCCGCCGGCGCGTGGTCCAGCCAGCGGCCGGTGGCGATCAGCAGCAGTGGCGTGGCCGCCATCGACAGGCCAACCATCGCCACCAGCCGGTCGTGGTGCTCGACGCTGAGCAGGTTGGCCTGCACGGCCTGGTTGAATACCACGAAGGCGAATTCACCGCCCAGCCACAACACGCCGCCAAGTTTCAGCGCCGAACGCCAGCTCATCTGCTGCTGCCAACGGCCGAGCACGAACAGCACACCCACCTTCACCAGCAGCAGCGCGACCACGCCGGCGGCGATGATCTGCGGCTCGGCGCGGATGCGGTCCAGGTCGATGCTCATGCCCACGGCGATGAAGAACAGGCCCAGCAGCAGGCTCTTGAACGGTTCGATCTGCGATTCCAGTTCGTGGCGGAATTCCGAATCGGACAGCAGCACGCCGGCCAGGAACGCGCCCAGGCCCGCGCTCAATCCCGCCAGCTCCATGAACCAGGCCGTGCCCAGCACCACCAGCAACGCACTGGCGGTGAAGACCTCGGGCATGCGCGTGCGGGCGACCACGCGGAACAGGTGACGCAGCAACAGCCGGCCGCACAACACCACGATCACGATGGCGCCGACTGCATGCAGCGCCGCCGACCAGGTCAGGGTCTGGTTCTTGGCCCCACCCAGCAATGGAATCGCGGCCAGCAACGGGATCGCCGCCAGGTCCTGGAACAGCAGCACCGCAAATCCGGTGCGGCCGTAATCGCTGGTCAGCGCCTTGCGTTCGGCCAGCAGCTGCAGGCTGACCGCAGTGGACGACAGGGCCAGGCCCATGCCCACGATCAGTGCCGATTTCCAGCTCAGCCCCAGGCCCATGCAGATGCTGCCCAGGATCAGCGTGCACAGCAGCACCTGCAGTCCACCGGTGCCGAACACCGGTTTGCGCATCACCCGCAGGCGCGCAGGGGACAGTTCCAGCCCGATCACGAACAGCAGCATGACCACGCCGATCTCCGACGCATCGAGGATGCGTTCGGCATCGCGCACGAACCCGAGCCCATCCGGCCCCAACACCGCCCCGGCGACCAGGTACGCCAGCACCGCGCCCAGCCCGAAGCGCTTGAACGCCGGCACGGCAATCACGCCGGCCAACAGGAATACCAGGGCGAGTTGCAGACCACTGCCGTGCATCGGATGACTCCTTCAAACGGCCTGCATTATGCGGCCGGGCGCGACGCACACGGCGCCGGAATCTTGCTAGATTGCAGGCTTCAATGGAAAGCTGCATGCAGGCAAGGGGGCAGGGATGAGCAAGGTGCTTGGGATGTTGTTGTTGCTGGTCGGCCTGGTTCCGCTGGCACATGCAGCAGACCTGCAGATGCAGGTGGTAGGCGAGGTCGGTATCGATCCGGATGGCAAGGTCTTCGCCACCGACATCAAGACGATCGTAACGCCGCAGGTCAAAGACCTGATCGAGAAGACGGTTCGTGACTGGCAGTTCGAGCCGGTCCTGGTCGACGGCAAGCCAGGACACGTCAAGGCCAACATGAATCTGACGCTGCTGGCCAAGAAGTCGGATGGCGGTTATCAGTTGCAGGTGGAGCGCGCCAGGTTCTACAGCGCAAGAGCCACGACCAGGATGACGCCACCGCGTTACCCACCTGAGCCGGCCAGAGCGGGGATTGGCGCGAATGTCCTGGTCGCCGTACGTGTGGATGCGCAAGGCAAGGTCATCGATGCGGTCGCGGTCGAGACGTCGCTTCCCTATCGCAATGTCAACGCGAAAGTCGCGCGCAGCTGGGGAAAGTACTTTGAAAAGGCCACGATCCAGGCGGCCCGGGACTGGGAGTTTGCCCCGGCGCGGGTCGAGTTTGGTGACGTGGCTGATGCGACGTTGATCGTCCCGGTGACTTATCGCATCGGAGAGATGCCATCCGATGGCTGGCAGAACAACTCGGAAGGGGAGCGGCGGCAGATCCCCTGGCTCGCCACCGAGTCCCAGCAGTTCGATCCCGCTGGCCTGAAACAGGGGGAGTCCCTTGCACTGAATCAGCGCGTCAAGCTCAGGACGCAGGTCGAGGGAATAACGCTTTAGGCAAGCGCAGTCATGTGATGTGATTTTCTCCGGGGATCTTCCCCAATCGAGAAAGCCCCGCATTGCGGGGCTTTTTCGTTGCTTCCAAGAAGCGCCGGAACTCAGCGCTCCATCGCGCTGGAGAACGCGCTTATCTCTTCATGGAAGAGAAGAATTCATCGTTCGACTTGGTGTTCTTCATCTTGTCGAGCATGAACTCCATCGCGGCGATTTCGTCCATCGGGTGCAGCAGCTTGCGCAGGATCCAGATCTTCTGCAGCAGCTCCGGCTCGATCAGTAGGTCTTCGCGGCGGGTGCCGGAACGGTTGATGTCGATGGCCGGGTAGACGCGCTTCTCGGTGATGCGACGGTTCAGGTGCACTTCCGAGTTGCCGGTGCCCTTGAACTCTTCGTAGATCACCTCGTCCATCTTCGAGCCGGTCTCGACCAGCGCGGTAGCGATGATGGTTAGCGAGCCGCCTTCCTCAACGTTACGCGCCGCGCCGAAGAAGCGCTTCGGGCGATGCAGGGCGTTGGCGTCCACGCCACCGCTGAGCACCTTGCCCGAGCTCGGCACCACGTTGTTGTAGGCGCGGGCCAGGCGGGTGATCGAGTCCAGCATGATCACCACGTCCTTCTTGTGCTCGACCAGGCGCTTGGCCCGCTCGATCACCATCTCGGCGACCTGCACGTGGCGCGCGGCCGGTTCGTCGAAGGTCGAGGAGATGACCTCGCCGCGCACGGTGCGCTGCATTTCGGTCACTTCTTCCGGGCGCTCGTCGATCAGCAGCACGATCAGGTGCACGTCGGGATGATTGGTGGTGATGGCCGTGGCCACCTGCTGCATCATCATCGTCTTGCCGGCCTTGGGCGGGGAGACGATCAGCGCGCGCTGGCCTTTGCCCTGCGGCGCCATCAGGTCGAGGATGCGGCCGGAAATGTCTTCCGACGAGCCGTTGCCACGCTCCAGGGTGAAGCGCTTGCGCGGGAACAGCGGGGTCAGGTTCTCGAACAGGACCTTGCCCTTGCTGGCTTCGATCGGCTCACCGTTGATGGTGTCCACGATCGACAGCGCGAAGTAGCGCTCGCCATCCTTTGGGAAGCGGATGCGGCCGGCCAGGTGGTCGCCGGTGCGCAGGTTGAAGCGACGGATCTGGCTGGGCGAGATGTAGGTGTCGTCCGGGCCGGCCAGGTAGCTGGCCTCGGCCGCGCGCAGGAAGCCGAAGCCGTCGGGCAGGATTTCCAGCACGCCATCGGCGGCGACGCCTTCGCCATGGCGGGTCAGGACTTTCAGCAGGGCGAAGATCACGTCCTGCTTGCGGGCGCGGGCGACGCCTTCGTGGATCTGCAGCTGGTCGGCGATGTCCAGCAGCTTGAACGCCGGCATCCGCTTGAGGTCGCTCAGCGAGTACTGCGGGAAGCCTTCCGGCACCTGCGGGTGCGGACGCGGCACGAAGTTCTCGTTGGCGCCATCGGCCGGGAAGCCGTCACCGCCGTAGCCGCGGTTGTTGTTGCCGCCGCTGCGATCACGGTCGCGCCGGTTGCGGAAGCGCTCACGCCGGTTGTTGCCCTGGCCCTGGCCTTGCTGGTTGTTGTTCTGCTGGGGACGGTTGTTGCCGCCCTCGTTGCCGCCGGCATTGTGCTGCGGGTTGCGCGGCTCGCCAGGCTGGTTGGATTCGCCGGCGTCGCTACGCGGGGCCTGGGATTCGCTCGGCTCGCTCTTCGGGGCCTGCTGCTGGGGCGCAGCAGCCGCGGGCGGGGCGAGGGTTTCCGCGGCGGCGGGCTTGGGTGCGGCGGGCGCTGCTGGTGGCGCCGCGGGGGCGCTGTCCAGGGCCAGGTTGGCCTGCGGCGCGCCGGCGTCGCTCTTGGCGGTGGCGGCCTTGGTCGCGCGCGGCTTGCGCACGCGCTTCTCGGCGGTTGCTGCGCCGGTTTCGTTGCTGTCGGACAAAGTGCGATTCCTCACTGAGAGGTTGCGAGCGGCCGGCGACAAGGGCGCGGGCGGCTGGAGTGACTGGGAAGTGGTACTGCAGAAGGGTGCGGCGCTTGGATCCCCGGCGCCGGATGCTGCTGACACTAGCACTGCGCCGGGACCGCTTCAAGCGTGCCCCGGCAACAGGTTGCAACGGATTCAGGCGCCGACGCGCGCCCTGGGCGGCGCGTCGGGCGTCTGGATCAGGCGGCGGCTGCGCCGATGGCCTTGTCGATCATCTGGGTCAGCTGACCCTTGCCCACGGCGCCGACCTGGGTGGCCTGGACCTGGCCGTCCTTGAACAGCAGCAGCAGCGGGATGTTGCGCACGTGGTACTTGATGGCCGTGGCACGGTTGTCGTCCACATTCAGCTTGACCACCTTCAGGCGGCCGCCGTAACTGTCGGCCAGCTCGTCCAGGACCGGGGCGATCATCTTGCACGGGCCGCACCATTCGGCCCAGAAGTCCACCAGGACGGGCTCGCTGGACTGCAGGACGGCTGCGTCGAAATCGGCATCGCCGACGTGGGTTACCTTGTCGCTCATCGGGGTCTCCGTGGGGTTTTCGCGGTGCGGGGCCGAAGATGGCCGCCGGATGCGGTAAAATGGGGTGTTTCGCGGCCTGATCAAGCCCTGCATGCAAGGGGAAGGTCGCACCACCCGGCATCGAGTCGCCAGTTTGCGACCGGGGTGCTGGCGATGCAAGCGGACGTTTCCGCCCCTTCACACCTGCCGTCGCCCATGCGACTCGGCGCAAAGAGAATTCATGAGCGACAAGCCCCTTACCGACGTCACCTTCAACACGTTCGACCTGCATCCCAGCCTGCTGGCCGGGCTGGAAGCGGCCGGTTTTTCCCGCTGCACGCCGATCCAGGCGCTGACCCTGCCGGTGGCCCTCGCCGGCCGCGATGTCGCGGGTCAGGCCCAGACCGGCACCGGCAAGACCCTGGCGTTCCTGGTGGCGGTGATGAACCGCCTGCTGACCCGTCCGGCGCTGGCCGACCGCAAGCCGGAGGACCCGCGCGCGCTGATCATGGCGCCGACCCGCGAGCTGGCCATCCAGATTCACAAGGATGCGATGAAGTTCGGTGAGGCCCTGGGCCTGCGCTTCGCCCTGATCTACGGTGGCGTGGACTACGACAAGCAGCGCGAGCTGCTGCAGCAGGGCGTGGACGTGATCATCGCCACCCCGGGCCGCCTGATCGACTACGTCAAGCAGCACAAGGTGGTGTCCCTGCACGCCTGCGAGATGTGCGTGATGGACGAAGCCGACCGCATGTTCGACCTGGGTTTCATCAAGGACATCCGCTTCCTGCTGCGGCGCATGCCCGAGCGCGGCACCCGCCAGACGCTGCTGTTCTCGGCCACGCTGAGCCATCGCGTGCTGGAGCTGGCCTATGAGCACATGAACGAGCCGGAAAAGCTCGTCGTCGAAGCCGAGACCATCACTGCCGCGCGTGTGCGCCAGCGCATGTACCTGCCGGCTGACGACGAGAAGATCCCGTTGCTGATCGGCCTGCTGTCGCGCAGCGAAGGCGCGCGCACCATGGTGTTCGTCAATACCAAGGCCTTCGTCGAACGCGTGGCCCGTGCGCTGGAGCGTGCCGGTTACCGCGTCGGCGTGCTCTCGGGCGATGTCCCGCAGAAGAAGCGCGAAACCCTGCTCAAGCAGTTCCAGGCCGGTCGCCTCGAATTGCTGGTCGCTACAGATGTGGCCGCGCGCGGGCTGCACATCGACGGGGTCAGCCACGTCTACAACTACGACCTGCCGTTCGACGCCGAGGACTACGTGCACCGCATCGGCCGCACCGCGCGCCTGGGTGCCGAGGGTGATGCGATCAGCTTCGCCTGCGAGCGCTATGCGCAGAGCCTGCCGGACATCGAGGCCTACATCGAGCAGAAGATCCCGGTCGAGCCGATCACCACCGAACTGCTGACCGCGCTGCCGCGCCCGGAGCGCGCGCCGCTGCCGGCCGCCGAAGAAGGCGAGGAAGCTGAAAGCGTCAGCGCGATCTTCCGTGAAGCCCGCGAGCAGAAGGCCGCCGACGAAGCCCGCCGTGGCGGCGGACGTTCGTCCGGTGGCCCGGGTGGCCGCAGCGGCGGTCCGCGCGAGGGTGGGCGCAGTGGTTCGGGCGGTGGTGCGGGTGGCCGTGGTCCCCGCCCGCCGCGTCCACCGCGCAGCGCGCCGGCGGCGACAGACAAGGCCGCCGTGCCGCCGGCGGGTGATCCGCTGGTCGCTGCCAAGGCCGGTCCGGTCCAGGCGAATGCGCCTGGTGCCGTGGCCGATGGCCAGGCGCCGCAGGGCGACAAGCCGGCGCGCAAGCGTCGTCGTCGTCGCCACGGCCGTCCAGTCGAAGGCGGTGAAGCCACGCAGGGCGCCGCGTCGAGCGTTGGTGGCGACGTCGCCGCGAAGGCCCCGCGCACCGCCGGCAACCCACCGCCGAAGGCGCGCCCGGCCGATGCGCCGGTTGTTGCCACCAGCAACGACTCGTTCCTGACCCGTCTGGGCCGCAAGATCAAGTCGCTGGTGGGCGGCTGATCCAGCCGCGCCGCTGCAATACACGGGAGGGTCGCCGCAGGGCGGCCCTCCTGCGTTTCAGGCCATCGAACGTGACCCCCACGACGCCGATCGGTGCTGCAAGCGCCCACCGCTCACGAACCGATAGGCATAATCGCGGCCATGACCGTCCTGCGCTTTGAAAACGTCAGCAAGCAGTATCCCGGTGGCCACGAGGCCCTGTCCGATGTGAGCTTCGAGGTGGCCGAAGGCGAGATGCTGTTCGTCACCGGCCACTCAGGTGCCGGCAAGAGCACGCTGCTGAAACTCATCCACCTGAGCGAGCGTCCCACGCGTGGCGCGGTGCTGCTCGGCGGGCGAAACCTGCTCAAGGTGCGTGGCGGCAACGTCGCCCTGCATCGTCGCCATGTCGGCGCGGTCTACCAGGACCATCGCCTGCTGACCGACCGCACCGTGGCCGAGAACGTGGCCCTGCCGCTGATCCTGCGCGGCGAGCGTCGCGGCGACATCGGCAAGCGCGTGCGCGAGGTGCTGACCCGGCTGGGCCTGGGTCACCGCGAACGCGCGCTGCCGACCCAGCTTTCGGCCGGCGAACAGCAGCGCGTGGGCATCGCCCGGGCGATCGTGTCCGAACCGCAGCTGCTGGTGGCCGATGAACCCACTGGCAACCTGGACCCGACCCTGGCCGCGGAGATCATGTCGCTGTTCGCCTCCATGCCCGAGCGCGGCACCTCGGTGCTGGTGGTCAGCCACGACCTTGGCCTGATCAAGCGCATGCGCAAGCGCGCGCTGATCCTGGATCATGGCCGGCTGATGGATGACATCTCGCCCGACGACCTGGCGGACTGAGGCCAATGAACGACGCAATGCACCCGGTGGCACGCGCATGAGCGAGCCGACGCCGAATCCAAAAATCGAAACCAACCGTCCGGCCCCCGGCCCGCGTTCGGGACTGGGCATCTGGCTGGACCAGCATCTCTACAGTTTCGTTTCCAGCCTGGGCCGCGCGCTGCGCCGGCCGTGGTCGACGGCGCTGACCATCGGGGTGATGGCGGTGGCCTTCGCCCTGCCGCTGGGGCTGTGGCTGGCGCTGGGCAACGTGCAGCACTTCGCCGGCAACGTGCAGGCCTCGCGTCAGGTGGATATGTTCCTGAAGCTGGACACCTCGGCCGAGCGCGCCAGGGCGCTGGCCGACGAGGTCCGCGGCCGCAGCGACGTGGCCAGCGTCGAACTGCGCACGCCCGAACAAGGCCTGGCCGACTTCCGCAAGCTCAGCGGGCTGGATGCAGCCATCGACGCGCTGGACGACAACCCGCTGCCAGCGCAGCTGATCGTGATCCCCAGCGGCGATGACGCCGCGCTGGCGGCTGCGTTGCAACAGCTGCCGGAAGCCGACGTGGTCCAGCACGATGCCGTCTGGCGCCAGCGCCTGGATGGCTGGCTGCAGTTCGGCACGCGCCTGGCCTGGGTGCTGGCGGCGTTGTTCGGACTGGGCGCGTTGCTGGTGGTAGGCAACACCGTGCGCCTGGACATCCAGTCGCGGCGCGAGGAAATCGGCGTGCTGCAGCTGCTGGGTGCGACCGATGGCTTCATCCGTCGGCCTTTCATCTACCTGGGCGCCTGGTACGGCCTGGGCGCGGGCGTGCTGGCGCTGGCCCTGGTGCTGGGCGCCGGCATCGCCCTGCGTGCGCCGCTGGACGCGCTGGCCCGCAGCTATGGCAGCAGTTTCGCGCTGGACGGGCTGGACCCGGCGCGCGCCGGGCTGGTATTAGTGGCGGCCTTGATCATTGGCTGGCTGGGGGCCTGGTGGGTGACCGGTCACTTCCTGCGCCAGACGCGCCCGACCGACACCTGACCTCTTCGGGCCCCCATGCCTCCACAAGACCTGCAGCACCTGATCAGCGAAACGCCACGCGTGATGGTGGTCGATGGCTCGAAGATGGTGCGCAAGCTCATTACCGACGTGCTCAGGCGCGACCTGCCGCAGGTCGAGGTGGTTGGTTGCGCGACCCTGGTCGAGGCGCGCCAGGCATTGGTTGAAGGC
Source organism: Pseudoxanthomonas sp. (assembly GCF_027498035.1). Lineage (NCBI taxonomy): Bacteria > Pseudomonadati > Pseudomonadota > Gammaproteobacteria > Lysobacterales > Lysobacteraceae > Pseudoxanthomonas > Pseudoxanthomonas sp. The sequence continues at coordinate 3,188,927 of NZ_CP114978.1, forward strand.
CCGGTGGACCTGGTGACCACTGCGCTGTCGCTCAAGGACGGCACCGGGTTGGAAGTGGCCCGTGCGGTGCGCGAGTCCGCAGGCCAGGCCTATGTGCCGGTGATCGTGGTCTCCGGTGAGGCCCAGGCGCACCTGGAAGAGCGCCGCTTCACTGAATTCGTCACCGACTATTTCGACAAGGCGCTGGGCCACGAGGCCCTGGCCGCCTTCATCCATGGCTATGTGCAGCCGGAATCGGTGCCCGGCGCCACCGTGCTGTACGTGGAGGACAGCCGCGTGGTGGCCGAGACCACCAAGCGCATGCTGGAACGCCACGACCTGAAGGTGGTGCACGTCCTGCGTGCCGAAGACGCCTTCGCCCTGCTCACCGCCGAATCGCTGGGCATGTCCACGCACCGCTTCGACGTGGTCCTGACTGACGTGACCCTGAAGGGTGAGCTGAGTGGCGTGGATATCGTGCAGCGCGTGCGCGTGGATTTCGCCTATGGCAAGCGGCGCCTGCCGATCCTGGTGATGACCGGCGACAGCAATCGCGACAACCAGGCCGAACTGCTGCAGCTTGGCGCCAACGACCTGGTGCTCAAGCCGATCGAAGAACGCCTGCTGGTGACCAAGGTGCTGTTCCAGCTGCGCCTGGCGCGCATGGCCGGCCCGCGGCAGGACGACTAGGACAACACCGTGGACGATGTGATTTTCATTGATGGCCTGCAGGTGCAGGCGCTGATCGGTGTTTACGATTTCGAGCGGGACGCGACCCAGCCGCTGGTGTTCGACGTGGAGATGACCGTCGATACGCGTGGCGCCGGTGGCAGCGATGCGTTGGCCGACACCGTGGATTACGCGGTGGTCGCGCAGGTCATTGAATCGATCTGTGCGCAGTCAGGGTTTGCCCTGGTCGAAGCGCTGGCCGAGACGATCGCCGCACAGCTGCTGCGGAATTTCCCGATCCAGACCGTGAAACTGCGCGTGACCAAGCCGCAGGCGGTGCCCGCCGCGCGCGGCGTGGGTGTGTGCATCGTGCGTCGGCGGGGCGCGGCGTGAGCACCCACCGCTACGTGCTGCTGCTGGGCAGCAGCCTGGCCTCGCCACAGGTCCTGCAGCTGGCGCGTGAGCAGCTGTCCACGCATGGATTGGTGGAGGCGGTATCGCGCTGCGTGGAAGGGCCCAGCGTCAGTACCGACGATGGCCGGCGTTTCCATAACCAGGCACTGGTCCTGGCCACCGGCCTGGCCAACGATGCGCTGCTGCCCTCGTTGAAGCTGATCGAAGCCGATCTTGGTCGCGTGCCCGGTGAGCGGCAGTGCGTGATCGACATCGACCTGGCCTGCGAATGCGATGCGCACGGCATCGTGCTGTGGCGTGACGATGCCAAGCTGGCCCATCCGCTGTTCGTCAGCCTGATGCAGGACGTGCTGGACCAGCTGCGCGGGACGAAACTGGCCTGATCGATTGCGTCGCGCTGGGGACATCGGCGTCGTTGATGGCATCACTGCGTCGGGCGCAAGCCGCTCCTACGAAGCATCGTGTGCGAATAGGCGCTCGCGCACCTCCGCGCAAGCCGTAGGTCGGGGCCACGCCCCCCGACGGATCGTTCAATCCGCTGGACACACGTCGGCCGCGTAAGGCCGACCTACCGCTCTACAAGGAGGCCGCTACGAGATTTGAGGAGACAGTTGCTCCTACTAGGGTGCCCACGTTCAACGAGCCTGGGTCTTTAGACGAACACCGAGCGGCCGCCATCGATGGCGATGATCTGGCCGTTGACGTAGGCATTGCCATCCAGCAGCCAGCGCACGGCCGAGACGATGTCGTCGGGCGAGCCCTGGCGCTGCAGCGGCACGCGTTCGCGCAGCACGCTTTCGGTTTCGGCCTTGACCGGATTTTCCGACCACAAGATGTTGCCCGGCGCGATGGCGTTGACGCGCACGTGCGGGCCGAGCTCGCGCGCCAGTGACTGGGTCATCATCACCAGCGCGGCCTTGGCCATGCAGTACACGGTGTGCTCGGGCAGCGGCCGCTGGGCATAGATGTCGGCGATGCTGACGATGGCCCCACCACTGTCTTTCAGGTGCGGCGCGGCCGCCTGCGACAGGAAGAACGGCGCGCGTGCATTGGAGGCGAACAGCGCGTCCCACTGCGCTGGCGTGGCCGTGCCCACCGGCGTGGCGTAGTAGGCCGAAGCGTTATTGACCAGGGCATCGAGCCGGCCGAAGCGTTCGACGGTGCGCGACACCAGCAGCGGCAGTTGTCCGACATCGGCCAGCTCGGCCTGCAGCACCAGCGTGCTGCCCGGGCGCACGGCCTCCAGTTCGGCGGCCAGTGCTTCCATCTCCGCGACCGAGCCACGGTAGTGCAGGGCCAGCGCATAGCCATCGGCGTGCAGGGCGCGTGCGATGGCCGCGCCGATCCGCTTGGCTGCACCGGTGACCAGGGCGACGCGGGGAAGATCGGACATGGGAGAAGGCACCGGGAAAGATGGCGCGATTGTGGCATCCCGGTGCGTCAGCGCCTGCAAAGGCGCATGAATCTGCACCATCGCGGCGCATGCGCATCGCATTCCGTCGATTGCTTGACGCCCGTCGTGGTTTGCGGGCATGTTGCCTGACATCCCCTTCCGCACCGCTTTCCGCTGGCTGCAAGGGTCAACGGATCGGAGCGAATGGACTGGGAGAAATACCGGAGTTCCACGTTTGACGAACTGATCCAGGCCGACGGCCAGGCGCGACCCGCGGCGCGTCGCCTGGTCGAATATCTCGGCGGCCTGTCCGGCCGCGAGATCGCAGAGCGCCAGGTTGCCGCCGACGTCGTCGCCCGGGTCATGGGCATCACCTTCACCGTGTATTCGGATGGCCGCAACGTCGACCGCACGCTGCCGTTCGACCTGATCCCGCGCGTGATCCCACGCAAGGAGTGGGAAGTCACCGAAGCCGGCCTCAAGCAGCGCATGCGCGCGCTGAACCTGTTCATCGGCGACATCTACGGCAAGCAGCAGATCGTCAAGGACAAGGTATTCCCGGCGATGCTGCTCAAGGATTCGGTCAACTTCCGGCCGCAGTGCGTGGGCATCACCCCACCGTTGGGCGTGTGGGCGCACATCTGCGGCTCGGACCTGGTCCGCGATGGCGACGGCACGCTGTACGCGCTGGAGGACAACCTGCGCATCCCGTCCGGCGTGAGCTACATGCTGGAGAACCGCATGGTGGCCAAGCGCGTGTTCCCCGAGCTGTTCGAGACCAGCTCGATCCTGCCGGTGGACGAATACCCCAGCCAGCTCTACGACACCCTGGCCGCGCTGTCGCCGCGTCCGGGGGATGCGCCGGTGATCGCGCTGCTGACGCCGGGCGTGTTCAACAGCGCGTATTTCGAGCATGCGTACCTGGCGCAGTCGATGGGCATCGAACTGGTCGAAGGGCCTGACCTGTTCGTCGCCGACGACGACTGCACCTACATGCGCACCGTGTACGGCCCGCAGCGGGTGGATGTGATCTATCGGCGCGTCGATGACCTGTTCATCGATCCGGAAGTATTCCATCCCGATTCGATGCTCGGCGTGCCAGGCCTGATCCGCAGCTGGCGCGCCGGCAAGGTGGCGCTGGCCAATGCGCCGGGCGCGGGCGTGGCCGATGACAAGGTCGTGTTCGCCTACGTGCCCAAGATGATCAAGTACTACCTGGGCGAGGACGCGATCCTGCCCAACGTGCCCAGTTTCCTGTGCCACGACGACAAGGACCTCAAGCACGTGCTGGCCAACCTGGACAAGCTGGTGGTCAAGCCGGCCAACGAATCGGGCGGCTACGGCATGTTGATCGGCCCGCGCGCCAGCAAGGCCGAGATCGAGAAATTCCGCGGCCTGATCCAGGCCGATCCACGCAACTACATGGCCCAGCCGACCTTGAACCTGTCCACCGCGCCGATCGTCACCGACGAAGGTCCCTCGCCGCGCCACCTGGACCTGCGGCCTTTCATCCTGTCGCGCGAGGACACCTACGTCACCACAGGAGGCCTGACCCGCGTGGCGATGACCGAAGGCTCGCTGGTGGTCAATTCCTCGCAGGGCGGCGGCGCCAAGGACACCTGGGTGGTCGACACCGACGAGGACACGCTCTGATGCTCTCGCGCGTCGCAGACAATCTCTACTGGTTCAGCCGCTACATCCGCCGCGCGGAAAACACCGCACGCCTGGTCGGCGTGGGCAGCATGCTGCAGCTGGACCTGCCGCGCTCGGTGCGCTTCACCTGGCGGCCCATGATCGACACGGTGGGTTCGGGCGAGGTTTTCACCGCGCTGCATCCTGATGCCGGCCTCGATGTGGCCGATGCCGAGGTGGTGCGCTTCCTGCTGCTGGACGAGAACAATCCGTCCTCGCTGACCGTGTCGATCACCGGTGCGCGCGAGATCCTGCGCAGCATCCGCGACACGCTGCCGCAGGACGTGTGGGAAGCGGTCAACGACCTGCACCTGTATGTGGCCGCCAGTGGCGACCGCGCGCTGCAGCGTCGTTACCGGCTGGAGTTCATCACCCGCATCGTCGATGGCTGCCTCAAGGTGTCCGGCCTGCTGTCGGCGAATGTGAGCCGCGACATCGGCTATCAGTTCCTGCGTCTGGGCACCGGCATCGAACAGGCCGACATGACCACGCGCATCATCGATGCCGGTGCCTCGGGACTGATCACGCCACGAAGCGAGGAAGACCGCGAGGCCTTCCGCAACATGCAGTGGATGGCGGTGCTGCGTTCACTGGCGGCCTACCAGATGTATCGCCGCCACATCCGCCAGCGCGTCACCGGTGAGCATGCATTGCGTTTCCTGCTGCAGAACACCGAATTCCCGCGCAGCGTGCAGTTCTGCCTGACCCGCGCCCAGCAGGTGCTGCCGACCATGCCGCCACGAGTGGGCGTGGATCGCCATCTCAACCGGGTGGTGGGTATGATCCGCAATGCCGATCCAGTGTGGCTGGCGGCGCAGAACCCGGCCGCCTTCATGGATGAGATTCAGGTCCACCTGAGCAGCCTGCACAACGCCATCGTCGAAGGGTATTTCTACAACTGACCGCTGCGTTGCTTCGGGTGTGTGTAGAGCGGAGCTTGTGGCGATCCCATCTTGGGGACTCCGCTGGGGTCTTTCCCACGCTCTGACCGAAGAGCAGCGGAGCCCCCAAGATGGGACTGCCACAAGCTCCACTCTACAAGGGGTATCTGCGCAAAAAAGCAGTAGCTACTGCTGCCCTGCGTCGTCGCCTGGATCCTGGCGCGAGGCGATCCGGCGCGGTGGTGCCACCACCTGGCGGGCCGGCGGCTCGTCGGCATCGTCGCCTTCGCGCGCCGGTTCCCACGGGAAGCGCGGCAGGGTGCGTACCGCGTTTTCCAGCTTGCGCGACCAGGTGTCGTGGATTTCCGCATACAGCGGGGTGTCGCCTTCCAGGCGCATCTGCTGGGTGACCTTGAGGTCGCCGGCACGGATCAGTGCCATGTCCAACGGCATGCCCACCGACAGGTTGGAGCGGATGGTCGAATCCAGCGACACCAGCGCGCAGCGTGCCGCGTCTTCCAGGGTGGTGCCCGGGCGCAGGATGCGGTCCAGGATCGGCTTGCCGTACTTGGATTCGCCGATCTGCAGGTACGGGGTTTCCGGCGAAGTGGCGATGCAGTTGCCCAGTGGATAGACCATGTACAGGCCGGGGCGTTCGCCGGCGATCTGGCCGCCCAGCACCAGGGTGGACTGCACGCTGACGCCGCTCTGCTGGGCCTGGTCGTTGACCGCCGACTGGCTGGCCACCAGCACCTCGCCCACATATTCGGCCACCTCGAACAGGTGCTTGAAGGTGCGCAGGCTGCGGGCACAGGACGGATCGTCCGCATCGCGCTTGAGCCGCGACATGGTCAGCTGGGTGGTGGCCAGATTGCCTGCGGACAGGATCACGAACACCCGGTCGCCCGGGTACTCGAAGATGTGCATCTTGCGATAGACGCGCACGTCGTCGAACGAGGCGCTGGTCCGGGTATCCGCGGCGAAGACCAGGCCTTCGTCCACTTCGATGCCGACGCAATAAGTCATGTCACAACCGGGGAAGAGTGCAACACGATCATAGGGGCGGCCCCCGGTGCTGGCTAGGCCTGCCGGGACGGAATTCCGCCCGGATCTCGGCGGCGTGGCCACCGGGTGCCGCGTAACATGGCCTCCTTTGCCGCCATACGCTTGCCCGATGAACGACTTGCCGCTTCCCGATGCCGATGCCCTGGCCCACAGCGACCGATTGGGCGCGATGATCCGCGCCGAGATCGCCGCTTCCGGCGGCTCGGTTCCGTTCTCGCGTTTCATGGAGCGCTGTCTGTACACGCCGGGGCTGGGCTACTACAGCGCCGGGGCGACCAAGTTTGGCGAAGCCGGCGACTTCGTCACCGCGCCGGAGATCGGCCCGCTGTTTGCCAGCGCCGTCTCGCAGGCGGTGGCCCCGGTGCTGCAGGAACTGGGGCCGGAAGCCTGTTTCCTGGAGATCGGCGGCGGCAGCGGCGCCTTTGCCGAAGTGATGCTCAAGCGCCTGCTATCGCTGGATGCGATGCCGGCCAAGTACTGGATCCTGGAACCCAGCGCCGACCTGCGCGAGCGCCAGCGCGAACGCCTGGGCCGTCGACTGATTCCGCCGGTGTTCGACTGCGTGGAATGGCTGGACACCCCGCCAGCCGAAACCTGGAACGGCGTGGTGTTCGCCAACGAGGTGATCGACGCGCTGCCTACGCCGCGTTTCACCCTGCGCGAGGGCGAAGTGTTCGAAGAGCACGTCGCCCTGGACGGGGAAGGGCGCTTCATCGCCACCGACCGTCCGGCAGATCCGCTGCTGGCCGCCGCGGTGCGCCATGTCGAGCGTTCGCGGGACGTCTTGTTCGAGGACGGTTACCGCTCCGAGCTGCTGCCGCAGCTGCCGTACTGGGTGCAGGCGGTGATCGGCAAGCTCGACGCCGGCGCGCTGCTGTTCTGCGACTACGGCTACCCGCGCAAGGAGTTCTACCTGGAGCAGCGTGACGGCGGCACCATGCGCGCCTTCTATCGGCACCGCATGCACAACGACGTGCATCGCTGGCCGGGCCTGCAGGACATCACCGCATCGGTGGATTTCACCGCGCTGGCCGAAGCAGGTACCTCGGCGGGCTTTGCGCTGGCTGGTTACGCCACGCAGGCCGGGTTCCTGGTGGGCAATGGCTTGATCGAGCGATTGGCCGAAGCAGAAGCCCGCGCGCCGGACGAGGCGACCGTGATGCGCCTGCGCAACGAGTTCAAGAAGCTCACCCTGCCCAATGAGATGGGCGAGCGCTTCCAGTTCATGGGGTTCGCGCGCGACTGCAATTTCGACGCGGCCTTCCTGTCCGGAGACCTGACGTGGCGGCTGTAAGCATCCCTGCGTTGAAGCCGCTGCGCTGGCCGGCGTTCTGGGTCGGCCTGTGGGCGCTGGCGATGGCGGTGGTGGTGACCACCTGCCTGCTGCCGGGCGACGACATTCCCAAGGTCTGGCCGGGCGTGGACAAGCTCGAACACGCCGGATCGTTCTTCGTGCTGTCGGTGTGCGCGGTGCAGCTGTTCGCCACGCGACGCGCCTTGCTGCGGGCCGGCGCATGGCTGGTGGTGCTGGGCGTGCTGATCGAGTTTGCCCAGGGCGAGTTCACGGCCGACCGCACGCCCGACCCGATGGACGCACTCGCCGATGCGACGGGCGTCCTGCTGGGCCTGTTGATCGCGATGACACCGGCCCGCGACCTGTTGCTGCGGATGTTCCCGAGGCGCGCCTAATCGGCGTATGGCGCCAGGCAGGTCGCCAGGTCTTTTTGCTGCAGCGTGGCAGCCGCGTGGGGCCAGGCAACGGGTTGGCCGCTGGCAAGGGCCTGCAGCACAGCAACGATGGTCAGCTCCACCTCGGGTGTCTGTGCGGCTTCCGGCAATGCGTGGCGTTGCTCGATCGCTTCGAACATGACGGCATTGGCGTCCGCATAGCTCAGCGGCGTGCTGGTGCCATGCGCCTTGCGCCAGGCGGTACTGGCCAGTGCTTCATTGACCAGTGACTGGATCAGATGGGTGGCGCGGCCGTAGAGCTTCAGGTTGCCCGGTTGTACCGAGGTCATGGTGTTACCCACTACGCGGCCGAGCTTGGCCATGACGCCGGTGGAATGGGCATTGAGCAGCATCTTGAGGACGATGGCCTGATTGAGGCCGAAGGGATCGCGCTGCGGGACCTGCACATCGACGAAGGTCGCCGTCGGCGCAGCTGCGCGCAGCGATGCATCCAGTGGCTGGTCCGAGACCGAAAACACCACCTGTGCCGCGTTGGCCGCACGTACCTGCTGCAGCCAACGGAGGGCGATCGGCGACAGGCTTTCGTGGCCCAGCAGCACCAGGACCCCGAGGTCGCCGGGTCGTGGGCCGGCCTGCTGCAGTTGGGTGGCTGAAGCCGAAAGGTCATACAGAACCTGCTGTTCGGCCCCGGCCGATTTCAGGCTGTGCAATGCCGAGGCCCGCAGGTAGGGGTCATCGATCTGCTGCTGGAATGGTCCGGAATAGCGGGTTGCATCCAGGCCATGGAACGGACGCTGCAGCAGCGCATCCCATGCCTGCTGTGGGGTCTCCACCGGTGCCCAGACCTGGATCCACGAAGTGCGCTGGGCAGTGTCACACCGATCCAGGGGCGCCAGCCGGAACGTCGGCCCGCGTTCGGTAACATCCACGAACACCGGCATCAACGCGCGCTGTGCCAGGTAGGTGGCATGGCACGCATTGCGATAGGTGATTGTTTCCAGGTTGGTCCACGGCGCCAGTTGTGGGGCGGCGCTGGCAGCGATCTTCTGCAGCTGGCCGAACCTGCGCAGGCCGCTGGCGATGGTGGTGCCGGGGTGGAAGCCCAGCGCCTGCATCTGCTCGGCCGACAGCACCGGCGTAAGCAACTGCTGCAAAGCGTCTTCCAGCACCACGCCCAGCGCGTACAGGCTGGTGGTGGTGGCCTGCATGCGCGTGGAGCCGGTGATGGATTGCGGGCCGGTGGCCAGTTCGATCTTGCCGATGCGTGCGTCGTCCAGCACCTGGCGACTGCGATCGAACGGGCGCAGCACGTGGTCGGGATTGTTGTAGACAAACCATGTGTGGCCGGCGGTGGCGCCCTCCTGCGCGGCGGCGGCCAGGGCGGTGCCGATCACGGCCGAGGTCTCGCCGCCCTCGGTCACCGCAAACACCACGTCCTGTGCGCTGATCGCGTGGTCCTGTAATTGCAGCCTGCCGATCAACGGCAGGTCCTCGAAACCTTCCAGCGAGCTGATCAGGGCGCGGTCGCCACCGGTGATCTCACCGCGGACGCGGGCCTCGATTCCCGGGAAGCGCGCTTCGAGCGCTTGCCACAGGGCCGGGTATTGCAGCGCCAGGCGTCGCCAGAACGGGCGCCACAGGCCGCTCTCCAGCGTCTCGGCCAGGCGCCCGGTCGAACCGGTGCCGTAGAAATAGATGCGATGGCCATCGCGTAGCGCCTGTTGCACGGCCAGCGAGGCGGCCTGCAATCGGGCCAGTTGCTCAGGGTTGGCGGCGACTGCGTCGAAGGTCGCGATGATGTCCTGGTCCACCGAAAGCAAGTCGCGCAGGCCGGCAGTCGTATCGCTGCCGATGCATTGGCTCAGGCCCGTGGTCCGCGGATGGCGCTGCTCGGTCAGCAGTGCATGCAGCTGGAACTGTTGCTTGTGCTCCAGATAATCGATCGACTGCGCGCAAGGGGTGATGCCAAGCCGTTCAATCAACGTGGGGGTCTCATTGGGAGAGGCGCCTGACGTTTCGGATACAGCCGGCAGACCATCGTTGGCGATAGGGGAAGAAGGCATGGGGGCGTGATTGGCGAGTTGGCGCGGAAAGGGAGGCGGAATGGATGGATGACTCATTCGGGATCTGTCGGCTGCAGGCTGATCTGGTCCAGCACCCACATCTGCGGGCGGGTATCTCCGCTGAAGCGGATACAGAGCGTATGCGCTCCGCGTGCCGGCAGCCGGACCGGTGCCAGCACGGTGGCCAGGCCTTCAGCGTCCACATGCGCAGGCATCGCGGCGGTGGCCAAACGTGGGCCATCACAGCCGTCGATGCGGATGTCGAGTTCGCCCTGCGCTGTCGTCGCCGGCAGGAACCTGCGGCGGCGTTCTTCCTCGCTGCCGAGGCGGAACCGATAGGGGAGGCGGGCGGCGCGCACCCGGATCGTACCGATGCCATCAAGCGGGGCATCACTCCAGCGCCAGCAAGGTGCCAGGATGGCGACGTTGAACAACCCGCCTGCCTCGGGCGAGCGCGGATTCGCCATCCGCAGTACCGGGCCGTCCTCGGCGCACTGTTCCAACTGTTCGTCTTCGTGACGTAGCAGGGTGGTTGCGTCGATCAGGCGTGACATCGGCGCGGCCAGAACCTTGCCATCGGCGAAGGCTGCCGCGGTGATCGTCACGGGTAGCGCCAGGTCCAGCGGTGCCCGATAAGCAGGCGATGAAGTATCCGGCGGGCCACCATTGATGTTGTAGTGGATTGGGTATCCCAGCGGATTGGACAAGGTGATCCGTGCACGGCCCTCGCCGGTTGCCGCGGCGGTGAGTACGACCGAGAACGGCGTGCTCGCATAGCCGATGCCCAGTTCGCGATAACGGCGCAATTGCGTGGGCAGACGGGCCAGGAAGGTGTCGTAGTCCTTGTCCGCCTGCGGCGTCCAGCCAGTTTCGGCGACAGCGGCCAGGCGCGGAAATGCGGCATGTTCCAGGCCCGCCAGGTCGGCGATGTCGCCGGTCCAGAGATTGGCCTGCAGGCCCAGCACGTGTTGACGCTGTTCGCTGGTTAGCTCGGCCGGCACCGGGTCGAAAGCGTAAACCGTCCGCAGCGGAACGGTCTTGGGTCGTCCGGCGGGCTCACCGGGCGTATCGGTCTGCAGGTAATCCAGATACAGGTCCGGCGACGGGCTCATCACCACGTCATGACCTGCACGTGCAGCAGCGATGCCTCCATCCGTGCCTCGCCAAGACATTACCGTGGCGGAGGCTGGCAACGCGCCTTCAAGGATCTCGTCCCAGCCGATCAGGCGCTTTCCGCGCTTCACCAGCATGGCCTCCAGGCGAGTGATGAACCAGGCCTGCAGTTGCGCCTCATCCGCCAGTCCGAGTTCGTGTCGCCGCTGCTGGACACGCGTCGAGGCACGCCACTGGTCCTTGATGGCCTCATCGCCGCCGATGTGAATGTAGTCACCGGGAAACAGTTCGGCTACTTCGGCAAGGACCTGGTCGAGGAATTCGAATGTGCCTTCATCCACGTTGAACAGGTTTGCATGGATGCCGCGTTCATTCGATACCGGCAAGCGCTGGCCGGTGGTGCCCAGCTGCGGATAGGCGGCGATCGCCGCAGTGGCATGGCCAGGGACGTCGATTTCGGGTACGACCGTGATCTGGCGCGCAGCGGCGTAAGCCACGATCTCCCTGATCTGGGCCTGTGTATAGAAGCCACATTCCTGGCTTCCTGCTCCGGGCATGTCGACTTTTTCGCGACAGCCCCCGACCTGTGTCAGGTTGGGATAGCGCAGGATCTGGATGCGCCAACCTTGGTCGTCGGTGAGATGCCAATGGAAGACATTGAGCTTGTGCACCGCCATGGCATCGAGCAGCTGCTTGACCTGTTCCGGGCTTTGGAAGTGACGCGCTGAGTCGAGCATCAACCCGCGCCAGGGAAAGCGCGGTGTGTCTTCGATGTGTACTGCCGGGATGGCGATGTGATCGTCCCGTCCCGGGGGAAGTAGCTGCCAGAGCGTGATGGCGCCATAAAACAAGCCGGGTGCCTGCGCCGCCACAACCTCGATGCGCAGTGGACCGACGGTCAGTCGATAATCTTCGGGCCCTAGCTTCGCAGTAGGATCCAGTACGAACTCGATGCCGGCGCCGGAAGTCGGAATACTGCTCGGCGTGGGTTGCAATGAAATCGCGTGGCTGCGCGCAAGCAGCCGGGCGAATTCATCGGCGGCCGATGCGGAGGCCTGGCCGGAATACTGCAGGCGCGTGGTGGCATCGAGGGTATAGCGGCCTTTTTCCTGGGTGACGTGTGCCGGCATTGGGATCAGTGCCAGCGATTGCGCCGATGCCGGGCGCTCAGGCAGCAGCACGCCGGCCAGTAGAAGGCACGCCGTCAAGGTGGCGGAGCGGAGCCACCCGTGAAACGACGTTACATGGGGTGAAGTCCTGCATGCACTGCGCATCATGTCGTCCAAGAGAAGGGGGTCATTGACCGTGTTGCTGGTCCAGATACCAGTGGGCAGCGCCAATCACGCCGAGCTGACCGTGTTCGACGAGTCGGACGGGAATGCGTTCCAGTGCTGCGCGCATCGGTCCTTTATTGAGGAACCGGCTGACAAAACTGCTATGCAGGAGGAACTGGCTGATCTGCGGAAGGATGCCGCCGGCAAGGTAGATTCCTCCCTTGGCGCCGTAGAGCAGCGCCATGTCGCCGACGGTACTGCCTAACAGCCCGCAGAAGATCTCCAGGCTCTGGTGCGCGCGTTGATCGTGTCCCTGCACGGCGGCCTCCGTGATCTGGCTGGGAGTTGTATATCGAGGGTCGACCTCAGCCAGGTAACACAATGTGGTGTAGAGGTTCATCAGGCCAGGGCCGGAGAGCGTGTGTTCGATTGAAACGTGATCGTGTTGGGCAAGCAGTTGCGAGAGCACTTCGATCTCCATCGCATTGCCAGCAGCCAGCGACGCCTGGCCCGCCTCGGTTGCCAGGATGATGGGTCGCGCGGGCGTGGGAATCCACAATGCCGCACCCAAGCCGGTGCCAGGGCCGAGAATCAACACCGGGCCATCATGACCGGGCGTTGTCTCCGGTCCGCTAAGCCGCAGCACTTGGCTGGAATCCATGTGGGCGGCTGCGTAAGCAACGGCAGCGAAATCGTTGACGATACGCAGGTCGTCGAAGTCGATCGTCCTGCGGATGGTGTCTGGAGAAAGTGACCAGGGAAGGTTTGCGCTGATGATCCTTCCGTCGTCCATCGGATAGCCCGCGGTAGCGACGACGCCCCGGCGGACATGACGGGTCTCTGGTTGGGCCAGGAAATCCCCGAGGATCTCATCCAGGCCCGTGTATTCATTGCACGCATAGTTGCGATACGACGACACCTGCAGCGGGCTGATGTCGCTTCCGGGCCGGATCAGGCCGATACGGACGTGGGTGCCGCCCACGTCTGCCGCGATGAAGGTGTCGTCGCGGACGGAGTGTGTTTGCGTTGGAACGTGACTCGTGGTGGTGGCCACCGGCTCTCCGCGTGCTCGATGAAAGAGAAAGCAGGCCTGCGGCGTGCTCATATTGAGCCGATCCTAAAATTTGAATGACAACGATGTCAATCAAATGAGGGTTGCAATGAAAACGTATATCTCTGGGAACAGGCGCAGCTTGGCCATGTCGATCGAGGTGATGTTTCGAGTGCGCCCGCCAGCGTCTTGTCAAAAAATGACGTAAATATAGATGTGGTGGAAAATTTATCGGCACAGGTGATGGCATGCCGATTATTGCCGCAGCATGCAATCGAGTGCGTCGATAAAATGCGCTTGATCCTCTTGACAGGCCTGTATTTGCATCGTAATACTCGTTACATGACAACGATATCAATTCATGTAAGGGCCTTCCGGAACTGATGGGGGCGAGGGAGCCGTGGCTCCTGGAGGTTGTCGCTGGAGGAGTGAGGTTGGCCGGGGTCAGGGCCACTGATGGATCGCTGGGCTTGTGATGCGTATCGCCAGGGCGCCCCCGTTGATCAGGGCATCAGGTGCACCCGCATCCAGGTTGTAGGTCGATAGGCCCAGGAAGCCAAGCTGCAGCGGAAGTAAGTAACGAAGTATCAGGTAAGTCCCGTGGGGTCGGCGAAATGCCGTCTACCTCTGTCTCACGCCCTTGCGATCAATCCGGTTGCCATTCTCGCCCGATACCAAGGGGCGGAGTCCTGTGCATGCGTGGTAATTGCCCGGGCGTGGATTCACCTCAATTTGCTTGCGCCCAAGAGGAGTAGCCAACGTGCTTTGTAGAAAGAAGAAGCTGTCGATCATCATCGCCGCGTGCCTGGACATGACAGTGGTGATGCACGCCCAGGCGGCGGACCAGGATGCCCAGGAGAAGCTGGCGAAGAGCGAAAGTGTTCATGACCTCAAGGAGGTCACTGTGACCTCCACGCACAAGGTCCAATCGGTCCAGAAAGTCCCGATCCATGTTGATGTTATCGATGGGGAAAAGCTGAAAGCGCTCAACAGCAGCGATATCTCCAGCATCCAGTATCTGGCACCAGGCATTTCCTATTCGATGGACGTGGCCGCGGACGGCGGCGGCTTCAAGGTGCGCGGCATTGGCACGCAGTCGTATAACTACGGCACTGAGCAGACCGTCGGTACGGTGGTTGATGACGTGATCATCAGCCTGCCGCGCGATCCGGGTGCTGGTGGGTTCAGTGACGTCGAGCGGATCGAGGTCCTGCGCGGCCCGCAGGGCACCCTGTTCGGAAAGAATGCATCTGCAGGTGTGGTCTCGATCATCACCAAGAACCCGGACACCTCCTCCGACAGTGCCGATATCCACATGGCGGTCGGTAGTCGCAATGAGCAGGTCGCCCAGGTCAATGGAAATCTGGTGGTATCGGATAATTCCGCGCTTCGTATCTCCGGGTATTACCAGAAGCAGGACGGCGCGGTCAGCAACATCTACAACAGCTGGAACGCAGGCGATCTCAAGAATTCCGGTATTCGTGCGAAGTACCTCTGGGACATCAATGACAAGCTTTCGGTCCTGTTGACTGCCGAGCACCAGAACATCTTCACGCGCTCCCCCTATCTGGTCTATTCGTTGGGTACCGACAGCAGCTATAACGCGTTGCTGTCAGGCTACAAAGTAGACGGCAGCCAGTTGCTGAGTTTTGCCAATGAAGACTGGTACGCGTGGACCCGCACCAGCGGCACATCGGCCAAGGTCGATTACAAGTCCGACTGGGGCGATATCACCTCGATCACGGCCTTTCGCAAGATGAACCTGGTCCAGGTCGCCGACATCGACCTGTCACCGGCAAACTATGTCGATAACAGTGAGACTCGGAACAATGATCGGCAGCTGAGCCAGGAATTCCGGCTGAGTGGCGACGCATTTGACGGCCGCCTCGATTATGTCCTGGGTGCTTTCTACAGCAAGACATCGATCACGGCCAACGAGCTCAAATACGGCGCATACACCTATGACGCCGATTACGTGCCGACCTTCCTCTATCTCCGTGGCGCACAGGGCATCGCGCACTATCTTGTCAACACGAAAAGCTCTGCCTTGTTCGGTTCGACCACCTATGCCATCAACGAGAAGCTGTCTTCCATCGTCGGCGCGCGCCTGACCCACGACTCCATCAATGCGCGGTTCTCGGTGTATCCGGTGTCAGAAATTGATGGTCTCCCAACAGTGGCGCTCGCGACCAAGAGCGGCTCCTATGGTTCGACCTCCAAGTCCAATGTCTCCGGGAAGGTGGGCTTGCAGTATCAGCACACCCAGGATGTGATGAGCTACGCAACGGTTTCGCAAGGCTATAAAGGCCCTTCCGTCGACGTGCTGAGTGGTACCGCAAACAAGATCAAGCCAGAAACATCAATCAATTATGAAGTCGGCATCAAGTCGAAGTTCTTCGATCGTCGCTTGACGCTGAACGCAGACCTGTACTGGGACATCTTCCATGACTTCCAGGCGACAGCGCTGAACTACGAGACGATGCTCACCCAGCTCACCAACGCAGACAAGATGCGTACGCGAGGTGCGGAGCTGGATACGTCGTTCTCGGTGACGCCGAACCTCACGTTGTCGGCCAACGCCGCATATACCGACGCGGAATTCCTGTCCTACATCAGCAGCTGTCCGTCGCCGGGCTCCCTGCCGTGCTACACGGTCTCGGGGGTTTCAGTGGCGAACTTCAAGGGCCAGCGCCCGGCCTATTCATCGAAGTATTCGGCCGCGCTGCAGGCCGCTTACCAGCATGGGCTCGGCGACAACCTGTCATTGGATATGAGCGGTGGATGGAGCTGGCGCAGTTCTTTCTACAACGCCATCGGACAGGAGCAGACCATGACGGGCTCCTATGGAATCGTCAATGGCACCGTCGGCATCGGCTCATCCGATGGCCGCTGGCGCGTCGGGGTGTATGCACGCAATTTGTTCGACAAGCGATATCGCGCGTACATCATCTCGACGGCGGTGCTCAACCCTTATGGGCTTGATCAACAGTTCGCAAGCGATTCGTTCCGCACCGTCGGCCTTTCGCTTGACATGAAGTTCTGATGACTTGAGCGTGGCGCGCCCTTTCGCTTTCGCCTTCGCAGGCAATGGCCTGGATCGCCCCGTGGAGGCGATGGGGCGGCGTCCACACCTGGCGGGTTCACACAATCAACGCACCGAAAGTGTGGCCTGAGATAGAGATGCTGGAGACACGATGAAGCGTTCGCCAACGAGCGGCCGAACTGGGCCCTGGGCGCGCAAGAATGGACTTGTAGCCCGGATCGTCATGCCTGGCCGCTCACTCTGCCTGGGCCTGACGTTGCTTGGGCTGGCATGGATACCAGGTACCGTGGTTGCTGCGGGAAACACCGCTCCGGCATTGATGCCCTATCCGGTCTCCGCGCACATGGATGGAAGCGCGCTACGTTTTGAAGGAGGGTTCGACGTTCGATGGAGCGCGGCGCCGACCGTGCTGCTATCCGACGCGCTGGGACGCTTTCGTGCAGATGCTGCGCGGCTGACTGGTCTGGACGAAGGGGGCGCGCCGGCTGTTTCCTTGTCGATCACGTGTTGTGCCGCAACGCCTGACGAGCCTGCTGCAGGTGGAGGTGTGGAAGAGGCCTATACCTTGCGCGTCGACGAGCAGGGCGTGCAGATCAGCGCGGATACGCCGGTGGGCGTGCTGCGTGCTTTGGCCACGTTGCGGCAATTGATCGTGGTCCAGGATGGGCGGGCGCAGATTGCCCATGCGGTCATCGGCGACGCACCGCGGTTCGCCTGGCGGGGATTGATGATCGATGTGGCCCGCCATTTCATGGCGGTTCCAACGCTCGAGCGGCAGATCGATGCGATGGAGCGGGTCAAGCTCAATGTGCTGCATCTCCACCTGAGCGACAACGAGGCTTTCAGGGTGCAAAGCCGGCGTTACCCGCGATTGACCCAGGGAAATCAGGGGCGGTTCTATACCCAGGAACAGATCCGGGATCTCGTGGGCTACGCGCGCGCGCGGGGCATTCGCGTTATTCCGGAAATAGATCTTCCAGGTCATGCCAAGGCGATGATCGCCGCCTATCCGTTGCTTGCGTCGGGGCCAGTGGATGCGGCCATTCCGGGAGGCCCTGCGATCGATGTTTCCAAGACGGAGACGTACGTATTCCTCAGGAATCTTCTGAATGAGGTCGCGTCGCTCTTCCCTGATCGTTATTTCCATATTGGCGGTGATGAGGTCAACGGCGCTGACTGGATGGACAATCCCCGGATCGCTGACTACATGAGCGTGCACCGGTTCGCGGACAAGGAAGCCTTGCAGGAGCATTTCCTGCTCCGGCTGAAGAGGATGCTGGCCGACCAGGGCAAGAAGGTCATCGGCTGGGAAGAAATCGAATCGGCGCATATGCCGGAAGATGTCGTTGTCCAGGTTTGGAAAAGTTCCGGAGCGATCGATCGTGCGACACGGCGTGGCCATCAGGTCATTGTTTCGGCCGGGTATTACCTGGACCACCTCTGGCCGACGGCCTGGCATTACCGGATCGATCCGTTGGATCCGGCTGCATTTGGCTATCTCAGTGCAGCCGACCGACAGGAGATGCTGGCGCAACATCCAGAGCTTGCCCGGATGATGACTCAGGACATGGTGAGGCCCGCGGGCGGCACGGAGCTCACGGCCGAACAGCAGCAGCGGGTCATCGGTGCCGAGGCGCCGCTGTGGAGCGAGCTTGTCACCGACGAGATGCTGGACGGGAGGATCTGGCCGCGGACAGCCGCCTTGGCCGAGCGCTTCTGGTCAAGCGCGGAGGTCAACGACACATCGGATATGTATCGGCGGTTGGCGGTGGTGCAGGATCAGCTGCGCGTGCAGGGTCTGGAAGATGCTGCCAACGCAGAGCGGATGCTCGCGCGACTGGCGCCCGGGCGTAGCGCGGCGCTGTCGGATCTGGTCGCCGTGACCGTGCCGGTACGCAACTTCGCCCACATGAACAAGATCCGCAGCATGGTTGACGGCGTGGCACGTGGCGCGCAGACGTTCAATACGCTCGCCGATGCCGCCCTGCCCGAGAGCCTCGAAGCGGCTTCGTTCAACCTTGCCGCGGCCTCGCTGCGGCAAGGTGACCTGGAGCCAATCGCCTCGCTAAGGGCACGGATGCAAGGCTGGAGGGCTGACAGCCAGAGCGTCCAGCTATTGGTCAGAGAATTCCCCGGACTTCAATCTGTCGCCAAGATCAGCGCAGACGTGGCAATGCTGATGGATACGGGCCTGGAGGCTCTGGCGAAGATCCAGTCAGGACAGGCGCCCGATGCCGCGTGGCTGGCAGATGCGCGCGCGATGCTGGAACGACATGTGCACGACGAGCAGGCTTCGGCATCCATGTATGCCGTCCTGACATCACCCGATCAGCCGACGGCAGATCTTTTATTGGCCATCGTTCCCGGTGTGCGTGATCTGGTAGAGACGTCGGCCAGCCTCCCGAAGCAAGGGGAGGCGCGTCATGCTGAATCGCTGCACTGAGCGCGGACGTCTGCGGGTCGGAGAGCGCGTTGCAACGCCGGGATTTCCACGCGGAGATCGATCGCATGGGATGTGCTGAAATGCGGCGCGTGGCCGGCTTGATGAGTGGAACATCACTGGACGGCGTGGACGCCGCGCTCATCATCACCGATGGTTGCTCGGTGCAGGCCAGTGGTCATGCTGTGACCATACCGTATACGCCAGGGGAGCAGGCGGCGCTTGGGCAAGCGGTGAGGGATGCGTTGACGATGCGGGAAGGGCAGTGCAGTCCCGCCAGCTTCAGTAGCGCCGAACAGATCATCCACCAGACTCACGTGCGAGCGGTCCGGGAGCTGCAGCGTCACGAAGGTGCGATTGACCTGATTGGCTTTCATGGACAGACACTGTTGCATCGCCCCGAGTGTGGCCAGACCCTGCAACTCGGCGATGCCGGCGCATTGGCAGAAGCGCTGGGAATCGATGTGGTCGCCGACTTGCGGCTGGAAGACATGCGCCAGGGCGGGCAAGGTGCCCCGATCGTTCCGGTGTATCACGCCGCGCTGGCGCAACGCTTGCCGCTCCCTCGGCCGCTGTGTTTCCTCAATATCGGTGGCGTGGCTAATCTGACCTGGATTGGCGCCAATGAGGAACTGATGGCGTTTGATGTAGGGCCGGGCAATGGACTGATCGATGAATTCGTCTGGTCGCGGGGCTTGGGCCGGTATGACGCCGATGGTCGACTAGGGCTATCCGGCGTGGTCGACAATCGTGCGCTGGGGTTGCTGATGCAACACCGATTTTTCGGCGAGAGGCCGCCGAAGTCGCTGGATCGCTATGACTTCAAGCTTGATGCGGTCGCCGGAATGGCACCAGCCGATGCGTGCGCGACGCTGGCGGCATTCACGGCCGAAGCCGTGGCGGCCGCAGTCGCGCTGCTGCCGGCTGCGCCCAGCACCTGGGTCGTCTGTGGTGGTGGATGCCGGAACGCGGCCATCATGCAGCAGCTTGGACAGCGCCTGGCAGCCCCGGTGATGGATGCTGCGCAACTCGGGCTGCGCGCCGACGCGCTGGAAGCGGAAGCCATGGCGTATTTGGCCATGCGTTCGCGAGCAGGGTTACCCATCACTTATCCGATGACAACCGGGGCGCCACGACCTTTGCGAGGCGGGCACTTCTATCCCGCTGCGGGATCCGGCCGATGATGCCGTGCATGAATGCGGCGGCAGGCCGGATGTCTCTGGGCGGTCGCCGACCCGGCGTGCTTCGCAATGCACCGGACGCACGGCTCGCCGGTTTCGATGTCGTCATGACCCATTTTCGGGCAGAGAACCAGAAGGAGAACAAGAGGCAATGAGTCCGCAATTTGGTTTGCTCGACTGGGCGGTGGTCCTGGCCTACTTCATGGCGTTGGTGCTGATGAGCTGGATGCTCAACCGGGGCGGCGCACGCGATACCCGCGACTACTTCCTGGCCGGTGGCAGGATTCCTGCCTGGCTGGCGGCCATTTCGGTGCTGGCAACAACGCAATCGGCGGCCACGTTCCTGGGCGTCCCAGACAATGGCTATCGCAGCGATTACAGCTATATGGCCACCAACATCGGTGCGGTTTTCGCGGCCATGCTCGTGGGGAAATTCTTCATCCCGCGCTTCTACGCAGCAGGCGTGAGCACGGTCTACGAACTGCTCGATGTCCGCTATGGCCGTCGCGCCATGCGAGCGGCGGGCTTGATGTTCCTGGTCGGGCGGATCCTGGCCGGCGGCGCGCGCCTGTACCTGGCGGCGATTGCGGTCTCGATGATCATCTTTCTTGAGGTGACGCCACAGGGAATCATCATCGCGTCGCTGGTCCTGGCGCTGGCCTCGCTTGTGTTTTCCCTGCATGGGGGATTACGGACGGTCGTGTGGATCGATCTGCTGCAGTTCATCGTCTACGTCAGTGCTGCAGTCGCAATATTGGTGTTCATCCTCCATCGTATCCCGGGTTCGATGCCGGAGATCGTGCATGGGCTGATCCATGCGCCGGGGGGGGAGAACAAGCTTCGGGTACTGGATTTCTCCCTGAAGCTGGACAAGCCATATTCGATGCTGGCGGTGATGACCGGGATTCTCCTGCTTCACCTGGGGAATTTCGCACTGGATCAGGACACCACGCAGCGCCTGCTGGCTTGCCGTGACGCGCGCCAGGGAGCCCGTGGGCTCTACATGTCGCTGATGGCCATCATCCCCGTGACGCTGGTGTTGATCGTCATCGGCAGCCTGCTCCACGTGTTCTATCAGCGACCGGAGTTGATGCATGGCGAAACTGGTGCCGCGCCTGGGGCGACGTCCGGTTACGGCAACGTCACCGTGCTCATGTACTTCATCTTGAGCGAGGTTCCCGCCGGCCTGCGTGGTTTGGTGGCCGCCGGGATCATCGCGACAGCGGTGGGCACCACGATGTCCGCACTGAACGCCATGGCGTCGGTCATGGTGGAGGATTTCTATCGGCCCTGGCGCAGTGCGCGTGGCAAGCTGGATGAACGCCACTTTGTCCATGCAGGGCGGATCAGCAACGCCATTATGGCCGCAGCCACGCTGGCAATGGCGGTGTTTTCCTATTACTGGCAGAAGTACAGCGCACTACCGTTGCTGGACTTCGTGCTGGGCGTGATGTCCTTCGCCTATGCAGGGCTGCTTGGTATCTATCTAACGGCCGTGTTCACTCGCAGAGGCTCGGAGCGTTCGGCGCTGGCGGCGCTGGCTGTGGGTTTCCTGGTTGTCCTGCTGATGCAGGGCTATGTGGTCGACCTGCTGGGCCTGCCCCAGGAGATCAAGCGCCTGGCTTTCCCCTGGCAGCTATGCGTGGGAACGGCAGCAGCCTTCGTTACGTGCATGGCAGGTTCCCGGAAATCCGCGCCTCTGGTCGCGCGAGAAAACACACCCCTTGCCATCGAACTCCCACTGAGGTGATGCATGTCCACGGAAGCCGTTGATCCACGCTACATCGAAATAGACCAATGGCCGACGGTGACGGCCGTGGAGGCCATGCTGGAGGGCCAATTGCTGGCCGTTGCATCGGTCCGTGATCAATGCCAGTCCATCGCCGAGGCCAGCGAGGCCATTGCCCTGTGTCTGCGGGCGGGGGGGCGGCTGGTCTACGCCGGCGCCGGGACGTCCGGGCGCATTGCGGTGCAGGACGGTGTGGAACTGACCCCGACTTACAACTGGCCCCCGGCCAGGCTGGTCTTCCTCATAGCAGGGGGGATGCGGGCACTGGCTGTTGGCGTGGAGGGCGCGGAAGACGATGTCCTCCGGGCAAGGGAGGAGGTCGCTGAACACGCCCTGGGGCCGAACGACGTCGTCATCGCTGTGGCGGCCAGTGGCCGCACTCCTTACACCGTTGCGGTGTTGGAGGCCGCAGCCTCGCGCGGGGCGTTGACGATTGGCCTCTCGAACAACGCCGACGCGGCATTGTTCAAGCATGCGCGGCATCGCCTGCTGGTGGAGACCGGGAGTGAGCCGGTCGCGGGTTCGACCCGAATGAAAGCCGGCACGTCACAGAAGGTCGTCCTGAACCTGCTCTCGACCGCCGCCATGCTGCGTTGCGGCCTGGTCTGCAAAGGGCTGATGGTCAACATGCGCATTTCCAACGCGAAGCTACGATCACGCGCCAATGCAATTACCAGCCGACTCGCGGAAGTGAGCGAAGAAGCGGCTGCGTCGGCCCTGGAGCGCGCAGCCGGTGATATCAGACTTGCGGTGCTCATGGCGCGGGGCCTCGAGCTCCACCTTGCGCAGGATCTGTTGGCCAGTGCATCGGGCAACCTGAGCCAGGCCATCGCGATGGGGGCATCAGGTCCTGGTTCGCATGGCATTGGGTCTCCCGGTCATGTCGCCCCGATGCTGGAACCTGGGCGGCGAACGCCTGAATTAAGCCGAGCCGCGAAGCGGCTTCGGCTTGAATGAATTGTTAGGGCTCAACCGTGACACTTGCGAACCCCGCCCTCTGGAGAACCAGCGTAACTTTGCCAATGATTGGGTCTGAAGCAGAAATCTTGTTTTTGCCAAGGAGCTTTTGCATGAACGTGCGACTCCGCTCAAGCATGACGTGCCACTCACCATAGTCTGGGCGAGCGGCATCCTCATCTGAATTGCCGGCTACGCACATGAGATAGGTGATGCCTTGGTACTCGGCGATATTGGCCCAGCCAAAGTCCTCCATGCAGATTATGTCTGAATCAACGCCTGTGCCAGAAAGCTCTGCTACAAGCCATTTGGAGAAATCCTCGCCAAAGCAACAGTCGTTAATGAAGTCTTCCCCGACAGCGGACAGATTGAACCGGTCGGTCTTGCAGGTGATTTCAACAATCACGAGACTCTTCCCCCTTGAGCCCTAACCTGATCTGAGCGCCGCGCCAGATGGTATGGCGCCCTCTTGCTGGCCGGTCAGTTGCCCGCAGCCGGCACCAGTGTGATCCGATCCAGCACCCACATGTTGGGGCGCGTGTCGCCGGTGAAGAACACGCACAGGTTGGCCTGGCTCGATGCGTTCTGCAGCGGGATGGTCAGGGTCTGGAAACCGTCGGCGCCCGGATCCTTCGGCAGCGGCAGGCTGCCGATCAGCGCGCCGTCGCAGCCATCGTGGATCTCCAGTTCGCCGAACGCGGACTTGGCTTTCTTGAACGTGCGCAGGTGCTCGTCGTGGGCCAGTTCGAAGAAGTAGGGCATGCGGCCGGCGCGCACGGTGATGCTGGCGATGCCGGCTAGCGGTGCGTTCTTCCACTCCCAGCACGGGTTGAAGATGTCCACGTTGTAGACCGCACGCGGCCCTTCGCGTGGGCCGTCGTCTTCCAGTCGCAGCATCAGCGCGCCGGTGCACATGGCCAGCTGTTCGTCGCTGCGCGTGCGTAATGTTTCGGACGTCAGCTGCAGCGTGGTGGCCGGCGCCAGCGGCTTGTCATCGAAGAACACGGCCGCCTGCAGCGTGGTCGGTATCGGAACCGTCAGCGGTGCGGTGTAGCGTTGCGAATCGGCCTTGGGCGCGCTGCCATCGGTGGTGTAGCGGATGTCGGCGTAGTCCAGTGGATCGCGCAGCCCCACGGTGGCCTGGTGTCCGTCAGCCGACGGCGTGGTGTCGAACAGCACCTGGAACGGCGTGCGTGCGTAGCCGATGTGCAGGGCGCGGTAATGCGCCAGCAGGTTGGGCAGGCGCAGCTTGAAACTGTCCAGGTCGCGGCTGGCCTGCGGCGACCACGCCACCTCGGCAAGCGCGGCGATGCGCGGGAACACTGCATGCTCGACCCGGTCGAAGTTGTGCATATGCTCGGTGAACACGTTGGCCTGCACGCCGATGAT
Organism: Pseudoxanthomonas sp.; assembly: GCF_027498035.1. Taxonomy (NCBI): domain Bacteria; kingdom Pseudomonadati; phylum Pseudomonadota; class Gammaproteobacteria; order Lysobacterales; family Lysobacteraceae; genus Pseudoxanthomonas; species Pseudoxanthomonas sp. The sequence continues at coordinate 3,213,009 of NZ_CP114978.1, forward strand.
GTGCTGGCGCTGGGCTTCATCCAGTACCGCGGGCACCGGGTCGAAACCGTAGACCTTCTGCAGTGGAATCAGCAGCGGGCGTCCCGGTGGCTCGGCCGGCGAATCGGTCTGCAGGTAATCGAAATACAGATGGGTCACCGGCGTCATCACGACGTCGTGGCCCTTGCGCGCCGCTTCGATGCCGCCATCGATCCCGCGCCAGCTCATCACCGCGGCGCCATCGGGTAGCGGGCCGCCGGCCAGGATCTCATCCCAGCCGATGATGCGTTTCCCGTGCTGGGCCAGGTAGGTGCCTAGGCGATTGACCATCCAGCCCTGCAGCGCTTCCTCGTCCTTCAGGCCGAGCTGCTTGATCCGGGCCTGCATGTGCTTGGACGTCTTCCAGCTGTCCTTGACCGCCTCGTCGCCACCGATGTCGAAGAAGGTACCCGGGAATAGCGGGATGACTTCGCCCAGCACGTTCTCCAGGAACGTCATCGTTGATTCGTCGGCATTGAACAGATTGGGGAACACGCCAGCGCCATTGGCGACCTGCAGCTGAGGGCGGTCCACGCCCAGCTCCGGATACGCGGCGATCGCCGCGGTGGCGTGGCCGGGGATGTCGATCTCCGGCACCACGGTGATATGGCGCTGTGCGGCGTAACGCACCACCGCGCGGATCTGGTCCTTGGTGTAGAAGGCGCATTCCTGGATCGGCTGGCCGTTCTCGCCGATGCCACCATCGCCCATCGGCACGCGGCAGCCGCCGACCTCGGTCAGCAGCGGGTACTGGTCGATCTGGATGCGCCAGCCCTGGTCATCAGCCAGGTGCCAGTGGAAGACGTTGAGCTTGTGGATGGCCATCGCATCGAGCAGGCGCTCGACCTCTTCCACGCTCTGGAAGTGCCGCACCGAATCCAGCATCAAGCCGCGCCAGGCCAGGCGTGGGCGGTCGGTGATCGACACCGAGGCGATCTGCACCGGCGACTGCGCGTTGCCGGCAGGCATCAGCTGCCACAGGCTCATCGCGCCGTAGAACAGGCCCGCCGACTGCGTGGCGCTGATCTGGATGCGTTCGGGCGTGACCTGCAGCGAATAGGCTTCAGCGCCGCCAGCAGCGGGCGTGACGATGAACTGGATCGGAGCATCTTCCGCATTGCCGTCTTCGGCCAGTGTCAGCGCCGGTCCACCGCTGTCGTGCAGCAGATCGATGAACTGCTCGGCGGTCCTGCGTGCGTCTTCGCCCCGCGCGTCGATGGTCATGCCCGGCTGCAGGCTGAAATGCCCTTCGCCTGGCGTGGCCGATTGCGGCGCAGGGATCAGCGGCAGTGGACTGGCGAAAGCCGGTGCACACACCAGCGACAGGGCCGCCAGCGCGACACGCAGGACGGGACGGAAACAGGCAGGCAGACGCATCGGACACCTCATGCAGGAGCGCGCCGCCAGCGGCACCGCGCATCGTCAAAACAAAGGCGGGCCCGGACATGATCCGGGCCCGCCTGGGGTCAAGCATGCAACATCTTGCGGCGGATCAGAACTTCAGGCGGACGTTGAAATAGTACTGCCGGCCATTGTTATAGAACGACGTCGGGATAGCTGCGCTCTGGTAGTACTTGATGGTGGGGTCATTGAGGTTCAGGCCGTCTAGGCTGAAGCTAAGCCAGTCGGTGGCCTTGTAGCTCAGCGACGCCGATACCGTGCCCAGGTCATCCTGGTAATACGGGTTGGCGCCGGACAGGCCAATCAGGAAGGACGATCGACGGGTGTAGCTAACCCGTGCCCCGAAAGTTTCGTTCTCGAAATAGGCGCCGACGTTGTAGGTATTCTTTGAGTTGCCCAGCAAGTTGTCGCTACCGTCGGCCCATGTATGGGACGTACTGCCATCTGAGTAGGTGTAATTGGCGTTGACGCCGAAGTACTCGCCAATGGGCTGCTCATAGGCCACTTCCACGCCATGCACTTTTGCATCGGCATTGATCGGTACTGAAACTTGATAGGCCTCAAGCTGATGGGTCAGCTCGCTGAACAACATCTGTGTTTCCGTGCCGTAGGCAACGTAGTCCTTCAGGTCCATCGCGAACGCGCCAACCGATACCAGGCCACGTGGCATGAAATACCACTCCAGGTTCGCATCGAAGTTGGTGGAAATGACTGGCTTCAACTTTGGATTTCCGCCGCCGCCAGTCTTGTTCAGATCCGAGCCCCAGCTCGAAGTACCAAGTGCCGAGTAATCTGGCAGGGTCTGCGTTTGCGAAGCGGCGAATCGCAACACCAAGTCATCGGAGAGATTGAGTTTGAGATTCGCGCTGGGTAGCAGGCGGCTGTGTTTGTTGTTGGTGGGTTTGCGGATCCAATTGCCGAACAGACTCGAGACATCGGCATTGGTCGGATCGGAGACGGACTGGTAGCTGTCGATGTCTTGGTCGATGTTGACGTAGCGCAGGCCGATGTTGCCGCTCCAGATATCACTGGTGAAGTTGGCCTGGACGTAAGCGGCCAGATTCTTCTCTTTCACCTTCCACTCTGCGCCGTAGTTATGACGCCCAGTCGGCCCGTCGTTATCGGACAACCAGGTCGAGTTGGCGAGGATGGCATCCTTCAGCGCACCCGGCGTGTAGTACCACACGTCCCGCGGAAAGTTTCCGCCGATGCCATCCGCGAACCCGCTCGGATAGTTTCCCGTCGCGCCGCCCTGCAACGCGGACCAGATATCGCCTGGCGAGGCGCCTTCCGGGGATAGCGCTTTGCGTTCGTGATCGGCATAGCGCGCGCCAAAATCCACGGAGGACAGCAGGCCGGCGTCGAAATACTGGGTGAAGTCGGCCGTGAACCAATCCTCGTCGTCCTTGGCTGTTACTTCCTGGTTGCCCCACGTGCCGAAGCTGGTGACGCCTGCCGGCGAGATGTCGCCGCCGACGTTCCAGTCGAGCGGAGACCCAGCGCCATGCGTGGCCCAGTTGGCGCCGCCGCCATCGGCCAGCGTGACTTCGGCAATGAACTGGCGTGGGGTCGAACCTGTTGCGCTGGTGGTACCGGCCTGGAATTTGGATGTCAGGCTGTCGGTGATCTTCCAGTCGGCATCTAACGTGATGTAGTTGCTCTTGGATTTTGCTTCGCGATAGATCATGTCATAGACGGCATACGGCGTGCCGGCCACGCCGGCGTAGCTGGCGTTACTAAGCACGCCATCGGTCACCGTGTAGCCCGGGTCCGGCGCTTGGCTCTTGGCGAAGTTGCCGCTCCACATCATGAAGTTGCGGTTGTAATTGTTGGCCTTCATGTCCGAGCTGAAGCCGCTGAGACCCAGCGTCAGGTCATCGTTGGGCTTGAACTGGAATTCCACCAGGCCACCCTTGCGGTCGCGCGTCTGCTCGAACAGCGTCGAGCCCACCAGTCCGGGGACGTAGACGCCGATCAGGTCTGGATTGGTGGCGGCGACCGGGTCGGTCGCCGTGATCTGGGAGAAACCGCCTGGGATCTCCTGTGCCTCGCGGCGCAGTTCGCGCTTCTGTTTGAATGCCTGCACCGTCACACCGAAAGTGCCCTGGTCATTCTTGTAGTTGAACAGGCCCGACAGCTGCGGATCCGTGCTTTCGGCCTGGTCAGAGTAGACCGCGCCGATGGAGGCTTCGGCGGTGATCTTCTTTGCGAAATCCAGCGGTTTGCGAGTGATGATGTTGACCGTGCCGGTAGCGCCGCCGTCCTGAAGTTTGGCTTCGGATGACTTGTGGACCTCGACCGAACCCACCAGCTCGGCGGGCAGTAGGGTATAGCTGACGCTACGGCCGACATTGCCACCCTGGCTGAGCACGAACCAGTCGGCCGAACCAACGCTGTGGCCGTTGATCAGGGTCTGGGTCAGGCTGGGGCTGGTGCCGCGCAGGCTCACGCGGTCAGCTTCGTCGAAGCCGCCTTCGTCGGCACTGGACGAGCTGATGTTCACGCCAGGCAGTCGCTGCAGGGTGTCGGCCACGTTGTGGGCCGGTAGCTTGCCGACATCCTCGGCGGTGACGACTTCGATGCGGGCGTTGGCTTCGCGCTTGGTATCAAGTGATTTTTCCATCGAGCCGCGAATACCGGTCACCACGATGGTGTCCAGGTTGGTGGCATCGGTGGCCGTGCTGGTGGACTGGCTGCTGTCAGCCTGCTGTGCCTGTGCCGCGAAGGTCAGGCTTGTCAGGATGGCCACGCTGAGGAGGGATTTCTTGCAGTTCATGATGCTTCCCCGAAGAGTTTGTTGGGTTGTGGCAGTGGGCTGCCAGGCCTGTACGTCGTTGCGGTCCTGCAATGTCGAAACAAACTTGTTGCGTGCTGCGGTGCCGAATGTCCCGACCAGCAAAAGCCGCGGGCGGCCTTCGATGACTTCAGTGCGGTGCGGCGGTCTGGCCCAGATACCAGTTGGCGGCGCCCAGGACGCCCAGCTGCCCGTGCTCGACCAGTCGCACGGGAATGCGCTCCAGCGCAGCTCGCATCGGCCCCTTGTTGAGGAAGCGTTCGACGAAGCTGCTCTGCAGCAGGAACTCACGGATGCGCGGCAGGATGCCGCCGGCCAGATAGATGCTGCCGGTGATGCCGTATAGCAGGGCCATGTCGCCCACGGTGCTGCCCAGCAGGCCACAGAACACGTCCAGTGCTTCGCGGGCCAGCGGGTCATCGCCGGCCGTTGCGGCGGCGGTGATCGCATCGGGTGCGGTATGCATCGGCGTGACGCCGCGCACTTCGCACAGGGCGGTATAGAGGTTGAGCAGGCCGGGGCCGGACAGCGCATGTTCGACCGGAACGTGCGAGCGCTTTTTCAGCATCTGGCCCAGCAGCGCCAATTCGAGTTCGGTGCCCACGCTCAGTGCGGCCTGGCCGGCTTCGGTTGCCAGCACGGTGGCGCTGCGGCCGGTGGGAATCCAGACCGCGCCGCCCAGGCCGGTCCCCGGACCAAGCACCAGGGTCGGGCCACGCTCGGAGACATGTTTCGGGCCGGTCAGGCGCAGCACTTCCTGGTCGCCCACCAGCGCGGCGGCGTATGCGACAGCTTCGAAATCGTTGACCAGGCGCAGGTCATCCAGGCCCAGTTCGCCCTGGATTTCGCGCGGTGACAGACGCCAGGGCAAGTTGGCGGTGATCACCGTGCCGTCCTCCATGGGAAAGCCGGCGCTGGCGATCACGCCGCGGCTGACGCGTGTGCCGTCCAGTCCGCCGATGAAGTCGCCAATGATCTGCGCCAGGCCCGGGAACGCCGCGCAGGCGTACTTGCGATAGCTGAGGATTTCGACCGGCTGCAGGTCCTTGCCGGTTGGGCGCACCAGTCCAAGCCGGACATGCGTGCCGCCGACATCGGCCGCGATGAAGGGCGCTGCGTCGCTCATGGGCGTTCCTGTGGACGGTAAGGCTTGGGCGAGCACGTCTTTCCCCGGACTGATACAGCGCCATGGGCGCAACCGCGGCGCCCCGTTATGTTTCGAGTCTGTGACGCGTTTGACAACGTTGTCAACACGTCGCCATGAAATTTGTATCGGGAAGATCTGTGCATCTGATAAACGGCTCCGGGCAGGGGTGTATGGGTTTTCATTGGGTCTTTTGTTCTTAAGTGATTGATTGGAATTGAATATTTCTACCCGCATGCGCCAAGGCGAATGGACGGGTGGTGCCAGGAGAATTTCCTCTCCTGCCAGATCAGGCCCTGTTTAGTGGGTTTTGTTAGTGGTTTCCTGGTGGTCTTATGACAACGTTGGACGCACACTGTCGTGTATGACAGGGCGCTAAGCCGGTGGCGTGGTCAGTGGCGCAAATAAAAATAAATAAAATCAGCTAGATATATCGTTGTCAGTGCCTTGGCTCATCCGTGCGACAGGCGCGAAATACGGCGGCACAGAGAATTCTTACAGACCGTTGACAAAACATTTTTAATACCATATCAATGCTTTCACGCGATTGGTATGCAAACCAATGTCGCGTCGCAGCAGGGGAAAACACGGGTGTCCGGGCGTCTTCGGGGAAGGGGTCGACGCGGGCTCCGGCACAGCAACCACAGAGCACGTGGGCCTTCGTGGCGGTCTTGACCGCGATGCGGGGGCAGGCCTGGGAGGCCTGTAGGGCGGGGTGCCCCGTGAATGCATTCGACCTGTCGTCTCCAACGCCATCCATTCGAGGAACAGCCGTGAGCCGTAGTCCCAACCCCATAGCGATTTCCCTGCTGGCCGCCGCGATCGGCGCCAGTCTTTTCGTTCCCGCCCAGTCGGCCGGCGCGCAGGAAGCTGCGGTTTCCGCAACATCCGCCGATGACCTGTCGGCCAAGACGCTGGACTCGGTCACGGTGACCTCTAGTTTCCAGAAGAGCCTGGATACCGCGCTAGACAAGAAGCGCGACGACACCCGCATGACCGACGGCATCTCGTCCGAGGACATCGGCAAGTTTCCGTCCGAGAACATCGCCGAGGCCATCCAGCGCATTCCCGGCGTACAGATCTCCAGCATCAACGGCCGTGGTTCGACCATCAGCATCCGTGGCCTTGGCCCGCAGTACGCGCTGACTACCATCAACGGGCAGACCTTCAAGAGTGCGGACTTCACCGACGGATTCCGCTTCGACATCATCCAGCCGGAGCTGGCTGCCGCCGTCGATGTGATCAAGTCGCCGACTGCCGATATGGACGCCGGCGGGCTGTCCGGGACGGTGAATATCGAGACCGTCAAGCCGCTGGATTACAAGGAGCCCAAGCTGATCGTGTCTGCGACGGGCCAGTATTCCGATTCAGTGGGCGGCACGCCGACGGGCAAGTACGTCGGCACCTACATCGACAAGTTCAAGGTCGGTGATGGTGAGTTGGGCGTGTTCCTCAATGCGGGTTACCAGAAGCTCAAGGACCGCGCGGACTATTTCTGGATCGATCGCTGGGGCACCAAGACCTACAACGGCGAGTCGGTGATCACTCCGACGCGCACGCGGTTCCGCCGGATCGACCGCGAAACCGAGCGCAAGATGTTCAATGGCGCGCTGCAGTGGAGGCCGGGTGACGACTTCGAAACCGGCTTGACCTTCATCTATTCCAAGGACAAGACCGAGAACGACATCAAGCAGCAGGTATTCCTGCTGAGCTCGGGCACCGAAACCGTGCTGGCGGCGGCCAATGGCTACGCCACCAAGGTGCAGGCCGACAACTACACGCTGGAAAACAACCGCCAGCTGGAAGAGCACAACTGGCTTTCGGAAATGGTGACCTGGGACTTCAAGTGGACCCCGGGCGACTGGACCGTCACCGGCGCAGCCAACCACGCGCTGGGCAAGACCCATGAAAGCGAGGCCGCGGTCATCGTCGGCGTGCCGGTGGGCCAGAGCATCCTGGACATCAGCGATGCATCCAGCCCCTCTTTCAGCACCTCCAATGATTTGACCGACGGCAGCCTGTACGACGCGGCCACGCTGGCCGGCGGACGCAATCAGTACCCGAATGGCGCGATCAAGCGGCTGCGCAACCAGGAAGATTCGCTGCAGCTTGATGGCCTGCGTTACCTGGGCTGGGGTTGGCTGGACTCGGTCAAGGTGGGTGCGAAATATCGGCGCGAGACCCTTTATCGCGACGTCTGGCGCCATGACCGCCTGACCGATGCGGACATTGCCTCGCTGCCGACCATGTCCAGCTCCGGACAGGTGGCGTCGGGCTTCCTGGATGGCGAATACGACATCCAGCATTCCTTCATCATTCCCAACCTGAGCGCGTACGCGGCCGCCCTGGCGGCAGAAGGCGAGGTGGTGCCGAACCTGTTCGTCCCGCAGAGCAGCTACTACATCACCAACACGATCAAGTCGGCCTATGCGATGGCCAACATCGATACCGACCTGGGCTCGATGCGGCTGCGTGGCAACGTCGGCCTGCGCTACGAGGACACCAGTCGCGAGACCAAGACCTACCTGACCTCCGAATCGGATCTGGACGAGGGCGAGGTCTACAACATCGAGGGCACCGCGCAGTCCACCTACGACTATCGCAACTGGTTGCCCAGCCTGAACATGGTGCTGGAGTTGCGTCCGGACCTGCTGCTGCGTGCATCGGCAGCCAAGGTGTTGGTCCGGCCGATCCTGACCAGCAGCACGGCGATCGCCACGACCGAATCCACCGCAGAGGGCGCCGGCGGCGTCGTGACCCACGAAGTCTCTCTGGGCCAGACCGATCTGAAGGCGCTCACCGCCAACCAGGCCGATCTGTCGCTGGAGTGGTACTACCAGGGCGGCGCGCTGACGGCCAACGGCTTCTACAAGGCCATCAAGAATGGCACCTACAACCGCAGCAACTTCTGCCTGGACAGCTACAACGGTGTCTCCATCATCCAGCAGAGCGATGGAACATGCCTGGGAAGCAACGACGAGGCCTATGAATTCAGCCAGACCCTCAACAGTCCCGACGTCAATCGCCTCAAGGGCTACGAGCTGGCCTGGACCCAGTCGCTGGATGCCTGGCTGCCGGTCAATGGTTTCGGCGTGACCGCCAACTACACGCGGGTCATCCCCAGCTACAAGGCCGATTACGTCATCAGCAACCTGTCGGAGAAGACCTGGAATGCGACCGCCTACTGGGAGAACGCGATGTTCAGTGCGCGGGTTTCGGCCACGCACCGCAGCGAGTACTACCAGACCAAGTCCGATAGCTTCTTCGCTTATGCGGGCCACCAGATGAAGGCGCGCACCCAGCTCGATGGGGCCCTGGGTTACCGCCCCAACGACACGCTCAGCTTCACCCTGGGGCTGGTGAACATCACCAATGAGCGTGAAGAGGCGTACTACCAGGTGAGCGACGTGTGGCAGATGACCGGCGTCACCGGGCGCAGCTACTACCTGACCGCGCAGTGGAACATCTGGTAACTACGATAAGCGTGCGGCGATCCTTAGGGGTCGCCGCATCTTCTTGGATTACCGTTTCCCGTCAGTTGCGGTTGTTGGAGTAAAGAATGAAGGCTCGTGAATTGCGTCGGCTCCCGGCGCCGTGTTGGTTCCTGGTTTGTCTGTTGGCAGGTGCGAGCGGTGTAGCGCAGGCATCGGAACAGGACGTCCGGGGTGTCCTTGAGCGGACGCTCGGGGCGGGTGCCGATCGGATCGCCCTGGAGCCTGTGTCCAGGCCTGGCTCGCAGGACTGGTATCAGGTGGAGGTGCGCAAGGGCCAGTTGACCGTGCGTGGTTCCAGCGACGTCGCCCTGGCCCACGGTGCCTACGCCTACCTGGGTTCGATCGGCGCGGCTTCGGTGAGTTGGGAAGGTGCGCGCGTGGCGTTGCCCGCGCAGTGGCCGGTGGCAGCGAGCGGCGTGGTGCGGACGCCGTTCCAGCATCGTGCCTATCTCAACACCTGCACCTACGGCTACACCACGCCGTTCTGGGACTGGGCGCGCTGGGAGCGTGAGATCGACTGGATGGCGCTGCACGGCATCGACCTGCCGCTGGCGATGGAGGGCCAGGAAGCGGTGTGGCAGCAGCTGTGGCGTGGCCTGGGCGTATCCGATGCCGGTCTGGCCGAATATTTCTCCGGCCCGGCGTTCACTCCTTGGCAGCGCATGGGCAACATCGAGGGCTATGACGCGCCGTTGCCGCAGGCATGGATCGACAAGAAACAGGTCCTGCAGAAGCAGATCCTGGCGCGCATGCATGCGCTGGGGATGAAGCCGGTGTTGCCGGCGTTTGCCGGCTACGTGCCCAAGGCGTTCGCCCAGGCCCATCCGGAAGCGCGTATCTACAGGATGCGTGCCTGGGAAGGTTTCCACGAAACCTACTGGCTGGACCCGGCCGATCCGCTGTTTGCGAAGATCGCCAGGCAGTTCATTGACCTTTACACCCAGACCTATGGCCCCGGTGACTATTACCTGGCCGATGCGTTCAACGAAATGGTGCCGCCGGTGGCCGAGGACGGCAGCGACGCGCAGCTGGCCAAGTACGGCGACAGCACCGCCAACAGCGCGGCAACGCATACGGTGGCGCAGGTGTCGCCCGAGCAGAAGCACAAGCGTCTGGCCGCCTACGGCGCGGCGATCTACGACTCCATCCGCCAGGCGAACCCGAAGGCAACCTGGGTGATGCAGGGCTGGCTGTTCGGTTCGGACAAGTCGTTCTGGACGCCTGACGCCATCGCTGCGTTCCTGGGCAAGGTCCCCGACGACAAGTTGATGGTGCTGGATATCGGCAACGACCGCTATCCGGGCACGTGGAAGAAATCCGCCGCCTTCGACGGCAAGCCGTGGATCTACGGCTACGTGCACAACTACGGCGGCAGCAATCCGGTCTATGGCGATTTCGATTTTTATCGCAACGATCTGACCGCGCTGCTGGCCGACAAGCAGCATGGCCAGCTGCGTGGCTTCGGTGTGTTCCCGGAAGGCCTGGACAGCAATTCGGTGGTCTACGAATACCTGTACAGCCTGGCCTGGGAAGGGACCAAGCAGGACTTCGCCGGCTGGTTCGGCCAGTACGCCAAGGCCCGTTATGGCCACGCCTCGCCGCAGCTGGCGCAAGCCTGGAAGTCGCTGCAGGCCGGCGTGTTCGGCGTGCGCTACTGGGACACGCGTTGGTGGAAGAGCCGGGCCGGCGCCTATCTGCTGTTCAAGCGGCCGACGCCGGACATCACCAGTTTCGAGAAACACCCCGGCGACATGGAGCAACTGCGCGCGGGTGTCGATCAGCTGCTGGCGGTGGCACCGCAGTACGCCGACGCGCCGTTGTTCCGGCATGACCTGGTGGATTTCACCCGGCACTACGCGCTGGAACGCCTGGACCAGGTGCTGCAGCAGGCGGTGCAGGCCTACCAGCATGGGGACCTGGCCAAGGGCGATGCGTTGGCGGGGCAGGTGGCGTCCCTGGCGCAGTCGATCGATGCCTTGCTGGCCGCACAGCCCGAATCCCTGGCGCAGTGGCAGCAACAAGCCGCCGCTTACGGTGACGACGCGGAGACCTCGGCGTATTACGTGCGCAATGCCCGCGCCCAGGTCACGGTCTGGGGTGGCGAAGGCAACCTGTCCGATTACGCATCCAAGGCGTGGAGCGGCATGGTGGCCGGCTATTACCTGCCGCGCTGGCAGCAGCTGTTTGCGGCCCTGCGCGCGGCCGCCACGCAGGGCGTCGCGTTCGATGACGCAGCATTCCGCGCCCAGGTCAAGCAATGGGAACTGGCCTGGGTCGCGCAGACTGCGGCGCCGGCAACGCCGGTGCCACCGGCCGATGTCGTGGCCTCGGCCAGGGCGCTGATGCAGCAGCTGGATGCGCAGCCATGAGTGCAGTGGGTGCGGCTGCGCCCGACAAGCCGGGGCGTGAGCGCTTCCTGTCGCTGGACGTGTTCCGTGGGCTGACCATTTTCGTGATGATCCTGGTGAACACCGCCGGCCCCGGTGCCGCTTCCTATGCGCAGCTCTCGCATACGAAGTGGTTCGGTTTCACCCTGGCCGACCTGGTGTTTCCCACGTTCCTGTTCGTCACCGGCAATGCGTTGGCGTTCACCGCCGGCGGTGGCAGCGAGCGTGACTTCCTGCTGCGAACGGGCAAGCGTGCGGCGCTGATCTTCCTGTGCGGGTTCCTGATGTACTGGTATCCGTTCGTGCACCAGGCAGCGGATGGCGGCTGGGCGTTCAACGCCTTCGGCCAGACCCGGGTGATGGGCGTGCTGCAGCGGATCGCGCTGTGCTATTTCGCCGGTGCACTGGCAGTCCGCTACCTGCCGCTACGCGCGTTGCCGGTGCTGGCCATCGGCCTGCTGCTGGCGTACTGGGGCATCCTGTATGGGTTCGGCGCAGCGGGTGCGGAACTGGACAAGCTCGGCAATGCCGGCACCCGGCTGGACCTGTGGCTGCTGGGTCGCGACCACCTGTATCGCAAGGATGGCGGCTTCGATCCGGAAGGCGTGCTGGGCACGCTGCCGGCCATCGTCAATGTGATCGGTGGCTTCCTGGCGGGGCGCTTCCTGATGACTGCAGGCAAGACCCCGCGCGCGGTGCGGCTAATGCTGACGGCTGGCGTGGCGCTGGTGTTGCTGGCGCTGGCCTGGCATCCGCTGTTCCCGATTGCCAAAAAACTGTGGACCGGCTCGTTCGTGTTGCTGACCGTGGGCCTGGACCTGCTCCTGCTGGGTGCCTGCGTGGGCTGGATCGAGTTGGGCGGCCACGCGGGCGGGTCGAGCTTCTTCACCGCGATGGGCAAGAACCCGCTGGCGATCTATCTGTTCTCCGAATTGTTCGTGGTCACCCTGCAGCTGGTCCGCGTGGCGCCGGGCATGGGCCTGTACGACTGGGTGGGAATCTCGGTGTTCCAGGCGCTGACGCCGGGTCCGCTGGGGTCGTTCCTGTGCGCGCTGGCCTACACCCTGGCCTGCTGGGCGCTGGCCTGGTGGCTGGATCGGCGCAGGATCTATATCCGATTGTGATAAGCGGCCCTGTTGACGAATTCCCCCGGGGCAGGCAAATTGGTTCTAGATTGGACCTAATGACTTGCGAGCATTTCGCACAGGGAGTTCCTGATGGCACGGCCCAAGGCGCCGGCTGACCCAAGGCTGGCATCCATCGTCGTCGATGCCTCGGCGCCGACGCCGCTGTACCTGCAGCTGACCACCCAACTGGTGGACGCCATCAAGAGTGGCCTGTGGAAGGCGGGCGAAGCCCTGCCGGCCGAGCGGATGCTTTGCGAACAGCTGCAGGTCTCGCGCGTGACCCTGCGGCAGGCGATGGATGCGTTGGTGGAGCAGGGCCTGGTGACCCGCCGGCAAGGCGCAGGTACGTTCGTGACCTCGCAGATCACCCATCCACTGACTGGCCTGACCAGCTTCAGCGAAACCCTGCGCCTGAAGGGCTACCAGCCCGGCAGCCAGTGGCTGGATCGGCGCATCCGCCCGGCCCATGGCGAGGAAATCCTGCGCCTGGGCCTGTCGCCGGACGCGCGGGTGGCGTCATTGACGCGCCTGCGCCGTGCCGACAAGCGGGTGATGGCCTACGAGCACGCGGTGATTCCGCAGCGGGTACTGCCCGAGCCTACCGATGTCGGCGAATCGCTGTACGCGTGGCTGGACGAACACGGCACGCCGGTCGTGCGCGCGTTGCAGTATTTCCGCGCGATCAACCTGACCGCGCGCATGGCCGAACACCTGGGCATGGAAGAAGGCGACGCCATCCTGCACGTGGTCCGCGTGGGCTACGCGCGCGATGGCAGCGCCATCGAACTGACCGATACCTACTGCCACAACGACTTCTACGACTTCGTCGCCGAACTGCGACGTTGAGCTTTTCCGCCGCGTCGTGGACCTGGTGTCCACGCGCTTCGGTTCCATCCATCACGAGCTTCAGCCCGGAGTCCATGTTCCATGTCGTCCGATCAGCCAAAAAGCTTTGCCAGTTCGCTCGCCGTCACCGGCCTGCTGTTCTTCATCATCGGGTTCTTCACCTGGATCAATGGGCCGCTGATCACCTTCGTGAAGCTGGCGTTCGACCTGGATGAGGTCAAGGCGTTCTTCGTGGTGTTCGTGTTCTACATCTCCTACTTCGTGCTGGCGCTGCCGGCGGCGGCCGCACTCAAGCTGACCGGCATGAAGAAAGGCCTGGCGCTGAGCCTGGTGGTGATGGCGATCGGCGCGGCGATGTTCGGCCAGTTCTCGACCCAGCGCTGGTATGCCGGTGCGTTGTCGGGGTTGTTCGTGATCGGCGGCGGCCTGGCGCTGCTGCAGACCGCGGTCAATCCCTATATCTCCATCCTGGGCCCGATCGAGACCGCGGCGCGCCGCATCGCGTTGATGGGCATCTGCAACAAGTGCGCCGGCATCCTGGCGCCGGTGCTGATCGGTTCGCTGGTGCTGCACGGCATCGGCGATCTGTCGGCGCAGGTTGCGGCCGCCGATGCGGCCACCAAGGAACAACTGCTCAACACCTTCGCCGCGAAGATCCACGGGCCGTACCTGGTGATGGCCGGTGTACTGGTGCTGGTGGCGATCTTCATACTGTTCTCGCCGCTGCCCGAATTGAAGCCCAGCGAGGCCAATGCCGAGCGCAGCGACAGCGTTGCGCGTGGCAGCATCTTCCAGTTCCCGCACCTGTGGCTGGGCGTGCTGTGCCTGTTCACCTACGTCGGTGTGGAAGTACTGGCAGGCGATGCCATCGGCACCTACGGCAACGGCTTCGGCCTGCCGCTGGATGAAACCAAGTTCTTCACCTCCTTCACCCTGGGCGCGATGCTGCTGGGCTACCTGGCGGGCCTGGTCGCGATCCCGCGGCTGTTGTCGCAGCAGGCCTACCTGGCGCTGTCGGCCACGCTGGGCGTGGTGTTCGCGCTGGGCGCGTTGTTCACCCATGGCTATGTGTCGGTGGGCTTCGTGGCCGCGTTGGGCTTTGCCAACGCGATGATGTGGCCGGCGATCTTCCCGCTGGCGATCAAGAGCCTGGGCCGTTTCACCGAAACCGGTTCGGCCCTGCTGGTGATGGGCATCGCCGGCGGCGCGGTGGTATCGCAGAGCTTTGCCATTCTCAAGCAGCATTTCGATTTCCAGTGGGTGTTCGCCGGACTGGCCGTCCCTTGCTACCTGTACATCCTGTTCTTTGCCCTGCGCGGCCATCGCGTGGGCCAGGGCGCCGCGCGCTGACGCGCGGTTTCCGCACTTCTAGGCAGACCCGCTCCCATGCGTAGACCCACCATCAAGGATGTCGCCGAACGCGCCAAGGTGTCGTTGAAGACCGTGTCGCGCGTGATCAACAACGAGCCATCGGTGATGCAGGGCACGCGTGCGCGCGTGCTGCGTGCCATCGCCGAGCTGGATTACGAGCCGGACCCGGCTGCGCGCAACCTGCGCAGCGGCACGCCGTTCGTGATCGGCCTGGTTTACGACAACCCCAATCCGTACCACATCATCGGCGTGCAGAACGGCGTGCTGGCCGCCTGCCGTGAAACCGGGTTCGGCCTGCAGATCCAGCCCTGCGATTCCACCTCGCCATTGCTGGCCGAGGAGCTGGCCGAATTCGTCCAGCGCTCGCGCCTGGCGGGACTGGTGCTGACCGCGCCGATGTCCGAACGCCCGGAGCTGATCGCGGCATTGACTGCGCGCGGCATCCAGCTGGTGCGCATCATCGCCGCCACCGAAGACCCTGGCGATGGCCCGCCCTGCGTGTACGTGGACGACAAGGACGCGGCCTACGAGATCACCGAGCACCTGATCCAGCTGGGACACCAGCGCATCGGCTTTTTGATGGGCGGGCTGGCGCATCGTTCCTCCACCGAGCGCTACGCCGGCTACGAGCAGGCGCTGAAGGATTACGGCATCACCCTGGACAAGCACCTGGTGATTCCGGGTGACTACACCTTCGACGACGGCTTCCGCGGTGCGCGCCGATTGCTGGCGCTGCGCGAACCGCCCACGGCGATCTTCGGTTCCAACGACGAGATCGCCGCCGGCGTGCTGGCCGCGGCCAAGTCCACCGGCATGAACGTGCCTTACGACCTGTCCATCGCCGGCTTCGAGGACAGCCCGTTTTCCAAGCAGTCCTGGCCGCCGCTGACCACCGCCAAGCAGGCCACCGAGGACATCGCCAAGCACGCCGCGCGCTTGCTGATCGCGCGCCTGCGCCAGGACGCCTACGACGAATCTCCCATCGCCATGCACAACCAGGGCTTCACGCCGCAGCTGGTGGTGCGTGGTTCCACCGCGCCGATGCGACCCGCCCGCGCCGAACCCAAGACCCAGACGCCATGACTTCTGCAACACCGCTGCCCGCCGCAGCCGACACCTTGATGTTCAACGAAGCCGCTTCGACGGCCGACGTGATCGCCGCGCAATTCGCGCGCAACCACGATGCCATCGCCGCGCTGGCCGCCTCGCTGCGGGAAACGCCGCCGCCATTCGTGGTGACCTGCGCGCGCGGCAGTTCCGATCATGCCGCCACCTTCGGCAAATATCTGTTCGAAACCCAGCTGGGCGTGGTGACGGCATCGGCATCGCCGTCGATCGGTTCGGTCTACGCGGCGCCGCTGAAGCTGGCCGGCACGCTGTTCATCGTGATCTCCCAGTCCGGCAAGAGCCCGGACCTGCTGCGCAATGCCGAAGCGGCCAAGCTGGCCGGCGCGCGCGTGGTGGCGCTGGTCAACGTGGAGGATTCACCGCTGGCCCAGTTGGCCGACGTGGTGATCCCGCTGTGCGCCGGTCCGGAAAAATCCGTGGCCGCCACCAAGAGCTACCTGGCCTCGCTGGCCGCGCTGCTGCAGTTGGCCGCGCACTGGTCGCAGGACGCCGCGCTGCTCGCGTCGCTGGATGCGCTGCCCGGCGCGCTGCGCAAGGCATGGGCCGTCGATTGGTCGCCGTTGGCCGAAGGCCTGGCCGGCGCGCACAACCTGTTCGTGCTCGGCCGCGGCCTGGGCCTGGGCGCGGCGCAGGAAGCGGCGCTGAAGTTCAAGGAAACCTGCGGCCTGCACGCCGAAGCCTACAGTTCGGCCGAAGTGAAGCATGGCCCGATGGCGCTGGTCGGCCCGGGCTTCCCGGTGCTGTGCTTCGCCCAGCCCGATGGCACCGAAGCCGGCATGCTGGCCCTGGCCGAGGAGTTCCGTGGCCGCGGCGCGCAGGTGTGGGTCGCTTCGGCATCCGACGACCCCGGATCAAGTCCGGGGCAGGCTTTGCCGCTGGTCGCCGCGCCGCACCCGGCCTGCGCGCCGCTGATCACCATCCAGAGTTTCTACAAGGCGATCAATGCGCTGGCGTTGGCGCGCGGGCACAATCCCGATGTCCCGCCGCACCTCAACAAGGTGACTGAAACCGTATGAGTGCCTGTTTTGCGCTGGTCAATGCGCGCGTCTTCACCGCCGGTGGCCTGATCGACAACGCGGCGGTGGTCGTGGACGCCGGGCGCATCGTCGCCATCACCGATGCAGCAGGCGCGGCCGCTAGGACCGCCGATCTGCATGACCTGGGCGGCGCCTGGCTGGCGCCCGGCTTCATCGACGTGCAGGTCAACGGCGGCGGCGGCGTGCTGTTCAACAACACGCCCACGGCCGAAGGCATCGACGCCATCGGCCGCGCGCACCGCAAGTTCGGCACGACTGCCTTCTTGCCCACGCTGATCAGCGACGACGCGGCGACTATGCGCACGGCGATCGATGCCACGCGCGATGCCATCACGCGCGGTATCGATGGCGTGCTCGGCATCCACCTGGAAGGCCCGTACCTGGCCAGGGATCGCAAGGGCACGCACGACGCCGGCCAGTTCCGGATTCCGGAAGCCGACGAGATCGCCATGGCCACCGCGCTGGACAACGGCATCACGCTGTTGACCGTCGCGCCGGAACAGGTCGGCCCGGAACGCATCGCCGCGCTGATCGCGCGCGGCGCGATCGTGGTGGCCGGCCATACCGCCGGCAACTACGAGCAGATCCGCGCGGGACTGGAAGCGGGCCTGCGTGGCTTCACCCATCTGTTCAACGCCATGTCGCCGTTGCAGGGGCGCAGCCCCGGCGCGGTGGGCGCGGCGCTGGAGGACCGCGACACCTGGTGCGGCATCATCGTCGACGGCGTGCACGTGCATCCGGCGAGCCTGCGGGTCGCGCTGGCGGCCAAGCCACGCGGCAAGCTGCTGCTGGTGACCGACGCGATGCCGATGGTTGGCGCCGACAGCCCCAGCTTCGACCTGTACGGCGAAACCATCACCGAAGTCGATGGCGTGGTGCGCAATGCCGCCGGCACGCTCGCTGGTTCGGCACTGGACATGGCCAGCGCGGTGCGCAACAGCGTGGCGCTGCTCGGCCTGCCGCTGGAAGAAGCGCTGCGCATGGCGGCGTTGTATCCGGCGCAGTTCCTCAGGCTGGAGCACGAGCGCGGCAGCATCGCGCCGGGCCTGCGTGCGGACCTGGTGGCGTTGGATGATGACCTGCAGGTCATCGAGACCTGGGTCGGCGGCGTCGCGTCCGCCGGCTGAAAGCGATGGGTAACCCCACGGCCCCGCGTTTTGCCTCGGTCGATGCGCTGCGCGGGCTGACCGTCGCGGCCATGCTGCTGGTCAACGATCCGGGCGATTGGGCGCATGTCTTCGCGCCCTTGCTGCATTCGGAATGGAACGGCTGCACACCCACCGATCTGGTGTTCCCGTTTTTCCTGTTCATCGTCGGCGTTTCGATCGCGCTCGGCGTGGTGCCGCGGATCGAGGCCGGCGCCGATCCAGCGCCGCTGCGGCGTGCGCTGTGGATCCGCGCGCTGCGCATCATCGGGATCGGACTGGCGATCAACCTGCTGGGCTGGTGGCTGTTGGACAAGCCGTACTTCCGGCCGTGGGGCGTGCTGCAGCGGATCGGCCTGTGTTTCCTGGTCGTGGGCTACGTGGCGACGCGACCGGCGCCGCGCGTGCAGGACACGCTGATCGCCGTCTTGCTGCTGGGGTACTGGGCACTGCTCGGCCTGACCGGTGGCTTTGCGCCGTGGACCAACCTGGCCAGTCGCGTGGACACTGCATTGCTGGGTCCGCTGGTATACGAATTCGATCCAGTGACTGGCCGCGGGCACGATCCGGAAGGCCTGCTCAGCACGCTGCCGTCCATCGCGACCACGCTGATTGGCCTGCATGCCGGCGGCTGGCTGCGTCGCGGCCGGGTGCATCGGCTGCTGCCCGGCGCGCTGGGTTGCCTGCTGGTCGGCTGGCTGTGGTCGGCTGCGGTGCCATGGAACAAGAACCTGTGGACGCCTTCATTCGTGCTGTGGACGGCCGGATGGGCGATGGCGCTGCTCTGGCTCTTCCATCAGTTCGTCGACCGTCGCGGCTGGCCGCCGCTGGGCCGTGCGCTGGGCATCAATGCAATCACCGTGTACGCAGGTTCGGCGGTGATGTTCCTGCTGCTGTACGCGGTGGGCGCTTGGGATGCCATCTATCGCATCGGCTATGCCGACTGGATGACGCCACGCTTCGGCCCCTACCTGCCGTCACTGGCTTTCGGGCTGGTGTTTACCGGCATCTGGTGGGCGATCGCCAAGTGGATGGAAAAGCGCGGGATTGTGATCAAGGTGTAGGTCACGCTGACCGGTGCCAGCATTGCTGCGGCACCGGTGTTGTCCGCTTGCTCTGCCCGTCACGGATCGATGCACGTTGATGCAAAGCTTCGTTTGCCGCGGGCATTCCGGCGAGCACGCAGGGGCGATCAAGGTGCTGCAACAGTGTCCCGCGTCGCGCAGGCCTGCATGAGCCAGTCAGTGGCAGCAGCGACCGCATCGTCGGTCTCGACATCGGGCACCAGCGCACCGTCGTAGATCCTGCCGTTGCGGTCCTGGTCACGCCCGTGGGTGAGGAGCAGTGTGCCGCCGTTACGAAGTCGGAACACACGATTGGAGCTGGTGAATCCCGCGCTCGGCTGGCCGAAGGAGCGCGCATTGTCCTGGCCGATGAAGAGAATCGTCAGGGCCTCCCCCGAACTTGCGGTGCGGCCGTCCTGCAGGACGGCGATGTGCGTTGGCAGATGGGGAGGCTGCGTGCCTTGCCCGGGCGGCAGTCTTGTATCCAGGTGCCCGCCCAGGCTCACGCCTTCTGGAAGCTTCACGATGGGCGAGGCGATACCTTCGCGATCCACGAAGGCGCCCAGCTTCCCGGGATTCAACAACGGCAGCACGCCCCACACCATCGGCCACATGTTGCCGCCGCGATTGCCGCGCAGGTCCAGCAGCAGGCCGCAACTGGGCTCGGCCATGGCGGCGTTGAGTGCAGCGCGCACGCGCTGGGAAGCCTCGTCCAGATCGCTGCCCATCCAGCCACGCACGGTGAGCATCGGCAGGTTCGAGGCCGTCCGCGAGGCGCTGCCGATGGCGGGCCTTGCATCCGAAGACCCGGCCTGGGATGTCGCGCGCGCGGCACGCGGTGGGGCATAGAAGGTGTGTCGATTCCCCAGTGCCTTGATCACAGCGCCAATCGCCAGCGTCAGGCCTGCCTCGCCTGGCGTGTCGGTAAGGATCGCCTGCGCCTCTTGCGTGGTCGTTGGCCAGTCAACCCGCTTGGCGTCCAGCGCTTGCCGCTGTGCAAGTTGCAGCACCTGGTGCAAGGTGGCCTGGCGCGGATCGACTTCCGCCGGGTCAGGTTGTTGTCCGCGTGCTGTACCGACGCATGAAAACAGGAGAGCAAGACAGACTGAAAGCGTGCAGCTTCGCGTGCGTTCCATGCACAGGGTCCCTGGGGTTGAATGAGGTGAGTCACCTGGTCGGTGAGTGATCTGGCTTTGCGTGGTGTCAGGACATGGACTGCGTCCAGCCGCCCATGCATCGTGCACGGACTGTAGGCGGGAGAAAAGACGCCGCCGGTCAACATCGAACGCATTGCCCCGAAGCTCAGCATTACCCGCCGCGCGCAAACACCACGCGCGCTTCCAGCCCGCCGCCTGGGGCGTCGTGCAGGGTGAGCGTGGCGCCGTCTTTTTCGGCCAGGGCGCGGGCGATGGTCAGGCCAAGGCCGGCGCCGCCGGTTTCGCGCGAACGCGAGGTCTCCAGCCGTACGAACGGATCGAAGACGGCTTCGCGATCTTCTTCCTGCACGCCGGGACCGGCATCGCGCACGGTGACAGTGACGCCGTGCGTATCGGCATGCGCGGCGACGCGCGCGCTGTGGCCGTACTTGAGGGCGTTGTCGATCAGGTTGGAGAACAGCCGGCGCATCGCCAGCGGGCGCAGCATCAGGGTCGCGCCGCAGCCGTGTTCGAAGACCGCCACATCGCCGGCATCCACGGCGTCTTCGACCAGGCTTTCCAGCAGCGAATCCAGGTCGAGCGGTGCGGGCTCTTCCGCGCTTTCGGCGCTGCGCGCCAGCTCCAGGCCTTCGCGGATCAGGGCCTGCATCGCGGCGAGATCGGCGATGAGTTTTTCGCGCAACGCGGGTTCTTCGACATTCTCCAGGCGCAGGCGCAGGCGAGTCAGTGGCGTCTGCAGGTCGTGGGTGATCGCCGCGAGCATGTGCGTGCGCTCGGCCAGGTGACGCTGCAGGCGGGCCTGCATCGCATTGAAGCGGCCCGCGGCGTGCTGCACTTCGGACGAGCCGGTCAGCAGCATTGGCGGGCGCTGCAGGTTCTGGCCGAGTTCGGCGGCGGCCTGGCCCAGCCGGCGCACCGGCGCGCTGGCGATGCGCGCGGCCAGATACGAAAGCAGTACGATCGCCGCGCCCAGCAGCGACAGGAACACTGGATCGAAGGCCAGCGCCTGGTCGCGTGCCAATGGCGGCGTGTCGATGCTCAGCTGCAGGCGCGTGCCGTCGCCGAGGGTCAGCGTGACCAGGCGACAGGAGGGTTGCACCAGATCGCCGTCATTGCCGCCGCGCCGGCTGTCGCCGCCATCGTCGCGCGCGGGGTTGCGCTGGCCGCGCGACAGGCCGGGAATGCGTGGGAAATCCGGCGCGCACTGGCGGCCACGCAGCTGCTGCGCCGTCGCATTGGCGACCACGCCATTGCGCGCACGCAGCAGCGCGGTGAACGCGGCATCGTCGGCCACGCCCTGCGGCGCATCGCTGCGCACGCGGATGCCTGGGCCGCCGACCCGGAGTAGGTTCGCGCGTAGCTGGCCTTCGCTGCTGTCCAGCAGTTCCACGTAGCCTTGCAGGCGTTCGGCGGTGCGCTCGGCCAGCTGTCGGTCGAAGTCCTGGCGTCGCTTGGCATTGGCGATCAGGGTCGCGCCAATGGCGGCGGCCGACATGCCCAGCACCAGGATCAGGAACAGCCGCCCGGCCAGCGAGCCGAAGAACCCGCGCAGCCGGCTCATCGCGGCATGCTCGTCGTGCGCCGGCTCATTCCAGCGCCACCGTCGTGGCCAGCACATAGCCTTCGTTGCGCACGGTCTTGATCAGGCCGTTGCCGCCTTCGTCGCCGAGTTTGCTGCGCAGGCGGCTGATGGCCAGGTCGATCGCACGGCCCTCCGGCTCATGCGCGCGGCCGCTGCTCAAGGTGACCAGCTGCTCGCGGGTCAGCACCTTGTTGGCGTGGCCGACGAACACGCGCAGCAGCCGGAACTCGGCGCCGGATAGCATCACCACGCGGCCGTTGGGATCGACCAGGTGGCGATGCTCCACATCGAGCATCCAGTTGGAAAAGCGCGCGCGGCGCACCGACAGCGGTTCCAGGTTTGCCGGCAGCGCTTCGGTCCGGCGCAGCACGTTGCGCACGCGCGCCAGCAGCTCGCGCGGTTCGAATGGCTTGGCCAGGTAATCGTCGGCACCCATTTCCAGGCCGAGCACGCGGTCGATCGGTTCGGCGCGCGCGGTCAGCATGATCACCGGCGTGGACGACCTGGCGCGCAGGTCGCGGCACAGGGTCAGGCCGTCCTCGCGCGGCAGGTTGAGGTCCAGCACGATCAGGTCGACGTGCTCGCGTTCCAGCACCTTGCGCATGGCTGCGCCATCCTCGGCCGTGCTGACCTGATAGCCAGCGCGGCCGAGCTGTTCGGCCAGCAGGGTACGGATGTCGACGTCGTCGTCGACCACCAGCAGGCGGTGCATGGCAGCGGGCTCGCTCATGGGAAGGAAGTGTCCATGGTATCGGAGCGCCGCGCGCGGTCCGTTGGTGTCCGCCGGTATCGCCTGGAGGCGCTGATACAGGGCGTTACATGCCGGGCTGAACCTGATACGCAGCGATACAGGCCGTGCGTTGTCGTGGTCGGTCGCGGTTTCCATGCTGGCATCGACCCAACGCCAAAGGCACCGTCGACGTGAATCTGATTCCCCGAACCCGCCGCGGACGCATCATGGCCGGCATCCTGCTGTTGATCGTCGTCGCCGCCATCGCAGTATGGCTGCTGAAGCCGCCGCCGATGCCGACCCTGGCCACCTCGCCGGTGACCCGCGGTGACATCGAGCAGACCGTGGAGGCCACCGGCACCATCAAGCCCTCGCAGCTGGTCAGCGTCGGCGCGCAGGTGTCCGGCCGCATCGAGGTGTTGAAGGTCAAGCTGGGCGATGAAGTGAAGGCCGGCGACCTGATCGCCGAGATCGATTCGCGCACCCAGCTCAACACCCTGGAGAGCGCGCAGGCTTCGTTGAAGAACGCCCGCGCCAACCGCCAGGTGCAGGTGGCCAACCTGCGTCAATACGAACTGGCCTTCAAGCGCCAGGAAACGATGCTGGCCGCGCAGGCGACCTCGCAGGCCGACTACGACACCGCCCGCGCGGAGCTGGAATCGACCAAGGCGCAGATCGACGCGCTGGACGCCACCATCGTTTCCCAGGAGACCACGGTCAGCACCGCGCAGACCAACCTGGGCTACACCCGGATCACCGCGCCGATGGATGGCACCGTGGTGGCGGTGGTGTCCAAGCAGGGCCAGACGGTGAACGCCAGCCAGAGCGCGCCGACCATCGTGATGCTGGGCAACCTGGACACGATGACCGTGTACGCGGACATCTCCGAGGCCGACGTGGTCAAGACCCACGAAGGCCAGGACGCCTACTTCACCATCCTGGGCAACGCCGAAAAGCGCTACACCACCACGCTGCGCGACATCGCGCCGGCACCGGAATCGGTGACCGACGAGGACAGCAGTTCGTCCAGTTCGTCTTCCTCGTCCAGCTCGTCCTCCACCTCGTCCAGCACCGCGATCTATTACAACGGCCTGTTGGATGTGGCCAACACCGACCACAGCCTGCGGACGTACATGACCGCGCAGGTCAGCATCCTGCTGGGCAGTGCCAGCAACGTCCTGCTGGTTCCTTCGGCTGCGCTTGGCGACAAGGCCCGCGACGGGAGCTATACGGTCGAGGTCGTTGGCCCCCAGGGCAGGCCCGAGCCGCGCAAGGTGACCATCGGCTTGAACAACAACGCCAATGCCGAGGTCAAGAGTGGCCTGCGCGAAGGCGACCGCGTCGTGGTCGGCGAGGCCACCGCGCAGACCGAGGCCGCTTCAGAAGCCAAGCAGCAGCAACGGCGTGGCCCGGGCGGCCCGCCGCCGATGATGTGAGGAGGCGCATCCCATGACCGACGCACTGCTGCAGCTGCGCGACCTGCGCCGCGAATTCCCGTCCGGCGAAGACACCATCGCCGTGCTCAAGGACGTGAACCTGGACATCGCCGCCGGCGAGATGGTCGCCATCGTCGGCCAGTCCGGTTCGGGCAAGTCCACCCTGATGAACATCCTGGGCTGCCTGGACCGGCCCACCACCGGCAGCTACCGCGTGGCCGGGCGCGAAACCGGCGCGATGCTGCCGGACGAACTGGCGCAGCTGCGCCGCGAGCATTTCGGTTTCATCTTCCAGCGTTACCACCTGCTGGGTGACCTGGATGCCACTGGCAACGTCGCCGTGCCTGCGATCTACGCCGGCACGCCAGGCACGGCGCGACTGGCGCGGGCCGCGGCCCTGCTCGGTCGGCTGGGCCTGACCGATCGCACCGGGCACAAGCCCGGCCAGCTCTCCGGTGGCCAGCAGCAGCGCGTGTCGATCGCACGCGCGCTGATGAACGGCGGCCAGGTGATCCTGGCCGATGAACCGACCGGCGCGCTGGATACCGCCTCGGGCGAGGAGGTGATGAAGATCCTGGCCGAGCTGCATGCCGAAGGCCACACCATCATCATCGTCACCCACGATATGTCGGTGGCCCGCCACGCCCAGCGCATCATCGAACTGCGCGATGGCGTGGTGATCGGCGACAACCCGAATCCGGCCGTGGCCTCGCATCGGGCCACGCGCGTGCTGCCGGCCCATGCCGATGGCGGCAATCGCTTCCAGGCGCTGCGCGACCGCTTCATCGAAGCCTTCCGCATGGCGTTGCTGGCGATGAACGCCCATCGCCTGCGCACCTTCCTGACCATGCTCGGCATCATCATCGGCATCGCCTCGGTGGTCTCGGTGGTGGCACTGGGCAACGGCTCGCAGCAGCAGATCCTGTCCAACATCTCGGCGCTGGGCACCAACACCATCGAGGTGTATCCCGGCAGCGGTTTCGGCGACATGCGCTCGGGTCGGGTACAGACGCTCCGTGCCGGCGACGCCACCGCGCTATCGCAGCAGAGCTACGTGGACAGCGCCACGCCCAACGTCTCCACTTCGATCACCGCGCGCTACGGCAACCTGGCGGCGACCGCCGCGGTCAGTGGCGTCGGGGATCAGTATTTCCGGGTCAAGGGCCTGAGCCTGTCCGAAGGCGCGTTCTTTGATGCCGACGCCGTCGCCGGCATCACCCAGGTCGCGGTGATCGACCAGAACACGCGCAAGCAGTTCTTTGGCAACAGCCGTGAAAGCCCGGTCGGCAAGATCATCCTGCTGAGCAACGTGCCGGTGCGCGTGGTGGGCGTGGTGAAGAAGCTGACCACCGGCTTCGGCAGCAGTTCGTCGCTGACCATCTGGGTCCCCTACACCACGGCGATGACGCGCATGCTTGGCCAGACCTACGTGTCCTCGATCACCGTGCGGGTCTCCGACAGCACACCGATGAATGCGGCCGAGCAGGCTGTCACCCGCCTGCTCAAGCTGCGCCACGGCGGCACCGAGGATTTCTTCCTCAGCAACAGCGCCGAGATCCGCGAGACCATCGAGAAGACCACCCGGACCATGACCTTGATGATCGGCGCCATTGCCGCCATCGCGCTGGTGGTCGGTGGCATCGGGGTGATGAACATCATGCTGGTCTCGGTGACCGAGCGGACCCGCGAGATCGGTGTGCGCATGGCCGTGGGCGCGCGGCAGGGCGACATCCTGCAGCAGTTCCTGATCGAGGCGGTGCTGGTATGCCTGTTCGGTGGCGTGCTCGGCGTGGCCCTGGCGCTGGGACTGGGCCAGGTGTTCGCCGCGGCCGGTGGCTCCTTCAGCATGATTTTTTCCACCGGCTCGATCGTGGCGGCGTTCGCCTGCTCGTCGCTGATCGGTGTGGTGTTCGGCTTCCTGCCCGCGCGCAATGCCGCGCAACTCGACCCCGTGGAGGCGCTGGCGCGCGAATGAACAAGACCGCTTTCTCCTTCCTGCGTCATGCCGGCCTGTCGCTGGCGATCACCGTCACGCTGTCCGCATGCGCCAGTGTCGGCGATTACCGCGCCGCACCGATCTCGGTGGCCGGGCAATACGGCCGCGGCGATGCCTCCATCAACGCACCCAGCCAGCCGCTGGAAACCCAGGCCACCTATCCGGCGCGCAACATCGGCGACGATGCCTGGTGGCGTGGCTTCGGCGACGAACGCCTGGATCGCATGGTCACTCAGGCATTGCAGGTCAATGCGAACCTGGCCTCGGCAGGACTCACGCTACGCCAGGCGCGGCTGCAGGCAGGCCTGGCCGAGACCGACCTGTGGCCGTCGGTCACCGGCAGCGTCAGCAGCAGCGGTTCGCGCCAGCTCGACACGCATGACAGCGTGCAGCGTTCGTCCAGCGCCAGCGTGTCGCTGAGCTGGGAGATCGACCTGTGGGGCCGGCTGCGTGCCGAGCGCGACGTCGCCACCTGGGAAGCCAAGGCAACGGCCGAAGACCGCGAGAACACCGCGCTGGCGCTGGTGGGCGAGGTCTGCCAGCAGTACTGGACCCTGGCGTATCTCAACCAGAGCATCGTCGCCGGCCAGGCCAACCTGGACTACCTGCAGCAGGCGCTGGCACTGGTGCGCGTGCAGTTCGATGCCGGCAACGTCTCGCGTCTGGAAGTACGCGAGGCCGAGCAGAACGTGGAGAGCGAGCGCACCGCGCAGAGCCAGCTGGTGCAACAGCGCGTGGAAGTGCGCAACGCGATCACCGTCTTGCTGGACGGCACGCCGTGGCCGCAGGCCGATGAGCCGCAGGACCTGGCAACCTCTCGCAGTCCCGTACTGGCAGAGGGTGTGCCGGCTGAAGTGCTTGGCCGACGCCCGGACCTGCGCGCGGCCGAGCTGCGCCTGCGCGAATCGCTAGCCAGCATCAAGGCGACCGCGCGCAGCTATTACCCGGCGTTCTCACTCACCGGTTCGGTCAGTGGCAGCAGCACCTCGCTGTCCGATGTCGTCAAGAATCCGGTCGGTGCACTGGGCGCGGGCCTGACCCTGCCGTTCCTCAACGTGCGCCAGGCCCAGCTCAACACCGAGATCGCCGGCACCAGCTACGAGATCGCCGCCAGCGACTTCCGCACCACGCTCTACACTGCGTTGAGCGAGGTGGACAACGCCTTGTCCTCACGCGAGCAGCTGGCCCAGCAGGCAGATTCGGCACGCAAGTCGTTCGAAGCCGCACAGGACGTGGCGCGCATGTACCAGGTCCGCTACCAGGTCGGCGCCACCGATCTGCGCACCTGGCTGGATGCGCAGCAGACGCTGCGGACGTCGGAGCTGTCGTTGGCCCAGGTGCGGCTGAACCAGCTGGTCGCCGATGTCACGCTGTACCAGGCGTTGGGTGGGAGTGATGCGGCGGCGGTGCCGCCGGCGTCATGAGGCCAGTCGCGTAAGGATCGAGATTCCGGATGTTCGTGGAGTGCAGTGCTGTTGCTTGGCTTGGCTTGGCTTGGCTCTCGCTGTTCGCTTCACCTGACCGAGCCGTAGAGCACGCCGAGCACCGGAGCCTGATCAGGCCGAAGAGGCGCGGGTGTTTGAGCGCAGCGAGTTCCCGCGCCGTGCCTGAGCAGGCGAGGAGCACAGGGAATCGACGCGTAGCGTCGACGTGCGTCCGGCGAGAAGCGGTTTTGCTTCCTTTTGCCGCGACAAAAGGAAGTCGCGCCCGAAGGGCGTGAAAGCTCTTGACCCTGCTTGCAGCTTTGCATCGCCTGCACAGCGGGAAGCCACTTAGGGATCAATGGCATCGCGCCTTCGACGCGCCCAAGTGCAGGGCTTTCGCGCCTGCGGCGCGAGTGACTTTTGTCGCGGCAAAAGTCACCAAAACCGCTTCTCGCCGGACGCGATCCGCCGCTGCGCGGCGGTCCCCTGCGCTTCTCGGGCGTCAGGGCACGGCGCCCAAACTCGCTACGCTCAAACAAGGGCGCCTCTTCGGCCCTGACGCCCTGCGATGCTCGGCTCGCTTTACGGCTCAGTCGATGAAGCGAACGGCCAAAGCAACAGCTAACGTCGAAAGCCACAGCCACAGCCACAGCCACAGCAGCGTCGAGCGTCAGCCCAGCAGTGCCATCGCCCCGCGATTGAGCAGGTAACCACCACCGATCAGCAGCACCCACAGGATCGACGCCAGCAAGAGTGGCTTGGCACCGGCCTGGCGAATCGAGCCCCAGTGCGTACGCAGGCCCAGTGCGGCCATCGCCATCGCCAGCAGCAGCGTGTCCAGCATCTGGATCGCATCGATCACTGCACTTGGAAGCAGTTGCAGCGAGTTGAACCCGGCGACTACCACGAACAACAGCGCGAACCACGGGATCGTCAACGGCGTGCCGCCTGCGCTGCTCGTGTTGTTGCGGCGGCGCAGCCAGGCGCCCAGCACCAGCAGAAATGGTGCGAGCAGCATCACCCGCAGCATCTTCTCGATCACCGCGGCCGAAGCGGCTTCCTCGCTGACCGCGCGTCCGGCGACCACCACCTGCGCCACTTCGTGGATGGTCGAACCGGCGTAGACACCGTAGTCATGCGCACCCACGCCCAGCAGCGGAAACATCCACGGGTACAGGAACATGGCCAGCGTGCCGAATACCACCACCGTCGCCACCGCCACCGACACCTTGTGGGCCGGGGCGCGGATCACCGGTTCGGCGGCGAGCACGGCGGCAGCGCCGCAGATGGCGCTGCCGGCCCCGATCAGCATCGAGGTCTCGCGGTCCATCTTCAGCACGCGCGTGCCGATCCACGTCGCCGAGCAGAACACGCCAGCCACCACCGCCAGGTCGATCACCAATCCTGCCGCGCCCACGCCGAGTACGTCCTGGAAGGTCACCCGGAAGCCGTACAGCACGATGCCCGCGCGCAACAGCGCGCCCCTGGCGTAGTCCACGCCGGTGGCGGTCCGGGGCGCGATGGACGGGAATACCGTATTGCCCAGCGCGATGCCGATCACGATGGCCAGGGTCAAGGCGCTCAATCCGGCGGTCCTGGCCCAGGCCAGGTTGGACAGCCAGAACCCGGCCAGGGCGACCAGCAGTACCAGGATCAGGCCGGGCCAGAAACCGGGGTTTCGGGCCAATGCGGGTGAGGACGGCGCGGCAGTGCTGGACATGGCGGCAGCGTTCGAACGGCAAGGAAGATGCCGCCATGCTCCGCCCGGCACTAGAATGCGTCCAATACATCATTCTCAACTTTCCATGAATTCAGCTCATGGCTTGAACCTGCACCTGCTGCGCGTGTTCTCCGCGGTGGTGGAGCACAACGGCTTCTCGCGCGCGGCCGAGGCGCTGTTCGTGAGCCAGTCGGCGGTGTCCAAGGCCCTGCGCGAGTTGGAGAGCCAGCTCGACCTGCCGCTGATCGACCGCTCCGGTGGCCGCGGCGTGCGGCTTACCGACGGTGGCCAGGCGCTGTACCGGCACGCGCGCGGCATCTTCGCGATGGAGCGTGCGGCGCTGGAGGAAGTGCGCGAACGCGTCGGCCTGCGCCGTGGCGGCCTGCGCATCGGCGCCAGCACCACGGTGGCCGCGTACTGGCTCGCGGACGTGTTCGCCCGGCATGTGGCCCAGTACCCGCAACTGGACAGTGCCTTGGTGGTGGGCAATACCGAAGAGGTGTCGAACGCGCTGATCGACTGCCGGATCGACGCGGGCTTCGTCGAAGGCCCGCCGCATGACGAGCGCATCGTCGCCACGCGCTGGCGCGAGGAGCCGCTGCAGGCGGTGGTGTCGGTGACGTCATCGCTGGGTGTGCAGCGGCGTGCCAGCGCGAAGCAGTTGGCCATGCAGCGCTGGCTGGTGCGCGAATCGGGATCGGGCACGCGCGAAGTCGCGCAGACCCTGCTGGAAGCGCGCGGCATCGTCATGGCGCGCACGCTGGAGATCGGCAGCAACGAGGCCATTGCCCGCGCCGTCGCCGCCGGTGACGGGGTCGCGATCCTGCCGGCCGCCGTGGTCGCTGATCTGATTTCGGTGGGGAAACTTCGCGCCCTGGCGCTGCCCGATGGACCGGCGATGCAGCGGCCGCTCTATCGCCTGGAGCTGCTCAACCGTCCGCGCTCGCCCGCATTGACGGCGTTCCTGCAGTCGCTCGAAGCACCGTGATACCGCGCCCTGCGCAACGCAGGCGCTGCTTGCGCCGACCATCCTGATCGATGCGCATCGATCAGGCGTCCTGGAGAAGACGGTGTCCGGTGCTTACGGTCGGAGCCTGACGAAATGCTGTTCCAGGACTTCCTTGCCCCATTGGCTGCCAGTCTGCTGCTCGGCCAGCGCAAAGCCCTTGGTTTCGTAAAGGTGGCGCGCGGCATCCAGTCCGGAAAACGTCCACAGGTGCGTCTCGGAAAAATCGCCTTCATCCGCGAATGCCAGGGCGGCATCCAAGAGCCTTTTCCCCACCCCGGTGCCGCGGGCGCTGTCATCAAGAATGAACCAGCGCAGATGCGCGATGCCCGCCCCGAGATCCTGGCCGTCCATCGCAATCGAGCCGACGATCTCGCCATCCTGGATCGCCGTCCAGATGGCGTTGCGAGGACTTTCGAGGCGGTTGCAGAAGTCTGCCAGGCCGCCGGCCACACCCGATTCGAACCGCAGGCCAAAGCCGGATTCGCGGGCATAGTAGAGCGCATGTATCCTCGTGATCGCAGCGATGATGCCGGGTTGGTAGCCAGGAATGATTTCGGCTTCGGGAGGCACGGGCAGGTGTTCTGCCTGGGGGGCAAGGGCCTGGGAATACAGGCGCAGGCCTTCGCGTACCGTCCGTGACTGCCCCTGCGTCAGGTGCCTGAGGGCCCCGGTGACCTGTGCGTGCCCGAACACATGGATGGCCTCGAGCCGTCGCTTGCCGGCGGCGGTCAATCGCAGGCGCTTGATGCGGCTGTCGGCCTTGCCCGCCTGCATCCGCACGTCGCCGGACGCCACGAGCTTGTGCAGCATCCGGCTGACGCTCGACTTTTCGAGGCGAAGCTTCAGCCCAAGGTCGCGTGCGGTCATGTCGCCTTTTCCGATCTCGATGAGCGCATGCACCGCCGACGGCGAGAGCTCGGTGCCGGCGAAGCTTCCGCCCATGAAACCCAATTCACGGACCATCGCGCGCGACGCGGATCGGATTTCCTCGATATGGGCAGGGTGGGTGGGCACGCAGGGATCCTTTTGGTTGGCCAAGGTGCACGTTACAATCCAGTAGTTGTATCGTGCAACTTAATCCGGCACGGGATTTCCGGGAGGCGTCTGCGTGGTCCCACGCGCTTTTCTAGCGTGGGCGTGGGCTAGCTGTGCTTCGATCAGAGTGCGGGAAAACCCCAGCGGACCAAGGTCCGCGCTGCCGTGGTGGGCATCGTCGGCGGATGCATGTCTAGGTGGACGTGGCGCGGGCCTGCGCAATCGCGGCGATGCGCGCGCGGCGCACGGCTTCGCCGATCTGCGGGCCACGCAGGCCTTCGCTGGCGACATCGCGGGCGTTGATGGCGCAGGCAGCGGCGTGCAGGCGAACGAGTTCACGGCCCTGCGGATAGTCGTCCTCGGCACTGCCGGCGCGGCCGCGTTTGTCGCACGCGCAGACCAGCGCCAGCTGGGCGATGCG
The DNA here is from genome assembly GCF_027498035.1 of Pseudoxanthomonas sp. NCBI lineage: Bacteria > Pseudomonadati > Pseudomonadota > Gammaproteobacteria > Lysobacterales > Lysobacteraceae > Pseudoxanthomonas > Pseudoxanthomonas sp. Next base: position 3,244,475 of record NZ_CP114978.1, read on the forward strand.
CGCGGGTTTGCGGAATGCGTCGCAGCGGGCCAGCAGGTCGTGCACGGTGGCGTCGCGCAGCTCTGCCAGGCGATGCACATTGAGGTGTTCGCGGCAGGCCATCACCGCCAGTTCGCGATGCTCGCTGGGGACCTTCAGCCGTTCGCACAGCGCCTGCAGCGGCTTCAGCCCGGCCTGTTCGTGGCCGATATGGCGTGGCAGCAGCTCGGCGGGCGTCAGTGCCTTGCCCAGGTCGTGGGTGAGCGCGGCGAAACCGATCACCTCATCGCCCGGCGCCAGCCGTGCGGCCATGTCGCTGACCAGTTCCTGGTGCACGCCGGTGTCGACTTCCGGATGGAACTCCGCGCGCTGTGGCACGCCGTACAGCGCGTCGAGTTCGGGCAGCACGTGCGTCAGCGCGCCGGCGTCGTGCAGCGTGCGCAGGAACGCGCTGGGCTGCGCGTAACCCAGCGCGCGACGCAGCTCCTGCCAGACGCGCTCGGGCACCAGGGTGGACAGCTCGCCGCTGTCGGCCATCTGCCGCATCAGCGCCAGCGTTTCCGGCACGACGGTAAAGCCCAGCGGCGCGAAGCGCGCCATGAAGCGCGCCGCGCGCAGCACCCGCAGCGGATCTTCGGAGAACGCCGGGCCGACATGGCGCAGCACGCGCGCCTCGATGTCGCGCGCGCCGCCGTACGGATCGACCAGCGTGCCGTCCGCATCGCGTGCCATCGCGTTGAGGGTGAAGTCGCGGCGCTGCAGGTCTTCTTCCAGCGTCACCGATGGATCGGCATCGACCACGAAGCCGCGATAGCCGCGCCCGGACTTGCGTTCGGTCCGTGCCAGCGCGTGTTCTTCCTGGGTGTCCGGGTGCAGGAACACCGGGAAATCCTTGCCCACGGCGCGGAAGCCTTGCGCTTCCATCTCCGGTTGCGTGGCGCCGACCACGACCCAGTCGTGGTCGCCAGCAGGCAGGCCGAGCAGGGCATCGCGGACTGCACCGCCAACGAGATAGGTCTTCATCGCGCCATGATGCCTGAGCGCCTGGGTCAGTTCGCCACGCCCTGTGCGCCGGTGCAGACGAAGGGCTTGCGCTTGCCGTCGAGGCGGCCGTTCATGCGGTCGGTCAGCGACAGCGCGTCCTTGTTCAAGCGCCAGTCGTAGATCACGCTGAAGGCCAGCACGCGGGCCACGTACTCGCGTGTTTCCTTGTAGCTGATGGTCTCGATCCATATGTCCGGATCGAAGCCCGGGCGCTGCGACTGCCAGCGCGCGGTCGGCGTCGGGCCGGCGTTGTAGGCGGCGATGGTCATGTATGGCGTGCCGTACTTGCCCAGCAATTCGCGCAGGTAGGCGGTGCCGATGGCGATGTTGGTGTCCGAGTCGTACAGGCTCGGCGCGCCGGCGTAGGCAATGCCGTTGCGCTGGGCCACGCCGGCGCCGGTGCCCGGCAGCACCTGCATCAGGCCCATTGCATTGGCCGGCGAACGTGCGTTCGGATTGAAGATGCTCTCGGCACGGATCTCGGCAGCGACCCAGGCCGGGTCGATCGCGTTCTTCGATGATTCGCGGCGGATGGCGGTGTCGTGGTGCAGCGGGAAGCGCAGGCTGTAGAGCTGCAGTTCGTCCGGCTTCTTGCCCAGCGAGAACACCGCGCGGTCGAACCAGCCGTTGTCGCGCGCCACTTCCACCGCCATGCGGCGCTGGTCGTCGTCGAAGCGGGTCAGTGCGTCGTTCCACTCGGCGGTGGCCCAGGCGGCGCGGTCCAGTTTCCACAGCTCGATGGCGCGGATCAGCGCCGGGTCGCGCGCCACGGCCGCTTCGGCCTGGGGGCTGTCCTGCGGCTCGCGCGGGCACAGCGCATAAGGCTGGCCCAATCGGTCGGCGGCCATGAAGCCATGGAAGGTCGCGGTCTTGGCGGCCTCGGCATACAGCCGCGTGGCCTGGGCGGGCTGGCCGGTCTTGTCGAGCATGCGGGCTTCGAACCATTCCCAGCGCGCATCGCTGCGCTGTGCCGGCGGCATCTCCTGGATGGCTTTCAAGGCCGATGGCCAGTCGCTACGCGACAGCGCTTCGCGGGCCTGCCATTCGTGCAGGCGTTCGTCAAAGGCCGCGTCGGGCACCGCGGCCAGCCGGCGTGCGGAATCGGGCAGGTACGAGGCGACGGTCCACAAGGCGATCTGGTAACGCACCTGGCCCTGCTGGTCGGCGGTGAGGCCCAGGACCTGCGCGTACTGGGGCAGCAGGCGTTCGGCGTTATCCGGGTCCTTGCGGGCCAGCAGTTCCAGGCCATCGCTGGCCATCTGCCGGCTGCGATCGGATTTCTCCCAGCCCAGGCCTTGCGAGGCGGGGGCGTCCAGGAAACCGGCGTAGGCCACGGCTCGGCTGCGTTCACCCGCGGACAGGCCATTGGCAGCCGCGCGCATCACCGCGGTCTGGCCCAGCGCGGCCGCGGCATCGATCCGCTCCCAGCGCAGTGCGTCGGTGAGCTGGCCCTGGCTGGTGAGCGCGGCGAACACCGGATCGCAGCCGTCGGGCAGTGGCTTGCCGGTGGTACGCCACAGGTCCTGTGCGTCCTTGGTCCAGGTGGCATCAGCCTTGCCCTGGACCCACAGCGCCTGCAGGCGCGCGCAGCGAAGGCCGGTGTTCTCGGTCGGCTGCCAGTTGGCCAGCAACGCGTCCCAGTCCTTGCGGCGGGCCAGCGCGGGCAGCCAGGTGCTGCGGAAGGCCGCCGCGACCGGCTGGTTGGCGTAGCGCTTCAGGAAGTCCTGCGCCTGCGCGTTGCTGGTCGTGTCGATGTTGCGCTTGAGCTGGGCGAACTCGATCCAGCCACGCAGCGGATGATTGGCCAGGGCCAGGGCCGGGTCCGGCAGTGAGGCATTGGACTGGCCGCGTTCGGCGGCCTCCAGCGCGCTGCGCACCAGCGGACGCTGGGCGTCCAGGTCCTGCGCACCCGCCAGCGGGGCCACGGTGCACAGGGTGATCAGAGCGGAGAGCAAGGCAATGCGGGTCATGCCGCCGATGATAAGCACGCCCGGATGAATCGGATTTTGCATGGCCCGCGCAGGCGTTCGCGCGGGCTGCCGGCCTTACTGGCGCAGCGCCTCGGTCGGCACGTCGATCTCCAGCGCCAGCGCGAGGTGATCGGAGAACGCGGCAGGCACCGCGCGCGCGTTGGCATGGGCCAGGTGGTCGGTGACCAGGATGTGGTCGATCGCGCGCTGCGGGCGCCACGATGGAAACGTCGGCACGGAGAAGCTCGGCGGGCGCAGATAGGTGCCCGCATACAGCAGGTCCATTTCCGGCACGTCGGACACGCAGTTGAAGTCGCCCATCAGCACCGAATGCTTGTGCGGGGCCAGCAGCTCGGCGATGAAACCCAGCTGCATCCGCCGCGAGCCGTTGCCCAGCGACAGATGCGCCACCGCCACCACCAGGCCGTCGTCGCCCTGGCCGAAATGCGCCAGCAGCACGCCGCGCCCGGCGATACGACCCGGCAGCGGATGCATCGCCACCTTGACCGGTTCCAGCTTGCTCATCAGGCCGTTGGCGCTGCCGGCCACGCGGGCCACGTTGCGGTTGGGCTGGTGGCTCCAGTACTCGAAGCCGGCCCGCTGCGCCACGTAATGGGTCTGGTTGGTGAAGCCGGACCGCAGGCTGCCGGGGTCGGCTTCCTGCAGTCCGACGATGTCGTGCCCACCGGCCAGTTCGGCGATCGCATCCAGGCTGGTGCGCTTGGCGCCCACCGGCAGCGCGTGCGACCAGCTGCGGGTGAAGTAGTCGCTGTAGCGGCGGGTGCTGGAGCCGGCCTGGATGTTGGCGCTCAACATCCGCAGCCGGCGTGGCGAAGCGGGGGACTCGGACATCATTCCAGCCTTACTTGGCGGCGGCCGCCTGGCGCTCGCGCGCGATCAGGTGGTCGGCGATGCGCAGCATGTCGGCCATCGACTTGCCCTTGACCAGGTACTTGCCGGCCACGATCACCGACGGGGTGCCGCCGATCTGCGCACGCATCAGGAACTGGTTGGCCTTGGCCATCTTGCCGGCCACGGCGAAGCTGCCCACGGTCTGCTCGAACTGCTCGGCGCTCACGCCGTACTGGGTGTACCACTGCGCGATCTTCTTCAGGTCGATGCTCTGGCCTTCACCCGGCAGGGTCTTGTCCACGTGGATCGCCTTGAAGATCGCGTCGTGACTCTGCTTGTCCACGCCCAGCGCCTGGGCGGCGTAATAGACCTTGGCGTAGTCGCGGAAGTCAGGGCGGAACTGCGCCGGCACGTAGACCACGCGCACGTCGGCCGGCTCCTTGGCCTTCCACTGGTTGAACAGCGGCTCGAACTGGGCGCAGGCCGGGCAGATGTAGTTGAACGCTTCGACCACTTCGATCTTGCCGTCGGCCGGCTCGAACGGCTGGCCATCGGTGATCACGGTGTAGTCGCTGCCTTCGACCGGTGCGGCGCCTTCGGGCACGACCGGCGGATTGTTGTTCGGTACATCGGCGGCGGCCTGGGCTGGAGCGGCGGCGGCCGGAGCCGTGGCGGCTTCGTCGGTGGCCGGGGCGCTGGCGGCAGGCGCACTGGTGGCCGGGGCTGCGGTGTCGGCGGCAGGCGCGGCGGCTTCGGGCTTGGAACAGGCGGCCAGGACGGGCAGCAGGGCCACCAGGGCCAGGACGAAACGGGTCTTCATGTGCAACACACTCCTTGAAAGCATTGTGTGGGAGGCCGGCCGGCATCATGCCCGGCCGCCCGTTTATTTCAGATGTGGGTGGCTTATTTGGCCGCAGCCAGTTCGCGCTTGATCAGGAAGTCGGCCACCTTCAGCACGTCGTCCGGATTGGCAACCTTGATGCGGTACTTGCCGTTGACCACTAGGGTCGGGGTGCCGGTGATGCCGCTGGCCATGCCGAAGGCACGGGCCTTGTCCAGCTGGGCAGCGACCTGCGGGGATTCCATGGTGGCGGCGAACTTGTCCGGGTCCGGCCCGAAGCGTGCGTAGAACCCGGCGATTTCCTGGTCGCTGGCATTCTGGATCGGCAGCTCGTGGGTGTCGTGCAGGGCGGTGAAGACCGCCGCGTGGCTCTGCTTGAGCACGCCCATGTTCTGCGCGGCGTAATAGGCCTTGGCGTAGGGAATCCAGAAGCCGCCGAACGCCGCCGGGACCGTGGTCACCCGCACGCTGGCCGGCTGCTTCTTCTGCCAGGCCTCGAACTGCGGCTCGAAGTGCGCGCAGTGGATGCACACATAGCCGAATACCTCCACCACCTCGACCTTCTGGCCACCGGTGAGCGGGGCGAACGGCTGGCCACCGGCGATCACATCGTAGTCATCCCCTTCGGTGGGGTTGGTCGGCGAAGCACAGGCGGCCAGGGGCAGCAGGGCGAGCAGGGCAAACAACAGCAGGCGCGGTTTCATGCAGGTGGCGTCCTTCCAAAGGGCGTGGGGAGAGGGATTGTCCGGCAAAAACGACAACGCCGGCCATGGTGGGGCCGGCGTTGCAATGATCAGGGTGACAGCCGGCTGTGCCGCCGGACGCCTTTGACACTAGGACTGCTGCGTTGGTTCCGCGGCCGGTGCAGCGGCTGCCGGTGCCGGCGTGGTGCCGGCTTTGGCCGCGGCGGCATCGGCGCTGCTGTCATGCAGGCCCTGGATGTAGCTGGCCAGGGCCTGAATTTCCTGCTCGGTCAGCGGCTTGGCCACCTGGGCCATGATCTGGAAGTGGGCCGGATCCTTGTAGGTCGTCGTGCCGGCCTGGTACTCCTGCAGGCGCCGGACCACATAGTCCGACGGCTGGCCACCGATGTGCGGATACGGCGGGCCGGGATTGCCGGCACCGCTGGGGCCGTGGCAGGACATGCAGGCCGGGATGCCGCGCTTGGCGTCGCCGCCGCGGAAGATCTGCTGGCCGGCCTCGTAGAACTTCAGGCCTTTGTAGGGGCCGTCGGTGATCGGGGTGTCGTCGGCCACGCCGGCACCGGCTTTCTGGCTGGCGAAGTACGCGCCGACATCACGCATGTCCTGGCTGCTCAGGGTCTGGGCGAAGGGCAACATCACCGCGGCCATGCCGGTGGTGCGCTGGCCGGTGGCGAACAGCGCCAGCTGCTGGGCGATGTAGCGTTCGCCCTGGCCAGCCAGGCGCGGATAGATCGGTGCGGCCGGATTGCCGTCGGCACCATGGCAGGCGGCGCAGGTGGCGGCCTTGGCTGCGCCGGCCTTGGCGTCGCCCCAGTGGGTCTTGGCCAGGTCGATCTCCAGCGGCTGGGACTCGACCGGCGCGTTGTCCGGCAGTGGGGTCACGCTGGTCTGCGCGTAGGCGATGGCGCCCGCGGCAAGCAAGGCAAGGCTGGATAGTCCCAAGACACGAGCGTGGCGCATTAGCTGGAGCTCCGTGGTTCCTTTGGATCGCGCATGCCGGGTTCGGGTGGCGCGAAGCGGGCCGATTATCGTCATGGCCCGCGCAGGTGGTCAATGCGACCCCGGTCGGGGATGGCGCTTCTGTCGCTTTGGCAGGAAATCGCGGGCAGATGCCGGAAAAAGATGGCGCACTGCAGCACGTCTGCCGGTTGTCGCCCCCGCGCCCGTGCGATCCTATGCACATGGCCGTTTCCAACTATCTCAATGCCGCGCATTACCTGCTGTCGGCCCACAACACCCGCCAGCTGCCGCCGGACGAAGGCTTTGAAGTGGCTTTTGCCGGCCGCTCCAACGCCGGCAAGTCCAGCGCGCTCAATGCACTGGCCGGGCACAACGCCCTGGCCCGCGTGTCCAAGACGCCGGGCCGCACCCAGCAGCTGGTGTTCTTCGAAGTGAAGCCGCAGCGCTGCCTGGTCGACCTGCCGGGCTACGGCTACGCCAAGGTGCCGATGGACCTGCAGGCGCACTGGCAGGCCTTCATCGACCAGTACTTCGCCAGCCGCCAGGCCCTGCGCGGGCTGGTGGTGGTGATGGACATCCGCCACCCGCTCAAGGACTACGACCGGCAGATGCTGGGTTACGCCGTCCAGCGCGGGCTGCCGGCGCACGCGCTGCTGACCAAGGCCGACAAGCTGGGCCGTGGCCAGCAGATGCAGGCCATGGCGGCGGTGAAGAAGGAGCTGCACTCGGCCTACGGCGACAGCGTGGGTGTGCAGGTGTTTTCTTCCGAATCCAAGCTGGGCGTGGACCAGGCGCGCACCGTGGTGCAGCAGTGGCTGGAACTGATGCCGGCCAGCGCACCGCAGCCAGTCTGAGCAACCGAGCCCGGCGTCAAACCGGGACGTGGAACAGCAGGCCGACGCCATGCGCGGCGGCCATCGCCAGGGCTCCCCAGAACACCACGCGTGCCGCGCCGCGCAGCACCGGCGCGCCGCCGGCCCTGGCCGCCAGCGTGCCCGACAGCACCAGTGCCAGCAGGGTGGCGGCGATCACCGCCACGCTGGCATGGGCATGGAAGGCCAGCGCCGCGAAGAGCGGCAGCAGTGCACCTACCGAGAACGCACACGCCGAGGCCAGCGCCGCCTGGACCGGCCGCGCGCGCAGCGTGTCGGTGATGCCGAGTTCGTCGCGGGCGTGGGCTTCCAGTGCGTCGTGCGCGGTGAGTTGTTCGGCCACCTGCCGGGCCAGCGCCGGTTGCAGGCCGCGCTGCTCGTAGATGTGGGCCAGCTCGATCAGTTCGTTGTGCGGGTCTTCGGCCAGCTCGCGTTTTTCCAGGGTCAGGTCGGCGTGTTCGGTATCGGCCTGCGAGCTGACCGACACGTATTCGCCAGCGGCCATCGACATCGCGCCTGCGACCAGCCCGGCCACGCCGGTGGCGATCAGGGTCGGGGCATTCGCACCGCTGGCCGCCACGCCCACCATCAGCCCGGCGACCGAGACGATGCCATCGTTGGCGCCGAGCACGGCGGCACGCAGCCAGCCGGTGCGGTTGCTGCGGTGGATTTCGGAGTGGTGCGTGCGCATGCAGCGTCCAATGCAGGGAAGCGGATCCGCAGCGTAGCGATTGCCGGTGGTGGATGGCGAAGTGCGAGGCCAGGTGCGAATGCGATGCGCCTGCCGATGTAGTAGCCCGCTGCTGCGCGCCACGGCGATGGAATGCTGAAAGCCGTTCCGGAGCAGCGATGCTGCACATCCGGCCCGGTATAGTGCGGCCCTTGCGAGGGTCGGCGCGCCGGAGACGGGCGCCTCACTCCACCCACGGTCACTGCGAGTTGCCCCTTGTCGAGTCCCAGCCACGTTGCCGATACGCCCATCACCGACCTGTCGCAGCTGGTGGAATATTCCGCGTCCGGCTCGCGCCCGCGCGAAGACTGGCGCATCGGGACCGAACACGAGAAGTTCGGCTTCCGTACCGACGACCTGCACCCGCCGGCCTTCGATGGCGAGCGTGGCATCGAAGCCCTGCTCAATGGCCTGACCCGCTTCGGCTGGGAAGCGGCGCCGGAGAACGGCCGCACCATCGCCCTGCTGCGCGATGGCGCCTCGGTCACGCTGGAACCGGCCGGGCAGCTGGAGCTTTCCGGCGCGCCGCTGGAAACCATCCACCAGACCTGCGTGGAAGTAGGTAGCCACCTCAACGAAGTGCGCCAGGTCGCCGACCAGCTGCAGCTGGGGTTCCTGGGCATGGGCTTCCAGCCCAAGTGGCGCCGCGACGAAATGCCGTGGATGCCCAAGGGTCGTTACAAGATCATGCAGTCCTACATGCCCAAGGTCGGCCAGCTCGGTCTGGACATGATGACCCGCACCTGCACGGTGCAGGTCAACCTGGACTATGGCTCCGAAGCGGACATGGTCAAGAAGTTCCGCGTGTCGCTGGCGCTGCAGCCGATCGCCACCGCGCTGTTCGCCGATTCACCGTTCACCGAAGGCAAGCCCAACGGCTACCTGAGCTACCGCTCGCACATCTGGACCGATACCGATCCGGACCGCACCGGCATGCTGGATTTCGTGTTCGAGGATGGCTTCGGCTTCGAGCGCTATGTCGACTACCTGCTCGACGTGCCGATGTATTTCTCCTACCGCGATGGCATCTACCACGACGCCAGTGGGCAGAGCTTCCGTGACTTCCTCAAGGGCAAGCTGCCGGCGTTGCCGGGTGCGCTGCCGACGCTGCGCGACTGGTCCGATCACATGACCACCGCCTTCCCGGAAGTGCGCATGAAGAAATTCCTGGAGATGCGCGGCGCCGACGGCGGCCCATGGAATCGCCTGTGTGCGTTGCCTGCCTTCTGGGTCGGCCTGCTCTACGACGATGCCGCACTGGATGCCGCCTGGGACCTGGTCAAGGACTTCACCCTGGAAGAGCGCCATGCCTTGCGCGATGGCGTGCCGCGCCATGCGTTGAAGCTGCCGTTCCGCGGCGCGACCGTGCGCGAGCTGGCGATCGAAGCCATCAAGATTTCCCAGGCCGGCCTGCGCCGACGTGCACGCCTCAATGGCAACGGCGCCGACGAATCTGCGTTCCTGGACGTGCTGGCCGAAATCGCCGAGACCGGCCAGACCGCTGCCGAGCGCAAACTCGAGCTGTTCCACGGCGCCTGGAACGGCAGCGTCGATCCGGTGTTCCAGGAATTCGCGTACTGAGCCGCATCCGCTGCTGCGCAGGCGCCCGTCACGGGGCCTGCGCAGGCTAAAGCAGGCGCTTACTGCTCGTTCTTCGCGCGCGGCAGGATCACCCAGGCGCGCAGGCCGCCGCCTTCGCGGTTGCTCAGTCCGATTTCACCGCCATGGGCCAGCACGATGGCGCGGGCGGCCGACAAACCCAGGCCAATGCCGCCGGTTTCCTTGTTGCGCGAGTTCTCGCCGCGGAAGAACGGCATGAACAGCTTGTCGCCCAGGGCCGGATCGATGCCCGGGCCGTCGTCGTCGATTTCCAGCCTTGCGTGGCCGTTGTCCTGGCGCACGCGGACCCGCGCGCACCGGCCGTACTTGACCGCGTTGCCGATCAGGTTGCCGGCCACGCGCCGCAGTGCCAGCGGGTCGCCGTCCAGCATCACGCTGTCGCCGGGCTCCAGGGTGACGTCCTGGCCGATGTCGGCGGCGTCGTCGACCACGCTCTCCACCAGCTGCTGGAAATCCAGGCGGTCGCGCGGGCCGCTGCGCGACTGGTCGCGCAGGAATTCCAATGCCACCGTGATCATGTGCGCCATCTCGTCGATGTCGGCCGCGGCGCGCTCGCGCAGCGGTGAATCGATGTCGTTGAGGCGGAACGCCAGTCGTGCCAGTGGCGTGCGCAGGTCATGTGCGATCGCCCCGACCATGTGCGTGCGCTCGGCCACCATGCGGCTCAGGCGCGCCTGCATGGCGTTGAATGAGTCGGTGGCCTGGATGATCTCGGCCGGGCCACGCCGCTCCAGCGGGGATGCATCCGGGTCACGGCCCAGGCGGTCGGCGGCGGCGGCGAATTCGCGGATCGGTGCGGACAGCGCGCGCGAGAACCACCACGCCAGCGGCAGCATCAGCAGCAGGCCCAGCAGGAACAGCACCGCCAACTGCACCTTGAAGGCGTTCGACAGCGTCACGCCGTTGTAGCGCACCACGCGCCAGCTGCCATCGGCCTGCTGGGCGCCGGCAATGAATCCGTTGGCTACCAGCGTGCGCGGTCCGAAGCCGAACGCGCGGTTCTCGCCGAGCTGATCGTCGGACGCGTCCGGCGGCATCATCTGGCCTGGCGGCCTGAAATCGGGTGCATCGTCGCGTGGCGGCGGTGGGGTCGTGCGGTCCTGCGAGGCGGCGCCGTCGGGTTCGCCGTTGGGCATCTGCCGTACCCAGGGCGGCCCATTGCGCAGACGCGGCGGCGGCATCCCGCCGGCGTCGTTCATGCGCGCGTCGAACGAGGCGGTGTGCTTGGACTTGGCGCGGAAAAAATGCACCTGGCTGGTCGGCTGGCGCATCCATTCGGCCAGGATCGCCCGCATGAAGGGGTCTTCCACGTTCATCGCGCCGGTGCCCTCTGGCGCCTGGGGCTCGTCGGTGACCGAGACTTCCTTATTGGACGCCGGCATGCGGGTGGACAGCAGTGCGACCACTTCGGGCAGGTCGACCGGTTGGTTCCAGACCGGCGTGCGCATGAACAGCAGGGCCAGGCCAATGCACTGCGCCAGGACCAGTGCTGCCGCAAGCAGCACGAAGGTCCTGGTGAAGATGGAGCGGCCGGAGCGGCCTCCGGCCGCGTCGGTCATAGGCGCGTGACTGCAGGCAGCAGCATGTAGCCCTCATTGCGCACGGTGCGGATCAGTTCGGCATGGCCACGGCCGTTGATCTTGCGGCGCAGGCGGCTGACCTGGCTGTCGATGGCGCGGTCGAACACTTCGGTGCCGCGGCCACGGGCCAGGTCCAGCAGCTGATCGCGGCTCAGGACGCGCTGGGGGTGTTCGACGAAGGTGCGCAATAGCGAGAACTCGCCGTCGGACAAGGTGATGTAGTTGCCGGCCGGGTCACGCAGGTCGCGGCGCACCGCGTCCAGGCGCCAGCCGCCGAATTCGTACTGGCTGCCGCGGACTTCCGGCGCGGCGCCAAAGGCTTTCTGGCGACGGAGCAGGGCGCGCACGCGGGCGAGCAGTTCACGCGGGTTGCAGGGTTTTGCCAGGTAGTCGTCGGCGCCCACTTCCAGGCCAACGATGCGATCAGTGTCGTTGCCGAGCGCGCTGAGCATCAGCACGGCCGGGCCATTGCCGGAGTTCAGCCGGCGCGCCACGCTCAGGCCATCTTCGCCCGGCATCATGACGTCCAGGATGATCAGGTCGGGGCGGCCCTGTTCGAGGGTCTCCCACATCTCCTTGGCATTTTCTGCCTCGTCCACGACGTAGCCGTGGCCGATCAGGAAATCAACGGTGAGTCGGCGCAGGTCCGGGTCGTCGTCGACGACCAGGATGCGGAATTCAGGGTCCATATCAGCGAGGATGGCGTTCATGGCGGGAAGAAATACCCCGCCAGTGTAGGCGTCGTTTGTCAAGTTGACAAAGATGTCGACACAAACCCTGTGGTATTCAGCCGCCGGCAGGGCATCTGGAAATGCCGGGGGCTGCCATGCGGTGGCAACGGCCTGCCATGTCATCCGGCCAATTTAGCGTTGGGTTCTTGCGCGGTGATCGTCAGGTCGTGGCCGCGATGCAACCTTCGGCGAGATTCTCCCGGTAACGACGCTGCTTCGGTGCGGCCGTTAGCCTGGCGTGACCGGGAGATTCGCCGATGCCATACAGGGGCCGGGTATGGCCGGATGTTCGCGCCGTGGGCAGCAGGGAAGGCTGCGGTGCATTGCGTCGTCAAGGGCTGGCATTGCGGGCACATCGTGGCCTGCCAGTCTGCATCTGCACCGGGCGGGCCTTGCGGTCGTCGGTGCCGGGCATCCGGCCGACGCCGGTGCTCGTGGGGACAAGTGAGTTGTCGTTGAGCCAATCGCGTGGCCATGAGGCTGCGCCCAACAGGAACCGGCCTGTCCGGCGCGCCAGCGCACCGGCAGCCGGATACGCCAAGGAGAAACTGCATGCGCCTGATCCGTACCCATCATCTCGCCGCCGCAACGCTGCTCGCGTTGCTGTGTGTGGGCTCCGCCTGGGCGAGCCCAGCGTCGGTCGCCGTTGACGCGGCCCCGTCCGATCTGCCGCCGCCCGGCCCGCCGGGCCCGCCGGGCCCGCCGCCACCGCGTGATCCCAAGTTCGCCGCAGCCATGGATGCCTGTGCCGCCGAGCAGGGGCTTCCGCCGCCGCCCAAGCCGGGCGAGCGTCCCGACGGTCCGCCGGCGGAAGGCAAACGTCCCGACCACGCCAAGTTCGAGGCCTGCATGACGGCCAAGGGCTTCAAGCGCCCGCCGCACCCGCCGGGTGACCACCGCGGTCCGCCGCCGCCGCCGCCGGAAGATGACGCCGATGGTGGTGGTAACTGATCGCGCTGGAATGGTGATGGACTGGGCCGCGTAGGCCGCGGCCATGCCCACGGCGGGTCATGGCTAGAGGCCATCCCGTCGTATTCAAGTCCCTTGACAGGTCCTAAGTTGCTTGATTGACGGTCTCCTCCCCGGGGGAGGCGCAAGGTCGACCCGCATGTGTTTGTCACATGCGGGTCTTTTTTTGTTTCCGCCATCCTTGGCGGAAGCACTGGGGGCCATCGCTGCGCGATATCAAGAACCTGCTCCAGGCTTTTTTGCCTCGACGGGTGCGCCGCGACCTCGGCTTGCGGTCGGCCAGGTGAGCGGGGATACTGTCCCCCAGTATCAGGATCGCCTGCGCAGATGCCCCATTCGCCCACCGAAAAGAAACGTGTCCTGACCCGCCTGCGCCGGATCCGCGGGCAGACCGAGGCTTTGGAGCGCGCGCTGGAAGCCGGTGCCGAGTGCGGCCCGGTGCTGCAGCAGATCGCCGCCATCCGTGGTGCGGTCAACGGCCTGATGTCCGAGGTGCTGGAAGCCCATATGCGTGAAACCTTCGGCCATCCCGCCGACGGCGAGGCCCAGCGCGAGGCGCGCGTGGCCGAAATGACCGGGTTGGTGCGGTCCTATCTCAAATAACGCGCGTCGCGCGTCGTTCCGTTTCCCCCCATTACGTAAAAGCAGGAGTCCACATCCATGAAATCCCGTGCCGCCGTTGCGTTCGGTCCCGGCAAGCCGCTGGAGATCGTCGAGATCGATGTCGCCCCGCCCAAGGCTGGCGAAGTGCTGGTCAAGATCACCCATACCGGCGTCTGCCACACCGACGCCTTCACCCTGTCCGGTGACGACCCGGAAGGCCTATTCCCGGCCGTGCTGGGCCACGAAGGCGCCGGCATCGTGGTCGAAGTCGGCGAGGGCGTGACCAGCGTCAAGCCGGGTGACCACGTCATTCCGCTGTACACCGCCGAATGTGGTGAATGCCTGTTCTGCAAGTCGGGCAAGACCAACCTATGTACCTCGGTGCGTGCCACCCAGGGCAAGGGCGTGATGCCCGACGGCACCACGCGCTTCTCCTACAACGGCGAGCCGATCTACCACTACATGGGCTGCTCGACCTTCAGCGAGTACACCGTGGTGGCCGAAGTCTCGCTGGCCAAGATCAACCCGGAAGCCAATCCCCAGCACGTGTGCCTGCTCGGTTGCGGCGTCACCACCGGCATCGGCGCGGTCCACAACACCGCCAAGGTCCAGGAAGGCGATTCGGTGGCCGTGTTCGGCCTGGGCGGCATCGGCCTGGCGGTGATCCAGGGCGCGCGCCAAGCCAAGGCCGGGCGCATCTTCGCCATCGACACCAATCCGTCCAAATTCGAGTTGGCCAAGCAGTTCGGCGCCACCGACTGCGTCAACCCGAAGGACTACGACAAGCCGATCCAGCAGGTCATCGTCGAGATGACCACCTGGGGTGTGGACCACACCTTCGAGTGCATCGGCAACGTCAACGTCATGCGCGCCGCGCTGGAATGCGCACACCGTGGCTGGGGCCAGAGCGTGATCATCGGCGTGGCCGGTGCGGGCCAGGAAATCTCGACCCGCCCGTTCCAGCTGGTCACCGGACGCCGTTGGCTGGGCACCGCCTTCGGTGGCGTGAAGGGCCGTAGCCAGTTGCCGGGCATGGTCGAGGACGCCATGAAGGGCGATATCGAACTGGCGCCGTTCGTCACCCACAGTTTGCCGCTTGAAGAGATCAACGAGGCCTTCGACCTGATGCATGAAGGCAAGTCGATTCGTACGGTGATTTCCTACTGACCGTCGCCGTGCGCTTGGGCGTGCGGAAGCCTCCGCACGCTTTATCTGTCGTGTAAACGGGAGGAAACAGATGAGCGCTTTATCGATACATCCGAGTGTGGATCATGGCGTCAAGAAAGGGGATGCCGGCTTCGGTGGCGGCACCCTGCAATGCAGGTGCGGCAGCGACAAGGTCGAAGTGAGGGTCGGCTCCAATGTCGCGCACAACCATGCCTGCGGCTGCACCAAGTGCTGGAAGCCGCAAGGCGCGGCGTTCTCGGTGGTCGGCGTGGTGTCACGTGACAACGTCAGCGTCACCGCCAACGCGGACAAGCTGTCCATCGTCGACGAGAAAGCCACGATCCAGCGCCATGCCTGCAAGGCCTGTGGCACGCACATGTATGGCCGCATCGAGAACAAGGACCATGCGTTCTACGGCCTGGACTTCATCCACGTCGAGCTTTCGCCGCAGCCCGGTTGGGAAGAGCCACGCTTTGCCGCGTTCGTCTCGTCCATCATCGAAGGGGGCGGTGCGCGCCCGGAACAGATGGATGGCGTGCGTGCGCGCCTGACCGAATTGAACCTGCCCCCGTACGACTGCCTCAACCCGCCGCTGATGGACATCTTGGCCACCCAAACCGCCAAGCTCAGCGGCGTGCTGCAGTAACGCAATCCGACGTGGCGGCGCGGGCCGCCACGTCCTTCAAGGACATCCAATGGAACGCATCGAACATCGCGCCGTCAGCGGCGGCTGGCAGGACGTCTATCGCCATCGCTCCGAGGTGCTGGATTGCGAGATGAATTTCGCCATCTACCTGCCACCGCAGGCGGCCACGCAGAAGCTGCCGGTGTTGTACTGGCTCAGCGGTCTGACCTGCACCGAGCAGAACTTCATCACCAAGGCCGGCGCACAGCGGTATGCCGCGGAACACGGCGTGATCGTCGTGGCGCCGGACACCAGTCCGCGCGGCGATGGTGTCGCCGATGCCGAGGGTTACGACCTGGGCAAGGGCGCGGGCTTTTATCTCAATGCGACACAGTCGCCGTGGGCGGCGCATTACCGGATGCACGATTACATCGCCGCCGAGTTGCCGGCGTTGATCGAGGCACATTTCCCGGTCACCGGTGCACGCAGCATCAGCGGCCATTCGATGGGCGGCCACGGTGCGCTGGTGATCGCGCTGAAGAACCCCGGGCGTTACCGCAGCGTGTCGGCGTTCTCGCCGATCGTGGCGCCCTCGCAGGTGCCGTGGGGCGAAAAGGCCTTCACCGCCTATCTGGGCGAAGACCGCGCTGCATGGCATGCGTGGGATGCGACCGAACTGGTCAAGACCGCGCAGGAACGCCTGCCGCTGCTGATCGACCAGGGTGAGGGTGACGAGTTCCTGGCCAACCAGCTCAGGCCGGAGCTGTTCCAGGCCGCCGCGGCGCAGGCCGGCTACCCGATCACCCTGCGCCTGCAGCCTGGTTACGACCACAGCTATTACTTCATGGCCAGCTTCATCGGCGAGCACATCGCCCACCACGCCGCGGCGTTGAAGGCCTAGCCGATCGGGGGCGTGCCCCCGCGGGCGTTCGCGCTGCCGGCGCTCAACCGAACCGGCGGCGCGATGCCCGCCGCGTCACGCCGAGATGCCGACCGTGATGGTGGCGGTATAGCCGTTGGTGGTATCGCCGCTGAAGGTCGGCGTCTGCCAGGCGATTTCCTCGTCGCTGTTGTCGCCGAACACATTGTCGCTGGACAGGCTGACCTTGGCCTTGTTGGTGACGCTGGCGCTGTAGCCGCTGACGCTGGCATAGACCGCGTCGCAGACATCGCTGTCCATCGCCATTTGCGAAGTCAGCACCTTGTTGGTGTAGCTGGTGGCGCTGTCCAGGCTGGGATAGACCTCGAAGTGGATGTGCGGCCAGCGGCCGTCGTAGCAGGCCGGGAAGATCGTGGTGAAGGTGATCTGGCCGTTGCTGTCGGTCTCCTGCACGCCACGCAGGTAGTTCTGGTCCAGGATGCCGGTGCTGTACAGCGAGTAGGTGCCGTCGCGGGTGCAGTGCCACAGGTAGATCGCATAGTCCTCCAGCACGGCGCAGCTGTCGTTGACGTTGACCAGGGTGATCGTCAGCGTCAGCGGCAGGCCCTCGGCGGTGCCGGTGTCGTCGCCGAAGCTGGTGGTGATATCGCTGCGCACGATGCCGCTCTGCGAGAGCACGTTGACCACGCTGCCGCTGACGCTGTTGGAGCCGTCGGCCGGGTAGGGCCCCTGGGTTTCGGTTGGATCGACCAGGCAGGTGTCACCGGAATTGCTGGTGCCGGTCGTGGTGGTCGTGCTGGTCGTCGTGGTGGTGGTCGCCGTGCTGGTTGAAGTAGTGCTGCTTGAACTGCTGCTCGAGCTGCTCCCGCCACCGCCGCAGGCCGTCAACAGCGCCATCGTGCCGCCCGAGGCGATCCAGCCCAGCACGCGTCGGCGCTCGTTGTGCCGGAGTTGGATGGTTTCCAGGTCAAACTGCAGACCGCGGTCATGGTCTTCCACGTGATCAGTCATGGCGTGCTTTCTCTAAGCGTGGCTGTGTCGGAGAGGTGGCCTGTCGATGGGGGGAACAGGTCGTCAAGTCTTGGCCCGCGGTCGTCGCGACGATTTGCCTGAATGTCGCCAAAAACGGCAAATGTCGACCGTGCGTTGCATGCGAGGATCGCGGCGCCTCCCTCCTTCCCCCCAACGAAATGTCGTTCCCCGCCGCCGTGCCAGCCCCGCTTTGTCACCGACGCCTGCGCACCCTGCAGCGCGGCCGTGCCATGGCGTTGACGGGGTTGCAGCTGCTGGCCGCGTGTTCGGCGCTGCTGCTGGCGTGGTGCGCCGATGCGCAGGTGCTGGAGATCGATGACCTGGGCAACGTGCGCCAGGTCGGTGCGGGCTGGAGCGCGCCGCCGCGGGCGCCTGAACTGACGGCCCTGCAGGCGCCGCCCGAGCGGTATGCCGCGGCGTTCGCCGCCGCCGCGGCCGACTACGGCATCAGCGTGTCCCTGCTGCAGTCCCTGGCCTGGTCCGAATCGCGCTTCGACCCCGACGCTGTGTCGCCGGCCGGCGCGATCGGCCTGATGCAGTTGATGCCCGAGACCGCGCGCGCGCTGGGCGTGGACCCACGCCAGCCGCTGCAGAACATCCGCGGCGGCGCGGCCTACCTGCGCCAGCAGCTGGATCGCTTCGACGGCGACCTGGAAAAAGCGCTGGCCGCCTACAACGCCGGCCCCGGCTGGGTTGAACAGCACCACGGCGTGCCGCCTTTCGCCGAGACCCGGCGTTATGTCGCCAGCAACCTGGAGCGCCTGGCCAGCGACAGCCTCGCCGCGCCCGCGCCTGTCGCGCTTTTCTCTTCGACCGAAATTTCCGGAGGCACACCATGAACCTGCGTTCCGCCCGCATCTGCTTCGCCCTTGTCGCGCTGTGCCTGCCGTCGCTGGCGCTGGCAGCGGACCCGGCCGGTTCCGGCCCGATCCTGTCGGCGCTGGACTGGATCCAGGGCACCTTGCTGGGCAACGTCGCGACCGCGGTGGCGGTGATCGCGGTGGCCGTGGTCGGCTTGATGATGTTGACCGGGCGCGTGCACTGGCGCTTCGGCGCGACCGTGATCCTGGGTTGTTTCGTGCTGTTCGGCGCGACGACCATCGTCGCCGGCATTCGCTCGGCCGCGGGCTGAGGCCACGACGATGAGCCGGCTGCGTGCGACACCGATCTTCGCCGCGTTGACCCGGCCGCAGATGTTTGCCGGCGTCACCTACAGCTTCTTCATCGTCAACGGCGTGGTCACCACCGAGGCGTTCCTGGTGACGCGTTCGTTCTGGGCGCTGGTGGTGGCGGTGGCGGTGCACGGGATTGGCTATCTGGCCTGCCTGCGTGAACCGCGCATCTTCGACCTGTGGCTGGCCCGGGTCAGTCGCTGTCCGCGCGTGCGCCACTGGCGCCAGTGGCGCTGCAACAGCTACGCGCCATGATCGGCAGGCGCGAACAACGCGCGGGCGATCACCTGCCCTACGCTCGGATGCTGGATGCGCATACCGTGCAGTTGCGCGATGGCGCGCTGCTGCAGTGCCTGCACCTGGGCGGGTTGGCGTTCGAAACAGCCGACAGCGAAGAGCTGGACTACCGCCAGCAGGCGCGCGACGCGGCGCTGCGCGCGATCGCCGATTCGCGCTTCGTGCTGCACCACCACGTCGTGCGGCGACGTGCCAGCGCCGACCTGGACGCAGCCCATGACGATCCGGTGTGCGGCCTGATCGACCAGCGCTGGCGGCAGCGCCCGGGCGCGCAACGGCTGTTCGTCAACGAGCTGTTCCTGAGCGTGCTGCGACGTCCCTCGCGCGGCAAGGCCGGCCTGGCCGAACGGTTGGCGCGCGGGCTGCGCCGTGGCTTGGGCAGCCAGTCGCAGCAGCAGCTGCTGGAACGCGACCTGCGCGACCTGGAGGCCGCGCGCGATGCGCTGCTCGCTGCGCTGCAGCCCTACGGCGCGCGCCTGCTTGGCGATTACGACAGCGCGCACGGCGTGTGTTCCGAACCGCTGGAACTGCTGTCGGCGCTGTACAACGGCGAGCTGCGGCCACTGCTCAAACCCATTGGCGATGCCGGCCATTACCTGCCGTACCGGCGGATCAGCTTCGGGCTGGAAGCGATCGAACGCAGTGGCCCGGGGCCTGCGCGCGATTTCGCCGCGCTGTTGTCGCTGAAGGAATATCCAGCGCAGGCGATGCCCGGCATGTTCGATGCGCTGCTGCGGCTGCCGCACGAACTGGTGCTGGCCGAGAGCTTCGGTTTCGTCGAACGCCAGCTGGGGTTGGAGCGACTGTCGCTGGCGCTGCGCCGGCAGCGTGCGGCCGATGAGGATTCGGCATCGCTGCGCCAGGGCCTGATCGAGGCCAAGGACGACCTGGCCTCCGGCCGCAGCGTGTTCGGCGAACACCGGTTGCAGCTGCAGGTGCGTGCGCCGTCGCTGGATGCGCTGGATGCGGCGGTGGCCGAATGCGCATCGGCGCTGGCCGACCTGGGCGCGGTGGTGGTCCGCGAGGATCTGGCCCTGGAACCTGCGTTCTGGGCGCAGTTTCCGGGCAACGAGGCCTATGCCGCGCGCAGTGCGCTGGTCTCCAGCGCGGCCTTCGCCGGGCTGGCGTCGCTGCATGGGTTTCCGCTCGGCCAGGCCAGCGGCAATCATTGGGGTGATGCGGTGACGGTGCTGGAAAGCACGGCGGCCACGCCGTACTTCTTCAACTTCCATCGCGGCGACCTGGGTAACTTCACCGTGATCGGCCCGTCGGGTTCGGGCAAGACCGTGGTGCTGAATTTCCTTGCCGCGCAGGCGCAGAAATGGCGGCCGCGGCTGCTGCTGTTCGACAAGGACCGTGGCGCGGAAATCTTCATTCGCGCCATCGGTGGGCGCTATGCCGGGCTGCGTACCGGCATGGCGACCGGCTTCAATCCGCTGCAGCTGCCGGACAACGCCGGCAACCGCGCATTCCTGCGGCAGTGGATCGCGCGCTTGCTGTGCGCGCCGGGACAGCGGCTGGACGCGGACGAGGAAGCCATCGTCGCCGCCGCGGTCGATGCCAACTACGACCAGGCGGTCGAGTTCCGCCGGCTGCGCTGGTTCGCCGAGCTGCTGGCCGGCCGGCGTCGCCCGCAGCCGGGCGACCTGGCCGCGCGACTGGCGCCGTGGCACGGCGACGGCGAGCACGCATGGCTGTTCGACCATGCGCAGGACCAGCTGGATCTGTCGTTGCCGGTGCTCGGGTTCGACATGACCGAACTGCTCGACGCGCCGGTGCTGCGCACGCCGGCGATGATGTATCTGTTCCACCGGGTCGAGGAGCGCCTGGACGGCACGCCAGCGATGATCGTCATCGACGAAGGCTGGAAGGCGCTGGACGACGAGGTGTTCGCCGCGCATATCCGCGATTGGATGAAGACCCTGCGCAAGCGCAACGCGATCCTGGGCTTCGGCACGCAGAGCGCGCGCGATGCGCTGGACAGCCGTGTCTCCAGCGCGATCATCGAACAGGCCGCCACGCAGTTGTTCATGCCTAATCCGCGCGCGCGCGCCGACGACTATTGCGAGGGCTTCGGCCTGACCCCGCAGGAACTGGAACTGGTGCGCACGCTGCCGGCCGGCTCGCACTGCTTCCTGGTCAAGCACGGCCACGACAGCGTGATCGCGCGGCTGGACCTGTCGGCGATGCCGGAGCTGCTGACGGTGCTGTCCGGGCGCGAATCCAGCGTGCGCAGGCTCGACCAGCTGCGGGCCGAAGTCGGCGATGCGCCGACCCAGTGGTGGCCGGCGCTGACCGGCGTGCCGTATCCGCAGCCGCGCGCGGCTGGGGCGGTGGCGTGATGCCGAGTTGCCCGGCGATCCCGATTGATGGCAACGGTGGCCTGGCCGGCGCGCTGACTGCGATCGACTGCCAGCTGGGTGCGGTGGTGCAGGCCGGTTATGGCCGGATCTTCGGCGACGCGGGCGGCCTGGCGCTGGCTCTGCGCGGCTTGCTGGTGATCTGGGTGGCGCTGCTGGCGCTGGGCCTGATCGGCGGCCACCTGCGCGCCCGGGCCATGGGGCCGCGGCTGTTTGGATGCGTGCTGGTGCTGACCTTCGCCACCGCGTGGCCGGCGTACCAGACCGTGGTCTACGGCCTGCTGGTGGGCGGCCCGGGCCAGATCGCCTCGGGCCTGCTCGGCGGCAGTCATGGCGCCACCCAATTGTTCGCCGCGCGTCTGGACCGCTTGTTCGGCAGCCTGGTCGAACTGGGCCGGGTCTTCGATGCGCAGGGCGACGACGCGTCCGCAGCGTTGAAGCTGGCGTCCCGCCTGGTCTGGGGCAGTGCGTTGAGCCTGCTGTTTTCCACCGTCGGCCTGCTGGTGGTGGCGCGGATCGTGCTGGCGCTGCTGCTGGCGCTGGGACCGGTGTTCATTGCCTTCGGCCTGTTCCGTGGAACCCGCGGACTGTGCGAGGGCTGGCTGCGGATGGCGCTGGCGTTCGCGCTGCTGCCGATGCTGGTGACGCTGTCCGGCGCGGCGTTGCTGCGGGTGCTGGACCCGTTGATCGACGCCATCGCGCAGGACCCGCTGGCCGCGGCCGAACAGCAGAAGCCGCTGATGATGCTGTCCCTGGGCTGCGGGATTTACCTGGGCCTGCTGCTGGCGCTGGCATGGACTGCCGCTGGCATCGTGCGCGGTTGGCGATTCGCCCGCGCCGGGTCTGCATCCCCTGCGGCGGCCGCGCCGTCTGCGTGGTCGCCGGCCGCGGTCCACGCGCCCGGCCATGTGGCGCGCGCGGCGGTCGTGCAGGCACAGCTGCACGCGCCCGATGCTGCGAGGGTCGCGGTGCAGGTGCGCACCGCCGATCCCGCGCGCCTGCCTTCGATTGCACCATCACCGCCTGCCGTCCTGGCAGCGACTTCTCCCCCGCCGCGCCGCAGTGGCCTGGGCCAGCGCCTGCGGCCCAAGGCGCCGGCGACACCGTTGACGCCCCGTGCCCGCTGACATGCCCATCGACATTCCCACGCCTGCGCGCGCGCTCGGCACCGGCCTGCTGCTGTGGCTGGCCGCGGCAGCGCTGCCGGCCAGCGCCGACAGCCGCATCCGCGAGATCGATTACAACGACCGCGTCGTGGTGCGGCTTGAAGCCTGCTACGGCTTCCAGACGATGATCGAATTCGGCGCCGACGAACGTATCGAGAACGTCGGCCTGGGCGAGGCGTCGCAATGGTTGGTCGTGCCGAACAAACGCGCCAACCTGCTGTTCGTCAAACCCGGCTACAAGGTGAGCCACAGCAACATGACCGTGGCCACCGACCGCCACCGCTACAGCTTCGAGCTGGTCGCGCGCGACAGCGAGGCCTGCAAGCGCGGCCAGGTGGTCTACGACCTGCGCTTCCGTTACGCCGATCCGGCGCCCGTGGTGGTGGCGCCGGCCGCCGCGCCCGAACCGGCCACGCCGGTGGTCGCGCCGATGCCGGCAGCGGAAGTACGCAACCGCGCCTACAGCTTCAGCGGCGCGCGCGAAAACGTGCCGCTGCGGGTGTTCGATGACGGCACCCGCACCTGGTTCCAGTGGGCCAGTGGGGCCAGCGCGCCGGCGGTGTTCGCGGTGGCCAGCGATGGTTCGGAAACGCTGGTCGGTTTCACCGCGCAGGGCGATTACCTGGTGGCAGACCAGGTCGCGCCGAGCTTCGTGCTGCGCCGGGGCGAAGCGGCGGCCACGCTCTATAACGATGGCTATCGCGTGCCGCAGCTCGATGCACAGTCGCCGCAACCGCGCGCGGTGCCGGCCAAGCGCCGGTTCTTCCTGTTCGGAGGCAAGCGCGATGCGCAATGACGCGCCCGGTGGCGGCGATCCGCGTCGCCAGCTGGACTCCGATGCGCTGCATGCGGCCTCGTTGCGCGCCGCGCCGCAGGTCGCGCGTCCGGCGCGTGCCGGCGATAACCTGGGGTTCGTGTTCGGCGTGCTTGGCGCCATTGCCCTGGGCGGGCTGACCCTGGTGCTGCTGTCGTGGCAACGCCAGGCACCGCCACCGGCGCCGCCGCCTCCGGTGAGCGTGCCAGTCACGGTACCCGCAGCGGCGCCAGCCATTACCGCGCCCGTGGCCATTCCCGCGAAGGCCGTCGCGCCGGCTGCAGACGATGGCGCCCCGCAAGGCCGCCAGTCGCGGGCCATGCCGATGATCATCGACAACAGCGTGGTCGAACCTGCGGCTGCGGCCCGCTCCGGCGAAGGCAAGGCCACCGCGGCCGCCGGCGAAGGCAGGCCTGCCGGTGCCGTACTCAACGCCGACGAGCAGTTCGCGGTGCGCATTGGCGATGACGCGCCGCCGCTGGCGCAGGCCGTCGCGCTGGCCCATCCGCAGGCGACGGTGGTGCAGGGCACGATCATCCCGGCGGTGCTGGAAACCGCGCTCAACACCGACCTGCCGGGCTACGCGCGGGCCATCGTCAGCCGCGACGTGCGCAGCTTCGATACCAGCGTCGTGCTGATCCCGCGCGGCAGCCGCCTGGTTGGCCAGTACCGCAGTGGCATCAGCACTGGGCAGAGCCGCGCGTACATCATCTGGTCGCGGGTCATCCGCCCCGACGGCGTGTCTGTGCAGCTGGGTTCGCCGGCCATCGATGGCGAAGGCCAGACCGGCCTGCCGGGCGAGGTCAACCGCCACTTCTGGCAGCGCTACGGCGCCTCGATCCTACTCTCGGTGGTGGGTGGCGCGGCCAGCGCACTGGGCGGTGACACCGGCACGCTGGTGATCGGCACATCGGCCAACAGTGCATCGGCGCAGGCGTTGTCCACCGACGGCAAGATCCCACCGACCATCCAGGTGCCGCTGGGCACGCCGATCCAGGTCTTCACCGCGCGCGACCTCGATTTTTCCGGCGACTGAGCCGAAGGGCCGCGCGTTTCATCCCCTGCTGCACAAGGACTCCATCCGTTGAACCATCGTGTCTGCATGTTCGCCCTGATCCTGGCTTCCACCCTGGCCGGCACTGCCTGCGCGCAGCAGGCGGGCGGGCCGCCATCGGGCAAGGGCGCGCCCAATCCCCAGGTCGAGGCAGCGATGAAAGCCTGCGCCGCCGAACAGGGCGCCAGCGCACCGACCGCCGGCAGCCAACCCAGCGGCACGCGGCCGGACATGCAGGCATTCGACGCCTGCATGTCCGCCAAGGGCTTCCCCAAGCCGAAAGGCGCACCGCCGCAGGGTGGCGACGGCGGTGGCAACCCACCGCCCGGCAACGGCTGAGTGGGCCAGGCCCGCACCCGCGCGATGCCACAGGACGTCTACCTGCAGCGCTACCTGCAGCCACTGCAACCGTGGCTGCAGGCGCCGGACGTGACCGAAATCCTGGTCAACCGACCGGGCGAAGTGTGGATCGAACGCCTTGGCCAGCCGCGCATGCAGTGCGTGCAGGTCGAGGGCGTCGATGACCAGCTGCTGGAGCGGCTGGCCACGCAGATCGCGCGGGTCAGCCATCAGGCCGTCAACCGCGTCCACCCGCTGCTGGCGGCCACCCTGCCGGGCGGCGAGCGCGTGCAGATGGTGTCGCCGCCGGCCACGCGCCGGCACTGGGCGCTGGCGATCCGCCGCCACCTCGACATGGACCTGCCGCTGGACGGCTACCGCTTCGCCGACCCGATCGCGCGCGACGACGCCAGCTGGACGCCGGCACCGACCCTGGATGCGTTGCGCGAAGCGGTGCGGCGGCGGCGCACTATCCTGATTTCCGGCGGCACCTCGTCGGGCAAGACCACCTTCCTCAATGCGCTGTTGAAGGAAGTCCCGGCGCATGAGCGGATCCTGGCCGTCGAGGACACGCCGGAAATCCACCTCGGCCAGCCCAACCACCTGGGCCTGGTCGCGGTGAAGGGCGAGCAGGGCGAAACCCGCATCGGCACCGGCGACCTGCTCCAGGCCGCGTTGCGGCTGCGCCCGGACCGACTGTTGCTGGGCGAGGTGCGCGGCCCCGAAGCGGTGACCTTCCTGCGGGCGATCAACACTGGCCATCCCGGCTCGTTCACCACCATCCACGCCAACAGCCCGGCTGGCGCGCTGGAACAGCTGGCATTGATGGTGATGCAGTCCGGGCTTGGCCTGGGCCGCGCCGACACGCTGGCCTACATCCGCAGCGTGGTCGACGTGGTCGTGCAGCTGGGCCGGGTCAATGGCGAACGCCGGATCCTGGCGTTCGAACCGCTGGCCTGAGCGTCAGCCCGTGGCCTGCACGACGGTGCGCCGCTGCAGCATGACCGTGACGGCCACGCCAGCGGCGGCCGACAGCGCCGCCACCGCGAAGATCGACGCATAGCCGAAGTGGGTGGCGATGATCCCGGCCACCGGCCCGGTCACCGCATAGGCGATGTCCTGGAACGCCGCATAGCCGCCCAGCGCCGTGGCCCGCATCTGCGGCGGCACGCGCTGCACGACCACCACGCCCAGGGCCGGGAACACCAGCGAGCAGCCCATGCCGGCGATGAAGGCGCCGACCAGGGCGGAGGTCGGCGTGGTCGCCATGGCCAACACGGCCAGGCCGACGCATTCGCCGATCATCGACATCATCGCCACGCGCGCACCGCCGAAGCGGTCCAGCGTGCGCGCCAGCAGCAGCCGCGACAGCACGAAGCCACCGCCGAAGGCGCTCAAGGCCAAAGCGGCGCCGGTCCAGTGCTGGTCGTTGAAATACAGCACCGCAAACGCACTGATCGAAGCGAAGCCCATGCCCTGCAGCGCCAGGCCAATCGATGGCAGCGCGATCCGGCCCAGCACGTCGCGCAACGGCAGGCGCGCGCCGGCCACCGGTGTCGTGGCCGGCACGCTGCCGGTCAGGGCCAGTGCGGCCAGCGGCAGCAACAGGCAGGCCACGGCGACCGCGGGGAAACCCAGCGCATCGGACAGCCCAACGCCGATCGGCGCACCGACTGCCAGCGAGGCGAAGATCGCCAGGCCGACCCAGGTCATCACCCGTCCCGCGCGCGGCTGGCCGACCGTGCCGATGCCCCAGGCCAGCACGCCGGTGACCAGCAGGCTTTCGCCGACACCAGCCGCCAGGCGCCCGGCCACCAGCAGGATCAAGGCGGCACCGGGCAGCAGGCCGGCAAGCAGGTAGGTGGCGCCGGAAACAGCCAGCAGCACGCAGCCGCGCCGCATCGCGCGAGCAGGGCCTGCGGTATCGGCGATGCGCCCGGCCAGCCCGCGGGTCAGCACGGTGGCGACGAACTGCACGCCGATCACGCAGCCGACCACCACATTGGCTTGATGCAGGGTGTCGCGGACGAAGACCGGCAGCACCGGGAGCGGCAGGGCGATGGCCAGGTACGCGGCGAAGACGGCCAGGCACAGGCGCACCAGGCGCCAGGTCGCGGTCTGGGATTGGGTTTGAACGGAAGACATGGACAACGGACCTCGATGGGGTCGGCGGCGTGTCGGTCCGCCCGGGTCCAAGCCCATGCGCGACCGACGTCCGGACCGAAGATGCCGGCCGACGTGGTAGCGCGTTGGTTGACGTAAACGCTTACGCGGAACCGTGCCGCGGCACGGTCCCGAAGGGCGCGCAGCCTAACGCAGGCCAGGCAGCGGCGACAACCGCGCCGGTGTCACGGCGCCAGCGGCCGCTGGTATCCGCCTTCCACGCCATGCCGGGACAGCACCAGTTGCCACAGCTGCAGGCTGCGCGCGCGGAAGGCGCCTGCGCAGGACAGCAGGTAGTAGCGCCACATCCGGCCGAAGCGCTCGCCCAGCTGCTCGGCAAAGCGCGGCCAGGCCTGGGCGAAGTTGGCGTGCCAGGCCATCAGCGTGCGGTCGTAGTCGGCGCCGAAGTTGTGCACGTCCTCGACCACGAAGCGGCCCTCACCGGCCGCGGTGATCTGTGCCAGCGTCGGGATCTCGCCATTGGGAAAGATGTAGCGGCTGATCCAGGCATCGGTGGCGCCGGTGTCGGCCTGCTTGCCGATGGTATGCAGCAGGAACAGGCCGTCGTCGGCCAGGCAGCGCGCGGCCACGTCCATGAAGTCGCGGTAGTTGCGATGCCCGACGTGCTCGAACATGCCGATGCTGACGATCCGGTCGAACTGCCCGGTGACCGCGCGGTAGTCCTGCAGGCGGAATTCCAGCGGCAGTCCGGCGTAACGCTGCTGGGCCCAGCTGGCCTGTTCCTTCGAGATCGTCACGCCCACGCATTCGACGCCGTGGCGCTGCGCCGCGTAGCCCATGAAGCTGCCCCAGCCACAGCCAATGTCCAGCACCCGCATGCCGGGTTCCAGCCCCAGCTTGCGACAGACCAGCTCCAGCTTGTCTTCCTGCGCCTGGGCCAGGGTCTCGGCGTTGGCCCAATAGCCGCAGGTGTAGGTCATGCGCGGGTCGAGCATCGCCGCGTAGAAGTCGTTGCCCAGATCGTAATGGGCCTGGCCCACCTGCCAGGCGCGCCGGGCGGTCTGCAGGTTGAACAGGCGCGCGCGCAGGTGGTGCCAGAGCAGTTCCGTTGGATGCAGCTGGTGGCCGAGGTCGGCACGCAGCACCCGGTGAAACAGCACGTCCAGCTGGTCGCAGTCCCAGTGCCCTTCCATGTACGCCTCGCCCAGGCCGAGGTTGCCCTGGGCAAACACCCGCGCCGGTACGTCGTCATCGCGCAGGCGCACGTCCCAGGGGCGGTCGCCATCCAGCCGGACGTCGGCCTGCTGCAGCAGCGCGCCCAGCTTGCGGGTGAGCGTGTCCTGGCTGTGTTCGGGCAGCGTCCCGCTATCGAAGGTCAACATGCTGGCATCTCCAATCACCGTTGGGTGATCCCGCCAGCCTGGAACATGGCACGTCGCGGCAGACGCAGGTCATGGAAGCGCACGCCACTGGCGATGCCGCATCGCAGGGATACGGGATCGAAAAACGACCGGTCAGGGATGCCGGGACGACGATGCGTGCACGGCACCTCAGCCTGCGATGCTAGCGCCAACAGGCGTGGCGATGACGTCGACGCAGGTCCTTGATTGGATCAACGGTGTGTTCCGCCTGTCCTGCCCAGGGCCAGGCGCGTCGGCCGGCAGCCAGTCGGTACAGGCAAAGCGCCCGTCACGCAGCATCGTTGCGCCACGCGTCAGTGCCAGTGGCGCTTCGAACATCGGACCTGCCCATACGCAGGTGTGGAATTCGCCGTTCTCGCCACAGGGATCGACCGGGGCGGGCAGTGCATCCAGCAGCCCGTGGTCGAAGGCGTGTCCCGCGAAACCTGCATCCAGCTGGGTGGTGTCCACGCAGCACAGGCTGGCGCGCAGGCCGCCATCGATCATCTGCCGCGCCAGCACGGGCGTATCGGCGTCGAACAGCGGCGTCATGACTTCCCAGTCCAGTGCTGCGAGACGCTGCACGCGGTAATCGCGGATGTCCTGCAGGAACAGATCGCCGAACGCAGCGGTATTCAATCCTGGCCATCGCTGCGCGGCCTGCTGCAGGGCGCGGGCCATCGCCATGTCGTAGCTGGCGTTGTCACCACCGGCGACGATGTCCTGCTCGAGCAATGGCAATCCGGCCGCGGCGGCCTGCGCGCGCAGGATCTCGCGACGCACGCCCTGCATCGATGAGCGGCCGTCATTCGCCGTGACCGTGGTCAACAGCGCGACGACCTCGACTTCGCGACGCTGCCGCAATACGTGCAGCGTCCAGGCCGAATCCTTGCCGCCACTCCAGGCCAGGATGACCTGCCGCCGTCCAGAGGTCGTGTGCACGCGGCTCATCGCGCGTCGCGCGGCTGGGTGGCCGCCAGTTCGCCCAGGCGGCGCAGTGCCTGGTCCAGGCGCGCATCCCAGGGCATGCCGCAGCTCAGGCGCACGCAGTCGGTGTAGTCGCCGCGGCTGGAGAACAGGGTGCCGGGCGTGATCCCGATCTGCTCGGCCAGCGCCGCTTCGAACAGCGCCTGGCCATTGCCGCCCGGCGGCAACTGCAGCCACAACGACAGTCCACCCGCAGGCGCGCTGCAGCAGGTGCCTGCGGGCCAATGCCGGGCGATGGCATCGCGCATGCGCTGGCCGTTGTCGGCCACGGTGCGACGCAGGCGGCGCAGGTGCCGTTCCAGGCCATGACGGGTCAGGTAATCGGCCACTGCCAGCTGCGGTAGGCTGGCGCTGCCGCAGCTGGAAAAATACTTGGCCCGCGTCAGCGCCTCGCTCCAGCCTGCGCCGGCCAGCCAGCCCACGCGCAGTCCCGGCGCCAGCGTCTTGGAAAACGAGCTGCAGGTGATCACGTTGCCGGTCGTGTCCCAGTGGCGCAGCGGCAACGGGCGCTGGCCCGACCACGCCAGTTCGCCGTAGATGTCGTCCTCGATCACCACCGTGCCGTGGCGCGCGCAGCTGGCCACCAATGCCGCCTTGTCCGCATCGGAGGTCAGGCCGCCGGTGGGATTGCTGAAGTTGGGCACCAGCACCGCCGCGCGCACCGGCGTCTGCTGCAGCAGGCGGTCCAGCCGCGCCACGTCGATGCCGTGGCCCGGGCGGCTGGGCACTTCCAGTACCTTCAGCCGCAGCGCGGCCACCGCCTGCAGGATGCCGTAATAGGTTGGTGTTTCCACCAGCACCACATCGCCCGGTGCGGTGACCGTGCGCAGCGCCAGGCTGATCGCTTCCATCGCCCCGGCAGTGATCACGATTTCCTCGGTCGTCATCGCTGTGCCGATCTGCTCGTAGCGCAGCGCGATCTGCCGGCGCAGGGCCGGGTCGCCTTGCGGTGGCGCGTAATCGAACGCCGCGGTCGGCCGCCGCCGCAGCGTGCGCGAGAGTGCGGCGCCCAGCGCGGCGTGCGGCAACAGCGATGGATCGGCGACGGCTGCATGCAGCGGCAGCAGGCCCGGGCGTTCAGGCAGCTCCATCAGGTCCTGCAGTGCGGGATTGCTGACCATGCCAGGCGCGCGTCGCCGCGGCGCGACAGCAGACGGCGTGAGCGAGGGCGCGGCGTGGACGAAATACCCCGAGCGCGGCCGCGCCTGCACCAGGCCTTCGCGCTCCAGCTGCAGGCAGGCCTGCACAGCGGTGGCCGGGCTGATCTGGTGGGCCTGGGCCAGCTGGCGAACCGAAGGCAGGCGTTCGCCAGCACGCAGCGTGCCCTGGGCGATCTGCCGACGCAGGCCGGTGGCGATGGTTTCGTAGAGCAGCATGGCACGCCTTCAATCTGTACTGGTTAAATTTCAGAATATCTGAATCTGTATTGCCGCTGCACGCAGGCCTAGCCTGTCGTTCCCCACTTTTCAGGACTGCGTGTCATGGCACCAACTTCCGACCGTCCCGCCTCGCGCACCGCGCTCTGGCAACTGCTGGTGGGCGAGGTGCTGATCGGTTCGGTCGGCGTGTTCGTCCACGAGAGCGGCCAGGATCCGGTCACGGCGGTGTTCTACCGCTGCCTGTTCGGCGCGTTGTTCCTGATCGCCTGGGGTCTGGCGCGCGGTCATCTGCGCGGCCTGTGGCAGGACCGCGTGCTACTGCGCGGCGCGATCGTGTCCGGCGTGCTGCTGGTGCTCAACTGGGTGGCGCTGTTCGCCGGGATGGCGCGCTCGTCGATCGGCGTGGCGACGATGGTCTATCACTTCTTCCCGTTCGTGATGCTGATCCTGGCCGCGCTGGTGCTGGGCGAACGCACCCGGCCGGCCGACTGGGGCTGGACCGCGCTGGCCTTTCTGGGCGTGATCGGCTCGGCCGATCCGCTGCGCCTGCTGCGCCAGGCCGATGTCGGCTATCTGTCCGGCATCGGCTTGACGCTGCTGGCGGCGGTGTTGTGCGGCGCCTCGCTGCTGATGTCGCGCAGCGTCGGCCGGCAGCGGCCGTTCGCGGTGGTGACGGTGCAGTGCTGCGTCGGCACGCTGATGCTGGGCGCGTTCGCATCGCCTGCCGCGCTGCATCCCGGGCCACACTGGATCTGGCTGGCCGGGCTGGGCGTGATCCACAGCGGCATCGTCTACGTGCTGTTTTATTCGTCTTACCGGCACCTGCCGGTGGCGACGATCGCGGTGGTGGCGTTCGTCTATCCGCTGGTGACACTGGTGCTGGACTACGCGCTATATGGCCATCGACTGGATGCGGTGCAGCTGGTGGGTCTGGCGCTGATCATCGTGGGAACGCTGGGCGTCAACCTGAAATGGCGGCTGGCGCCGCGACGTGCCGCAGCGTTGGATGTCATCCCCTGAAACGAAGAAGGCCGCGCATCGCGCGGCCTTCTTCAAACAAACGCTGCGAGCTCAGCACACGTCGCGCAGTTGCCAGCCGCTGCCGGCGAGTAGGCGCAGGCGATGCTTGAGCACTTCACCGGGAATGGTGGTCTCGGCAAGCAGGTCGATATGCAGGTCGTCCACCTGCCCGGTCACGCGTGCGGTTGGATCGACCGCGCCCAACGACGGTTCGACGTCGTCGGGTTCGTTCTGCGCATTCCGCCAGCGCGTGAACAGGCCATTGGTGCGCAACGCATCCTGCAGCTGCTGGGCGAAGCCCTCGGCGCCGCTGGCGTTGAAGCTGAAGGCGGGTTCGGTCCCGCGCGCCTTGGCTGGATCGGGCAGGGCGATGTAGTAACGCGGCATGGACAGACCCTCCACGGTTTCTCGAAGAGGGCCAGCCTAATCGCGGCGTTGTCAGCGGCCCGTGTTCATGCCGAGAACGTGTGCGGCTTGGCGGCAAAGCCCACGCCCAGCGCACCCTTGCCCACGTTGACCATGCCGGTCAGGCTCATCACCGATTCGTACACGGTGACGCCGTGTGCGGTGCAGGTCTCGCGCAGGCGCGCATAGCCGGGCAGGGCGTGCAGTTCGGCCAGTTCGCCGCCGTAGCCCAGGTTCACGACCGGCGTCAGCAGGCCTTCGCGGACCTTGTTGCCGGTGAACTCGAACAGCTTCTGCGCGGCCGGTTCGAAGCCCTTGAGCTTGGCCACCGGTTCGGTCGCGCCGCGGTAAGCGCGCAGCACCGGCTTGATGTCCAGCGCACTGCCCAGCGCCGCGCCGATCAGGCCGACGCTGCGGTCGCCCTTAGTCCGTGCGCGGGCGCGCAGGTAGTACAGGTCGCGCGGGATCATGTAGCCGTAAGTGTTCTCGGCCAGGTGTTCCATCTGGGTGCGGATCCCGGCCACGCCGTCGTTGGCATCGCGCATGCGCACGGCCTCCACCGCGGTGATGCCCTGGCCGGCGAACAGGTTGAGCGTATCGATCACCCGCAGTGCGAACGGCGAGTTGTGCCCGGCCGCCTGCCGCACCGGCTTGTAGTCGTTGAGGATCGCGAAGCTGGCCTGGGTCGCGTTATCGTGGATCTGGCTGCGCAGCTTGGAGATGGTCAGGCAGAACACGTGGTCGTAGTCGATCACCAGCCGCTGCAGGAACAGGTCGCGGATCTGGTTGACCGAAAACGGCGTGGTCTCGGCTTCATGCCCGCGCTCGGCCACATGGGCGCGCAGGAATTCCAGCGTCGCCTCCTGGTCGCGGTGATCGGCCAGGACCGCTTCGCCGATCCGCACCGTGATTGGCAGCACGATGATGTTGTTTTCCTTGATGAACTCCGGCGGCAGGTCGCAGGCCGAGTCCACCACGATTCCGATACGCATGCGTCCCCTCCGGGCATGTGATCTGCGTTGTGTGCAGCGCGCTGTGTAGCACGCGCACGAGGCGTGCGTCGAACCGCAGTGCAGCGCGTCGTTCCCGCGGCACGGCTGTTCATTGATCGTGGTGGCAAGGCGGGCCGGCGCACGCGCTGGCAGGGGGCAAGCTGACCATCCAGTCATTGGGGGGTGACCGGTCGGAGCGCTTGCACGTGGGGTTCATGGCGGGCCCTTATGCTCGCCGCTCCTTTGCAGGCTGGGTACGGACATGAACTTGCAGAACCACACCGGCAACGGCCGCTGCGCCGCTGGGCGGGACCTGGCAGGCGGGTGGCAGGCACCGGCGGTCGTGGCATGGCGGTGACGCACGCGCCGTCCCGCGCGCGGGATGTGGTGGCGTTCTGGCGCCAGGCGGGCCCGGAGCGCTGGTTCGCGAAGCACGCGTCGTTCGATAGCCACTTCCACCAGCAGTTCATCGAAGACCACCACGCCGCCGCGCGCGGTGAACGCGCCGACTGGCTGGACACGTCCGAGGGCGCGCTGGCGCTGCTGCTGTTGCTGGACCAGTTCCCACGTAACTGCTTCCGCGACAGTGGCCATGCCTGGGCCACCGACGGGCTGGCGCTGCAGTACGCACGGCAGGCGCTGGACGCGGGCCACGACCAGGCGACCGAGCCCGCGCTGCGCCCGTTCCTGTACCTGCCGTTCGAACACGCCGAAGACGCGGCCGAGCAGGCGCGTTCGGTCGAACTGTTCGCCGCGCTGGGCGACCCGGAAAAGCTGAAGTACGCGCTGGCCCACCAGCAGGTGATCACCCGCTTTGGTCGCTTCCCGCATCGCAATGCCTCGCTGGGACGCGCCAGCACCCACGACGAGCAGGCCTGGCTGGACGCCGGCGGCGGCTTCTAGCGATCTACCCGCGTCCACGAAAAAGCCGGCCACGTGGGCCGGCTTTTTCCATGCGTCCTGCCGCGACTGATCAGTAGCGGGCGACGTTGGGATCCACCTCGGTGGACCAGGCATCGATGCCGCCGGCCACGTTGTGGACATTGGTGAAGCCCAGCACCCGGAACTGCTCGGCGGCCTGGTGGCTGCGGCCGCCGGCGTGGCACAGGAACGCGATCTGGGTGTCCTTGGGCAGGGCTTCCAGCTCGGCGCGGCCGTTACCGTCGAAGGTCTTGAACGGCATGTTGACTGAAGCGATGGCGCGCTCGTCGGCCGGGCGCACGTCCACCAGCAGCAGTTCGCCCAGGGCGATCTTGGTGGCGGCCTCGGTGACCGGCATCTGGTTCACCGTGCGCGGCGCGTTGGGATTGTCGATGGCCAGGCCCTTGCCGCGGATGTCGTCGACCCAGTCGATGGTCACGCCCTCGGCGCGGCGCGCGCTGGCCAGGTCGAACTGGATCCGCACGCCGTTGGATTCGGTGGCGATGGCTTTGGCGTCGAACGCACCCAGCTGGAAATTCGGCTGGAACTGCGCGTCGATGGCCAGGATCAGTGCGGCGCCGGGCCCGGCATCTTCCAGCGCATTGGCCAGCATTTCCGCCGCGGCCGGGGTGACGGTGATCGATGGCGGGGTGCGGTCCGGCGCGGCCACGCCCAGCACCGCGGCCAGTTCGCCGGAGTTGGTCATCTGCTCGATGATGTCGCTGCCGCCGACCAGTTCGCCGTCGATGTACAGCTGCGGGATGGTCGGCCAGTCGCCGTAGGCCTTGATGCCTTCACGGATGTCCTGGTCGGCCAGCACGTTGACGTGGGCGTAGTCCACGCCCAGCGAAGACAGCGCGCCCACGGCCTTGGCCGAGAAACCGCATTGCGGCATGGATGGCTGGCCCTTCATGAACAGCACCACGCGGTTGGACTGCAGCAGGGAATCGATGCGCGAACGCAGGGCGGGATCGAGGGACATGTCAGTTACCGGCGGGTGTGAGCGAATGGGGGATTTTACGCGCGTGGCATGATGCGCGGCATGCAGGAGCACGCAACGCAGCATCATGTGCCACGGACGCCCCGACTGAGGTTGGGGCTGCTGGCGTTATCGCAAGTGGCGGTGGTCGGCCTGTGGTGGCTGGTCGGCTGGAAGAGCGGCCTGGCGGCGCTGGTCCTGACCCACGGCGCGGTGCTGTGGTCCACCTTCAATCCGCGTTCGCAGCTGTTCTGCCCGGCCCTGGTGCGCCTGCCTGGCGAAGCGAAGCAGGTGTGGCTGACCATCGACGATGGCCCGTCCGACGACACCTTGCCGATCCTGGACCTGCTGGACGCCCGCGGCGCCAGGGCCACGTTTTTCCTGGTCGGCGAGCGCGTTCGTGCCCGGCCGGAACTGGTGCGCGAGATCGTCCGCCGCGGCCACGGCGTCGGCAACCACAGCGACAGTCACCCGCAGGCCGCGTTCTGGCGACTGGGCCCAGCCACGCTGGAGGCCGAGATCGCCGCCAACCAGCGCACCCTGGCCGAAGTCGCCGGTAGCGCGCCGTGCTGGTTTCGCTCGGTCGTGGGCCATACCAACCCCTTCATCGCCCCGATCCTGGCCCGCCACGGCCTGACCCGCGTGGCCTGGAGCGCACGCGGCTTCGACGGCGTCTCGTGCACGCCCGATCAGGTGTTGTCGCGGATCGAACCGGATCTGAAGCCCGGCGCCATCGTGCTGCTGCACGAAGGCGCGGCGCATGGTCACAACGTCGAGATCCTGCGGCGGGTGCTGGTGGCGCTGGAGACACGCGGCTTGGCTGCGGCCCTCGCCCCTAATCGTCATTCCCGCGAAGGCGGGAACCCAGCGCCTTTGCTGCGGAAAGCGTGAAGCCAGCCTCGTAGCCCGGGTAAGCAACGCGCACCCGGGTAGGGCCTGGTCGGGTGCGTCTTCCCGGGTGCGGCCTTCGATTTTACCCGGGCGACTTATCTCCCAGGCTCCGCGCATGGTCAGCCAGCACGCCGCTCCGCCACGATCAACCAATTGTTGAACGGGGTATTGCCGTAGAGCGGCGAGAACGTCGCGCTCAGGCCGGCATTGGCCAGGTGGCCTTCCAGGCTTTCCCGGGTCGGGTAGCTCTTGGGGACTTCCTGCATCCAGCCGGCGAAGTGGGCCATCAGGTCGGTGACTTTCGAGGTGCGGCCGCGGCCGCTGTCATCGCCCAGGGCGCTGCGGATGACCAGCTTGTTGCCGGGCGCCAGCATGCGCGAGACATGCGCTAGCATGCCGGCCTGCACCTGGCTGGGCAGGTACTGCAGCATGTCCAGGATGGCGACGTTGCCGGTGTGTTCGGGCCAGCGGGCGCCCAGGTCGACCACTTCGAAACGGGCGTCCTTCAACCCGGTGCGGCGCGCGATCTGCCGCGCACGTTCGATCTTGCTGGCATCGATGTCCACGCCGTAATAGGCACGTGGCTGGCCATCGACATGCAGCGCGTGCGCCAGCAGGCCCAGCCCGCAGCCCAGGTCCAGCACCGGTCCAGGCGTGTCGCGCAGCGCGGCCAGCACGCCGGGATAGAGCGGATCGGTGCGCAGCTTGGCGCGCGTGTAGTAGTAGTCGTAACGGTTGCCCCAGGGGCGCTTGGGCAGGAAGGCGCGGGCAATGGCCAGTGCCTGCTGCGGTGGCATGGGACGAATGGTGTCGCTCACGTCGTTCCTTCGGCGTTCTGGCGGTTGCAAGGCCCTCAGGCTAGCGCATTGCGGGCCGTTGGGTACGCCAACATGGTCCACAGCGTGTACATGGCGGCCGAAGGATGCAGGCCGTCATCGACCAGCATCGCCGGTTCGGCGCCGTGCTGGCGGCTGGCGGAGGTGACATCAATGAAGGACACGTCGCGGTGTTGGCAGGCCATGCGCGCCTCCTGGTTGAAGGCATCGATCTGTTCGGAGATCTGCGTGAGGTCGCGACCGGAGGTGGCCGCAAACGGCGTGGCGCCCCAGTCAGGGATCGACAGCACGATCACCCGTTGCGTGCGCCCTGCGGCCAGGGTGATGGCGCAGGTGAGCAGCGCTTCGAACTGCTGCAGGTACTCCGCCAGCGGCCGGCCGCGGTACTGGTTGTTGACCCCGATCAGCAGGGTGACTAGATCGAAACCGGGCGCAGGCGCGGCCTGGTCGAGGGCTGCCTGCAGCTCGTCGGTGGTCCAGCCGGTGGTGGCGATGATCCGGGGATCGTCGATCCCGACGCCATCGGCGCGCAGCGCACGGGCCAGCTGCATCGGCCAGCGGTCTGCAGCGGTGACGCCTTCGCCGATGGTGTAGGAATCGCCGAGCGCAAGGAATCGGCGTGTCATCGTCCGGTAGCCCTGGCATTGCGCACGGACGGGCCGTCCGTCGCTGCCGGCGATGGATATGTGCGCAGTGTTTCCAGGTAATCGGCCAGCTGCAGGCGATCACCTTCAAGCGACTGGATGTGCTGCTGCAGCGTCTCGATGCGTTCCAGCAGCTTGTGTTGCAGTGCCTGGCAGGGCTGTACGCCTTCATGCGGACTCATGCAGGCGAGGAGCGGTGCGATTGCAGCCAGCGGCATGCCGATCCGGTTGAGCTGGATGATCCTTTGCAGGAGTTGCACGTCGGTGTCTGCGTAGCTGCGATAGCCAGCCGCAGTCCGCGTCGGCGAGACAAGCCCCTGCGCTTCGTAGTACCTCAGCATGCGCACGCTGATACCGCTGCGCCGCGCCAACTCACCAATCTGCATGGGCCACGCTTGACTTTACCAGTGGTGTCACAGTTTAGCGTGCGGGCCTGTCAAACCTCAGGAGGTACGCCATGCTCAAGCTGAATATGTGGATCCGTCGTCGCGATGGACTCGATGTCGCGCAGTTCCAGCGCTACTGGCGCGATCACCACGGCCCGTTGGTGCGCGGCTACAGCGCGCTGCTGGGGATTCGGCGTTATGTGCAGACCGTGCCGCTGGCCCAGCCCGGGCCCCAGCAGGCGCTGCGCGACAGCCGGGGCGCATTGCCGGCTGATTTCGACGGATGCGCCGAGCTGTGGTGGGACGATATGGAGTCCCACCTGGCCGCGCGCCTGACGCGCGAAGGCGCGGCCGCGTTGCAGGCGTTGGTGGAAGACGAAGCGCGGTTTGTCGACCTGTCGCGCTCGCTGCTCTGGTACGGCAGCGAGTACGAGGTCATCGCCTGACGTGTACGCGCCGGGCCAGCGTCAGGCTGCGGCGTTGCGCGACTTGGGCTTGAGCGTGACGACCTTGGTGTTGGCTTCGGCGCGACGCGCCAGGGCGCGGTCGATGCGGGCGAACACATCGCGCATGGACACTGCATCGGGCAGCAGCGTCACGCGGAAATGGTTGCGGTAGGGCACGTTGAAGCTGGAGCCCGGCACGACCAGCACGCCTTCGTCTTCCATCAGTTCCAGTGCGAACTGGTAGTCATCGAAGCCCTTGGCGGCAGCGCCGACCACCGCCGGGAACGCATACAGCGCACCGGCCGGCGCATACAGCTGCAGGTGCTCGCTGGTGGCGCAGGCGTCGACCACGGCGCGGCGGGTTTCATACAGGCGGCCGCCGGGCACGCAGAGCGAGGTGATCGTGTCCGGGCCGCTGAGCGCGGCTTCCACCGCGTACTGGCCGGGGACGTTGGCGCACAGGCGCAGTGCGCCCAGCAGGTCCATCGCGTGCAGCAGCGGCGTGATCAGTTCGGTGCTGCCGGACAGCAGGGCCCAGCCCACGCGCCAGCCGCAGGCGCGATGCACCTTGGACAGG
Organism: Pseudoxanthomonas sp.; assembly: GCF_027498035.1. NCBI lineage: Bacteria > Pseudomonadati > Pseudomonadota > Gammaproteobacteria > Lysobacterales > Lysobacteraceae > Pseudoxanthomonas > Pseudoxanthomonas sp. The sequence goes on from NZ_CP114978.1 coordinate 3,282,823, forward strand.
CCGCTGAAGGTGATGCATGGCACGTCGCCTGCCAGGGGGGCCAGTGGTTCGAAGGTCGCGTCGTCGTACAGGATCTGGTCGTAGATCTCGTCGACCAGCAGCAGCAGGCGATGCTTGGCGGCGATGGCGACGATGCGCTTGAGCAGCTCGCGCGGATAGGTCGCGCCGGTCGGATTGTTCGGATTGATCAGCACGATGGCGCGGGTGCGGCTGGAGACCAGCGTTTCCATCTCCGATGGATCAGGCTGGAAGCCGTTGCTCGCGTCGCACTGGTAGTACACCGGACGGCCATCGTTGAGGATCGTCGCGGCCGACCACAGCGGATAGTCGGGCGAGGGCACCAGCACTTCGTCGCCGGGATTGAGCAGGGCGCGCAGCGACAGGTCGATCAGCTCGCTCACGCCATTGCCGATGAATACCCGGTCCGGGTGGGCATCGGGCGTGTTGCGGGCGGCGTAGTAGGCGGCTACGGCTTCGCGCGCGGCCGGCAGGCCCTGCTGGTGGGTGTAGGGATCGGTGCGACCCATGTCATCGGCGATCGCGTGCTGCAGGTGCTCGGGCGCGCGGAATCCGAACGCGCCCGGATTGCCGATGTTGAGCTTGATCAGCTTGCGGCCCTGGGCTTCCAGCTCACGCGCTCGTCGGGCCAGGTCGCCGCGGATTTCATAGCGGACTTCGGACAGGCGTTCACGGACGGCAAGTGGCTTGCTGGGAGCGGAGGGCATGGCACGTTTTCGAGGGTGAAAAACGGGGCAAGCATACGCCTGATGCCTGGCTTTGCGGGCGTTGCAAGGGAAACTATCCCGGCCTGATTCATCCCACGCGCGCTGGGTTTCACGGGGGCGGATCAGCGGAGAATCCCGCCGTCGTGGCGACGCTGATCCGGCGCTTCCTGCGGTCGCGTTGGCCAGCCTCCGTGGCGCCGTGGCGGTCCCGTCCGGCGCCAGCCCGTAGAATTGCGGCCATGAACGATGCTGTTTCCGACTACGCCGACCTTCGGGTGATTGGCTGGCCCTGGCCTGGCGCGCCCGAAGGTGATGCTGCCTGGCAGGCGCTGTTTGCCGCCCATCCCGGCGCCCGGCCCATGCGGGTGGTCGAGCAGCACCGCTCCGGCTACGTCGTGGCGCACGGTCCAGAGGCCGCCCAGACCCTGAAGCCCGAATCGCTGCCGGAATGGCAGCGCCCACGCTTCCCCGCACACGAGCGTCCGGCGGTGGGTGACTGGGTGCTGGTGGAAGCAGGCAAGCGCATCGTGGCGCTGTTGCCACGGCACACGGCGATCAAGCGCGCTGCGGCCGGCGAGCACTACCACCAGCAGGTGATCGCGGCCAACGTCGATACCGTGTTCATCGTCTGCGGGCTGGATGCGGACTTCAATCCGCGCCGGATCGAGCGCTACCTGATGCTGGTCGGTGGCGGCGGCGCCCAGCCGGTCGTCATCCTGACCAAGGCCGACCGCACCGAATACGCCCAGGACGCGCTGGACGTGCTCGCCGACCTGGCCGCGCAGGACATCCCGCTGCGCACGCTCAACGCCAAGGACCCGGCCAGCGTCGCCCAGCTGCATGGCTGGCTGGGCCCGGGCCGGACCGCGGTGCTGGTGGGCTCGTCCGGCGCTGGCAAGTCCACGCTGACCAACACTTTGCTCGGCATCGAAAAGATGAAGACCAATGCGGTCCGCGAGAACGATTCGCGCGGCCGCCACACCACCACCCATCGCGCGCTGATCCCGCTGCCGTCCGGCGCCTGCCTGATCGATACGCCCGGCATGCGCGAACTCAAGCCCACCGGCGAGGAAGACCTGGCCGAAGGCGGTTTCGCCGATATCGAGGCGCTGGCCGCCCAGTGCCGGTTCCGTGACTGTGCCCACCAGGGCGAGCCCGGCTGCGCGGTGGAAGCGGCCATCGAGCGCGATGAGATCGACCCGGGCCGCCTGGCCAACTACATGAAACTGCAGGAAGAGGTCGCCGCCGCGGCCGCCAAGCTGGCCAAGCGGGTGGCCGAAAATGCGGGCAAGGGACCGGGCCGGCGTCCGGCCGGACGCCCTGGCCGCCGCTGACGCCGCTGGGACCAAAATCCGACATCGCCCCTGACAGGGTGCGCAGGCATTCCAACGCGCAGGTCGGGTCATGTCGAAACACCTTCCGCCGCCCGGAGCCGCGGGCAAGGTTGCCGCGGTCACGCTCGGCTTCTGGATCATCAAGATCCTGGCGACCACGCTGGGCGAGACCGGCGGTGACTGGCTGACCATGACGCTCGGCCTGGGCTATGGCGCCGGCTCGCTGCTGTTGCTGGGCATCTTCGCGCTGACCCTGGTGGCGCAACTGCGGGCCTGGCGCTTCCAGCGCTGGCTGTACTGGTCGGTGATCTTGTCCACCAGTACTGCGGGCACGGCGATGTCGGACTTCATGGATCGCACGCTCGGGCTGGGCTATCTGCGCGGGGCGTTGCTGCTGGTCGGCCTGCTGGGGCTGGTGCTGGCCGCGTGGTACCGCAGCGAAGGCCATCTGTCGGTGCAGCGCATCGCCAGCCGCCGCGCCGAAGGTTTCTACTGGATGGCGGTCCTGGCCAGCAACACGCTGGGCACCGCGCTGGGGGATTTCCTGGCGGATTCATCGGGCCTGGGTTTCGCAGCCAGTGCGTCGCTGATCGCGGCGGTGATCGCCGTCGCGGCGCTGGCGTACCGGTTCACGTCGCTCAGCCGGGTGTTGCTGTTCTGGCTGGCGTTCGTGATGACCCGGCCGTTTGGCGCGACCTTCGGCGACCTGCTGACCAAGCCGGTGTCGCACGGCGGGCTGGAACTGGGCACTGGCGGCGCCTCGCTGGTGCTGGCCGTCCTGCTGGTGGCGGGCCTGCTGGTCCAGGGCTGGCGCGAACGTCGGCTCAGCGTTCCGAATGCCCCGATTCGTCGTAGTCGCGTTGATGGAACAGGTCCGGCCTGATCAACGCGATGAAGGCCCGCGCCTGCGGTGACAGGTACTTGCCCTTGCGCACCACCACCCCGTAACTGCGCGAGGGGAAATACGCGCTCAGCGAGCGCGCGGCGATGCGGCCGCGGTCGCCGTCGTCCAGGCAGATCGAGCTGACGATCGACAGGCCCATGCCCATCGCCACGTACTGCTTGATGACCTCCCAGCCGCCGACTTCCAGCACCACGTTGTAGGGCACGCGCGCCTGCTGGAAGGTCAGGTCGACCAGCCGGTAGGTGATCTGCCGGCGCGGCGGCAGGATCAGGCCGTAGGGCGAAATGTCTTCCAGGGTGACCTTGGATTTCCTGGCCAGCGGATGGTCGTGCGGGGTGATCAGCATCGGTTCGAAGCGATACACCGGCTCGTAGCTCAGGTCGGACGGGACGTCGACCATCGAACCCACCGCCAGGTCCACCGCATCCTCGCGCAGCAGGTCGGTGCCGTCGGCGCTGATCGCGTTGTGCAGGGTCAGGCGCACCTCCGGGTACTGCTGGCGGAAGGCGTCCACGATCCGCGGCAGCAGGTACAGGATGGTCGAGCTGTTGGCGGCGATGTTGAGTTCGCCTGCGTCCAGGCCGCTGACCTTCTCGCGGAAGTTCGCCGCCAGCCCGTCCACGCCCTCGACCAGGGGCTGGGCCATTTCGAACAGCAACTGGCCCTCCCGGGTGGGTGACAGCCGCCGCCCGCTGCGCTCGAACAGGTGCGAGCCGTACTCGCGTTCCAGCGCCTGCAGCTGCAGCGAAATGGCCGGCTGGCTGACAAACAAGGCCTCCGCGGCGCGCGAGACCGAGCCCAGGCGCACCACCTGGCAGAAGGCGCGCAGCGGCTTCAGACGATCGGATTTGTAGGAAAAACGGGGAGTTAGCGGATTGCTCATGGCTTGGTTGCCAATGTGTATGAGTTGGTCTTATGAATTTCATTGATAAAACTAAGTTGTCAAATACTAACCTCGGAGAGCACGGTGGCGACCCAGTCCACACGACAGGATTCATCCATGTCCGCACCTGCTTATGCCCTGCCTCCCCGTGATCCGGCCATTGCCGGGGCCACGCCCGGGCTTGCGCTGACCCGCCAGGACGCTGGACAGGACGCATTGCTGCCGCCGGCCCTGCTGGCCCTGCTGGTGACCCTGCACCGAGCCATCGAGCCGGCCCGCCAGGCCCGGTTGACCCAGCGCCAGGCGCGCCAGGCTGAATTCGATGCCGGTGCGTTGCCAGACTTCCGCACCGATACCGCGGCGATCCGTGCCGACGACTGGACCGTGGCGCCGATCCCGGCTGCGCTGGCCGACCGCCGCGTGGAGATCACCGGCCCGACCGATCCGAAGATGGTCATCAATGCGCTGAACTCCGGCGCCAAGGTGTTCATGGCCGACTTCGAGGATTCGACCTCGCCGACCTGGACAAACCTGTTGACCGGCCAGCGTGCGCTGATCGGTGCGGTCGTCGGCGACCTGCAGTTCTCCGCACCTTCGGTGGGTGGCAAGCCTGGCAAGCACTACGCGCTGAAGCCGCGCGACGAACAGGCCACGCTGATCGTGCGGCCGCGCGGCTGGCACCTGGACGAGAAGCACGTGCTGGTCGATGGCGCCCCGATTGCCGGTGGCCTGTTCGATGTCGCCGTGTTCGCCTTCCACAATGCGCGCGCGCTGCAGGCCCAGGACCGTGGCCCGTACTTCTACCTGCCCAAGCTGCAGTCGATGGAAGAGGCCGCGCTGTGGGATACCGCGCTGTCGCATATCGAAGCGGTGCTGGGCTTGCCGCAGGGCCAGATGAAGGTGACGGTGCTGATCGAGACGCTGCCGGCGGTGTTCGAGATGCACGAAATCCTGCATGCACTGCGCAGCCGCATCGTCGGTCTGAACTGTGGCCGCTGGGACTACATCTTTTCCTACATCAAGACCTTCCGTGCCCACGCCGACCGCGTGCTGCCCGAGCGTGGCCAGGTCACCATGACCCAGCCGTTCCTGAAGGCGTACTCGGAACTGCTGATCCAGACCTGTCACAAGCGTGGTGCCCACGCGATGGGCGGCATGGCTGCGCAGATCCCGATCAACCACGATGCGGCGGCCAACGAACAGGCGATGGCCCGGGTGCGCGCCGACAAATTGCGTGAAGTAACAGCCGGCCATGACGGTACCTGGGTTGCGCATCCAGCGCTGATCCCGGTGGCGATGCAGATCTTCAACGAGCACATGCCGCAGGCCAACCAGCACGGCGTGACCCGCGCTGATGTCCATGTGAGCCGCGATGACTTGATCCGCCCTTCGCAGGGCACGATCAGCCGCGCCGGCTTCGAAGGCAATGTCGAAGTCTGCGTGCGCTACCTGGCCGCCTGGCTGGATGGCAACGGCTGCGTGCCGATCCACTGGCTGATGGAAGACGCGGCCACGGCGGAGATCTCACGTACCCAGATCTGGCAATGGCTGCACACCAGCGGCATGCACCTGGACGACGGCACCGCGATCGACAACGCTTTGCTGCAGGCCACGCTGAAGCGGCTGCCGACCACGCTGGGCGATACCGCCGCGATGCCGGGCGCTTCCAAAGTCACCCAGGCCATCGCGCTGCTGGATGAACTCTCGCGCAGCGACACGTTGGCCGAGTTCCTCACGCTGCCGGCGTATGCGCTGATCGATTGATCCAACAGCAATCCGTCACGGCCCGGCGTGCGTCGGGGCATGACGGCTAAAGAGCGACAGCAACAGATTCAGAGACAAGACCGCTTTCCACAGGCGGCCATGGGCCGCTGCACCCTTCAAGAACCCGCCGATCCACACGAGGACTGATGTCATGAGCAAGCTGGGCACCGCCGAAGAAATCCAGAAGGACTGGGACACCAACCCGCGCTGGGAGGGCATCACCCGCAACTACACCGCGGCCGACGTGGTGCGCCTGCGCGGCACCGTGCCGATCGAATATTCGATCGCCAAACTGGGCGCGGAGAAGTTGTGGAAGTCCCTGCACACCGAGGATTTCGTCAATGCGCTGGGCGCGCTGACCGGCAACCAGGCCATGCAGCAGGTCAAGGCCGGGCTGAAGGCGATCTACCTGTCCGGCTGGCAGGTGGCGGCCGACGCCAACCTGGCCGGGCAGATGTATCCAGACCAGTCGCTGTACCCGGCCGACTCGGTGCCGGCAGTGGTCAAGCGCATCAACAACACGCTGTTGCGCGCCGACCAACTGCACCATGCCGAAGGCGATGACAGCATCGATTTCCTGCAGCCGATCGTGGCCGATGCCGAAGCCGGTTTCGGCGGCGTGCTGAATGCGTTCGAGCTGATGAAGGCGATGATCGAGGCCGGCGCGTCCGGTGTGCATTTCGAAGACCAGCTGGCGTCGGTCAAGAAGTGTGGCCACATGGGTGGCAAGGTCCTGGTTCCCACCCGAGAGGCGGTGGAGAAGTTGAATGCCGCGCGCTTGGCCGCCGACGTGATGGGCGTGCCGACCTTGCTGGTCGCGCGTACCGATGCCGAGGCCGCGGACCTGCTGACCAGCGATGTCGACGCCAACGATGCGCCGTTCACCACCGGCGAGCGCACCGTCGAAGGTTTCTACAAGACCAGGAACGGCCTGGACCAGGCCATCAGCCGCGGCCTGGCCTATGCGCCGTACGCCGACCTGGTGTGGTGCGAGACCGGCAAGCCGGACCTGGAGTTCGCGCGCAAGTTCGCCGAAGCCATCCATGCCAAGTTCCCCGGCAAGCTGCTGGCCTACAACTGCTCGCCCAGCTTCAACTGGAAGAAGAACCTGGACGACGCGACGATTGCCAAGTTCCAGAAGGAAATCGCCGGCTACGGCTACAAGTTCCAGTTCATCACCCTGGCCGGCTTCCATGCGCTGAACTACTCCATGTTCAACCTGGCCCACGGCTATGCCCGCGAGCAGATGAAGGCCTTCGTGGAGCTGCAGGAAGCCGAGTTTGCCGCTGCGCCGAAGGGCTTCACCGCGGTCAAGCACCAGCGCGAGGTCGGCACGGGCTACTTCGACCAGGTGACCCAGGCGATCCAGCAGGGCAAGTCCTCGACCACCGCATTGACCGGCTCGACCGAAGAAGAGCAGTTCACTGCTTCGGAAGCGCCGGTCGCGACCAAGGCGGCCTGACGCCCGCGCGCGCCGTCGCAAGGCGGGGCGCGGACGAATACGTCGCAACCGTTCTACCCACAGCGTCTTTCAACGAAAGGAAGGTGCAACATGCTCAGAGCACGACACGCCAACAGCTTCAACGGCCAGGATGCATTGATGTTCCGCGGCGACCGCCACGGCATCGCGATGCTTGCCTGCATGCTCGACCATCTTGCTTCCAGCCCGCGCGTCGATGCGGTCGGCCGGCGTCACGCCATTCCCGGCGTGGACAACGTCAGCCTGGAAGTCACCGAGTCGGTGTCGCGCCTGGTCCTGGACAGCGCCGATGCCGCGCCGTTCGTCTGGCAGCTGAAGTGGAACGACCTGTCCGACTGCGGCGCCCAGCTGGGCGCCCTGGCCAGCCAGCCGAGTGCGCAGCTGCGCATCCGCGGCGAGCGCGATGACCTGCAGCTGGTGGTCTCGGTCGGCCAGGAGGCGTAGGGCACAAGATCGTGCGTGTCGTGACCACGGCACGCGCAACGGCGCGGGGCGTTGGCCGCAAGGATGCGGCCGGCGCTTTTTTTGTTTGCACCGGGCCGCCCGCCCTGCGCGATGTTCCGCGATGCCGGTATCGGCATGCCGATGCCCGCCGGCCACCGGTGAAGCATGGGAGTGTCTTCACTGGCACGCAGGCGTGGGATGGGGAACACGCCCTGCACATCGATCTGGCATTGTTCGATGCCGCGCCGATCGCATGACGGCGCGGCCCGCCACGTCGTCGCAAGGAATCAATGCATGTCCCGCCACCGCATCCTGCAGCTGTGCCCGCTGTCTCCGGTACTGGACCGGTCGTTGTCCGAATGCTTCGAGGTGCAGGCATGGTGGACGCAGGACGATCCTGCCGCGTTCCTGGTCGCAGCTGGCGCTGGCATCGGCGGCATCGCCACCAGCGCGCAACTGGGCGTGCCCGGGGCGGTGCTCGATGCGCTGCCGGACCTGAAGGTGATTTCCAGTCGTGGCGTCGGCATGGACAAGATCGACCTGGACAGCGCCAGGGCGCGCGGCATCGCCGTTGCCGGCAGCTTCGGCACGTTGGATGACTGCGTGGCGGACCTGGCGATGAGCCTGGTGCTGGATGTGATGCGCCAGGTGTCCGCGGCCGATCGCTACGTGCGCGCAGGGCGGTGGACGCAGGCGCGGTTTCCGTTGACCACGCGGGTCAGCGGCAAGCGGCTGGGCCTGGTCGGGCTGGGCCAGATCGGCCAGGTGATTGCCCGGCGGGCCGGCGGCTTCGACATGGAGATCCGCTACCACAGCCGCAGGCCGGTGGCCGATTGCGCCTTCATGCACGAGCCGGACCTGCAGGCGCTCGCACGTTGGTGCGATGTGCTGGTGGTGGCCGTGTCCGGTGGCGCGGGCACGCGCGGGCTGATCTCGGCCGAGGTGCTGGAAGCGCTGGGCCCGCAGGGCTATCTGGTCAACATCGCGCGCGGCAGTGTGATCGATGAGACGGCGCTGGTCAGCGCCTTGGTCGAGCGCCGCATCGCCGGCGCCGGCCTGGACGTGTTCGCCGACGAGCCCAACGTGCCGCAAGCCCTGTTGTCGTTGGACAACGTGGTGCTGGCCCCGCACATGGGCAGTGGCACGCATGAAACCCGCAAGGCGATGGAAGATCTGGTGCTGGCCAACCTGCAGCATTTCTTCGAGGCCGGTACGGTGCTCACGCCGGCCTGAAGCGGTTGGCGCCACCGCCTCAGGCGTCTTCGGACCGCCGTCGCGGCAGCCCATCGTTCGGGTCCACCGCGCACCAGTCCACATGGGTGTCCCAGTGCGTGTGCGCCTGCGGCGCGCGATCCAGCGGCGTGGTGAAGTTGGCGACCACCACGTGCAGTTCGCCCGGCCAGCGTGGTGACCTGAAGAACAGCGTGCTGCCGCAATGCGTGCAGAAGCCGCGTTCGGCCTGTGTGTCGGCGCGGTGCCAGCGCAGCAACTGCCCCGGGTCGTGCAATGCGCAGCCGGCTTCGTCCAGTCCCACCCAGGTCACGAACGCCGCGCCATGCGCGCGCCGGCAGCGGCTGCAGTGGCAGTGCGACAACCACAGGCTGGGCAGGCTGGCATCCAGCTGCACCGCGCCGCACAAGCACTGCGCATGCGCGCGGGTGGCTGCAGGATTGAAGGAGGGCGGTGGCATGCGAACCCCGTGCGTTCTGCAGGAGTGTTGATGCTACGCCGTGCCTGTCCGCTCAGGCTGCGTGTGCGGCGCTGCGCGGCTCCATGCGCCGGTAGCCCAGCGCTTCGGTCAGATGCGGGGTTGCGATGTCGTCCGCACCTGCAAGGTCGGCAATGGTGCGCGCCACGCGCAGCGTCCGCTGCATGGCGCGAGCGGACAGCTGCAGCCGGTCGATGGCGCGTTCCAGCAGGGCCTGGTCGGCATCGGACAGGCGGCAGCAGGCGAAGGTGGCGGCCTGGCCCAGCCGGGCGTTGAGTACGCCGTCGCGGGCCAACTGCCGTTGCCGTGCGGTCGCGACCCGGTCGCGCACCGCGGCGCTAGCTTCACCCGGCGGCGCATCCGGCCGCAGGTCCTGCGGCGGCACCCGCGGCACGTCGACCTGCAGGTCGATCCGGTCCAGCAGCGGACCGGAGATGCGGTTGCGATAGCGCGTGATGACCTCGTTGCTGCAGCGGCAACGACCGCTGCTGTCGCCGGCCCATCCGCACGGACACGGGTTCATGGCGGCTACAAGCTGGAAGCGCGCGGGGAACTCGGAGCTGCGTGCCGCGCGCGAGACGGTGACGGCGCCGGACTCCAATGGTTCGCGCAGCACTTCCAGCGCCCGCCGATCCCATTCGGTCAACTCATCGAGAAAAAGCACGCCGTTGTGCGCCAATGAAATCTCGCCGGGACGCGGCTGTGCGCCACCGCCGACCAGGGCGACGGCACTGGCCGTGTGGTGCGGAGCCCTGAAGGGGCGCTGCCGCCAGCGTGCCGGGTCGAGTCCGCGGCCACTGACCGAGGCAATCGCCGCGCTTTCCAGTGCTTCGCTTTCGCTCGACAGGGGCAGGATGCCGGGCAGGCGCGAGGCCAGCAGCGTCTTGCCGCAGCCAGGGCTTCCCACGAACAGCAGATGATGACCGCCGGCCGCGGCGACCTCCAGCGCACGACGTGCATGCAGCTGGCCGCGCACGTCGCGCAGGTCGGGCATCGGTGCCTCGGCCGTGCGGGTCGCTTCGGCGGGCGTGGTCGCGCGGGTACCGGCCAGCATCGCGCAGACCTCCAGCAAGGTGCGCGCGGTACAGGCACCGCCATCGTGCACCAGCGCCGCTTCGCCGCCATTGGCCAGCGGTACGACCAGTCGGCGATGGTTGGCTGCGGCCGCGAGTACCGCCGGCAGCACGCCGTCGACCGGCCGCAGTTCGCCGGTCAGGCCGAGTTCGCCCAGGAATTCCCATTCGGCCAGCGCCTGGCGGTCGATCTGGCCGCTTGCGGCCAGGATGCCCAGCGCGATCGGCAGATCAAACCGGCCGCCATCTTTCGGAAGATCCGCTGGCGCGAGGTTCACGGTGATACGGCGCGCCGGGAATTCGAACTGCGCACACAGGATCGCGGCGCGCACGCGGTCGCGGCTTTCGCGCACGGCGGCTTCGGGCAGGCCGACGATCTGGGTGGATGGCAGGCCGCCGGACAGGTGCACCTCCACCTGGACACCGGGGGCTTGCACGCCGGTCCGCGCACGGCTGTGCACCAGGGCAAGACTCATGGGGACACTCCTTGTCCGCCGATGGCGAGGGGCTAGCTGCGCGGGCTGATGCGCGATTCCAGGGCGGCCAGCTCACGTTCCAGCGCGTCGAGCTTCTCGCGGGTACGCAGCAGGACCGCGCGCTGCACTTCGAACTCCTCGCGGGTCACCAGGTCCAGTCGTGACAGGCCGGATTGCAGGGCGCTCTTGAAGGTGCGCTGCAGGTCTTCGCGCGATTCGCGCAGGCCCGGCGGCACCAGGTCGCTCAGGCGGCGGGCCAGGTCGTCGATGGGGTTCAGGTCGATCATGGGGCGTCTCCCGTTGGTGACCGCAAGGCTCGCACGCACGTCCGGGGCGCTGCCATCGGCAAATTCCGCACCCGCAGCTCGGAAAAATCCGAGCGCCGGTACGGACGAAGGGTCACATTGGAACGGATGGATGGCCGATGACGCAACGCCGGTACAGCTGGATCAGGTCTTGCTCCAGGCGTAGAAGCGCTTCCAGCTGTTGCGGATGGCGGTCACCCACGGGCGCTGCGCCACGATCTGCGCACGTGCGCCGGTGACCTTGCGGCCGGTCAGACGCTGCTGGATCTTCAGTGCGTTGGCCAGGTCCGAGCGGCGCAATTCACGCAGCAACGGCAGGCGCATCATCCAGCGCGGCAGGCGCATGGCCGAGGCGTAGTCCAGCAGCACCAGGGTGCCGCCGCTGACCATCAGGTTGGAGCTGTGCAGGTCGTTGTGGGTGATGCCTGCGGCGTGCAGCTGGGCGATCAGGGCGCGCAACTGGCGGAACACGGCTTTGCCGGTGTCGACCGCTTCGCCACCCAACGCGGTGCCGGAAATGAATTCCATGCCCAGCAGCAGGCCGCCGGCGGTGCCCAACAACATTGGCGCATGGCGCCAGCCCTGCAGGTGCCTGAGCATCTTGGCTTCGCGCCAGACCAGCAGGCGCGCCAGCAGCGCCATCGGCGTACCGGCGTAGCGGCGGTAGTCCTTGACCACGACCGGGCGGCCCTCGTACGGGGTGACGTAGACGTCCGGTTCCAGCACGCGCTCGCCGCGCTTGAGCAGCTTGGCGGTGGCGGGCAGGCGGGCGCCGGGATGAAAGGGGAGCAGGGCGGTATTCATGGGATGTTTGCGTACGGCGGTTGCGCGGTCCGGGGGATCAGGCGCTGCAAGGGCGGTTTCGCAATTACTGAACTTGTTGTATCGGCAAACAATTCTAACGTCTTTCCGACATCAGGATGTAACGAATTTCCGACATAAGCGGCCCCGGGCACCGTACAGACTGTTCTGGCAGCCGCGCTGATATCCCTGATTTATCAGTAATTTAGATTTCACACGACGCTGCCGTCGTGGCCTCGCAGCCAGCGGGACCGGTGCCAGGCAGGCCGGGAGTCAAGGCATGCTGGCGAGGGCGGAAGGGCCTGGGGCGCAGCATCCAGCGCCAGGCACGGGGCGCGAAAACATGGCCGCGGGGCGCCGCCGCATAGGTGTTGGGCGAACTCAGTAGGTGCGCGATGCGCGGCCCATCTGCCAGCGCCGATGCCAGGAAGGCCGAGCGGCCCGGTGAGCGTGGGGATTCGGCTGCCACAAACGACAGCGGGGCGCGGAAGATTCCGCGCCCCGCTGCGTTTCAACGCGAAGTTGCTGTCTAGAACTCGGCGCCGAACGTCAGGAAGATCTGGCGCGGCGCGCTGGCGTGGATCGCATACAGCGTGCCGTTGGGATCGGCCGCGGCGGTGGAACTGATCTGCGCGGCGTAGCGCTTGTCGGTGAGGTTGGTCACGTTCAGGGCCACGTTGATGTTACGCAGGCCCATGCCCTCACCAAAGTTGTAGCCGCTGCCGAAGTCGAAGGTGGTCACGCCCGGCACTGACTGGTCGTTGGTGTAGGTGTAGTAGCGCTTGCCGGTGTACTTGCCACGCAGGCTGACGTTGAAGCCATCGCGACGCCAGGTCAGTTCGCTCGACGCCATCTGCTGCGGTGTATCGACCGTGATCTTGCCGGCGACCGGTACCTCGACGCCACCGGCGACGTAGTTGTCCTCGTAGGTGGTCTTGTTCCAGGACAGCGCGTTGTACCACTCCAGTCCGTCGATGGGCTTGAGGATGAAGGTCAGTTCGGCGCCGTTACTCTTGACCGAGCCGACGTTGACGAACTGGGTCACGCACTCGGGCCGGGTGCCGACTTCGATGCTTGAACACGGATTGAGCGAGAGCAGGCGGTTGTCGAACAGCACGTGGTAGACCGCCAGCGAGGCCTGGTACTTCTCGCCGAAGTTGCGCCAGCCCGCTTCCAGCGTGCGTGACTTCTCCGGTTGCAGTCCCGCGGCAGCGGCAAACGATGCGGGCGATACCTGCAGCGGGCCGCCGCTGCCACCACCGACGAACGCGGCGATGTTTTCGGCGTAGGAAGCAAAGACTTCGTTGGCGGCGTTGATGCGGAAGCCGGCGCCGATCTGCGGCAGGATCGTTTCCTTGGCGACCAGCGTACCGCTGGCCAGCGAGGTTTCGGTACCGGCCTTGGAGACTGCTTCCATCTCGGTGCGCGGGCTCTTGAAGCCCACGTCCACAGTCAGGCGGTCGTCGAGGAACTTCATCCGGTCCTGCACGTAGAACTGGCGCGTGTGGATGGCGAAGTCCTGGTCGAACAGCCGGCGGTCCGGATGGTTGACGTAGAAGTCGTCCACGAACGGGCCGGTCACATAGTAGAAATTGCGCTCGACGTTGTGGTCGTTGTACTCGTACCAGAAGCCTGCCTCCAGCGCGTGGATGCCCCATTGCCAGGTCAGCGCCGCGGTCATGCCGGTGCGGTTGATGGTGTAGTTGGTCGAGCGGATCGAGATCGGCAGTTCCTCGTCCGTGCCCGGGTTTGAAGCCTGGCCCGGCGCCCACCAATGGCCCTGGCCGCGGTTCTCGTGGTGGTAGGCCATCACCTTCAGGCGCGCGCTGTCGCCCAGGGCGATGTCGCCATCGAGCGAATACAGGTTGTCGTCACGCAGGGCGCGGGACTGGTAATACGCATCGTCGATGCTGTTGACGTCGCCGGTGAACGCGCACTGCGCCGCGTCGTACGTGGCGGGTGCGCAATAGGCCGCGGCGACGGCGCGGTCCCAGTCCGGCGCGTAGATGTTCCAGTCCCAGCCCAGGCCGCGCGCCAGACCGCTCTTGGACAGCGAGGCGTAGTTGGCCTGGCTCACGCGCGAGGTCGCGACGAACGCGCTGAAGCGGTTGTCGCCGATGTTCCACACCGCCTTGGCATTGAACTGTTTGGTGGTCTGGTTCTGGCTGGGCGCGGTCCACATGTCCGCGTCCTGGCGCACGCCGGACACGTACGCGGCGAAGCCGTTGTGGTCGCCGGTATCCACGCGCACGAAGGTGCGGTTCTCGCTGTCGCTGCCCACGGTCTGCGCGACGCGGCCGCCGAATTCGGTGGAAGGGTCCTGCGAAAAATACTGGATCGTGCCACCCAGGTTGCTGGTCGAGGCCACGCCGAGCGAGCCGATGCCCTCGGACAGCTCCGCGCCGGCCAGGTTCTCGGGAATCAGCGCGCGGGCGATGCTCAGGCCGTTGTAGTTGCCGTAGCTGTTGTCACCCAGCGGAATGCCGTCCAGCGTGTAGCCCAGGCGGCTCTTGTCGAAGCCGCGCAGGCTGATGGTCTGCGATTCCTCGTTCGCGCCGAAGGCGTCGTTGGACTGCACAGATACGCCCGGCAGGCGGTTGAGGATCTTCTGGCCGCTGGTGCCAGGCGGCAGCACCTGCTTGTCGACCTCGCTGATGCGCTGCACCTGGCGGGTTTCGCCGGCGCCGATCACCGACACGTTGTCGAGCGTCTTGGCATCGGTGTTGCTGGCTTCGGCCGGTGCGGCGGCAGGCGTGTCGTCGAGGGCGTTAGCGGCATGGGCGTGGCCTGCGCAAAGCGCAAGCGACACCGCGACCGTCAGGGTGCGGATGTGCATGGTGTTCCGTGGTGGGGAGGGGGTACACGACAGCGCAGATGCGTTGCGCGCGACCACACCATGACCACGGAAGATGAAAGGTTTCTTACATCGTGCTGCGCGATGTCATGCAGCGTGACGTGGTGTTGATTTTTTGCGGCTCCGACATGAATTCACGCCGGAAGTCCGGCAATGCGTGCGGTGCGCGATCGCACGACACACGCATTGCACCGGGCCCGCGAGGTCAGGGCTTGCGCCAGCCATCCACCGCGGCGCGACCCAACGCGGGATCATCGGTGAAGAAGCCGTCGATGCCGGCATCCAGCAGTGCGCGCATTTCGGCGATGCTGCCGGCGTCATGGCGCGTGGTGGGCGCGTCGCCGTCACGCAGGTTCCCGGGCAGGAAATAATTTTCCGGGCGGAAGGTGTAAGGCTCCACCTTCAGGCCGGCCGCATGCGCATCACGCACCACCGACGAGGGCGTTCCGAGGTTCTGCTGCGCATCGAACGGAATCACGCTGCGCAGGTTCGGTCCCAGGATCTGCGCGTAGCGGGCCACCTCGCGCAGGCCTGCTGCGCTGAGGATCTGCGCATAGGTCTGGCTGCCACCGGCGGCGAGCACGTCTCCCGGCTTTTCATCGGGCGCGCCGGTGAGCTGCAGCAGCTGGATGTTCGGATGGTTCTTGCCCAGCAGCGTGTGCAACTGCTTGAGGTTGGCGAGCTCGAAGGACTGGATCACCACCGGCGCGCTGCGCGTATAGGCATGGGCCTGCAGCGTCGCCAGCACCTTGGCTTCCATCGCCAGGCCGTGCTGCTGGAAATAGGTGGGGTGCTTGATCTCGGGAATGAGGCCGATGACGCGGCCACGCGCGGCAGCTTCGGCCGCGGCGAAGTCGATGATCTCGTCCAGCGTCACGATCTGGAACTGGCCATCGAAGGCGGTACTGCGCAGCTGCGGCAGGCGTTCGCGGGCGCGCAGGGTCTTCAGCTCGGCCAGGGTGAAGTCTTCGGTGAACCAGCCTTCGATCCGCTCGCCGTCGATGGTCTTGGTCGTCTTGCGTGCTGCGAATTCCGGATGCGCAGCGACATCGGTGGTGCCGCCGATCTCGTTCTCGTGGCGCGACACCAGTGCGCCGTCCTTGGTGGACACCAGGTCAGGCTCGATGAAGTCGGCGCCGTCCTCGATGGCCTTCGCATACGAAGCGAGTGTGTGCTCGGGGCGCAGCGCGCTGGCGCCGCGGTGGCCGATCACCAGCGGCTTGTCGGTCGGCAGCGGGCGCAGGTCCTGCGCCGAGGCGGTGGAAGAAAGCGTCGCGCCCATGCAGGCCACCAGGAACAAGGTCGAACGGATCATGCAGGTCTCCGAAAGCGGTTGCCATCCGGCGAAGGACGGCAGGGTCATGACGTTGTAGCGTCGCGCATGGCCAAGGCAAGGGCATGACATCGGCGGGTCGATCTGCAGAAGCCGAACTGCGGGCACAAAAAAGCCGCGCGGCATGACCCGCGCGGCTTGGTTCAAGCCGGCCTGAAGCGGGCCTGGCGTCAGGCTTCGCCCAGTGCCTTGGCCACGAACGGCGGTGACACCAGCACGCCGGTATGCAGCGGCGCGGTGTAGTACAGGGTGTCGAACGGCTTGGCGGCCGCATCGGCCTGGCGGAAGGCGAAGTCCTTGCCCGCGTGCTTGGACGCGATGGTCACGCTCCACCAGCCGGTCGGGTAGCACGGCTGCGGGAACGGCAGGGTCTTGAACGACTGGAAGCCGGCCTTGCCCATTTCCGCACGCATGTCCTTGATCAGGTCCAGCAGCGCCAGCGGCGACTCGGACTGCTGCACCAGCAGGCCATCGGGCTTGAGCGCCTTGAAGCAGCTCTCGAAGAACGCCTTGTTGAACAGGCCTTCGGCCGGACCGACCGGGTCGGTCGAGTCCACGATCACCACGTCCACGCTGCCCGGGGCGCAGTTGGCCATGTAGGCCACGCCGTCGTCGAACAGCAGCTCGGCGCGCGCGTCGCCGTTGGATTCGCACAGCTCCGGGAAGTACTTCTCGGCCATGCGCGTGACCTGCTCGTCGATGTCGCACTGGGTGGCGCTTTCCACGCCCGGGTGCTTGAGCACCTCGCGCAGGGTGCCGCAGTCGCCGCCGCCGATGATCACCACGCGCTTGGGCGCGGCGTGGGTGAACAGCACCGGGTGGCTGATCATCTCGTGGTAGAAGAAGTTGTCCTTGGTGGTCAGCATCATCGCGCCGTCGATCACCATCAACTTGCCCCAGTCGGTGCTGTCGTAGATCTCGATCTTCTGGAACGGCGACTGCACCTCGTCCAGCTTGCCCTTCAGGCGGAAGCCGATGGCCGAGCCGGTGGGCTGGAAATGTTCGATGAACCAGGAATCGTTGGCGGTCATGGGATGTCCTTGCAGGGGCAACGCGCCTGAAAGGGCGGCGCGTCGCGGAGGTATCTGGAAAGGCGGCGACAGGCGGGGCCTGGCCGCGGGCGGCGCATTGTAACGAAGCCCAACCCCCCAGACGTTACAATCCGCGGCCATTTTCCCCGCAGACAGGCCTTCACCCCGATGAGCGAGTGGTCCACCGACCAGGCACGCAAGACCTATTCGATCCCGCACTGGGCCGACGGGTATTTCGACGTGGACGGCGCCGGCCGCATCACCGTGCGCCCACGGGGCGAGGCCGGCCCGACCGTGGCACTGCCCGAGGTGGTCGATGCCGCGCGCGCCAATGGCGCCAAACTGCCGATGCTGGTGCGGTTCCCGGACATCCTGGGCCAGCGCCTGGGCAAGCTGCAGGCCGCTTTCCAGCAGGCGCAGTCCGACTGGAACTATGCCGGTGGCTACACCGCCGTCTACCCGATCAAGGTCAACCAGCACCGCGGCGTGGCCGGCACCCTGGCCAGCCACCATGGCGAGGGCTTCGGCCTGGAAGCGGGCAGCAAGCCCGAGCTGATGGCCGTGCTGGCGCTGTCGCGCCCGGGCGGGCTGATCGTCTGCAACGGCTACAAGGACCGCGAATACATCCGCCTGGCCCTGATCGGCCGCAAGCTGGGCCTGCAGACCTTCATCGTCATCGAGAAGCCTTCCGAGCTGAAGCTGGTGCTGGAGGAATCCAAGGCGCTGGACGTCAAGCCGGGCCTGGGCGTGCGCATGCGCCTGGCCTCGCTGGGTGCGGGCAAGTGGCAGAACAGCGGCGGCGACAAGGCCAAGTTCGGCCTGTCCCCGCGCCAGGTGCTGGACTTGTGGAAGTCGCTGCGCGACACCGAATACGCTGAATCCTTAAGCCTGCTGCATTTCCACATGGGCTCGCAGATCTCCAACGTGCGCGACATCGCCAACGGCATGCGCGAGGCAGTGCGTTACTTCGTCGAGCTGTCGCGCCTGGGTGCCAAGATCAGCCACGTCGATGTCGGCGGCGGCTTAGGGATCGATTACGAAGGCACGCGTTCGCGCAGCTATTACTCGATCAATTACGGGCTGAACTCCTACGCCGGCAACATCGTCCAGCCGCTGGCCGAGGCCTGCGAGGAACACGGCCTGCCGCCGCCGCGCATCGTCACCGAGTGCGGCCGCGCGATGACCGCGCACCACGCAGTGCTGATCGCCAATGTGTCTGAAGTCGAGGAAGCGCCGGAAGGCCGCGTGCCCGACGCGCACGACGACGAGCCGGCCGCGGTCCGCCACCTGCGCGAGATCCACGAAGAGCTGGACGTGCGTCCGGCGGTGGAGCTGTTCCAGGAAGCGCAGCACTTCCACGCCGAAGGCCTGAGCGCCTACGCACTGGGCCAGATCGACCTGCCGCAGCGGGCGCGCATCGACGACTTGTTCTACGCCATCGCCCACGGCGTGCGGGCGCGCCTGAGCCACGAGGAAAAGAGCCACCGCCCGATCCTGGACGAGCTCAACGACCGCTTGGTGGACAAGTATTTCGTCAACTTCAGCGTGTTCGAATCGATCCCGGACGTGTGGGCGATCGACCAGGTGTTCCCGATCCTGCCGATCGAGCGCCTCAACGAAGCGCCCGAGCGTCGCGGCATCATCTGCGACATGACCTGCGACTCGGATGGCATGGTCAAGACCTATGTCGAGAACGAGAGCCTGGACACCTCGCTGCCGCTGCACGCGCTGAAGTCGGGCGAAAGCTATCGGATCGGGTTCTTCCTGGTCGGCGCGTACCAGGAGATCTTGGGCGACATCCACAACCTGTTCGGCGATACCGACGCAGTGGAAGTGGCCTGCGAGGGCGATGGCTACAAGCTCACCCAGCAGCGCCGCGGCGACACCACCGACGTGATGCTGGATTACGTGGGCTACGCGCTGTCCGACCTGCGCGCCGCCTACGCCCAGCGCGTGGCCGAAGCGGACCTGTCGCCCGAACGCGCGCAGGAACTGTCCGCCGCGCTTGAAGCCGGCCTGACCGGCTACACCTACTTGAGCGACGAGCCGCTGGGGTAAGGCGCAGGCCCGGTGTCTGGCCTATGCTTGAGGCCATTCGCCATCGCAAGGATGCTGCCGCGCATGTCCAACAACAGTTATCTCATCGTCGGCACGACGCCCGGCTGGCCTTATGCCCCGGATGGGGAGTTGTTTTCCGACGCCGAAATCCTGTTGTACGCACCGTTGCATGTGCCGCTGCTCTGGCTATGCCTGTTCGTGCCGGAGGACATCGCACCGGTCCGCCGCGGAGAGATGTCGGGCGAACCGAACCATTGCATGGTGAGTGTGGCCGCTGAAGTTGCGGTCAGTCGGTTGAAGGCGCGGATCGGTTTGCTGGATTCGCTTTTCGGGCAGCAGGGGAGTCTGTCTCATCACTGCGGTTTGCTCGCCGATTACCTGCTGGCCCATGCCCGGCTCAGGCCTTGGCTCGTGCTGGACATGACCGAGCTGACCGACCTGCATGGGGGCGATGACGGTGCTGTCTTGGGCCGGATCTTCCGGCAACTGCACGCAAGCGATCCCATGGCGCGGACCGGGCTGCTCGAGTGGTCGACGGTCTATCCGGACGTCCCGTTCATCACTCTCGATCGTGCTGGTGTGTGTAACGAAGAGGAAATGCACAATTTCTTCCGATTGATGGGTACCGGGTACAGCCGCCGGACCGAGACGCCGTGGGACTGAGGTCCGGACGCTCTGAAGGAACTGGGGATGCAAGCGAGCCCGCGGGACGCTTGCCTGGTCTCGACCTGCTGCGTGCTATCGCCATCGTCTGGGTGATGTTCTTCCATTCGTGGGTGGTGGGTGGACTGGGGCCGGAATGGGCGTGGTTGTCGCGCTACGGCTGGATGGGCGTGGACCTGTTCTTCGTGCTGAGCGGGTTCCTGATTGGCCAACAGGTGCTGCTGCCGCTGTCGCGCGGTGAGCGGCTGCGCTTCGGCGATTTCTACCTGCGGCGTGCGTTCCGGATCCTGCCGGCGTACTGGGTCGTGCTTGCGATCTATGTGCTGGTGCCGGGGTGGAGCGAGTTGCCGGGCCTGGAGCCGCTATGGAAGTTCGTGCTGATGGTCGTGAACCTGGGCAACGACTACGGCAACCCGGCGTTCTCCCATGCCTGGTCGCTGTGCGTGGAAGAGCACTTCTACCTGGTGTTCCCGCTGCTGGCCTGGTGGCTGACGCGCCGCCGCGCTGCCTGGAAAGTGCTGTCGCTCGCAGCGTTCGTGGTGCTGGGCGGCATCGCCTTGCGCGCCGGTGTGTGGCTGCACGACACGGCTGCGGAAGCGGCGGGTGCGCCGCAGCGCAACTGGTTCATCGAAGATCTTTACTACCCGACCTGGAACCGCCTGGATGGGCTGCTGTGCGGCGTGCTGCTGGCGACGATGAAGGTGTTCCGGCCGGCATGGTGGTCGCGTCTGCAGCTGCGCGCGAACGCGGTGCTGCTGGCCGGGATCGCGGTGATGGCGCTGGCGCTGTGGCTGTTCCGTGCGCGCTCCGGATTGCTGGGCAATGCGATCGGCTGGCCGGTGCTGTCGGCGGGGCTGGCGCTGCTGGTATTCGCCGGTGCTGGCACGCGTAGCGTGATCGGTCGGTGGCACGTGCCGGGTGCGGCCTGGTTGGCGGGGATTTCCTACAGCCTTTACCTGGTCCACAAAGCGGTGTTCAAGCTGGTGCAGGTGCACCTGGGTGAAAGCATCGCCGGCTGGGGCGTCTTGCAGGTGGCGGTGTATGGGGCTGCTGCGCTGCTGGTCGCGGCACTGCTGCACTACACGGTGGAACGTCCGTTCCTGAGGCTGCGCGGACGCATGCTGGCGCCGCGGGGCGCGACCGGCACGCAGGTGGCCGAGCGCGCCTGATTGCTGCACGCCGCCGTGATCCGGCGACGTGCGTGTCGCCGATGCGTCAGCCGCGCGCGACCTGGAAGCCGGCGAACGATTGCGTCACCGGCATGATCTCGATGCGATTGATGTTGAGGTGTGCCGGCAGCGTGGCGACGTAGAAGATCTGTTCGGCGATGTCTTCGCCGGTCATCGGGGTGGCGCCGCCGTAGAGCTTGTCCGAGGCGGCCTGGTCGCCGCCGGTGCGGACCAGGGTGAATTCGGTTTCGGCCATGCCCGGCTCGATGCTGGTCACGCGCACGCCGGTGCCATGCAGATCGCTGCGCAGGCCCAGCGAGAACTGGCGCACGAAGGCCTTGGTGCCGCCGTAGACGTTGCCACCGGTGTAGGGATAGGTCGCGGCCACCGAGCTGATATTGATCACCGCGCCCTTGCGCGCGATCAGCGTGGGCAGCAGGCGGTGGGTCAGGGTGACCAGTGCGGTGATGTTGGTGTCGATCATCTGCTGCCACTGCAGCAGGTCGGCGCTTTGCGCCGGTGCGGTGCCCAGCGCCAGGCCGGCGTTGTTGACCAGCACGTCGATGTCGGCGAAGGCGGCCGGCAGCGCGGCGATGGCGGCGTCGAGCGCGCCGGCGTCACGGATGTCGAAGGCCGCGGTGTGTACGAGGTCGGCGCCGAATTCTTCGACGAACGGCGCCAGGCGCTCGGCGCGACGACCGGTGGCGATGACTTTCCAGCCGGCACTGGCGAACTTGCGCACGGCGGCGGCGCCGAATCCGGAGGTGGCACCGGTGATGAGGACGGTCTGGGTCATGGGGGACTCCTGTGGGCGAAATGCGGGTTCAGTGGGTCTGGCGATGCTGGGCGAACATCCAGTCGCGCCACCAGTCACCGGGGATGAAATCGCCGGGCGGCTGATGCGTCAAACCGACATATTCGCGCAGGCGCATCTGGCGTCCGTTTGCGAGATGGAGGGCCGCAGCCCATTCACGGTCCGAAGCAATCGGATTTTCGGTATCGGCATCGCCATGGAAGGCAAGCGCGGGCAACTGTGCCAAGTCCGCCGCGAGCCGGCGGTCCGGCGCCACGGCGCTGACCGACACCACGGCCGCGAAGAACTGGGGGCGCGCCACGGCGGCCAGCCACGTCGTCGATCCCCCCATCGAAAAACCGGTGGCATAGAGGCGTCCCGGGTCGACGGGATGCTGCGCAACGATGGCATCGATCAGTTCCAGCGACGCCTGCAGCTGCGCCGTGGCATGGGCGACCTGCGGTCGTTCCGGGTCGTCGTAATCGGCGCTGCGGGCCGAGAACTGGGGAATCAGCACGAAGCTTGGATGGCGTGCGCGGACCGAGGGCATCGCCCAGGCCCGGGCAGAAGCGTCCTTCTCGATCTGCGCGCGATTGTCGGTGCCGATGCCGCTGGAGTTGTGGAACTGCACCACCAGGGGATATCGCCGGCCAGGTTCGATGCGCTCCGGCGTCAACAGCCGATATGGCAATACGGTGCCATCGGCTGCGGTGAAGCGGCCCGCGGTGAAATCGTCGGGCGAGATCCCGGCGACCAGACTGCGATCCAGTGGCGGGACATCGCGCAGGATCTGGGTCGTGGTGCTCGCGGTACATCCGGCCAGCGCCGCGCAGGCCAATAGCCAGGCAAGCGGCATGCAGGCCAGGCGCATGGGCAGGTTCATGTTCAACGCGTTGCACCGGCGATGCGGGCGGCCCGGCTCATGGGACGCCCTGTGCGGCGGGAAAGAGGACGCGCGTGCGATGCAGGGCTGCGCCAACCAGCGCGCCGATGGCGGCAGCCAGCAGCTGCAGGCCGAAGCCCAGCGCGTTGCTGGCCAGCACCTGGCGCATGATCAAGGGCAGCGGGCGCTGGGGCATCGCGCCGTGGGCCATCTGGATCAGTAGCGCCAGCGCGATCAACTGCAGCAGCAGGACCAGGACTACGCCAACCGGCAGGAACCTGCGTCCACCGATCCAGCCGCCGAGCAGCAGGCTGATCGCGACCGCCGCGCAAGCCACCGGCTGGATGAAGCTGTTCCCGTGCAGGGTCAGGGTCTGCCAGCTTGCGGGTAACAGCTTCGCGCCGGCTAATCCCAGCGCAAAATCAAGTACGAACGCCACGGCGGCCGCCAGGATCAGGCGCTGCCGCAGTGTCGCCGGGCGGATCACCGGGCCTTGATCGCCATGGCAGGCAGGCCGCCGCCGGACAGCTTCTGCTTGGCTTCGGCCAGTTCGCTGGCGGTGCCATAGGGGCCCATCCGCACGCGGTAGACGGTCTTGCCGGCCGAGTCGCCCGATTCGACCCGGGCGCTCAGGCCGAGCATCGCAATCTTGGCCTTGACCGCTTCGGCATCGCCCGAGGCGCTGAAGCTGCCGGCCTGCAGGATGTAGGCCACATCGCCGGCGGCGCTGGCCACGGCATTGGAGGCGGCTGCTGCGGCGACGCTGGTCTGGGTCGGCGTCGCCGACGGCGTCTTGGTCATTTCATCCAGCGGCGTGGGCTGCTGGCGGGCCAGGGTGGCGGCGTCGGGACTGGTGGCCGGCGTGGCAGCCGCGTCCTTGGCGGCCTTGGCCTGCGCGGCGGCGGTTTCCCTGGCTTTGCGCTGGTCTTCGGCGCGCGCGCTGGCGGCGAGTTCGGCGTCGGACATCTGCACTTCGCGCCCGGGCAGCAGCGTGTAGAAATCGTACTGGGTCGGCTTCTCCGGCGGTGGCTTGCTGGCCGTGGTTGCCGGGGCCGGCACCGACGCGGCGGGCGTGTCGGTGGTGGTCGCCGCGCTGTCGTCGTCGCTGGTCACCTGGGCCGGGCGCGCGTCGGGGTTGGGCTTGGGCCGCAGGAAGTTGTCGCCGTCCTTCTTCATCAGGTCCGGCACGATGAAGAACGCCGCGGCGCCAATCACCAACCCTGCGATCAGCCAGACCCAGCCGGGCGTGCCGTTGCTGGTGTTGCGCCTGGCTTGTGATTTACCGCGTCGTGCCGCCATCTGCGTGTTCGTCTCTTCGAAGTCTTGGTTACATGCGCTCGGGTGCGGAGACACCCAGCAGGTCCAGTCCGTTGGCCAGGGCCTGGCGCACCGCGCAGGCCAGCGCCAGGCGCGCATTGCGCGCTGCGGCGTCGTCGATCAGGATCGGCGCGCCGTCGTACCACGTCTGGAAAGCATAGGCCAGTTCGCGCAGGTATTGCGCGATGGCATGCGGCTCCAGCGCGATGCCTGCGGCCTCGACCACTTCCGGATACCGCGACAGCTCGACCATCAGGTTGAGTGATGCGTCGTCGTCCAGGGTGGACAGCGCGGCGATGCCGGCAGCCTGGTCGTAAGCGACAAAGCCCTTCTCGGTGACCCGGCGCAGCAGGCTGCACACGCGGGCGTGGGCGTACTGCACGTAGAAGACCGGGTTGTCCTTGCTCTGCTCGCGGGCCAGGTCGATGTCGAAGGTCAGCTGCGAATCGGGCTTGCGCGCGATCAGGAACCAGCGCGTGGCATCGGCGCCGGCTTCCTCGATCAGGTCGCGCAGGGTCAGGTAGCTGCCGGCGCGCTTGGAGAGCTTCACTTCCTCGCCGCCGCGCATCACCGTGACCATCTGGTGCAGCACGTATTCGGGCCAGCCCTGCGGAATGCCCACGTCCAGCGCTTGCAGGCCGGCGCGCACGCGCGCCAGCGAGCCGTGGTGGTCGGCGCCCAGCTCGGTGATGGCGCGGGTATAACCGCGCTGCCACTTGGACAGGTGGTAGGCCACGTCCGGCACGAAGTAGGTGTAGGTGCCGTCGGACTTGCGCATCACCCGGTCCTTGTCGTCACCGTAATCGGTCGACTTGAGCCACAGCGCGCCACCTTCCTCGTAGGTGTGGCCGGACTTGACCAGGGTGCTCACGGCCTCTTCGACCTTGCCGTCGTTGTACAGCGAGCTTTCCAGGAAATAGACGTCGAAGCCCACGCCGAACGCGGCCAGGTCGCCGTTCTGCTCGCGGCGCAGGTAGGCCACGGAGAACCGGCGGATCGCGTCCAGGTCCTCGATGTCCTTGGCGGCGGTGACGGTATGGCCTTCGATCTCCACGCTGTCGCCGCGCAGGTAGGCGTCGGCCACGTCCTGGATGTAGTCGCCGTTATAGGCGGTCTCCGGCCACTGCGCGTCGCCCGGCTTCAGGCCGTGCAGGCGCGCGAAGGTCGAGCGCGCCAGGTTTTCGATCTGCACGCCGGCATCGTTGTAATAGAACTCGCGCTGGGTGTTCCAGCCGTTGGCGGCCAGCACCCGGCCCAGGCAGTCGCCGATCACCGCCGCGCGGCCATGGCCGACATGCAGCGGGCCGGTCGGATTGGCCGACACGTATTCCACGCCGACGGTCTTGCCGGCGCCGGAGGTGTTGCGGCCATAGTCGGCGCCGAGGGTGAGCGCGGCGACGGCTTCGCGCTGGTAGGCGGCGTTGGCGAGGTGGAAGTTGATGAAGCCCGGGCCGGCGATCTCGATCCTGGCGATGTCGGCACTGGCCGGCAGCGCGTCGACCAGCGCCTGGGCCAGGGCGCGCGGATTGCTGCGCGCCGGCTTGGCCAGCAGCATCGCGGCGTTGGTGGCGAAGTCGCCGTGGTCGCGCGTCTTGGGGCGTTCGACGGTGAATTCCGGCGTGGCGGTCTCGGCGGGCAGGGTGCCGGCCTGACGCAGGGCGTCGATGCCCTGGGCGATGAGGGCGCGGAGTTCGGATTTCACGTGGGGAGTCACTGCGGCAAACGCGGGACCGGGCATTTTAGCGCAGACCGTGCGCGGCGCCCGGCCCGGACTGAACGCGGCGCGGCGGCCGGCTCAGATCCAGCCGCGCGCCGCCAGCGACACCGGCGGCCCGTCGCCGATCACGAAATGGTCCAGCAGGCGCACGTCGACCAGCGCCAGGGCCTGCTTCAGCTGGGCGGTGACGGTGCGGTCGGCGGCCGAAGGCTCGGGATTCCCGGATGGATGGTTGTGCGCGACGATCAGCGCCGCCGCGTTGTGGGCCAAGGCGCGGCGGACCACTTCGCGCGGATGGACTTCCGAGGCGTCCACGCTGCCGGAGAACAATTCCTCGTACGCCAGCGCCCGGTGCCGGGTGTCCAGGAACAACGCGGCGAACACCTCGCGCGGCTGCGCCCGCAGCTTCAAGGCGAAGTAGCGGCCCGCCGCATGCGGGTCGGTCATGGCTTCGCCGCGTTCCAGGCCGGCCGCCAGGTGGCGCTGGCCCAGTTCCAGCGCCGCGGCCAGCTGGCAGGCGCGCGCCGGGCCCAATCCGGGCAGCTGCGCCATCGCCTTGGGCGTGCGGTCGAGCAGACCACGCAATGGGCCGTGCGCACCGAGCAGTTCGCGCGCGGTCTGCACCGCGTCGCGGCCAGGCAGGCCCGAGCCGAGGAAGATCGCCAGCAGTTCGGCATCGGACAACGCGCTGGCGCCGCGGGCGAGCAGCTTCTCGCGGGGGCGTTCGTCGGCGGGCCAGTCGCGGATATGCATGTCGGTGGATGCCAGGGGAAAAGGACGAAGCGGGGGCGCCATCGCTGGACCGACAAGGCGCGCAGGCTGGCCGATGAACGCACCGGAAAGCGCAGTTCCCCTGCTTCATGGTCAGTATTCCGCTGCTTATGCTCGTGGGATATCAGGCGGCTCCGACCCTTCGGGTAAGCTGTTGTCCTGTTTTTGGATCGGAATTTTCTGACGTGGCCCAGGCCCTGGAAGGACAGCGCATCCTCTTATGCGTTGGGGGTGGCATTGCCGCCTACAAGTCACTGGAACTGGTGCGGCGCCTGCGCGACGCCGGTGCGCGCGTGCAGGTCGCCATGACCGCCGGCGCGCAGCAGTTCGTCACCCCGTTGAGCTTCCAGGCGCTGTCGGGCCAGCCCACCCGGACCACGTTGTGGGACAGCGCGGCCGAGGCCTCGATGGGCCACATCGAGCTGGCCCGCTGGGCCGACCGCGTGGTCATCGCCCCGGCCACGGCCGACCTGCTGGCGCACCTGGCGCACGGCCTGGCCGATGACCTGGTGACCACGCTGGCGCTGGCGACCACCGCGCCGATCACGGTGTGCCCGGCGATGAACCACATCATGTGGAAGCACGCCGCCACCCAGGCCAACTTGGCCACGCTGCGCGCCCGCGGCGTGCAGGTGATCGGGCCGGAAGACGGCCCGCTGGCCGAAGGCGAGTCCGGCCCGGGCCGCCTGTCCGAACCCGATGCCATCGTCGCCGCACTGGCCGACAACGTGCAGGCGGCCCTGCCGGTGATCGAAGGGCCGCTGAAAGGCCTGCATGTCGTGGTCAGCGCCGGCCCGACCTATGAAGACCTGGACCCGGTGCGCTACCTGGGCAACCGCAGCAGCGGCAAGATGGGCTTTGCCGTGGCCCAGGCCGCTGCGCGCCGCGGCGCCACCGTGACCCTGGTCGCCGGGCCGGTCAGCATCAAGACGCCTGCGGGCGTGACCCGCGTGGACGTGCGCTCGGCCGCGCAGATGCGCGCGGCGGTGTTCAATGCGTTCCCGGCCGACATCTATATCGGTGCGGCCGCCGTGGCCGATTACACGCCGCGGATGCCGGCGGCCAACAAGATCAAGAAATCCAGCGAATCGCTGGCCCTGGACCTGATCCGCACGCCGGACATCCTGGCCGAGGTCGCCATCTCCGAGCAGCCGCTCAAGCTGGTGGTCGGCTTTGCCGCCGAAACCGAGAACGTGGCCGAGTACGCGCGCGGCAAACTCATCGCCAAGCGCCTGGACATGATCGTGGCCAACCGCGTGGGCATCCCCGACGGTGGTTTCGAAAGCGACAGCAACGCGATGACCGCGTTCTGGAAAGACGGGCAGCGCGAGTTTCCCTCCGCGCCCAAGACCGAACTGGCCGATGCGCTGATCGAACTGATCGGGGAGCGCCTGAGCGCATGAGCCTGCCATTGGAAGTGAAACTGCTGGATCCGCGCTTCGGCGACAGCTGGCCGCTGCCGGCCTATGCCACCGAGGCGTCGGCCGGCCTGGACCTGCGTGCCGCGCTGGAAGCGCCGTTGACCCTGGGCGCGGGCGAATCGGCGCTGGTGCCCAGCGGGATTTCCATCCACGTCGCCGACCCGAACCTGTGCGCTGTGGTGCTGCCACGTTCGGGCCTGGGCCATCGCCACGGCATCGTGCTGGGCAACGGCACCGGCCTGATCGATGCCGATTACCAGGGGCCGCTGCTGATCAGCCTGTGGAATCGCAGCAACGAGGCCTTCGTCATCCAGGCCGGGGACCGGGTCGCGCAACTGGTGGTGTTGCCCATCGCACGCGTTCAGTTGAAGATCGTGGATACTTTTGTGGAAAGCGCACGTGGCAAGGGGGGCTTCGGCCACACGGGCGTCCGCTGACAGGGGGCAGGACCGCGCATGGCTGGATTGAAACTGGGGAAAGGCAGACAGGATTCCGGGCAGAAGATCCTGTTGCTGGCCCTGCTGCTGGTGATCCTGGCAGGGTGGTTCGGCTGGAATGGATGGGGGCAGTACCGCGAGGGTGCGCGTCGTGACGCGCTGATCCAGGCGCGCGACGCCGCCGTGGCTGGCTTGTCGCGGAACATCCAGGCTCAGGTCACCAAGCTCGACAAGCGCGTGGCCGAACCGGCCATGCAGGCCGCGGTCGCCGCCGATGACACCGCTGCGGTTGGCGCTGCGGTCAAGACCGGCTGGCCCGAGGTCGAAAACGTCGATCTGCTGCCAATGGACCTGTCGCAGGCCTATGCCGGTGCGGCCGCGTTCGGCTACAGCAAGCTGGCCCTGCTGGAGGCCGCGCAGCTGGCCAACAAGGCCGTGGTGCGCTCGGTGCGCGATGGCAAGGATTCCGGGCTCGGCATGGCCGTGCCAGTGCAGTCGCGCCTGCTGTTCGTGCGCCTGCCGGTGAACCTGCTGACGGCGCCGATGGACCAGGCCGCGATCCCTGGCACTTACCTGGCGCTGCGTCAGGGCGGTTTCACGTTGCGCGAAGTTGGTGAAACCGCGCTGTCCGGCAGCGCCGACGCCTTGTCGCGTCCGGTAGGCGAAACCGGCCTGCGCGTGGTGGCGGGCGTGGCCGATGGCACCGAAGGCCCGATCGGCCTGGGCGCATTGCCCTGCATGGTCGTGTCCGCGCTGCTGGCCGTGCTGGCATGCCTGGTCGCCCTGCTGTCGATGGGGCGCCTGAAGATGCCGTCCCTGCCGAGCAAGGCGCGCGGCGAAGTCGTTGATGAGGGGTTGACCCTGGGCCAGGCATTGCGCGCGGCGCCGGCCGCGGCGACACCGCCTGCGGTTCCGGCCGAAGGGGATGCCACCGTGCGCGCCGACGCGGCCAGGGTTGCCCGTGGCGGCGCGGTTGATTCGGGCATCTTCCGCGCCTACGACATCCGCGGCGTGGTCGGCAAAACGCTGAGCGTGCCGGCGGCCGAGCTGATCGGACAGGCCATCGGTTCGGTGATGGCCGAGCAGGGCCTGACCGAAGTGGTGGTCGCCCGCGATGGCCGACTGTCCGGCCCGGAAATGTCGTCCGGCCTGATCGAAGGCCTGCGCAGGGCCGGCCGCGACGTCATCGACATCGGCATGGTGCCCACGCCGGTGGCGTACTTCGCCGCGTTCCACCTGCGCACCGGCACCTGCGTGGCGGTGACCGGCAGTCACAACCCGCCGGATTACAACGGCTTCAAGATCGTCATCGGCGGCGAGACGCTGTCCGGCGCCAGCATCACCGACCTGTACA
Source organism: Pseudoxanthomonas sp. (assembly GCF_027498035.1). Taxonomy (NCBI): domain Bacteria; kingdom Pseudomonadati; phylum Pseudomonadota; class Gammaproteobacteria; order Lysobacterales; family Lysobacteraceae; genus Pseudoxanthomonas; species Pseudoxanthomonas sp. The sequence continues at coordinate 3,312,521 of NZ_CP114978.1, forward strand.
CCCGCATCAGCGAATCGCGCCTGCTCGGCGCCGAGCGCGGCAGCCTGCAGACCCGCGAGATCGCCGAGGATTACATCCAGCGCATCGCCGGCGACGTGCAGCTGGCGCGCCCGCTCAAGGTGGTCGTGGATGCCGGCAACGGCGTGGCCGGCGAGATCGCGCCGCAGCTGCTGGAAGCCATCGGCGCCGAAGTCATCCCGCTGTACTGCGACATCGATGGCACCTTCCCCAACCACCATCCCGACCCCAGCGAGCCGGGCAACCTCAAGGACCTGGAGCAGACGGTCAAGCGTTTCGATGCCGATATCGGCCTGGCCTTCGACGGCGACGGCGACCGGCTGGGCGTGGTCACCAAGGAAGGCAAGGTCATCTTCCCCGACCGCCTGCTGATGTTGTTCGCCGCCGACGTGCTGGAACGCAACCCCGGCGCGATGGTGATCTACGACGTCAAGTGCACCGGCAAGCTGCAGGGCTGGACGCTGCGCAACGGCGGCACGCCGCTGATGTGGCAGACCGGCCATTCGCTGATCAAGGGCAAGATGCGCGAGACCGGCGCCGAACTGGCCGGCGAGATGAGCGGCCATTTCTTCTTCCAGGAACGCTGGTACGGGTTCGACGATGGCCTGTATGCCGCCGCGCGCCTGCTGGAAATCCTGGCCGCCCGCGACGAAACGTCCAGCGAAACCCTCGATGCACTGCCCGACGGCGTGTCCACGCCGGAGATCAAGGTCGATGTGCCCGACGACCAGGCCCATGCGATCGCACAGCGGTTCGTCGAGGCCGCGCGCTTCGATGGCGCCCGCCTGTCGACCATCGATGGCCTGCGCGCCGACTGGGACGATGGCTGGGGCTTGCTGCGTGCCTCCAACACCACCCCGGTGCTGGTGCTGCGTTTTGAAGCCGACGACCAGGTTGCGTTGGACCGCATACGCGATGCGTTCCGCGACCAGCTCCAGGCCGTGGCGTCGGAGCTGAAGATCACCTTCTAAGCCTGCGTGGGAGCCCTGGCGCGGGAACATGCGGCCTGGCGACAACGGTAGAGCCGAGCTTGCTCGGCTGGGGCTTTCGCGACGATCCGACCGAAGCGCAGCGAAGTTCCCAGGATGGGATTGTCACAAGCGCCGCTCTGCAAGGAAGGGTCCAGCCGAAGGAAGGGCCTAGCCGCCGGGCTGGGCGGCGGTCTTCATCGCGCGGTAGCGCTGCAGGGTGTCTTCCACTTCACCGTCCAGCTGCGTGCGCTGCTGCTGGAAGCTGAGCAGCAGGCTCTGCTGGCGGACCAGCTCGCTGTGGCGTTGGCGGATCTCGTCGGCCAGTTTGGCGGCCACCGGGCGGCCGGCCAGCTCCGCATCGCCGGCCATCTGCAGCTTGGTGACCAGCGCATCGCGCATGCTGGTCACGTTGTACCGGGCGGTGTCGACGCTGTTGTCCACGAGGGTGGTGCGTTCGGTAAACACGCGCTTGAGGTCGCCTTCGCTGGCATAGGACAGCAGCATCGCCTGCTCGGTGCGCTTGCGGGTCTCGATGGCAGCCTGGTCTGCGCGGGCCTGGGCCTGGGCGGCGGCGGCATCGGCACGTTCTTCGGCGGTCATGGCGGCGTTGACCGCACCGACGCGGGCGCCGCTGTTGACGCTGAATTCGTCGCGGGCGTTGTTGACCTGCTCGGGCGGCAGCGCATCGCTGCAGGTGCGCCCGCTCTTGGGGTCATTCCAGCAGTAGAGCTTCTTGGCTTTCGGCGCATCCTGCGTGGCCGCCGTCGCGGTCAGGGCCGCGGCGGCAAGCGGGACGAGCAGCCATTTGAATGTCGATGCGGCCATGGACAGCCCCCTGCTGTCAGTTACTTCACCGCGCTGCCGTAGCGGGCCCGGTAGGCCAGCAACTGCTCGCGGTGGCCGACAAGTTCGGCGTTTTCCCCGGCGAATGCAAGCAGGTCATGCAGGGTCGCCACCGCGGTCACGGGCACGCCGGTTTCCTCGGCCACGCGCTGGGCGGCGGAACGGCGCTCGGCACCTTCGCCCAGCACTTCCTGGCGGTCCAGGGCGACCACGATCCCGGTCGGGCGGCCGCCGGCGGCGGTGATCATGCCCAGCGCCTCGCGGATGGCAGTGCCGGCGGTGATCACGTCATCGACGATCAACACCCGGCGGCCGTCCAGCGGCGCGCCGATCAGGGTGCCGCCTTCGCCGTGGTCCTTGGCTTCCTTGCGGTTGAAGGCTAGCGGCAGGTCGCGGCCACGGCGGGCGAACTCGATGCCCAGGGCCGTTGCCAGCGGAATGCCCTTGTAGGCCGGGCCGAACAGCAGGTCGAACTGCACGCCCGACGCCTCGATGGCATCGGCGTAGCAACTGGCCAGGTCGGCCATCGCCGCGCCGCTGTCAAAGCGCCCGGCGTTGAAGAAATAGGGGCTCAGGCGCCCGGACTTGAGCGTGAATTCACCAAAGCGCAGTGCATTGGCGTGCAGGGCCAGCTGCAGGAAACGTGCGCGGTAGTCGGACATGGCGGAGGCTGTTGGCGGTGGGGATGGAGAAGGGTAGCAGGAGGCGGGGGCAGGCCCGGGCGTTATGCTGGGCGCTGCTCCGCTTCAGATCCGCCCACAGCACATGCGCATCATCAGTTTCAACGCCAATGGCCTGCGTTCGGCCGCCTCCAAGGGATTTTTCGACTGGTTCACCACCCAGGACGTCGACGTGCTGTGCGTGCAGGAGACCAAGGCCCAGGAGCACCAGCTGGCCGGCCCCGAATTCCTGCCGGCCGGCTACAAGGCGTATTTCCGCGATGCCAGCACCAAGAAGGGCTATTCGGGCGTGGCCATCTACAGCAAGGTCGAGCCGGACGAGATCCGCACCGGCCTGGGCTGGCCGGAGTTCGACGAGGAAGGCCGCTACATCGAGGCGCGCTTCGGCAACCTGAGCGTGGTGTCGTTCTACATCCCGTCCGGTTCGTCGGGCGAACTGCGCCAGGGCTACAAGTTCGAGGTGATGGCCTGGCTCAGGCCGATCCTGGAACAGTGGCTGGCCAGCGGCCGCGACTACGTGCTGTGCGGCGACTGGAACATCGTGCGCTCGGCCCTGGACATCAAGAACTGGAAGTCCAACCAGAAGAACTCCGGCTGCCTGCCGCCCGAGCGCGACTGGCTCAACGGCCTGTGCGCCGACCTGGCCGATGAAGCGGACGCCGCCAGCGGCCGTGGCTGGGTCGATGCGTATCGCGCGCTGCATCCCGAAGGCCAGGACTACACCTGGTGGAGCAACCGCGGCGCGGCCCGCGCCAACAACGTGGGCTGGCGGATCGACTACCAGTTTGTGACGCCGGGCCTGCGCGAGCGCCTGCAGGCGTGCTCGATCTACCGCGATGTGCGCTTCTCCGACCACGCGCCGTTTGTCGTGGATTACGCCGGATGATCACCGCGCTCAGGCAGTGGTGGCAGTCGTTCGACGTCTATGCCAACCCTCGGGTGCGGGCGATGCTGTTCCTCGGGTTTTCCTCGGGGCTGCCTTTTGCGCTGGTGTTGACCACGCTCTCGGCGCGCCTGCGCCAGGCCGGGATCGATCGCACCACCATTGGCTACTTCAGCCTGGTGGGACTGGCCTATTCCCTAAAGTATTTCTGGTCGCCGGTCGTGGATCGCCTGCCGCTGCCCGGGCTGGCACGGCTGGGGCGCCGGCGCAGCTGGATGCTTCTGGCCCAGGTGTGCATCGTCATTGGACTGCTGGCCATGGCCTTCGCCGATCCCGGCGTGGACGCGCAGCAGGTCGCATGGCTCGCGGTCTTCACCGCATTCGCATCGGCTACCCAGGACATCGCGGTCGACGCATACCGGATCGAGGCGGCGCAGACCGACACGCAAGGTGCGATGGCAGCGGCGTACCAGACCGGATACCAGCTGGCATTGATCTGCACCGGCGCTGGCGCATTGACGCTGGCCGCCGAGCTGGGCTGGAAAGCCTCGTACGCGGTCATGGCGGCATGCGCGCTGGTTGGCCTGGTGACCACCCTGGTGATCGCCGAGCCAGACGTGGGCAAGGCCGCGGCGGTGCGCCCGCCCGAACCTCTGGTCGATCGTTTCGAGCGCTGGGCAGCGGGCTGGCCCAGGCCGCTGCGGATTCTGCTGTCCTGGTGCATCGGTGCGGTGGTCTGCCCGTTCGTGGACTTTTTCACCCGAATGGGCTGGAAGACCGCGCTGCCCATCCTGGCGCTGGTGGTGACCTACAGGCTCAATTACACGACGATGGGCGTGGCGGCCAATACGTTCTATCTGGATATTGGTTTCACGCTGGAACAGATCGCGCTGGTGTCCAAGGTCTACGGCATCCTGATGACGATTGTCGGGGCGTTTCTGGCCGGTGTCCTCATCCGGCGCTACGGTGTGCCGCGCACATTGCTGATCGGGCTGGTTCTACTGAGCTGTGCCAACCTGGTCTACGCCCACATTGCCAGTATCCATCCAGGGATTGCCTGGCTGGCCACGGCCGTCAGTGCCGATAACGTGGCCAATGGCATCGCCGGAACGGCGTTCATCGCCTTCATGTCATCGCTGACCAGCGCCAACTACACCGCAACCCAGTACGCGCTGTTCGGCACGCTGTGGAGCCTGCCCGCCAAGTCGATCGCCAGCCAGTGGGGCAAGATCGTCGATGCGTGGGGATATCCAGCGTTCTTCATCTATACCGCTGCCATCGGTGGACTTGCACTGCCTTTGGTGCTTTGGCTGATCTGGCGCGAACGACGCAAGGCATCGTCATCGACAATATGAACAAGGGGGGCCGCCCGTCATGGCCGCGTGGGCTTGCTTGCGTCGCTGTGGCGTCGTATCAAGGAGCCCGAACCTGGGACTGGCGTTGCCGACACTCATGACCGACCTGCTCATCCGTGATCTTGACGCGATCCTGATCGACCGCATCCAGCGGGTGTCCACGGCACGTCGCTGGAGCGTCGACGAAACCATCTCGCGGCTGCTCGAACACGGGCTGTTTGCGGTGGAATCCGAAGTGCGTGGCGGTTTCAGCGACCCGGAAGTCGATGCGCTGTCCGATGCCATCGCCGCGCTGCGCGCGGTGCCGCAGGGCGCCACGTTCTGAACCCCACCGCCTGCGCAAGCCCGTGGCGCGGGCGGCGCCGGGTCGATCAGGCGCGGGCGCGCACCGGTTCGGGGGTCTTGGCCAGTTCGGCCTGGCCGTGCAGGTAGACCGCACAGGCTACGCGCAGCATCGAGGCCAGGTTCGGCACGTCGCCCTTGTCGGCGGTGACCTCGTCGTAGAGCTTGCTGATGAAGCGCGCGGTGGTCATGGACTGGTCCGCGGCCAGGACATCGAGGATGCCCCAGAACTCGTTTTCCAACCGCACGCTGGTGACATAGCCCTGCAGGCGGACCGAACGGGTGGTGCTTTCATAGCGCGACGGTTCCGTCGACGCATAGACATGACACATCGAAAACTCCTGGCGTGATCGTTAGCTGTGCTCACGATGCGTGCAGCGCAGCAGGCCGCGCCGCCGTGGCCGAACCTTAGCACTGCCGCGCAAAGTCGGCGTATGCGACCTAAGTCGCTGTAGTACGTCACTGTTACCCGGGAACACGGCGCGCGGATTAGCTTGGCCTGCACTGCGGAACGCCACAGCCTTCCGCCCTTCGTGACGTGGCCACACCAACGGTGGGCCGCGATGGAACACACCTCGGGAGGGGTTGAAAGATGTCCGTGATCCAACTCACACGTCGCCGTTTCCTGCGCAACAGCGGCGGCATGCTGGCCGGCACGCTGCTTTTCGCGGCCGGGCCAATCGCGCTGCTTTCACCCACGAAAAGCTGGGCCGTGCCAATGCAGACCCTGGACGACCACCAGGCCAGGACGCTGCTGCGCCTCAGCCGACACCTGTACCCGCACAAGGACATGGAAGACGCGGTCTATGCACTGGTGGTCAAGGATCTGGACGCCGCCGCGGCCAAGGACCCCGCGGTGAAAAAGCTGCTCGTCGACGGCGTGGCCGAACTGGACAGGGCGGAGTGGCTGGCCAAGTCGCCCGATGCACAACTCGAAGCAGTGAAGGCCATCGCCGGCACGCCGTTCTTCGAGAAGGTCCGCTCCACCGCGGTCGTGTCGCTCTACAGCAACGACATGGCCTACGCGTACTTCGGCTACGGCGGCGCCGAAGGCGATGCCGGCTACGTCTTCCGCGGCTTCAACGATCTGACCTGGTTGCCGGATCCACCGGCCAGCGCCAGCGGCCCCGTGCCGACGGTTTAAAGCACGCACCCAGACATAGATCCAGGAGCACTCGCGATGGGCGATTACGACAACAAGAAAACCTTTGCCGCCACCGACGACAGCGTGGTGGTGATCATCGGGTCCGGTGCTGGCGGCGGCACCCTGGCCAACGAACTGGCCCAGAAAGGCGTGGACGTGGTGCTGCTGGAAGCCGGTGGCCTGCACGAGCCGGGCGACTTCATCGCTGACGAATGGCCTTCGTTCCAGCAGCTGGCGTGGACCGACATGCGCACGGTCACCGGCGACTGGCGCGTGGCGCGCGACTTCCCCAACCTGCCGGCGTGGATCTGCAAGACCGTCGGCGGCACCTCGGTGCATTGGGCCGGCGCCAGCCTGCGCTTTGAAGAACATGAGTTCCGCGCGCGCAGCACTTATGGCGAACTCAAGGATGCGCAGTTGCTCGACTGGCCGGTGACGCTGGACGAGATGGCGCCGTTCTACACGCGCGCCGAGCAGAAGATGGGCATCACCCGCACCGAAGGCCTGCCGGGCCTGCCGGGCAACAACAACTTCAAGGCCATGTATGCCGGCGCCACCAAGGCGGGCTACACGCAGTGCAGCACCGGGCGCATGGCGATCAATCCTGTGGTGCGCGACGGGCGCATGCACTGCATGCAGCGCGGCTTCTGCTTCCAGGGCTGCCGCTACAGCGCCAAGTGGTCGACGTTGTACACGGAGATTCCACGCGGCATCGCCACCGGGCATCTGGAACTGCGCAGCGGCGCGCACGTCTCGCGCATCGAGCACGATGCCAAGGGCAAGGTCAGCGCGGTGGTGTACTTCGACAAGGACGGTAAGGAGCAGCGGCAGAAGGCGCGCATCGTCGCGGTGGCCGGCAACGCCATCGAAACCCCTCGCCTGCTGCTGAATTCGGCCTCCAGCACCTTCGATACCGGGCTTGCCAACAGCTCCGACCAGGTCGGCCGCAATTACATGCGCCACACTACTGGCAGCGTCTGGGGCGTGTTCAACGAACCCGTGCACATGTTCCGCGGAACGACCATGGCCGGCATCGTGCGCGATGAGGCGCGCCACGATCCTTCGCGTGGCTTTGTCGGCGGCTACGAGCTGGAAACCATCTCGCTCGGGCCGGCGTTCATGGCGGCATTCTTCGACCCGGGCGGCTGGGGCAGCGACTTCACCGCAGCGATGGACCGCTATTCGCACATGGCAGGCATGTGGATCGTCGGCGAAGACATGCCGCGCGCCACCAACCGGGTGACCATCAACGGCGCAGTCAAGGACCAGCTGGGCATCCCGGTGGCCAACGTGCACTACGACGACCATCCCAACGACCTGGCGATGCGCGAACATGCCTTCCAGACCGGCGAGAAGATCTACAACGCCGCCGGCGCCACGCGCGTGTATCGCACGCCGCCGTACCCGTCCACGCACAACCTGGGCACCTGCCGCATGAGTGCGAGTCCCAAGGACGGCGTGGTCAACGCGCACGGGCAGAGCCACGACATCAAGAACCTGTTCGTCTCCGATGGCAGCCAGTTCACCACCTCGGCGCAGGAAAACCCGACCCTGACCATCGTCACCCTGGCCATGCGCCAGGCCGAATACATCGCCGCGCAGATGCAGGCGCGGGCAGTCTGACCTTTCGCCACCCACGCCCGCGCAACACCGCGCGGGCTGCGGCCGCCCGATGTTCCAACGCTGCTTCCTGCCAGGCAGGAGGCGGACGCTTTTCCCGTCGCTGAGCAAGGAATCATTCCCATGACTGCAACATCCTCCAATCGCGTGGCCCTGGTCACCGGCGCCGGCCGTGGCATCGGCAAGGCCATCGCGCTGCGCCTGGCTGCCGACGGCCTGGACGTGGCCATCAACGACATTCCCGCAAACAAGGCCATCGCCGAACAGACCGCTGAGGAGGTCCGTGCCAAGGGCGTGCGCAGCACGGTCGCGTTGGCCGATGTGTCCAGGGAAACCGACGTCGCCGGTATGGTCGAAGCGGTCGCCAAGGACCTGGGCAAGCTCGACGTGATGGTCGCCAACGCCGGCATCGCCAACGTCACCTCGCTGCTGGAAGTGGACGTGGACACCTGGGACCGGATCATGTCGGTCAACCTGCGTGGCGCCTTCCTCTGCTACACCGCAGCGGCGCGGCAGATGATCAAGCAGGGCGGTGGTGGCAAGATCATCGGCGCCGCCTCGATCGTCGCCTATCGGCCGTTCGCGTTGCTGGGCCCGTATTCGGCGTCCAAGTGGGGCGTGCGTGGCCTGACCCAGGCCGCGGCCATGGAATGGGCCAAGCACAAGATCACCGTCAACGCGTACTGCCCGGGCATCGTCGGCACCGACATGTGGGAGCTGATCGACGAGAAACTGGCCAAGGAAGAGGGAATTCCGCAAGGCCAGGCGATCAAGAAATATTCCGAAGCCATCGCGCTGGGCCGTGTGTCGGTCCCGGAAGATGTCGCACAATTCGTCTCTTACCTGGCTTCGCCGGATTCGGATTACATGACCGGCCAGTCGGTGATGATCGACGGCGGCATCCAGTTCTCCTGATGCCATCGCTGCACTCCCCCACGCGGGCGCTGCGTGATTGCAGCGCCCTGTTCAAATCTTCATCGAGGTTCCCATGATGTTTACCAGTGAACAGCAGCCCGGCGTGAAGCCGGTGACGCCCGAAACCGACGGCTTTGTGTTCAACCACTCCATGCTGCGGGTCAAGGACCCGGCCGTGGCGCTGGCGTTCTATACGCACGTGTTCGGCATGACCCTGCTGCGCAAGCTCGACTTCCCGGAAATGCAGTTCTCGCTGTTCTTCCTGGCCAAATTGAATGAGGCCGACCAGGTGCCCGAGGACGTCGGCGCGCGCACCAGCTGGACCTTCGCCCAGCGCGGCATCCTGGAGCTGACCCACAACTGGGGCACCGAAACCCAGGCCGATTTCGCCTATCACAACGGCAACGCGCAGCCGCAGGGCTTCGGCCACATCTGCTTCGCCGTCCCCGACCTGGGCAAGGCCGTGGCGTGGTTCGACAGCAATGGCGTGGACTACGTGAAGCGTCCGGAGCAGGGCAAGATGAAGGACGTGGCATTCGTGAAGGACCCGGATGGCTACTGGATCGAGATCGTGCAGCCGGACCTCAACGCCAATCTGGGTCGATAATCGCGCCTGACGTCGCTTCCTGGTCCGCTTGAATGAATGTCCTGCGCCACGCGCCTGCCTTGTCACCACTGGATTCGTCGGCGCTGCTGGAGGCGCTGCGCGGCGTGGTCGGGCGTCGGCATCTGCTGACCGGCGATGCGCCCACGCGTCGCTTCCGCAGCGGGTTCCGCTTCGGCAGCGGTCCGGTGCTGGCAGTGGCGCGACCCGGTTCGCTGGTCGAACAGTGGCGCGTACTCGAGGCCTGCGTCGCGGCCGATGTCATCGTCATCATGCAGGCAGCCAATACCGGCCTGACCGGTGGTTCGACGCCGGACGGTGCGGATTACGACCGGCCGGTGGTCATCATCAACACGCTGCGCATGCGCCAGGTGCAGCTGCTCGATGAAGGTCGACAGGTGCTGTGCCTGCCGGGCGCCACGCTGGACCAGCTGGAACAGCTGCTCGCCCCGCTGGGGCGCGAGCCGCATTCGGTGATCGGCTCGTCCTGCCTGGGCGCCTCGGTGCTGGGCGGGATCTGCAACAACTCCGGCGGGTCACTGATCCATCGCGGCCCGGCGTATACCGAAATGGCGCTGTTCGCGCGGCGCGATGCGGAAGGGCGGCTGGAACTGGTCAATCACCTGGGCATCACCCTGGGTGACGATCCGGAAGCCGCACTGGCGAAACTCGATCGCGGTGACTACTGCGCCAGCGATGTCACGCCCGGCGGTTGCGCTTCCGACCACGATTACGCCACGCACGTACGCGATATCGATGCCGACACGCCCGCGCGCTTCAATGCCGATGCGCGTCGCCTGCACGAAGCCGCTGGCTCGGCCGGGCACCTGGCGGTGTTCGCGGTGCGCCTGGACACCTTTCCCAGGCACGACGAGACCGCGGTGTTCTACATCGGCACGGATGATCCGGATGAATTGACCCGGATCCGCCGCGACCTGCTGTCGAGCTTCCAGTCGCTGCCGGTGGCGGGGGAATACCTGCACCGCGATGCGTTCGACATCGGCGACCGCTACGGCAAGGACACCTTCCTCACGATCCAGAAACTCGGCACGCGCCGGCTGCCGGCGTTCTTCGCCGCCAAGTCGCGCGTGGATGCGTTCCTGGAGCGACTGGGTGTGTTCCCGAAACACGTCAGCGACCGCGTGCTGCAATGGCTGTCCGAGCGTTTTCCCGATCATCTGCCGTCGCGCATGCGCGACTACCGCCGGCGCTACGAACACCACCTGCTGCTGAAGATGTCCGGCGCTGGCATCGATGAAGCGGCGGCCTACCTCAAGGCGTTTTTCAGCGATGCGACCAGCGGCGACTATTTCGCCTGCACGCCGGACGAGGGCACCAAGGCGTTCCTGCTGCGGTTTGCCGTCGCCGGCGCGGCGGTGCGCTATCGCGCGGTGCATCCGAGCCAGGTCGAAGACATCGTCGCGTTGGATATCGCCCTGCGCCGCAACGACCGCGACTGGTTCGAACGCTTGCCGGCCGAGCTCGATGCGCCGGTGCTGCACAAGCTTTATTACGGGCACTTCTTCTGCCACGTGATGCACCAGGACTACATCGTGCGTCCGGGCACCGACTGCCATGCGCTGGAGGAGGCGATGCTGGAAGTGCTGGACAGGCGCGGCGCGCGTTATCCGGCCGAACACAATGTCGGCCACCTGTATCAGGCGCCGGCATCGCAGGTGGATTTCTTCCGCCAGCTCGATCCGCACAACGGCTTCAATCCCGGCGTGGGCAAGACCTCGAAGCTGCGCGACTGGGCCTGAGCGGCCCAGCGTTGTACAGACCGATCAGGCCGGGTAGAGCGCGCCCAGCACGCGCAGGCCCTTGGCGCCGCTGACGCTGGGCAGGTTGCCCGGGCGGCCGGCGAGCGTTTCGCGGGCCAGCCAGGCAAAGCCCATCGCCTCCACGTAATCCGGATGCATGCCGTGGGCTTGGCTGGATTCGACGGTCATGCCGGCCAGGTGCGCGGCCAGGCGCTGCATCAGCACCGGGTTGTGCACGCCACCGCCACAGACCATCACCCGCTTGGTGTCGGGCTGGGTCGCGCGCAGGGCGTCGGCCACGGTGATCGCGCTGAGTTCCAGCAGCGTAGCCTGCACGTCGGCCGGGGCCAGTGCAGCGTCGCCGAGCTTGGCTTCGACCCAGGCCAGGTGGAACTGCTCGCGGCCGGTGCTCTTGGGCGGGGGTAAAGCGAACCAGGCCTCGTCCAGGAGCCTCTCCAGCAATGCCGCATCGACCTTGCCGCTGGCCGCGAAGGCGCCGCCAGCATCGAAGGCCATGCCGGTGTGACGCTCGCACCAGGCATCCAGCAGCGCATTGGCCGGGCCGGTGTCGAAGCCGCGCACTGGGCCGTTGGCCGGCAGCAGGGTGAGGTTACCGATGCCGCCCAGGTTGAGCACCGCTCGGTCTTCGGTGGGGCTGTGGACCATGGCGGCATGGAAGGCCGGCATCAGCGGTGCGCCGTGGCCACCGGCGGCGACATCGCGCCGGCGGAAGTCGGCCACGGTCGGGATGCCGGTGCGTTCGGCGATCACGTTGCCGTCGCCCATCTGCCAGGTGAAAGGAAAGGTGCCGTCGGGCCGGTGGCGCACGGTCTGCCCGTGCGAGCCGATCGCGCGCACCTGCGCACGGTCCAGCCCGGACTGGGTGATGAGCCTGCCAGCGGCATGGGCGAATGCCTGCGCGACCTGGACGTCGAGTTCGCCCAGTTCGTCCAGCGAGGTCGCTTCACCGCCCTGGCCCAGCTCGATCAGGCGCGTGCGCAGCGCATCGTCCCAGCGATAGGTGCGGCCCATCAGCAGCTGTGGCTCAGGATCGAAGCGCACCAGCGCCACGTCGATGCCATCGGCGCTGGTGCCGGAGATCATGCCCAGATACAGGTCACCCAGCGCTGGCTTGCGTGCCAGCGGTCCCCCGGCGCGGGGTGCTGCCGGCGGCGTCACTGCTTGCTGCTGCGCGTGCGCGAAGCGTCCAAAGCCTCGGCCAGCGCCCTGGTGCTGGCCGGAGCGGGCGCGGCATCGGCATAGATCGCGCTTTCGACCGTGCGGATACGCGCCAGTGCGTTCGACGTCTGGGTCTTGAACTGCGCCAGCACCGGCCCGCCGAGTGGCTCCGGCGGCGGCAGCGTCACCTGCAGCGGATTGCGGTGCACGCCGTTGACGCGGAATTCGTAATGCAGGTGCGGGCCGGTGGCCATGCCGGTTGAGCCGACATAGCCGATCACCGTGCCCTGGGCGATGCGGTCACCGCGATGGATCTTGGAAAAACGCGACATGTGCCCGTACAGCGTGGTGCGGCCCTGGCCGTGATCCAGGATCACCACATTGCCGTAGCCGTTCTGCTGGCCGACGAACTGCACGCGTGCGTCACCGGCGGCCATGATCGGGGTGCCGGTCGCGGCGGCGTAGTCCACGCCCTTGTGCATGCGCATCTTGCCCAGGATCGGGTGGTTGCGCGCACCGAAGCGCGAGCTCAGCCGCGCGTACGGGATCGGCATGCGGATGAAGCTCTTCTTCAGCGGCTTGCCGGCGGCGGTGAAGTATTCCGGCTGGCCGCCCGGGCGGGCAAAGCGGAAGCCCGAATGCAGTGCGCCGTTGACGGTGAAGGTCGCCGCCCGCACCGGTCCGGTGGCGACCAGCTGGCCTTCGCGCCAGGTCTGCTCGACCACCACGCTGAAGCGGTCGTTCGGGCTCAGGTCGGAGTTGAAGTCGATGTCGTACTTGAAGATGTCGTCGGTCAGCGCATTGATGTTGGCTGCGGTCAGGCCGGCCTTGCGCGCGGCGCGGTTGAGCGAGCCGCCAACCTTGCCGCTCAGCACCGCGGTGCGGACGCTGACGTCGCGCTTGATGATCTTTTCTTCCACCGAGTCGTCGGTGACGTTGAGCTGGATGCGGGTGGCCATGTCGCGGTCGTAGCGCAGGGCGCGCAGGGCGCCGCCTTCAGGCAGGTCGAAAGCGATCTCGTCGCCCGGGTGCAGGCGACGCAGTGCGGCGGCGGCATCCTTGTTGCCCAGGATCCGGTGCAGTGTGCCAGCCGGCACGCCCATGCTTTCGAAGATGGCGCTCAGGGTCTGGCCCGGGCGCACGCTGATGGATTGCCAGTTGTCGCCCGGCGTGGCTACCAGTTTGTGGGGTTCCATGTCCGGCAATGCCAGTGGCACGGTGGCCAGTGGCTTGATTTCCGGTTTCATCGCGGTGGAGAAGCCCGGCACGATCGTGGCCACCATGATGCCGATGGTGGTGAACAGCGATGCGTGGATCCACTGGCGGCGTGTCCAGCTGCTCTTGGGCAGGTGCCGGGTGACGTGGTGATGGAGTGCTGACTCTCGAAGGACGTCCAGTCGTTCGCGGAACCGTTGCTTGCGGCGGCTGCCATCCCCGTGTGTCTGCATCGATGTCTTCACCCTGGGGCCCAAGTGGAAGGCCCAATCGGGCTACCATAGTCAGGCATCAAGGACAGGTCAAACCTTTGAGTGGATTGGCTTTTTCATCCAGCGCACCGTTAACCTGGCTTTAACTGGGCGTTCAACTTTGTCATCACGGCGCGGCCGTGTTCATTTTCCGGGAAGTCACGTGTCACAGGCAGAAGCACTGCAACTGATCGGCCGCGGTGCCGACGAAATCCTCAAGGTCGAAGAATTGCAGCAGCGCCTGCAGACTGGCCGCCCGCTGCGGATCAAGGCCGGCTTCGATCCGACTGCGCCCGACCTGCACATCGGCCACACCGTGCTGCTCAACAAGATGCGGCAGTTCCAGGACCTGGGCCATCAGGTGATCTTCCTGATCGGCGACTTCACCGGGATGATCGGCGACCCGACCGGCAAGAACGTCACCCGCAAGCCGCTGACCCGCGAGGACGTGCTGGCCAATGCCAAGACCTACGAAGACCAGGTCTTCAAGGTGCTGGATCGCGAAAAGACCGAGGTCCGCTTCAATAGTGAGTGGTTCGGCCAGATGTCCGCCGCGGACATGATCCGCCTGGCGGGCCAGCACACCGTGGCCCGCATGCTGGAGCGCGACGACTTCGCCAAGCGCTACGCGGCACAGCAGTCCATCGCCCTGCACGAATTCCTGTATCCGCTGGTCCAGGGCTACGATTCGGTGGCATTGAAGGCCGACGTGGAGCTGGGCGGCACCGACCAGAAGTTCAATCTGCTGATGGGCCGTGGCCTGCAGGAGCACTACGGCCAGGCGCCGCAGATCGTTCTGACCATGCCGCTGTTGGAAGGCCTGGACGGCGTCAACAAGATGTCCAAGTCCCTGGGCAACTACATCGGCATCAATGAGCCGGCCATCGACATGGTCACCAAGACCATGAAGGTCGGCGACGAGCTGATGTGGCGCTGGATCGATCTGCTCAGCTTCGATATCAGTATCGACGAGGCCAGGCATCTGCGGGCCGAAGTGGCGTCGGGCGCGCTGAACCCGCGGGACGTGAAGCTGCGCCTGGCGCTTGAGCTGACCACGCGCTTCCATGATGCAGCGCAGGCCGAAACCGCCATCGCCGGCTGGCACGCCGTGGTTCGCGGTGAAGGGGACACCTCTCTATTGCCGCTGCAGGATGTGACCGTCCCGGCGGAGGGCCTGCGGATTGGCGCCTTGCTGACGGCCGCAGGTGTGACGCCCAGCAATTCGGAAGCCAGTCGCAAGCTCAAGGAGCGTGCGGTCAAGGTGGATGGCGTGGTGGTGGAAGATTCGCAGCTGTTGTTCCAGCCCGGATTCGAGGGCGTTTTGCAGGTGGGTAAGCGCAACTTCGCCCGCGTCCGCCTGCTGGCGGGCTGATGCCGGAAGTCAGAAAGCCCGCTGTTGCGGGCTTTCTGCTGTTTGAGGCCATCAATGTTGAAAAAAGTTGTCATGACCCCTTCACAAACCTCTGAAGCACGCCCATAATTCGCGCCCCGCTTCGGTGGCGCCGGCAACAACGGCGACACGGCAAGCAGGGGATTCGGAAAAGCTTCAAACGAAGCACTTGACGAATCGCGGAATTGCCGCATAATGGGCGGCTCGCTTCGGCAGAAACGGTTCAGCGGTAACGGACTGGTTCGACGGAAGCGAAGTTCGAAAATCCCTCGCAACGAGGTGTTGACGAACTCCGAAACTGCCCTATAATGGGCGGCTCGCTGAAGCGGAAACGCTGCAGCCAACGAGGAAGGCGCTGAGGCCAACTTCGAAGCTCTTTGAAAGTATGCGCAGGTGACTTGTGTGGGCGCCTGCAGGAAGGACGAGCTGTCCATCTTGCAGATGACTTATACAAGCACATAGAGATTGTAGAAATGCAAGCGATACGTAGCTTGGGTTAGACATCTGCATTCAAAGCTTTTGCCGCAAGGCAATGTAGTTTTAAGTGAAGAGTTTGATCCTGGCTCAGAGTGAACGCTGGCGGTAGGCCTAACACATGCAAGTCGAACGGCAGCACAGGAGAGCTTGCTCTCTGGGTGGCGAGTGGCGGACGGGTGAGGAATACATCGGAATCTACCTTTTGGTGGGGGATAACGTAGGGAAACTTACGCTAATACCGCATACGCCCTTCGGGGGAAAGCCGGGGACCTTCGGGCCTGGCGCTGATAGATGAGCCGATGTCGGATTAGCTAGTTGGTGAGGTAATGGCTCACCAAGGCGACGATCCGTAGCTGGTCTGAGAGGATGATCAGCCACACTGGAACTGAGACACGGTCCAGACTCCTACGGGAGGCAGCAGTGGGGAATATTGGACAATGGGCGCAAGCCTGATCCAGCCATACCGCGTGGGTGAAGAAGGCCTTCGGGTTGTAAAGCCCTTTTGTTGGGAAAGAAAAGCATTCGGTTAATACCCGGGTGTTCTGACGGTACCCAAAGAATAAGCACCGGCTAACTTCGTGCCAGCAGCCGCGGTAATACGAAGGGTGCAAGCGTTACTCGGAATTACTGGGCGTAAAGCGTGCGTAGGTGGTGGTTTAAGTCTGTTGTGAAAGCCCTGGGCTCAACCTGGGAATTGCAGTGGATACTGGATCACTAGAGTGTGGTAGAGGATAGTGGAATTTCCGGTGTAGCAGTGAAATGCGTAGAGATCGGAAGGAACATCTGTGGCGAAGGCGACTATCTGGGCCAACACTGACACTGAGGCACGAAAGCGTGGGGAGCAAACAGGATTAGATACCCTGGTAGTCCACGCCCTAAACGATGCGAACTGGATGTTGGGTTCAACTTGGAACCCAGTATCGAAGCTAACGCGTTAAGTTCGCCGCCTGGGGAGTACGGTCGCAAGACTGAAACTCAAAGGAATATGACGGGGGCCCGCACAAGCGGTGGAGTATGTGGTTTAATTCGATGCAACGCGAAGAACCTTACCTGGTCTTGACATCCACGGAACTTTCTAGAGATAGATTGGTGCCTTCGGGAACCGTGAGACAGGTGCTGCATGGCTGTCGTCAGCTCGTGTCGTGAGATGTTGGGTTAAGTCCCGCAACGAGCGCAACCCTTGTCCTTAGTTGCCAGCACGTAATGGTGGGAACTCTAAGGAGACCGCCGGTGACAAACCGGAGGAAGGTGGGGATGACGTCAAGTCATCATGGCCCTTACGACCAGGGCTACACACGTACTACAATGGTCAGGACAGAGGGCTGCAAACCGGCGACGGTGAGCCAATCCCAGAAACCTGATCTCAGTCCGGATTGGAGTCTGCAACTCGACTCCATGAAGTCGGAATCGCTAGTAATCGCAGATCAGCATTGCTGCGGTGAATACGTTCCCGGGCCTTGTACACACCGCCCGTCACACCATGGGAGTTTGTTGCACCAGAAGCAGGTAGCTTAACCTTCGGGAGGGCGCTTGCCACGGTGTGGCCGATGACTGGGGTGAAGTCGTAACAAGGTAGCCGTATCGGAAGGTGCGGCTGGATCACCTCCTTTTGAGCATGACAAGCGCTTCTTGTAGGCGTCCACACAAGTAACCTGCATCCAGAGTTTCCTGATCGGTACGGACCGATCGGAATAGTCCCTATTTGGGGCCTTAGCTCAGCTGGGAGAGCACCTGCTTTGCAAGCAGGGGGTCGTCGGTTCGATCCCGACAGGCTCCACCATCTGGCACGACGATTTATTGGGTCTGTAGCTCAGGTGGTTAGAGCGCGCCCCTGATAAGGGCGAGGTCGGTGGTTCGAGTCCTCCTAGACCCACCATTCTGGATGTTTGATTGCGCATACGAATTTTCAAAGTTTGAGTGTCAGGCGTTGAGGCCTGCATTCTGCTCTTTAACAACTTGTGACGTAGCGAGCGTTTTAGATGATCATCTAAACACGTGTCGTTGAGGCTAAGGCGGGGACTTCGAGTCCCTAAGAAATTGAGTGGTTATATTCGTGTTGCAGGCTTTGTACCCCTGGAACATGGCATGTAGCTCTGAGGCAACTTGGGGTTATATGGTCAAGCGAATAAGCGCACACGGTGGATGCCTAGGCGATCAGAGGCGATGAAGGACGTGGCAGCCTGCGAAAAGTACGGGGGAGCTGGCAACAAGCATTGAGCCCGTAATGTCCGAATGGGGAAACCCACCGCTTCGGCGGTATCCTGCAGTGAATACATAGCTGCTGGAGGCGAACCCGGGGAACTGAAATATCTAAGTACCCGGAGGAAAAGAAATCAACCGAGATTCCCTGAGTAGTGACGAGCGAACGGGGAACAGCCCTTAAGCTGATATGGCTTTAGAAGAATAGTCTGGAAAGACTAGCCATAGAAGGTGACAGCCCTGTATTTAAAAGGGCCATATCAGTGAAATCGAGTAGGGCGGGGCACGAGAAACCCTGTCTGAACATGGGGGGACCATCCTCCAAGGCTAAATACTCCTGATCGACCGATAGTGAACCAGTACCGTGAGGGAAAGGCGAAAAGAACCCCGGAGAGGGGAGTGAAATAGATCCTGAAACCGTGTGCGTACAAGCAGTAGGAGCTCCGCAAGGAGTGACTGCGTACCTTTTGTATAATGGGTCAGCGACTTACTGTTCGTGGCAAGCTTAACCGTATAGGGGAGGCGAAGGGAAACCGAGTCTGATAAGGGCGCATAGTCGCGGGCAGTAGACCCGAAACCGGGTGATCTAGTCATGGCCAGGGTGAAGGTGCCGTAACAGGTACTGGAGGCCCGAACCCACGTCTGTTGCAAAAGACGGGGATGAGCTGTGATTAGGAGTGAAAAGCTAATCGAACCCGGAGATAGCTGGTTCTCCTCGAAAGCTATTTAGGTAGCGCCTCATATGTATCCTCTTGGGGGTAGAGCACTGTTATGGCTAGCGGTCCATCGCGGATTAGCAAACCATTGCAAACTCCGAATACCAAGACGGACTGTATGGGAGACACACGGCGGGTGCTAACGTCCGTCGTGAAAAGGGAAACAACCCAGACCCACAGCTAAGGTCCCAAATTCACTGCTAAGTGGAAAACGATGTGGAAAGGCATAGACAGCCAGGAGGTTGGCTTAGAAGCAGCCACCCTTTAAAGAAAGCGTAATAGCTCACTGGTCGAGTCGGTCTGCGCGGAAGATTTAACGGGGCTAAGCAGTGAACCGAAGCTTGGGGTGCATCACTTTGTGATGCGCGGTAGAGGAGCGTTCCGTAAGCCGTTGAAGGTGACTTGAGAAGGTTGCTGGAGGTATCGGAAGTGCGAATGCTGACATGAGTAACGATAATGGGGGTGAAAAGCCCCCACGCCGAAAGCCCAAGGTTTCCTTGCGCAACGTTAATCGACGCAGGGTTAGTCGGTCCCTAAGGCGAGGGCGAAAGCCGTAGTCGATGGGAAGCAGGTTAATATTCCTGCACCTCGCGTAAGTGCGATGGAGGGACGGAGAAGGTTAGGCAGGCCAGG
Organism: Pseudoxanthomonas sp.; assembly: GCF_027498035.1. Taxonomy (NCBI): domain Bacteria; kingdom Pseudomonadati; phylum Pseudomonadota; class Gammaproteobacteria; order Lysobacterales; family Lysobacteraceae; genus Pseudoxanthomonas; species Pseudoxanthomonas sp. The sequence continues at coordinate 3,331,716 of NZ_CP114978.1, forward strand.
CGTTGGTAGTCCTGGTGAGAGAGTTGAGGCGGTTCCCTTTGGCAAATCCGGGGGAGCAACGTTGAGACTAAGGACGAGCCCTTTAGGGCGAAGCTGCTGATATCACGCTTCCAGGAAAAGCTCCTAAGCTTCAGCTTACGCAGACCGTACCGTAAACCGACACAGGTGGGTAGGATGAGAATTCTCAGGCGCTTGAGAGAACTCGGGTGAAGGAACTAGGCAAAATAGCACCGTAACTTCGGGAGAAGGTGCGCCTCTTCTGGTGAATAGCTGGGGGAGGCCGAAGTGACCAGGCCGCTGCGACTGTTTATCAAAAACACAGCACTCTGCAAACACGAAAGTGGACGTATAGGGTGTGACGCCTGCCCGGTGCTGGAAGGTTAATTGATGGGGTCAGCCGCAAGGCGAAGCTCTTGATCGAAGCCCCAGTAAACGGCGGCCGTAACTATAACGGTCCTAAGGTAGCGAAATTCCTTGTCGGGTAAGTTCCGACCTGCACGAATGGCGTAACGACAGCGGCGCTGTCTCCACCCGAGACTCAGTGAAATTGAAATCGCTGTGAAGATGCAGCGTTCCCGTGGCAAGACGGAAAGACCCCGTGAACCTTTACTATAGCTTTACATTGAACGTTGAGTTCGTCTGTGTAGGATAGGTGGGAGGCTATGAAACTGTGGCGCTAGCTGCAGTGGAGCCATCCTTGAAATACCACCCTGATGTGCTTGACGTTCTAACCTAGGTCCGTTATCCGGATCGGGGACCATGTATGGTGGGTAGTTTGACTGGGGCGGTCTCCTCCCAAAGAGTAACGGAGGAGCACGAAGGTACGCTCAGCGCGGTCGGACATCGCGCACTGTGTGCAAAGGCATAAGCGTGCTTGACTGCAAGATCGACGGATCAAGCAGGTACGAAAGTAGGTCTTAGTGATCCGGTGGTTCTGTATGGAAGGGCCATCGCTCAACGGATAAAAGGTACTCCGGGGATAACAGGCTGATACCGCCCAAGAGTTCATATCGACGGCGGTGTTTGGCACCTCGATGTCGGCTCATCACATCCTGGGGCTGTAGTCGGTCCCAAGGGTATGGCTGTTCGCCATTTAAAGTGGTACGCGAGCTGGGTTCAGAACGTCGTGAGACAGTTCGGTCCCTATCTGCCATGGGCGTTGGAGATTTGAGAGGGGCTGCTCCTAGTACGAGAGGACCGGAGTGGACGAACCTCTGGTGTTCCGGTTGTCACGCCAGTGGCACTGCCGGGTAGCTATGTTCGGAAGCGATAACCGCTGAAAGCATCTAAGCGGGAAGCGCGCCTCAAGATGAGATCTCCCGGGACACAAGTCCCCTAAAGGAACCATCAAGACTAGGTGGTTGATAGGTCAGGTGTGTAAGTGCAGTAATGCATTGAGCTAACTGATACTAATGATCCGTGTGGCTTGACCATATAACCTCAAGTGGCTTCGGGCTTAACCCGATGACCAACTTAACCTCGACAACACGTGTCGATGGCATCAAAACGAACTCACTACGTCACAAGTAAATACGCGAGTCAGGCGCTCAATCCAGCTTCAACGGATAGCGACGCTCCAACTGTCTCCCTGGTGAAATTAGCGCTGTGGTCCCACCCGTTCCCATCCCGAACACGGAAGTGAAACGCAGCTGCGCCGATGGTAGTGTGGCTTAAGCCATGCAAGAGTAGGTCATCGCCAGGGCCTTACCCCAGAACCCCGTAGATCGAAAGATCTGCGGGGTTCTTCTTTGCCCGAAGCAAAAGGGCGCCCAGGACTCGGCACTGGCAAAAGCTGGCGCGAGTTAATACGGAGACGCTGGCATTAATGCGCGGCTCGGGCGCTACAACCTGCCACGGACTACGGGGCAGGGGATGAAGACCTCGGCTTTGGCATCAACGGTGGGCGGTGACTGGGTTACCTGCCTGAATCCACCACCCTGTGCAGCGCGGACGTTTCGAAAAGGTGCGCTCACTTCAGGTTGATGTCATGTGCTCGCCGCTGAACAGTGGCCGCGCGTTCCACGGAGATCGTGGCTTCTTCACCACGGATTCTGATGCGGCGTGGCCTGATGGAATTCGCATCAACGCAGTCAATGGAGGTGCGCCATGAAAGCGAACACACTGATTCTAAGTGCCGGCCTGCTGGGCATTGCCGCTACGGCATTCGCACAGGCCTACGGGCCGGAAGATGAAGGGCGTCGTTTCAATGATGGGACGCGCGTGGTCTGCAGCAATGTCGAGGTCCAGAAGAACAGCAAGGATCCGAACCGAATTGCCGGTACCGCGACCGGCGCCGTCCTTGGCGGACTGCTGGGTAGCCAGGTCGGCGGCGGCAAAGGCAAGAAGCTGGCCACGGTCGGAGGTGCTGTCGCGGGAGGCGCAGCAGGGCGGACAATCCAGGGCAACAGGCAGATCGACAAGGGCGATCGCGTGGTCGAGAAGCGGTGCGTGCGCAGATAGCGGGTTGATCCATCGCATGATCCAGAAAGCGCCGGGCATTGCCCGGCGCTTTTGTGTTGGATGCCAGTGTGACGGCCTTGGAGGAACGAGGGATTCCGTTGCTGGACGGTCTGCCAGCCCTTGTGGCGATCTACGGGCCACATCCCCTTCGTGGTGGATGCCCTGGCGCATGGCTGCGGGCCAGGGAAGATTCGCTATTCATTTGGTCGCGTGTTCCCGTTTTCCTGGGGCGCCATGCACAATGCGGGCCTCACCCACTTTGGTAGATGCACCGCATGGCCGGAGCCAGCCTGTTCACCCTGCTCGACGATATCGCCAGCATGCTCGACGACGTCGCGGTGATGACCAAGGTCGCCGCGAAGAAGACCGCTGGCGTGCTGGGCGACGACCTGGCGCTCAATGCGCAACAGGTCACGGGAGTGAAGGCAGATCGCGAACTGCCGGTGGTCTGGGGTGTGGCCAAGGGCTCGCTGGTCAACAAGGCAATCCTGGTCCCGGCGGCATTGGCGATCAGCGCTTGGCTGCCGGCTGCGATTCCCTATCTGATGATGATCGGTGGCGCGTATCTGTGCTTCGAGGGCGTGGAGAAGCTCGCGCATAAGCTCCTGCATTCCAAAGAGGAAGACGCGACTCGGCGTACCGAACAGCTCAAGGCGTTGTCCGACGACAGCGTGGACGTAGTCGCCTTGGAGAAAGACAGGATCAAGGGGGCGATCCGGACCGATTTCATCCTGTCGGCCGAGATCATCGTGCTGTCGCTTGGGGTACTCAGCGAACGCTCGCCGCCGCCCCCGTTCCTGCAGGAGGTCCTGGCGCTGGTGCTGATTGCCATTGCGATGACCGTCGGCGTTTACGGCCTGGTCGCGGCAATCGTGAAGCTGGACGACCTGGGCCTGTGGCTTACCCGGAAAGGTACCGCGCTGGCGACGATCGGCCGAGGCCTGCTGGTGGCCGCGCCGCTATTGATGAAATTTCTCTCCATCGCCGGCACGATCGCGATGTTCCTGGTGGGCGGTGGGATCCTGGTCCACAACATCGGGCCCCTGCACCACGTCATCGAGGGCGTGCTGCCACAGGGCATGGCCGGTACGGTCGTCAGCACGCTGTTCAATGCGGTTGTCGGCATCGCCGCGGGCGCGATCGTGCTGGGCGCGGTCTTGTTGTTCGGCAAGTTGCGCGGCAAGCAAACCGCACATTGATGAAAGCGGGCGGGCGCAGGCATGTGTCCGCTGCCCTATCGCTCGGCCGTTTCCTGCAGGCGGACCAGGCGTAGCTGGCAGAGCGAGACCGCGCCGAGCCAGCCCAGGATCACGACGATCACCGACTTCTGGCCCAGTCCGATCATCGATTCGGGGCAGAGCCCCAGCAGCGATAGCGACAGGAAGCACAGCATCGCCCAGGGCAGGGCCCACACCATGTGCGGGCGCCAGCTCCGGTCAAGACGAAAGGCCATGGCCTGCCAGTTGACGCCGATCGCCGCCGCCAGGAACGTGGTCGTCGCGGCGTGGCGATGCAGGCGGCCCTGCATCGTGACCGGGACACCGGGCATGTCCATCCACGCATAGGCCGTGACGCACAGCGCGACGGCGGCAACGCCGAACAACAGTAGGGGCACCACGCTGCGCGCGCGTGGCTGCAGGCTGCCGTGCAGGCCGAAGACCAGGGCCAGCATGCCCAGGCTCAGCAGGCAGTAACCCGATTGCAGCAGATGGCCCCAGGGGCCGATCAGGTAAAGACTCATCTGGTTGCGCACCACGTCCAGATCCGGACGCAACAGATGCACGCTGATGGTGATCAGGATGAAGCCGGCCAGGCTAGCCAACGCGAAGCACGGCAGGATCACCGGCATGCGTGGTGATCGTGAAACAACGAGGGCAGTGTCGGTCAGGGGGGCCGTTCCTGGCATGTCTGTCGGCTTGGGGGCTGGCTATGCTTCGTGCAAGGCCATGATTCTAGTCAACCGCCTGATGCTTGGCGATGCGGAGTCGTCAGTTCTGCGCGTTCAGTGATGCCGTTTTCGCAGCATCGCGGTGCGCGGGAGCATGGCGACGACGCCTGGGAACCTCAGGCACGCGCAGTCGCGGTGCGACCTCCAGGCTTGCAGCTGTTCACCTCGGCTGGCGGGGGCTCGTCGGCAGGGCGCAGGGTCTCCATGTGGGTCGAGCCCCAGTCGCGCAGCATCAGCAGCACTGGTTCCAGGGTACGGCCGAACCCGGTCAGCTCGTATTCCACGCGCGGAGGCACTTCGGGAAAGACCTCTCGCCGGATCACGCCATCGGCTTCCAGTTCGCGCAGCTGCAGGGTCAGCATGCGCTGGGTCGCGTTGGGCACGCGGCGTTGCAGCTGCATGAAACGCAGCTTGCCGGTCAGCAGGTGGAATAGGATCAGCGGCTTCCACACGCCGCCAATGACGTGCAGCGTGACTTCCACGGTACAGCCGCTTTTGAAATCCAGTTGCTTGCGCATGGCCACAGGAACACCGGTGATACTGACGCACACGATTGTACGTTCTGTCCCGCTCACGGCATGACGATTAGCATGCCCGGCTTCGCACAGAAGCAGGAGCAAGCACGATGGCGTTCAAGGCATTGCAGGTCACCAGGACAGAGCATGGCTTCGCCCCGGAACTGGTGTCGCTGGAAGACAGCGACCTGATGGACGGCGAGGTCACCGTCGCAGTCGACTATTCCACGGTCAACTACAAGGACGCACTGGCGCTGAGCGGCAAGGCGCCGGTCGTGCAGGTATTTCCGCTGATCGGTGGCATCGACCTGGCCGGCAGCGTGGTCGAATCGAACAATCCGCAATTCAAGGCGGGTGATCCGGTGCTGGTCAATGGCTGGGCGCTCAGCCAGACCCATCACGGCGGTTACGCGCAACGCGCACGGGTGAAGGCCGAATGGCTGGTGCACCGCCCCGCGGCGTTCGATGCGCGCCAGGCCATGGCCATCGGTACGGCCGGCTATACCGCGATGCTGTCGGTGCTGGCGCTGGAGCACAACGGCGTGAAGCCCGGCGATGGCGAGATCCTCGTCACCGGCGCCAATGGCGGCGTGGGCTCGGTTGCGATCGCGGTCCTGGGCAAGCTCGGCTATCGCGTGGTGGCTTCGACCGGGCGCCTGGAAGAAGCGGCGCATCTGAAGTCGCTTGGCGCGGCAGAGGTCATCGATCGCCAGGCGCTCGGCGAAGCCGGCAAGCCCGTGCAGAAAGAACGCTGGACAGGCGCCATCGACAGCGTCGGCAGCCACACCCTGGCCAACGTGCTGGCGCAGACGCGCTACCGCGGCACCGTCGCCGCGTGTGGCCTGGCCCAGGGCAGCGACCTGCCCACCACCGTGTTGCCCTTCATCCTGCGCAACGTGACCTTGGCGGGCATCGATTCGGTCAACGCGCCGCAGCCCGTGCGCGAGGAAGCATGGCGTCGCCTGGCCACGGACCTGGATCCCTCCCTGCTGGAATCCATGACCACGCAGGTGGGCTTGGCCGATGTTCCGCGTGTGGTGGATGACTTGTTTGCTGGCAGGGTGCGTGGCCGGGTGGTGGTGGACGTCAACGCCTGAAGCCGTGGCACATGGCGCACGTGAGCGCCTGCCTGCGCTAGGCTTGGGGTTGGTCTTGTTGCGTGTGTGGTGCGGGTCACGATGATGCAGGTGATGCTGGTGGGCGCGACCGGGTTGGTCGGTCGCCATGTGCTATCGCAGTTGCTGGTGGAAGACACGGTGGAGCGCGTGGTCGCGCCGACGCGTCGTTCGCTGGAAACCGTGCACGCCAAGCTGCTCAACCCGGTGGTGGATTTCGATGCACTACCGGTGGATCAGGATTGGTGGAAGGCGGACAGTGTGATCTGCACGCTGGGCACCACCATGAAACAGGCCGGTTCGCGCGAGGCCTTCGCCCGCGTCGATCACGACTATCCGCTGGCGGTCGCGCGCCTGGCCCTGCAGGGAGGCGCGCTGTCGTATGCATTGAATTCGGCCGCCGGTGCCGACCCGGATTCGCGCTTCTTCTACAACCGGGTCAAGGGCAACCTGGAGCGTGATCTCGAAGCGCTCGGCTATGTCTCGCTGACGCTGGTGCGCCCCGGGCTGATCGGTGGCGAGCGTGCTGGCCGGCGCACGGGTGAACACCTCGCGGGTATCGCACTGCGGGCCCTGGGTCCGGTACTGCCCAGGCGCATGCGGGTGAACCCGGCCGAGCGTATCGCCACGGCCCTGGTCGATGCCGCGTTGCAGGCGCGCCCTGGCCGGCATGTCGTCGCGGCGGAGGCGCTTGCCGACTGAGTGGATCCCGATCAACGGGGTGATTTCCATCACGCGCCATATCGTGCGCAGATGCCTGAATTCACGGGGTTTTGGTAACCCCTGCAACCAAAGTCGGCACCTGTCGCCACGGGTGGTATAAAGCACGCCGCTTTTAACGCCCCGGTAACGAAGATGATGTCGAAGTCCGCTGCTTTCCGTCCTGCGCGCGTGGCCATGCCCGCGCTGTGCCTGCTGGCTGCCGCCATCGCCGGGCCGCTGCATGCCGCCGAATTCAAGCTTGCCGACGGCGAAGTCACGGGTATCTGGATCACGCGCGCCACCTTCGGCATGGGCGTGCGCACCACCGGCGCCTCCTCGCACCTGGTGGGCAAGGGCTTCCGCTCCGACGGGCAGGCCAAGGGCGGCGACGGCAGCGACACCTCCGACGACGGCAACCTGAACTACGACGCCGGCGACACCTATTCGGCGCTGTTCAAGGTCACCACCGGTGTGGACCTGAAGTGGCGCAACTTGGGCGTGGCGGTCAGTGGTCGCGCCTGGTACGACACCGCACAGAAGGACAATGACGTGCCGCAGGGCAACCAGCCCAGCGGTTTCGAAGCCAATGCGCCGTTGAGTGACGACGGGTTCTCGCAGTCCAACAAGTTTTCCGGCGGCATGCTGCTGGACGCCTATCTGTATGGCCGCTGGAACCTGGGCGAGCACACCCAGCTGGATTCGCGCGTGGGCAAGCAGCGGGTGAAGTGGGGCGAGGGCGTGTTCTTCAATGGTCTCAACCAGGTCAATCCGCTGGACGCCACCACCCTGCGCCGCCCGGGCACCGATGCGGCCACCGAAGCCCAGCTGCCGGTCGAGATGCTGTGGAACAAGCTGAGCTTCGACAACGGCCTGAGCGTGGAAGGCTTTTACCAGTGGAAATGGCGCGCGGCGGAGCTGGACCCGTGCGGCACGTTCTGGTCGGGCACCGACATCGGCATCGACAGCGGCTGCTCGGGCCTGCAGTCCAATGCCTATTACCCGATCAACGCCGCGTCGGCCGATGCCGGGCAGTGGCTCAGCGACGGTTACATGAATGCGGTGGGCGCCTATCTGCCGCGCGGCACCGACATCGAAGGCAAGGACAGTGGCCAGTACGGCGTGGCTGCGCACTACACCCTCAAGCCGATCGCCACCGAGATCGGCGTGTACTGGATGCGCTACAACTCGCGCACGCCCATCCTCAACGCCACCACGCCCAACAGCGCGCTGACCAATCCCACGCTGACCGCGACCCTGGAAGCCGCCGGCGTGCCGGCCACCTACGCCGCGTTGTCCACGCGCCTGTCGACCATCACCGAGTCCTGGGAATACCCCAATGGCATCCACCTGATGGGCGCGTCGGCCTCGCACAAGGCCGGTAAGTGGAAGTTCGCCGGTGAAGTGAGCTATTCGGACAACCTGCCGGTGCAGATCAACACGGCCGACATGTTCGCCGCGCTGACCCGCAACGGCGGGCCGGTCGGCGACCGGACCCTGGGCCAGGACGAAGGCTTCCTGCTGAAGGGGTACGACCGCTTCCACAAATGGCAGGGCCAGCTGTCGGCGCTGCGGAGCTTCGGCCCGCTGCTCGGCGCGCAGAGCGGTTTGCTGGTGGGCGAAGCTGCCTGGCAGCACGTCAACCTGCCAGGGCTGGACACCGCACGTTATGGCCGTGGTTTTGCCTGGGGCTATTCGCCGGAAGGCTATGACGGCAGCTGCTCGGCCGTGCAGAACCCGCAGGGCTGCGTGAACAAGGGCTACTTCACCAAGATGGCCTGGGGTTACCGGATCAAGGGCCAGCTGAACTATGCCGTGGGCAGCACCACGCTCTCGCCCAGCCTGACCTTCGGCCAGGACGTGCATGGCTACTCGGTGGACAGCGCGCTGGTGGAAGATCGCAAGACCGTTGCGCTGGGGCTGGCGGCCAAGTTTGCCGGCAACTATTTCGCCTCGGTGGCCTACACCAACTACCTGGGCAACAACGACTACGACGTGCTGGCCGACCACGACAACGTGGTGATGGCGATCGGCGCCACGTTCTGAGTCGCCTCGCCAGCTGCATGCGGTCAACCGGCGCCGCGATCGCTTTCGGGCGATGGCGGCGTGGGATGGATTTCAAGGCTCAGCCGGCCTGATCGCCCACGATCTGGTCCAGGGCGTTGTCGATGTCCGGATACAGGAACTGGAATCCCTGGCCCTGGGCACGCGCGGGGATCACGCGCTGGCCATCGATCAGCATCTGGCCCATTTCGCCGAACGCGGCCTTGAGCGCGAAGCCGGGCGTCGGCAGCAGGGCGGGACGGTGCAGGGCACGGCCGAGTGCGGTCGCGAAATCCTTCTGCCGGACCGGCGTGGGCGCGGTGCCGTTGACCGGCCCGTGCAGCGTGGCCTGGTCCAGCAGCCACAGGATCAGGCGGACGATGTCGTCCAGATGGATCCAGCTGAACCACTGGTTGCCGTCACCGATCGGCCCGCCCAGGCCCATGCGATAGGGCGTCAGCAGCTGCTGCAGGGCGCCACCGCCGCCGCCCAGGACCACGCCGGTGCGCAGCAGGACCGTGCGTACGCCCAGCTCGCGGGCGGGCAGGGCCGCGGCTTCCCAGTCGGCAGCCAGCTGTGCGCCGAAATCGCTGCCGGCCGGTGCAGATTCGGCCAGCGGGGTGTCGTCGCATGGGCCGTAATAGCCGATGGCCGAACCCGACACCAGCACCGCCGGGCGCACGCGCAGGGTTTCCATCCAGGCCAACAGGTCTTCGGTGGTGCGCAGGCGCGATTCGCGCAGGGTCTGCTTGTAGGCATCGTTCCAGCGGCGTCCGGCCAGAGGGGCGCCCGCCAGGTTGATCACCGCATCGGCACTGTGGGCGCCTTCCACGTCGGCCAGCACCCGGACCGCGCCGGGCAGCTTGCGTGCGGCCGCCTGGATGTCGCGCGACACCACCGTGACCTGCCAGCCGCCTGCCAGCAGGGCCGGGCACAACGCCTGGCCGATGAAGCCACTGCCGCCAGTGATCAGGGCCTGCATGGGAACGCCTCGGTGCCGGGAGTGGTCGCAGCCTAGGCGCCGGACCGTGACGGGGTCGTGGGGGCATGTCGCCCGGTGTCGGCGACACGAAAGTCGGTGTCAGGCAGAACGAAAACTGAGCGAACCGTGCACGCCAATGAAACCGTTTTCGCGGGTCGGGGTTATGCTTCGGGGGTTCCCGTTCCGGTACCACCCGTCCCCATGCGAACTTCCCTGTTGCGCTGTGCACCCCTGGCTGTCGCCATCTTCCTGCTCTCTGGCTGTGGCCACGTGCCCTTTTCCAAGCGGGGCGAGATGCTGGCGGCGGAGACATTCGACTCGGATGGCACCTACTCGCGCACTTTCGACCGCGGCGCCGACCAGGTCTGCGAAGCCTCGCGCCGCGCGCTGCTGAGCCAGGGCTACGTGGTCAGCCGTTCGGATGCGTCGATGGTGGAAGCCAACAAGAATTTCCAGCCCGAACCGGAAGTGCACGAACAGGTCGCCATCCGCGTGTCCTGCGTGGGGCAGACCTCCGGCGACGCCTGGGTGTTCGCCAGCGCCACCCAGGATCGCTACAACCTGCGCAAGTCCAACACCTCGGCTAGCGTCGGGACCGCGCTTGGCTCGCTGTCGCTGCCCTTCGGCAGCACCGATGATTCGCTGGTGCGCGTGGCCAGCCTGACCGTGCAGGATCCCAACTTCTACCGCTCGTTCTTCAAGCTGGTCGAGCGCTACCTGCCGCCGCCGGTGAAGAAGCCCCCACCCCCGGCGTCCAAGCCGGTTGAAGAAGTCCCGCCGCCGGCGCCGGAACCGCTGCAGCCGCAGCCGGTGGGCGAAACCGTCCCGATGCCGGTCGAAACCCCGGCCGCCGGGACGGTGGTGCCGTCAGCCCCGGCAAGCGATGCCAAGCCCAAGACCGAGGCGGGCACCAGCACCACGCCCTGATTCCAGCACCGGGCGCGCATGAAACAGGCCGATCCGCGAGGGTCGGCCTGTCTTTTTGCAGCGGCGTGAACATGGACGTCCCGGATGTCCTGCTCGGTCGGTTCCGGCCTGCGCAGCGAGGCGGACGGTGGGATTGGAGCGCGCAGCACCTCCGGCGTGCAGGCGGTCTTAATGCCCACGGGCCTAGGCTGCGCGTCACATCGCATCCTTGGAGGGACTTACGATGGAAACCCGCTACTTCACCGCACAGGACAGCACCGGCGAGCGTCGCCGCGTGCGCATTCTTCCCACCGGTCACGACAGCGCCGCCAGCGGCCATCCGCGCGATGGTTACGCACTCGACGACGGCAGTCCGGTCCGGCGCGTGGACAACGATACCTTCCAGGTCGTCGGCAGCGGCGCCTACATCACCCGCGTGCCGGAGTAACCGCCGGCGGTACGGTCCGTGCCACGCGTCGCCCGCGACGCACACCACCTGCTTACGCTCCAGCGAGGATCATGTGCGCCACGCGATGACGCGGCATGAGATGGAGTGGGCATGGAACTGGGCATGGTGGGACTGGGACGCATGGGTGCGAACATGGCCCAGCGATTGGTGCAGGGCGGTCATACGGTCGGCGGCTTCGACCCGTTCCCCGAGGCGCGCCAGCGGGCCGGGGCCCATGGCATCACCCCGTCCGAGTCACTGGCCGCACTGGTCGCGACCTTGCCATCGCCGCGCGTGGTCTGGCTGATGGTGCCGGCCGGGCAAAATCGTCGACGAGACCCTGGACACCCTGCTGCCGCTACTGTCGGCCGGCGACATCGTCATCGACGGTGGCAACTCCTACTACAAGGACAGCGTGCGCCGCGCCGCGCGCCTGGAGGAAGCCGGCATCGCCTTCGTGGACTGCGGCACCAGCGGCGGCGTGTGGGGCCTGACCGATGGCTACAGCATGATGATCGGCGGTGCCGACGCGGCCATGGCCCACCTCAAGCCGCTGTTCGAGACGCTGGCACCATCGCCCACCACCGGCTGGGGCCATGTCGGTCCGGTCGGTGCGGGTCACTTCACCAAGATGGTCCACAACGGCATCGAGTACGGAATGATGCAGGCCTACGCCGAGGGCTTCGCGATCCTGGAGCGCAAGGACGATTTCAAGCTCGACCTGCACCAGGTGGCGCAGGTCTGGCAGACCGGCAGCGTGGTGCGTTCCTGGCTGCTGGACATCACCACCGATGCGCTGAAGGAGAATCCAACCATGGCCGGCATCGCGCCATACGTGGAGGACTCCGGCGAAGGCCGCTGGACGGTGGCCGAATCCATCGACCTCAACGTTTCCGCGCCGGTGATCACCCTGTCGCTGCTGGAACGGCTGCGTTCTCGCGAAAAGGATTCCTACGCAGACAAGCTGTTGTCGGCGATGCGCAATGGCTTCGGCGGGCACAAGATCACCAAGGAATAGCGACCCGCTGTGCGCGGGGCGACCGACGGAAGAGCGGGACGGGACGCGTTGATCGAATCGGCTATGCCGCCGGCGTCAGCTTGAGCAGGCGGCCATCGCTTCCATCTTCGCCGTCTTCCAGCAGCCACAGCGCGCCGTCCGGGCCTTGTTCGACTTCGCGGATGCGCTGGCCCATGTCATAGCGGGCGGCTTCGTGGGCGTTGCCGCCGTCGAATGTGATCCGCACCAGGCTGTGCGAGGACAGCCCGCCGATGAAGGCATTGCCTTTCCAGTCCGGGAACTGGCTGCCGGAATAGATCAGCAGGCCGGCTGGCGAGATCACCGGATTCCAGGTGATCTTGGGCGCGGCGAATTCGGGGCGGGTGGGGTGGTCGGGAATGTCGCGGCCATCGTAATGGTCGCCGTTGGAAACGATGGGATAGCCGTAGTTGGCGCCGCGTTCGACCAGGTTGAGTTCGTCGCCGCCCTTGGGGCCCATTTCCTGCGCCCACAGCCGCCCCTGCGCATCGAAAGCCAGGCCCAGCACGTTGCGATGGCCCAGCGACCAGACCTGCGCGGCCACGCCGCCCTGGCTGGCGAACGGATTGTCGGCCGGCACGCTGCCGTCGTCGTTGAGTCGCACGATCTTGCCCAGGTTGCTGGCCATGTCCTGGGCCGGGTCGAACTTCTGGCGTTCGCTGGAACTGATCCACAGCTTGCCGGTGCGATCGAAGGCCATGCGGTGGCCGTAATGGCCGCGCCCCTCCACCTTGGGCACCTGTCGCCAGATCACCTTGAGATCCTGCAGCGTGCCACCACCGGCGGCATCCAGCGCCAGGGTTGCGCGGGCGACCGCCGCGCCGCGCGTGTCGCCTTGGCCGGCCTCGGCATAGCTTAGGTAAAGCACGCGGTTGTTGGCGAAGTCCGGGTGCAGCACGACATCGCCAAAACCGCCCTGGCCGCCGTAGTCAACCTGGGGCACGCCGTGGATTTCGGTTGCCGTGCCGGTCTTGAGATCGAACAGCTGTAGATGGCCGGCTTTCTCGGTCACCAGCAGGCGGCCATCGGGCAGGAACGCCATCGCCCAGGGTTCCTTGAACGCATGCACCGGGGTCACGGTGAAGGGCAGGGCGGTGCCATCCGCCGCCTCCACACCGGCGACCGCTGGCGCCTTGGCACCGCCGCAAGCGGCCATGGCCAGCAACGCCGGCAGCAACAGGACGCGCAGGCCGTGGACGGATGGATGCATGACAGGCTCCAGTGCAGAGGCCGGCGAAGTGCGCGGCAAGACCGGCGTTGTAGCGGCTGTACGCGGCGAAGTTGTTCAGGCCATGTCAGTTCTGACGGCTTCGTCAACAAACACCGGCAGCGGGCTGGCCGGGGATGTCAGGGCGAAGAGGTGACACTTGGCATCTTGTACGCGGCGTCCCTGGGTTTCACTCTGCACGGGTCGCCCGCCCATCAGGACCGTGCCATGCCTGCCCATGCTGTTGCACCTTTGACGCCGTACCTCTCGATGGTGGCGTTTGCCTTCATCTACTATCGCCGCATCCGCCGCAGTTTCGGCCGGCAGCAGTGGAAATCCACCCGCGCCATCGTGCGCTTGTCGATCCTGGGCCTGGTCACCGCGATGCTGGTGCTGGCGGCATGCTTCCTGCCGCATGTCGCCCTGGGGATCGCGTTGGGTGCACTGCTCGGTGCGGGCCTTGGCCTGCTCTCGCTCCGCCACACGCACACCGAATGGGCCGATGGCAGCGGCTGGTACACGCCCAATCCGTGGATCGGTGGCGCGCTGAGCGTGGTGCTTCTGGGCCGGCTGATCTGGCGTTGGTCGCAGGGCGCCTTTTCGACGGGAGGGACGTCTGGCCAGAACGCCAGCCCGCTGACGATGGGGATTGCCGCGGCGCTGGTGGTGTATTCGCTGGTCCACGTTGGTGGCTTGTGGCTGCGCATGCGCGCGCTGCGTCCGGCGCTGCCCGGTCGCGCCTGACCGTTTCCTCACAGCGGGTCCGCCAGGCTGCGCCGATGCTCGCATTCCAGACCATCCATTGCCCGTACTGCGGCGAGCCGCTGGACATCGCCGTGGACGTGTCGGCGGGCGACCAGCAATACATCGAGGACTGCCAGGTCTGCTGTCGCCCGATCAGCATGACGCTGATCGTGGAGGAAGACGGCGATGCCCAGCTCATCGCCCGCGCGGAAAACGACGCCTGAAGCCGCAGCGCCGGGCGGCGTTGTTACAGTAGCGACCTGCGCCGTCTTCGCGCGCGCACTCCCACGAGTCGTCGCTCCCCATGAATCTTCCATTGCATTTCGGCCTGCTCGGCGCGCTTGAAGCCGGTGCGATCGCCCTGTTGGTCGGCCTGCTGGTGTACACGGCGTGGCATTGGATCGCGGCACGTGCCGACCTCCATCACGCCCACGCCATCGGCTGGAGTTGCGTGATGGCCGTGGCCATCGGTGCGGGCATCGACTTCTGGCACATGTTCTACCTGGGCATGGTCAAGCTGGAGTCGCCGGTCTACGCGCGCATCGCGCTGCAGAAAATCCACGATCCCGACGGCTTGGGCGCGCGCGTGATCCTGGAAGCCATCGGTGCGGTGGTCGGCGTGGTGCTGGCGCGGCTCGCATTCAGCCCGCGTTCGCATGAAGACGACGCTGCCAAGCCAGGCACCGCAGTCGATACCGAGCACTGAATCCTGCAACGCATCACAGGGCAACGCGTGGCTTACCTTGGCACCACGTGCCGTTAACGGCACGCCTAGCGCGTCGCTGCGCGCATGGGGTTAACAAGCCGTTGGGTGCTGTTTTCCAGGGTCTTTTCCATTCAGGCGGAACCGGCCAGGGTGGGGCCGTGCGCTGCATTGCGCATCATCCCGAATGGAAAGCACAGGAGTTCCCAAGACAGATGAAGACCATGAATCGCAAGCCGCTGTTGGCCATGATCGCATTGGGCGCCGCGTTCGCCGCGCCAGCCTTTGCCCAGCAGGCGCAGCAGGCCGATGCCGCAACCGCTGCACCCGCGACGGGCGCGCAGACCCCGTCGTCCGCAGCGGCTTCCGGCGGCCAGGGACAGCAGGGTTGGAACGACCTGGACACCGACAAGGACGGCGCCATCAGCAAGGCCGAATCGGCGGCCAATCCCGGCCTGTCGCAGATCTTCAGCCAGGCCGACGGCGATGGCGACGGCAAGCTGACCCAGGAGGAATACAAGGCCTTCGTGGTCAAGAACTATGGTGGCGGCGCAGGCCAATCGCAGGGCCAGTAACGGCTTGCGCGGAGTTGATGCGGTGGACTGGATGGCACTGCCCGGAGGTGGGCTTACTTGACCGCGACCCCAGGACATCGTTTCATGCGGACAGGGCATGCCGGCTGTGGTGCCTTGTATTGCCACCACCCCGCGTATCAAGCAGTTCACCCCATGTCCGGGCTTCCTGCCTGATTGCAGGGCCCACCACGCAACAAGGAGCATTCGATGAAGATCCGCAACACGTTGTTGGCCCCGGCCGCCCTGGCCGTCGTCCTGACCGGCTCGCTGCTGCTGTCGGCCTGTGGTCCCAAGGCAGAAGAAGCCGCGCCGCCGGCCGAATCGGCTCCGGCCGAAGCTGCACCGCCGGCCGAGGCCACCCCGCCGGCAGATGCGGCTCCGGCCGAGTCGACCCCGCCGTCGATCGAAGCACCGGCTGAGTCCACGCCTCCGGCTGATTCGACCCCGCCGGCCGAACCGGCCAAGTCGTAATCGATCGGTCGGTCTGACGCTGCCGCATCGCGGTGGCGCCAGGGCAGAAACGGGCGGCTTTCGGGTCGCCCGTTTTTTTTTGGATGGGCCGGTCTTCCCGTGCCCGGTATGCTGGTCGGCCCGAAAGAAGCAGGACCGGCCATGACGCAGATCGACTGGGTAGGTTTCGACGGCGACGACACGCTGTGGAAGAGCGAGGACTACTACCGTGCCGCCGAAGCCGCCTTCGAGCAGATCGTCGGTCACTACATCGACCTGTCCGACCGGCGCACGGCCGAGCACCTGCTGGCGGTGGAGCGGCGCAACCTGCGCATCTTCGGCTATGGCGCCAAGGGCATGATGCTGTCGATGATCGAGTCGGCCATCGAACTGACCGAGGAGCGCATCAGCGCCCGCCACGTGCAGGACATCATCGCCATCGGCCGGGCCACGCTGGACCATCCGGTTGAATTGATCGAAGGCATCCGCGCGGCCGTGGAGGCCATCGCCGCCCATCACAACATCGTGCTGATCACCAAGGGCGACCTGTTCCACCAGGAGGCCAAGATCGTGCAGTCGGGGTTGTCCGACCTGTTCCACCGCATCGAAGTGGTGTCGGAGAAGGACACGCCCACCTACCAGCGCGTGTTGCGCGAGCTGGACGTGGCGCCGTCGCGTTTCGCGATGATCGGCAACTCGCTGCGTTCGGATATCGCGCCGGTGGTTGGCCTGGGCGGCTGGGGCATCCACATGCCGTACCACGTGACCTGGGCGCACGAGACAGAACACGACCTGGCCGAGAACGCGCCGCGCCTGCTGCAGGTCGAGGCGGCATCGGAACTGCCTGCGGCATTGGCGCGGATTGAAGCGGCGGTGGTGGACCCATGATCCGCGCGCTGCGCGCATCGGTGGGCCTGCTGCTGTTGGCCACGGTGTCGTGCTGGCAACCGGCGCAGGCACAGGCTGGTGCGACGGCACCGCTGGTGGGCGCGCTGTCCACGCAGCAGCCTTATGACGTCGAGACCGGCGATGCCTGGATCGATGCGCGCCTGAAGGATATCAACGACTACGCACCGCGTTACCCGGATGCGTTCGCTGATGAGGTTTCGCGCTATCTGGATGTACCGCGCGCCTACGTGGTGGCGCTGGGCCAGCAGCCGGGCTGGGCACCGGGCGATGTGTACTTCGCCTGCGCCCTGGGCAAGGTGCTGGCCCAGCCATGCCGCGTGGTGGTGCGCGCACGCGCACACGATGCCGAAAATGGCTGGAAAGGCATCGCCAGCCGCGTCGCGGGTGAGGGCAAGCCTGTTCCCACCCGTGCCTTGCGCGACCTCCTGCGCAGCAGTTACGGGCACTGGGAACGGCCGCTCGACTGAAGCCGCCATGCCGGTTGCCGAGCGCGCCATCACGATGCGGTGCGGAAGTCTTCCAGTTCCAGTCGTACCGAAGCGGCGTCACCGGCCTGCACTGCGCGGATCACCGCGCGCTGTTCGGCCTGTTCGACCCAGCTGCGCAGGTCGCGACCACTGACACCATCGCTGTGTTGGGCCAGCACGCGCGCGGTATCGTCCAGCGCAAAGCCCAGCGGCTTGCCCTGCAGCAGCACCTGCAGCAGGCGTGCGCGGCCATCGGCGTCGGGCAGCGGGATCTCCATGCGCCGCGGGAAGCGTGACAGCACCGCTGCATCGACCTTGTCGGCACGGTTGGTCGCGGCCAGCACGAACACGTGCTGCGCGTGGGCGGCGAAGCCATCCAGTTCCTGCAGCAGCTGGCCGACGATTTCGGCGGTGAAGCTGTCACCGTCACCGCCGCGTGCGCCGGCGACGATGTCCAGTTCGTCCAGGAACAGCAGCGACGGCGCCGACTCGCGCGCGCGTTCGAACAGCTCGCGGACCTTCTGACCGCTCTGGCCGACGAAGCCCTGCTTCAGTTCCGCCGTGGACGCGGCGATGAAGCGCAGCCCCGTCTCGTTGGCCAGCGTGCGCGCGATCTGGGTCTTGCCGGTGCCGGGAGGTCCGTACAGCAGCAGTCCGCGCGGCACGCTGATGCCTCGCGCGGCGAAGGTCTCGGCCTCCTTCAACAGGCCCGCGGTGGTCTGCAGTGCCTGCAACGTGTCGGCGGGCAACACCAGTGCCGGCCAGCGCGCGCTGGCATCGGTGGCGGTCGAGCCCTGCGCGCGGGTGCGGCTGGTGAAGGTATCCAGCACGGCATCGGTCAGCGGCCCGGTGTGTTCGCGATGCAGGCGCCGGGCCAGGCTGGACAATTCGCGCCCGGACATGCCCTGGGTGAACTGCGCGGTTGCAGGTGGCAGCGCACCGGCGGCACCGAGCGATTGCAGTTCGCCCTGCAGGATCTGCAGGCGTGCCGGTGCATCGGGCAGGCCCAATTCCACCTGCTCATCGAAGCGCGACAGTACCGCGGCATCGAGCAGGTCGCGCCGGTTGGTCGCGCCGATCACCCACACGCTGGCACGCTGTGAAAAGCCATCCCAGCGTGCCAGGAACGCGTTGACGATGTCCTCGACGAAACCATCGGTGTTGACCGCGTCGCGGCGGGCGAACACGCCATCGCATTCGTCGACGAAGATCACCGCGCGGGGCTCGGCCAGGGCGCGGTCCCATAGTTCGCGCACGCGTTCGGAACTCTGGCCGATGTGGCCGGCTTTCAGATCCGGCAGCGACAGCGGAAAGAACGCACAGCCCAAGCTGTCGGCCAGTGCGCGCGCCACCCGGGTCTTGCCGGTGCCGGGTGGGCCATACAGCAGCAGGCCGCGCGTGGCTGATGCGCTGCCGCTGGCGAAATGCGTGGCCAGTGACTGCACCCGCAGGCGCGTGGTCTGCGGCACGTGCAGCCCGGCCCAGGCCGTGTCCGGATCAACCGCGGCGCGGTCCTGACGGGTCGAGCGCAGTACGCGGCTGCGTTCCAGCGCCGCCGCATTGGCGGCATAGCGGTCGCAGGCCTCGTCGAAAGCGTGGGCCAGCGCGCGGGTGGCGTCACGCAGCGGCGGCAGCACGTTGTCCTGGTGCAGTTCCCGATCCCACACGCTGACCGGCAGGCGGCCTTCGGTACGCAGCGGGATGATCGCCACACCGCGCTCGCCGCGCGCGCTGACAGAGACCACCAGATCGCCTGCTTCAACGCCCAGCGCGCGGCGCCAGTAGACCTTGCCAAAGCCGCTGGCGGGGTCCGGCAAGGGTGACACCAGATAGGCGTCCGGATGCAGGCCGCTGCCATCGGTGCTTTCCAGCCGCATCAGCCGGAAGCGGTAACTTGCCAATGACAGGCGCGGCCGCAGCCAGGTTTCCAGCCACCACGCGGCCAGCAGTGGCAACAGCATCGGCGCATAGGCCAGCCAGGGTTGCTTCAGGCCGACATGCCAGATCCAGGCCAGGCTCGATGCGGCGACCAGCAGCGTCCACCATGACACCTGCCAGGCCGAGGCCGGCTGCCCGCGTTCGGCTGCCGAGCGCATCGGTTGCAGGAGTGCGCGCAGCTGCCGGGTGGCGAACTGACGTCGCAACACCCGGTCGATCCCGCGCGAGAACTTCAGCAGTTCGGCCTCGGTGGCCTTGAGGTCCGCCGCCATCTGGGTAGGGCGGGATGCTTTTGACGTGCGATCCATGCGATGTCCTGCGCCGACGGCAGACCGGCGCCCAGCAGCCGGTATAGGACCTGATGCCGGCCTGCGCAAGCAGGCCGGTCACATGCGGGGATGCCAGCCGCAAGAGACGCTCCGGCGCGCTGGCATAATGGCGGCCTCCCCGATCCCCGCTGCGGCCGTCCCCACGACGCGCCACGCCCGTGCCTGCCGATGAACCCCTTGATTCAAGTCGCACCGATGATGGACTGGACCGACCGGCACTGCCGGGCGTTCCATCGCGTGCTGGCGCCCAATGCGCTGCTCTATACCGAAATGGTCCACGCCAATGCGGTGTTGCAGGGCGATCGCGAGCGCCTGCTGGGTTTCGATGCAATGGAACATCCGGTTGCGCTGCAGCTGGGTGGTAGCGAGCCGGATCGGCTTGCTGCGGCGTCGCGCGTGGGCGAGGACTACGGCTATGACGAGGTCAACCTCAACGTCGGCTGCCCATCGGACCGGGTGCAGGCCGGGCGCTTTGGCGCCTGCCTGATGAAAGAGCCGTCGCTGGTGGCCGAATGCATCGCCGCGATGCGCGATGCGGTGAAGATTCCGGTCACGGTGAAGTGCCGCCTGGGGGTGGACGAACTGGAGGATTACGGCCATTTCGCCGGCTTCATCGACACGATTGCCGCGACCGGTTGCGACACCTTCGTAGTGCATGCGCGCAAGGCCTGGCTCGATGGCCTGTCGCCGAAGGAAAACCGCGAGATCCCGCCGCTGCGTTACGAATGGGCTTACCAGCTCAAGCGCGAGCGTCCGCAGCTCAATATTTCGCTCAACGGCGGCGTCACCACGCTGGAGGCGATCCAGACACACCTGGGCCAGGTCGATGCGGTGATGCTGGGCCGCAGCGCCTACCACGACCCGTATTTCCTGCATTGTGCCGACGCGCAGCTGGCCGGCACCGCAGTGCGCTCACGCGAGGAACTGCTGCGCGCGCTGCAGCCTTATGTCGAAGCGGCGCTGGCGCGCGGCGCGGCGCTCAAGCACATCACCCGTCACGTGCTGGGCCTGTTCGCGGGGCAGCCCGGTGGCCGCCAGTTCCGCCAGATCCTCAGTGAAGGCGCACATCGTCCGGGTGCGGACTGGTCACTGGTCGAACAGGCGTTGGCTGCGACCAACGCCGCGCAGGCCAACGCAGCCTGACCTGCAGGAAGCCTGCCTTGATCACCCGCGATCCCGATGCCTTCCTGGCCCTGGTCCGCACCCTGGCGCCCGATGCGGGCCCGGCGACGGCGCGCGGGGTGTTCCTGGTTTCGCCCGACGGCTTTGCCCGTGCCGACGAATCGGCACGCGACAATGTCTACATGGCGCAGGCCGGCTTCGATGCTGCAGCAGCACTCGCCGAACACCGGCAGTTGCACCAGGCGTTGTCGGCGCAGCTGCCGGTGGTCGCGTTCGCCGGTGATGCCGCCACGCCCGACGCGCTGTTTCCCAACAACGTGTTCGCCACCGCGCCGGGGCGGGTGATCGTCGGCCGGATGCGTCATCCGGTACGCCAGCGCGAAGCGCAACGCGCCGATATCCGCGGTTTCTTCACCGACGTGCTGGGCTATGCCGAAACCGACCTGGCCACCCAGCCACACGTCTGCGAGCTGACCGGCGCGCTGGTGATCGACCGGGCGCGCGGGATCGGCTTCTGCGGCCTGTCCGAGCGCTGCGATGCGCAAGGCGCGGCGCTGATGCACGCCGCCTTCGGCCTGCGCGCCACGCTGGTCTTCGATCTGGCGCCCGGCGAATACCACACCAATGTGGTGTTGGCGCTGCTGGCTGGCCGCGCAGCGCTGGTCAGTCCGGACGGACTGGCGACGCCACGGGCGATGCTCGATGTGCTGGCTGCGCTGTATGGCCCGCACGTGGTGGTCCTGTCGGCGGCCGAAAAACTGGCCTTTGCCGGGAACGCGATCAGCCTGACGGCAGACTCGGTCTGGATGAGCCAGGGCGCTGCCGCCGGGCTTTCGCCTGCCAGTCGTCGAGGGCTGGCCCAGGCTGGGCTGGGGCTGCGCAGCGTGCCGATGTCCGCCATCGAAGCCGCAGGTGGCTCACTAAGATGTTGTGTGGGCGAGATTTTCTGAGGATTCATCGGCCTGAATCGGGCCATCGGCCCGTTCAGAAAGTTCAGAGCGGATTCACTGCATCGCGCCAAGACTGGCCGTCCCTTCTCGTCGGATGTCGGTCGCGGTTCATCCCTGCATGGAAAGTTCCGTTACGATTCCGTTATGACTCAGTCGCGCTTTCTCTACCACCGCCTGACCCTTGCGATCGCCTGCTGCGTCGCGGGTGCGGCGTGGGCGCAGGCGTCGGGAGGTCCACCGTCGTCCGGGGGTGGACAGGCCGCGCGAGGGGGATTCGCTGATGACGGTGCCGGGTCGCGCAACATGGCGGCCGATGCGGTCCGTCGTGCGCAGGCCGAGAGTGGCGGGCGGGTGTTGGGCGCCGAGCGCGTTCAGTTTGATGGTCGCGACATCATGCGGGTCAAAGTGATGGATGAGAGCGGGCGTGTCCGTTATATGGACGACGATCCGGCCAGCCAGAGCCGTCAGCGCCGCGACGCTGGAACTGAACGGAATGACATGAGTTCGCAGCGTCCACGCGGGCCTAACCCCTCAAGACCGTAATCTGAATGGAACGGCGCCTGGTTCATCCGCCGCATTCCATCAAGTCAAATTTTTAGGAGAACCCATGCGCATTCTGCTGGTCGAAGACGAAGCCCCCCTGCGTGAGACCCTTGCCGCGCGCCTGAAGCGCGAAGGCTTTGCCGTCGACGCCGCCCAGGATGGCGAGGAAGGCCTGTACATGGGCCGCGAAGTCCCGTTCGACGTGGGCATCATTGACCTGGGCCTGCCCAAGATGTCGGGCATGGAGCTGATCAAGGCCCTGCGCGACGAAGGCAAGAAATTTCCCGTGCTGATCCTGACCGCGCGTTCGAGCTGGCAGGACAAGGTCGAAGGCCTCAAGCAGGGTGCCGACGATTACCTGGTCAAGCCGTTCCACGTCGAAGAGCTGCTGGCCCGCGTCAACGCGCTGCTGCGCCGCGCCGCCGGCTGGTCCAAGCCGACCCTGGAGTGCGGTCCGGTCGCGCTGGACCTGGCGGCCCAGACCGTCAGCGTCAACGGCGGCAACGTCGACCTGACCAGTTACGAGTACAAGGTGCTGGAATACCTGATGATGCATGCCGGCGAGCTGGTCTCGAAGGCCGACCTGACCGAGCACATCTACCAGCAGGATTTCGACCGTGACTCCAACGTGCTGGAGGTCTTCATCGGCCGCCTGCGCAAGAAGCTCGACCCCGATGGCGCGCTCAAGCCCATCGAAACCGTGCGCGGCCGCGGCTACCGCTTCGCCATTCCGCGCAACGAGGGCTGATGCCCGAAGTCCCGTCCCCCGCGCAGGCGACGGCAGGCGGCGGGCGCGAACCGATCGTCAAATGGCGCCCGCGCTCGTTGCGCGCGCGCCAGGTGCTGGTCGCGAGCATCGGCTTGCTGGCGTTCCTGGCGCTGGCCGGCTATGCGTTGGACCGTGCCTTCGTCACCACCGCCGAGGACAACCTCGAGCGGCGTCTGGAAGGCTATGCGTACTCGTATGCGAACAAGGTCGACTTCGCCCGCGATGGGCAGCTGCTGCCCCCGTCCGACAGCCAGATTGATCCGCGCTTCGCCCAGCCCGGCAGCGGGCTGTATGCGGAAATCGTGCTGCCCAACGGGCGCTGGGGCTCTGACTCCACGCTAGGTCCGTACCTGCCATCCAGCCGGATGCTCAAGCCGGGCCAGAAGGATTTCGAAGGCCCGCTGGAGATGACCCAGCTCGATGGCAGCAAGGGCAGCGTCTATCGCTTCGGGCTTGGCACCATCTGGGGTGCGCGTGGTCCGCAGAGCGAGTTTTCCTATTCGATTTACGTGCTCGAAGATACCGAGGTCCTGAACTCCCAGCTGCAGACCTTCCGGCACGCGCTGTGGGTCTACCTGGGCAGTGCTGGCGTGGTGCTGTTGCTGTTGCAGGGGTTGATCCTCAACTGGAGCCTGAAGCCGCTGCAGCGCGTGATCGCCGAATTGAAACGCGTGCAGCGCGGCCAGGCCCAGGGCATGACCGAGCACCATCCACGTGAACTGGAACCGCTGACGGAAAGCATCAATGCCTTCATCGAGTCCGAGCGCGAGAACCTGGATCGCCAGCGCAATACGCTGGCCGACCTGGCGCACAGCCTGAAGACGCCGCTGGCCGTGCTGCGCGCGCAGCTGGATGACGGCGTGCATGCGATGGCCTTGCGCGACGAGCTGGACGTGCAGCTCAAGCGCATGAACGACCTGGTGTCCTACCAGCTGGCGCGCGCGGCTTCGACCGGGCATGCACTGTTCTCCGCGCCAGTGGCGATCGAGCCCTACGCCGATGTGATCGTGCGTGGGCTGGAGAAGGTGTACGCGAACAAGGGCGTGATCTGCGAATTCGAGATCGATGAGGAAGCGCGGTTCCACGGTGAGCCGGGCGACCTGCAGGAACTGATGGGCAACCTGCTGGAAAACGCCTTCAAGTGGGCAGGCTCGCGCGTGCTGCTGACCGTCGCGCCGATCACCAGCGTCGGCAATCGCCGTGCCGGCCTGTTGCTGGCGGTGGACGACGACGGCCCTGGGATCGCCGAGGAAGACGTGGCCAAGGTGCTGCAGCGTGGCGTACGCGGCGACGAGCGCGTGCAGGGCCACGGGATCGGCCTGGCAATCGTCCAGGACCTGGTGCGCGGCTACCGCGGCGAACTGGTCGTCAGCCGTTCGCAGGAACTGGGCGGTGAGCGTTTCGAAGTGCAGTTGCCGCCAGGCCTGTAGCCCGGCGCCCAACCGTGAGCGGTGCGCGCGTCAGAACAGTCGCGGCGGCGCACCGTAGAGTCTGATCAGATGTTCAGCCACTTCCGGCATGGCCTCGCGTAGTACCTGCGGGGCGGAGAAGTGGTACTCGCTGACCACCGCGAAGAATTCCTCGGGTGACTCGGCGGCATAGTCATCGATGCGCGTGCGCCGGCCGGCATCCACGCGTGCGCACAACGCGTCGTAATGCCGCTGGAAATCCAGCGTCCATGCGCGTTGCCAGGCGCTGGGCAGTGGCGGGCTGCCATCGGCCAGGCCGTTGAGTGCATCGAGCTTGTGCGCCATCTCGTGCACCGCCACGCAGAAACCAGATGCTGGATCGTCCAGGTCGGCCTGCACGTCGGCCCAGGACAGGATCAGTGGCCCGCTGTCCCAGGCTTCACCGGCCAGTTCGTCTTCCCATTCGTGCAGCACGCCAGCGGCATCGACATGACTGCGGTGCACGCGGAAGGCCTCGGGATAGACGATCAGCTGCGACCAGCCGCGCAGGCCGCCAGCGCCGAACTCCAGCAGCGGCAGACAGCACAGTGCGGCCAGTTGGACGCGGGCGACGTCGTCCAGCACCAGTTCGCCAAGCGGCGTGATCGTCTTCTAGTGGAGGAAGCGTGCGGCGAGGTCGCGCAGGGTCAGGCGCTGCGCCTGGGTCAAACCCCGCACCCACGGCAAGGCCTCGCTGGCTTGCAGCCAGGTCGCATCGTCGATCGGGGAAGGCTAGCCGCGCAGCCAGCGCAGCAACGGCTGGATCAGCGGAACATTCCGGGCAGGAAGCTGTTCCATTTCGGCACGCGCATGCGGATCACCGCGTCTTCGTCTCCGCCGCCGCCCTGGCTGGTTGCCGGGGTCGAGGGGCGGACATAGCCGCTGGAAGCAGCCGGCTTTTCCGGCGCGGTGGTGGCGCTGGCGCCAGCGGTGCGATTCGTCGCGTCGGCAGTGCCAGGCGCGGACACGTCGCCGCGCCCGTTCTGCGCGAGCACGGGCGAAACGGCACAGGTCAACAACACAACAGCAAGGCAGGCGCGAAGCATCGGAAGACTCCGGGGCGGGCACACAGCAGCGGACCCGCATCATAGCGTGGTTCGGGCTACGCGGCGGGTATCGCATAATGGCCCGGATGAATGCCTCTCCTGTTCAGCTTTCAGCGCCTGCGCAGCGCGAACGCCAGCTATTGCTGCGCCTGGCCCAGGGCCCGGTGTCTGGCGATCTGCTGGCCCAGGAAACCGGCCTGACCCGCACCGCCATCTGGAAGCGGGTGCAGGCCCTGCGCGAAGCCGGCGTGGCGATTGCCGGCAGCGCCGGCCATGGCTATGCGCTGGAGCAGCCCTTGGACCTGTTGGAGGCCGACGCGCTGTTGGGCGGGTTGCCAGCGTTGGCGCAGGCCGAAATCGCCTCGCTGGAGGTGGCCTGGACCGTGGACTCCACCAATTCCGAACTGCTGCGGCGCGACACGCCGGCCGCCGGCTGTGCGGTGCTGCTGGCCGAGCGCCAGACCGGCGGCCGCGGCCGTCGTGGCCGTTCCTGGACCTCGCCGCTGGCTGCGCATATCTACCTGTCACTGGCGCGCCGTTTCAGCGGCGGGCTGGTGCGATTGGGGGGCTTGAGTCTGGTGGCCGGGGTCGCCGTCGCTGAAGGCCTGCGCGAGCTGGGTCTGTCCCAGCTCGGGCTGAAGTGGCCCAACGACCTGGTGATCGATGGCCGCAAGCTCGGTGGCCTGCTGGTCGAGGGCGGCGGCGAAGCGGGTGGTCCGGTGCGCGCGGTGATCGGCGTGGGCCTCAACGTGCGCATGCCGGCCGCGCAAGCCGAGTTGATCGACCAGCCCTGGCTGGACCTGGCCCAGGCGTTGCCGGAGCCGGTGTCGCGCAACGCCGTGGCGCAGGCGGTGTTGGGACGACTGCTGCCGGCGCTGGCGTTGTTCGATGCCGAAGGCCTGGCACCGTTCCGGCCCCGCTATGCCGCGCTGGATGCGCTGCATGGTCAGCGTGTGGTGGTGCGGCTGGACAGCGGCGACGTCTTCGGAACGGCCGAAGGCATCGCCGACGACGGCGCCTTGCGCCTGCGCACGCCGCAGGGCCTGCGCGATTTCCATGCCGGTGAAGTCAGCGTGCGGGCGGTTTGAGCATGGCCGACGGGCTGCCCGAGCGCTGGCTGTTCGACCTGGGCAACACCCGGCTGAAGTGCGCGCGCGTGCAGCCCGACGGCAGGCCCGGCCAGGTGCTGGCCATTGGCCATGGGCAGGGCGACCTGATCCAGGGACTGGCCGGACAGCTTCCGCCTGACGGCCTGTCTGCCTGCCTGGCCAGCGTCGCCTCGCCGGCGCTGACTGCGGCGGTGCTGGAGGTCCTGCAGGCACGTTTCCGGATCGTCTCGCTGGCGCGTACCCAGGCATCGCTGGCCGGCCTTCAGGTGGCGTACGCAACGCCGGGGAAACTTGGCGTGGACCGGTTCCTGGCGATGCTGGGCGCACGCACCCGTGGCCCGGGGCCGTGGCTGGTGGCCGGGGTCGGTACGGCGCTGACCATCGACGTAGTCGCGGCGGATGGGCGTCATCTGGGCGGACGCATCGCACCCTCGCCACAGCTGATGCGGCAATCCCTGCATCGAGCCGCCGTGCAGCTGCCGGCCGAAGGTGGGGTGTTCGACGAATTCGCGCGAGAGACGCCCGACGCCCTGGCATCGGGTTGCGATGGGGCCGCCGTGGCATTGATCGAGCGCAGCCTGGCACAGGCGGCGACGCTGCTCGGCGTGGTGCCGACCCTGCTGTTGCATGGTGGCGGCATCGAATCCCTGCTGCCGTTGCTGCCCCAGGCGCGACGCGTGGATGGACTGGTGTTGGAAGGCCTGGCCGTGTGGTCAGCCGCTCCGGTCACCGCCGACTAGAATCGAACCCATGCTGATCCGCGCACTGATCGTCCTGCTGGTATTTCTCAATCTGGGAGTGGCTGGATGGTGGCTGAAGCACGCCGAGGCCGCGCCAGTGGTTCCCGAGCAGCCGCGCGATGTCGCCCTCCTGGAACTGGCCCGGGTGAACCCTGCGCCTCCATCGGGGGCGACACCCCCTGTGTCCGCACCCTCCGTCGCGACGCCGCCGGCCAAGACGAAACCTTCCCTGGCACCGACGCCATCAGCGCAGCCCGCTGCACTGCCGGACACGGTCGCAGCGACATCATCCAGCACGCCGCCGGCGCCTGAAGTGGCAGCCCGTACGCAGTGCGTGGCACTGGGGCCCTTCGTCGACCAGTCGGCCGCACGCGCGGCACAGGCGCGTCTGAGCCCGGCGCCGCGCCGCGCCGGGGTACGAGCCGAGACATTGCCGGCCAGGGCGTACGCGGTCCTCCTGCCACCCCTGGCCGACCGTGCCGCGGCGCAGGCCATGACCGAACGCATCACCGCAGCCGGCTTCAGCGACCTGATGTTGATCAACAGCGGCCCCTCGGCGAATGGCGTGGCGCTGGGCCGCTATGGCAGCCGCGAGGCAGCACAACGCCGCCAGGCCGAACTGCGCGCCGGTGGATTCGAAGCGCAGTTAGAGCCGGTCGGCCAGGACACGCAGTGGTGGCTGGACGTGACCCTGGGCGAAGGCGAAGGCGCACTTGCCCGCCGACAGGCGCAGGCTGCGCGTGCCGTGTCGCGTGACTGCGGCTAGAATGCTCGCCCGGCCACGCAGCCGGCCCGTGCCGCTTTAGCTCAGCTGGTAGAGCAACCGCCTTGTAAGCGGTAGGTCATCCGTTCGATTCGGATAAGCGGCACCACTTTTCTCCTGTCTGCTGTTTCGGACCATGGTGTGTGCGCCCGTGGAATCCTCGAATCCCGTCCGACTGGCGTTCAGCAGGTTCACGCAGTGTCCACGGCGGCGTCGGCAGCCTTCACGGCAAGGTTTTCCGAGGGGGAAAACCAGGAAGCCAAACTGGAGAATGTCCATGAAGCGCATGATTGCCCTGCTGGTGTTGTCGGTTTTCTTTGCTGGTTCCCTCGCTGCGTGCAATACCGTCAAGGGTGCAGGCAAGGACGTCCAGAAGGTCGGCAGCAAGATGGAAGATTCCGCCGACAAGACCGGTGGCACCGGCACCAAGTAACCCTGGCGCGGGGCCTGGCCCCATCGCAGCGAGAAGCCGGCGCAAGCCGGCTTTTTCGTGCACGTCGTTGGCAAAAGTCGATCGGTGGGCTGAACGGATAACGTGGCCTGCACGCATGCCTCATGGCTGCACAACGTGGCGTTGGCCAGGATGGTGGCGCAACAGCAAGACACCACCGCAACCGATGAGGTGACGTATGAACAAGGACATCATTGCCGGCAACTGGAAACAGCTCAAAGGCAAGGCCCAGGCCAAGTGGGGCGATCTGACCGACGACGTCTTCGACGTGGCCGAAGGCAATTCCAAATACCTGGCCGGCAAGCTGCAGGAGCGCTATGGCTGGGACCGCGACCGCGCGGAGCAGGAAGTCAGCGCGTTCCAGCGCGATCTCGACAGGCATCACTGATCGCGCCAGTTCTTCCATGCGCGCAACGGGCCTTCGGGCCCGTTGTCATCTGCGCCCAGACAGGCCCCGCTGCGCAGGTGGGGCATTCCGGTGGTCTGCGAGGGCACGTATACCGCCAGCGCGGTGGCTGCGACCCGGGCGGGTAAACTGGGCGACCTGCTTCCGCTATCGACTTCGCGCATGACCACCCGTGTCCTGACCGGCATCACCACCTCCGGCACGCCCCATCTGGGCAACTTCGTGGGCGCGGTGCGTCCGGCCATCGCCGCCAGCCGCGCCGCTGACACCGAGAGCTTCTATTTCCTGGCCGACCTGCACAGCCTGATCAAGGCGCAGGATCCGGCGCGAACCCAGCGTTCGACCCTGGAAATCGCCGCGACCTGGCTGGCTGCCGGTCTGGAGCCGGACAAGGTGTGGTTCTACCGGCAGAGCGATGTGCCCGAGATCCCGGAGCTGACCTGGTTCCTGACCTGCGTGGCCGGCAAGGGCATCCTCAATCGCGCCCATGCCTACAAGGCCGCCGTGGACAAGAACCGCGCCGATGGTGAGGACGACGATGCGGCGGTGAGCGCCGGGCTTTTCATGTACCCGGTGCTGATGGCCGCGGACATCCTGATCTTTAATGCGCACCAGGTGCCGGTGGGCCGCGACCAGATCCAGCACATCGAGATGGCGCGCGACTTTGGCCAGCGCTTCAATCATGTGTACGGGCGCGAGTATTTCACGCTGCCTGAGGCGCTGATCGACGACCACGTGGCCACGCTGCCTGGGCTGGATGGTCGCAAGATGAGCAAGAGCTATGGCAACACGATTCCATTGTTCGCCAAGCCCGCCGAGTTGAAGAAGCTGATCTTCTCGATCCTCACCGATTCGCGTGCGCCGGGCGAGGCCAAGGACACCGAAGGCTCGCCACTGTTCCAGCTCTACCAGGCCTTTGCCACGCCGGAAGAAACGGCAGCGTTCGCGCAGGCCTATGCCGATGGCATCGGCTGGGGCGATGCCAAACAGCAGCTGTTCGACCGCATCGAGCGCGACATCGCACCGCTGCGTGACCGCTATGAAACGCTGATCGCCAGGCCTGCCGATATCGAAGCGATCCTGCGCGACGGTGCGCAGCGCCTGCGCGCCAAGTACGCCACGCCGTTCCTGCGCGAACTGCGCGATGCGGTGGGCCTGCGCGACCTAACGTCCACCGCGACGGTGGCGGTGCAGGCGGTGGCCAAGGCAGCACTGCCGGTGTTCAAGCAGTACCGCGAAGCCGACGGGCGCTTCTATTTCAAGCTGTCCGATGCGCAGGGCAACGTGCTGGTGCAGAGCCGGGGTTTCGACTCGCCGCGCGATGCCGGCCAGCTGGTGGCCGTGTTGAAGAGCGCGGAGACCTCTGAGCAGCTGCAGACCACGGATATCGTGCTGCAGGTGTCAACGGACGAGGTGCTGGCTGCGCTGGCGCAGCTGCGCGAAGCCGCCGCGCAGGCGTAAGCAACTGCGACCAAGGGTGGATCGTGCGCGCATGGCGCGCTGCCTAGAATCGGGAGTCATCTCCCCGATCCGACGCGCGCCATGAGCCAGCACGGCATCCACACGATCCACACGATCCACACCGTCGATACCGCATTCCAGCGCGAACATTTCGGCGCGGCCTATCTGGTGGTGGAAAACGGCCGCGGTGCGTTCATCGATTGCGGTACCAGCCATTCGATGCCGCTGCTGATGCAGGCCGTGCAGGACGCAGGACTGACGCCGGCCGAGATCGACTGGGTGATGCCCACACATGCGCACCTGGATCATGCCGGTGGCGCCGGCATGCTGATGCAGCAATTGCCCAACGCGATGCTGGTCGCGCATCCGCGCGCGGCACCGCACCTGATCGATCCTTCGCGGCTGATCGCCGGTGCCACGGCGGTCTATGGCGCCGAGGAAATCGCACGCAGTTACGGCACGGTCGTGCCGGTGCCGGCCGAGCGGGTGGTAATCGCGCAGGATGAACACGTCGTCGACCTGGCCGGTCGCCCGCTGCTGTGCATCGATACGCCGGGCCACGCGCGCCATCACTATTGCGTGTGGGATGCGTTGAGCCGCTGCTGGTTCACCGGCGACACCTTCGGCTTGTCGTACCGCGAACTGGACAGCGCGCAGGGCGCCTTCATCCTGCCGACCAGCTCGCCGGTGCAGTTCGAGCCGGACGCGCTGAAGCATTCCATCGCCCGCATGCTGGCTTACGAGCCACTCGGCATGTACCTGACCCATTACGACCGCGTCGGCCAGTCCTATGCCGATGTCGAAAAGCTCGCCCGGGATCTGTACGTGCAGATCAACGCGATGGAAAAACTCGGCCGCGACGCCGATGGCGAACCTGATCGCCACGCCAGGCTGCTCAAGGCGTTGACTGCGCTCTACCTGCAACGTGCGCACGAGGCGCAGGTCCCGCTGGACGATGCGCAGGTCGAGCAGGCACTGGCGATGGACATCGAACTCAATGCACAAGGCCTAGCTTGCTGGTTGGATCGCGAGCGGCGGTGAGCTTGTAGAGAAGTATGTTTTGTGAGATCCAAATCCAATTCGCATTTCCCCGAGCCAATTAATCTTGAATCTCACTCATGGAAGGGGACCAGAAATGCTGAATTTTCTAAGCCGCGCCACCTTGCTCAGCTGGCTTTTGATGGCAATGCTGCTCAGCATTGCGAAGCCTGCAGCTGCGACGACATCCGTCTGGTTTTCAAGCAAGCACTACAGCCTGACGTTTGAAGTAGGCCATGATGATCGTCCGGTCATTACAGGCATGCAGATCATCTTCGACGAGATGAAAGAAATTCCTTGGGTGAGATCGCCGGATCTAAAAGTGACGCGCTTTGACTACGACGCACAGTGGATCGAAGTTGAGTACGTCAATCCCGGCGACACTTCCAAGCCACCTTCTTTCCATTTGTCGGCAAAGGGAAACAAGGGCACGATCCGATTTAAAGGGCACAGCGAAACCGGCGAGTTTCTCTGGACGATCTAGCCGGCAAGCATTAAACGTATTTGTTTGGCGCCGTACGTCCACGTTCTTCCTTCATCGGCACCACGCAGAAGCGATGGCCGGTTGGCGCTTCCATCACCCACCAGCGCTCGCGGATGCATTGGATGCGCTTGGCGCCGAGGGTTTCCAGGCGCGCGACTTCGGCGTCGATGTCGTCGGCCTCGATATCCAGGTGCACGCGTGACGGGTGCCCAACCTTCTGCACTTCGACATGCAGGCCGCCCGGACCATCCTGCAGGACCGTATAGCGGTCTTCGCCGCCTTCGTCAGGATCGGTGACGGGCAGGCCCAATGCCTGGCTCCAGAACGCTGCGTGTTCGGCCAGGCTGCCGTCCTGGCAGTCGATGATGAAACCGGCAAGGCGACTGCGGTGGGCCATGGTGTGTTCCCTGATGGGGCATGCGATGACGATGCGGCGAGCTTACGCCGTGCCCGCGTCAGGCACCCAGCGCCTGGCCGCCATCGACCGCCAGCACCTGGCCGGTGATCCAGCGTGCGCGCGGCGAAGCCAGGAACACGGCGGCTTCGGCTACGTCCTCCGTCGCGCCGAAGCGACCGAACGGAATGCTGTCGCGGATGCGTGCGTACAGCGCCGGTTCGGCGGTCCTGCGCTTGTCCCACAGGCCGTCGGCGAATTCGATGGAGCCGGGGGCGATGGCATTGACGCGGATCCTCTCGCGCGCCAGTTCGGCGGCCAGGGTCACGGTGTAGTAGTTCAGCGCGGCCTTGGCGGTGGAGTATGCGGCGGCGCGTGGCGTCGGCACCGAGCCGTTGATCGAACTGATGTTGATGATCGATGGCGACGCGCTACGGCGCAGGTGTGGCAGCGCGATGCGGTTGGTGCGCACCGCGGCCATCAGGTCGACGTTGAAACCGGCCAGCCAGCTGGCGTCGTCGCTGCCGTTGCCGTAACCCGAGGCGTTGTTGACCACCACGTCGATACCACCGAAGGCCGCAGCCGCAGCCGTGACCCAGGCTTCGATCTGGTCCGCGTCAGACAGGTCACAGGACAGGGCATGCACGGCGCGCCCGTGCCGTGACAGCGTGGCGACGGCGTCCCGTAGCGAGCCTTCGCTGCGCGCGCAGATCGAGACCTGTGCGCCTTCGCGGGCGAACGCGTCGGCCATCGCCAGGCCAATGCCGCGACTGCCGCCGGCTACCAGGATGCGCAGGTCATGCGGATTGGAATCGGTCATGGTGGGTTCCTTGGTGAGATTGCTCGATTATCGATGCGTCGGCGGGGTGTTGTAGAGCGGAGCTTGCTCCGCTGCCTTCCGACCAGATCTCCGGTACGGCTCCAGCGGAGCGAGCTCCGCTCTACAAAAAAGGGAGCCGGATGACCGGCTCCCCAATCCAATGGCCTGCGTGCTTCATGCCGCGCGTGCGGGCGCGTAGCGGTCGAACTGCAGGCTGGCCGACGCGCGTCCCTGGGTCAGCGAACGCAGCGCGGTGGTGTAGGCCTGCAACTGGGCCAGTGGCGCCAGCGCCAGCACTTCCGCGCGCGCGCCGTGGTCTTCGATCGTCAGGACGCGGCCGTCGCGTCGCTGCAGGTCGCCGACCACATCACCGACATGGCTGGCCGGCGTATCGATGGCCATCGCCATTACCGGCTCCAGCAAGACCGTCCCGCTGCGTTGCAAGGCGGTGCGGACCGCCTCGGACGCCGCGCGCTGGAACGCCATGTCCGACGAATCCACCGCGTGTGCCTCGCCATCGACCAGCGCGACCTCGACCCCGACCACCGGATAGCCACGCGGGCCTTCGGCCAGTGCCGCACGCACGCCTTTTTCGGTCGCGGCGATGAAGGCCCGCGGGACCACGCCGCCGGTCGTACGGTCGACGAACACCACCTGCCCGTCCTCGCGCGGTGCGATGTCCAGCACCACGCGCGCGAACTGGCCGTGTCCGCCAGTCTGCTTGGACAAGCGGCCTTCCACGCCGTGCAGCACCACGCGTGGCGTCTCCTGATAGGCCACCCGTGGCGAACCGGTGCGCACATCGACCTTCCACTCCGTCCGCAAGCGCTCGACCATCACCTCCAGGTGCAGCTCGCCCATGCCCCAGATCAGCGTCTCGCCGGTGTCTGGATCACTGGCGACGTGGAAGGACGGGTCCTCCTGCGCCAGTTGTGCCAGGCCCTGGCCGAGCCGGATCAGGTCGTTGGCATTGGCCGCACTCAGCCGCCACGACAGCACTGCCGGTTGCGCCTGGATGCTTTCCAGGCGTAACGGCCGCGCGGTCGCACTCAGCGTTTCGCCGCTGGCCACGTCCTTCCAGCCGAGTACCGCGACGATCTCGCCGGCCTGCGCCTGGTCGATGTCGTGCACGCGGTCGGCCTGGACCACGGCCAGCCGGCCGATCCGGCGCGGGCGATCCTGCTGCGAAGACGCAACCTGGTCGCCCACCCGCAACGTGCCCGAATACACCCGGACGAACGCCAGTGCCGCGTGTTCCTGGTGGGTGATCTTGAACACCAGCGCCGCCAGCGGACCGGCCGGCTCGGCGGCGAGCTGCACGTCGCCATCGCTGCTCTCTGCGTGCACCGCCGGGCGATCCAGTGGCGAGGGCAGGTAGTCGACGATGGCGTCCAGCAGCAGTTCGACGCCCTTGTGCTTGAACGCCGAGCCCACCAGCACGGGAACGCCGGCACCGGCCAGCGTGCCGCGGCGCAGGGCGGCGCGCAGCAGGTCCGCACCGATGTCGCTGCCGTCCAGATAGGCATTGGCCAGCGCGTCGTCGTGGTCGGCCACGGCGGCGATCAGCTGTTCGCGGGCAGGCGCGTAACGGGCGTGTTCGTCGTCGGTCCACGGCCGCCGTGTCGCCGGCTGCGGATGCTGCCAGCCGACGATGCTGCGTTCGACCAGATCGACCCAGCCGTCGAAGCTGCCATCGTCGCCCAGGGCGATGCCGAGCGGCCACGGCGTGGCATCGAGCTTGTCGTGCATCTGGGCGATGACCTTGTCGAACGCCGCGCCGGCGCGGTCCATCTTGTTGACGAAGGCCAGCAGCGGTACGCCGTGCCGGCGCGCCTGGCGCCACACGGTTTCCGACTGCGGCTGCACGCCATCGACTGCGGAAAACACCGCGACCGCGCCATCAAGCACGCGCAGCGAGCGCTCCACCTCAATGGCGAAGTCGATATGGCCGGGCGTGTCGATCAGGGTCAGGTGATGTTCGGGCTCGGTGCGCGGCGCCCAATGCGCCTGCACGGCGGCCGCACCAATGGTGATGCCGCGTTCGCGTTCGATGGCCGAAAAATCGGTGGTGGCTGCGCCGTCGTGGACTTCGCCGATCCGATGGATCGCGCCGGTCCGCCACAGCAGGCGTTCGGTGAGGGTGGTCTTGCCCGCGTCGATATGGGCAATGATGCCCAGGTTGCGGCGGCGGGACAGGGGCGTGGTGTTCATACGGGTGACTCCAATGCGTTGCCAACGAAAGTGGCCGTCCGCATCGGTTGGCTTCGACGCGGACGGCTAGGGTTTGGTTTCCGGATCGAGGTGCATGGCACGTGCTCCTTGGGGTTTGCAGCGGTGGAAAGGCATAAAAAAAGCACCCGGGTGGGTGCTTGATCGGTAGAGCGGATGGCGCGCGCGGATCAGCGGGATCCAGCGTCCATCGGCCAGCACAGGCACACCCGGCCCGCGCTTGCGCGTGGGGTCATCGGCAATATCAACAGCGGATTGCGGGACATGGAGGTGTGCGGGAATGGGGCGGTGAGGCGCGCATTCTCTGCCTGCCCGGGCGTCGCTTCAAGCCCCGGGTGGGCTTATTGATGGAACGATGTGGAGCTAATGGCGCCCATCGTTCTGCCTGGTCCGGCTGCGGCATTCGCGCTGCGGTGCCGCTGGGCCTCACAATAGGCGGCCGTTTTGGATCGATGTGCCATGAGAAAGACCTACCAGCTCCAGATTGAAGGCAAGAACCGCGACCGCCTGTTGGAGGCCAGCAAGCACGAGATCCGCAAGTACATCGCGCGCGAACAGCGCAAGGCGCTGCCGGCTGGCGCGGACGTGTGGCGTTTCGATGCGCGCCTGGGCGCCGATGAAGCCAGTGCCGCGGCGATTTCTTCCGGTGAATTGATCCGTGGGATCGATGCGCTGCTGGCGGGTGGTGGCCATCAGTTCTTCGTCGAAGTGCTGGCCAAGCCGGGCACGCGCAATGCGCCTCCGGCCGAGAAGGCTGCGCCATCGGCCGAACTGGATTTCGACGACGAAGATTGAAGCAGCGGCCGCGCTGGCGGCCGTGCGTGGAATCAATCGGGCGTGTTGGCCGCGGCTTGCGCCGCGCGCAACTTGTCCTTCTTGCTGGGCCGGCGGCCCTTGATGCCGCCGTTGTGATC
Organism: Pseudoxanthomonas sp.; assembly: GCF_027498035.1. Taxonomy (NCBI): domain Bacteria; kingdom Pseudomonadati; phylum Pseudomonadota; class Gammaproteobacteria; order Lysobacterales; family Lysobacteraceae; genus Pseudoxanthomonas; species Pseudoxanthomonas sp. The sequence continues at coordinate 3,367,877 of NZ_CP114978.1, forward strand.
GCCGACCACCGATGGCACGGCTGCCTCGGCTGATGGTTCGAAGCCGGTGACGCGTTCGCGCGGCACGCGCACCCGCTGGCGTTTCTCGATCAGCCGCAGCTGCGGCTCGGTCGATGCACTGACGAAGCTGATTGCGGTACCGCTGGCGCCGGCGCGGCCGGTGCGGCCGATGCGGTGGGTGTAATCGGCCGCAGCGCGCGGCAGGTCGTAGTTCACCACCAGCGGCAGCGCCGGGATGTCCAGCCCGCGCGCGGCGACATCGGTGGCGACTACCACCTGGAGTGCATTGGCCTGGAAATCGCGCAGCACCTGCTGGCGTCGGCCCTGGCTGAGGGTGCCGTGCAGCGCCTGCGCGGCGATGCCGTTGCGTTCCAGCTTGTCGGCGACGGTGTCGGCGGTGTGGTGGCTGGCGACGAATACCAGTGCCTGGGTCCAGCCTTCTTCCTGCAGCAGGTGGCGCAGCAACGCGGTGCGCTGCTGCGGATCGACCTCGATCGCGCGCTGGGTGATGTCCGGTGGTGGCTGCGTGCTGTCATCGCCATCCACCTGTTGCGGCGCATGCAGCAGGCGCCGTGCGAGCGCGGCGATGTTGTCGGGCAGCGTGGCCGAGACCAGCACGGTCTGGCGCCTGGCCGGCAGCAGCTTCTGGATGGCGTCCAGTTCATCGCCGAAGCCCAGGGCGAGCAGCTGGTCGGCTTCGTCCAGCACCAGCGTGGACAGCGTGTCCAGGCGCAGCGCGTTGTGCTGGACCAGGTCGAGCAGGCGGCCGGGCGTGGCGACCACGATCTCGGCACCGCCGCGCAGGGATTTCAATTGTGGATTGAGCGACACGCCGCCGATGGCCGTGGCCACGCGCGGGCGCTGCGGCAGCTGGCTGCCGAGCTGCACCAGTGTCTCGCTGACCTGGGTGGCCAGTTCGCGCGTGGGCACCAGCACCAGCGCATGCAGCTGCTGGGCGGTGCAGCGCGGCGCCTGCGCGCAGCGCTGCAGCAGCGGCAGTGCGAACGCCGCAGTCTTGCCGCTGCCGGTCGGCGCGCGGATCAACACGTCCAGGCCCTGCAGCAGGGGCGGAATAGCGCGTGCCTGCACCGGACTGGGCGCGGTGACGCCGGCCTGTTCCAGTGCACGGGCCAGGAACGGCAGCAGATCGGGGGCGAAGCCAAGCGAATCGAAGGACATGCAGCGCATCGGAAGCGGAAGGGGAGTGCCACGCATCGGCAGGCGGGGCGCGAGGACCAGGGCCGCATCCTACGCTGGCCGCGGGCATGGGCCGGAAACGGCAACGCCGGCTTGCGCCGGCGCTGCCTGGGTGACGCGAGGCGACTGGGTCAGTCGGCCAGCGCCAGATCGTCGATCAGCGCGCGCAAGAAGCGCGCCGCTTCGCCGCCGGTGCAGGCTCGGTGGTCGAAGGTGACAGACAGCGGGATGACCTTGTGCGATTCGAAGCCGCCCATCACCGGGGTCATCTGGAAGCGCGCGCGGCCGGCGGCGACGATGCTCACGCACGGCACCACCACGATCGGCGTGGCGTAGCGCCCGGCGAACATGCCGAAGTTGCTCAGCGAGATCGTGTAGCCGGTCAGCTCGGTGGCCGGGATGGAGCGGTCGAGCACCTGCGCGCGCAGGCGATTGACCGATTCGCGCACGCCGCCGGCGTCGAGCAGGTCGGCATTGCGCAGCGCAGGCACGAACAGGCCGTCGTCGGTGTCCACGGCGATGCCGATGTCCACGTGCGGATGCAGGGTGCGGGTCAGCGCCTGGCCGTCGAACCAGGCGTTCATCGCCGGCACCGCCTTGCACGCGGCCACGATGCCGCGCACCAGGCGTGCGGTGACATCGCTGCCGGGCACCCAGGCGTGGATGTCGGCGTCGTCGTTGAGGGTGGTGGCCACGACCTGTGCATGCGCGTCGGCCATGACCCGGGCCATGTTGCGGCGGACGCCGCGCAGCGGCTCGGGCTGGCCGCTGGCGCTCACGCCCGGAGGGGCGGTGCGCATCGGCTTGCCGCTGGCCGACAGCGCGGTGCGCGCGCGGTTGGGGTCAATGGCGGGCGCGGGGCTGGGTGCGGGCGCTGCGACGCGTGCGGCAGGCGTCGGCGTGGCACCGACCTTGGCCGAGCCATCGGCCGCGGCCTGCTTCACATCGGCCATGGTCACCACGCCCTCGGCGCCGGTGGCGCGCACGCGAGCCAGGTCCACGCCCAGCTTGCGCGCCATCGCGCGCACCGCCGGCATCGCCTTGACCCCGCCGACGGCCACGGCCGCTTCGGTCTGTACGGCATTGGAGGACTGCATCGCGCCGACCACGGTGCCGGCATCGTCGCGCTCGTGGTCGAAGCTTTCGACCACCGTCTGCGGCGCAGGCGCCGCGGCAGGCCTGGCGGCGGCAGGCGCGGCTTTCGGCGGGCCATGCGAATGGCCGGTGTCCTGGCCGTCGGCGCGCTGGGGCAGGTTCGGGTCGGGTTCGAACTGGGCCAGCATCGCGCCGGTATCGACGATGTCGCCCGGTGCGCCGGCCAGCTTCAGCACCTTGCCCGACACCGGGGAGGGCACTTCGACCACGGCCTTGGCTGTTTCCATCGACACCAGCGGCTCGTCCAGGCGCACCACGTCGCCTTCCTTGACGAACCACTCCACGATGGTCGCATCGGGCAGGCCTTCGCCCAGGTCGGGAAGGTGGAAGGTCTTGCTCTCACTCATGGTTGGGTCCTACTGATGTGATTGGGGCCATCCACGTTGTCGTGTCCGGCCGCCAGGTGGTTGTGCGCGGCGCAGTTGCAGGCTTGCCGCCCGTTCAAGCCGCGCGCGGCCGGCTGGCGGCCGGACACGGCAACCCGGAGGGCCGCGCTTGAGTGCACGCGGTGCGGCGTCATCACTCGGTCATTTATCGACATAAATTCCTTCGTTCTTCCTTGCTCCACGCGCACTCAAGTGCGGCGTGGTTGGTCCCAGTCACATCAGTAGGACCCATTCTCTTGAATCAATTCAATGGCGCGTGCGGGGATCCATCCGCTGCGTCCGTACGCATCGTGCGCCCACCACCAGCCGGCGTGTTCGCGTTCGACGGTCAACAGGTCGTCGACGTCGGCTTCCAGTTCCCGGGTGTCGTAATCCTGCTGGGCGATGGCCGTGCCGACGTCATCCAGGTGGAAGACATCGGCGGGCATCCAGCCGCCCAGTCCCTGCGCCAGCGTGGCCCAGACGAAATCGGGCCACTCGGTGTCCGATGCGCCCAGCACCGCGCCTTCGCCGCGCGCAATGCGGATTGCTTCGCGGTCCGGTGCACGGTGTGCGGTGATCACGCGCGCGCGCGACATGGCGGTGTCCTGCCTAGCCGCGGGCGAGGGTGCGTCTGGCGGCCGCGACCACGCGTTCGGTGCTGGGCATGTATTTCATTTCCAGTCGGAACAGCGGCATGTGCGTGTCCGGGCCGGTCACGCGTTCGACCGGCGCCAGCAGGTCGTACATGCATTCCTCGGCCAGGCGTGCAGCGATTTCCGCGCCGAAGCCCGCGGTGCGCGGCGCCTCATGCACGATCACGCAGCGGCCGGTCTTGGCCACCGACTCGGCGATGGTGTCGAAGTCCAGCGGGGTCAGCGTGGCCACGTCGATGACCTCGGCGCTGATGCCTTCGGCGGCCAGTGCATCGGCCGCTTCCAGCGTCTCCTTGACCTGCGCGCCCCAGCTGACCAGGGTCACGTCCGCGCCGTCGCGTAGGACGAAGCACACGTCCAGCGGCAGTGCCTCGCCGTCATCGGGCACCAGTTCCTTGTACTGGCGGTAGATGCGCTTGGGCTCGTAATAGATCACCGGGTCCGGGTCGCGGATCGCCGCCAGCAGCAGGCCGTAGGCGCGCTGCGGCGAGGACGGCATCACCACGCGCAGGCCGGGCACGTTGGTGAACATCGATTCGTTGGCTTCGGAGTGATGCTCCGGTGCGCGGATGCCGCCGCCCCACGGCACGCGCAGCACCATCGGGCAGTGCAGGCGACCACGGGTGCGGTAACGCAGGCGCGCGGCATGGCAGATCAGGTGGTCGATCATCGGATAGACGAAGCCGTCGAACTGCGCCTCGGCCACCGGTTTCATGCCCTGCGCGGCCATGCCCACGGTCAGGCCGGCGATGGTGGTCTCGTCCAGCGGCGTGTCCAGGATGCGCGCGGAACCGAAGCGCTTCTGCAGCCCGGCGGTGGCGCGGAACACGCCGCCGTTGACGCCCACGTCCTCGCCCAGCACCACCACGGCCGGATCGTGCGAAATCTCCCAGGCCAGCGCCTGGGTGATGGCTTCGATCAGGGTGATCGGCGTGGCGGTCGGGGTTTCGGAATCGGTCATCGGCGCGGACTCCGACACGGTGTCATGGCTGGCGGTGGGCTTGTGGTCATCCATGGCGCTGCTCCTGGTCGCGCGCGATGGCTTCGGCGCGCTGCTTCAGCAGCTCCGGCGGTGGATCGGCGTACAGATAGTCGAACATGGCCTCCACCGGCTGCACCGGCGTGGACAGGTAGGCGTTGACCTCGTCGTCGACGCGGTGGCCGCATTCCTCCTTCCAGGCGGCTTCCCGTGCTTCGTCCCACAGGCCTTGCGCGGTCAGCCAGGCACGCATGCGCGGCACCGGATCACGCTCCCAGGCGGCCTTGACTTCGGCGTCGTCGCGGTAGCGGCGGGCGTCGTCGGCGGTGGTGTGGTCGGACAGGCGATAGGTGACGAACTCCAGCACCGTGCCGCCGTTGCCGCTGCGCGCGCGCTGCATCGCCTGCTCCATCGCGTCGAGCACGGCGATCAGATCGTTGCCGTCCACCTGCAGGCAGAACAGGCCACCCGCCAGGCCCTTCTGCGCCAGCGTCTGCGCGCCGGTCTGGGCCGAACGCGGCACCGAGATCGCCCAGCCGTTGTTGACGATGCCCAGCACCAGCGGCAGCTGGTAGGCGCCGGCCGAATTGAGCGCGGCATAGAAATCGGTCTTGGACGAACCGCCATCGCCGCAGGTGCTGACCGCCACGCGGTCTTCGCCGCGCAGCTTGAACGCCAGCGCCGCGCCGGAGGCATGCAGGCACTGGGTGGAAATGGGCACCGACCAGGCGAAGTCGTTGCGCGGAATTTCGAAATCGTTGCCGCGCTCGTCGCCACCCCAGTACAGCAGCACTTCGCGCGGCTTCACCCCGCGCATGAACTGCGCGCCATATTCGCGATAGCTAGGTGCGAACACGTCTTCCGGCCGCATCGCCGCGCCAATCCCCACGTGCGTGGCTTCGTGGCCCAGGCAGCTGGCGTAGGTGCCCAGCTTGCCGGTGCGCTGCAGGGCGATGGCCTTGGTGTCGAAGACACGGGTGAACAGCATCTGCTTGAACAGTTCGACCAGGCGGGCGGTGTCCTGTGCCAGCGCGGGCAGCGTGCGCCCGTTGGAAGTACCGTCCGGGTTGAGGTATTGCAGGTATTCGATCTGGAAACTGGCTGCCAGGGTCATGGCATCGTCGGTCTTGCGGAATGTGGACTTCATCATAGCCGCGCAATGGTAATGACCGAACCCCGGTTTGCCTTCGTGCAGCGCAGCAGCAACCGTTTCCGTAGGGTCGCGTTCACACAAAAAAACGCGGCCCATCAAGGGCCGCGTCGTTTGTTGCCGGATTCTCGTCAGGCGATTGACCGTGGCGTTACTTGACCAGGGTGGTGAATCGCGCGCTGTTGTTGCTGGTGTTGGCTTCGCTTGACGTGGTCGAGACGGTGGATTCGACCAGGACGGTGCCGCCACGGCGTGCCGTGCCGGTGGTCACCCAAACCGGGAAGCTGGCCTTGGCGCCGTTGGCCAGCGCCTTGTTGCCGGTGCAGCGGAACTGGATGTCGCGCAGGTTGCCCTGGCGGCTGCAGCTCCAGCCCGACGGCGGGTTGATCAGCGACAGGATGTTCATCGTGTTACCGCCAATCACCACCACCGGCCTGGTTGCCGGCTGGCCGGCGTTGGTGGCGGTGACCACGTAGCGGGTCAGCAGCTGATAGGCCTTGATGGACGCCGGCCCGTCGATGGATACGGCGATGTCGGCGGTCGGCGGTGCGGCGACCTGGATGCTGGTCACGGCCTGGTTGTTGGCCGAATCCGGATCGAAGGTCTGCGAGGTGGCCGCCACGGCCAGCGTTGCGTTGCTGTCCGACTGCGCAGCGATGGACGTTGCGCGGATGGTGAAGCTGGCGCTGCCGGCGTTGTCCAGCGTGGCGGTGTTGCACGCCACGGAGGTCATGCCATCGGCGACCTGGGCGGTGTCGCAGCTCCAGCCGCTGGACGGGGTGACCGCCAAGTCCGGCAGCGCGCCGGCGATGGAGAAGCCCACGCCCGGGGCGCTGGCCGTTTCCGGGCCGTCGTTACGCACGGTGGCGGTGTAGGCCAGGGCCTGGCCGGCGGTGACGCTGCCGGTGCTGGACGTGGCGGTGACGGCCAGGTCGGCCTTGGGCGCCAGTTCGAAGTAGGCCACCACCGGGTCGTGGTCGGACAGGCGGGCTGGCGAGGTGGCGTCGTTGCGGGCCACTTCCGGGAAGTCCGCGTTGATCCGGGCATGGTCCATGCCGAACGCGGTCGTGGCCAGCACCAGCGCGTCGTTGACCAGCACGTGGTCCAGGGTCTGGGCGCTGCCGTCGTAGGTGAACGAGTAGTTCTGGCCGTCCGGGAGCAGTTCGCCCAGGTTGGTCAGGTCCGGGTTGACCAGGTCGGCGCCGTCGCCGGTGACCACGGTCTGCGCGTCCGGCGTGGGCGTGCCCATGACGGTGTTCATCGCATCCACGTAGCCATCGTTGAACTGGAACGCGTTGAAGTCGCCCAGCACGGTGATGCGGCGCTCCGGGTTTTCTTCCTGCATGCCCTGGATCAGGTTGGCCAGGAACACGGCCTGGGCCTGGCGCTTGGCGCGCACCCGCTCACCCGCTGCATCGAGCGTGTCGGCGCCATTGAGCGAACGCTGGTGCACGGCGATCACGGTGATCGGGAAGGTGCGGCCGTCGGCCCAATGCACCACGGCATCCAGCGCCAGCGGCGGACGGTCGTTGAGCAGGCTGGTGCTGCCAGCCGGTTCGGTCCATACGGTGTCCTTGCCGTACTGGGTGACGCCGCTGACGTCGACGCGCGACACGCTGGCGCCGACCGATGCGGTCTTGACCAGGAAACCCACGTCGATGCCGCCGACGTCGTTGCCTTCCTGCAGGTATGGCACGTACTGAGGATCGGCCAGGCCTTCGGCCACCGCATCGGCGTTCACCTTGTTGGCGACCTGCTGCAGGGTGGACAGGTTCTCCATCTCCACCACGGCCAGGATGTCGGGCAGGTTGAGGTAGTCGCGGATCGCCACCGAAGCCTTGGACAGGCGCGTGGCGAACGCGGCAGCGGTCAGGGTCGGCGCGCCGTTGCCATCGGCGGTGGTGTCGAAAAAACGCTCCATGTTGTAGCCGGCGACGGTGAACTCATCGCTGGTGGCCGCACGCGCGGCGGCCGGGCTGACACCGGCAGTGGTGCCGATGGCGACGGTTGGATCGCGCACGATCACGTAGTGGCGGTAGCTGTAGTCCAGCGGGCCGGTCAGGCCGGTGATGACTGCGCCGGTGGAGACATCCAGCGCGGTGCTGGCGCCGCCGATCGTGTCGCTGTCGATGGTCAGCAGTTCCGGGTTGCCATCCCACTGCGGGACTTCGCCAGTGACCGGGGTCGGGGCTTCGATGCCGGCTTCGCGGAACGGACGGGCGGTATCGCCGATGACCGCATAGAACAGGCCGTCGCTGGTCCCGGTGGCGCTGCTTGTCATTGGTGTAGCCACCGGTCGGGGCGACCACGCGCAGGCTCGGCACGGTGACGCGCATGCCTTCGAAACGCTCCAGCTGGTCCAGGCCGCCGCCGGCGGTGAGCATCGAGGCATCCAGCGGGATCGCAGCCGGCAGGGCCTGGCCGCTGGCCAGCAGGGCGACGCTGATGCCACCGCTGAGTTCGGTCAGCGGACGCTGGTAGGGATCGGCGCTGGGGATGTATTCCTGCACCGTGCCCGAAACACGCACCAGGTTGCCCACGGCCACGGCTGCCGAGGACGTGCTGCCGGTGTAGACGTACAGGCCTTCGGAGGTGGCGGGGTTGTCGTCCACTTCCGCGTCCGGGGTCTGCAGCCAGAAGCCGGCACTCTTGACCGCGGTGACGACGCCGGTGGTGTAGACCAGCGAGCCGGCGATCGGCGAACTGATGCCGGCGCCCTGGATGTCGTGGATCGCGGTCAGCGAGATGTCGTCGTTGACGATCGTGCCGGTGGCCTTGGCCGAGCCCAGCAGCGCTTCGCCGACCAGGTTGGTCAAGGTGACGGTGAAGGTCTCGTCGGACTCGGTGATGGCGTCATCGATCAGGGTCACGCTGACCGTGGTGCTGGTTTCGCCCTCGGCCAGGGTCACGCTACCGCTGGCGGCGACGTAGTCGCTGCCGGCGTTGGCGGTGCCGTCGGCGGTGCTCCAGTCGACCGTGATGCCACCGGCCGGGGCCGGCTGGGTCAGGCTGATGGTGAAGGTGAGCGGGCCGGCGCCTTCATCGCCCGAGGCATCGGCGATGGACAGCAGCGGCGTGCCGCTGGCGCCGCAGATCGAAGCGGTCGTCGCGCCGTTGCGCGGGACCGGCGTGCCGGTGCTGAAATCGGCGGCGTTGTCGTTGGTGTCGGTGCAGCCATCGCCGGCGCGCAGCACCGCCAGGGTATTGCTGGGCGCCGGCGCGGCGCCGCTGCCTTCGTAGCAGCTGGCGGTCGTGCCGAAGCCGACCAGGTCGGCCGCACCGGTCGGGCAGGTGCCCGACAGCGCGGTCTGCGTGGCCGACAGCGCGACCTTGCCTGCCGTGCCGGACATGGAAATGGTGCCGGAGACGTCCGGGGTCGGCAGGTCGGAGGTGCCGCCGCTGCCGTCGGCTTCCTTGACCAGGAAATACCCGCCCGGGCCGATGCTGCCGGTGAGCGCGGTCAGCTGCCAGCTGCTGCCGGCGGCGCTGGCGTACTGCACGCTGTAACTGGACAGGTCCACCGTGCTGGTGCCGGTGTTGTGCAGTTCGATGAAGTCGCTCTTCCAGGTGGCGCCGCTGTTGCCGCCGCCGCCGTAGACCTGGCTGATCACCACCTGGGCCTGCGCCGCCGAGGCGCTTCCCAGTCCCAACAATGCAAGCGCCAACAGGCGCGACAACGGCGTCGTCATCGACGGCTTCTCCATAGCGTTTTCGGGGGAACGCGCCGGATCCCCTGGCGCGTATCCCGACTATGAACGAATCCTGAGTAAATTGCATGACAGGTCACGCGGTGCCTTCCGCCGGCACCGGAGCGTCGCGCCGGGCATGACCGGCTACCATGCCGATCCTTCGATGGCTTGGCGCTTTTCATGCAGATCCAGGACAACCAGCGGCCGCTGGAAGACGGCATCCACACCGATCTGGCCGGTCGCACCACTTACGGTGGCTACCTGCACCTGGACCGGCTGCTGTCGGCCCAGCAGCCGTTGTCCAGCCCCGCCCACCACGACGAAATGCTGTTCATCGTCCAGCACCAGGTGTCCGAGCTGTGGATGAAGTTGATGATCCACGAGCTGAGCGCGGCGCTGGACTTCCTGCAGCGCGACCAGGTCTGGCAGGTGCGCAAGGTGCTGGCCCGGGCCAAGCAGGTGCTGCGCCAGCTGACCGAGCAATGGTCGGTGCTGGAGACGCTGACGCCGTCGGAATACATGGGCTTCCGCGATGTGCTGGGGCCCTCGTCGGGCTTCCAGTCCCTGCAGTACCGGCAGCTGGAATTCATGCTGGGCAACAAGAACGCGGCGATGCTCAAGGTGTTCTCGCACGACCCGGCCGGCCAGGAGGCCCTGCGCGGTGCGCTCGAAGCGCCGAGCCTGTACGAGGAATTCCTGCGCTACCTCGCACGCTTCGGCCACGCCGTGCCGCAGGAGCACCTGGAACGCGATTTCAGCCACGCGCACGTGCGTGACGAGGCGCTGCTGCCGGTGTTCGAGCGCATCTACCAGGACACCGACCGCTACTGGCGCGAGTACTCGCTGTGCGAGGACTTCGTCGACCTGGAAACCCAGTTCCAGCTATGGCGCTTCCGCCACATGCGTACGGTGATGCGGGTGATCGGCTTCAAGCGCGGCACCGGCGGTTCGTCCGGGGTGGGCTTCCTGAAGCAGGCGCTGGAGTTGGAGTTCTTCCCGGAGCTGTTCCAGGTGCGCACGGTAGTCGGGCTGGCGCCACCGCAGCCCTGATGGGTCCGGTGGTGTTTCGCAGGAAAAGACGGACCGTCATTCCCGCTTGACCCGCCATACGACTGCTAAAAGCCGCGGGAATGACGGGCTCGGAAGCTGACGGACGTTGCGCCAAGTTGGTTTCATTTGACGCGAAGGGCTCGCAGCGGCGATCCTGCCGTGTCCCCCTGATGGGACGCTTTGTTTCTCTTTTTGCAATTCTTTCAAGGGGATATGACGCATGACCGTGGAAGCCAAGTCGCCCACGCTCGAACCCGTGCCACCGATGCCAGGCGATCCGCCGGCCTTCGGCACCCTGATGGGGCATCCGCGTCCGCTGTGGATGCTGTTCATGACCGAGTTCTGGGAACGCTTTGCCTTCTACGGCATCCGCTGGGCGATGGTGTTGTACATCGTGGCGCAGTTCAAAGGCGGCGATCCGGCCGGTGAAAAAGACGCCAGCCATCTCTACGGCGCCTATCTGGCGCTGGTCTACGCGGCCGCGATCTTCGGCGGCTACATCGCCGACAAGCTGATCGGCTACCAGCGCGCCATCCTGACCGGCGCGGTGATCATGGCCGCCGGCTTGTTCATGCTGGCCGCGCCGACCGAGCCGCTGTTCAAGCTCGGCCTGGCCACGGTGATCGTGGGCAACGGCCTGTTCAAGCCGATCATCTCCACCCTGGTGGGCAAGATCTACCGGCAGGGTGACGAGCGCCGCGATTCGGGCTTCACCATCTTCTACATGGGCATCAACCTGGGGGCGATGATCTCGCCGTTCCTGACCCAGATCCTGGCGCAGTACGTGTTCGGCAGCGACGGCATGCCGGCCTACAAGGTGGTCTTCATCACCTCGGCCATCGGCATGGTGCTGAGCTTCGTGTGGTTCCTGTTCGGCCGTTCGGTGCTGCAGGGCGTGGGCGAGGCCGATGCGGCGCAGGCCAGCAACTCGCGCCTGGCCAGCGTGGTCGTGGTGAGCCTGGCGATTGGCATCCCGCTGTTCTATTTCCTGCTCAGCATCGACGCGAAGATCCTCAACTGGATCCTGATCGCCTGTTTCGTGGTGCCGGCGATCATGCTGGCGGTCGAAGGCGTGCGCGAAGGCACGGTCGCGCGCGACAAGGTGTTCGCGATGCTGATCATCCTGGCCTTCAACGTGTTCTTCTGGTGCTTCTTCGAACAGGCCGGCAGCAGCTTCACCTTCCTGGCCGACAAGGTCGTCAACCGCGACCTGGGGTTCATGGAGTTCCCCAACGCGTGGTTCCAGTCGGTCAACTCGGTGGCGATCATCGTGCTGGCACCGATCATCGCGTGGATCTGGCTGCGCATGGGCAAGAACAACCCGAGCATCCCGCGCAAGTTCAGTTTTGGCCTGATCTTCAACGGCCTGGCCTTCCTGCTGCTGATGTTCGCGCTGTCCAGGCTGGTGGACCCGGCCAGCGGCAAGATCCCGTTCTGGACGCTGTTCGCGGTGTACTGGATCCAGTCCATCGGTGAGCTGTGCCTGTCGCCGATCGGCCTGTCGATGACGACCAAGCTCGCTCCGTCGCGCCTGACCGGCTTCGCCATGGGGGCCTGGTTCCTGTCGGTGGCCATCGGCAACAACCTGGCGGGCCTGTTTGCGGGCGAAGCCAGTGGCGATGCTGGCATGACCGTGCAGAGCGCCTATTCGGCCTATAGCCAGGGCTTCTGGATCCTGATGGTCGCCGGCGTGCTGCTGTTCCTGGTTGCCCCGCTGGTCAACAAGCTGATGCATGGCGTGAAGTAACGCGCCCGCCAGTGCCTGGAACGAAGAACGCCGCGGTCACCCGCGGCGTTCTTCGTTCCAGGCACTGGCGCTTGGGTGGATCAGCTCTCGGAAGGATTGACCTGGGCCGAGGACACCGGGCTGACCGGGACGTCCTTCAACCCGGACACCAGGCGCTCCATGCCTTCGCTGCCCAGTCGCTCCATCAGGTGGTGCAGTTGGGCCAGCTCTTCGGCATCGAGCACCGACAACAGCCGGTGCTCGCATTCCAGGACCAGCGGCGCGACCGTGTCGTGCAGGGCCTGGCCCTTGGTCGACAGCGCCAGTACCGAGCGGCGGCGGTCGTCGCCGTGGATGTCGCGGCTGACCAGTTCGCGTTCCAGCAGGCGGGCGACCGCGCGGCTGACGGCGACCTTGTCCATGGCGGTCTGCTCGGCAACCTCGCCGGCCGACAGGCCGGGATAGCGCGCCAGGACGCACATGGTGCGCCACTCGGTCATCACCAGCCCGAAGCGCCGGTAGTACTCGGCCGAAATCGCCTGGCTGACGCGGTTGGACAGCACGCTCAGCTGGTAGGGGATAAAGGTTTCCAGCTGCAGGGTGAGCGGCTGGGCGGGCGGCAGGGGATCGGGCTGGGTCATGGTGCGCTGCGGCTTGCTGCTGGTTTCAGATGAAACTATGCTGCCGCGAGTTCCTTTGCAAGTAGGGAGAAGTTTCCATGAGTGCCCAGCCCTCCATGCAGGCCCCCGGAACGAACGTGAAAGATGCCACGTTCGACAACCCGATGGGCATCGATGGCTTCGAATTCGTCGAGTTCGCCGCGCCGGCCGGCCAGGGTGGCCAGTTGCACGACTACTTCCGCAAGCTCGGCTTCACCCAGGTGGCCCGGCACAAGACCCGGGCGATCAGCACCTACCGGCAGAACGACTGCACGTTCCTGATCAACGAGGATCCGGATTCGTTCGCCGCCGACTTCGCCGCCCAGCATGGTCCCAGCGCCTGTGGCTTCGCCATCCGGGTCAACAAGCTGGCCGAATGGGCGCGCGTGCAGGCACTGAAGAACGGCGCCGAGCAGATCGGTGCGCGCGAACTGACCAAGGCGGTGGCCGCGCCGGTGATCAAGGGCATCGGCGGCTGCATGCTGTACATCGTCGACCGCTACGACAGCACCGGCACCATCCACGATCCGGACTACGAATGGCTGCCCGGCGTGGAGCGGATGCCGAAGGGCTTCGGCCTGACCTTCATCGACCACCTGACCCACAACCTCTACGCCGGCAACATGGCGCAGTGGGCCGACTACTACGAGCGGTTGTTCAACTTCCGCGAGATCCGCTACTTCGATATCAAGGGCGCCAAGACCGGCCTGCTATCCAAGGCGATGACCGCGCCGGACGGCATGGTCCGCATCCCGCTCAACGAGTCGACCGACCCGAAGTCGCAGATCAACGAATACCTGGACGCCTACAAGGGCGAAGGTATCCAGCACATCGCCTGCTTCACCGACGACATCTACACCACGGTGGAGCGGATGCGCGAGGCGGGCGTCGAATTCCTGGACACGCCGGAGACCTACTTCGAGGTGATCGACCAGCGCATCCCCGACCATGGCGAGGATGTGCCGCGCCTGACCCGCAACAAGATCCTGATCGATGCGGACGTGGAAACGCACAAGCGCAAGCTGCTGCAGATCTTCACCCAGAACGCGATTGGTCCGATCTTCTTCGAGATCATCCAGCGCAAGGGCAACGACGGTTTCGGCGAAGGCAACTTCCAGGCGCTGTTCGAAAGCATCGAGCGCGACCAGATGCGGCGTGGTGTGCTGTAACGCTTAGCGCCCCTCTTCCTTCAGGAGAGGGGTTTTGAATATCGCGAGCATCGAGATGGCTGCCAAACTCAACCCCGAGTACATGACCGGCTTCGGCAACCACTTCACCAGCGAAGCCATTGCGGGCGCGTTGCCGGTCGGGCGCAACTCGCCGCAAAAGGTGGCGTTCGGCCTGTATGCCGAGCAGCTGTCGGGCACGGCGTTCACTGCACCGCGCGGCGAGAACCGGCGCAGCTGGCTGTATCGGATTCGTCCCGCGGCGATGCATGGCACGTTCGCGCCGTTCGAAAGTGCGCCGCAGTTCCACAACGTGTTCGGCGATGGCCCGGTAAGCCCGGACCAGCTGCGCTGGTCGCCGCTGCCGTTGCCGCAGGCACCGACGGACTTCATCGAAGGCCTGGTCACCATGGCGGGCAACGGCTCGGCCGAAGCCCAGCACGGCGTCGGCATCCACCTGTACGCGGCCAATCGCGACATGGCTGGGCGCTGGTTCTACAACGCCGATGCCGAACTGCTGATCGTGCCGCAGCTGGGTCGCCTGCGGCTTGCGACCGAGTTCGGCGTGATCGACGTCGAGCCGCAGCAGATCGCGGTGATTCCACGCGGCGTGCGTTTCGCGGTGACGCTCCCTGACTTGCAGGCGCGCGATGCGCAGGGAAGTGCGAGTGTCGCGGGCGCAGGATGCGCTGGAGCGAGCGGTTATGTGTGCGAGAACTTCGGCGCGCCGCTGCGCCTGCCGGAGCTGGGGCCGATTGGCGCGAACGGGTTGGCCAACGCGCGCGATTTCGAAACCCCGCAGGCCGCGTATGAAGACATCGAGGGCGACTTCGAACTGGTCGCCAAGTTCCAGGGCCACCTGTGGCGCGCGCACATCGGCCATTCGCCCTGCGACGTGGTGGCCTGGCATGGCAACGATGCGCCGTACCGCTACGACCTGCGCCGCTTCAACACGATTGGTTCGATCAGCTACGACCACCCGGATCCGTCGATCTTCACCGTGTTGACCTCGCCCAGCGACACCCCGGGCACGGCGACCCTGGATTTCGTGATCTTCCCGCCGCGCTGGCTGGTGGCACAGGACACGTTCCGGCCGCCGTGGTTCCACCGCAATGTCGCCAGCGAGTTCATGGGGCTGGTGCACGGCGCCTACGACGCCAAGGCCGAAGGTTTCGCGCCGGGTGGCGCGTCGCTGCACAACGGCATGAGCGGGCACGGACCGGATGCGGCAACGTTCGAGAAAGCCTCGCACGCCGACCTGTCCAGGCCGGACGTCATCACCGACACGATGGCTTTCATGTTCGAGACGCGGGCGGTGCTGCGGCCGACGCGGCAGGCGCTGGAATCACCGCACCGGCAGCGCGATTACCAGCAGTGCTGGGCCGGGCTGAAGCGCAACTTCCAGCCCCCAGCGTAGGGGGCGTCACTCAGGCTTCGAGTGGCTGGCCGATGCGGGCCAGTGCGGGCAGGTGTGCTTCGGGCAGGACTTCGCCCAGGCGCGCCTGCACGCGCTGGGCGTAGCCGGGCGAGGTGAGTTGCGGCAGCAGCATCAGCGCTTCGAGCATGACGTCGACCACCGCGTGTTCGTCGGTGGTGCGATGCAGCTGTTGATGCAGCTGCTGGGCGGCCGGGTCGCGCTGCAGTTCCAGCATGCCCAGCAGGTACAGGCGCGCGGCGACCAGGGAGCGGCGGTGGGCGGCTGGTGGGACGGGCGCAGGGGTGACCGGTGGCGGCGCAGCGGGGGCCTGCACTGGCGCGGCCAGTACGTCATGCAGGGTCGGTTCGGCATCCAGGGTCAGATAGCCTTCGTCGATCAGTGTGGCCACGTGCTGGGCGGTTTCCGGCCCCAGCAGCTGGGTGAGTTCGCCCAGCGAGCGCTGGCCGTCGGCCATGATCAACACCCTCCGCTGGCGCATGTCCAATCCCGCGCGGTGGCGCTGCAGGGCGGTGTGGGCCAGGGCAGTCTTGCGCGGTTGCATGGCAGTGGATCAGGGAGAGTCGGCGCAGGGTGAGCGCTGCAGATGAAACGGCAGTGACATGCGGTCGGCTTTTCGCACAAGGCGCAAGCGGGTGCGGGTTTTCGCTGGATTCACCCTCACGGGCTAGGCTGGCAGTCTTGAAGTGCTGGAGGACCACCCATGAACAAAGCCCTGCTTCCGTTGTCAGCCGCCGTGCTGATCGCGCTGTCAGCCTGCAAGCCTGCCGATGCGCCGCAGCCATCCACCGATGGCGCGCCCCCTGCCAGTACCCCGGCTGCATCGTCGCCGGCGGCGCAGCCGGAACCCGGCGAAGCCTCCGGCCAGTCCACGTCGAGTCCACTGGCCAGCTTCAAAGGCTATGGCGACCTGACGCTGGGCAGCACCGCGGAGCAGGCCAAACAAGCCTGGGGTGGCGAACTCAATAGCAGCACGCCCTCCGAAGCCGGTGCCTGCTACCAGCTGACGCCCAAGTGGGCGACCGACAAGGCCGACGTGGCTTTCATGATCGAAGGCGACCACTTCGTGCGCTATGACGTGACCACTTCCAGCGAAGTCGCGCCGGGTGGTGGCAAGGTCGGCATGACCGAAGCCGAACTACGCGCGCTGTATGGCGCCAAGCTGCAGGCCATTCCGCACAAGTATGTGGAAGGCGGCAAGTACCTGAGTGTCGAAGCCGCCGGTGGCGCCAAGCTGGTGTTCGAAACCGATGCCGATGGCAAGGTCACAAGCTGGCGCGTGGGCCTGCCGCCGCAGATCGACTATGTGGAAGGCTGCGCGTAGGGGCAAAAGCCCGCAGGCGCTGCTTCAGGCCGTAGCCCGGATAAGCGAAGCGCATCCGGGACGGTTCCGCGGGCGTCTGCACCCGGGTGCGGCCTGCGGCCTTACCCGGGCTACGCCTTGCGTGGAAACAGGTAGATCACCGTGCCCACCACGATCGCGGCGCCGACCGCCAGCAGATTGGCCGCGCTGGCACTGCACAGCAGGCCCAGGGTGAGCAGCAGTGCCAGGATCGGAATCAGCGAACCGCCCGGTAAGCGCAGTGCGTTCGGGTTCTCGCGATGGCGCCGTGCCAGCACGATCACCGCCGCTGCCGTGCCGATATAGGCCAGCAGGCGCGTCACCATCGACAGCAGGGCCAGGTTCTCGAACGAGCCGGACAGCGCCAGCGCCACCGACAGCACGCCCTGGGTGATGATCGCCGCGGCCGGCGTGCGGAAACGCGGATGCACCCGTGCCAGGAACTTCGGCCCGAACCCATCCTGCGCCAGTGCGAACAGGAAGCGCGGCCCCAGCATCACCGTGTTGCTGGTGGTGCCCAGGATCGACACCACCGCGCCGACGGTGAGGATCAGCGCCAGGCCTTCGCCACCGAAACGACTGGCGGCGTCAGCCAGCGGCGTGGCCGAATCGGCCAGGCCTGGCAGGGTGCCCATCGCCACCACCTGCACTGCGGCGTAGATCAGCGTCACCAGCGTGATCATGGTGATCAGCGCGAACGGCACATCGCGGCGTGGATTGCGGAACTCGCCGGCGGCGGCCGGGATGTTCTCGAAGCCGGCATAGGCGAACAGCAGCAGCAGCGCGGCCTGGCCCAGGTTGGGCAGGTCGCCCAGGTCCGGCGCAGTGCCGGCGAAGGCCATGTGCCAGTCCATGAAGAACAGGCCGACCACCACGAACAGCAGCAGCGGCACCAGCTTGCCGATCACCAGCGCTACGCCAGTGCGCGCGGCCGAGCGCACGCCGATCACGTTGATCACCGTCAGCAATGTGAGCGAACCGACCACCACCAGCAGCCGTCCCGCACCGGTTGCGGCGTAAGGCCAGAAGCGCGACACCGCATCGGCCAGGCCGTTGCCCAGTGCCGCAGCCGAGCTGATCCGGGTCAGCCAGATCATCCAGCCGACCTGGAAGCCGGCGTAGCGACCAAACGCCTCGCGCGCATACAGGTAGCTGCCGCCAGGCTGGTCGAAATAACTCGCGGCTTGCGCGTAGCACAGCACCAGCAGCGCGACGGCGATGCCGGCCAGCAGCACGGCCCACAGGCTCAGCGGCCCCATCAGGGCCACGGTCGCGGCTGGCAGCAGGTAGATGCCGCTGCCGATCACGTCATTGATCGACAGCCCGACGATCTGCCAGCGGCTGACCGCGCGGACCAGTTGCCCGTCTTGCGGTGCGGCGCTCAATGCGCCAGCCCGGCAGTCAGCAGCGGCAGCGACCAGGCGTGTTGCAGGCGGATGTATTCGGCCCTGGGCAGCAGCACGAACAGCGGCTGCTTTTTCGGATCGAGCCAGGCCTGCAGTGCCTCCATGTTGGCTGGTTCCATCGCCGTGCAGCCGGCGGTGGGTTCGCCCGGCGTGCGCCAGACGTGGGCGAAGATGCAGCTGCCGCGGCCGGGCGTGCCGCTGGCGTTGTGCGCGATCACGAAGCCCTGCTCGTAACGCACGTCACCGTTGTTGTGCAGGTCCAGGCGCATGTGCTCGCTCGCGCCTTCCACGCCGAGCGCGCCGACGTCCTTCTCATCCACGATCTGGTTGTAGAACGGCGAGCCGGGCACGTCGATGCACCAGTTGCTGGCCTGCATCTGCTGGTACTTGAGCCTGGTGTTGACCGAAGCCGCATAGCCGAAGGCTTCGCCGATGCCGTAGATGCCGGCGGGGCTGCGACCGTCGCCTTCGCGCTTCTGCGGGCCGGCCTTTTGCGCGGGGAACACGCCATCGCCCCAGGCGCTGCCGCTCTTGCCGATGGCCACCGCGTACGCCAGCGCAGCCGGCTTCCAGTCCTTGCCATCGCGCACATAGGTCTGCAGGTGGCCCTGGTTGTCGTCCCAGCCGGAGGTGGTGACGACCACCAGCTGCTGGGCTTGCTGCATCTTCGGGATGGCCTGGGCCGGCGTCTTTGCCAGTGCGGGTGTCGCCGCCAGCACGGCCAGCACGGCCAGCCAGCAGGTGGATCGGAGTGGGCGCAGGCGGGCGGGCAGGGGCATGGTCATTCCGAGGGAAGGGTCAGGAATCGAGCAGGTGCTGGACCCGCTCCAGGTTCACCGCCAGCTGCCGCTCGCGGTCGGGGTTGGTCTGGCACAGCAATACAAACACGAAATCCAGCAGCGACTGCAGGGACGAACGATAAAGCAGTTGCTCGATGTGCGGCGCCGGATCATGCGCCGACACCACCAGCGCTGCATCGGCATGGGCGCGCAGCGGGTTGGCGGTGTGGCGGGTGATCGACACGGTGGCCCCGCCGGCATCCTGGAACTGGCGCGAGATCTGCGACAGCTGCGGCAGCTTGCCGAACTCGGAGAACACGATCAGCACATCGCCCGGGCGCGCGGCCGAGACGTTGGTCATCATCAGGATCGAATCGGCGTGGTGCACGGTCAGCACGCCCAGCAATGACAACCGCATGGCGAACTCGCGTGCGAACAGGCCGTCGTCGCCCAGTCCGCACACGAATACCTTCTGCGCCTGGTCGATGCGCGCGACGATCTGTTCGATCAACGCACGGGGATTGAGCAGGCGGGTTTCCTCTTCCGCGGCCGCCTTGCTGCGACGCACGCTGTCCTGCAGCTGTTCGTAGGCATCGCCGCTGGTGCGGGGTGCATCCGGCGAGGCGGGTTGCGGCCCGCCACCGCGCGCGAGTGCCTGGCCGACCGAGTATTTGAGATCCGGATAGCCCTTGAAACCGAGCTTCTGGCTGAACTTGACCACGCTGGACTGGCTGATGCCCAGCGCGCTGGCGAGCTGCTGCGAGGAGTAGTCGCGCAGCAGGTGCGCGTTGTCGAGGATGTAGTCGGCGATGCGGCGCTCGATCGCCGACATGCTGTCGCGTTCGGAACGGATCTTGACCAGGGGCGGCATGGGGTCGTGGTCTCCGCGGGCCATCAGGCGCGCTGTCCGATGTTGCTGTTGTTTGTGCTGGTGCTGGCGCTCTTGCTCTTGGCTCTACCGGGTCCCCATCCGCAGCGGTGGCGCCGGTGGGTCAAACCCCGCAGGGGCGACGCGCATGGATGCGCGGCGTTTTCGGCAGGGGCAGGATGCCCCTTCCGAAAATTCCCGTCGGCGGAGCGGACCCGGAGCGCCGCAGGCGCGCAGGGCGCGGAGGCTGGGGCGTGTTTTCTTTGGGTTACCTTTCTTTGCACGAGCAAAGAAAGGTAACTCGCTCCCCGAAGGGGAGTGAAAGCCTTCGCTCTTGCGAATGCATTGCACCCGGCAATGTTGGTCTTTGCAGCAGAAGTTGTTTTTTCCGTCATCGGAAGGGAGTCGAAAAAACCGAAGCCAAAGCGTTTCACGCCCTGTCGGGCGCGAGTCACTTTTCTTTGCGTGGCACATCCATGTGCCACGTCCTTCGGACCAGCTTCGCTGTCCTGCGCCGCTCCTGCGGCGCAGTGCTCGTGCAAAGAAAAGATAACCAAAAGAAAGCACGCCCTGCCTACGCGCCTTCCGCGCTGCGCGCTCCAGGTCCGCATCCCGGACGGGAATTTTCCGAAGGCACATCCTGTGCCGTCGGAAAACGGCGCGCGTCCGTGCGCGCCGCCCCTGCGGGATTTGACCCGTCCGGCACGCCGCTGCGGAAGGGAACTCGGTGAATCAAGGGCAGGAGCAAAGGCAAGATCACTGGCAACGGCAACGGCAACGGCAACGGCAACGGCAACGGCAGGAGCGGGTCGCTCGCCGTTTGCTGGGCTGCCAGCGCAGACACCGCGCGTCATCACGGCGACAACATCTCCAGCCCACGAATCTCCTGGATACCCAGCCCCGGCGCATCCGGGATGCTGATCTCCGATTCGTTGAACAGCACCCCGCCCACCACCGGGTTGAACTGGCCCAGCGAGGGGCCGTCCAGGTCGATCTTGGTGATCACGTTCGACTTGGCCACCGCCACGTGCACCGCCGCGGCCACGCTGATCGAGGACTCGATCATGCAGCCGATCATGCAGTCCACGCCGTACAGCGCGGCGATGTCGGCCATGCGGATGGCGTTGGAGATGCCGCCGGTCTTCATCAGCTTGATGTTGATGATGTCGGCCGCGCGCAGCTTGATCAGGTCGAAGACCTGCTGCGGGGCGAACACGCTTTCGTCGGCCATCACCGGCGTGCTGACCCGGTCGGTAACGTACTTGAGCCCTTCGATGTCGGCGGCCTTGACCGGCTGCTCCAGCAGTTCCAGGACCACGCCGGCGTCTTCGAGCTTCTGCATGGCATAGACGGCCTGCTTGGCGGTCCAGCCCTGGTTGGCATCCAGGCGCAGCAGGGCGCGGCCTTCGACGGCGGCGTGGATCGCCTTGACCCGTTCGATATCCAGGCCCAGGTCCTTGCCGACCTTGATCTTCAGCGACTCGAAGCCGCGGTCCAGCGCGGACAGCGAGTCGGCGACCATCTTGTCGATGTAGTCCACGCTGATCGTGATGTCGGTGGTGATGAGCGGGTCGCCGCCGCCAAGCAGCTGGTACAGCGGCGCGTCGTACAACTGGGCCCACAGGTCGTACAGGGCAATTTCGACCGCGGCCTTGGCGCTGGTGTTGCGCTCCATCGACGACTGCACCAGCGCAGTCAAATGGTTGAGGTTGGCGATGTCCTGGCCGATCAGGCGCGGTTTGATGAAGTGGTTGATGGCCGCCACGATCGAACCGTGCGTATCGCCGGTGATCACGGCGGTGGCCGCCGCTTCGCCATGGCCTGTATGGCCGGTGTCGGTGCGGATCAGCACGACCACGTCTTCGACCGTGTCGACGGTGCGCAATGCGGTCTTGAACGGAGTTTTCAGCGGCACGCGCAGCATGCCCAGCTGGATATCGGTGATCTTCATTCTTCGGACTTCGGTCGGATGCGCTGGATGTTGGTGATGCGGTCGATGTAGCTCACGGTGTCGCTGGCCAGCATCGGCTCCAGGGGGGTCACCGAGACGCCGTTGAGGTGGCCGGCGACGCGCGCGCCATCGGGGCCGGGCCAGCCGCCACCGGCGGTGTCGTGGATCACATAGGTCAGCCCGCCGACATGGCCGAGCACCACCATCACGTGGCCGGGGATGTAGACCATGTCGCCCAGGCGCAGCTGTTTCACCGCGGCGCTGCGCCTGGCGTCCGGGTCGCTTTCGGAAAAGGCGATGCGGTCCAGCGCCGGGCTCACGGCCTGTTGCGAGGTGTTGCGCGGCAGCAGCACGCCGAACGCGCGATAGATCTCGGAAGTAAAGCCGCTGCAGTCGCGCGCATCGTAGGAATGCCCCCAGCCATAGCGCTCGCCCAGGAATTTGAACGCCTGGGTGATGAAGTTGCGTGGCGTCAGCGGCAGGTAGTCGGCGGCGGTGTCGGCGATGCGCGGCAGCAGTGCCGGCACCAGGTCCAGGGTGCCGTCGTCCCGGCGGATCGGCAGCTGGATCACCCAGGCGGTGTACGGCATCTGGCCGTTGACCGGATCGGTCGGCTTCCAGTCGGCAAGCACCGGCACGCGCACGCCCATGTCCAGCTGCAGTTGCGATACCTGCGGCTGCTCCGGGGTAAAGGTGGTGGTGACGTTCGCGCCAGTGACCACGCGCTGCGGACCGGCCGCGCCGTAGCCGAACACCTGCTGCGCGCTGCCGATGCCGACGTAGCGCTTCTCGATCCATGCACTGTAGCGCTCGCTGGTGACGAACAGCCACTGCCCGTCCCGGCTTTCGTGCAGCACCGCAACCGCATCGCCGGGGAACAGTGCGCTTTCCTGGAAGCGGTCGATGTCGTGATCGTCGGTGCTGCTGAAGACGCGCTGCGCCGTGGGGAAGGTGCGCAGGTCGGCGCGATGGGTCACCAGGCCGTAACGCACCGGGGTGGTCGCGGCGACGGCATCCAGCGCCAGGCGATCGTGCAGGGCATCGAGCACCTTGGCGTCAAGGACCTGGCCTTGCAGGTCATACAACGTGCGCCTGGGCGTGGACGACAGCGCCTGGATGTCTTGCTGCACGGCATCGCGCGACAGCTGCGCGGGCAGGGCCCGCAGGTCGTGGATGGCCGGGTCCTGCGCGCGCATCCGCGCGTTCTGCGCCGCGATGCCGGCGCGGTCCAGCAGGATCCGGTCCGGATGCTGCTCCTGGTCGATCCAATAGGCTGGCGTGAGCTTGGCTGGATTGACGCCGACCACGCCGGTGACCGGGTCGATGGGGACCTGTGGCGCGCTGACATGTGCCATCGCGGGCGTCGTGGCCAGCAGCACCCACAGCGAGGTCGACAGGGCAGCCATGCGCGGCGAGCAGGCCGTGCGACGGCATGCGGAAGAGGGGCCGGTCATGGCGCAGCGCTCGAAGAAAGGATGCGGGGAATAGTTATTCCAGTCCCAAGAAAAATCAAGAATAAATTATTGACCATGATCTTGGCGCGTGTTACATCCATGTGGCGGACTGTGTCATGACACCCGCTTCGTGTGGCAGGGGATGTGCCATTCGGCAAGCAGTGACGGCCATGGACCGAGCGTCGACTCCAGCAGGTGCGTCAGCGAAACAGCGGCCTTCGCCCGTGTGGCGCAGCTGCGTTTCGTCGGCCGTGCCGCGCTCGCCCCTCGCGGGCATGCGGCGCAGGAGTCGTCGACCGGGCCGGGCAAAGGGCGCCATTGACCGGATGGAACCGGTGCAGCGGCCGTGTGCATCAGGTGCGGGTTCCGGAAGGGGAGCCGGGGCGCGCAGCCGGATGGCCACAGGTGAAGTCAGGTATCCACACATTGGCTCTGGAGAGCGTGACCCATGTCTGTTGAATCTTCGTTGTTCCTCCGTCGCAACCGCCTCGCGATCGCGCTGCTGACCTCGCTGTGCCTGCCGGCCGTGGCCCAGGCGCAGTCGGCCGACCAGGCCACGCCCGATGCCACCACCAAGCAGCTGGACAAGGTCAGCGTGACCGGCTCGCGCATCAAACGCACCGACATCGAAACCGCACTGCCGATCACCGTCATCAAGCGCGAGGAGATCGAGGCGCAGGGCATCAGTTCGGCCGAACAGCTGATGAGCTACCTCAACATCTCCGGCAACGGTTCGGACAACCTGGCCAGTAACGTGGGTATCGTCTCGGGCGTGGACCAGCGCGGCAACAACGGCGTGTCCGGCGCCGACCTGCGCGGCCAGGGCGCCGACGCGACGCTGGTGCTGCTCAATGGCCGGCGCGTGGCGGCCCAGGGCCTCAAGGGCCGCATCGTCGACCTGAACTCCATTCCATTCGCCGCCATCGAGCGCGTGGAAGTCCTGCGCGATGGCGCCTCGGCGATCTACGGCACCGACGCCATCGGCGGCGTCATCAACTTCATCACCAAGACCGACTACCAGGGACTGGAAGTGTCCGGCTTCACCGACACCACCGAGCATGGCGGCGGCAACATCTTCCGCGGCAACCTGCTGGTCGGCGGCGGCGATCTGGATACCGATGGCTGGAATGCGTTCGCCAGCGTGAGCTACAAGAAGAACGAAATCCTGCGCGGCACCGATCGCAGTTTTTCCAACGGCTTCCAGCCCGAGCGCGGCCTGTCGCCCGATACCCGCGGCACGCCGTATGCGACCGTGGCTAATCGCGCCGACACGCTGATCGGCAACGGCGTGATCGACCCGGCCGACGGTTCGACCCAGCAGTACATCAATCCGCTCGACCTGCCCGGCGCGGCCGGCTGCGAGACTGGCAGCGCCAACGGCCTGATGGGGGCCTACGACAACACGCTGTGGGGCGTCGGCTCGGCGCGCTATGCGTGTTCCTACGATTACCCGGCCGCGGCGGTGATCAGCCAGCCGGTGGAGAGCAAGGACATCATCGGCCGGGCGACCTTCAAGATCTCCGACCAGCACCGGGCCTTCGTCGAATTCACCGGTTCGGAAGTGGATGTGGAAAAGAGCTTCGAGGCCTACCAGATCTCGCCCAACAGCACTTTCGACGCGGCCACGTTCTACCCCAGCACGGGCGCGTCCTATGACGAGGTCTACAACGCGCTGGCCTCGTACTTCGGCGCCGGCCAGCTGAACTACGGCGCGCCGATCGCCTACCGCTGGCGCTGTGCGGCCTGCGGCCCGCGCCAGATTTCCACCAACACCAAGTCCTACCGACTGCTGCTTGGCTTCGAGGGCGAGCTCGGCAGCTGGGACTACAACGCCGGCATCGCGCGCGCGTCCAGCAAGTCCACCTCGACCCTGGGCGGCGGTTACTACGACACGGCCAAGCTCCGCCAGTTGCTGGGCAGCGGCGTGCTCAATCCGTTCCTGTTGCCGGGCCAGTCGCAGTCGGCCGAAGCGATGGCCGGGCTGGCCGATGCCTCGGCCGCCGGGACCACGCTGTATGGCGGCACCTCGACCACCACCAGCCTCGATGCCAGCGTGTCAGGCGGCCTGGGCTTCAGCCTGCCGGGCGGCGAAGTGCAGCTGGCCACCGGCATCGACCTGCGCCGCGAGGAATACAAGTTCGGTGGCAACGTGGAGGCCGAAGGCACCCTGGAAGATCCCTACGACGGCGTCTACCAGGCCCCGTTTGACAACGGCAACATCCTGCAGAACGTCAGCCGCGACACCAAGGCCGTCTACGCCGAGTTGTACCTGCCGCTGCTGGACACGCTGGAGCTGACCCTGGCCGAACGCTACGACCATTACGAAGGCTTCGGCGGCACCGCCAACCCGAAGGTCTCCTTCAAGTACCAGCCGTTCGACGCACTTGCTTTCCGCGGCGCCTACAGCACCGGCTTCAAGGTGCCGACCTTCAACCAGCTGTACTACGGCGAGTCCGAAAGCCCGTACACCGGCCTGGACCTGGCCGACCCGGCGACCTGTCCGGGCGGCGTGGCCAACCCGAACGTGGCGGGATGCGAAAGCATCCAGCCCAACCTGCTCACCGGCGGCAAGAAGGACCTGGACCCGGAAGAATCCAGGCAGAAGAGCCTGGGCGTGGTGATCGCGCCGGTGGCGTGGTTCAACATGAGCGTGGACTGGTGGGAGATCAAGCGCGAGAAGACCATCCGCTCGGGCGTGGACATCGACACGCTGGTGGCCAACTACGACACCTTCGCCAGCAACTTCATCCGCGACGCGGACGGCAACATCACCGCCATCGACCAGCGCTACGTCAACTCCGGCGGCAGCCTGATGCGCGGCATCGAAACCGACATCAACGTGACCTTCGACGACGTGCTGGGTGGCGACTGGCGCGTGCACCTCAACGGCAGCTACCTGGACACCTACAAGACCCAGGACCTGGACACGCTGCCCTACAGCGGCAACCTGGTTGGCGACTACGTGCGTTACTACAGCCTGCCGATCCGCTGGAAGCACACCCTAAGCGTGAGCTACCTGCGCGGCAACTGGTCCCAGTCGATCACCCAGATCTACCGCGCCGGCTACAAGGACGAAGAACCGGTCAGCGTGCGCAACGGCACCTACATCCCGCCGCGGTGGGACCCGGACGTGGACAGCGACACGACCTACAACTACAGCCTGACCTACAAGGGCTTCGACAAGCTGGGCGTGACCTTCGGCATCAAGAACCTGTTCGATACCGATCCGCCGTTCACCGCGCACATGAACGACTACGCCGCCGGCGCCGGCTGGGAGCCGCGCGTGGCCGATCCGCGTGGCCGCGCCTACACGCTGGAGCTGTCCTACAAGTTCTATTGAGGATCCGGGACATTGGCGACGGCCCGCTTCGGCGGGCCGTTGTTTTTCGGATGTTGCGGCCCTTGCGGAATAAATGCGTATATGACAATTTCTGACAAGAATAATTTATTGACCGGGCCGAATTTCGCGTGATACATCAAGGCTGCGCGGACGCAGATCGCCAGTGGGACTGGCGGCACGTGGATGCCACGGGGCGACATGGGTCGACCCGCGGCGCGGGACCACGCGCAGCGTCGTTCGGACCGTCGCCGGCCAGCCCGGCGTTGCGGACAGCGGCCGCCATCACAGGGTGCACAGCGCACCTGCCGGGATCAGAAGTGACGCAGGCCAGGCGCCGGCGCGGGCGGTGCCATGGGCAGCGGTCGTGGCGGCGTGTGGGCCGGGTGCCGCAAGGCATGGGCGGGCAACTGGAGACGGCGGGGGGACGCACGCCCGTCACCGCGTTCCATCCTCCAGGAGAGCCCACCGTGTCAGCTCGTTCCATTTCGATCCCGCTCCACCGCTTGAGCCTCGCGCTGGTGGTGGCCCTGTGCGCACCTGGCCTGGCGCTGGCGCAGTCGACTTCAACCGACGACCAGGACAACGCGACCTCCACTGCCACGGCCAAGGCCCGCCAGCTGGACAAGGTCACGGTGACCGGCTCGCGTATCGCGCGTTCGCAAAGCGAAGGCCCCGCGCCGGTGACCGTGATCAGCGCCGCGGACATGGAACGCCAGGGCTTCACCACGGTGCAGGACGCCTTGACCACGCTCACCCAGAACACCGGCGACACCCAGAACGAAAGCGACCAGACCGGTTCCACCGCCGATGGTCAGTTCCTCAACCTGCGCGGCATGGGCCCGGGCTATACGCTGGTGCTGCTCAACGGCAAGCGCATGGCCGATTACCCGCAGGCGTACGGCGGTACTTCGCAGGCGGTGAGCCTGGGCAGCATCCCGGCCGCGGCGGTGGAGCGCATCGAGATCCTGTCCGGTGGCGCTTCGGCGATCTATGGCTCCGATGCGGTTGCCGGCGTGGTCAACGTCATCACCAAGACCAACTTCAGCGGCGACACCATCCACGTGCGCGGCGGCACGACCACCCAGGGTGGTGGCGACACCGGCCTGCTGGAATGGTCCGGCGGCAAGACCGGCGACCGCTGGAGCCTGACCTACGCCTTCGAGCAGCTCAACCGCGAAGCGGTCATGGCCAGCCAGCGCAGCATCCAGGATTCGTACTACGACAACCCCAAGTACAAGGACAACCAGGCCAACGCCACCGGCCAGTCCGGCGTGTACCTGTACAGCGCCACCTCCGGCTACCTGTGGCCCAGTGAGAGCGGCGCGCTGTCCAGCTCGACCGCGGCGCTGGAATCGGCGTGCTCGCAGGTCAACTCGGATTTCACGACGTTCAACTCCAGCGGCAGCGGCGCGGCGGCCAACCGCTGCGGTTCGTACAACTATCCGGCCTGGGCTTCGATCCAGAACGGCTACGACAAGCATTCGGCCTACCTGTACGGCACCTTCGACTTCACCCCCAACACGCAGGGTTATGCGCAGGTGCTGGTCAACCAGTCCAAGGACACCAGCTACAACAAGAACCAGTACTACTGGAGTTCGTCGACCTATGTGGACGACCCGAGCCTGGGCCTGGTATCGGCCTCGCGCATCGTGACCCCGGACGAGATCGGTGGCCTGGTGCCGACCACCTACGAAGAGAATTCGTACAACTTCGCCTTCGGCGTGCGCGGCAGGATTTTTGACCGCTTCGACTGGGACGCCAGCGCGAACTATTCGCGCGACGACATCACGGTCAAGCGCCGGCGCTTCGTGACCGACGCGGCACGCGATTATTTCCTGGGCGAGCTGCAGGGCTACGATGCGGCCGGCTACGAGATCCGCAGCGTCAACGTCGACCGGCTGTTCAGCCCGATCAGCGCGGCGGACTACGAGTCCATCACCACCATCATGACCAACCACGGCACGTCCGAAAACGCGCAGGGCCAGTTCTCGCTGACCGGCACGCTGTTCGACCTGCCGGCCGGCCCGGTGGGGCTGGCCTTCGTCGCCGAAGCCGCGCGCCAGTCCTATTCCCTGGATCCGGACGTGCGCAGCCGGCCGGACTACACCGGCACCGATTCGATCTACAACTACACCGCCACCACGGCCGGCGGCGCGCGCAACAAGTACGCCATGGGCCTGGAGCTGAGCATCCCGGTGTTCAGCACGCTGACCGCGCACCTGGCTGGCCGCTACGACGACTACGTGGACAGCAGCGACGTGGGCGGCGCCTTCACCTGGCAGAGCGGGCTGGAATACCGGCCGTTCAAGCGCCTGTTGCTGCGTGCCACCCACGCCACCACCTTCCGCGCGCCGGACCTGACCTATCTGTACTCGGGCCAGTCGAGCAACTACGCCTACGTGGTGGATGCCTACAAGTGCCGCAGCGCCGGGATCGACCCCAAGTCGGCCGCCTGCACCGGAAATGACAGCTATTACTACCAGGTCTACAACACCTACGAAGGCAACCAGAGCCTGACCGAGGAAACCGGAAAATCCGACTCGCTCGGCGCGGTCTGGGACATCACCCCGGACATGTCGCTGAGCGTGGATTACTACCGCATCAAGCTGTACGGCGAAGTGCAGCAGATCGACAGCACCTACCTGATGGACCAGGAAGCGGCCTGTCGCCTGGGCAGCAATGCCAACGGCGTGGCGGTGGATGGAAATTCGGCGTCGTGCACCTTCTACAAGAGCCTGGTGACGCGTGATGCCGATGGCAACATCACCGCATTCACGTCCTATCCGATCAACCAGTCCATGAGTCGCACCGAAGGCCTGGATACCTCGTGGCGCTACCGCATCCGCACCGACAACTGGGGTGTGCTCAACCTCAAGGCCGGCTACACCAAGGTCATGAAGATGGAGAGCCAGCTGTATCCCGGCGATGAGGTGGTTGACGAACTGGCCACCGATTCGGGTTACTACAACTTCCGCAGCCGGGTGAACTGGCAGGCCGACTGGAGCGGCGGTGACTGGAACGCCACGCTCTACGGCTACCGCTGGGGCTCGCTGCCCAATTACGCGGAGACCGCGCGCATCGCCCCGTACATCGTGTGGAACGCCAGCCTGTCCAAGAAGATCACTCCGCAGGCGACCATCGGCCTGAGCGTGACCAACCTGTTCGACAAGATGCCGCCCACGGATGTCAGCTACACCGCGTATCCGTTCTACAACCATTCCTATAGCGCGATCGGCCGACAGGTGTATGCCGATTTCACCTACAACTTCTAAGCGGCACGGCACCGGGCGGCGGATCGCCCGGTGCCACTGACGCGCCAACCCACGGTTGTCCCGCATGCCTGCATCACATCGCCGCAGATGGTCTGCCTCCGCCGCACGGGCCTGGCCGCTGCTATGCCTGACCCTGCTGGCGGCAACCGCTGCGGCGACGCCGGAATCGCAGCCGCAGCAGGTGTTCGACACGCTGTTCGACCAGACCATGGCCCGCTACCAGCTGCCAGGCCTGGCGGTGGGCGTGGTCCACGATGGCAAGGTCGTGTACCTGCGCACCGCCGGTGAACTGGAAGCCGGCAGCGGCAAACCGGTCACGCCGGATTCGCTGTTCAAGATCGCTTCCAACAGCAAGGCCATGACCACCGGCGTGCTGGCGCGGCTGGTGGACCAGGGCAAGCTGCGGTGGGACGACCCGGTCACCAGGTATCTCCCCGATTTCCGCATGTACGACCCGTGGGTCACCCAGCACATCCAGGTGCGCGACCTGCTGATCCACAACAGCGGGCTGGGGCTGGGCGCGGGCGACCTGATGCTGTGGCCGGAGCCGAACGACTTCACCCGCGCCGACATCATCGCCGGGCTGGCGCATTTGAAGCCCACCCACAGCTTCCGCTCGCATTACGCCTACGACAACCTGATGTACGTGGTCGCCGGAGAAGTGGCGGCCAGGGCCGGCGGCAAGCCTTACGACCAGCTGGTGCGCGAGCAGGTGTTCGGGCCAC
The DNA here is from genome assembly GCF_027498035.1 of Pseudoxanthomonas sp. Classification (NCBI taxonomy): domain Bacteria; kingdom Pseudomonadati; phylum Pseudomonadota; class Gammaproteobacteria; order Lysobacterales; family Lysobacteraceae; genus Pseudoxanthomonas; species Pseudoxanthomonas sp. Next base: position 3,398,241 of record NZ_CP114978.1, read on the forward strand.
TGGGCATGGACCGCTGCCAGGTCGGTGCATTCGATCGCGATGCGGTCGGCAACGTCGCCCAGCCGCACATGCGGCAGGACGGACGCAACGTGGTGGTGCGCCAGGACCCGGCGCAGGTGCCCGACAATCCCTCGATGTCTGCGGGTGGCATCCGCTGCAGCGTGCGCGACATGACCCGCTGGATCAGCATGTGGCTGGACACCGACAACCCGCATCCGTGGGTCTCGGCGCAGCAGCGCGCCGCGCTGTGGACGCTGCATACGCCGATGCCGATTTCCAGCCAGATGCGCGCGTGGGACGGCACGCATCTCTACGGCTATGGCTATGCCTGGCGGCTGTCAGATGTCGACGGCCAGTGGCGCGTGGCCCACACCGGCACCCTGATGGGCATGTATTCGTCGGTGACGTTGTTGCCTGACCTGAATACCGGCTTCGTGGTGCTGATCAACGGTGAAGGCGAGGCCGCACGCACCACGCTTACCGAGGCGCTGACCAAGCTCTACACCGCGCCGGGCAAGTCGCTGGACGTGGATCACTACGCCACGCTGCTGGAGGATGCCAGGGCGCATTCGAAAGCCAGCGCGCCCGATCCGGTGCCGGACACCTCGGCACGCAAGGCGGTCACGGCTGCCGCGTTCAAGCGCTGGCAGGGCATCTACACCGATGCGTGGTTCGGCCAGGTCAGCCTGTGTCCGGCAGGGCCGGGCGTCGTGTTCCGTGCAGCCAAGTCGCCGCGCATGCACGGCGTGGTGATGCAGGTCGGCCAGCACCTGCTGGTGGACTGGGACGATGCCAGCGTCGATGCCGAACCCTGGCTCACTTTCGCCAGCAAGGGCGACGACGTCAGCCTGACCCTGGCGGCGATCGATCCCGATGCTGATTTCAGCTACGACTACCGCGACCTGCAGTTCCACCGCACCGCGGCCTGCCCGGCCCCGTGATGCGACGCGTGCGTTTTTCCTTTCCAGACCAAGGCCATGCCATGACCTCCAACCCCTCCTTTCGCCGCCATCGCGGCCTGGCCCTGCTGGGTAGCGCGCTACTGGCGCTGATGCTGAGCTCCTGTGCCAGCCTGCCGGCCAAGAATCCATTGGCGCAGTGGGTCAAATCGCCCAACCAGAACAACCGCGGGCCGGTCCTGGTGGTGATCCACTACACCGACCAGGACTCGGTGCAGCAGAGCCTGGACACGCTGCGCAGCGCCAACAGCAAGGGCAAGGTCAGCGCGCATTACCTGATCGGCGCCGATGGCAAGCGCTACCAGCTGGTCAGCGACGACCGGCGCGCCTGGCATGCCGGTGCCGGCCACTGGGGCGCCATCAGCGACGTGAATTCGGCCTCGATCGGGATCGAGCTGGACAACAACGGTCATGCGCCGTTTGCCCAGGCGCAGATCGACAGCCTGATCCTGCTGCTGGACGACCTGTGCAAGCGCCACCACATCCCGCGCACCGCGATCATCGGCCATGAAGACCTGGCGCCGGGGCGCAAGATCGACCCGGGTCCGCTGTTCCCTTGGAAACAGTTGGCCGATGCCGGTTTCGGGCGTTGGCCGCGTGCCGATGCGCCACCGGCGCCGGCGGATTTCGACCCGTGGCTGGCACTGTCCGAGCTGGGCTACCCGCTGACCAACCGTGGCGACACGGTGCAATCCTTCCGCCACCACTTCCGTGGCATGGAGGGCAAGGTGCTGGATGCCGAGGACCTGCGCATCCTCCATGACCTGACCCTGCCGCCAGCGGACACCGGCGCGCAGGAAGACGGCATGTGATGCAGGCCAGCGGCCCGTCGATGCGCGTGACAGCGACTGGCCGGCGCCGTGGCCTGGCAAGCGCTGCGCTGGTGCTGTTGTCGGCGGCCAGCGGCGCCGTCGCATCGGAGCCGATGCGGGTTTCGCCGGCCACCACCGCCGCGCAGGCGGACCTGGTGGACATCGCCACGCTCGCCCCGGACGTGCAGCTGGAGATCCGCTATGCCGGTGAGCACAATTTCACTGGCGCTCCGGTTGAAGGCTATGGCGCGGCCAAGTGCCTGTTGCTGGCGCCGGTAGCCCGCGCGCTGGCGCAGGTGCAGGCCGACCTGCGCACGCGCGGATTGGGCCTGAAGCTGTTCGACTGCTACCGGCCGGTGCGCGCAGTGCAGGCCTTCGTGCGCTGGGCCGGGGATCTGTCCGACCAGCGCATGAAGGCCGAGTTCTATCCGGCGCTGGACAAGGCGCGGATCATTCCCGACGGCTATGTGGCTGAAGTGTCCGGCCACAGCCGTGGCGCCACGGTTGACCTGACCCTGGTGCGCTGCACGCATGATCACTGCGAAGCGCTGGACATGGGCACGCCGTTCGATTTCTTCGATCCGCGTGCGCATACCGATGCCGCGGACATCACCGCCGCGCAGCGCGATCACCGCAGGCTGCTGCTGGAAGCGATGCGCCGGCGTGGCTTCGCCAACTATCCCAAGGAGTGGTGGCACTACACCTTCCAGCCCGAGCCGACGCCGCACACGCTGTACGACGTGCCGGTGCGCTGACGGCTGACCATCGGGTCATCTCCTTCCCACCGTCGCGCCGAAGTGCTTGCGCACGCATCCGCGGCCCGTACCATCGAGCGCCATGCCTGAGTCCTCCCACGCCCTGATCCAGAACGACATCGTCCTGTTTGGATTGATCGCCGCCACACTCGCCTTCGTGTTCTGGACCGCCTCGCGTCCCAGTGGCGGATGGCAGAAGTTCTACGCCGTCGTGCCGCCGCTGCTGCTGTGCTACTTCATCCCCGGCATCTTCAATTCGATCGGCTTGATCGATGGCGCCAACAGCCAGCTCTACAACCCGGTCGCCAGTCGCGTGCTGCTGCCCGCGGCGCTGGTGCTGCTGACCCTGACCATCGACCTCAAGGCGGTGCTCGGCCTGGGCTGGAAGCTGCTGGCCATGTATTTCGGCTCGTCGCTGAGCATCATGCTGGGCGCCTTCTTCGCGTTCTGGCTGATGGGCCAGCTGCATCCGGCCACCGTTGCCGGCGACACCTGGGGCGGCATGGCCGCGCTGGCGGGCAGCTGGATCGGCGGCGGCGCCAACATGGTCGCGATGAAGGAGATCTTCCAGGTCAACGAAACCACCTTCGGCCAGTTCGTGGTGCTGGACGTGGGCGTGGGCTATGTGTGGATGGCGGTGCTGATCTTCCTGGCCGGTCGCGCCAAGCAGATCGACGCGCGCTCCGGCGCCGACACGCGCGCGCTGGAAGACCTGCAGCAGCGCCTGGCCGATTACAGCGCGCAGCACGCGCGCATCCCGACCCTGGCCGATTACATGCTGATCATCGGCGTGGCGTTCGGCGTGGTCGGCCTGGCCCATGCGGTGTCGCCGCCGCTGGCGGCGTGGTTCGCGCCGTATCCGTGGGCGCATTCGGCCAGCCTGGATTCGCCGTACGTGTGGGTGGTGCTGCTGTCCACGGTGATCGGCCTGGGGTTGAGCTTCACCGGCGCGCGCAAGCTCGACGGTGCCGGTGCCTCGAAGATCGGCACGCTGTTGCTGTACGTGCTGATCGCCTGCATCGGCATGCAGATGGACATCGCCGCGCTGCTGGACCGGCCGTGGCTGTTCGCGCTGGGGATCATCTGGATCCTGGTCCACATCGTGCTGCTGTGGGGGTTGGGCAAGCTGCTGAAAGTGCCGTTCTTCTATTTCGCCATCGGTTCGCAGAGCAACATCGGCGGGCCGGCCTCGGCACCGGTGGTGGCGGCGGTGTTCCATCCGGCGCTGGCGCCGGTGGGCGCGTTGCTGGGCACCCTGGGCTATGCGACCGGCACGGTGCTGGCCTACCTGGTCGGGATCGGCCTGCGCGCGATGGCCGGCGCGGGTTGAAGCCGGCAGGCAGGCGTTTGCGCCTAGAATCGCGACATAGCCGACGTGGGGACGTGTGATGGTCGAAGCCTGGGGTCTGTTCGTGCTGGGCCTGGTGCTGCTGGCGCTGGGCGGCGACACGCTGGTCAAGGGCGTGTCGGGCCTGGCCCAGAAGGCCGGGCTGTCGCCGTTCACTGCCGGCCTGCTGCTGATGGCGTTCGGCACCTCGCTGCCGGAGTTGTTCATCAATGCCGCGGCGCTGATCAAGGGCGAGCCGGCGCTGGCCCTGGGCAATGCGGTCGGCAGCAATCTGGTGAACCTGGGCCTGACCCTGCCGCTGGCCGCGCTGTGCGCGCCGCTGCTGGTGCGCATGCGGCTGCTGTCGCCGCTGTTGCTCGTGCTGGTCGTGGCCACTGCGCTGGTGATGGTGTTCGGGCTGGATGGCCGGATCAACCGGCTTGAAGGCACGATCCTGCTGGTGGGCTTCGTCGTGGTGTTGGTGCGCATGGTGGTGCTGGGGCGCAGTGAGGCGCCGGCAGTCCGTACCAGCGTGGAAACCTTTGCTTCCACCCGCACCGTGCTGTGGCTCAACCTGGTCCGGCTGGTGATCGGCGTGGTGCTGCTGGGCTACGGCGCGCGCGATGTGGTCCAGGCGATGCAGGGCATCGCCCCGTCGCTGGGCCTGACCCCGCTGATGGCCGGCCTGCTGCCGCTGGCCATCGGCAGTGCCCTGCCGGAAATCGCCGCGGCCATCGTCGCCGCCCGGCGCGGCCAGGGCGACATGGTCCTGGGCCATGTGATCGGCTCCAGCGTGTGCAACCTGCTGCTGGTGATTGGTGGCATGGCGGTGATCGCGCCGCTGGCGCTGCCGGCCTCGTTCGTGCGGCTGGAACTGCCGGCCGCCATCGCCCTGGCCGTGGTGCTGGTGCCGATGTTGCGCGGCGACGCGCGCGTCAGCCGCGGCGAGGCGGCGGTGCTGTTGCTGGCCTTCGTCGGCTGGGTCGCACTGGAGCTGGCCTCGCTGTCATCGTGAGGGCGTCGGGCAGCAAAGGCGTGCCTGTCATACTCGTTGCATGAATTCTGTACTCACGCCCATCGCCAGACCGCTGTCGCGCGCCGTGCAGCTGCTGGGTGAATTCTTCCGCCTGCAGGCGGCTTCCGGCATCGTGTTGATGATCGCCGCGGCGCTGGCGATGGTGGTGGCCAATTCGCCCTGGCATGACGCCTACGAACATTTCCGCCATCTGCCGATCGGCTTCAACGTCGGCGGGTTCTCGCTGCAGATGGGTGCCGAACATTGGATCAACGATGCGTTGATGGCGGTGTTCTTCCTGTTGGTGGCGCTGGAGATCAAGCGCGAAGTCGCCTGCGGGCAGCTGTCCAGCGTGTCGCAGATGTTGCTGCCGGTGCTGTGTGCCATGGGTGGCGTGGCGGTGCCGGCGCTGCTGTTCTTCGGCGTCAACCAGGGCGATGCCACCGCGTTGCGCGGCTGGGCCGTCCCGACCGCCACCGACATCGCCTTCGCCCTGGGCATCCTGGCGCTGCTGGGTTCGCGCGTGCCGCTGGGCATGAAGCTGCTGCTGTCCACGATCGCGGTGGTGGACGACCTGGTGGCCATCGTCATCATCGCCATCTTCTACACCCACGATCTGCAGGCCGGGATGTTGGCCTGGGCCGCGGCCGGCATCGGCCTGATGCTGCTGCTCAACTGGCGCGGGGTGACGGCCTTGGCGCCGTACCTGCTGATCGGCGCGGTGGTCTGGTACTGCGTGTTGAAGTCCGGCGTGCATGCCACGCTGGCCGGCGTGGTCACCGGCCTGCTGATCCCGCTGCGCGGCAAGGACGCTGACGCGCCGTCGCCGCTGGAAACGCTGGAGCATGCCCTGCATCCGTGGGTGGCCTATGCGGTGCTGCCGCTGTTCGCCTTTGCCAACGCGGGCCTGGCACTGGCCGGCCTGAAAGTCGGCGACGTGCTGGCGCCGGTGCCGCTGGGCGTGGTGCTCGGACTGGTCCTGGGCAAGCCGGTCGGCATCGTGGCGGTCGCCGTACTCGCGCGCGCGACCGGCATCGCGCGTTATCCCGACGGCATGGACTTCAAGGCGCTGCTGGGCCTGGGCATGCTGTGTGGGGTGGGCTTCACCATGAGCCTGTTCATCGCCAACCTGGCCTTCGGCAACACGCCGGGGCATTTCGGCGAATCCACGATCCTGGGAATCCTGTGCGGCTCGGTGATCTCGGCGCTGATCGGCTGGGCGTGGCTGCGCCTGACCCTGCGTGACGTCGCTGCCGATGCCTGATGCCTTGTTGTTCGGTGGGACCGGACAGATCGGCCGGCCGTTGATCGCCGGCCTGCTGCATGCGGGCTGGCGCATGTGGGCCGTGTCGCGCCAACCGCAGGTCGTGCAGGCCGGGGTGTGCTGGCTGCGCGGGGACCTGGATCACCTGGAGGGTGCGCCGGCGGCCGTGGATGCGATCTTCAGCGCCGGGCCGCTGGATGGGTTCGCGCGCTGGTATGCGCGGGGCGTGGTGCGGGCGCCGCGCGTGGTCGCCTTCGGTTCGACCAGCCTGGCGACCAAGCAGGATTCGATCGACGCAGACGAACGCGACCTGGCCGCGCGGCTTGCTGCGGCCGAGCAGGGCGTGTTCGCACAGGCGGCAGCGACCGGCGCGCAGGCCACGCTGCTGCGGCCAACCCTGGTCTACGGCGCCGGCCGCGATGCCTCGCTGACCCAGATCGCCGCGCTGGCGCGGCGTTTCGGCTGGTTTCCACTGCCCAATGGCGTCAACGGCCTGCGCCAGCCGGTGCACGTGCAGGACCTGGCCGAAGCGGCCCTGGCGGTGCTTGATCGCCCGGCAACCTTCGGCCAGGCCTACGCCTTGCCCGGCGGCGAAACGCTGGCCTATCGCGTAATGGTCGCGCGGACGCTGGCGGCGATGTCACCGCCGGCGCGGCTGTTGGAACTGCCGGCGCCGGTCTTCAGGAGCGTGGTCGGCCTCGCGCAGCGGTTCGGCGTCGCCCGTTCGCTCAACGCCGCCACCCTGGCACGGATGCGGCAGGACCTGGTGTTCGACAGCTCGCCGGCCAGGGCCGACTTCGGCTACGCACCGCGCGCCTTTGCGCCGACCGCTGCGATGCTGGGGACGACGCGTTGAACAGCGGGTGCGGCAATCAGTAGCGCCAGCCCATCCTGCGATAGAACTTGGCCAGCACCCAGATCGGGCCGATCAGCAGGTAGACGATGTCGGTGAGGAAGCTGGGTTTGCGGCCTTCGATCTTGTGGCCGACGAACTGCGCGATCCACGCCGCCACGAACACCGCCACCGCGCCCCACAACAGTACCTCGGTGCCGGCGCGCAGGGTCACCAGCCGGCACACGCAGCCCATGGTGAAGAACACCACGAACATGCCATAGCCGATCCGGCGCGAGAGCCGGTTGTAGAAGGTCCACGCGGCGAACATCGCCAGCGCCGCCCACACGCCGCTGCGGAACCAGCTGGCATGGATCGGAATGCACCACAGCAGCGCGATCACCGACCACAGGATGGCAGGCACGGCGACCACATGGATGGCCTGGTTGACGGGGTCGCGATGGTCACGCGAATAACTGGCGAACCAGTCGTCGATCGGCCGGGTGGCAGGCGCGTTCATCAATCCCTCCCGAGGATGTGTTCGCTGCAAAGCGCGGGGGACTTCGTGGTGTCGTGGGAGCTGCGTCAGCGGCGATGGGCGTGATTGCGATGGCCTATCGCCGCTGAAGTGGCTCCCACGAGCGGTCAGTCGACGGTGATGTCGGCCAGCTTCTGCAGGGCTTCGGCGTAGCGGGCGCGGGTGCGCTCGATCACTTCGGCCGGCAGCACCGGGCCGGGCGCGGTCTTGCCCCAGTCGGTGGTTTCCAGGTGGTCGCGCACGATCTGCTTGTCGTAGCTGGGCGGACTGGTGCCCACCTGGTACTCGGCCGCCGGCCAGTAGCGCGAGGAATCCGGCGTCAGCATCTCGTCCATGATGTACAGGCGGCCGTCGGCATCGGTGCCGAACTCGAACTTGGTGTCGGCCAGCAGGATGCCGCGCTGGGCTGCGTACTCGGCGGCGAAGGCGTAGATGCGCAGGGTCGCATCGCGCACGCGCTCGGCCAGGTCCGCGCCGACGGCACGCACCATCGCGTCGAAGTCGATGTTCTCGTCGTGGTCGCCGACGGCGGCCTTGGTCGAGGGGGTGAAGATCGGCTCGGGCAGTTTCTGTGCCTGCTGCAGGCCATCGGGCAGTTCGATGCCGCTGACCTTGCCGGTGCGCTGGTAGTCCTTCCAGCCGCTGCCGATCAGGTAGCCGCGGGCGATGGCTTCCACCGGCACCGGTTTGAGTCTCTTGGTGACCACCGCGCGCCTGGCGTACAAGGCCGGGTCCACGCCATCGGGCAGGACGCTTGCCACATCAATGCCGGTCAGGTGGTTGGGCATCAGGTGCGCGGTCTTCTCGAACCAGAAGTTCGAGATCTGGCAGAGCATTTCGCCCTTGCCGGGAATCGGATCGGGCAGGACCACGTCGAACGCGCTCAGGCGGTCGGTAGCGACGATCAGCAGGTATTCACCGGGTGGCGCGTTGGCGGGCAGGCGCTCGCGCGGGATGTCGAAGACGTCGCGGACTTTGCCGCGGTGGCGCAGGTTCAGACCGGGAAGATCAGCTTGCAACAGCGTGGTGGGCACAGGCACTCCTGACGTGACGCGTCCTTCGCGAATGACCCCGCACGCATGGCACACCGGCACGCCGGTCTGGCGGCGGCGGGTCGCGTAGTGTACGCGCCTGCGGGCGCTCGGGGGCGGGCCGGCAAAGCTGCCGTAAAATGGGCGCCTGAAACCCCACGGCAGGCAGGCGCAATCGATGAACCGCTGGTACGGAAAGTTGCTGGGCGGCATCGCCGGGGCGCTGCTGTTCCGCCCCAACCCGGTGTTCGGGGTGCTGGTCGGGATCCTGCTGGGCCATGCCTTCGACCGGGACTGGTTCAAGCTGGCTAAGGACAACCCGTACCGGGCTTTCGACCTGACCAGCGACGCCAGCGATGCCGAAGTCGACCGGGCCTACCGCCGGCTGATTTCCCAGTACCACCCGGACCGCATGGCTGGGGCCGCGCCGGAGCTGCGCGCCCGGGCCGAAAGCCGCGCGCGCGAACTCAACGCCGCCTACGACCGCATCAAGACCCTGCGCCGCAAGCGCGCGGCCTGACCTTCCTTCTTCCCCATCTTCGAGCCTGCCATGTCGAACTGCATCATTTCCCCGTCCATCCTGTCGGCCGATTTCGCACGATTGGGTGCCGAAGTGGACGCCGTGCTGGCCGCCGGCGCGGACTGGATCCATTTCGACGTGATGGACAACCACTACGTGCCCAACCTGACCATCGGCCCGATGGTCTGCGAGGCGCTGCGCAAGTACGGCGTGACCGCGCCGATCGACGTGCACCTGATGGTCGAGCCGGTGGACCGGATCATCCCGGATTTCGCCAAGGCCGGCGCCAGCGTGATCAGCTTCCATCCGGAAGCCAGCCGCCACGTACACCGCACCGTGCAGCTGATCAAGTCGCACGGCTGCAAGGCCGGCGTGGTGCTCAACCCGGCCACCCCGGTGGATATCCTGGACTGGGTTTTGGACGAGGTGGACCTGGTCCTGCTGATGTCGGTCAACCCGGGTTTCGGCGGCCAGTCCTTCATTCCTTCGGCGCTGGAAAAATTGCGCGTGGTGCGACAGAAGATCGACGCCTCCGGCCGTGACATCCACCTGGAAATCGACGGCGGGGTGAAGGTCGACAACATCGCCGAAATCGCTGCGGCCGGCGCCGATACCTTCGTGGCCGGTTCGGCCATCTTCAACGCGCCGGATTACAGCGAAGTGATTGCCAAGATGCGCGCCGCCGTGGCGGGTGTGCGTTGAGCGTCGTGATCCGCACGGCCACGCGCGCCGATGTGCCACTGATCCGCGAACTGGTCCAGGCGCTGGCCGACTACGAACGCGAGCCCGATGCGGTCAAGGCGACCGAGGCGGACCTGGCGCGCACGCTGTTCGACGACGGCGCCACCGCGCACAGCGTGATCTGCGAGCAGGACGGCGTGGCCGTTGGCTTTGCCGTGTACTTCTTCAATTATTCGACCTGGCTGGGTCGCAACGGCCTGTATCTGGAAGACCTGTTCGTGCGCCCGGAAGCGCGCGGGCAGGGCGCCGGACTGGCGTTGCTGCGGCACCTGGCCGGCGTCGCGGTGGCCAAGGGCTGCGGCCGTTTCGAATGGTCGGTGCTGGACTGGAACCAGCCGGCCATCGACTTCTATCGCGCCGCCGGCGCCAGGCCGATGGACGAATGGACCGTGTACCGCATGGACGGCCAGGCGCTGGCCGATTTCGCCCGCGGTTGAGTTTCGTGTTTTCCAGGGCAGGCGCGTGCTGCGCCTGCCTGCAACAGGAGTTCCAACATGCTGCCTTTGTTCCGGCTGACCGCGCTGGCCATGACCGCGCTGCCCCTCGCCGCACCCGCAACGAGCTACGACCTGCTGGTGGGTTCGTACACCGAAGGCGAGCGCCCGGGCCTGTACGCGTACCGCTTCGACAGCGACAGCGGCAGGCTCGAGGCCAAACCCCGGCAGCAGCTGCGCCTGGACAACCCGTCCTGGCTGGTGGTCTCGCCCGACCAGCGGCATGTGTATGCGGTCAACGAGAACGGCCCCGGCGCGCGTGATGCGGTCGGTCGCGCCAGTGCGTTGTCGCTGGATGCAAAGCACCAGCTGCGCCTGGACAACCAGGTGTCCACGCTGGGCGATCACCCGACCCACGCCAGCCTGACGCCCGATGGCCGCTACCTGCTGGTCGCCAACTATTCGGTCAACGCCGATCCGGGTGGCACGCTGGCGGTGCTGCCCATCGATGCAGCCGGCAAGTTGCAGCCGGTGACCCAGCTGTCCAGCTTCCAGGCCAGCCAGGTCGACAAGGACAGGCAGCTGTCGTCGCATATCCATTCGGTGACATTCGCGCCCGATGGCAGGACTGCGTATGTCGCCGACCTGGGCGGCGACCGCGTCTATGCGTACCGCTACGCACCGGCCGACAACACCGAGCGTCCGTTGCAGGCCGCTGCTACGCCATTCCTGGTGCTGCCGCCGGGCAGTGGCCCGCGCCACCTGGTGTTCGATGCAACGGGCAGGCACGCATACCTGACCCTGGAAATGACCGGGCAGGTCGCGGTGCTGGATGTGGACGCCGAGGGTGTGTTGAAGCTGCGCACGGTGCTGGACCTGTTTGCGCCCGGCTTCAGCGGTGACAACGGCGCCGGCGCGATCCATCTCTCGGCCGACGACAGGTTCCTGTACGTGGTCAATCGCGGCACCGACAACCACATCGCCGTGTTCGCCGTCGCTGCTGATGGTGGACTGTCGCTGGTCCAGCGCCGCGCTACCGAAGGCCGCCAGCCGCGTGAATTCTCGATCGACCCCAGCGGGCGTTTCCTGCTGGTGGCCGCGCAGGGCGACGACCGCATCGTGGTGATCGCGCGTGACGCGAAAACGGGGACACTGGGCAAGACGCTGCAGACGGTTGAAGTGGCCGCGCCATCTGACCTCAAGTTCCTGAAGCCCTGAAGCCCTGAAGCCCTGATGGCTTGATGCCATCGCCGCCATGGCGGCTCCCAAAAAAAAGAAACCGCGCCGAGTGACCTCGGCGCGGTTCGGGGTGAATGCTGGAGGCTGATCCTGCCTCCCTCCGTCGTCCCTGCTATGGACTACGATCCTGCGCGTCGTTTCTGACCGGGGTATGACAATGGTGGCGGTAGTTCGTCGTTGGCCTGCTGCCAGCTTCACCTGCCTGAGGCCTGCCCGCCGCGGCTGGCCCGCATCGACGCGGTGCGCGGCAGGCGCGCCTGGGTCCCTGAGTACGACACATTGATCGGTCGGCGTGATCCGCCGGCCTCCGCCTGCGGGCGTCCGGGCGGTTGGGCTTTGGTCTAATGGTTGATTTTTATCATATCGATACGATACGTATCGATATTTGATCTATTCGCATATCAAACTCTCGCCGTTCCGGCGTCGCGCCGCACGTCTTGATTGGAGGTTTCATGTCCGCCCAGGTCATCCTGCCCCGCGTCATGCATGTCGGCGCCGACGCCAGCGAAAAGGCTGGTGAGGTGCTCGTCGCGCTGGGCTGTTCGCGCCCGCTGATCGTCACCGACCCGATGATGGTCAAGCTGGGCTACGCCGCCACCGTGCAGGCCGCGCTCACCGCCGCGGGCATCGCCTCGGATGTGTTCGCCGACACGGTGCCTGAGCCGACCGAAAGTTCGATCGTGGCCGGCGTGGAGAAAGTCCGCCAAGGCGACTACGACGCGATCATCGCGCTGGGCGGCGGCAGCCCCATCGACAGCGCCAAGGCCATCGCCATCCTGGGCAGGCACGGTGGCGTGATCCGCGATTACAAGTTCCCGCGCCAGGTCAACGAACCAGGCCTGCCGATCATCGCCATCCCCACCACCGCCGGCACTGGTTCGGAATGCACCAAGTTCACGATCATCACCGACGAGGCCAATGACGAAAAACTGCTGTGCATCGGCCTGGGCTTCATGCCGATCGCCGCGCTGGTGGATTTCAACCTGACCGTGAGCGTGCCGCCGCGCACGACCGCCGACACCGGCATCGACGCGATGACCCATGCGATGGAGGCCTACGTCAGCCGCAAGGCCAGTGCCTACAGCGACAGCCAGGCCATCGCCGCGATGCGGCTGATCGGGCCGAACCTGCGCGCGGTCTACCGTGATGGCGGCGACCGCAAGGCACGCGAGGCGATGATGCTGGGTTCGACGCTGGCCGGGATCGCGTTTTCCAATGCGTCGGTGGCGCTGGTGCATGGCATGAGCCGGCCAATCGGCGCGTTCTTCCACGTACCGCACGGCCTGTCAAATGCGATGCTGCTGCCCAGCGTGACCGCCTGGTCGATCCCCTCTGCGGTCGAACGTTACGCCGACTGCGCGCGTTTCCTGGGCGCGGCCGATCCCAGGGACGACGACGCCACTGCGAACGCCAAGCTCATCGATTTCCTCTATGACATCAACGCCGAGCTGCAGGTGCCGACGCTGGAGGAGTTCGGTGCGATACACGACCGCTTCTTCGAACTGCTGCCGACCATGGCCGAACAGGCGCTGGCCTCCGGTTCGCCCGGCAATAACCCGCGCGTGCCCAGCGCGGACGAGATCATCGACATCTACAAGACCCTCTGGGTCGAACCCCAACAAGAGGCGTTGCGCGCATGAACACGGTTCTGAAAGAACAGGCCCAACCGGCCGCCAATACTTCGATTACTGGCCACCTGATCAACGGCAGGGAATCGCTGGAGGCCGCGCGCCTGCAGGACGTCTACAACCCGTCCACCGGCGAAGTGGGCAGCCAGGTTGCGCTGGCTTCGAAAGCCACGGTCGAGGAAGCCATCGCCGCCGCGCAGGCCGCGTTCCCGGCCTGGCGCGACACGCCGCCAGCCAAGCGCGCGCGGATCATGTTCAAGTTCAAGCAGCTGCTGGAAGACAACGCGCAACAGATCTGCGAGCTGATCGGCCGCGAGCACGGCAAGATTTCCCACGACGCCGCCGGCGAACTGCAGCGCGGCATCGAGAACGTGGAGTACGCCTGCGCCGCGCCGGAGCTGCTCAAGGGCGAGCACACGCGCAATGTCGGCCCGGGCATTGATTCGTGGAGCGAGTTCCAGCCGCTGGGCGTCGTGGCCGGCATCACGCCGTTCAATTTCCCGGTGATGGTGCCGCTGTGGATGTATCCGATGGCGCTGGTGTGCGGTAACACCTTCGTGCTCAAGCCGTCCGAACGCGATCCCGGCCCGACGCTGTTCATCGCAAAACTGCTGCACGAAGCCGGCCTGCCGCCGGGCGTGCTCAACGTGGTCAACGGCGACAAGGAAGCGGTGGATGCGCTGCTTACCGACAAGCGGGTGCAGGCGGTGAGCTTCGTCGGTTCCACCCCGATCGCCGAATACATCTATGCCACCGCCACGGCCAACGGCAAGCGCTGCCAGGCGCTGGGCGGGGCGAAGAACCACGCCATCGTCATGCCCGACGCGGACCTGGACAACGCGGTCAGCTCGCTGCTGGGCGCCGCGTTCGGCTCATCCGGCGAGCGCTGCATGGCGCTGTCGGTGGCGGTAGCGGTGGGCGATGACATCGCCGATGCGTTGATCACCAAAATGACCGAGGCGATGCAGGGCCTGAAGGTCGGCGCCTTCAGCGACGCGAAGAATGACTTCGGCCCGCTGATCACCGCCGCGCATCGCGACAAGGTGGTCGGCTTCGTCGACAGCGCCGAGGCGCAGGGCGCGACGGTCGTGGTCGACGGCCGTGCGCCCACCGTGGCGGGCTACGAACACGGCTTCTATGTTGGTGGCACCCTGATCGACGGCGTCACCGCGGATATGGACAGCTACAAGCAGGAGATCTTCGGCCCGGTGCTGCAGGTGGTGCGGGTCAGGACCATGGATGAAGCGATGCAGCTGATCAACGACCACGAATACGGTAACGGCACCTGCATCTATACCCGCGATGGTGAGGCTGCGCGCTGGTTCAGCGATCATGTGCAGGTCGGCATGGTCGGCATCAACGTGCCGCTGCCGGTCCCGGTGGCCTTCCACAGCTTCGGTGGGTGGAAGCGCTCGCTGTTCGGCGACCTGTCGGCTTACGGCCCCGACGGCGTGCGTTTCTATACGCGTCGCAAGACCATCACCCAGCGCTGGCCTTCGGCAGGCGTGCGCGAAGGCGCGGTGTTCTCGATGCCGACGATGAACTGACCCGCCCTCCCGGGTTGGTGGTGTGGCGGCGACCGGCGACGGTCGCCGTTTTTCTTGGGCACTTGCCTTGCAGGCAAGGCTTCACCTGTAGAGCGGAGCTTGCTCCGCTGCCTTTCGTCACGGTCCCTGTGAAGGCCCCCAGCGGAGCAAGCTCCGCTCTACAAAAAAGCGGGCCTGTACGTGTTCGGGGGCTCAGGCGATCTCTTCCTCGCCCTCCGGCGCTTCGATCAACACGGCCAGATCCTGCGCGGCGCGGCGCATCGCCGGCTCGCAGGCGCGCAGCTCATCGATGGATTTGCGCAGCGTCGGCGCATGCACGTAGAGGTAGGCGAAGCTGCGGCCCTGCGCGTCCTTGATCGGCACGGACACGGCGACCATGCCGGGAATGAACTCCTCGTCGTCGATCCCCAGTTCGGTGCTGGCGATCTCCTGCAGGGCAAGTTCCAACGCACCCGGATCGGTCAGGGTGCGGTGAGTCATGCGCTGCAGCGGCAGGCTTTCGATGATGCGCGTGCGCCGCGGCCTGGGGATGCTGCTCAGGTAGAGCTTGCCGCTGGCCGTGCACCACACGGGCGAATGGGTGCCGCTGGGCAGGTGGATCTGCAGCGGCCAGTGACTCTGCACGCGGTCGTAATAGACCATGTCCAGGCCGTCGGGGATCGAGATGCCGCAGGTCTCGTCGACTTCGGCCGACAGCCGGCGCAGGATCGCCTGGCGCAGCGCCTTGTGGCGGCTGGTGTACAGCACGCCGCGCGCGATGGTGACCATGCGTTCGCCGGGCACCACCAGCCCGCGCATGTTGACCTGCACATAGCCTTCGGCCTGCAGCTGCTGCAGCAGGCGATGGATGCTGGGCTTGGGGATGTCGAGCAGGAAGGCCAGGTCGGCCGGCGAGGGCGGGCGCTGGGCCTCGGACACCGCCTCGATGATCTCCAGCACCCGTGCAATCGACGATCCCTTGGTGCGGCCGTTGTCTTCTTTGCTCATGGGAGTCCTGCACGGAAACGAAAGCCGGGATGGCGCGCGGCGGCGCCCTTCCGAGGCGGTCTGCATTGTTCCACAGCCGCCGGTCGGGGGCCGTTGCACGATTGCCGCATTGCGGTAAAGTACCGCCCGTGCCCGCCCTGACGACCAAGCTTTCCTCCCTTTCCGCTCGCCGCGCGTGGCGATGGTGGCCTGTTGCCGTCGTCCGTCCCGCCGCCACCGAGTTCGTGAAGGAAAGCCGTCTTGATTACCGCCGAGCAGTTCCAGCGCCACGCCGCTGAAGGTCACACCCCGCATCCCTGTTGTCCGTGAAGTGCTGTCCGACCTGGACACGCCGCTTTCGGTTTACCTGAAGCTCGCCGACGGCCCGTATACCTATCTGTTCGAATCGGTCGAAGGCGGCGAACGCTTTGGCCGCTACTCGATCATTGGTCTGCCGGCGCGCCGCATCTACAGCGTGCGCGGCCATACGCTGGAAACGAGCGAGTACGGGCAGGTGCTGGAAACCCGTCACGTGGATGATCCGCTGGCTGAAGTCGAGCGCCTGCGCGCCAGCTATTCGGTGCCGCGCTTCGATGGCCTGCCGGGCTTCACCGGCGGATTGGTGGGCTGGTTCGGATTCGAGTGCATCGGTTACATCGAGCCGCGTCTGGCGGCGGGTGACAAACCCGACGAGCTGGGCACGCCCGACATCCTGCTGATGCTCTCCGAAGAGCTGGCGGTGTTCGATAACCTCAAGGGTCGCCTGTACCTGATCGTGCATGCCGATCCGCGCCAGCCACAGGCTTGGGCGAAGGCCAATCGCCGCCTGGATGAGCTGGCCCACCGCCTGCGTCAGGGCGGGGCGGGCTATCCGCACAGTCAAGTGTCCGATGCCATCGACGAAAGTGATTTCCGTTCGTCCTTCACCCGCGAGGAGTATCACGCGGTGGTCCGCAAGGCGCAGGAATACGTGCGTGCCGGCGACATTTTCCAGGTGGTGCCCTCGCAACGCCTGCGTGTGCCGTTCCGCGCGCGCCCCATCGATGTGTATCGCGCGCTGCGTGCACTCAATCCGTCGCCTTACATGTATTTCGTCGATGTCGGTGGTACGCAGGTGGTGGGTTCGTCGCCGGAAATCCTGGCGCGCCTGCGCGATGGCGTGGTCACCGTGCGGCCCATCGCCGGCACGCGTCCGCGCGGCGCCACGCCCGAAGAAGATCTGGCGCTGGAAGCCGAACTGCTGGCCGACCCCAAGGAGCGCGCCGAGCACGTGATGCTCATCGACCTGGGTCGCAACGATGTTGGCAGGGTGGCCGAGCCGGGCACGGTGGAAGTGGGCGAGCAGTTCGTGATCGAGCGCTACAGCCACGTCATGCACATCGTCAGCGAGGTCACCGGCAAGCTCAAGGCCGGGCTCAGCTACGCAGACGTGATGCGCGCCACTTTCCCGGCAGGCACGGTCAGCGGCGCGCCGAAGATCCGCGCGCTGGAAATCATCCGCGAGCTGGAGCCGGTGCGCCGCAACGTGTATTCCGGTGCGGTGGGCTACATCGGCTGGCACGGCGATGCCGACACGGCCATCGCCATCCGCACCGCCGTGATTCAGGACGGTTATCTGTACGTGCAGGCCGGAGGCGGTGTGGTCTACGACTCTGACCCGGATGCCGAATGGCAAGAAACGATGAACAAGGGCCGCGCCCTGTTCCGCGCCGTGGCCCAGGCGGCCAAGGGCCTGTGATGGACGGCAATGCGATGCAGCTCAAAGCCTCGTTCCGCAACGACTACAGCGAGGGCGCGCACCCGCGCCTGCTGCAGGCCCTGGTCCAGGCCAGTGCCGAGCAGAACGCCGGTTATGGCCTGGACCGACACAGTGCGCGCGCCGCTGGGTTGATCGTGGCGCGCTGCGGCCAGCCGCAGGCGCAGGTGCATTTCCTGGTCGGCGGCACCCAGACCAACCTGTTGGCGATCTCCGCGTTCCTGCGCCCGCATGAAGCGGTGATCGCGGTCGAAAGCGGGCATGTCGCCACCCACGAAACCGGCGCCATCGAGGCGACCGGCCACAAGGTGCTCGTCACCCCGCACGTGGACGGCAAGCTCACCCCGGACGGCGTGCGCACGCTGCTGGCCGCAAACACCAGCGAGCACATGGTCAAGCCGCGGCTGGTGTATGTGTCCAATACCACCGAGCTGGGCACGATCTACAGCAAGGCCGAATTGCAGGCCTTGCGTGCGTTGTGCGATGCGCACGGCCTGTTGTTCTTCCTGGACGGTGCGCGCATCGGCAGCGCACTCACCGCGGCCGGCAACGACCTGACCCTGGCCGATATCGCCGCGCTGACCCATGCCTTCTACATCGGCGGCACCAAGAACGGCGCACTGCTGGGCGAGGCGCTGGTGGTGGTCGATCCTGCGTTGCAGGCCGACCTGCGCTATCTGATCAAACAGCGCGGCGCGATGCTGGCCAAGGGCATGGTCGTCGGCGCGCAGTTCGAGGCATTATTCGAGGACGACCTGTTCTTCGAGCTCGGCGCGCACGCCAACGCCATGGCGCAACGGCTGCAGGCTGGACTGAAAGCGGCCGGCACCGCGCTGTTGATCGAATCGCCGAGCAACCAGGTCTTCCCCGTGTTGACGCACGCACAGATCGACGGACTGGTGCAGGTCACCGCCTTTGAGCGCTGGGGGCCGTACAGCGAGACGCACGCCGTCATCCGCTTCGTCACCTCTTGGGCCACGCGTCCGGAAGCGGTGGATGCGCTGCTGACCGCAATCAAGAATCTCGTCCGCTGATCATGCGCGGATTGCCTTCCCATCCCATTCGACCAGCATCGCTGGTCTTTCGACAAGGAGTGTTGAAATGAAATGTGCCTGGATCTTGTTGGCCTGTCTGTGCCCGAGCCTTGCGTTCGCCCAGATCAGCAGCCTGCCTTCGCAGCCGCACCTGTTGGTCAAGGGCGAGGCGCATCGCGAGGTAATGCCGGATCGCTTCGGTGTGCTGGTGACGCTGCAGCGCGTCGATCCGTCGCCGGAGCTGGCGCGCTCGCAGGTGCAGGCAGATGCGGCGACCGTGCTGGCGGCGTTCCGCGGACATCACGCGCTGTCCGACTCGATCGATGCGGCCACGCTGACGATTCAGCCGAAGACGGAATACATCGATGGGCGCGCAGTATTCAAGGGCAGCGAGGTGACGCGTCGGTTAGCCGCGACCTTCAAGACGCTGGCGGACACGCGCGCCTTTCTGGCGGGGTTGAAGACCAGTGCGTCCCTGCAGTTATCCGGCATCACGCCCAGCTACAGCGACGAGGCTGGCCTTCGAAAGACCTTGAAGGGCGAGGCGGCTCGGCAGTCGCGCGAGGCAGCCGAGGGCTTGGCCAAGGCGTACGGCGCGAAGCTTGCGGGTCTTTACACCATTTCCGATGTCGCGCCAGCTTTCAGTTATGGCATCCAGGCGGGCACGTGGCCCGATGCGCGGAGTTCCGTGCCGCCTGCGCCACCTGCACCGCCCGCGCCGGCGTCTGACATTGCGGCGCGCGTCGATGGCGAGTCGCTGGAAGCCGGCAGCATCACCCTTTCCGAAAACGTCTATGCGGTCTTCCTGATCGCGCAATGAGTGCACCGCCATGCTGCTGATGATCGACAACTACGACAGCTTCACCTACAACCTCGTGCAGTACCTGCAGTCGCTGGGGGCCGAGGTCGAGGTGGTGCGCAATGACACATTGACGGTGGACGAGATCGCGAAGAAGGCGCCGCAGCGCATCGTGATCTCACCCGGTCCGCGCACGCCGAACGAAGCAGGCGTGTCGCTGGAAGTGATCGAACGCCTGGGTGCGACCACGCCGATCCTGGGCGTGTGCCTGGGCCACCAGAGCATCGGCCAGGTGTACGGCGGCGATGTGATCCGCGCCGGTCGCATCATGCATGGAAAGGTCTCGCCGATCCGCCATGAAGGCCGCGGCGTGTTCGCCGGCCTGCCGGATCGCTATGAGGCCACGCGCTATCACTCGCTGGTGGTGGACAAGACTACGCTGCCGTCCACGCTGGAAGTCACGGCCTGGACCGAGAACGACGATGGCTCGATGGAAGAAATCATGGGCCTGCGGCACCGTGAGTTCCCGGTGGAAGGCGTGCAGTTCCATCCCGAGTCCATCCTCACCCAGCACGGCCATGCGCTGCTGAAGAATTTCCTGGAGCGTTGAGCATGCTGTTCGTCGTCCTGCTCGGCGGCAAGCACGCCGCGGCCAAGATCGAGGTGCACGACGTGGTGTTCGCCACCGGCACCCGGCTGCAGGACACCTATCCGCAGCTGGAGCGGCAGTGGTTCGGCGCGCGCAAGGGCCTGCACGTCGATGCATGGATGGCCGTCGATGGCGTGGACGGCTACCGGGTGCGGCTGTCGGAGGCGCAGCCGACGGCGGGCGAGCCGCGACTGTTCTTCATCAACCTGGGCGGCTATGTCACTGGCGCCTTCGGCGAGGACCATCGCTATCTGCTGGTGGTTGCGCAGGATGCGGCCGAAGCCAAACGCAAAGGCAAGGCCTGGGCCGGTGCGGGCTGGGACAAGCCCCATACCGACAACCTCTACGACGTCGATGACTGCATTCCAGTCGACAGCGTCGATGGCCGTTTCATCCAGCTGGTGCCCGGCACGCATGCCGGCATCGAGACTTTCTGCGATTACCTCGTCCTGCCATGAGCACGACGGGCACCACACAGGCGCATCGTCCATGACCATCACCGCGCAGGAAGCCCTGCAACGCACCATCGAACACCGTGAGATCTTCCACGACGAAATGGTGGACCTGATGCGCCAGGTCATGCGCGGCGAAGTCTCGCCGATGATGACCGCCGCCATCCTCACCGGCCTGCGGGTGAAGAAGGAAACCGTCGGCGAAATCGCCGGCGCGGCCACGGTGATGCGCGAGTTCTCGCGCACGGTGGACGTGGCCGACCGCAGTCACATGGTCGATATCGTCGGCACCGGCGGCGATGGCTCGCACACCTTCAACATCTCGACCTGCGCGATGTTCGTGGCCGCGGCCGGCGGCGCGAAAGTGGCCAAGCACGGCAACCGCAGCGTGTCGTCCAAGTCCGGCAGTGCCGATGCGATCGAGGCGCTGGGCGCGAAGATCGAGCTGCAACCGGAGCAGGTCGCAGCGGCCATCGACAATACCGGCATCGGCTTCATGTACGCGCCGATCCATCATCCGGCGATGAAAGTCGTGGCGCCGGTGCGTCGCGAGATGGGCGTGCGCACGATCTTCAACATCCTCGGGCCGCTGACCAATCCGGCCGGCTCGCCGAACATCCTGATGGGCGTGTTCCATCCGGACCTGGTTGGCATCCAGGCGCGCGTGCTGCAGGAACTCGGCGCCGAGCGCGCGCTGGTGGTCTGGGGGCGCGACGGCATGGACGAACTGTCGCTGGGCGCCGGCACGCTGGTCGGCGAACTGCGCGACGGCCAGGTGCGCGAGTACGAACTGCACCCGGAAGATTTCGGCATCGCCATGTCGGCCAGCCGCAACCTGAAGGTGGATAGCCCGGAGGAATCCATCGCCATCCTGCATGCAGTCCTGGCCGGCGAGCCGGGCCCGGCATTGGATATCGTGGTGTTCAACGCCGGTGCGGCGCTGTACGTGGCCGGTGTCAGCGACTCCATCGCGGCGGGCATCGCGCGTGCGCGCGCAGTGATCGCCGATGGCAGTGCCGCGGCGAAATTGCGCCAGTACGTGGATTTCACCAGCGCAATGGCATGAACACGGGCGATGCCGCTTTCGCTGCACTCCCGGCGCCGCCGTATTGGGCGGTGGCGTTTTCTTCGCGCCGTGCCGATGGCGACGCGGCGGCTTACGACGAAGCCGCCACGCGCATGGTCGAACTGGCGCGGAAGCAGCCGGGGTTCCTGGGCGTGGAATCCGCGCGTGGCGCCGATGGCTTTGGCATCACCGTCTCGTACTGGACCAGCGAAGCCGCGATCGCCGCCTGGAGGGCGCATGCCGAACACGCCGCCGTGCGCGCCACGGGTCGCACCGTCTGGTACACCCACTTCGAACTGCGCGTGGCCAGGGTGGAGCGCGCTTACGGTGGCGGCCAGGCGCACTGACCGGCCAGTCACGGCCCGGGCAGTGACGACAATGCGACAATATCGACTTCAGCCGCGGCTCCGCGGTGTGCACGGAACACCATGAGCGACATCCTCGACACCATCCTGGCGCGCAAGCGCGAGGAAATCGCCGCCCGCAGTGCCGTCGTGCCGCTGGCTGACCTGATCGCGCGCGTGGGCGATGCCTCGCCGGTGCGCGGTTTCGCCGATGCGCTGCGCCGGACCATCGCCAACGGCGATGCCGGCGTGATTGCCGAAGTGAAGAAGGCCAGCCCGTCCAAGGGCGTGATCCGGCCCGATTTCCATCCGGCCGACATCGCGGTGAGCTATGAGTTCGGCGGTGCGTCGTGCCTGTCGGTGCTGACCGACGTGGATTTCTTCCAGGGCGCCGATGCCTACCTGCAACAGGCGCGCGAGGCCTGCACGTTGCCGGTGCTGCGCAAGGATTTCACCATCGACCCCTACCAGGTGTACGAGGCGCGCGTGCTGGGCGCCGACTGCATCCTGCTGATCGTGGCGGCGCTGGACGACCAGCAGCTGGTCTCACTGGCCGACCTGGCCATGCAGCTGGGCATGGACGTGCTGGTGGAAGTGCACGACATCGATGAACTCGAACGCGCGCTGCAGGTGCCGGCGCCGCTGCTGGGCATCAACAACCGCAACCTGCGCACCTTCGAGGTGTCACTGCAGAACACGCTGGAGATGAAGAGCGCGGTGCCGCGTGATCGGATCCTGGTCACCGAGAGCGGCATCGTCACCACCGACGACGTGGCCACGATGCGCGGGCAGGGCGTGCATGGCTTCCTGGTCGGCGAAACCTTCATGCGCGCTGCTGAACCCGGTGAAGCGTTGCGCCAGCTGTTCTTCGCCGCATGAGCGTGCCAGGCCCGTACCCGGTGCCGGCGGACGACGCGCCGGTGGTGGTGTTCGACTTCGACCACACCTTGTACGACGGTGATTCGGGTAGCCATCTGTTTGCCTGGCTGATCAAGCGCAGCTGGCTGCGCATCGTCGTGGCATTGCTGCTGACACCGCTGCTGGGGCCGCTGGTAGCGATGCTGCCAACCCGTCGGCGCGGGATTTCCGGTTACGTGTGGATTGCCACCTTCGGCCTGCATCGCCGGCGCGACCTGGATGCGCTGATCGACCAGTACGTTGCCGCCAACAAGCAAGACATGCGTGGGCGCCTGCTGCCGCAGGCACTGGAAGTATTCACCGCGCACCGGGTCGCCGGGGATCGCGTGGTGGTCGCCACCGGCGCGCCGCCGGAGCTGGCCCGCGAGATCCTGTCCTTCGTCGCCCACCAGGACGTACCGGTAATCGGCACATTGGTCGGGCCGAAGTTCGGTGCCGTTGCCGCGCGCCGCCACTGCCATCACGAAGAGAAGATGCGGATGCTGCGCGAGCAGGGCTACGGCGACATCGCCGCGGCCTACAGCGACAGCGCGGCTGACCTGCCACTGCTGCTGGCCGCCAGGCGGCCGGTGGTGGTGAATCCGAAAGCGACCAAGGTGGACCTGTTCCGCAGGCTGCTGCCGTCCGGCACGCCGATCCTCAACTGGGGCTGTGCCAGTCGCGGCGGCGACCCGGCCTGAGCCGGGTCTGCAGGCTTCAGGCGTTGAAGAGCACGAGCTGGTAGGCGCTGACCACCAGCGCCAGCACGCCGACGCTGCCCAGGATGATCCGCTCGGGCAGTCGCTTCACCAGCAGAGCCGCCACCGGTGCGGCCAGCACGCCGCCGATCACCAGTCCAGCCACGATCCGGGCGTATTCCATGCGAACGGTGAAGACGAAGGTCAGCGAAATGGCCAGGGTCACGGCAAATTCGGCCAGGCTGACCGTGCCGATCGTCGCCCGCGCCTTGCTGCCCGAGGCCAGCAGGGTGGCGGTCGACAGCGATCCCCAGCCGCCCCCGCCGATGGCATCCAGCAGCCCGGCGAAGAAACCTACTGCCGGCACCTGGCGCTGGTGCGAAGCCGTACTGACAACCTCAGGTGGACGATGGCGCCCGACCCGGCGCAGGATCAGGGCCGCCAGTACCAGCAGGTAGATGCAGGTCACCGGCCGGAACAGGTTGCCCGGCACGCGGGTCAGGGCATAGGCGCCGATCACCCCGCCGATCACGCCCGGGACCGCCAGGCGCAGCAGCAGGATGCGGTCCACGTTGCCCATCAGGGCGTGACTGCCACCGGACGCACCGGTGGTGAAGACCTTGGCGGTATGCACCGCTGCACTGATGGATGCAGGCGGTAGCCCCATCGCCAACAGCACCGAAGTGGAGACCAGTCCGAACGCCATGCCCAGGGCGCCGTCCACTAGCTGCGCGGCCAGCCCGATCAGGATGAACCAGTAGAAATCGTTGCCCAGTTCCATTGGAACGGTCTGCCTGCAAGGCGGTGCCGCTCCGGCGGCTAGCCCTGGCGCCCAAGCGGTGATCGAACGTGTGGCCCACCCCTGATGGGCCGGTCGTTACGGCGCGGCTGGGGTCAGCGCGTGCCGTACAGCACGACGGTCTTGCCGCGTGCGTGGAGCAGGCCATCGGCCTGTAGTTTCTTCAGGACGCGCCCGGCCATCTCGCGCGAGCAGCCGACCAGCCGGGCCAGTTCCTGGCGGGACACGCGCATCTGGGTGCCTTGCGGATGGCTCATGGCCTCCGGCTCGTGGGCCAGGTCGTGCAACGTGCGGATAATGCGGTCGGTCACATCCAGGAACGCCAGGCGGCTGGCCTTGCGGCTGGTGTCCAGCAGGCGGCGCGAGAGCTGGGTGCCGATGGCGAACAGCAGTTTGGCCGCGTCCGATGCCAGCTGGCCGCCGAACAGCTGGTGCAGGCGCTCATAACTGATTTCAGCCAGTTCGCACTGGGTGCGCGTGCGCAGGACGACCTCGCGCCGGTCCGATTCAATGAATAATCCCATCTCGCCGACGAATTCGCCGGGACCGAAATAGCCCAGGACCAGCTCGCGATCCTCTTCCTCTTCAGCCAGGATACTGACCGAGCCGCTGACCACGTAATACAACGTCCCGGCGGGATCTCCGGGGCGGAACACGTCTGCGCGGGCGGGGTAGCGGCGGCGGTGGCTGTTGGACAGGAACGACTCGATGGTCGTCTGGTCCGGGGTCAGCGCATTGGCAGGGGAACGCATCAAGCTCGGGGGAAGGCCTGCTTTCATGGCAGCTCGTGTAGCGAACGGATTGTTCCGAGCTTAGTCTGAATGGGGCGCTTG
Organism: Pseudoxanthomonas sp.; assembly: GCF_027498035.1. Classification (NCBI taxonomy): domain Bacteria; kingdom Pseudomonadati; phylum Pseudomonadota; class Gammaproteobacteria; order Lysobacterales; family Lysobacteraceae; genus Pseudoxanthomonas; species Pseudoxanthomonas sp. The sequence continues at coordinate 3,423,176 of NZ_CP114978.1, forward strand.
CGGCAATGTGCGTCGCACTGTCATTTCGCCGTCAGGCTATTTGCCGCATAATTGCGGACTTCACCCGTTTCTTTGCGAAGGTCCATCGCCGTGGTCAAACCACTGCCGCGCCTGAGGCTGCAGGGCTTCAACAACCTCACCAAGGCGCTGAGCTTCAACATCTACGACGTCTGCTATGCAGTCTCCGAAGATGAGCGCCAGCGTTATATCGAGTACATCGATGAGGAATACAACGCCGATCGCCTGACCCAGATCCTCACGGATGTGGCGGAGATCATCGGTGCCAACATCCTCAACGTGGCCCGCCAGGACTACGACCCGCAGGGCGCGTCGGTGACCATCCTCATTTCCGAGGAGCCGGTGATCGACAAATCCGCCGCCAAGGGCGTGATCTCCGATGCGGTGGTCGCGCACATGGACAAGAGCCACATCACGGTTCACACGTATCCGGAAACGCATCCGCAGGCCGGCATCGCGACCTTCCGTGCGGACATCGACGTGGCCACCTGCGGCGTGATCTCGCCGCTGAAGGCGCTGAACTACCTGATCGAGTCCTTCGAGTCGGACATCGTGATCATGGACTACCGCGTCCGTGGCTTCACCCGCGACATCAAGGGCAAGAAGCACTACATCGATCACCGGATCAATTCGATCCAGGACTTCATGGCCAAGAACATCAAGTCGCGCTACGAGATGATCGACGTCAACGTCTATCAGGAAAACATCTTCCACACCAAGATGCACCTGACCGAGTTCGACCTGGACCAGTATCTGTTCGAGGAAAAGGCCCGCAACCTGTCGTTCAAGGAGCGGATGAAGATCGAGAACCTGCTGCGCCGGGAAATCGAAGAGCTTTTCCACGGCCGCAACCTGGCCGAGTGATTGCCGAGGGTCAGGCCTGGTTGCATGGGGCTGGCTTAAGGTAGTGGCATCAACGGCGGGACGACCCGCCCGCGGCAGTCGATGCCGTGCATGAAGATGGCCGACGACGGCCCGGGCTCACGTCCGGGTCGTTTCGTTTTTGAGGCCTGGCGAAATTTCTGAAAAAGGAGACATGCGATGGCATGGGTGTATCTGTTGGTGGCCGGGGTCTTCGAGATCGGCTTTGCGATGGGTCTCAAATACACGGAGGGGTTCACCCGGCTCTGGCCCACCGTTGGCACGATGGCCGCGGCTGGCGCCAGCCTGTGGCTGATGACCCAGGCCATGAAGGGCATTCCAGTCGGCACTGCTTACGCGGTGTGGACCGGGATCGGTGCCACCGGCGTGGCGATCGTGGGGATGCTGCTGTTTGCCGAATCGGCCTCGCCGGCACGGCTGGCGTGCATCGGGCTGATCGTGCTGGGCGTGATTGGCCTGAAACTCGCTTCGTAGTCAGCCCTGCGAGGCGGGACTGCCTCCCGGGATTGGCTGCGCAAATCCCGGGCCCCGGTGTCGGGTTTGCCTATCTCCGCGCCGTTGGCGCGCCCATTGAGCAGAAGGTGCTTTGCTCTGGCGCGGATGCTCCGGGCCGCCGGCGCTTCTGGGGCCGCGCTGCCGTGCTCAGAGGCGGTAGGCGACGGTCTTCATGAAGCGCGATGCCAGCTTCATCGCGCCGGCGATCGGTGGTGGCAACAGGCGCGCGCCAGCCTGTTCGGCGTTGTCGGCATGGCGCGCCTCGTCTTCCTTCATCACCCGGAGCACCGCGCGGCTGCGCAGGTCGGCGGGCGGCAGGATGTCCAGGTGTTCGTCCAGGTGCGCTTCGACCTGGCGCTCGGTTTCGACCACGAAACCCAGGTTCCAGCCGTCGCCGCGCAGTCCGGCCAGCAGGCCGATCGCGTAGCTGCCGCTGTACCAGAGTGGGTTGAACAGGCTGGGGCGGCTGTCCAGCTCGCGCAGGCGCTTGGCGCACCAGGCCAGGTGGTCGGTTTCCTCCTGCGCTGCCTCCTGCAGATGGGCGCGGGTCTCGGGGTCGCGTGCGACCGCGGCCTGGCCTGAATACAGGGCCTGCGCACAGACCTCGCCGACATGATTGATCCGCATCAGCCCGGCGGCGTGGCGGCGCTCGTTCTCGTCCAGTGCGATGTCCGGTGTGTTTGAGGCCGGGTAGGCGCGGTGCGCTGGCGGGTCGCCCAGGGTGGTTTCCAGTGCGTGCTGGGTTTCAGCCAGGAACAGGTCGATGACGGAATGCAGGCGGGTCGCGGTCATGTCGGCAGTGGGGGCCGTGGCGCTGCCAGGGGCAGCCGGTCCGCCATGTTCCCCCGCAGGGGCAGGGATGCCAAGCGATCCTGGCAGCGCTGTTGGAGGGTGAATCCAGGCGCTTGCAAGCGCGGGCCGCGGCCCGTACAATTCCGCCCCTTCACGTTTCACCCTTCACAACGCGTGGCAGAGTTCCGCACGGGGCAAGGTCCTGAGCGCAATGAGCCCGACCAAACAAAAAGAGCTTCTTTCATGAGCACGTTCACCGCAAAGAACGAGACCGTCCAGCGCGACTGGTACATCGTTGACGCCTCGGGCAAGACCCTGGGCCGTCTGTCCACCGAGCTGGCACGCCGTCTGCGTGGCAAGCACAAGCCGGTCTACACCCCGCACGTTGATACCGGCGATTATCTGATCGTTATCAACGCCGAGAAGATTACCGTGACCGGTAAGAAGCTCACCGACAAGAAGTATCACCGTTTCACGGGCTACATCGGCAACCTGAAGACCGAGAGTCTGCAGCAGGCCCTGGACCGTCATCCGGAGCGCGTGATCGAGACCGCCGTGAAGGGCATGCTGCCGAAGGGCCCGCTGGGCCGCGCCATGTACCGCAAGCTGAAGGTCTACGCCGGTACCAACCATCCGCACGCCGCACAGCAGCCGCAGGTCCTGGACATTTAATCATGGCTATCACTCAGAACTACGGCACTGGCCGTCGCAAGTCCTCCACCGCCCGCGTGTTCCTGCGCAAGGGCACCGGCAAGATCACCGTCAACGACCGTCCGCTGGACGAGTTCTTCGGCCGTGAGACCGCGCGCATGATCGTGCGCCAGCCGCTGGAGCTGACCAATAACACCGAGAGCTTCGACATCCTCGTGACCGCTGCTGGCGGTGGCACCACCGGCCAGGCCGGCGCCATCCGCCTGGGCATCGCCCGCGCGCTGGTCGAGTACGACGAAACCCTGAAGTCCGAGCTGCGCAAGGCTGGCTTCATGACCCGCGACGCCCGCGAAGTCGAGCGTAAGAAGGTCGGCCTGCACAAGGCACGTCGCGCAACGCAGTTCTCGAAGCGCTAATACGCTTCTGCTTTTCAACGAGCGGCTGTACAATCGCCGCTCGGTTTTTCCACAGCCCCGTCGCCAAGCGGTAAGGCACCTGACTCTGACTCAGGCATTCGGAGGTTCGAATCCTTCCGGGGCTGCCAATATTCAAAGAAAAGACTCGCTTCGGCGGGTCTTTTTTTTGGCCCGCCGTCTCTGGCGGCGCCCTTCGGGCCATCGCTGTGCGATTTAAAAATTTCTCCCGGAAATTTTTGTGCGCGATTGTTGGCGCGTGCATCGCTGCGCACCGTTGTCCCGGCGAGCGGTTGCTGTCGTGCCTGTCTGTCTGGTGCGCGTGGCACGGGCCAATGGAATCGGAGGTGTAGAATCGAGGCTTGTTCCGCGGCCTGCCTTTCGCCGCCGCTACTTCCGGATACGGCCTTCGCCATGAGTGTTTCCCCGCCTCCTCCCCTCACGCCAGCTGCGGAGGTCGTTGGCCGCATGCGTTCGGAAGGCTATGTCGTGATCGACCGCGATGCGGTGTGTGCCCTGGCCAACTGCAATGCGGGCCAGCTTGCCGCGCTGGCATCGGACTGGAATGACCTGGCCGTCGATACCTATCTGCGTGATGGCGGCCGCTACCGTCGTCGCCGGCACGCTTGCTTCGTGCGCAATGCCGGCGCGTTGAAGCAGGTGCCACGGCGCGCGCACTGGCAGTCCGAGGATTACAACGCCCTGCACGGCGGCATGCACCGCTGGTTCGAGCCGGTGGCCGAGACGACGTTGGCGCATCCGGCGTGGTCGGGCCTGATCGAGGGATTCGGCAAGCTGTTTGCCGAGGTGTGCGGCCAGCCGCGCTGGTTCGTGGAGGCGCACCAGTTCCGCATCGATACGGCCGATGGCATCGGCCGGCCGACGCCGGAGGGTGCGCACCGTGATGGCGTGGATTTCGTGGTGGTGCTGCTGGTCGACCGGGTCGATATCAAGGGCGGCGAAACCCGTGTGTTCGAGGCCGATGGCACCCACGGGCAGCGCTTCACCCTGGGTCAGCCCTGGTCGGCACTGCTGCTGGACGACGCCCGGGTGATCCACGAATCCACCCCGATCCAGCCACTGGATGGCGCCGGCCATCGCGACACGCTGGTACTGACCTACCGCGCGGGGGCGTTCCAGGGCGAGGATTGACGCCGGCCCCCCACCGCGCTGGTTACAATTGAAACGATGGCGCCACACGGCGCGCGCGGAGGCGTTGGAATGAAGCTGGGTTCCCTGAAAGAAGGCGGCCGTGACGGCACGCTGATCGTGGTGTCGCGTGACCTGACCCGCGCCGTGCGCGCCAGCGGCATCGCGCCGACCCTGCAGCGGGCGCTGGATGACTGGTCCAGCCTGGCGCCGCGCCTGGCGGCGCTGTCCGATGCACTCAATGCCGACCAGGCCGATGGCAGCTTCGACCTGGACATCGCCCAATTGGCCTCGCCGTTGCCGCGGGCTTACGAATTCGTCGATGGCAGCGCCTACTTGGCGCACGTCGAGCGTGTGCGACGTGCGCGCGGGGCCGAAGTACCCGCCACCTTCTACACCGATCCGCTGATGTACCAGGCCACCAGTGCAGGCTTCCTGGGTCCGCGCGAGCCGATCCGCGTGGTCAGCGAGGGCTATGGCATCGACCTGGAAGCCGAGGTCGTGGTCGTGACCGACGACGTGCCGATGGCGGTGGATGCGGCGCGGGCCGCGGCGCATATCCAGCTGGTCGGGCTGGTCAATGATGTCAGCCTGCGCAACCTGATCCCGGCCGAGCTGGCCAAGGGCTTTGGCTTCCTGCAGGCCAAGCCGCGCTCGGCGCTGTCGCCGGTGCTGGTCACGCCTGACGAACTGGGCCAGGCCTGGCAGGGCAACAAGTTGCACCTGGCCATGCGTACGCAGATCAACGGCGCCTGGTTCGGCGCGCCGGAAGCCGGCGAGGACATGCAGTTCGATTTCGCCCAGTTGATCGCCCATGCCGCGCGCACCCGGCCGCTGGTGGCCGGGACGCTGGTGGGTTCGGGCACGATCGCCAACCACGACACCGGCAAGGGCGCCTCGTGCCTGGCCGAGCAGCGCACGGTGGAGACCCTGCGCGATGGCCAGGCCGTCACGCCGTTCCTGTCGTTTGGCGACACCGTGCGCATCGAGATGCTGGCGCGCGATGGAAGCACCATCTTCGGTGCCATCGAACAGTGGGTCGAGCGCCAGCCTTTGCCGTAACCGGCAGAGGTTCCACAATGCCGGACTGGGTGCCGCCGTCGCGGTGCCGCTTGCTCGCACCGAGGTTGTCCCGCGCATGGCGGAGCTATTGCAGCTGTACTCCTACTGGCGTTCCAGTGCCGCCTATCGGGTCCGGATCGGGCTCAACCTCAAGCGGTTGCGCTACGCGCTGAAGCCGGTGCACCTGGTGCGCGATGGTGGACAACAGCACCACGACGCTTATGTGCAACTCAATCCGCAGCACCTGCTGCCGACGCTGCTGCATGGCGGGCGGGTGATGCGCCAGTCGCTGGCGATCCTGGAGTACCTGGACGAAAGCTGGCCCGAACATCCACTGTTGCCGGCGACCGGGCGCGATCGGGCGCGCGTGCGCGCGCTGTCGCAGTTGGTGGCGATGGATATCCACCCACTGAACAACCTGCGCGTGCTGCGGTTCTTCGAAGAAGAATGGAGCGTGCCCCCGGTCGAGCGCGATGCCTGGGTCCGGCACTGGATCGCCGAAGGTTTCCAGGCCATGGAGACGCTGCTGGCCGACGACCCGGCCACTGGAACCTACTGCCATGGCGAAGTGCCCGGCATGGCCGACTGCTGCTTGGTGCCGCAGGTCTACAACGCACGCCGGTTCGGCGTGGACATGGCAGCCTATCCGACCATTGCCCGCGTCGAGCAAGCCTGCCTGCAGCTGCCGGCCTTCGCCCGGGCCAGCCCCGAACAGCAGCCGGATGCGCCGCAGGCCGCGGCCACCGGCATTTGAGATCGCCAACATGAAAAACGGCAGGACAGCCGTTTTTCACGGCGTAGCCGCCCGAAGGGTGGCGCACGTGGAGGTACGCCATGAAAAAGCCACCGCATGCGGTGGCTTTTTTGCTTCACCCCATCGCGTTCAGCCGAAGCCGTGGGTGATGTTGGGCGAGGCGTTTTCGTACATGTCCGCGTATGGGTCGTGTTCGCCCGATGAGCCTTCTGACAGGCGGAACTTCAGCGCCAGGCCGTCGCGTGAATCGGCTGCGCGCAGCGCTTCCTCCTGCGCGATCCTGCCTTCCTTGACCATGCGGAACAGGCACTGGTCGAAGGATTCCATGCCGTCTTCGAGCGACTCTTCCATGGCCTGCTTGATCTCGTGGATCTGGCCGCGGCGCAGCAGGTCGCGGATCACGGGGGTGTTGATCAGCACTTCGGCTGCCGGGATGCGGCGGCCGTCCACGCCCTTGACCAGGCGCTGGGACACCACCGCGCGCAGGTTCAGCGCCAGGTTCATCAGCACGTTCTTGTGCGCGGTTTCCGGGAAGAAGTTGAGGATGCGCTCGATGGTCTGGTCGGCGTTGTTGGAGTGCAGCGTGGCCAGGCACAGGTGGCCGGTTTCGGCGAAGGCGATCGCGGCCTCCATCGTGGTGGCATCCAGGATCTCGCCGATCAGGATCACGTCCGGTGCCTCGCGCATGGCGTTCTTCAGCGCGTTTTGGAAGGCGTGGGTGTCCAGGCCGACCTCACGCTGGTTCACGATCGACTGCTTGTGCTTGTGCAGGTACTCGATCGGATCCTCGATGGTGAGGATGTGGCCGGTGGTGCTGGAGTTGCGGAAATCGATCATCGAGGCCAGCGAGGTGGACTTGCCCGAGCCGGTCGAGCCGACCAGCAGCACCAGCCCGCGCGGGGTCATGATGATGTCCTTCAGTACCTGCGGCAGCTGCAGTTCCTCGATGCTGGGGATCCGGCTGCGGATGGCGCGGATGACCATGCCCACTTCGCCGCGCTGCTTGAACACATTCACGCGGAAACGCCCGGCGTCGGCCAGGGCCACGGCGATGTTGAGCTCCAGGTCGCGCTCGAACTGCGGCACCTGGCCTTCGTCCATCAGCGAATAGGCGATCTTCTTGACCATGCCGGGCGGCAGGCCCGTGTTACCCAGCGGGTAGAGCTTGCCTTCGATCTTGATATAGACGGGCGCGCCGGTGGTCAGGAACATGTCCGACGCGTTCTTTTCCGTCATCAGCTTGAGGAAATAGCCGATGTCCATGATGAGCCCCTGCTGGCTGATGCGCCCGCGCACATTGCAAGTACGGCGTGAGCGTGACGACAATGGTCGCGGATTCCCCTTGAACGCCGCGTACTCAGATGATTCGTAGCTTCGCACAATTCCCAGGGCTGCTGTGTGCGGCCTGCCTGGCCTTCGCGGCCATCTCCACTGCCGATGCGCAGGAAGCTGCCGTTGCCGAGCTGGCCTCGGCACAGGCGGCGGTCCAGCGGGCCACCGATGCCGATGCCGACCAGTACGCACCGGACCTGATCCAGGCCGCGCGCGACAAGGTGTCGCAGGCGCAGGCGCTCACCGAAACCCGCAGTGGTCGCAAGCAGGCGCCGCAGGTGGCGCTGCAGGCGCAGGCCGATGCCGACCTGGCGCGCGCGCGCAGCGAGCAGGCCACCGTCCAGGCCAAGCTGGCCCAGGAACAGTCCGAGATCGACCGCCTACGCAAAGCCCTCAACCTGCCGGAGGGCACGCCATGACGCTGCATCGTTCGCTTGCCCTGGCGGTCCTGTTGTCGCTGGCGGGACCCGCGTTCGCGGCCGATGACGCCGTGCTGGCCCAGTTGAATGCCCGCCTGTCGGCGCTGGACAACAATCCGCAGCTGCGCGAGCAAGGCGCCTACGAGCGTCTGCAGGCCATGCAGGCCATCACGCGCTATGCCGACGCCAAGCGCAGCGAGCGCGATAGCGCGCTCTACGTGGCCCAGCGCCGGGTCGAGATCGCCGAGGTTGCGGCGCAGACGGCGGCGGACAACCGCCAGGTCAACACGCTGGACCAGACCCGCAACGCGCTGCTGCTGGAGGCCAGTCGCCGCGAGACCGCCCGGGTCCGCCAGGAGGCCGAGCGCCTGCGCGTGCAGCAGCAGATCCAGGCCGAGGAAGACGAGCGCGTGCGCCAGCAGGCTGAGGCCGAGGCGGCCGCCCAGGCGGACCAGATCCTGACCAGTGCGACCGGTACCCAGCAGGCCAAGCTGTCCGCGGCCCGCCAGAAGGATTGCCTCGCTGGCCCGCCAGGAGGCCGAGCTGGTGTCCGGCGCCAAGCTGCCCAAGTCCAGCTTCACCGCCGATGGCGCCGAGACCTTCGTCTTGCCAGCCAGCATGTTCGATGCGGGCAAGGCCGGCCTGTCGGCCACCGGTAAGTCTGCCGTGCAGGCCCTGGCGGCCTACATGGATGCCACCAAGGGCGCCAAGCTGCGCGTGGATGGCTACGGCGACAAGCAGGTTCCGGGGGCTCGCCGCTCGGCCGCAGTGCGTGCTGCGCTCATCGCCGCTGGTGTGCCCAAGGCCCGGGCCAGCGATGGCGGGGGCAAGGGTGCCGGGACCAAGGGGCAGGCGGCAGTGGTCACTGTTACGCTTTAAATTTTCGTTAAAAATCAGGCATCTATCTGGATTTTGTGCCAAGGATCGCGATCCGGTTGCGATCTGATCAACGGCTTGCCGGATTGCTGTACGAATGCCTTCCTGGACCCTTGTCGGTCCGCTGGGGCAGGAGTAGGGTCATATCCCCAGGCGGGTCGTGAAAGACCGCCTGGATTGACGGAGACGCCGCGCCAATGAAGCCGATGCCCGACCCAATCCAGCAACCGCACAACGTCCGTCCCGGGCGTCGGTTCGGTGATCCGGTGTTCCCCCACGCCACGCCCTGCGCCGTTGTCCGGCCGGGGCGTTTGCATTTCAGCTGAAGGAGACTCCCATGTTTGAAGGGCAACCACAGTCCGAAATCGAGGCAATGATCAAGACCGATCCAGAGTTCAAGCACCTTTACCAGCGCCATCGCAAGCTCGACAAGAAAGTCACTGACGCCGAGCTTGGCGTCCTTCCCATCGGCGAAGCCACCCTCGGACAGATGAAACGGGAAAAGCTCCTGGCCAAGCAGCGCCTGCTGCGCAAGTACGAGGCAGCGCCGCACTGACGTTCGCAGTCGCGGGTGCCGGTACTTTCCTCGTCGGGATACCGGCATCCGCGCAATTGTTTCCCCGCCAGCGGCGGTCCTGATCGGGCCGCCGTTGGCGTATCAGGGCCTTTCACCCCGGGTCATGAGCGCCTGAACAGACCTTGATGGCGGCAATGCCATAATCGCCGACCCCAATGACGAGCGTGCCTCCCGCATGGCGATCCATTCTTCGGTCCTCGACCTCATCGGCAACACTCCCATCGTCAGGGCGCAGCACCTGGACGTTGGTCCGTGCGAGCTGTACCTGAAGCTGGAGAGCGCCAACCCGGGTGGTTCGATCAAGGACCGCATCGGCTTGTCGATGATCACTGCTGCCGAAGCGCGCGGTGACCTCAAGCCCGGCGCCACGTTGGTCGAAGGCACGGCCGGCAACACCGGCCTGGGCCTGGCGCTGGTGGCCCAGCAGAAGGGCTACCGCCTGATCCTGGTGGTGCCGGACAAGATGAGCCGAGAGAAGATCTTCAACCTGAAGGCGATGGGCGCCGAAGTGGTGCTGACCCGCTCGGATGTGGCCAAGGGCCATCCTGAGTACTATCAGGACCTGGCCGCGCGCATCGCCAGCGAGACGCCTGGGGCCTACTTCATCAACCAGTTCGGCAATCCGGACAATCCGGCCGCGCATGAGTTCGGCACCGGCCCGGAAATCCTGGAGCAGATGGGCGGGGAGCTGGACGCGATCGTCTTCGGTTGCGGTAGTTCCGGCACCATGACCGGCCTGTCGCGCGCCTTCGCCAAGGCCTCACCCAACACCGAACTGGTCCTGGCCGACCCGGTCGGCTCGATCCTCACCGAATACATCAACGAAGGCACCCTGAGCGAGAAGTCCGGCAGCTGGTTGGTGGAAGGCATCGGCGAGGATTTCCTGCCGCCGATCTCCGACTTCAGCCGGGTCAAGCGTGCCTATGCGATTGCTGACCGCGAGAGCTTCCTGACCGCACGTGAGCTGCTGGCCAAGGAGGGCATCCTGGGTGGTTCCTCGACCGGCACGTTGCTGGCCGCGGCACTGCGCTACTGCCGCGAGCAGACCACGCCCAAGAAGGTGCTGGTGTTCGTCTGCGACACCGGCAACAAGTACCTGTCCAAGATGTACAACGACTACTGGATGCTGGACAACGGCTTCGTCGATCGCCCGCAGCACGGGGATCTGCGCGACCTGATCCTACGCCCGTACAGCCAGAAGGACACGGTGGTCGTGGCGCCGACCGACCTGCTGACCACCGCCTACCAGCGCATGAAGCTCTACGACGTCTCGCAGCTACCGGTGATGGAAGGCGAGAAGCTGGTCGGCATCATCGATGAGTCCGACGTGCTGCTGCATGTCTATGGCGACGAGGCGCGCTTCGGCGACCCGGTGTCCACCGCGATGGTCAGCAAGCTGGAGCGACTGGATGTGAAGTCGCCGATCGAAGCACTGCTGCCGGTGTTCGACCGTGGCCAGGTGGCGATCGTCACGGACAAATCCACCGACAAGTTCCTGGGCCTGATCACCCGGATCGACCTGCTGAACTACCTGCGTCGGCGCGTGCAGTGACGCGCATTCAGTTTTAAATTCAGAGGCTTGCGCATGTCACCCCGGTGACGGCGCTGCTAGAATCCAGACCGCACTAACGGAAGTCCTTCATGTCCGAACATACTCGCGGGAGCCAGGACGGCGACAGCACCCTGGCTCTGGCGACGCTTGCCATCCATGGCGGGCAGTCCCCCGATCCAAGCACCGGGGCGGTGATGCCGCCCATCTATGCCACCTCGACCTACGCCCAGCGCAGTCCGGGTGAGCACACTGGCTTCGAATACAGCCGCACGCAGAACCCGACCCGGTTCGCGTACGAGCGCTGCGTGGCCGCATTGGAAGGCGGCAGCCGTGGCTACGCATTTGCCTCCGGCATGGCGGCCACTGCGACCGTGCTGGAGCTGCTGGACAGCGGCAGCCACGTCATCGCCATGGACGACCTGTACGGCGGCAGTTACCGGTTGTTCGAGCGCGTGCGCAAGCGCAGTGCGGGGCTGGACTTCGGCTTCGTCGACCTGACCGATCCGGCTGCGTTCGAGGCGGCGATCACGCCGAATACAAAGATGGTCTGGATCGAAACGCCGACCAATCCGATGCTCAAGATCGTGGACATCGCTGCGATCGCCGACATCGCGCACAAGCACGGCCTGCTGGTGGTGGTCGACAACACCTTCGCCTCGCCGATGCTGCAGCGCCCGCTGGGCCTGGGCGCCGACATCGTGGTGCACTCGGCCACCAAGTACCTCAATGGCCACTCGGATATGGTCGGTGGCATCGCAGTCGTCGGTGCCGATACCGAGCTGGCCGAGCAACTCGCGTTCCTGCAGAACTCCGCCGGCGCGGTGCAGGGCCCGTTCGACAGCTTCCTCGCCCTGCGTGGACTGAAGACCCTGCATCTGCGCATGAAGGCGCATTGCGACAACGCACTGGCACTGGCGCAGTGGCTGGAAACCCACGATGCCGTTTCGAAAGTGATCTACCCCGGCCTGGCTTCGCACCCGCAGCACGCGTTGGCTGTGAAGCAGATGACCGGCTTCGGCGGCATCATCTCGTTCGAACTCAAGGGCGGCGCCGAGGCAGCCAAACGGTTCTGCGAAAAGACCCAGCTGTTCACCCTGGCCGAATCCCTCGGCGGCGTGGAAAGCCTCGTCAACGTCCCGGCGCTGATGACCCACGCCTCCATTCCCGTCGAGCGCCGGGCCCGGCTTGGCATCAGCGATGGGCTGGTGCGGTTGAGTGTGGGGGTGGAGGATATGGCGGATCTGATGGCGGACCTGATGCATGCACTTGGGCGTTGAATTCGCTGATCTTTTCTGTCTCGCAGTGTTCTTGCGTCGGGAATCGGAGAGGTCGGTCTCATGAATGCCCCAGGGATTGACGTCAAGCAGCGGCGTGGGAGCGTTCGTGCATGGCTGGCTGCGGGCATGCGTTACGTGTTGCTGCGTCCGCGACTGAAGGCGGGGATATTGCGCCTGTTGTCGATTAATCCCGGCATGCTCATGACGATCAAGCGCTTTGGCGTACGTATCGGGTTGGCTCATGTCATGGGTCATGGGCACCTGGCAATCAGTGGCCGGAGGAGTGACCTCGCTGGACAGGGACGGCTTTCCGCACGAGGTGCGAATATTTATGACGAGCTGCGCAAGGCCATGATCGCGAAGGAGGGCTGAGGCGTGCGTATCGTGATCGATTTGCAGGGCGCGCAGACAGCCAGTAGATATCGTGGCATTGGGCGCTATTCGCAGGCACTGGCAGAAGCGATGTTGCGTCAACCACGTGGACATGAGTTCTGGCTTGTCAGCAATGGCGACATGGAAGAGGTCGCATTCGGTGCGCTGGCAGATCTGTTGCCTCCGGAGAGAGCCGTAAGGTTTCATTCGGTGCAGCCGGTGCATTGGCGGGATCCGGGTAATGCATGGCGCCGAGCGGCTTCCGAACACATGCGCGAGGCTTTCCTGCAGGGACTGCGACCTGATGTGGTCCATGTATCGAGTCTTGTGGAAGGTGGGCTGGATGAGGCGGTGACGTCCATCGGCGTGCGAACGCCTGCGCCGTTTACCGCAGCCACCCTGTACGACCTTATCCCTCTGCATGACCCAAGCTATATCGCCAGCGATTGGGCGCAGCCTTGGTATCACGACAAGATGTCGTCCCTTCGACGCGCCGATCTGTTGCTTGCGATCTCCGAGCATGTCAGACGTGATGTCGTGGATGTCCTGTCCGTGGCTCCAGATCGTGTCGTGAACATCTCGTCTGCGGCATCGGACATCTTCCGGCCGGTGCCGATGACGGAGGATCTGCGTCGTCAGTTCAAGCGTGACTACGGCATTCAGGGGGATTACCTGATGTACAGCGGCGCGATGGATCCGCGCAAGAATCTGGAGCGTCTGCTGGCCGCCTATGCAATGCTTCCTGGGAAGACCCGCAGCCAGTACCAGATCGTTATCAGTGGCCGTCTCTCCGACATTGAGTTGGGACGGCTCAAGCTGATTGCGCGTCGGCACCGTATCGAGCCTGATCGCATGGTTACTGTCGGGCAGGTCAGTGATCAGGCCTTGGTCGAGCTGTATTCCGGCGCCGCGCTTTTTGTGTTCCCGTCCCTGCAGGAAGGCTTCGGGCTGCCTGTGCTGGAGGCGATGTCATGCGGCACAGCCGTGATCGGTTCTGCCTTGACCAGCATTCCCGAGGTGATCGGGCGTGAGGATGCATTGTTTGATCCCATGGATGTAGCTTCCATTGCCGCGGCCATCCAGAGCGTGCTTGGCGATCCATTGTTTGCACGAGAGCTGCGCGAGCATGGTTTGCGGCAAGCGCGAAAATTTTCATGGGCATCGAGCGCATCGCGAGCACTTGATGCGTTTGAAAGTAGACAAAAGACAGTCCAGGAGATCATCGGATGGCGGGCGGGAATCGCTGAGCAGGAGGCAAGCCGAGCTGCGCTCATCAGCGAACTCGCGGCGGTGCGGAAAGTCGACGATGTAGTGCCGGAAGAGGATCTCATGGCCGCAGCTGCCGCGATTTCCACCAATGAAGATGTTGTGCGCGAAGTACATCGAAACGGCGAGATACCATCCGCAGGTGCGTCTTGGCGGATCGAAGGTCCGTTTGACAGTAGCTATAGCTTGGCGTTGGTAAATCGCGAGCTGGCGCGCGCGCTTGATGGGTTAGGGGTGTTCGTGGCCCTTCACTCGACCGACGGGGCGGGGGACTTTTCACCTGATTCGGGTTTCCTCCAGCGTGAGCCGGTGCTTGCGCGGTTGCATGCCAATGCGACTGCATTGACACCATCCGCTGCTGCTGTGAGTAGTCGTCTGCTGTATCCGCCGCGCGTTTCGGATATGACATCGAGGCTCAATTTTCTTCACGCCTATGCCTGGGAGGAGTCTGAGCTCCCAACGCCGTGGGTCGACGACTTCAATGAATTCCTGCAGGGTGTTTCGACGCTATCGATGCATGTCAAGAAGGTGCTCGTTGATAGCGGTGTTGGCCTGCCGCTGTCGGTCTGCGGGGCCGGTGTCGATCATTGGGATCGAATCCCGGACGACGGTGAGTTTCCGCTCCAGGCAAGAAGCTTTCGCTTCCTCCACGTTTCTTCGTGCATGCCGCGGAAAGGAGTCGATGTCTTGTTGCAGGCGTACGGCGACGCTTTCAACGATGCAGACGATGTGTCGCTGGTCATCAAGACTTTTAAGAATCCGATGAATGACATCTGGCGCCAGGTGGAGCAGGTGCGCGGGATACGTGCGGATTTTCCGCATGTCGTTGTCATCGAGTGTGATCTTCCCGCTGCGCAGCTCAAGCATCTCTATAGGCAGTGTCATGCCCTTGTTGCGCCAAGTCGTGCGGAAGGCTTCGGCCTGCCAATGGCTGAGGCAATGATCTCAGGGTTGCCGGTCATCACTACCGCGTGGGGAGGGCAGTGCGATTTCTGCACGGAAGACACGGCATGGTTGGTCGATTATGTATTTGCACCGGCGAAGACGGTGTTTGATTTGTCGGACTCGGTCTGGGCTGAGCCGTCCAGCGAACATCTCGCTGGGATTCTTCGCGAGGTTTACACGCTGCCAGTTGGGAAACGCCTCGAGAAAACGGCTCGCGGGCGGGAGCTGCTGCGCACCGGATTCCGCTGGGTCGACGTGGCGGGCCGTTTTATTGAATTCTCGCGCGCCGTTTCAGAGCTCCCGCTGGCGACCGTGGGCGTACCGATTATCTCTTGGATCGGAAGGTTCGCCGGAGAGGATGGGCGCGGTGCGGGAATTGCCGACCTGGTCGACACGTTTCCTGACAGGGCGGTCGTGCTGGCGCCAGAGACGGGGAATGTTCCGCGCCTTCCGGCAGAGGTAAGGCGTTGCTGGCGCGTCCTCGATGCCAGTGCAGTTGCGAAGATGTCATCCATGATGGATGAGCTGCGAGCTGCGGTGGTGGCGATCCATGTGGATGGAGAAATTGCTGTATCAGAGCAGCTTCCGGACCTGGTCTCCGGGCAGTTGCAGCATGGGCGCGTTGTCATCGCGATACTGGATGAATATTCGGGTGCTGGGAACTGGTCGTCGTCGTTTATCCGCGCGCTTCGGGCCTGCGACCGGGTGCTGGTGCCGGATATTGAGGGGCTCAATATGTTGCGGCGGCACGGCGTCGTATCCAATGCTGCGATTCTTCCGTGGCACGTCCGCGATGCGGCGCTTGATGCCAGTGGGGCGCGTGCGGCGAGTAGGCGGCTCCGGAAGATGGTGAAGGCCCTAGTTTGGGAGAAGTTGGCCCATAAGAGGGGTTTGCAGTCGGCGATTTACAGCCGTGCGCAGGGTCTGCAGTCTTGATTCGCGCGGGCATTAATTTTTCCGGGCCGGATTTTTTCTTTTTCGGCCAGGTATTCATCCCTACAGGAATGTCATTCCAATGAAAGATATGCTGCAGCCTTTGTGGGCCTACAGGTATTTTATTTTTTCCTCGATCAGGAATGACCTGAGAAGTCGTTTTATCCAGAGTAAGCTTGGGGCCTTGTGGATGATTATTCATCCACTCATGCAGGTGTTGATCTTTGCCACGATATTGTCTGAAGTGCTTTCGGCGAAGCTTCCTGGGATCAACAATAAATATGCGTACGCGCTATATTTGATGGCTGGAACGTTATGTTGGAGCATGTTTGCCGAGACCGTGCAGCGTGGGCTGACGCTCTTCATAGAGAGTGGTAATTTGATGAAGAAGATGGCATTCCCTCGCATATGCCTTCCCTTCATCGCTGGTGGGACGATGCTGGTCAATAATCTCTTGTTGCTGGCTGCAATACTTTTGGTCTTCGCGGTGCTTGGACATGTTCCGGGTGGGGAAGTGTTGTGGTTGCCTGTTCTTATGGCGCTGACCTTGTTTTTTGCGCTTTCCATCGGGGTGCTGCTAGGTGTGATGAACGTATTCATGCGTGACATCGGGCAGGTTGTCCCCGTGATCCTGCAGGCACTGTTCTGGCTGACCCCCATTGTTTACAACCTGGGCATCCTGCCTGAGCGCGCGCAATATTGGTTCAAGTTCAATCTTTTGTATCCTCTGGTCTCTAGCTATCAGAATGTGTTGCTGTACAACCATCCTCCGCTATGGGGTGACTTGGGTTGGTTGATTGCCGCGACCGTGGGGCTGGGCCTTCTTGCACTCGTTATGTTCCGACGTGCCAGTCCTGAAATGGTGGATGCGTTATGAGTGGCATTGTGCAGGTGAAGGGTGTCGGTAAGGCATATCGCAAGTGGGGTAGTGAATGGCTGCGCGTGGCTTCGTGGTTTGGCCTTCCAGTTTCGCCTTTGGAAGAGCATTGGGTGTTGAGGGATATTGATTTCTCCATTGATGCTGGTGAAAGTGTAGCGATCATCGGTCAGAACGGTGCCGGGAAAAGCACCCTGCTCAAACTCATTACGGGGACCACTCAACCCACGGTGGGGGCCGTGGTGTTGAGTGGTAAAGTGGCAGCGATCTTGGAGTTGGGGATGGGCTTCAATCCAGACCTCAGTGGGCGTGATAATGTGCGCCATGTCGCTGGCCTGATGGGCCATGGGCAAGAAGAACTGATGTCTAAAATGCCGGAGATCGAAGCATTCGCTGAAATTGGCGAATATTTCGATCAGCCGATGCGAACCTATTCAAGTGGTATGCAGATGCGCGTGGCATTTGCTGTGGTCACTGCATGGCGACCGGATGTGCTGATTGTTGACGAAGCGCTGAGCGTGGGTGACAGCTACTTCCAGCACAAGAGTTTCGAGCGTATCCGCCAGTTCAAGCGAGAGGGGACGACATTGTTGTTCGTCAGCCACGGCATGGACGATGTGAGAACACTGTGCGATCGTGCCATCTTGCTGGTGGATGGCAGGGTGCGGAAAGACGGCCTGCCGGACGAGGTTGCTGACTACTACAACGCGCTGGTTGCGGCCAAGGAAAACGCAGAACTCAGCGTCGAACAAAGGCGTGAGCGCGATGGTTGGCTCTATACGAGAAGCGGCACTGGTGAGGCCCGGCTACGCAGCCTGCGATTGCTAGACGCGGATTCTGGCGAAGACGTTAAGCTGGCCAAGGTTGGGCAGAAACTGAAGTTGGTAGCGGAGGTCCAGGTCGAACAAGATGTTCCCGCGCTAGTGCTTGGGTACATGTTGCGGGATCGTCTTGGTCATGTGGTGTGGGGTACGAACACCTGGCACACAGGGCAGAGGTTGGAGAAAGTAGAGGCTGGCACCATTCTAGAATTTGTGCTGTCCTTTGAATGTTCTCTGGGGCCGGGTTCGTATTCATTCTCGCCAGCGCTGGTGAGTTCGGATACGCATTTTGAGAAAAATTACGAATGGACGGACAATGCTTTGGTATTCGATGTCATGAATGCGGACAGGGCGCTATTCATTGGTAGCAATTTTCTTGATTCGGGTTTCGAAATCAATATTAAGATTGATGGCTCTGTGAGGAGTGTGTTGTGAATTTTGTTTCCTACGCACAGAATTACGAAGATGTAATGCTCTGGCGTGCGTTGCGCGAATTTGGAAAGGGATTTTACATCGATGTTGGTGCACAGGATCCGCAGGAGTTCTCCGTTACCAAGGCTTTCTACGAGCGCGGATGGCGCGGAATCAACATTGAGCCGTCCCGCCGCTGGCTGGGGAAGTTGGAGGTTCAGCGTCCCCATGACCTAAATTTGGGAGTGGCGGCGTCAAGCGAGAAGGGGACACTTCGTTTCTACGATGTTAAGGATACTGGGTTGTCCACAGCTAATCCGGAATATGCGCAGCGGCATGTGGATGCAGGGTTTGCGGTGGACGAGGTGGATGTTCCGTGCGAAACGCTTGACGACATCTGCGCGGCGCATGACGTCGGCGACGTCCATTTCCTCAAGATCGATTGTGAGGGGGGGGAGGAGGATGTCCTGCGCGGATTCTCCCTGGAAAAGGTACGGCCATGGGTGATTTTGGTCGAAGCCACGGAGCCCTTGAGTGAGAAGCCAGCCTACGAGCCGTGGGAGAAATTACTTACCGGCCGGAGCTATCATTTTATCTATGATGACGGATTGAACCGGTTCTATATCGCGGATGAAAGAAGTGATTTGGACGTCGCCTTCTCGCATCCGCCGAATGTGTTCGACGAGTTTATACGGGTTTCCGAGTACGAGCTTGATGCCGTGCGGAACGAAGGGCAGGCTGCTGTATTCGAACGCGATCAGTGGCGAGATACCGCCAAGTTCCTGCAGGCGGAGAACGAGCGTCGTGAGGCGGCGCTGGTCGAGCATCGTCGTTTGCTTGAGCAGGGCAGCAGCAGCGAGTCATCCGAGCGCAACGGTTTTTTGGAGACGATTGCGTTTTTGCGGGCGGAGAATGAGCGTCGTGAGGCAGCGCTGGTCGAGCATCGTCGTTTGCTGGAGCAGGGCAGCAGCAGCGAGTCGTCCGAACGTAACGGTTTTTTGGAGACGATTGGGTTTTTGCGGGCGGAGAACGAACGTCGTGAGGCGGCATTGGTCGAGCATCGTCGTTTGCTTGAGCAGGGCAGCAGCAGCGAGTCATCCGAGCGCAACGGGTTTTTTGGAGACGATTGCGTTTTTGCGGGCCGAGAACGAGCGTCGTGAGGCGGCGCTGGTCGAGCATCGTCGTTTGCTTGAGCAGGGCAGCAGCAGCGAGTCATCCGAGCGCAACGGTTTTTTGGAGACGATTGCGTTTTTGCGGGCGGAGAATGAGCGTCGTGAGGCGGCGCTGGTTGAGCACCGACAGCTGTTGGGCGCGTCGCATGCGGAGGTTTGGCGCTTGGGAGGGCTGATTCAGGCGGTCCATGCCAGCACTTCTTGGCGCGTCAGTTGGCCGCTTCGAGCTAGCAAACGCTTCCTGCATGCGGGTACGAAGGCGCTGGCCGGACTCGGCTATCGAGTGTTGAGGTGGTCGGCGCGCATGCTGCGCCCCTCTTTGCGTTGGATTGCCCAGTTGCGTTGGTTGCGTCGCATCGTTGTGGCGGTTATAGGCGAGGATTCTGCCTTGATTGTCCGTGCACGTTCGTTCCTGTTTGGGGCGTCTCAGGCAATAGATCTGCCAGGAGGCATGTCTGAGCCAGATGGGCCGGACGTGTTGGAGTCACTGGATAGGCAGGGGGCGCGAATCTACCAGCATATTCATGCGGTCCAGACGAATAAAGGCAAAGGAAAGCGGCACTGAGATGAAAGGGGATAAGTTGCATATCGTGCTGGATTTGCAGGCATGTCAATCGCCGGAGAGTGGCAGGCGAGGCATCGGTCGTTATTCGTTGGCGTTGGCCAAGTCCATGGCGGCTCAGTCGCGTGGTCACCGGATTTCGCTGTTGCTCAATGCGGCGATGGGGGAGTCCATCGAAGGACTGCGCGTGCAGTTCGAGGGACTTGTGCCTGAATGCGATATCGTTGTCTGGCAGGGAATTGATCACAGTTCATTCCTGCACGAGGGAAACACGTTTCGTTGGTATGCCTCTGAGACTGCGAGGCGCGATGCACTTCTCGGATTGAATCCCGACGTAGTCCATGTGGCCAGTCTGTTTGAGGGGGTCGCGGATAACGTTGTGGGAAGCCTGTCCAAGGATGATCCGTGGATTACGGCAGTCACTTTGTACGATTTGATTCCATTGGCGCATCAGCGGACATATTTGGCAGACAAAAGGATTCATCAATGGTACATGGAGAAAATCGAGCATCTGAAGCTGGCGAACCAGTTATTAGGTATCTCGCAGTTTTCATGTGAGGAGGCGCAGCAGCTTCTGTCCATTGATGGCGAGCGACTTGTCGATATTTCCGGGGCGGCGGATGATATTTTCACCCGTCTTCCCGATGCAGAGTCGTTTCGCGCGGAACTCGCGGCGCGTTACGGGATACGCAAGCCCTTCATCATGTATGCGGGCGGGTTCGATTCACGCAAGAATATCGGCTCGCTGATCCTCGCTTATGCGAGGCTGCCTGTCGGGCTGCGGGAAAATCACCAATTGGTGATCGTCGGTGGTGCGCCGGAGCCGGAGAAAAATGCACTAAAGAGAACGATGGTAGAATGTGGATTGGGCCACGATGATGTCGTTTTCTCCGGGTTTGTTCCGGATGTCGATCTTGTCAAGCTCTACAATCTATGCGCGCTCTATGTGTTCGCTTCCTTGCAGGAGGGCTTTGGCCTGCCGGCGTTGGAAGCCATGTCTAGCGGCGCCGTGGTCATCGGGTCGAACACATCGAGTTTGCCGGAGGTCATCGGCATGAAAGAAGCGCTGGTCGATCCTGGCGATGTGGATTCGATCCGCGCAGGAATGCAGATGGGCCTGACGGATGAAGGATTTCGTCGGCGATTTATCGAGCATGCCGCCGTGCAGGCGGGGAGATTCTCCTGGGCGGAGTCAGCCCGGAAGGCGCTTGAGGCGATGGAACTCGCACATGTCCGCGACGCAGGTACGGGAAACGCCTTGGCTCTAGGTAGGGAGCATGGCAAGCGTACGGCATTGTTGCCTGCGCCTGGATCAAAGTTGCCTGAGAGTCTGCCTGGCGCCATCGTGTTTGCCGATAAGAACTGCGGTGGAGTGTCGGCGCGTCATCCACTCTCCAGGTTCGCGGCGGAGCAGCGGGCAGGCTTCGACCGTGTTGTGCTTGAGGTGACGAACGATGCGTACTGCGCAAAGATCCTGCAGATCGCGGCCACCGGATCTGCAGATGTCATTGTGAGCAGTTCGGGCATTGGTCGGGCATTGTCTGCGTTGGCTGAAATGGACCGTGGCTTGCTATTGGATATGGTGTATCGATGGTCGGGCTATTCAGGCCTGCGTCGCGCCATCGATGCCGATTTCGATGTAGATATGCTGTCTGAACTTGTTCCAGTAGACGCATTGGATTTGCTCGGGAAGTGTCAGGTGGTCAAGCGGCATGCGGTTGATGCCGCTGTCGTAATGCCCTGGCGTGATCGAGTGGATGCTGCAATGGCTGATCTACGGCGACACCCCTCGTTGGCCACGGCTGGTGTGCAGGATTTGGCGAGCCTCTCGGCTTCGCTTGCGGCAAATCAGCCGCGAGCAGATGCACGGTCGCGCTGGTTCGTGGATATCTCAAATCTCGCCGTGCACGACGCTGGTACGGGGATTCAGCGCGTGGTTCGCCATGTGCTGGATGAGTTAATGGACAAGCCCCCTGTGGATCGCAGGGTTGAGCCGGTTTATATGGATAGCAACGGGGTATTCCATTGCGCGCGGGAATATTGCGGGAAGCGTTATTTTGGGGGGGATATCTTGTCCGGCGACGATGTCGTCGATATGCGTCAGGGCGATGTTTTCCTGGGGCTGGATTTGGCCGCCCATTTAATTCCTGCACACATTGAAAATTTCAGGAGTATGCGTGCCCGCGGGGTGAAGCAATATTTTGTTGTTTATGATTTGCTTCCCCTGCTGCGGCAGGACTGCTTCGAACCGCATTTATTGCCGCTGTTCAGATCCTGGTATGAGGCAGTCGCTGATGTCTGCGATGGTGTTCTGTGTATTTCGCGGGCGGTCGCTGATGAATTCGAGTCCTGGCTTAACCAGTCGCGGCCAGCACGTCAGCGACCGATTTCGATTGGCTGGTTCCATCTCGGTGCCGACTTGGCTGTTGTGTCACGAGCGGACGGAAAGGCGAATCCACACACTCATGATCTGCAGGCATTGGGTGAGCAACCAACCTTTCTGATGGTTGGCACCATTGAACCGCGCAAGGGGCATGCGCAAGTGCTGTCTGCGTTCGAGCGCTTGTGGGCGCAAGGAATGGACGTGAATCTGCTTATCATCGGCAAGCCCGGCTGGCTGGTTGAGTCGCTCATTGAACGGATGCGTCGGCACCCGATGCGCGGCAAGCGTTTGTTCTGGTTCGAGAAGGCTGGTGATGACTTGCTGTTGGCTGCCTATCAGTGTGCATCGGCCTTGGTAAATGCCTCGGAAGGCGAGGGTTTTGGATTGCCGTTGATCGAGGCGGCGCACCATGGGGTGCCCCTGATCGTGCGCGATTTGCCCGTATTTCGTGAAATCGTCGGCGAGCATGCGGTTTACTTCGCTGGCTATGATGCAGAGAGTCTTGCTTCAGCGGTTGAACACTGGATCGAACTCGATATCGAGGGGCGCGCGCCGCCATCCGGCGAAATGTCCTGGCTAACCTGGAGTGCGGCTACCGCACAACTGGTCGATGTTGTGGAGAATAATCGTTGGGTGCACCAATGGATGCCCGGCGAGATACGCAGGTTCGGTGCGTTCGATTACCGTTTCAATACTCAGCTGGGTGTGGGTGAACTGCAGCGCGGTCGTATGGAAACCACGGGGAAAGCAGGCTTCTTTCTTTATGGGCCGTACGTGCCTTTGCCAGCAGGAGCGCATCTTGTGAAGTTGCACGGCAAGGGCAAAGGCGACGGCTGGATGGACGTATGCAGTTCACACGGGCAGCAGGTCCATGCACGAGCAGACCTGCATGTGGTGGCCGAGGACGGAGAGTCATCGCAATCTTTACTAGCCCAGCTTGAATTCGTGTTGGAAAGGCCTGTTACCAATCTCGAAATCCGGATCGTGGTTGACGAGGGTGCGGAGCTTTCCCTGGACAGCGTGGTTCTGGTGCCTTCGCCCGGAAATCAGGCGGAGAAATTTCAGGGCTTTAGCTGAGATATTTTGCAGGTGATTCAGTAATATTCTGATGTAGTTCATAGACATGCTTCGCGTTCGCCTCGAAGCTGCAACCGTAAGGGAATCAAGATGACAAAGATCGCGTTGGTGACAGGCATTTCCGGTCAGGATGGGGCGTACTTGGCTCAGCTTCTGCTGGAGAAGGGATATACGGTGTATGGCACCTATCGCCGGACCAGTTCGGTGAATTTCTGGCGCATCGAAGAGTTGGGTGTCTATGGGCATCCAGACCTGCACCTGGTCGAATATGATCTGACCGACTTAGGCACCACGATCTCGATGATCCAGAAGATCCAGCCGGACGAGATCTACAACCTCGCGGCCCAGAGTTTCGTCGGCGTCAGCTTCGAACAGCCGACCACCACAGCCCACATTACGGGCATCGGTGCGCTCCATCTGCTCGAGGCGATTCGCCTGATCAATCCGAAGATCCGCTTCTACCAGGCGTCCACTTCCGAAATGTTTGGCAAGGTTCAGGCGATCCCACAGCTGGAAACCACGCCCTTCTATCCGCGCAGCCCTTACGGCGTCGCAAAGCTCTACGCGCACTGGATGACGGTGAACTACCGTGAGAGCTACGGCATCTTCGGTTCGAGCGGCATCCTCTTCAACCACGAGAGTCCGCTGCGTGGGCGCGAGTTCGTGACCCGCAAGATCACCGACAGCGTGGCCAAGATCAAACAGGGCAAACTGGACGTGCTGGAGCTTGGCAACCTCGATGCCAAGCGCGATTGGGGTTTCGCCAAGGAGTACGTGGAAGGCATGTGGCGCATCCTGCAGGCCGACGAGCCGGATACCTTCGTGCTGGGGACCAACCGCACGGAAACCGTGCGTGATTTTGCCGCACTGGCGTTCAAGGCCGCTGGCATTGCGGTGGAGTTCAAGGGCAGGGACATCGACGAAGTCGCTGTCGACACTGCTACTGGCAAGACAGTGCTGCGCATCAACCCCAAGTTCCATCGCCCTGCGGAAGTGGATCTGCTTATCGGAAATCCTGCTAAGGCCAAGGAAAAGCTGGGCTGGGAAGCGCAGACCACGCTGGAGGAATTGTGCGTGATGATGGTCGAGGCTGACTTGCGTCGCAACGAGAACGGCGCGTCGTTCTGATGTCTGCGACGATGGGCAGGCGCGCACTGGTCACCGGTATCCACGGGTTTACCGGTCGCTACATGGTGGCTGAATTGGAACGGCATGGCTACGAGGTGTCGGGAATAGGAAGCGCGCCGGGCACCGAACACGGCTATCACCAGGTCGATCTCAGCAACGTCCAGGCGCTGCGGGAGGTGCTGGCGGAGTTGCGGCCTCAGGTCGTAATTCATCTGGCGGCATTGGCATTCGTTGGTCACGGCAATGCGGATGATTTCTATAAGGTCAACTTGATTGGCACGCGCAATCTGCTCGAGGCCACGGCCTCATCCGTGGAGACGCCCGAATGTGTGTTGCTGGCCAGTAGCGCGAATGTCTATGGCAATACGTCAGAAGGTGCGCTGGATGAGGGTACCCTGCCTGCGCCGGCCAACGACTACGCGGTGAGCAAGCTGGCGATGGAATACATGGCCAGCCTGTGGCGGGACAAGTTGCCGCTGGTCATCACACGTCCCTTCAATTACACCGGGGTTGGCCAGGCGGGTAACTTCCTGATCCCGAAGATCGTCGATCATTTCCGTCGCAGAGCGGAGGTGATCGAACTCGGTAACCTGGACGTGTGGCGTGATTTCAGCGACGTGCGCACGGTGGTACATCTGTACCGGCACTTGGTCGAGCGGCTGCAAGCGATTGGTGGCACCTTCAACATCAGTTCCGGCGTCACGTATTCGCTGCGTGAAGTCGTTGCGATGTGCGAGGAGCTGACCGGCCATCGCATCGAATTGAGGGTAAATCCAGCGTTTGTGCGTGCCAATGAGGTGAGGACGCTGAGCGGCGACAATTCGCGCGCACGTGGCCTGTTGGGCGAATGGGATGCAGTGCCGCTGCGGGAAACTTTACGGTGGATGCTGGCTTGAATTTGATCTCACATAGTGGCCTGCCATATTGCCCGCGAAGTGCGGATTCGGCGGGACTGGTTCGAGTCTTACGGCCCCGCAATGTGCGGGGTTTACTCATCGGAGATATAAATGAAAAATCTGGGCTGTGTTTTTACTATGGCTGCACTGGTGCTGGTGGCGGGTTGCGGGAAAAATGAAGAAGTGCCGCTGGGTCGCGCTGCTGAAGGTGTCGCTGCCGAGTCGGGCAACGTGCTTGGTGCACTGGATTCGCTTGGTAAAGATCTAGCTAGCGACACGTTTAATAGCCAGAGCGGAGCTTTGGCCGATGGGAGATTGAGTAACAGCGGGAAGGATGGCTACCTGTTGTTTGGCCCTTATGTGGCCTTCAAGGCAGGCACCTACACTGTCACCTTCGTGGGCGAAGTGGGTGAACTTCCGGTAGGCGCGAAGGTTCGCTTGGATGTGGATTCGAATAAGGGCAGGCGCGTTTATGGAGGGGTGGACGCAACTGCCGTGGGCGCGCTCCCCCAGTTAGAATTCACCTTGTCGAATGATGTCAGCGATTTGGAAGTCCGCGTGCTTACCCAGGGTGGCGCGACGGTGAGCCTTTCTTCGTACTCGGTCGCCAAGAAAAGTTGATCTGTGGACCGATCGGCCTTTCGTAGACATCTGGTTGCCATAATTGATGGCAATGACCGAGGTATTCATGAGCAACAACAAGCAATACACGGATGAGTTCCGATCGGAAGGCGGGAGGCAAGTGATCGCGCGCGGTTTCGCGGTGGTGGATGTCGCCGATCGGATCGGGATTCCTAAGCACACGTTGTATGGTCGGGTGCAGGCGACCAGGAAGACGGCACACGTCCCCAACGTGCGGGCCGTGCCGAGTGACTCGGCCGAGATCCGCCGGCTCGAGGCCGAGCTGCGGTGTGGGTAATCCCCCCACTTTTAGCGGACTCCAAAAATGGAGTTAAGCGGCCAGTGCCAGTTTCTGCATGGGGGGTGATGCCACCAAGCGCCATGTTCGGGCGCTCGTGGTTGTAAGTCCATAGCCAGCGGGTGGCCTTGTCCTGCACCTTGTTCGATCGAGTCGAACAGGGTGCGGGCGAGCCAGGCGTAGCGCACGGTTCGGTTGTAGCGTTCGACATAGGCGTTCTGCTGCGGCTGCCGGGCTGGATGTGCTCGATGCCGATGCCGGCCTGTTCGGCCCGGGTCAACAGCGCGCCACTGAGGTATTCAGGGCCGTTGTCGCAACGAATTGACTTGGGCTTGCCACGCCATTCGATGATCTGCTCGAGCGACCGGATCACCCGGGCGGCTGGCAACGACAGATCGACCTCGATGCCCAATCCTTCGCGGTTGAAGTCATCCAGCACGTTGAACAGTCGGAAGCTGCGGCCGTCACTGAGTTGGTCGTGCATGAAGTCCATCGACCAGACCTGGTTGATCGTTTCCGGCACCATCAGCGGCTCAGGCTTCTCGCGGACCAGCTGCTTCTTCGGCTTGATCCGCAGGTTCAGCTCCAACTCCCGGTAGATGCGATAGACCCGCTTGTGGTTCCAGCCAAAGCCCTTCACGTTGCGCAGGTGCAGGAAGCACAGGCCAAAACCCCAGTCGCGATACGTCGTCGTCAATCGGACCAGCCAGTCGGCGATCCGGACGTTCTCCTCGCTCGCCTTGACCTGGTAGCGGAAGCAGGTCTCGCTCAGCTCGAAGGTCTGGCAGGCGTGCCGGATGCTCGTGCGCCCGCCTTGGACTGCCCATCGGGCCATCTCCCGGCGTTGAGATGGCCTCACCATTTTTTTGACATCGCCTCCTTCAGCAGATCGGCGCTGAGCTGGGCATCGGCGTACATCTTCTTCAGCCGCCGGTTCTCGTCCTGCAGCTCCTTGAGCTGGGACATCAGCGACGCATCCATGCCACCGAACTTGCTGCGCCACTTGTAGAACGTCGCCGAGCTGATGCCGTGCTCGCGGCACAGCTCCGGCACGAGCGTGCCGGCCTCGGCCTGCTTGAGCACGGCAACGATCTGGCTGTCGGTAAAGCGGGACTTCTTCATGGAACCTCCTCGGGAAAGCGTACGAGAAAATTCCACTTCTGACGTCAGCTAATTGGCGGGGGGTTATCAATCACCGTGGGCGCGTTATTTGAGGATGTGTGACTGCTGTGAGTTCACGCGCTCAAGCTTGTAGCTAGTGATGGTGAGCTTGCTGCTTTGTCTCGCGAATACGCGAATCTCCGCATCGGTAACATCTTCATCAAGGTTTAGCTCAAGCGAGAGGAGCTCCCCCTCGGCTTGTTCAGGGAGATCGATCTTCGTATGCACGAATTTCCCTGCGCTGGAGCTGATGTCGGTATAAGCGCCCCCCCCATGAGTGATTTCGCCATACATTTTTAGGCGATAGAGACCCGCGCTGAGTGAAACATAAGGGCCGAAAAGCAGGTAGCCCGCTTTGGCTGTCGTCGTTATGCCGGTCTGTGTTTGCAATCCGACTTGGCTATTCGGGATTTTTTCTTGCGAGAAATCGCTCTTCAAACACTCCGGTGGGAGGCAGACGAAGTGCCGGGTCACGCTAGCCCGCTCATTTGCTGGCGTAGCATCAACCCATTTCTTTGAGAGCGTAACGGTAGTGAAGTATGGGTGGCGGTGGATTTGCAGGCCTGGATGGTTCGAAAGCTGATCTATGACTGGTTGGAGATCCATTTCGTATGGTCGCGCCGCAGGCCATTGGTGCGCCCCAACAAGAAGGTCGAAATAGGGCAACATCACGATATCCGCCTCGCCGGATTCCAGGAGTGCCACCACTCGATCGTCAAGTTGGCCGTCGATGGACTTGCTTCGGGCATCGCGCATTACGGCAGGCCACTGTTTTCGTGCAGCGGCTAGGTTCTTGTCGCCGCCAATGTTGAAAGTGTTGAACCCAGCGGAGGGGGCCAGATAGGTCGCAAGGAAGTCGTTTCCCCAAGGGAGGATCGCGAGCAGTGCGCCCGCCGGCGCATCGGCGCGAAGCGGTGTCACTAGTTTGGCATCGATCTCTTCGAACGCCTGTCGGTAGCCCGCGGCTTCTCGGTAGTGGGGGCCGAGTCTGGGCAGTGAGAACGCAAGCATCGTGAGCGCGATGAGTGTGGCATCCCGATGCCCCCGCCTCCTAGACTGCGCCGCCCCGTGCATGATAATCAACCAAAGTCCAAGCGCTCCGAGTCCAGCCCAGCGATAACTCGCACGCATGTTGCGAAGCCCGGGTACATGCTGTGATATCCAGCCTGTGCCAGTCGCGATCCCCGAAGATTCTGCCGGCATCGCAGCGAGATTAGGCTGCTGCCCTGGGTCGCGCGCAATATGTAGGTTCAATGATGGGCCAAGCGCCAGATAAAAGCCGAGCAAGGCTATCAGCGCCGCGCACCAGATCATCGCGGGCCGTCGGCGGGCGGTCGCCATGATCCAGCAAGCCCCCACCAGTGCTGGAAGGAAAAACGTAGTGGACCATACCGACGCGTCGCCGAATTGCCGCTCGGGGGGCCGTGCAACGCTGTAATGGATCGTGTCAGCCAGCCAGGAGATTCCGCGGGTAGGAATGAGCGCGTACGTAGGGTCCAGCCCAAAAGCACGGAAGAAATCCAGCGGCTCTGCATTGAAGTCGCCCCTGCCCACGAAGTGCGCATAAGACATGTACGCAAGGCCGAAGCAAAGCGCGTAGAGGGAAAAGTTCAGGCCCTGGCGAGCCAGCTTGCGATGGCGGAGCCGTACTGTCTCGGCGACAAGCATCATGCCCGACCCGATGGCGAACATCACGAAGGTGTAGCCGTCCATGAAGACTGCCACCAAGCACGCTGCCAGTAGGGAGAGCGCGCGTACGCAGATGACTCCAAGTGAGGTACTTTCAGTGCGCAGGAGCTGCAGTAGGGTCCAGTGGTAGGCCGGAAGAAGCGCAAAGCCGATCGAAAGCATGCTGTAGCGGGAGTGCCACCATACAATTGGCAAGCAAATCCAGGCCGTGGCGCCAATGAGCGCCGTCCAAAATGGTGCCTCAAGCAGCTTTGCAAGTTTGTAGGCTCCCCACATCGCCAGCGCGAGCCAGAGGTCGATAATCAGCGTATAGGCATCCGCCGGGGAGAAACCGATGGATAGTAGTGCGGCAACCGGCCAGGCACCGGATAGTCCAAAGCTGATTGCCGCAGGCTGGGGGGCGCCGATGGAGGATGCAAAGATGGTCCATAATCCGTCATTTGCAAACGAGCGTGCAAAGCCATCGATCCAAAGGGCTTGGCCGAGTGTCGGGGTCGTGAAAAAGGGGATCGCGCCATGTACAAATATCGCCAGCGTGAACATGGCGATCATGCTTGTTGCGCGCAGGGCTGATGCTCCCTGTGGCCAGATCGATCTCGGAATTTCATGATTCTGATGAATTTCTGTTGTATTCATTGAGCTTTCTTTTGATCTCATGACGCCCTCTCGATGATAGTCACGGGCTGAGCACGTGCTCTCCATGAGCGTGAGATGGGGGGGGATGACGGAATCTTTTGCCCAGGGCTGCAGAATCCGCACACATCCCGTTGTGCCTGTGGTATCCCGCCTTGCGTGCTCTTCCGGCCGTCGTTGGAGCTCGCAAGTGAGGCCTAGCACATACGCAGAATTTACGATTTGAGCTGGTCGTTGATCTGCTGTTCGATGATCCTGAAGTGGATCTTCTCCATCAACTTTCGATTGACCGAGATAATTTCCGAGAGCACGCCGATCAGGGCGATAAGCGCAGCAATGATCAGCAACATTGAAGCGGCGATGAGTGACTGGACGTGTCCGTTCCCCGCGCCACTCAGGAAGAAGTAGGCAAAGCGCGCGCACAGGATAAGACCAGGTAAAGAAGTCAATCCGGCCAGTGAGAAGAATACAAACGTTGGGCGATATACGATGAACACGCGGAAGATGGTTACAAGTGAGCGTCTTACATAGCTGGAAATACTCTTTACCAGCCGAGATGGCCGCAAATCTTCGTTGGTACGGATCGGGACCGACTTGACGCGGAGGTTGCTCAGGCCCGCCTGGATGATGGTTTCAAGCGTGTACGTATAAGGATTGAAAACATTGAGCCTCATCGCTGTCGAGCGAGAGATTGCGCGAAACCCGCTTGGGGCGTCAGTCACGTCGGTTTTACTTGCCATCCTGACGGCCCAGCTTCCGAGATGTTGCAACTTCTTCTTGACCCAGGAGAAATGCTCTGTTTCGCTGATTGGCCTGCCGCCTATCACCATATCGGCCTCACCAGCGAGGATCGGCGAGGTGAGTTTTGGGATGTCGCGGGCGTCGTACTGATTGTCCGCGTCGGTATTGACGATCACGTCCGCGCCCAAGCGCAGGCAGGTGTCCAGGCCGGTCATGAATGCGGTCGCCAAACCGCGATTGACAGGATGGCGAACGACGTGGTCGACGCCCAGTTGCCTGGCCAGGTCGGCGGTGCTGTCAGTGGACCCATCATCGATGACTAGCCACTCGACTTTGTTGAACCCTTCGACCTGTCGCGGCAGCGCATTGACCGCGATGGCAAGCGTGCCGGCTTCGTTCAAGCAGGGGAGCTGGATGATCAATTTCATTGAGATAGCCTTTTGGCGGAGGAGTCGATGCAGGTTTCCTGCATTGACTAATGAGATGGCGCTTCGGAGGGGGCGGTCGATATGCGCTTTCGAAAATACGCACTCGACGCAGATCCAATGAGGAAAGCGAAGAAGTCGCCGATGAGCGTACTCAAGCGAAACAGGACGATCGACGTCAACAGTAGACCGTTAGCGGGACCACCAGAGGATGCCACGCTCAGGATCGCCTCGCGCATGCCTGCTCCGGCAGGGGCGCCCGGCAGGATGAAGCCAGCCAGCCAGGCTAGGCTGCTGCCGGAAATGATCCTGACCACGGGCTGTGCCTGCTCTGTCATGAAGGCCAGGATTCCCAGGAAAAGTCCGCCGAAAATCAGGAAAAATGCCAGGTAGCCGACCAGTGATGCCACCAGCTGCATGAGGCGATAATGGGGCAGCCATTGCATGAACCCAGGGCGGGGAGCCCATGCAATGATCGGGAATGCAAGCAACAATAACAATGCCAGCGCGCCAGGTATGGATGGAAGCGCCGGGAACATTTGCCGGACGAGCGACATGCCGAACAGTCCGATGATTAGGCTCGCCGCACAGACCTGCAGAAATGCTTCCAGCAGGATCGATGCCGCCAGATACTGGTGAGGAACCCCCAGCTGTCGGCCCACTGCATAGCGAGCGACGTACTGGAACACATTGCCTGGCAGGTATTTCGCGAACTGGGTGCGAAGATAGGTTCCAGCCAGCTGCACCCGCGCACGCCGATCTACGGCCACGCTTCTTGACGTGGCCAAGCCCGCCCACACGAATGCAATCAATCCCATGCCGAGCGCATAGATTCCGGCGCAAAGCAGCACGATCCCCGAGATTTTTAGAGCGGACTCGGCGGGAAGTGCCATGCCCTGTTGTAGCAGCTGGCGTATGAAGAACGCTGCGGCGATGAAGCTGATCGCCCATCCGCCGGCGCGGAGTGCGCCTTTAAGTGCCTGCTTCAAATTCGATTGCTCTCACGTCAAGGATGGGGCATCAAGCATGCGGATCGGAATCCGTCGATCATTCCAATGCCGATTCCAACGCCGGCAAAATCGCAAACAGATCCCCCACCAACCCGATGTCCGCGATCTCGAAGATCGGGGCGTCGGCGTCCTTGTTGATGGCCACGATGGTGCCGGCGTCCTTGATGCCGGTCAGGTGCTGGATGGCGCCTGAGATGCCAACGGCCACGTACAGCTCGGGGGCGATGATCTTGCCGGTCTGGCCGACCTGAAGTTCGTTGGGCACATAGCCGGCATCGACCGCGGCACGCGAGGCGCCGACGGCGGCGCCGAGCTTGTCGGCCAGTTTGTAGATGATGTCGAAGTTCTCCTTCGAACCCACGCCGCGGCCGCCGGAGACCACGCGCTTGGCGCTCTGCAGGTCGGGGCGGTCGGACTTGCCGGCGGCCAGGCTGACGAAGCGGGTGTGCGTCGGCAGGCTTGTCTCGACGTTCACGGCTTCGATCGGCGCGCTGCCGCCAGCGGCGGCTTCCGGCCAGGAGGCGGTACGCACGGTGGCGACCACGGTCTGGCTGGCGTCGGTTTCGACGGTGATGATCGCGTTGCCGGCGTAGATCGGGCGGGTGAAGGTGTGTTCGCCCTCAACGGTGATCAGGTCCGAGACCTGGGCCACGCCCAGCAGTGCGGCCACGCACGGCATGAGGTCCTTGCCGAAGGTGGTCGACGGGCCGAACACGTGGGTGTAACCAGCCGCCAGCGCAGCGATCTGCGGTGCCAGCACCTGGCCGATGGCGTGGGCGTTGGCCGGGTTGGACACGGTGAGCACCTTGTTGACGCCGGTGATCTTCGCAGCAGCTTCGGCCACGGCGCCCGGGTCGGCAGCCAGCACGGCGACGTCCAGGCTTTCCGGCTTCAGCGCGGCGGCGGCGCTGACGGTCTTGGCGGTGGACGCGTTGAGCGCGCCGTCCAGGTGTTCGGCGATGACGAGAACCTTGGCCATTACAGCAACCCCTTCTGCTTGAGTGCGGCCACCAGTTCGGCGGCGTCCTTGACCATCACGCCGCGGCTGCGCTTGGGTGGCGCGGCGTAGTGGGTGGTCTTGAGTTCGGCGCCGGCTTCCACGGCCAGATCAGCGAAAGGAATCGTCTCCAGCGGCTTGGACTTGGCCTTCATGATGTCGGGCAGCTTGATGAAGCGCGGTTCGTTCAGGCGCAGGTCGGTGGTGATCACCGCCGGCAGGTCCACTTCCAGCGTTTCCAGGCCGGCATCGACCTCACGGGTCACCGTGGCCTTGCCGTCGGCGATCTCGACCTTGGAAGCGAACGTCGCCTGCGGGCGGCCCCACAGCGTGGCCAGCATCTGGCCGGTCTGGCTGGCGTCATCGTCGATGGCCTGCTTGCCCAGGATCACGATGTCCGGCTGCTCTTTCTCGATCAGCTTGAGCAGGGTGCGGGCGGCGGTCAGCGGCGACACCGGGCCGTCGGCGACCACGTGCAGGGCGCGGTTGGCGCCCATGGCCAGGCCATTGCGCAGGTGCGCGGCGGCATCGGCCGGGGCGATCGTGGCCACGACCACTTCGGTGGCGATGCCCTTGTCGCGCAGGCGCAGGGCCTCTTCCAGCGCGATTTCATCAAACGGATTCGGCGAGAGCTTGACGCCCTCGGTGACCACGCCGGAGTTGTCCGGCTTGACCTGGATGCGCACGTTGTAATCCACCACGCGCTTGTAGGCGACGAGAATCTTCATCGGAATTGCATGTCCTTGGGGAACGTGTCCGGATGGCCCGGCCGCGGCGGCTGGCGCGGGGCAGAGCGTGGATTCTAACGGGCCGGGCGTCACCATGCGACACCGTATGGTGGTTTCGGGCACTCGCGCTGGCTTGATCTACGGATCCGGATGCTGCTGTGGTCCGAGCATCGGCCGTCATTGGGGGCTGTTGGCTCGTGGCGCAAGCGGAACACGCATTGCGCATTGCCTGCACCCCATCAAGAAGCCGTTGCATGACGATGTCGTATCGTAGTGCGGCTTCCATCCCCCATGAGGTTGCGACACATGAAGATTGCGGTGGCCGGTACCGGCTACGTAGGTCTGTCGAACGGCGTCCTGTTGGCCAAGCACCATGAGGTGGTGGCCGTGGATATCGTCGAGGCCAAGGTCAAGATGCTCAACGAGGGCCGTGCGCCCATCGTCGACAAGGAGCTGGAGGCCGCGCTGGCCGAAGGCGGGCTCAATTTCCGCGCGACGCTGGATCCGGTCGATGCCTATACCGGCGCCGAATTCGTGATCATCGCCACGCCGACCGATTACGACCCGGATACCAATTACTTCAACACCCGCTCGATCGAGTCGGTCATCGCCAAGGTGCTGGAGATCAACCCAGCCGCGACGATGGTGATCAAGTCGACCGTTCCGGTGGGTTACACGCAGAAGATCCGCGCGCAGTTCGGGAGTGACAACATCCTGTTCTCGCCCGAGTTCCTGCGCGAAGGCAAGGCGCTGTACGACAACCTGCACCCGTCGCGGATCATCGTCGGTGAGCGCTCCGAGCGGGCGAAGGTGTTTGCCGCGCTGCTGCAGGAAGGCGCGATCAAGCAGGACGTGCCGGTGCTATTCACCGAGCCGACCGAGGCCGAGGCGATCAAGCTGTTCGCCAACACCTACTTGGCCATGCGCGTGTCCTACTTCAACGAACTGGACACCTATGCGGTGACCAACGACCTGGACAGCCGCCAGATCATCGAAGGCATCTGCCTGGATCCGCGCATCGGCAGCCATTACAACAACCCGTCCTTTGGCTATGGCGGCTACTGCCTGCCCAAGGACACCAAGCAGCTGCTGGCCAACTACCAGAGCGTGCCGCAGAACATTATCCGGGCGATCGTCGATTCCAACACCACGCGCAAGGACTTCATCGCCGCCGACGTGTTGCGGCGCAAGCCCAAGATCGTCGGCATCTATCGCCTGATCATGAAGGCGGGCTCGGACAATTTCCGCGCCTCCAGCATCCAGGGCGTGATGAAGCGGCTCAAGGCCAAGGGCGTGGAAGTCATCGTCCACGAGCCCACGCTCGACGAGTCCGAGTTCTTCCGCTCACGGGTCGTCAACGACCTGGAAGCCTTCAAGCGCGAGTCGGACGTGATCATCAGCAACCGCATGGCGCCGCAGCTGGATGACGTTGCCGACAAGGTGTACACGCGCGATCTGTTTGGCGATAACTGAGTCGTCGTGGCGCATCCAGGCGCAAAAAAGGGAGCCGTGAGGCTCCCTTTTTCGTGACGATGTGCTGGCCTGGAATCAGCCCAGAAGCAGCGCCGAGATCTCGTCGGTCTTCTGCTTCAGCAGTGCCGCGTCGCCGCGGGTTTCCACGTTCAGGCGCAGCAGCGGCTCGGTATTGGAACTGCGGATGTTGACGCGCCACTGGCCGAAATCGGCGCTGACACCATCGGTGTAATCCAGCGCCGGATTCAGGTCGGCATAGGTGTCCATGACGCGCTTCACCGCGGCCTTGGCATCGCTGACCTTGAAGTTGATCTCGCCGCTGCACGGGAACTTGGCCACGCGGTCTTCGACCCAGTTGCCCAGCGAACGGCCGGAGGTCGACACCAGTTCGGCGATCAGCAGCCACGGGATCATGCCGGAGTCGGCGAAGGCGAATTCGCGGAAATAGTGATGGGCGCTCATCTCGCCGCCGTACACCGCGTTTTCCGAACGCATCTTCTCCTTGATGAAGGCGTGGCCGCTCTTGCACAGCACCGGCACGCCGCCGGCAGCTTCCACCATCTCGACGGTGTTCCAGGTCAGGCGCGGGTCGTGCACGACCTTGCCGCCCGGCTGCTTGGCAAGGATGGCCTGGGCCAGCAGGCCGACCAGGTAATAGCCCTCGATGAATTCGCCGTTCTCATCGAAGAAGAAGCAGCGGTCGAAGTCGCCATCCCAGGCGATGCCGAAATCGGCGCCATGCTGCTTGACCGCTTCGGCGGTCGCGGCGCGGTTTTCCGGCAGCAGCGGGTTGGGGATGCCGTTGGGGAAGTTGCCATCGGGCTCATGGAACACGCGGATGAATTCCAGCGGCAGGTGCGGCGCCAGTAGGTCGACGATGGCCCCGGCGCCGCCGTTGCCGGCATTCACCACCACTTTCAGCGGCTTCAGGCTCGCCGGCTTGATGTAGCTCAGCAGGTGCTGGATGTAGGCGGCCTTGTCCGGGCGGTGTTCTTCCTTCGCGGTCGGTTCGGTGGCTGGCGCCTTGTCGGCATCGGCCTGGTCGCGGATGTCGAACAGGCCGGTGTCCGAGCTGATCGGGCGGGCCTGTTCGCGCACCAGCTTCATGCCGTTGTAGTCCATCGGGTTATGGCTGGCGGTGACCATCACGCCGCCGGCCGCCTTGAGATGGTCGGTCTGGAAATAGACCTCCTCGGTGCCGCACAGGCCGATGTCGATGACCTCGCGGCCCTGGGCACGCAGCCCGGCCGAGAGTGCGTCCTGCAGGCCGCCGCTGGTCAGGCGCACGTCATGGCCCAGCACGACCGGGCCAGCGTCGAGCATGCCGGCCAGCGCCACGCCGATGCGGCGTGCCAGGTCCTCGTCCAGTTCATCGGGGACGCGGCCACGGATGTCGTAAGCCTTGAAGGCGGGAAGCGGCATGGAGGAAGTCCTTTGTGGGGGAAACGGGGCCAGCGAGTGTAGCCAAGCCGATGACAACCGGACGTTAGGGCGCAGACCAAAGTCCAACAGGCCCTCACCGGGCCCACCGCTAGAATGCGGATCGACGCTTGCAAC
The DNA here is from genome assembly GCF_027498035.1 of Pseudoxanthomonas sp. NCBI lineage: Bacteria > Pseudomonadati > Pseudomonadota > Gammaproteobacteria > Lysobacterales > Lysobacteraceae > Pseudoxanthomonas > Pseudoxanthomonas sp. The sequence goes on from NZ_CP114978.1 coordinate 3,459,601, forward strand.
AATGGAGACGACGCGATGACCCAGACAACGCCAGGCAGCACCTCGCGCGCCGGCAAGGTGTTTCCGGATGCCGCCGCGGCACTGGCCGATATCGCCGCTGACGGTCAGACCCTGGCGGTCGGTGGTTTCGGCCTGTGTGGCATTCCCGAGCAGCTGATCGGCGCGTTGCGCGACACCGGGGTCACGGATCTCACCGTGATTTCCAACAATGCCGGCGTGGACGGCTTCGGCCTGGGCCAGCTGCTGGAGACGCGCCAGATCAGGAAGATGATTTCGTCCTATGTAGGCGAGAACAAGGAGTTCGCGCGCCAGTTCCTGGCCGGTGAGCTGGAATTGGAATTCAATCCCCAGGGCACCCTGGCCGAGCGCCTGCGCGCGGGTGGTGCGGGCATCCCGGCGTTCTTCACCGCGACCGGCTACGGCACGGTGATCGCCGAGGGCAAGGAAACGCGCGAATTCGACGGCAAGCACTACATCCTGGAAACCGCGCTGCACGCCGACATTGCCCTGGTCAAAGCCTGGAAGGCCGACACCGCTGGCAACCTGGTGTTCCGCATGACCGCGCGTAACTTCAATCCGGCCTGCGCGATGGCTGGCAAGCTCTGCGTGGCCGAAGTGGAGGAGATCGTCGAGGTCGGCGCCATCGCTCCGGACCAGGTGCATCTGCCCGGCATCTATGTCGACCGCATCGTCCTGAACGCGCATCCGGAAAAGCGCATTGAACAGCGCACCGTGCGCGAGGGTGCGTAGGCGCGCTCAGCCAATGCCAGCCGGCATTGGCTGAGCCTGCGAACGACCGGCCATGGATGGCCGGGCCGGCGTTTGGCGAAACGACGATGCGTCGCCAAGGATGGCAGCTGGATATCCCAAACCTTAGAGAGAGATCAACATGGCCTGGACCCGCGAACAGATGGCCGCGCGCGCCGCGCAGGAGCTCAACGACGGTGCCTACGTGAACCTGGGCATCGGCCTGCCGACCCTGGTCGCCAATTACATTCCCGACGGCGTGGACGTATGGCTGCAGTCGGAAAACGGCCTGCTTGGCATCGGCCCGTTCCCGACCGAAGAAGAGATCGACGCCGACCTGATCAATGCCGGCAAGCAGACCGTCACCGCGCGCCAGGGCGCCAGCTTCTTCGGCAGCCATGATTCGTTCGCGATGATCCGCGGCGGCCATATCGACCTGGCGATCCTGGGCGCGATGCAGGTCAGCGAAAAGGGCGACCTGGCCAACTGGATGGTGCCCGGCAAGATGGTCAAGGGCATGGGCGGGGCCATGGACCTGGTCGCCGGGGTCAAGCGTGTGGTGGTCATCATGGAACACGTGGCCAAGGATGGCGGCCACAAGATCCTGCCCCGCTGCGACCTGCCGCTGACCGGCGTGGGCGTGGTGGACCGGATCATCACCGACTTGGGTGTGTTCGATATCACGCCGGAGGGATTGAAGCTGGTGGAGCTGGCCGAAGGTGTCGAGCCGTCGGACGTGATCGCGCAGACGGGCGTGAAGCTCGCGTCCTGATCGACGCCATGGGTGATGTCCTGCTGTCACCGGCGTGGCTGGATGCTGCGTGCCATGCCGAACAGTTCACCCGAGTGCATCAATCGATTGACTGGCACACCCACCGCATCCGCATGTTCGGGCGTTGGGTGGATTCGCCGCGGTTGAGTTGCTGGATCGGGGATCCGGGAGCGAGTTACCGGTATTCGGGGCGGACGTTCGCGCCGCATCCCTGGCCGGGGGCGCTGGTGCCGTTGCGGGAACGGCTGCGCGGGGAGCTGGGGGTCGATTTCAACAGCGTGCTGGCCAATCTGTACCGGGATGGGCGCGATGCGATGGGCTGGCACAGCGATGACGAGCCGGAACTGGGGCCTGAGCCGGTAATTGCATCGGTGAGCCTGGGCGCTGCGCGGCGGTTCGTGCTGCGCCGGCGCGACGATCACGCGGTGCGCCGGGAGCTTCTACTGGAGCCGGGTAGCCTGCTGGTGATGCGCGGCAGCAGCCAACGCGACTGGCAGCATGCGCTGGCGCGCACGGCAAAGCCCGTGGGGCCGCGGATCAACCTGACCTTCCGCAGGATCGTCGATCCGGAGGCCCCAAGCGCGGGCGACGGCGAGTAGGGCGGATCTTGACCCGCCGCTTCCGGAGCAACGGGCATGGCAATGGCGGGTCGAGACCCGCCCTACGGTCGCGCAGCCTGGGTTTCCGGCTGCGCCTGCGCGCTGGTTAGGGTCCAGCCGACGATCTGGGTGGTCAGCTGCGACAGGCCCTGGTTGAACGCCTGCACGACCTGCGCGGTTTCGGTGCCGCTGGCTGGTTGGGTCACGCTGAAGGTGCGCGAGGCGGCCACGCCCTGGTCGGCGTTGCGCAGCAGCTTGGCGTTGACTGCCAGGACGGCTGAAGGCGTCGTGCCACCGGCGTAGTCGGCTTCGAAGTGGCGCACGTCCATGACCAGCTTGTAGGTGCCGCGGATGCCCGAATCGGTGGTGCCGGTGCCGGTGGTCTTGCCCGAATCCTCCAGCGTGTTCACCACTGCGCCCTGCAGCATGTCGGTGGCGCTCTGCGCCCAGGCGGCACCACGATAGACCTGCAGTTCATCGGCGGTCGGCCGTACTGCGATGCGCGAGCTGTCCAGCACGCGCGCGGCGCTGGGCTTGGACACCACGATCGAGGCCGGCACCGACGGCCAGCCCGGATCGGCCGTGACCTGCACCTGCGGCGAATAGATCGAGGTCGGCTCGCGGCTGCCGCCCAGCAGCGAGGAGCAGCCAGCCAGGGCGAGCGATGCGCCCAGGGCCAGGAGGAGGACGGGCGTCTTCATTTCGGTTCGAACTCCTTGGGTGCGTCGCGGCCCAGCAGGTAGCGCGCGGGATTGCCTTCCAGCTGATCGCTGACCCGGCGCAGGTCGCGGATCAGGCCGCGCAGTTCATTCAGGGTCGGGCCGAGCTGGGCCAGGCCGTCGTTGGCGAAGCTGTTAATCGCCTGGCGGTTCTCGCCCATGATTGCGTCGGCATTACCGGCGGCCGAATCCAGCTTGGTCAGCGCCGCGTCCAGTTTGGCCAGGGTCTGCGGCAGCTGCTGGACGACGTTCTTGTCCAGGTCGGCCAGCGTGCCGTTGGCGGTGTTCAAGGTGACATCCAGGCTCTTGGCGGCATCGCGCGCGGACACCAGCAGTGCCTGGACGCCCTGTTCGCGGTTGGAGATGTCGCCGCTGATCTTCTGCAGGTTGTCCAGCGTGGCTGAAATGGCGGCCACGTTCTTGTCGCTCAACACCTGGTCCATCTTCTCGACGATGCGGTTGGCGGTGTCGGTGATGTTCTGCAGGGCCGAGGGGCTGGTGCGGATCACCGGCGCGTCGCGCTGGTCAACGTCAGTCAACTTCTGCGAAGACGGCGAGCCACCGCTGAGCTGGATGATCGACGGGCCGGTCAGGCTGGTGATGGCCAGCTTGGCGGTGGTGTCGGTCTTGACCGGGGTGTTGGAATCCAGGCGGATCTGCGCGATCACCTGGCTGGGGTCGTTCGGCGCCAGCGACAGCCGGGTGATCGAGCCGACCGCGATGCCGTTGTACTGCACCGGGCTGCCCACGCTCAGGCCGGTGACGGCCTCGCGGAACACCACCTGGTACTGCTGCCAGCTGCGTTCGGACGAGTACTTGGCCGCCCACAATCCGAACAGCAGCAGGCCGATGCCCACCACGATGGTGAAGGCGCCGATCAGGACGTAATTGGCCTTGGTTTCCAAATGCCGGTTCTCCGCAGTTAGCGCGCGTCGCGCGCGGCCCGGGCGCGCGGTCCGTGGAAATATTCCTGGACCCACGGGTGGTCCAGTTGCTCGATCTCGGGCAGCGGTGCGTTGGCGATGACTTTCTTGTCGGCCAGCACCGCCACCCGGTCGCAGATAGCGTACAGGGTGTCCAGATCGTGGGTGATCAGCAGCACGGTCAGGCCCAGCGCTTCCTGCAGGGTCTTGATCAGGCGGTCGAAGGCGGCCGCGCCGATCGGGTCCAGGCCGGCGGTGGGTTCGTCCAGGAACAGCAGCGGCGGGTCCAGTGCCAGCGCACGGGCCAGGCCGGCGCGCTTGCGCATGCCGCCGGACAGCTGCGAGGGCAGCTTGCTGACGGTGTCGGCCGGCAATCCCGCCAGCTTCACCTTCAACAGCGCCAGTTCGTAGCGGAAGGTGTCGGGCAGCTCGGGGTGGTTTTCCTTGAGCGGCAACTGCACGTTCTCGCCCACGGTCAGTGAGGAGAACAGCGCGCCGTCCTGGAACAGCACCCCGGTGTTGCGCTCGATGTGCTGGCGCGCGGCGCGGTCGCCCCTGCGGGCATCGGCGCCGAGGACTTCGATCTGGCCTGCTTCAGGAATCTGCAGGCCCAGGATGGTGCGCATCAGCACCGACTTGCCGGTGCCAGAACCGCCGACCACGCCGATGATCTCGCCCTTGCGCACGGTCAGGTCCAGGCCGTCGTGCACGGTCTGTTCGCCGAAGCGGTTGACCAGCCCGCGCACGCGGATCACCGCGTCGGGATCGTGCGCATCGTCCACGGCTTGCGGCGATGGCTGGTCCGACGGCGGCGTTCACCAGCCCACCTGCATGAACCACAGCGCGAACATCGCATCCAGGATGATGACCAGCGAAATGCACTGGACCACGCTGGAGGTGGTGCGCTCGCCCACCGACTGCGCGGTGCCCTCCACGCGCAGGCCTTCCAGGCAGCCGATCAGGCCGATCACCAGCGCGAAGACCGGCGCTTTCACCAGGCCGACCAGCATGTGCTTGAGCTGGATGGTGTCGTGCAGGCGCGAAATGTACTGCTGCGGCGGAATGCCAAGGTCGAAGGCACCGACGGTGATGCCGCCGGCCAGGCCGGACATCATCGCCACGAAGGTCAGCATCGGCAGGGTCACCAGCAATGCGATCAGGCGTGGGATCACCAGCAGGTCGATCGGGTCCAGGCCGAGGGTGCGGATGGCATCGACTTCTTCGCGGCTCTTCATCGCACCGATCTGCGCGGTGAAGGCGCTGGCAGTGCGGCCAGCCAGCACGATCGCGGTCAGCAGCACGCCGAATTCGCGCAGGAAGGCGATGGACACCAGTTCCACCACGTAAATCTCCGCGCCGAAGTCGCGCAGGATGGTCGAGCCCAGGAAGGCGATCACCGCGCCGACCAGGTACGACAGCAGCGCCACCAGCGGCAGCGCATCCAGGCCGACCTGCTCCATGTGGTGCACCGTGGAGGTCACCCGCAGGCGCCTGGGCTCGTGGATGATGCGCAGCAGCTTGACCAGGTTCTCGCCGGTGAAGCTGACCAGCGCCATGATTTCGCGGCCGTTGTCGTGCACCTGGTGGCCCAGGCGGCCAAGCGCGGCCAGGAAGCCGAGGTCGCGCTTTTTCCTGGGGCGGTCGTCGACCACGTCTTCGATGCTGGACACCAGCGCCTGGTGGTCCTGGCGGAACAGCAGGTTCTCCAGTGGAATGCTGCGGCGGTTGGCGTGGCGCAGCAGTGCCAGCACGCCGGCCGAGTCGATGCGGCCGATCTCGCTGGCATCCAGGGTCTGGGCGTCTTCGGGGATGCGCTGCAGCTGCTGGCCGACGTCCATCGCGGACGAGAGCGTCCAGTTGCCCAGCAGCCGGGCCCGCGTGGGCTCGGCCGGGTCGATGCGGACCTCGGGCTGTGTCTGGGCGGGCGTCATAGTGGTCTGGCCGCGAGCATACAGGCTATGCCGGTGAAGGTCAGTGCAACGCCTGCCACGGCGCGCTTTCCGAGCGGTTCACGCAGCCACAGCGCGCCCAGGATCACCAGGAAGACCGACGCCGATTCATTGAGGATCGCTGCCACTGCGGCCGGTGCGTACTTGTAGCCACCCAGCCACAGCACCATCGACAGGCCCTGGCCGCACAGTGCGGCGACCACCAGCCGCGGCCAGGGCACGGCCGAAGCCACGAAGTGGAAGTGCCGGCGCATCCGCGGCCAGGCCGCCATCAGCAACAGGCCGGTGACCGCGCCGGCCAAGCGCAGCAAGGTAATCCACAACAGCGGCTGGGCTTCCAGCACATGCTTGAGCATCACGATCGACACCGCCATCAGCGCAATCGACACCAGCCCGATCACCACCCCGCGCAAGGTGTGGGTCGGATGGGTTTGCCACTGCTTCGGCGGGCGTGCCACCAGCAACACGCCGGCGGCCACGAAGGCGAAACCCAGCCACTGCCATGGGCCCAGGCGCTCATCCAGGAACAGGAAGCCCAGCACCAGCACCAATGGACTGTAGAGGTTGCCGACCACACCCATGCGCCCGGCGCCCAGTTCGTTGAGCGCGCGGAAGTAGAGCGTGTCGGCGATGGCGATTCCCATGATTCCGCTGATCAGCGACAGCACCAGCTGCATGGTCGTGAGCGTCGGCAGCTGGCCGTGCGTGCTGAGCAGGGCCAGTGGCGTCAGTGCCGCCAGCACCAGGCCGTTCTTGAACAGGTTCAGTGCCGCCGGTGGCAGGGTGCTGCCCAGTTGTCGCGCCAGGATCACTCCGAACGCCCAGGTCGCTGCACTGCCCAGCGCCATGGCTTCGCCCAGACCGATGTTCATGCGTGAGTTGAAAGCGGCATGCGGCAGATGCGGCGGGCAAGGCGCGCCAGTGTAGGGGAACGGCCGTGTTCAGGAGCGGGGGCGCAAGCCCGCGCACGCGCCCTACACTAGCCCGATGCCTCGTCCGCCAGCTCCCGCCACCTACGCCCAGCGCATTGCCTTCGTCTGCGAGATCGCCGCGCGCCTGCATCGTTACGGCACCACCGCGCAGCGTCTGGAGGGCAGCATCCTGGCGCTGGCGGCGCGGCTGGGGCTGGACTGCGAGCCGTGGTCCAACCCGACCGGCATGATCCTGAGCTTCAGCGATCCCAAGCGTGCGCTGGGCGCCAGCGACACCACCCGGGTGATCCGCCTGGCGCCGGGCGAGAACGACCTGCACAAGCTCAGCGAGGCCGACCGCATCGCCGAGGCAGTCGCCGCCGGACAGATGAGCCTGGCCGAGGGCCATACCGACCTGCGCGCCTTGGACCAGCTGCCCTCGCGCAGCTTCCGCATGAAGCAGATCCTGGCGTTTGGACTGGCCTCCGGGGGCGTGGCAGGCCTGTGGCGCCTGCCGTGGCTGGATATCGCCACGGCGGCCTTGATCGGCCTGTTGATCGGCATCCTGTCGCAACTCAGCGATCGCCGGCCGCAGCTGCGCGAGGCGTCGGACGCCATCGCCTCGCTGGTCGCGGGCATGGTCGCCATCGTGGTCTCCAATGTCGTCGCGCCGCTGAACCTCAATACGGTGATCATCGCCTCGCTGGTGGTGCTGCTGCCGGGCATGACCCTGACCAATGCCTTCAACGAACTGACCAGCCAGCACTGGGTTTCGGGCACGGCGCGTTTTGCCGGCGCGGTGACCACGGTGATCAAGCTCACCGTCGGCAGCATCATCGCGGTGACGTTGGCGCAGATGCTGAACCTGTATCCGGAGGTGCGTGCACTGCGCCCGCAGCAGGACTGGGTGGAGTGGGGCGCACTGGTGATCAGCGCCTACGCCTTCGCCGTGTTGTTCAAGGCGCACCGCAGGGATTATGTGTGGGTGATGGGCGCGGCGATCTGCGGATACCTGATCTCGCGCTATGCGGGCAAGATCTGGGGCAGCCCGGTCGGATTGTTCCTGTCGGCGTTGGTGCTGACGGCGCTGGGCAATCTATTCGCACGCGTTTTCAACCGGCCCGGCGCGCTGATCCGCGTGCCCGGCATCATCATGCTGGTGCCCGGCAGCACCAGCCTGCGCGGCCTGATGAACCTGGTCCAGGGAGGCGCCGCGGGCAGTGATTCGACCCTGCTGGTGGTGCTGCAGATCCTGATGGCGCTGGTGGCAGGCCTGCTGTTCGGCAACCTGCTGGTGTCGGCGCGGAAATCGCTCTGAAATCCAGCGGGATTCCTGCTGCCGCTGCAAAAGAAAAACGCCGGCATTGCCGGCGTTTTGAAAGCGAGGGAGTTTCCTCCTTTCTACCGCTGCCGATTACTTCTTCGGCTGCTTGATCAGGAAGTCTTCCGGCTTCTTGCCCGAGGCCACGTAAGCGGCCAACCAGCGCGGCTGCTTGCCACGGCCGGTCCAGGTTTCCTTGGTGTTGGCCGGATTACGGTATTTCGGTGCGACCTTGCCCAGCTTGCGGCCGGCGGTGGTGGCGGCCTTTTTCGCGACTTTCTTGCCACGGGTCGGGGTGCTGGCGCTGGCCGAGCCGAACAGTTCCTCGATGCTGTAACCCTCGGACTTGGCGAACTTCAGGATGCGGCTGCGGACCTTGGTGATGGGCGTGCGCTTGGCGATCACCGTCTGTCGTTTCTGCGCCTGGGTGATGAGCGAGGCGAGTTCTTTGGGGGACAGGCCGGAAAGATCAATCGACATCGAGTAACTCCGATTTTGGAAGGGGAATGGGGCCGGTCCTTGGCGAAGTGCGGTCGATCCTAATCCAATCCTGTTATCGGATACAAATGCATGGGATTAACTGTCAAACAAGAAAGGCCGGCAATTGCCGGCCTTTCCATTCGAATCCTGCGCGATGTTCAGTCCGCGCGCAGGCGCTGGAACAATTCGGATTTCTCCAGATTCTCCGCTGCGTCGGCCTGGCGGGCGCGATATTCGAAGGTGCCTGCGGCCACGCCGCGCTCGGACACCACGATCCGGTGTGGAATGCCGATCAGCTCGATATCGGCAAACATCTGGCCCGGGCGCAGCCCGCGGTCGTCGAGCACCGCATCGAACCCCGCTGCCTGCAGTTCGGCCAGCAGCGCCTGTGCGGCCTCGATCACCGCCGCGTCCTGCTTCGGGTTGATCATGCACACCGCCACCTGCCACGGCGCCATCGCGTCGGGCCAGATGATGCCGTTGTCATCGTGATTCTGTTCGATGGCAGCGGCGACGATGCGCGACACGCCAATGCCATAACAGCCCATCGACATCACCGCGGCCTTGCCGTTTTCATCCAGCACGGTGGCCTTGAGGGCTTCGGCATATTTACGGCCGAGCTGGAAGATATGGCCAACCTCGATACCGCGGGCGAGTTTGATTTCACCGCCATCGGCAGCACGGTCGCCCTCGACCACATTGCGGATGTCGGCCACGTCCGGCTCGGCCAGGTCACGACCCCAGTTGACGCCGGCAATATGGAAACCGGCTTCGTTGGCACCGACGACAAAATCGGCCATCGCCGCCACGTCGCGGTCGGCGACCACGCGGATCGGCTTGCTGGCATTGAGCGGACCCAGGAAGCCCGGCACGCTGCCCAGGTATTCGAGCAGTTCGGCTTCGGTGGCCATGCGGTAATCGGCCAGGCCGGCGACCTTGGCCAGCTTGATCTCGTTGACCTCGTGGTCGCCGCGCACCAGCGCCAGGACGAAACCGGCCGGTGTCATGACGGCGACCGACTTGACCGTGCGCTGCAGGGCGATGCCCATCAGTTCGGCCACTGCCTCGCAGGTCTTCTGGGTGGGCGTGTCGATCCTGCGCATGGTTTCGGCCGGTGCCGGGCGCGGCGCGGGATCGGCCGCCATGGCCGCTTCCACATTGGCCGCGTAATCCGAACCGGTGGAGAAGGCCAGCGCGTCCTCGCCCGACTTGGCCAGGACGTGGAATTCCTGCGAGGCATCGCCGCCGATGGCGCCGGTATCGGCCAGCACCGCGCGGAATTCCAGGCCCAGGCGGGTGAAGATGCGCGTGTAGGCCGCATGCATGTTGCGGTATTCGCGGGCCAGGTCGTCGTGGGTCAGGTGGAAGGAATAGGCGTCCTTCATCAGGAACTCGCGTGATCGCATCACGCCGAAGCGCGGACGGATCTCGTCGCGGAACTTGGTCTGGATCTGGTAGAAATTCACCGGCAGCTGCTTGTAGCTGGCCAGCTCGTTGCGGGCGAAATCGGTGACCACTTCCTCGGCGGTGGGCGCGTAGCAGAACTCCTGCTCCTTGCGGTCCTTCACCTTGAGCAGCTGCGGGCCGAACTTCTCCCAACGGCCGGTTTCTTCCCACAGCTCGCGCGGCTGGATGGTGGGCATGAGCATTTCGACGGCGCCGGCGCGGTTCATTTCCTCGCGCACGATCGCTTCGACCTTGCGCAGCACGCGCAGGCCCAGCGGCGACCAGGTGTACAGGCCCGAGGCCAGCTTGCGGATCATGCCGGCGCGCAGCATCAGCTGGTGGCTGACCAGCTCGGCGTCGGAGGGGGTTTCCTTGGTGGTACGGAGGTGGAACTGCGACAGGCGCATCGTGGGCATCGCTTGCGGAAAGCGGGCATTTTGCCAGTTGCCGCGGCTCGGCGTTGGATCGGACGGTTTGCCCGGCCGGCTCAGTGGGCCGGTTTCATTGCGTCAGCGGTATCGCGTTGGGCCCGGAGGCGTTCGAACAACGACCGGTGCCGGGGCGTATCAGCTGCGCGGCGTGGTGGCTGCCGGCGTGCAGTAGGCCTTGACCGCGGCTTCGGCCAGATCGCGCTGGCTGGTGCGCTCGCTGTCGCTCAGGACTGCGCCGGGCTTGCCGTCGGCGCCCATCTGCCGCACCGGGGCGGCATTGGCCAGGATCTTCTGGTTGAGTTTGGCGCTGGAGCACTGCGCGTTCTCGGTCGGGGCGGCCTGGGCCGCGGCCGGGGCGCTGCCGCGGGCCAGGGCGTCGGTGGCATTGATCTGCTTGCCTTCCAGGCTGGACTTGGGTGGTGGCACGTCGGAGTAGTGGGTCACGCCCTGGGCGTCCTTCCACTGATACAGGCTCTGGGCGGATGCCAGCGGCGAGGCCAGCAGGGCGGCGAGGATCAGGCAGGTGGATAGACGCATGGACAGGCTCCGCTTGGGGTGACGCATCGGCGCCGATTGCAGCATCCCTGGGGCACCGGAGGCAAGCCGCGATCCGTGCCGGGCCGGTAACACGCCGCTGGGGCTCGCCAAGGCTGCGGCAGGGCGAAACGGCTAAACTGGGCCGATGAATGAGCTTCCCCAGCCCAAGCGGGCCCGCGGCATGTACTTGCTGCCCAACCTGTTCACCACCGCCGGGCTGTTTTCCGGCTTCTACGCGATCATCGCTGCCTCCAATGGCGAATTCGTGTCGGCGGCCATCGCCGTATTCGTTGCCGGCTTGATGGATGGCGTGGACGGGCGCGTGGCGCGCCTGACCGGCACCAGCAGCGAATTCGGCGTGCAGTATGACTCGCTGGCCGACTTGGTCAGCTTCGGCATGGCGCCAGCGCTGGTGATGTACCACTGGTCGCTGTCGTACCTGAAGCTGGATGGCGAGACCATCGGCCGGGTCGGCTGGGCGGTGGCCTTCCTGTATGCGGCCTGCGCGGCGTTGCGCCTGGCCCGTTTCAATACCCAGGTGGGCGTGGTCGACAAGCGCTGGTTCATTGGCCTGGCCAGTCCAGCCGCGGCGGGACTGATGATGTCCTTTGTCTGGGCCTTCGCCGACGGCAAGCTGGACTGGACCGGCGAGCAGCTGCGCTATGTCGCGCTGGGCGTCACCATCGTCGCGGCGTTGCTGATGGTCAGCCGCATCCGCTTCTGGAGCTTCAAGGGCACCGGCAAGGGCGGGGCCAAGGCCGATCGCGTGCCGTTCCTGCTGGTGGTGCTGGTGCCGGTGGTGATCGCGATCCTGGTGATCGACCGCCCGCGGACGCTGCTGGTGGTGGGCGTGCTGTATGCGCTGTCCGGTCCGGTCATGTGGGTCTTGAATCGCCGGGGGCGCAAGGACGCCATCGCATGAGCCTGGACGGCGGCCCGCTGTGGACTGGTGAACAGCACGGCTGGCTGCAGGCGCTGGGTCATACGCTGTGGGTGCCGGGCAGCCTGCCGGTTGCCGAGGCGGCTGCGCCGCCATCACGCGCGCCGGAAGCACGTCAGTCCCGTCCCGCCGCACCACCGCGTGAAGCCGCACCGCCGGTCACGCGTCGTCCGGCCCAGCCGGCGCCGGTTGAGCCGCCGCTGGATGCTCCCCGTCGCACGGCAGCACCAGTGCGACGGGCCGGTGCGCGCCTGCATGACACCCTGCATTTCGAACTGATCCGCGCCTCGGGCCTGAATCCGAATGCGCCGGAAGCCGCCGCGATCATCGCCAGCTGGCCGGCCGCGGCCGAGCTGCGCGGCAATCCAGCCGCCAAGCGCGCGCTGTGGCCCACCCTGCGCGCACTACGCAAGGCGGCGCGGTGAGCGCGCTGCGCTCCGATGCCGGATCTGCCGTCTCGTTGCGGCCGATGCGCGAGTCCGACCTGGACGAGGTCATGGCAATCGAGCTGCGTGCCTATCCGTTCCCGTGGACGCGCGGGATCTTCCGCGATTGCCTGGTCGCCGGCTATCCAGCACTGCTGCTGGTCGAACACGGCCTGCCGATCGGCTATGGCGTGGTCAGCGTGGCGGTGGACGAAGCCCACATCCTCAACGTCTGCGTGGCGCCGGAACGACAGGGCCGCGGCCTGGGTCGTTACCTGATGCGCGCGTTGGTGCAGCAGGCGCGTGAGCGCAGGGCCGAGCGCGTCTTCCTGGAAGTACGCCCGTCCAATCCACACGCCATCACGCTGTACCACAGCGAAGGCTTCAACGAGATCGGCCGGCGTCCGCGCTATTACCCGTCGCATGACGGCCGCGAGGACGCGATCGTCATGGCAATCGAGCTGATCGACGGTGAGATCGACCGGATGCCGCCGCTGTAGGGCGACCTGAGTGCAAAAATGGGGTCAAACTTCACTCTGACCCCGCTTTTGCTCACGACAAGCCTCAAGCCAGTCGCAGCACCACCACGCCCAGCGCGATGATGCTGGCGGCGATCAGTCGCCGCCGCGGTGGTCGCTCCTTCAAGACGAGGGCCGAGATCGCCAGGCCGTACAGGATCGCGCTTTCGCGCAGGGCCGCGACCAGTGCCACCGTTGCCTGGGTCATTGCCCACAGCGCCAGACTGTAGGACAACAGCGTGCCGATGCCGCCGGCCAGGCCGCGTTGCGCATGCTGCCGAAGCTGCGCCACGAAGCGCGCGCGCTGGGCCAGCACCGCCCAGGCAAGCAAGGGCAGGGCGGTCAGCAGGAACAGCCACAGCGTGTAGGACAGCGCATTGCCGGCGCGGCGCGCGCCTGCCGCATCCAGCAGCGTGTAGCTGGCGATGACCACTGCATTGAACAGCGGCAGCGCGACGTGATGCAGGCGTCCGCTGCCCAGCGTCATCGCCAGCACGCCCAGGCAGACCACGCCGATTCCGGCCCAGGCAATCCAGCCCAGGTGTTCGCCCAGGAACAGCACGCCGGCCACGGCCACCAGCAGCGGTGCGGCGCCGCGCATCAGCGGGTAGGCCTGGCTCATGTCGGAGACGTGGTAACAGCGTGCCACCAGGGCGAAATACAGCGCCTGCAGCAGTGGCGAGATCAGCAGGAACGGCCAGGCTGCTGGCGCAGGTGCGGGCAGGAACGGAAGTGCAATCGCAGAAATCAGTGCCGCGAAGCCACTGACCAGCACCGTGGTCATCAGCTTGTCGGGTGCGCCTTTGACGATGGCGTTCCAGCTCGCGTGCATCAACGCGGCGAACAGGACCAGGCAGAAAATGCTGAGCGTCATGGCATGCAAAAACCGGGTCTAAGAACCGGAATAACCGGGGTCAGAAACCGGGGTCAGCGTAAGGTTTTGTGCTGCCTGCCATCGCTGCTACCAATGTGCGGCGAAACCTTACTCTGACCCCGGTTTCTCGACTTACAGCTTGGCGCGCTGCTCCTGCAGGGCGCTCAGCTGGCTGGTCCAGTCGACCAGGCGCGCACGCTCCTGATCGACCACGGCCGCTGGCACCTTGTCGCTGAACTTGGCCAGCTTGGCCTCGCTCTTCTCGCGCTCGCTGGCGACCTTGGTGATTTCCTTGTCCAGGCGGGTGCGCTCGGCATCCAGGTCGACCAGGCCTTCCAGCGGTACCAGCAGGCGCAGCTCGCCGACCACGGCCGCGGCCGAGGCGGGCGCCTCGTTGCCATCGAGCCAGGTGATGGATTCAAGCTTCAGCAGCGACTGCAGCTGCGAAGTGAAGCGCGCCACGCGCGGCTTGTCGTTGTCGCCACCGCCCTGCAGCAGCAACGCGACCGGCTTGCCCGGCGACACGCCCAGCTCGCTGCGCACGCGGCGCAGCGCGCTGACCATCGCCTTGAGCCACTCGACGTCGGCTTCGGACTGCGCGTAGGCGCCGGCATCCAGCGCCTCGGCGGTCGGATAGGCCTGCAGCGAAATGCTTTGTGCGTTCACGCCCACGCGCGGGGCAACCTGCAGCCACAGTTCCTCGGTGACGAACGGGGTCAGCGGATGCAGCAGGCGCAGCAGCTGTTCCAGCACGTAGAGCAGGGTGTGGCGGGTGCTGTCGGCGGCAGCGGCATCGCTGCCATTGAGCGCCGGCTTGGCCAGTTCGACGAACCAGTCGCAGAACTGGTTCCAGGCGAACTCGTACAGCGCCTGCGCGAGCAGGTCGAAGCGGTAGGCGGCGAAATGGGTGGCGGCCTCTTCACCGACGCGCGCCAGCCCGGCCAGGATCCACTTCTCCGCATCGGTCACCGGCGTGGGCGCACCGCTGAAGCGTACGCCGTCGGTGTTCATCAGCACGAAGCGGGTGGCGTTCCACAGCTTGTTGCAGAAATTCTTGTAGCCCTCGGCGCGACTCAGGTCGAACTTGATGTCGCGGCCGTGCGTGGCCAGCGCGGCGATGGTGAAGCGCAGCGCGTCGGCGCCGTGCGCGGCGATGCCGTCCGGGAATTCCTTGCGCGTGGCGCGCTCGATCTTCTCGGCCATCTTGGGCTGCATCAGGCCGCCGGTGCGCTTGGTGACCAGGTCGTCCAGGCCGATGCCGTCGACGATGTCCAGCGGGTCCAGCACGTTGCCCTTGGACTTGGACATCTTCTGGCCCTGCGCATCGCGGATCAGGCCGGTCATGTAGACATCGCGAAACGGGATCTGCCCGGTGAAGCTGTCGGTGGCCATGACCATGCGCGCCACCCAGAAGAAGATGATGTCGAAGCCGGTGACCAGCACATCGGACGGCAGGTAGCGGTCGAAGCCGCGCTCGGCCATGGCGGCTTCATTCGGCCAGCCCAGGGTGGAGAACGGCCACAGCTGCGAGGAGAACCAGGTTTCCAGCACGTCGCTGTCCTGGGTCAGCACCACATCGTCGGCGATGCCGTGCTGGGCGCGTACGGTGGCCTCGTCGCGGCCGACGTAGCACTTGCCGGCTTCGTCGTACCAGGCCGGAATGCGATGGCCCCACCACAGCTGGCGGCTGATGCACCAGTCCTGGATGTTCTCCATCCAGTGGCGATAGGTGTTGATCCAGTTCGGCGGGACGAACTGGATATCGCCGCTTTCGAAGCGTTCCAGGCCGCGCTTGGCCAGGCCATCCATCTTCACGAACCACTGGTCGGTCAGGTACGGCTCGATCACCTGGCCGGTGCGGTCGCCGCGCGGCACCTGCAGCTTGTGCGGTTTGGTTTCGACCAGAAGCTCCAGCGCTTCCAGATCCGCGAGCACTTCTTTCCGCGCCACATAGCGGTCCAGCCCCTGGTACTTGATCGGGGCGTTCTCGTTGATGGTCGCGGTCGGCGTGAACAGGTTGATCATCGGCAGGTCGTGACGCACGCCCACCTGGTAGTCGTTGAAGTCGTGCGCCGGGGTCACCTTGACCACGCCGGTGCCGAACGCACGATCCACGTAGTCGTCGCCGATCACGGGGATCGTGCGCTCGCTCAGCGGCAGTGCCACTGACTTGCCGATCAGCGATGCATAGCGCGGATCTTCCGGATGGACCATCGCGGCGGTATCGCCGAGCATGGTTTCCGGGCGCGTGGTGGCGACCACCAGGTAGTCGCGGACTTCGCGCAGGATCTCGTTACCGTCGGCATCGTGTTCGACGTGTTCGTAGGTCGCGCCATCGGCCAGCGGATAGCGGATCGACCACAGGAAGCCGTCTTCCTCGACGTTTTCCACTTCCAGGTCGGAGATCGCGGTCTTCAGCACCGGATCCCAGTTGACCAGGCGCTGGCCGCGGTAGATCAGGCCCTGCTCGAACCAGCGCAGGAAGGCTTCATTGACCGCTTCGGACGGCTGCGGGTCCATGGTGAAGGTGCTGCGCGACCAGTCGCCCGAGGCGCCCAGGCGGCGCATCTGGCGCTCGATGGTGTCGCCGGACTGCGCCTTCCATTCCCACACCTTGTTGATGAAGCCGTCGCGGCCCAGCGAATCACGGGTTTCGCCCTTGCCCTCGAGCGCCATGTTGCGGGTCACCACCATCTCGGTGGCGATGCCGGCGTGGTCGGTGCCCATCTGCCACAGCGTGTCGTAGCCGCGCATGCGGTGGTAGCGCACCAGCGCATCCATCAGCGTGTGCTGGAACGCATGGCCCATGTGCAGCGTGCCGGTCACGTTCGGCGGCGGCAGCAGGATGGTGTAAGGGGTGCCGGTACCGGTGGGCTTGAACGCGCCGCTGTCCTCCCACTGCGCGTACAGGCGCGCTTCGAAGGATTTCGGGTCGTAGCTGGAGGCGAGCGGTTCGGTCATGGGGTCAGCAATAGTCGGAGTGATGCCGTGTGCGCGTGGGTGTCAGCGCGACAGCTGGCGTTGGAGATGCTTGATCTTCTGGTCGGTCTTGTACTGACTCAGTGCATAGACCGCCCAGATGGTGGCGGGTAGCCAGCCCAGCAAGGTGATCTGCAGCAGCAGGCAGATGACGCCGGAGACGGGCCGACCGATGGTGAAGAAGGTCAGCCAGGGAAGCAGCAGGGCGATCAGCAGGCGCATGGGAGTCCTTTCGTGGGGTGCGGGTTGCGTGGGTTACATGTCGTGCTTGTTGAGCGCGAAACCGCGCGCCTGGTACTGGCGCCAGCGCTCGCGCAGCGGTTCGCGTGCGGAAGGATCGGCCGGGACCACTTCCAGCACCCGCTCGCAGGTGCCGGCATACGCCTCATTGCGCAGGTTGATCACCAGCGGCCGCTGTGGGGTTTCCACGTCGGGGGTGAGGATCAGCACGGGCGTGACTTCGTCCTCGTCCTCGTCGATGCCGGCGATCTGGTGCGGGATGTAGGCATCGTCTTCGAACGCCCACAGCAGCTCGTCCAGTTCTTCGGCCTGCTCCAGGTCGCGGGCCAGGATCACGGCGAACTGGCCGGTGCCGTAGCACTTCTTGGTCAGCTCGCAGACCAGCTTCAGCGGCGCTTCCAGGAAGCGCGGCTTGGCGATCAGGTAGAAGTCGGCACGGGACATCAAGGCGAAATCGGGGTCAGAGTGCAGTTTTGCGAGCACGGGACAATGGAAACAGGGGTCAGAGTGCAGTTTCGCGAACGTGGGGCAGATAGGCGCCGAACTGCATCGGCGCGAAACTGCACTCTGACCCCTGTTTCGGTTTCGACCCCGGTTTCCATCAGGCTGCGCGGTCCAGCAGCCACTGCGCCAGCAGGTTCACCGGGCGGCCGGTGGCCAGGCCGCGCTTGCCTTCGTCGTTGGCCACGCCAGCGATGTCCAGATGCGCCCAGCGCTGGCCTTCGGTGAAACGCGCCAGGAAGCAGCCGGCCGTGATCGCGCCGCCCCAGCGGCCGCCGATGTTGTAGACGTCGGCGAAGGTGGATTCCAGCGAGGCCTGGTATTCGTCCCACAGCGGCAGGCGCCAGGCGCGGTCGTAGACGTGCTCGCCGGCCGAGAGCAATTCGTCGCTCAGGTCGTCGTGCTTGCTCATCAGGCCGGCGGCGTGGCGGCCCAGGGCGACCATGCAGGCGCCGGTGAGCGTGGCCACGTCGACCAGGGCGGCCGGCTTGAAGCGCTCGGCGTAGGTCAGTGCGTCGCACAGGATCAGGCGGCCTTCGGCATCGGTGTTGCCGACTTCGATGGTGCGGCCGGACATGCTGGTGATGACATCGGACGGGCGATAGGCGTTGCCGTCGATGGCGTTTTCCACCGCCGGCACCACCACCACCAGGTTCAGCGGCAATTTGAGGCCCACGGCTGCGACGAAGGTGCCCAGCACCGTGGCGCCGCCGCACATGTCGTACTTCATTTCCTCGATGCCGCCCTGGGTCTTCAGGTTGACGCCGCCGGTATCGAAGGTGATGCCCTTGCCGACCAGGACATACGGTTGGGCGGACGCATCGGCTGCGCCGTTCCACTTCAGCACGATCAGGCGTGGGCGGTTGGCCGAGCCACGGGCCACCGCCAGCAGCGAGCCCATGCCGAGCGCTTCCATCTGTGCGTCTTCCAGGATCTCGGCTTCGGCGCCGTCGTGTGCGGCGGCGAATTCCTGCGCCTGCTCGGCCAGGTAGGCCGGGGTGCAGATGTTCGGCGGCAGGTTGCCCAGCTCGCGGGTGAACTTGACCCCGGCGGCGATGGCGATGCCCTGGGCCAGGGCGTCTTCATCGGTGCCGCTGAAGGCGACCTTGGCCATCGCCCGGGCTTCCAGCTTGCGCTTGCCCAGGGTGGCGCTGTAACGATAGGTGGCGTGGCCGGTGGCAGCCACGGCCTGGCGGATCGCCCAGGCGGTGTCGCGGCCGGGCACGTCCAGCTCGGTCAGGGTGACCAGCGCGCTGGTCGCGGCGCTGTCTTTCAGGGCGCGGGCAGTTTCGGTCAATGCCTTCAGGTAGGTCGGCACGCCGAACTTGGCCACATCGCCCAGCCCGACCACCAGCACGCGCGGGGCGGTGACGCCCGGCAGGTCGTACAACGCGGTGGTGCTACCGCTGCGGCCGGGGGCGTCGCCGCGCTGGACCAGCGCGCCCAGGCGGCCGCCGCTGGCCTGGTCCACGGCCTGGGCCGCGGCGCTGAGGGATTTGTCCGCATACACGCCCACCACCAGGCAATCGACCGCGGCGGCGGTGGGGGTGTCGTGGTTCAGGGTGAATTCCAGGGCCATTGCGCAGATTCCGTGTGGGTCGGTTTCACCAGCAGTACGTACAATCACCGGCTGCCGGGATGCTGGTTGTCCCGGCCAAGCCTCGGTCCGCGCTGTTCGCGCACCGGCACTCGAACCTGTAATTGTAAGGCAACCCCCACCCGATGCCGAAGCTGGACCGCTACCTGTTCACCGAATTCACCCAGAGTTTCCTGGCCGCATTGATGGTGCTGCTGGTGGTCAGCCTGGGGGGCGTGCTGGTGGACGTGCTGGGCGAAGTGGCCGACGGCAAGTTGCCGGCGGGCCTGCTGCTGTCGCAGCTGGGCCTGAGCACGATCGCCTTCCTGCCGTTGATCCTGTCGCTGTCGCTGATGCTGGGGCTGATGCTGGCCATCGCCCGGCTGTACCGCGATTCGGAAATGCCGGTGCTGACCTCGATCGGCGTGGGTCCCCGGCGCATGTTGCGTCCGCTGCTGATGCTGGTGATCCCGATCGTGGTGGCGGTGGGCGTGATTTCGCTGTGGGCCGGGCCGCTGGCCACGCGCACCAGCCAGGCCATGATCGACCAGGCCAACCGCTCGCTGATCGTGGCCGGGCTGGAACCGGGCCGGTTCACCATGCTCAGCAACGGCGGGGTGGTCTACGTGGGCGGGATGTCGCCCGATGGCCGGCATCTGTCCAAGATCTTCACCCAGCGCCAGCAGGGCGATCGGCTGGACGTGGTGACCGCCAAGACCGGCCAGATGTATTTCCAGGGCGAGATTTCGCGGTTCCTGCAGTTGCAGGATGGGTATCGGGTGGAAGGCCCAGCCAGCGAGGGCAAGGACTACCGCTTGCTGCGCTACGCCAGCAATGAAATCGCGCTGCCGGACCGCACTGACAAAAAGGCTGACAACGATCCGGAGCTGTTGCCGACCACGCAGTTGCTGGGCGACAAGCGCATCGAGGCCAACGCCCAGCTGCATTCGCGCATCACGCCGCCGCTGCTGTGCCTGGCGTTTGCCCTGCTGACATTGCCGCTGGCGCGCAGCGCGCCGCGCCAGTCGCGCTACGGCCGGGTGATGCTGGGTTTCCTGGGCTACCTGGTCGCCTTCCTGATGATGATCAACGGCACCCAGTGGCTCACCAACGGCAAGCTGCCGCCCGGGCTGGGCCTGTGGTGGCTGAGCCTGCCGCTGCTGGTGATGGGCGTGTGGGCCTACGCCCGCGACGGGCGTCTGCCGCGCCGCAAGGGAGCGCGCGCATGATTCGCTTCGCGCCGCGCATCCACGATGTCTACGTGGGCAAGGTCGTGCTGGGCACCGTGCTGCTGGTCTGGGCAGTATTGCTGGGCCTGGATGTCACCAATGGCCTGTCCGGCCAGGTCCGCGAGATCGGCCGCGGCAACTTCACCTTCGTCCACGCGGTGGGGTTCGTGGCCTACACGATCCCGCGCCGGGCCTATACGTTGTTCCCCACCGCGGCGGTCATCGGCGCGCTGATGGGGCTGGGCCAGCTGGCGGCCAGTTCGGAATTGACCGCGCTGCGCGCACTGGGCCTGTCACGGCGCCGGTTGAGCCTGTCGGTCGCGGTGACCCTGGCACTGCTGACCGGCGGCATGGTCGTGGTCATGGAAACCGCAGGCGCCTGGGGCCAGACCCAGGCCGACAACCTGAAGGCCAACGCCAAGTACGGCGACGTAGCCCGCGGCCTCTACGCCAGCCTGTGGGCGCGCGAGGGCGATGTATTCCTCAATGCCGCCAATGGCGAGCAGGTGACGGACGGCGACCAGCAGCAGCTGGTGCTGCAGGATGTGCGCCTGTACCAGCTTGACGCTGAGGGCCGGCTGGCTTCGATCACCCATGCCGCCACGGCCACCCACGCCACCGACAGCTGGATCCTGAAGAAGGTGCTGCGCACCACCTTCGGCGATCGCTCGGTGCAGCAGGAGACGGTGGCCCAGGAAACCTGGCCGTCCAAGCTGGACCCGGCCGCGCTGGCGGCCACGCTGGGCCAGCCGCGCTACATGTCCGCGGCCGACCTGAGCCGCAGCATCGAATACCGCAGGCGCAATGCGCTGGATGCGCGCGATTACGAAGAGGTCTACTGGGGTCGCTGGTTCTATCCGCTGAACGTGCTGGCGCTGTGCCTGGCGGCGATCCCGTTCGCCTTCGGCAGCCTGCGCAGCGGTGGCCTGGGCAAGCGTTTGTTCATGGGCATCATGTTCGCACTGGCGTTCTGGCTGCTGCAGCTGCTGTTCGGCCGCATGGGCACGGCCCTGCACCTGGACTATCGCCTGGCGTATACGGCCACGCCGGTGCTGATGCTGGTGATTTCGTGGTGGCTGTTCAAACGACGGAGCAGTTGACCGCGATGGTGCTCGAAACGGCCCCGCTGCACGTGCTGCCCGGTCGCCTGGAGGCGTTCGAGGCTGCCTTCCTGGAGGCGCAGGCCATCATTGCGTCGATGCCGGGCTACCTGTCGCATGAGCTGAGTCGCTGCATCGAGCGGCCAGGCGAATATCTGCTGCTGGTCCGCTGGCAGACCCTGGAAGATCACGAGATTGGCTTTCGCCAGTCTGCCGGGTATCAGGAGTGGAAGCGGCTGCTCCACCACTTCTACGACCCGTTCCCGACGGTTTCGCATTACGCGCCCGTCGCGGGCCTGGCCGGCTGAGCGTCCATCCGGGAGCGGATCCGCAGCGCGCCCCTGTCACGGGGTTGAACCTGGGTGGCGCTCAGCGTGCGGGCCTGGGGTTGCGGATGATCCGGGTACCGCTGGCCCGGTCATGCCAGGTCAGGCGGTCGCGGTCGAACCATGCCCACCAGAAGCCCAGTCCCGCGCACAGCAGTGACAACGTGCCCACTGCGTAGCGCAGCCACAGGGCTTTCCTGCTTGGCTGGTGCTGGCCGTGGACCGAGGTCACCACGATCCGCCACGGCCGCATGCCAAGCGTCTGTCCGCCGCGCCGCCAGCTGACCGTCGCATACAGTCCGGCCACGACCCAGCAGCTCAACCACAGCAGCCATTGCAGCGCACTGAAAGGCGCGATGTTCTGGTGGCTGTCGTGGTGGCCCAGGTAGGTATAGCCCAGGGTGAAGGCGACCGAGATCAGCATCCACAACGCCAGCACCGGCCAGGCATCGTAAAACAGCGCCAGCAAGCGCCAGCCGACGAAGGCATGGCGCGGTGCGGGCAGGGCGAGCGGGGCAGGTGCGGTGTCAGGTTCGGCGGACATGGGCCAAGGATAGTCGCCCGGGACGCAGTCGCCGTTGCGCGCTGCGGCTAAGCTGGTGCGATGTCATCGCCCGCCGAACGCCGCCAGCTCGTCAATGCGCTCCCCGATTGTGGCCCCGCCGACGCGCGCAGCATCGATGCGTTCCTGGACGCGATCTGGGCCGAAGGCGGATTGGCGCGGGCCACGCTGGAAAGCTATCGGCGCGATCTGCAGGGGCTTGCGCGGTGGGCGGTCTGGCGTGCTGGCGCGTCGGGGAGCGCTGCCACGGACAACGTGCTGGCGACAGCCGACCGGACCTTGATCTTCGATTACCTGGCCTGGCGCGCGCGTCAGGGCTATTCGTCACGCAGCAACGCACGCCTGCTGTCGTGCCTGCGCGCCTTCCATGCCCAGCTGGTGCGGCGTGGACAGCGCAGCGATGATCCGACCGCGTTGCTCGATCCGCCCAAGCTGCCGCGCTCACTGCCCAAGGCGCTGTCGGAAAGCCAGATCGACGCGTTGCTGGCCGCACCCGACATCGACACGCCCGTGGGCCTGCGCGATCGCGCCATGCTGGAACTGATGTACGCCTGTGGCCTGCGCGTCAGCGAACTGGTGGACCTGCCGGCCAATGCCGTGAACCTGCGCCAGGGCGTGGTGCGCGTGACCGGCAAGGGCAGCAAGGATCGGCTGGTGCCGCTGGGCGAGGAATCCCAGCACTGGCTGCAGTGCTATCTGGACAGTGCGCGTCCGCAGCTGTCGGCGAACAAGGCGGTGACGGCCATGGCCAATGGCGAGGTGCCGCTGTTCATCGATGCCAGGCGCCAGGCGCTGAGCCGGCAGGTGTTCTGGGGACTGGTGAAGCGCCATGCAGTGGTCGCCGGGATCGACCCGGCCAAGGTGAGTCCACACGGGCTGCGGCACAGCTTCGCCACCCACCTGCTCAACCACGGCGCGGACCTGCGCTCGCTGCAGCTGATGCTGGGCCACAGTTCCGCTGTCGACCACCCAGATCTACACCCTGGTCGCCCGCCAGCACCTGCAGCACCTCCACGCCAAACACCACCCGAGGGGGTGAAGCCCAAACGCGGCATGCCGCGTTTGGGCTTCACGGCCGGCCATGGATGGCCGGACCGGGAATCCATCGAGCGGCATGTCCCGCCATGGATGGCAGCCATAGCTCCAACCCGGGCATGCCGCGTTTGGGCTTCACGGCCGGCCATGGATGGCCGGACCGGGAATCCATCGAGCGGCATGTCCCGCCATGGATGGCAGCCATAGCTCCAACCCGGGCATGCCGCGTTTGGGCTTCACGGCCGGCCATGGATGGCCGGACCGGGAATCCACCGAGCGGGATGTCCCGCCATGGATGGCAGCCATAGCTCCAACCGGAGCATGCCGCGTTTGGACTTCACGGCCGGCCATGGATGGCCGGGTCGGGAATCCATCGAGCGGGGTGTCTCGCCATGGATGGCCGCCGTATCGCCAAGCCGGGCATATCGCGCGTGGCCGAACGCCGTGCCATGAATGGCATCGACGTTCCCGGCGGGTCCGGGCCTTCATGCTGCGTATGCGAGAATCGGACACGATGCCCGGCCATCGCCGGGGCCCCGCGCCGATGGCTGCGTCATGCACCAGCCGTCGCCCCCCGAAACAGGAATCCTCGATGCGTCGTCTCTTCCCCTTTTTCATGCTGGCCGGCCTCAGCCTGACAGCCTGTGCCCAGCAACCGCAGAACGCTGATGCCCAGGCTGCGCCGGCCAAGCCTGCCGCCGCCCCCGCGGTCGCCGATAACGATCCGGTCGATGCCAAGGTGCGTGCCGCGCTCAAGCAGCTCAATCCGCAGGTGGACGTGGACTACATCGGCAAGGCGCCGCTGCCGGGCTTCCGCGAAGTCATCGTCGCCGGCCAGCTGGTCTATGTCAGCGAGGACGGCAAGTACCTGATGCAGGGCAGCCTGGTGGATATCGGCCA
Organism: Pseudoxanthomonas sp.; assembly: GCF_027498035.1. NCBI lineage: Bacteria > Pseudomonadati > Pseudomonadota > Gammaproteobacteria > Lysobacterales > Lysobacteraceae > Pseudoxanthomonas > Pseudoxanthomonas sp. The sequence goes on from NZ_CP114978.1 coordinate 3,483,641, forward strand.
GCGCAAGGACCTGATGCAGGGCAGCCCGGCGCTGGCCGGGTATCGGCAGAACCTGCTCAAGTCGGTCAAGGACAGCGACAAGATCGTGTTCGCGCCGGCCAACCCGAAGTACACCGTCAATGTCTTCACCGACATCGAGTGCGGCTACTGCCGCAAGCTGCACAGCCAGATCGCCGATTACAACAAGCAGGGCATCGCCGTGCAGTACCTGGCCTGGCCGCGCATGGGCCTGGGCAGCCAGGACCACAAGGACATGATCTCGGTGTGGTGCGCTGCCGACCGCAAGAAGGCCCTGACCGCGGCCAAGGAGGGTGGCGCGGTGGCCGCGCGTGACTGCACCAACCCGGTGACCATGGAATACGACATCGGCCAGCGCCTGGGCGTCAACGGCACCCCGGCGATCTTTGCCCCGGACGGCAGCCAGATCGGCGGCTACCTGCCCCCGGCCGAGATGCGCGCGGCGCTGGACAAGCTGGCTGCGGCCGATGCCGCCAAGGCCTCGGGCAAGCCGGTTGGCATGCCCGTAACCGGCCTTCTGCCTGCAATTCGCGTTTCACGAAGCCGGCCTTGCGCCGGCTTCGCTACAATAGGCGGCCCCGTTCCCACGGCATCCACGCCACGGTTCCCGGACATGATCGTCCTCGAAGGCCAGCCGGCCTTGTCGCAGTTCCGCCGCGCGCGGCTTGAATCCCGTCTGCAGTCCGTGGCGCCGTCGGTGCGCATCGTGGACACCTGGCAGGTCTTTTTCATCGAACCACAGGCCGGTGCCGCGCCTGACATGGACGCGCTGCGGCGCATCCTGCAGGCCGACGGCGCACCGTCGCAGGCAAGCGAAGGCGCGGTCTCGCGCTTCGTCGTGCCGCGCCTGGGCACGCTGTCGCCCTGGTCGAGCAAGGCCACCGAGCTGGTGCGTGGCGCCGGCCTGGCCATCGCCCGGGTCGAGCGCGGTTCGCGCATTGACCTGACCGGGCTGCCGACCGACGCCGACCGCCTGGCCACATTGGCCAAGCTGCTGCACGACCCGATGACCCAGTCGCTGCTCGATGCGGCCGATGCCGCCCAGGCGCTGTTCATCGCGCCCGCACGTGGCGACCTGGAGCGCGTGGCCCTGGCCGACCTGGAAGGCGCCAACGCGCGCCTGGGCCTGGCCCTGGCCCAGGATGAGATCGACTACCTGCGCAGCCGCTACACCGAGCTGGGCCGCGATCCGTCGGACGTCGAGCTGATGATGTTCGCGCAGGCCAATTCCGAGCATTGCCGGCACAAGATCTTCAATGCCAGCTGGACCATCGACGGCCGCGAGCAGGACCGCTCGCTGTTCAAGATGATCAAGCACACCCACCAGCAGACCCCGCAGCACACGCTGAGTGCCTACAGCGACAACGCCGCGGTGGTGGAAGGGCACCTGGCTTCGCGCTATCGCCCGGACCCGGCCAGCGGCCAGTACCGCAGCGAGCCGGCGGTCGAATCGGCCTTCGCCATCAAGGTGGAAACCCACAACCACCCGACCGCGATCGCGCCGTTTCCCGGCGCCGCCACCGGTGCCGGCGGCGAGATCCGCGACGAAGGCGCGACCGGGCGCGGTGGCAAGCCCAAGGCCGGCCTGACTGGATTCTCGGTGTCGCACCTGCGCATCCCGACCCTGCCGCAGCCGTGGGAAGCGCCGCGCGCGCTGAACCCGCGCATGGCCCCGGCGCTGGACATCATGCTGGACGGCCCGCTGGGCGGTGCCGCGTTCAACAACGAATTCGGCCGGCCCAACCTGCTCGGTTACTTCCGCAGCTTCGAACTGCCGGAAGGCGGCGCGTCCGATGGCAGCGTGCTGACCCGCGCCTACGACAAGCCGATCATGCTGGCCGGCGGCCTGGGCGCCATCGACCGCAACCAGGTCGAGAAGAAGACCCTGCAGCCCGGCGATGCGGTGATCGTGCTGGGTGGCCCGGCGATGCTGATCGGCCTGGGCGGCGGCGCGGCCAGTTCGGTCGCCTCGGGCGACAGCGCCGAGGCGCTGGATTTCGCCAGCGTGCAGCGCGAAAACCCGGAGATGGAGCGCCGCTGCCAGGAAGTGATCGACCGCTGCGTCGCGCTGGGCACCGACAACCCGATCCGCTGGTTCCATGACGTGGGCGCGGGTGGCCTGTCCAACGCCATCCCCGAACTGCTGCACGACTCTGGCGTGGGTGGGGTGATCGACCTGGGCAAGGTGCCCAGCGACGATCCGTCGCTGTCGCCGCTGGAACTGTGGTGCAACGAATCGCAGGAGCGCTACGTGCTCGGCGTGCCGCAGTCGCGCCTGGCCGAATTCGCCGAACTGTGCGCGCGCGAGCGCTGCCCGTTCGCCGCCGTCGGCGTGGCCACGGCCGAGGAACGTCTGGTGGTCGCCTACGGCGCCACGCCGGGCACCATTCCGGATGACGCCCCGATCAACCTGCCGATGGATGTGCTGTTCGGCAAGGCGCCGAAGATGCACCGCGACACCGTGCATCCGGCCGCGCCGCGCTGGCCCGAGCTGAAGACCGCTGGCCTGGACTTGCAGGACGCGGGCCTGCGCGTGCTGGCGCATCCGTCGGTCGCTTCCAAGAGTTTCCTGGTCACCATCGGTGACCGCAGTGTCGGCGGCCTGACCGCACGCGAGCAGATGGTCGGGCCGTGGCAACTGCCGCTGGCCGATTGCGCGATCACCCTGGCCGGCTTCGACACCTTTGCCGGTGAAGCGATGTCGCTGGGCGAACGTGCGCCGCTGGCCTTGCTGGATGCCGCTGCATCGGCGCGTATGGCCGTGGGCGAAGCGATCACCAACCTGTGCGCGGCACCGGTGCAGTCGCTCGATGGCGTCAAGCTTTCGGCCAACTGGATGGCCGCGGCCAACCACAACGGCGAAGACGCGCTGCTGTACGACGCCGTGCGCGCGGTCGGCATGGAGCTGTGCCCGCAACTCGAACTGAGCATCCCGGTCGGCAAGGACTCGCTGTCCATGCAGGCACAGTGGCAGCTCGACGGCACCACCCACAAGTCGGTGTCGCCGGTGTCGCTGGTCATCACCGCATTCGCGCCGGTCGACGACGCGCGCACCCAGCTGACCCCGGTGCTGTCGCGCGAGCCCGACACCGAGCTATGGCTGATCGGCCTGGGCGGTGGCAAGCAGCGCCTGGGCGGTTCGGTGCTGGCACAGGTGTTCGCCAGCGACGAGGCACTGCCCGCGTTCGGCGGCGAAACGCCGGACCTGGACAATCCGGAACTGCTGCGCAGCTTTTTCGAACTCATGCGCGATGCGCGTGCGTCCGGGATGCTGCTGGCGTATCACGACCGCAGCGACGGCGGCGCGTTCGCCGCGCTGTGCGAGATGGCCTTTGCCGCGCACCTGGGCGTGGACATCGCGCTGGATGCCTGGGGCGATGACGCCTTCCGCAGCCTGTTCAACGAAGAGCTCGGCGCGGTCGTGCAGATCGCCTCGGAAGATCGCGCCGCGTTCGCGGACCTGGTCGAACGCCACGCCCTGACCGAATGCGCCCAGCGCATCGCCAAGCCCACCACCGCGCCGGCGGTGCGGGTCACGCTGGAAGGTCGCATCCTGGCTGAATGGCGCTGGGAGCAGCTGTTCGATGCCTGGTGGTCGGTGACCCACGCCATGCAGCGCCTGCGCGACAACCCGGAAAGCGCTGACGACGAGCGCCATACCGCGCGCACCTTCGCCGATCCGGGCCTCAAGCCGAAGCTCAACTTCGACCCGGCCGACGATGTGGCCGCACCGTTCGTCGCCACCGGTGCGCGACCCAAGGTCGCGATCCTGCGCGAGCAGGGTGTCAACGGCCAGATCGAAATGGCCAATGCGTTCGAGCGTGCCGGCTTCGATGCGTTCGATGTGCACATGAGCGACCTGGTCGCTGGCCGCATCACCCTGGATGGGTTCACCGGCCTGGTCGCCTGCGGCGGCTTCAGCTACGGCGACGTGCTTGGCGCCGGTCGCGGTTGGGCGACCTCGATCCTGGAGCGTCCGGCGCTGCGTGCGCAGTTCGCCGCGTTCTTCGCCCGCACCGATACCTTCAGCCTGGGCGTGTGCAACGGCTGCCAGATGTTGAGCCAGCTCAAGGACATCATTCCCGGTGCCGAGCACTGGCCGCGTTTCCTGCGCAACCGCAGCGAGCAGTTCGAGGCCCGTACCTCGCTGCTGGAAGTGGTGGAGTCGCCGTCGGTGTTCTTCCGCGGCATGGCTGGTTCGCGGATTCCCGTTGCCGTCGCGCATGGCGAAGGCCGCGCGGAATTCGATTCGCCGGTCGACCAGGCCACCGCGCGCGTCGCGCTGCGCTTCGTCGATGGCGACGGCAACACGGCCAGCCGCTATCCCGTCAATCCCAACGGTTCGCCCGATGGAATTACCGGCCTGACCAGCACCGATGGCCGCGTCACCATCCTGATGCCGCACCCCGAACGCACCCCGCGCAGCATCAACCTGAGCTGGTCGCCCAGCGAGTGGCCGGATGACTCGCCGTGGCTGCGCATGTTCCGAAACGCGCGGGTGTGGTGCGGCTGATTCAGCGCCCCGTACATTGCAGTGCAACGCAACGCCCATCGCTTCTTGCGATGGGCGTTTTTGTTATGAGACTTCCATTCCGATAATCAACATCCATTGCCAGCACGGGCCTCAACGGTTCACATGCAAGTGCCTGAAAACCCCTTGTTTTATGGGATTTCAAACATGTCAGTTCATTGCATGAACGGCACTTGACGCAATGAAATCTCTTGGATGACTATCAAGTCAAGCGCGTGACCCCCGTCTACGTGCCAGGTCCGCGATAAATCCCCCGCAAGTAGCGGACTTACCCGAAGCACCGAAAAACCTCTCTTCCGCGAACCCCTGCGCGCAAATCCGATTTGCGCGTCGCGGGAGTCTTTTGCCCCAAAAAAATGCCTAAGGAAAGGAACGGATGAATCGCATCTTCTGCAAGTTGTGGAACGCTGATCGTGGCGTCGTCGTGGTCGCCTCTGAATTCGCCAAGGCGAAAGGCAAGGGCAAAGGCGCCCGGTTACTGCAGGCTGCGATCGTCCTGACCGCCGTGGTGGTCGCGCCGACCGTGCTGGCACAGTCGGTGGGAGGTGGGCGATCACCGGGTGATGCGAGCACCGCGATCTCGCCGCAGGCAGCGGCGTGCAACGATGCCGCCAGCCGCGTCGCGCGTGCCACGGGTGATCTTTCCGTTGCGATTGGATGCGGCGCACTGTCTGCCGGGGCCACGTCCACGGCCGTCGGCTTCCAGAGCAATGCCACCGGCGATCAGTCCACCGCGCTTGGCGCCGCGGCGTTGGCCAGCGGTGATGGCAGCAGTGCAACCGGTGCGCTCAGCGAAGCGTCCGCGATCGAAGCCACCGCCTCGGGGTACTACAGCACCGCGTCGGCCGATGGCGCGACTGCGACCGGCGCGGAAAGCACTGCAAGTGGTATCGAATCGACCGCCAATGGATTCCTGACTACAGCATCCGGCCTGGGCGCAACGGCAGTGGGTGCCGAATCGTCTGCCGCTGCTGACTACGCCACCGCTTTGGGATTGGCGGCGCAGGCAAGCGGTGCGAGCAGCACCGCGGTCGGTGAATTCAGCCTGGCCAGCGGTGAAGAAAGCACCGCCGTCGGTGGCAGCGCACTGGGCGGGTACTACCAGACCGAAGCGCAAGGCATCGGCGGTGCGGCCTTCGGCAATGGCGCCTGGGCCAACGGCAACTACAGCACCGCGCTGGGCTATCTCAGCTCGGCCGATGCACAGGGCGCCACAGCCTTGGGCGCGGGCGCGTCGGCGACCGGGGACGATGCAGTCGCACTGGGCTTCGGTGCGAATGCGGCGGCCGCCAACAGCGTGGCCTTGGGCGCGAGTTCGGTGGCTGATCGCGACAACACGGTGTCGGTGGGCGATGTCGGCAGCGAACGCCAGGTCACCAACGTGGCCGCGGGCACCGAGGACACCGATGCGGTGAACAAGGCGCAGCTGGATGCAGTGGCCAACACGGCCGAGAACACCAGCAAGTATTTCCAGGCCAGCGGCAGCGAAGACAGCGATGCCGGCGCCTACGTCGAGGGCGACAACGCGGTGGCCGCGGGCGAAGCGAGCAACGCGATCGGCGCGGGAGCTTCCGCCTACGGTGCCGGCGCGAACGCCTTTGCCGATGGCGCCACCGCGGTGGGTTACAACGCCACGGCGCTGGGCGCCAGCGCCACGGCCAGTGGTGCCAATGCGCAGGCTGCTGGCGAATACGCAACGGCCACGGGTGCCGAGAGCGTGGCCGATGGCGAACAGGCTACCGCGACCGGTGCGGCCAGTAGCGCCAGCGGCGACGGCAGCGTGGCGACGGGTGCCTTGAGTGAGGCTTCCGGGATCGAATCGACCGCGTCGGGTTACTACAGCAGTGCCTCGGGTGATGGCGCGACGGCGACGGGTGCGGAAAGCACCGCGTCAGGCATCGAGTCCACGGCCAATGGCTTCCTTGCTTCTGCACTCGGTAATGGCGCCACGGCGGTCGGCGCCGAGTCGTACGCGGGCGGCAACTACGCGACCGCGCTCGGCCTGGCCGCGGCGGCCGATGGTGAAAGTGCCACGGCGCTGGGCGAATACAGCCAGGCCTCCGGCGCCGAATCCACGGCGGTAGGCGGCAGCACGTTCTTCGGCTTGATCAACACGCGCGCCACCGGCACCGGTGGTTCGGCCTTCGGCAACGGTGCCTGGGCGACCGGCGAATACAGCACCGCGCTGGGCCACAACACCTATGCATCCGGCGATGCCAGTACCGCGGTGGGCGTGAATGCCTACGCCCCTGCAGACAACGCGGTGGCACTGGGTGCGGACTCGGTAGCCGACCGCGACAACACGGTCTCGATGGGCGATGTGGGCAGCGAACGCCAGGTCACCAACGTGGCTGCGGGCACCGAGGACACCGATGCGGTGAACAAGGCGCAGCTGGATGCAGTGGCCAACACGGCCGAGAACACCAGCAAGTACTTCCAGGCCAGCGGCAGCGAAGACAGCGATGCCGGCGCGTATGTGGAAGGCGACAACGCCATCGCCGCGGGCGAAGCGAGCAATGCAATCGGCAATGGCGCCTCTGCCTACGGCAACGGTGCTTCCGCCTATGCCGACAATGCCACGGCGGTCGGATCCAATGCCGTCGCCAGTGGCCAGAACAGCGCGGCCTTCGGCAACAACGCACAGGCGACAGGCCCGGCAAGCGTGGCGATGGGGGGTGTCGCGGTCGACGAAAACGGCGATCCGCTGATCACCGTGGATGGCGTACCCGTCGATACCGGTGCGACCAGCGCCAGCGTTGGCGGCACCGCGGTGGGCGCCAGCGCCGATGCCTCGGGCTTTGCGGCGTCCGCCGTGGGTGTGGGGGCGTATGCAGGTGGCGCGCAATCGACCGCGGTGGGTGCGGTTGCCAATGCGATCGGCGATTACGCCACCGCGGTGGGCACTTCCAGCGCTGCGGTCGGGACCAGTTCTGTTGCGGTAGGTGGCCTGGCGGACCTGGCCCCGGGTTTTGGCTACTTCATCGCGACGCAGGCATCGGGTGAATATGCCGCGGCCTTCGGTTCGGGCGCACTGGCTAACGGTGATTACAGCACGTCGATAGGCACGCTGAGCCAGACCAATGGCTTGCAGAGCACGGCCCTCGGCTACTTCTCCTATGCCGCGTCGGATTACGCGACTGCTCTGGGCGCCAACAGCTGGGCATCCGGATTGGACAGCACTGCGCTTGGCTATTACTCCACGGCCTATGGCGCCAACAGCGTGGCCTTGGGTGCGAGTTCGGTGGCTGATCGCGACAACACGGTGTCGGTGGGTGACGTGGGCAGCGAACGCCAGGTCACCAACGTGGCCGCGGGCACCGAGGACACCGATGCGGTGAACAAGGCGCAGCTGGATGCAGTGGCCAACACGGCCGAGAACACCAGCAAGTATTTCCAGGCCAGCGGCAGCGAAGACAGCGATGCCGGCGCGTATGCGGAAGGCGACAACGCCATCGCCGCGGGCGAAGCGAGCAATGCGATCGGCAATGGCGCAGCGGCGTATGGCAGCGGCGCGACGGCCTCGGGCGTGAACGCCACGGCCAACGGTTTCAACGCCACCGCGACCGGTGATTCGGCGACGGCCGTGGGCGGTGCGCTGTACTACACCGATCCGGATACGGGGGAAGTGGTGCTGGACCAGACCACGCTGGCCAGCGATGCCGGTGCCAGTGCATTCGGCGCCGGTGCGCAGGCCACGGGCGCGTTCAGCACCGCGACCGGTGCGGGCGCCACCGCTGAGGGCCTGCAGGCCACGGCCAGTGGTTTCAGCAGCAGTGCGTCGGGCCTGGCCTCGACGGCGACCGGCGGCTTCAGTGCCGCCGCGGGCGACTTCGGTTCGGCGTTCGGTTACGGCGCCGAAGCCAGCGGCGGTTACACCACGGCATTGGGGGCTGGCGCAGCCGCAGGCGGCGAAAGTGCCACGGCCGTGGGCCAATCCAGCCAGGCCTCCGGCGCCGAATCCACGGCGGTGGGCGGCAGCACGTTCTTCGGCTTGATCAACACGCGTGCCACCGGCACCGGTGGTTCGGCCTTCGGCAACGGTGCCTGGGCGACCGGCGAATACAGCACCGCGCTGGGCCACAACACCTATGCATCCGGCGATGCCAGTACCGCGGTGGGCGTGAATGCCTACGCCCCTGCAGACAACGCGGTGGCACTGGGTGCGGACTCGGTGGCCGACCGCGACAACACGGTCTCGGTCGGTGATGTGGGCAGCGAACGCCAGGTCACCAACGTGGCGGCGGGCACCGAGGACACCGATGCGGTGAACAAGGCGCAGCTGGATGCAGTGGCCAACACGGCCGAGAACACCAGCAAGTACTTCCAGGCCAGTGGCAGCGAAGACAGCGATGCCGGCGCATATGTGGAAGGCGACAACGCGGTGGCGGCGGGCGAAGCGAGCAACGCGATCGGCAATGGCGCAGCGGCGTATGGCAGCGGCGCTGGCGCGGTCGGCGGCAATGCCACCGCCGTCGGCAACAATGCATCCGCCGTCGGCAATGGCAGCGTGGCCGTCGGTGGCATGGGCCAGGCCTACGACGAGTACAACTTCCCGATTGAAGACGCGGACGGTGCGCCCGTGCTCGTCGGTGCCAATGCGGGCGACAACGCGACGGCCGTTGGTGCCGGTGCACAGGCGACGGGCGCCACGGCGTCGGCCTTCGGTTACGGCGCGCAGGCATTGGGCGATCATAGTTACGCCGGTGGTTATACCTCGCGTGCGATTGGCGGCTACAGCGTTGCGCTCGGCGACAGCGCCTGGGCCAGCCAGGACTACGCCACGGCCGTGGGTGCCTATGCCTGGGCGACGGGGGAAGGGGCTTCGGCCTTCGGCGAGGGCGCATGGGCAACGGCGAACAACGCATCGGCCTTCGGTGTCGCCGCCTGGGCCAGCGGAACCGGCTCGACTTCGGTGGGCTACAACAGCTGGGCGCCCGGTGCCAGTGCAACGGCGGTCGGGCGTGGCGCGTTCGGCTATGGCGACTACAGCGTCGCGCTGGGTTACCAGGCGCTGGGTGGCGAGATCAACAGCATCGCCATCGGCACCAACACGCTGGCAGATAACGAGAGTGCCGTGGCGATTGGCGCGGGTAGCGAAGCGACCGGCAACAATGCCGTGGCCCTGGGTGCAGGCGCGGCAGCGGACAGCAATCGCAGCCTTGCCACCGGCGCGGGCGCGACGGCCAGCGGCGTGCGGACCGTCGCGCTGGGTGCCGACAGTACGGCCAGCGGCACTGGCGCGGTCGCCCTGGGCGTGCAGAGCAACGGTGCAGGCGTGAACAGCACCTCGATCGGTCGCCAGACCAACACCCTGGGCGAAAACGCAGTGACCGTCGGCTACAACGCCTTTGTCCGCCAGAGCGGCGAGAACGGCCTGGCACTTGGTGCCAATAGCGGTGTCTCGGCTGCGAACTCGGTGGCGCTTGGTTTCGGTGCGCGCGCCGACGAGGCCAACGTCGTGTCGCTGGGCAGCGGCAGCGGGCGTGGTGGTCCGGCAACCCGGCGCATCGTCAACCTGAGCGATGGCCTGCTTGCCGAAGGCAGTAGCGATGCCGTCACCGGCGGCCAGCTCTACCAGTCGATGCAGTCCTACGCGCGCTACCTCGGTGGCGGCGCCGCCGTCGGCCCGATGGGCGGGATGACCGCGCCGACCTTCGTGATCCAGGGCGACAGCTACTACAGCGTGGGCGATGCGTTGACTGCGCTCGATAACAAGGTCAGCGAACTCGATGCCGGTACAAGCAGCGCCGCAACCTCCAAGGTGGCAACGGCATCGCGCAAGGCGGTGGCTTCATCGGTCAGCAAGGCCAGCGTCGAGTCCGAGCCGGTCCAGGCGGTCGCGGCGGAAGCGAGCACGCTCGCGGCAACGCCTGCTGCCGCGACCGTTCGTACAGCGGCGGTGGCGTCCAGCGCGACCGGGGGTGCTGTTCTCGGTGATGGCGCACAGGCCGATGCTGCCAGCGGTACCGCAGTCGGCGCGGCCGCCTATGCCGCTGGCCCCAACGACACGGCCATCGGCAGCAACGCCAAGGTCAACGCTGATGGCAGCACGGCCGTGGGCGCCAACACCACCATTGCGGCAGAAGCGACCAATGCGGTGGCCGTGGGCGAAGGCAGCAGCGTTAGCAATGCATCCGGCACGGCGGTCGGTCAGGGCAGCAGCGTGACCGCGGACAACGCGGTCGCGCTGGGACAGGGTTCCACCGCGGATCGCGCCGATACCGTTTCGGTGGGCAGCACCGGCAACGAGCGCCAGATCACCAACGTCGCCGCGGGAACCCAGGCGACCGATGCGGCGAACGTGGCGCAGGTGCAGTCCGGCGATGCGCAGACGCTGCAGTCGGCCACCGCTTACGCCGACACCACCGCCACCCAGACGCTCACCAGCGCCAATGCCTACACCGACAGCAAGTTCGCCGCCTGGAACCAGGACCTGGATGGCTACAAGAAGGACGTGGACCGTCGCTTCCAGAACCAGGACCGTCGCATCGATCGCCAGGGCGCGATGAACGCGGCCATGTTGAACATGGCCACCAGCGCGGCAGGCATCCGCACCGACAACCGGGTCGGCGTGGGCGTTGGTTTCCAGGGGGGCGAGAACGCGTTGTCCGTGGGGTACCAGCGGGCCGTCAGTGACCGCGCCACGATCACCATCGGGGGGGCGCTCAGCGGTGACGAACGCTCCGTGGGCTTGGGTGCCGGCTTCGGCTGGTAACCCGACCTGATGCGGGCGCGGCTGATGCCGCGTCCGATTCAAACAACGGAAGCCGACACCCCGGGGTGGCCGTCCGGGAACAGGGTGGGGCGATTCCGTCGTAGGCAGGCCGAGCATCTTCATTTCGCTACTAAGGGACTTCAAGCAATGAAAACCAGACATCTCAGCGCGGCCGTATCCGCCATCGTTCTCGCGATTGCCATCGCGCCTGCGGCACATGCTGCAAAGGCCGGGCTGACCGCCAAGGTGTTGCCGATGGCGCCTGCGGCCCAGGGAGAAGAGGCCAAGGTCGGTCGCTTCATCATCACTTACGCCGATGGCACGACCGCCAAGGCCAGTGCTTCCACGGTGGCGAAGAATGCGTCCGGTGCGCTGTCGCGCGCAGGCCTGTCATCGACCGGCAAGGCCGCGTCGGCCACCTACCTGCGCAAGCTGGCCACCGGTGCCGAACTGGTGAAGACCTCGCGCAAGCTGGATCGCGTTGAAGCCGAGGCCTTCATGCGCCAGATCGCGGCTGATCCCAACGTGGTGAGCGTGCAGGCCGACCAGCTGCGTCGGCCGGTCCGTGACCTGCAGGCGCCGGCCTCGCTGAAGCCGGCCACCTTCACTCCCAGCGATACCTATTACGGCGCCTACCAGTGGCACCTGAAGGCACCGGACGGCACCGCGACCGTGGACGGCGTGGCCAATGTTGGCGGCAGCAACGTCAACAACGCCTGGGACCTGGCCGACGGCACCGGCATCACCATCGCCGTGCTGGATACCGGCATCACCACGCACGTCGACGTCGATACCTCGCTGGGCGATGCCGGTTACGACTTCATCACCGACAGCCTGGTGTCCGGCCGCGCGACCGATGGCCGCGTTGCCGGCGGCTGGGATACCGGTGACTGGACGACCGAGGAGCCCTGGTTGAGCGAATGCACCAATGCCAGCAATCCGCCCGAGGACAGCTCCTGGCACGGCACCCACGTGGCCAGCACCGCCGGCGCGGAGCTGACCAACAACGCACGCGGCATGGCCGGTGTCGCCTATGGCGCCAAGGTGCTGCCGGTGCGCGTGCTCGGACACTGCGGCGGTTACGACAGCGACATCGCCGACGCCATCATCTGGGCGGCCGGCGGCACGGTGGCGGGCGTTCCGGCCAACACCCATCCGGCGCAGGTCATCAACCTGAGCCTGGGTGGTAGTGGCGTGTGCACCGCTTCCAGCGTCACCGGGCTGGCCGTGGCGCAGGCCAACGCGCTGGGTGCGTCGGTGGTGGTGTCGGCCGGCAACAGCAATGCCGACGCGGCCAACTTCTCGCCGGCCAGCTGCCCCGGCGTCATCACCGTGGCCTCCACCGGCATCACCAGCAAGCGGGCGTATTACTCCAACTACGGCACCTCGGTTGAAATCGCCGCGCCTGGCGGCGGTGTCTATGCCAACGATGGTTCTTCCGGCACCGCGGTGGACGATGGGTTCGTCTGGCAGGCGCTGAACTCGGGCGCGACCACGCCGGTGGCCAACGACACCAGCTACAACGGTTATGCCGGTACCTCGCAGGCGGCACCGCACGTGAGCGGCGTGGTCGCGTTGATGCAGGGTGCGCGACTGGATGCGGGCCTGCCGTTGCTGACGCCCACCGAAGTGGTCGCCCTGTTGCAAAGCAGTGCCCACACGCCTGTTGTGCCGCCCACCAGTGGTCGCGAGATCGGTGCAGGCATCGTGGACGCCGGCGCTGCGGTGCAGTCGGCCATCGGCTTCGTGCCGTGCGATCCGGAGACTGAAACCTGCGGCCCGGTTGCCACGCCATTGGCCAACAAGGCCAGTGTCACGGTGTCGGGTGCGGCAGGCTCGGAAACCCTGTACAGCTTCGAGGCCATCGCCGGAAAGACGCTCTCTTTCATCACCCTGGGCGGGACCGGCAACGTGTCGCTGTACGTAAGCCTGGATGAAGAACCCACCAGCACCAGCTTCGACGCAAAATCCACCCGCGCGGGCAACAACGAGACGGTGCGCTTCACCGCGCCCAAGGCGGGTACGTACTACATCAAGCTAGTCGGAACCGCCGCTTATGCCGGCGTCACGCTGACTGCGCGCCAGTAATTGATCCAAGGATGTGATCCAGGCCCCGACCCGCAAGGTCGGGGCTTTTTGTTGGGCGTTGCAGCCCGGCGGCCCCTGCTAAAGTGTCCGGACTTCAGCGCCAATGGATGCCATGCGTGAATGCGGTTTCGCCCTTGATCGACAGTGCGGTGGCAACGTCCGGCGCCGACGAGCGCGTGGTGATGGCGTTGCTGGCCAAGGGCCGCTTGAAGGAGGTCGATCTGGCGCGTGCGCGGCGGCTGCAGGAAGAGACCGGCGGCAGCGTGCTGACCCTGCTGCTGCGGCTGGGGTTGGTGTCCGAACGCGACCACGCTGAAACCAGTGCCCAGGTACTGGGCCTGACGCTGCTGTCGGCCAAGCAGCTGCCTGAAGTGGCGCCGGAACTCCCGGAAGACGTCGCGCTGTCGCTGCGCTTCCTCAAGCAGTTCCATGTCTGCCCGCTGGGCGATGCCGATGGTGCGCTGAACCTGTGGGTGGCCGAGCCCTGCGATCCCTATGCAACCGATGCGGTGCAGATGGCGATCGGCCGTCCGGTACGCGCACTGGTCGGGCTGCGCTCGGAGATCGACGACATCATCGAACGCTGGCACGGCCAGGGCCGCAGCGCGATGGGCGCCATCGTCGAGAACGCCGATGGCGACACCAGTGGCGACCTGGACGATGTCGAACACCTGCGCGACCTGGCCTCCGAGGCGCCGGTCATCCGGCTGGTGAACCTGGTGATCCAGCGGGCGGTGGAACTGCGTTCCTCCGACATCCACATCGAGCCTTTCGAAAGCCGGTTGAAGGTGCGTTATCGCGTCGATGGCGTGCTGGAAGAAGGCGAAAGCCCGCCGGCCAACCTGACCGCCGCGGTGATCAGCCGCATCAAGATCATGGCCCGGCTGAACATCGCCGAGCGTCGCCTGCCGCAGGACGGCCGCATCCAGCTGCGCGTGCAGGGCAAGGAGCTGGACCTGCGCGTGAGCACCGTGCCGACCGCGCATGGCGAAAGCGTGGTGATGCGATTGCTGGACCGCGAAACCGTGGTGTTCGATTTCCAGCGCCTCGGCTTCACCGATGAATTCCTGCCGCAGTTCCTCAAAGTCCTTGAGCAGCCGCACGGCATCCTGCTGGTCACCGGCCCGACCGGTTCGGGCAAGACCACCACGCTGTACACCGCGCTAAGCCAGCTCAACACCGCCGACGTCAAGATCATCACCGTCGAGGACCCGGTCGAATACCAGATCGAAGGCCTCAACCAGATCCATGTGAAGCCACAGATCGGCCTGGATTTCGCCAGCGCGCTGCGCAGCATCGTGCGCCAGGACCCGGACATCATCATGATCGGCGAAATGCGCGACCTGGAAACCGCGCGCATCGCGATCCAGTCCGCGCTCACCGGCCACCTGGTGCTGTCCACGCTGCACACCAACAACGCGGCCGGCGGCATCACCCGCATGCTCGACATGGGCGTGGAGGACTACCTGCTGACCTCCACCATCAACGGCATCCTGGCCCAGCGCCTGGTCCGCCGGCTGGAGCCCACGCATGCCGAACGCTATCCGGCCACGCCGGAGGAAATCGCGAGGTTCAACCTGCGCCGCTTCCAGCCCGAAGGCGAGATCCTGTTGTATCGCTCGCGCGGTTCGGCGATCGCGCCGACCGGCTACCTGGGCCGCACCACCATCACCGAATTCCTGGTGATGGACGACGAACTGCGTCGCGCGGTGATGCGCCACGCCGGCATGGGCGAGATCGAAGACCTGGCCCGCAAGGCCGGCATGCGCACCATGTACGAAGACGGCATCGCCAAGGCCCTGGCCGGCATGACCACCATCGAGGAAGTGCTGCGGGTGACGGAGGATGCGTGATCTTCCTGCTCTGCAGTTGAAGTGCCCACGCATGAAGTCAGGTTTCGTCATTCCCGCGTACGCGGGAATCCATGGACGTTCAAGGAAGAACGATGGCCAAACAGTCTTGCGTCTATCTGCTGGCCAGCAGTCGCAACGGCACGCTCTATGTGGGCGTGACAAGCAACTTGGTCGGCCGCACTTGGCAGCATCGGGAGCATGCTGTCCAAGGGTTCACGCATCGGCACGAGGTGGCGCGGCTGGTTTGGTACGAGATGCACGACACGATGGAATCGGCGATTGTTCGCGAGAAGCGAATCAAGAAGTGGCGACGCGACTGGAAGCTTCAGCTGATCGATGCATTCAATCCTTCCTGGAGGGATCTGTGGCCGGATATCGTCGGAGAAGTGCCAAGGGCGTACGTCCTTGGATTCCCGCGTTCGCGGGAATGACGGATCGATGTTGAGCGACGTCCGCATGCCGAGGTTCCGGTAATGCCCCTCTACCGCTACAAAGCCCTCAACGCGCGTGGCGATGTGCTGGAGGCGCAGATGGAAGCGGCCAGCGAGGCCGAGGTGGTCGCGCGCCTGCAGGAGCAGGGTCATCTGCCGATGGAAGCCAGGCTGGCGTCCGAAGGCGGTGGGCTGGGGTCGTTCAAGTCGCTGCTGCAGCCCAATGCGTTCGGTGGGCAGCGGCTGGTGTTGTTCACGCAGCAGCTGGCGACGCTGCTCGGTGCAGGACAGCCGCTGGATCGCGCGTTGACGATCCTGCTGGAGCTGCCGGACGAGGACAAGGCGCGCAACATCGTGGCCGATATCCGCGAAGCCGTGCGCGGTGGCGCACCGCTGTCCACCGCATTGGAGCGCCAGCACGGTACCTTCTCGCGGCTGTACATCAACATGGTGCGCGCGGGCGAAGCCGGCGGCAGCCTGCACGACACCTTGCAGCGGCTGGCCGATTACCTGGAACGCAGCCGCGCGCTGCAAGGCCGCATCGTCAATGCGCTGATCTATCCGGCGATCCTGCTGGTGGTGGTCGGCCTGGCGATGCTGTTCCTGCTGGGTTATGTCGTGCCGCAGTTTTCGCAGATGTATGAAAGCCTGGACGTGGCGCTGCCGTGGTTCACCCGGATCGTGTTGGCCATTGGCCAGTTCGTCGCCGGCTGGTGGTTGCTGCTGCTCGCGATTCCCGCGGTGCTGGCGCTGTGGGCCGACCGCAAGCGGCGCGACATCGCATTCCGCGACCGTTTCGATGCGTGGGTCCTGCAGCGCAAGCTGGTCGGTTCGCTGATCGCGCGCATGGAAACCGCGCGGCTCGCACGCACGCTGGGCACGCTGCTGCGCAACGGCGTGCCGCTGCTGGGTGCGCTGGGCATCGCCCGAAACGTGCTGGGCAATCGTGCGCTGGCGGCCGATGTCGATAGCGCCGCCGAGGCCGTCAAGAACGGCCGCGCGCTGTCCACCTCGCTCGGCGCCGGCAAGCGCTTCCCGCGGCTGGCGCTGCAGATGATGCAGGTGGGCGAGGAGTCCGGCGCGCTGGACGCGATGCTGCTCAAGACCGCCGATACGTTCGAAGCACAGACCGCGCAGGCGCTGGACCGCATGCTGGCGGCGCTGGTCCCGGCGGTGACGCTGGTGCTGGCGGCCGTCGTGGGCGCGGTCATCATCGCGGTGCTGGTGCCGCTGTACGATCTGGCTGGCGCCATCAACTAGTTTGTTGAACCTTTCCCCCGCACACGCTTTACGTAACGGAAGACCGCACATGCACAACCGACGCTCCCTGTCCCGCCTGCCCACCCGTGCCCACCAGGCCGGTTTCACCTTGATGGAAATCATCGTGGTGGTGATCCTGATCGGCGGCATCGTCGCCTTCGCCGCGACCCGCATCCTGGGCAACGCCGACCGTGCCAAGGTCAACCTGGCGCGCGCGCAGGTGCAGACGGTGGCCGAGAAGATCCAGCAGTTCGAGATGGACACCGGCCGCCTGCCGGGCTCGCTGGGTGAACTGGTCACCGCGCCGGGCGATGCCACTGGCTGGCTGGGCCCGTACGCGAAAGAGACCGAACTGAAGGACCCCTGGAACCATCAGTACCAGTACGCCGTGCCAGGCCAGGACGGCCCGTTCGACCTGATCAGCCTGGGCAAGGATGGCCAGCCCGGCGGCGACAGCGTCAACGCCGATATTCCGTACCAGAACTGAGCCGCTCCATGCGCCACCGCGCGCCCGGTGCCCGCGGTCCCGTCCGGGGCTTCACGCTGATCGAAGTGCTGATGGTGATCGCGTTGATCGCGCTCATCGGCAGCATGACGGCCGTGGCGATGAGTGGCGGGCTGCAGGGCATCCGCCTGCGCGCGGCGTCCAAGGACATCGCCTCGCAGCTGCGCTATACCCGCGCCCAGGCCATCGCCAGCGGCCAGCCGCAGCGCTTCGTGATCAATCCGTCCGGGCATGTGTATGCGTCGCCGGGCAAGCGCAACGGCCGCATTCCCGAACAGATCGGCATCCGCTTCTACGGGGCGCGCCAGGCCAGTGCGCAGGCGGGCGAGGGCGCGATCATCTTCTATCCCGATGGCGCGTCCACCGGCGGCAGCGTGGAGCTGTCGGCCAAGCAAGCCGTGCGCAAGGTCAGCGTGGCCTGGCTCACCGGCGAAGTTCGGCTGGAAACCCCGGGGGCGCCGCCGTGATCGCTGCGCGTCGCCAACGCGGCTTCACGCTGATCGAAGTGGTGGTCGCCTTCGGCCTGCTGGCGTTGGCGCTGACCTTGCTGCTGGGCGCGTTGTCGGGCGCGGCGCGACAGATCCACCAGGCCGGCATGTCCGGCCGGGCGGCCTTGCATGCACAGACGATCCTGGCCCAGGTCGGCGCCGGCGCTGGGCTGGAACCAGGACATGACGAAGGCGATCTGGAGCAGGGTCGCTATCACTGGCGCCTGGACATCGCGCCATGGACCGACCCGCGCCTGCCCACTGATGGCCTGGTCAACACCGGCGCGGCGCGGTTGCTGGAAGTGCAGCTGACCGTGGCCTGGGGCGCGCGCCCCGGCGAGCAGATGCAATGGCGCAGCCTGCGCCTGGCCCAGGCCGAAGGCACGGTTGGGGCCTCGCCATGAGCCGCCGCGCGCAACAGGGCTTCACCTTGATGGAAATCCTGCTGGCCACGCTGCTGCTGGCAGCCGGGCTGGCGGTGGGGTTCGCCACGCTGCGCGCGGCCACCGCGATGGTCCACCGTGGCGAAGTCACCGCGGCCCGCAACGAGCGCATCCGCGCGGTGCAGGGATTCCTGCGCAGTCACCTGGCCTCGGCGCAGGTGATTGCCTATGCGCTGGATGACCAGAACGGTGTCGCCAGCCGGTTTTCCGGCACGCCCACGCAGATGCGGTTCGTGGCCGATATCCCCGACTACCTGGGCCGCGGTGGTCCGTACCTGCACGAGGTCGAGGCGGTCGATGACGGCACCCGCCTGCAGGTCGGGCTGGTGATGGTGCAGGCCGGTCAGACCATCGCCGAGCCGGGCACGCCGCGCCCACCGGAACTGCTGGCCGACCAGCTGAAATCGGTGCGCTTCCGCTACCGCGGCCTGGCTGAAGATGGCAACGGCCTGGGCGACTGGCAGGACGGCTGGAGCCAGGTCGAAACCCTGCCGGTGCAGGTCTCGATCGACATCGAAGCCGCCGACGGCACGCGCTGGCCGGACATGGTCGTCACCCTGGCCCAGGGCAGCGGTGCCAGTCACGAGGTCACCCCATGAGCTGCTCGCGCCAGCGCGGTGTCGCGCTGCTGCTGGTGGTGTGGTTGATCGCGCTGCTGACCGCATTGATCGGCGCTTTCGCCATCACCGCGCGGGTCGAATCGCTGCAGGGCCGCGTGCTGGCGCAGGGCAGCGTGGCCCAGGAAATCGCCCGGGCTGGCCTGGAATATGCGCTGCAGCGCGTGGCCGACACCGACGCGCGTACCCGCTGGGTGCCCGATGGCCGTCCTTATGCCTGGAACTACGCCGGCAGCCAGCTGCAGGTGCAGCTGGTGGATGAAACCGGCAAGGTCGACCTGAACCAGGCCGACGCCCAGACCCTGGCCAGCCTGCTGCGCGCGGTCGGCGTGGACGAGGCGCAGGCCCAGCAGCCGGCTGGCGCGGTGGTGGACTGGCGTGACAGCGATTCGCTCATCCAGGTCACCGGCGGTGCCGAAGACCCGCAATACGCCGAGGCCGGGCTGCCCTATGGCGCCAAGGACGCGCCGTTCGAAACCGTGGGCGAGGTCGAACAGGTCCTGGGCTGGACCCCGGCGATCTACGCCAGGGTGCGCCCGTACCTGACGATTTATGCAGGCCGCAGCCGGCCTGATCCCACTTATGCGCAGGGACCGGTGCTGACGGCATTGGGCATGGATCCCAATCTGGTGCTTGCCCAGCGCCAGGGCGCCGCCGGACAGCCGGTCGGGCTCGTGGGTCAGGGAACCGGCACGTATAGTGTCGAGAGCCGCGCACGGCTCCCCGATGGCCGCCAAGCGGTGCTGCGGGCGGTGGTGCGCGTGGGGGGCGGTCCGACGCCGGGCGCCATGTACACGACGTTGCGTTGGGAGGAAGGTTGGGAACCCCGATGAAGACACCCCGCGCAGGGACGTCGGTGCTGCCGGGCCTGGGGCGCTCGATGGGCGCCGCCAGTCGCTTTTTCACCTGGTGGCGCGATGCGCTGGCCAGCTGGCTTCCGGCCCGCTGGCGGACGCTGTTTGGCCTGGCGGCCGAACGCCTGTTGCTGGTGCCGCAGGATGGCGAAGCACGGCTGCTCAAGACCGGTCATGCCGGCATGGAGCCACTGACGGCGCTGCCTTTGCCACTGGCCGCGGCCGAACTCGATGCGGTGCTGTCGCCGCGCCTGGCCAGCCTGCCGCGCTGGAGCCTGCTGCCCGCCGTGCAGGTGCTGCGCCGTCCCCTGTTGTTGCCGGCTGCCGCGGCCGAGCGCCTGCGCGAGGTGGTCGGCTTCGAGATCGACCGGCAGACCCCGTTTTCCGCAGACGCGGTGTATTTCGATGCGTGCATCATCGGCCGTCGCGCCGATGGCCAGATCGAGGCCGAACTGGTCGTGGTCCGTCGCCAGGGCGTGGACCGCGCGCTGGAGGCGCTGGGTCCGGTCGCGCAAGGCCTGGCCGGCCTGGATGTCGCCGATGCCGGTGGCCAGCCGCTTGGCGTCAACCTGCTGCCGCCGTCGCTGCGCGTGCGCCAGGTCAGCCCGGCCCGCACCTGGAACCTGATCGCGGTCGTGGTCGCGCTGCTGGCTCTGGTCTTCGCTGGCTG
This sequence comes from Pseudoxanthomonas sp., assembly GCF_027498035.1. Lineage (NCBI taxonomy): Bacteria > Pseudomonadati > Pseudomonadota > Gammaproteobacteria > Lysobacterales > Lysobacteraceae > Pseudoxanthomonas > Pseudoxanthomonas sp. The sequence goes on from NZ_CP114978.1 coordinate 3,504,114, forward strand.
GCAGGTGCTGTCCAACCGCCGTGCCGCCGCCGATGCCTTCGCTGTGCAGGTCGAACGCAGCGCCGCCCAGGCCCGTGGCGTGGCCGCGCAGCGCCAGCAGCTGGTCAATCTGGTGGAAGGTGCGAAATTCCTGCAGGCCCAACGCGCCGCGCGCCCGACCACGGTCGAGATCCTGGATGAACTCACCCGCCTGCTGCCCGACAACACCTACCTGGAAAAGGTCTCGATCGAAGGCGACCGCCTCCTGCTGATCGGCCTGAGCCCGGAAGCGCCGGGCCTGGTCAAGCTGCTGGAAGGCTCGAAGCTGTGGACTTCGCCCGCATTGACCGGCGCGCTGCAGATGGATCGCCGCACCCGCCTGGACCGCTTCAGCATGACCGCCCAGCTGGCCGGTCCCAAGCCGCCGTCGAACACTGCACCGGCTGCCGGCAGGAGCGCCCATGGCCGCTAGGACCGCACAACAGGATCGCTGGCTGGCGCTGGGCCTGCTGCTGGCTGCGCTGGCGCTGAGCTACCTGGTGCTGGTGCATCCGTGGTGGACGGTGCCGATGCGCGAGGTTGGCGCGCGTATCGAAGAATCGCAGTCACGCGAACTGCGCGTGCGCACCCAGCTGCAGCAGCGTCCGCAGGTCGAACGCCAGCTGGCTGCGGCGCAGGCAGCGCTGGGCAATCGCCCCGGCTTCCTGTCCGAACCTTCCGCCGAACTGGCCACCGCGGCGCTGACCCAGCGCCTGGAAACCGTGGTCGGCCAGGCCAGCCCCGGTAACCGCAGCTGCGCGATCACCAACCGCTCGCCGTTCCCGGCCGGCGCCAGCGGACGCTTCCCGCGCGTGGTGGTGCAGGTGACCCTGCGCTGCGGCGTGCCGGAAACCGCCGCGGTCCTGCATGCGCTGGAATCGGGCAGCCCGCGCCTGTTCGTGGACAACCTCAACATCCTGGCGCAGAGCTTCAACTTCCGCACGCCCAATGCCGAAGACCAGAGCGGCGGCCTCAACGTCAGCTTCGATCTGTCCGGCTACCTGAAGCCAACGGCTGCCGCACCGGCGCCCTGCGCGTGGAGGTGCCCGTGCGCAGTGAAGCCATCGGTCCGCGCACCTGGCTGCTGCTGGCCGTTGCCGGCTGGGCCGTGCTGGCCTGGCTGCTGGCGCTGGCCGGCATGGGCAGCCGCATCGTGTCGTTGCCGGATGACCCCAGCCTGGTGCAGGCGTTGCCGGCGTTGCCGGCGCCGGCGCCGGAACGACTGGGGCCGCTTGAGCAGTATTCGGAGATCGGCGGCCGCCCGGTGTTCGCCTCCGACCGGCAGCCGCACCCGTTCTTCCTGGAAGGCCAGGGCGGCGAGCAGGTCGACAAGGGATTCGACTACGTGCTGACCAGCGTGCTGATCACCCCACGCGTGCGCCTGGCCATCGTGCAGTCGCCCGGTGATGGTGGTCCTGCGTCGGCCGTGCGGGTGAAAGTGGGCGAAGCCCTGGCCTCGTCCCCCGCCTGGCGCCTGGCCGAACTGGAGCCGCGTCGGGCCGTGTTCGAAGGTCCCGAAGGCCAGCGCACGCTGGAACTGCGCGTGTTCGATGGCCAGGGCGGCGAAGCGCCGACCCAACTGGCATCGGCGCAGCCGAACACCGCGCGGCCCCGCCCCCCCGCCGGACCTTCACCGCCACCGCGTCCAGCCAACACGCCGCCATCCGAGCGACCGTCACCCTCCGACACCCAGGGCCGCGGTGCACCGCCGTCGGCCGATGCCGCCGATCCAGCACCGCCCGCGCCTGCCCCGCAGACCACCGAGCAGCAGATGCAGGCCATCCGCGAGCGCATCGAAGCGCGCCGCCGGCAGATGCGCGAACAACAGAATTCCGGTACGCCGGGAACGACCAAGTAGAGTGAAGACATGACGTCACGCACCGCCTTTCTTTTCAGTGTCCTGCTGGGTCTGTTGGCCGGCTGCGCCACCGCGCCGGTCCCCACCGTGCAGCGCCAGGGCAACACCGCCAATCCGGAAGCCACCGCCGGTGCGACCGCGCAGACCTCGCCACTGACATCGGCCGAGCCACCGGAAGCCGGTCCGCAGGCGCAGATCCACCGTGGCACCGGCCAGGTGATCAACCGCAGCGCCGCCGCGGCCGCGCCGCCGGCGTTGTCCGGCGCCACCAGCGGCAGCGCGACCTTCAACTTCGAAGGCGAATCGCTGCCGGCCGTGGTCAAGGCGATCCTGGGCGACATGCTGGGACAGAACTACGTCATCGCCCCGGGCGTGCAGGGCACGGTCACCCTGGCCACGCCGCATCCGGTCTCCCCGGCGCAGGCGCTGTCGCTGCTGGAGCAGGTCCTGAGCTGGAACAACGCGCGCATGGTCTATGCCGACGGCCGCTACAACATCGTGCCGGCCGACCAGGCGTTGCAGGGCACGGTGGCGCCGCGTTCGGGCGATGCGGGCAACGCCCGTGGCTATGAAGTGCGCGTGGTGCCACTGCGCTTCATCGCCGCCAACGAGATGAAGAAGATCCTGGAGCCCTACGCGCGCAGCAACGCGGTCATCGGCACCGATCCCACCCGCAACATCATCACCATCAGCGGCTCACGCAGCGAGCTGGAAAACTACCTGCGCACCATCCAGATCTTCGACGTCGACTGGCTGTCGGGCATGTCGGTGGGCGTGTTCCCGCTGGAAACCGGGCAGGCCACCAAGGTCGTGGCCGACCTGGAGAAGGTCTTCGGCGAAAGCAGCAAGACGCCCAGCGCCGGCATGTTCCGCTTCATGCCGCTGGAAGGCTCCAACGCGGTGATGGTGATCACCCCGCAGGCGTCCTACCTGGACCAGATCCGCGACTGGCTGGACCGGATCGACAGCGCCGGCGACACCCCGCGGCTGTTCTCGTACGAGTTGAAGTACATCAAGGCGCGGGACCTGGCGCAGCGTTTGTCAGAGGTCTTTGGCACGGGCAGCGGGCGTGGTTCGCAGTCTTCGGAATCCTCGCTGGTGCCGGGCAGCGTGGCCGGCGCGCTGAGTTCCGATCCATTTTCCAGCAGCCAGAACGGGACGCGCGACAGCAGCTCGGGGAGCAGTTCCTCGTTCGATTCGAGCAGCGGGCTGTCCTCGGGCAGCAGCGACGCCTCCGGTGGTGGCCTGGGCAGCAGCGGCTCCAGCCTGCAACTGGGCCAGCGCCAGGAAGGCAACGGCGCGGTCACCCTGGAAGTGGAAGGCAGCAAGGTCGGCGTGGCCGCGGTCGAGGAAACCAACTCGCTGCTTGTGCGTGCCAGCGGAACCGCATGGCGCTCGATCCGCGATGTCATCGACAAGCTGGACGTCATGCCGATGCAGGTCCACATCGAGGCCCAGGTGGCCGAGGTTAACCTGACCGGCGATTTGAGCTATGGCGTGAACTGGTACTTTGAGCAGGCGGTCAATGCACCGATCGATTCGGGCGCGGTGACTAGCGTGATCGGAACCGGTGCCGGATTGACCAGTGCCGCCGGCCGTAACATCTGGGGCGATATCGCTGGCACCGTGGGTAGCGGCGGCCTGGGTTGGACGTTCCTGGGCAAGAACGCCGCCGCGGTGATCAGTGCGCTGGACAAGGTCACCAACGTGCGCATCCTGCAGAGCCCGTCGGTGTTCGTGCGCAACAACGCACTGGCCCAGCTCAAGGTGGGCCAACAGATCCCGATCAACACCTATTCGGTCAACACCAGCACCAGCAGCGACAACACCTACAGCTCGGTCCAGTACAAGGACACCGGCGTGATCCTCAACGTGCGTCCGCGGGTGACCAAGGACGGCACGGTGTTCATGGAGATCGCCCAGGAAGTCAGCACGCCCGGCGCCTCGACCTGCAGCGCCGATTCGACCAGCTGCAACGTGCCGATCAACACGCGCTTCGTGAAGACCGAGGCGGCGGTCCAGAGTGGCGACACGATCCTGCTGGCTGGCCTGATCAACGACAAGGTCGAGAACGGCAGCAACGGAGTGCCATTCCTGAGCAAGCTGCCGGTGGTCGGGGCGCTGTTCGGGCAGAAAACGCAGGGCACCTCGCGCAACGAAGTCATCGTGTTGATCACCCCGACCATCGTGCGCAATCCGCAGGAAGCGCGGAACCTCACCGACGAATACAGCCAGCGGTTCCGCGCGATGGAACCGTTGAACCCGCCGAAGGGCAAGTGAGTCTAACTTCCGCTGCTGCATTGCCGGTCATCCTGCTGCCCGTCGGCGTGGACGACGAGGCGCTGGATGCCTGCCTGGCCGCGCTCGATGCGGGGACGCCGGCGGGTACCCAGGTCTGGCTGGCCGACGATGCGCAGAGCGGCCCGCGTGGCGCGGCGCTGATCCGGCGCTGGCTGGCCAATACGCGATTGAAGGCCGATTACACGCGTCGGTCGCAGCCGTTGGGCGAGGTCGCGCACCTGGATGAAATGCTCACCGCCTGCGCCGGCATGGACGTGGTGGTGCTGGCCCCCGATGCACAGCCGCTGCCGGGTTGGTTGACGCACCTGGCGGCGTGCTTGGCCAGCGATGCCTCCATCGCCACCGCCACGCCCTGGTGCAACGCTGGCGAATCGGCTGCATGGCCGCGCCTGGGCGAGGTCTCGCCACCGCCAGCTGATCCGCAGCGCACCGCGCAGGCTTGCGCGGCGATGGCGGCGACCTATCCGGAATTGCCGGCGGCCGTGAGCCATGCGGTCGCCTTGCGTGGCCGTGCCCGCGCACGCGCAGGTGGGCTGGACCCGCATAGCTACCAGAGCGGGTATGCGGCCTTGATCGACCTGTCGCTGCGTCTGTCCGGCCTGGGCTGGCGCAACGTGTTGTGCGAGACCGCGTTCGTTGCCCGTGGCAGTGAAGGTGGCCCGGCCGACGGCGACATGGATGCGCTGGCAACGCGCTGGCCGGACTGGAATGCGCGGCTGGCGCGGTTCCTCATGAACGATCCCCTGCACGAGGTCCGCGCGCGCCTGGACGCGTGCCACGCGCAGGTGGGAACGGAGTTGCAGCGTGAACTCTTCGGCTGACGCGGGCGGCATCGCCGCGGTGGTGGTCACCCACCAGAGTGCCTCGACCATCGACGCCTGCCTGACCCGGCTGCGCGCCGCGCGTGACGTGGTCCAGATCCGAGTGGTCGACAACGCCTCGAACGATGGCACGCTGGAACTGGTCCAGCGCCATGCGGCGCGCGATCCGCGCGTGCACTTCATCGGCAATCCGGACAACCCTGGTTTCTCGGTGGGCTGCAACCAGGGCGCTGCCGATTCGAACGCGCCATGGCTGGCCTTCGTCAATCCGGACCTGATGGTCGAGGCCGATTCGCTGGTGCGCCTGCGGGCCCATGCACAGGGCGCGCAGCTGTGGCTGCTGGGCGTGGACCTGGTCGACGAAGCCGGCCAGCGCGATGCCGCCGCACGCCGTCGTGACCCCGATTTCGGCGCGATGCTGCGCACGGCCGGTCGCGCCGGCCAGCTCGGCGTGCCGGCGGACGACAGCCGCGTCGTGCAGGATGTGGATGCGGCTTCGGGTGCCTTGATGTTCATGGCGCGCGGTCTGTTCGAGCGGCTGGGCGGCTTCGACACCGGTTATCGCCTGCATGCCGAAGACCTGGACCTGTGCCGTCGCGCGCGCCTGGCCGGTGCGCGCGTGGCGGTGGCCAACGACGTGCGCGTGTTGCACATCCGCGGCGTCTCCAGTCGCGCGCGCCCGCTGTTCGTCGAATGGCACAAGCATCGCGGACTGTGGCGCTACTTCCAGAAGTTCGAAGCATCGCGCCGTGCGCCGCCCATCCGGATCGGCGTGTGGGGCGTGATCTGGGCGCATTTCGCCATCGCCGCAACGGTGCGTCTGCTGCGCTGAGCGCCGGTGACAGGGGCGGCGCGCATAATGCGGGCATGATCATTCCCTCGCTGCTCGACACCGATCTGTACAAGTTCACGATGATGCAGGCGGTGCTGCACCAATATCCTGCCGCGCAGGTGCAGTACCGGTTCAAGTGCCGCACGCCGGGCATTGACCTGGCCACGCATATCGGCCGGATCTCCGACGAGATCGATGCGCTGTGCACGCTGCGTTTCAGTGCCGGGCGAGCTGGATTACCTGCGCTCCCTGCGCTTCGTCAAACCGGATTTCGTCGACTTCCTGGGACTGTTCCACTTCGACCGCAAGTACGTGACGCTCACGGCCTCGACCGAGGTGCCCGGCGAGATCGAACTGGAGATCGAAGGCCCCTGGCTGCATACGATCCTGTTCGAAGTGCCGCTGCTGGCGATTATCAACGAGGTCTATTTCGACGCGCTGGGGCAGGGCGATGTGGAGGAGGGCGTGCGCCGGCTCGATGCCAAGATCGAACGCCTGCGTGCGATCCCCGATGCGGCGGGCTGCGCGATTGCCGATTACGGCACGCGCCGACGCTATTCGCGTGCCTGGCATGGCCGGATGCTGCCGCGCCTGCGCGATGGACTGGGCGCGCAGTTCGTCGGCACCAGCAACGTCCACTTCGCCCGCGAGTACGGCATGACGCCGCTGGGCACGATGGCGCACGAGTGGCTGCAGGCATTCCAGGCATTGGGCCCGCGCCTGCGCGATTCGCAGGGCGCGGCGCTGGAAGCCTGGGCGCGTGAGTACCGCGGCGACCTGGGCATTGCCCTGAGCGATGTGGTCGGTACCGATGCCTTCCTGCGCGACTACGACATGTATTTCTGCAAGCTGTTCGATGGCCTGCGGCATGACTCGGGCGATCCCTTCGCCTGGGGCGAGCGCATGCTGGCGCACCTGGCGGCCAACCGCGCCGACCCCAGCGCCAAGGCGCTGGTCTTCAGCGACGGCCTGGACGTGGACAAGATCGAGCGGCTGTACGCGCATTTCCACGGGCGCTGCAAGCTGGCCTTCGGCATCGGCACCAACCTGACCAATGACCTGGGGCCCAAGGCGCTCAACATCGTCATCAAGATGACCCGCTGCAACGGCCAGCCCGTGGCGAAGCTGTCCGACTCACCCGGCAAGAGCATGTGCGACGATCCGGGCTATGTCCGTTATCTGCGGCAGGTCTTCGGCCTGCCACTTGAGGAGGCGATCGCATGATCCGCGACATCGTGAGAATGGGTGAGCCGGTGCTGCTGCAACTGGCCGAACCGGTCGAGCATTTCGCCACCGGCGAGCTGCGCGACCTGGTCGATGACATGTTCCAGACCATGGAACTGGCCAACGGCGTGGGCCTGGCCGCGCCGCAGGTGGCGGTGAGCAAGCGGGTGATCGTGTTCGGTTTCGACCAGAATCCGCGTTATCCCGATGCCCCGGCGGTGCCGCGCACCGCATTATTCAATCCGGTGATCGAACCGCTGTCCGATGAATTGGAGGACGGCTGGGAAGGCTGCCTGTCCATTCCCGGCCTGCGTGCGGTGATCCCGCGTTTCAAGCGCATTCGCTACACCGGTTGGAATGCGGAAGGGCAGCGCGTGGACCAGATCGCTGAAGGCTTCCATGCACGGGTCGTCCAGCACGAGGTCGATCACCTGGATGGGATCCTCTATCCGTCGCGGATCAAGGATTTCAGCACGTTCGGGTTTACCGACGTGCTGTTCCCGGACATCGGTACAGGCCGGTAGTGCAAGCCTGCTTGGCTGCCTTCCGGCCAGGTTGCAGAGGAAGGCCGCGGGCCAGGGTTTTGTAAAGCCGAGCCAGCTCGGCTGCTTTTCCGCCAGCCCTTCGGGGGGAGTCTGCCAGCAGGGCAAGCCCTGCCCGACAGGCGGCATCCGTCCCTGCCGGTTGACCCTTCCGGGCCTCGACTTACCGGCCACGCCGGTTCTGCTAGCCTGCGGCCTTTCGTGCTGGATGGGAGTTGGGCCGATGCGACAGATGAAACGAAGTGCGTTGGTGGCGCTGGTACTGGCATCGCTGGGCGTGGCTGCCGCGAGCCAGGCACAGGACTTGGGCAAGCTGTTGAAGAAGGAAGGCGGGCAGGCCTCGTCGCAGACCGAGGGCAGCTCGTCCGGCGGCCTGGCTTCGATGCTCGGCGGGTCGGCCATGCCTGCGCTGAGTGGCGACAATGCCGGTAGTGCCGCGGGCGTGCTGCAGTACTGCGTCAAGCGCAAGTACCTGAGTGCCGATGCAGTGACTTCGGTCAAGGACAAGCTGTTGTCCAAGTACAACGTTGGCGGTGACAAGCCGGCCACCGAATCGGCGGATTACAAGAGCGGCACGATGGGCCTGCTCAAAGGCGATGGTGGCAAGTCGTTCAACCTGGACTCGGTGTCAGGCAAGGTGAAGGACAAGGCCTGCGATTACGTGCTGGACAATGCGACCAAGCTGATCTGACGCGTGATGCCTGGACCACGAAAAAGCCCCGCGAAAGCGGGGCTTTTTGTTGGCTTCATGCAAAGCCAGGTCACTGGACCCCCGCTTGCGCGGGGGTGACGGCTTGGCAAGGGTGCCTGCGCGGAGCGCAGGCACGCCAAGACGTCACTTCAGTGCCTTGAAACGCAGGCGGTGCGGGCCGGCGTCGTCGCCCAGGCGGCGCTTCTTGTCGGCTTCGTATTCACGGTAGTTGCCCTGGAAGAACTCCACGTGCGAGTCGCCCTCGAACGCCAGGATGTGCGTGGCGATGCGATCCAGGAACCAGCGGTCATGGCTGATGACGAAGGTATTGCCGGGGAACTCCAGCAGTGCGTCTTCCAGCGCACGCAGGGTTTCGATGTCCAGGTCGTTGGACGGTTCGTCGAGCAGCAGCACGTTGCCGCCCTGCAGAAGGGTCTTGGCCATGTGCAGGCGGCCGCGCTCACCGCCGGACAGCGAACCCACCAGCTTCTGCTGGTCCTGGCCCTTGAAGTTGAAGCGGCCGATGTAGGCGCGCGACTGGATCTCGATGCCGTTGATGTTGAGGATGTCCAGGCCTCCGGAGATTTCCTGGAACACGTTGTGGTTGCCCACCAGCGCATCGCGGCTCTGGTCCACGTAGGACAGCTGCACGGAGGGGCCGACCACGATCTCGCCGGTATCGGGCTTTTCCTGGCCGGTGATCATCTTGAACAGCGTCGACTTGCCGGCGCCGTTCGGGCCGATGATGCCGACGATGGCGCCGCCGCGGGACCAGGAAGCTCAGTTCGTCGAACAGCAGGCGGTCGCCGAATTTCTTGGAGACATTCTTGAATTCCATCACCGCATTGCCCAGGCGCTCGCCCGGCGGGATGAAGAGTTCGTTGGTCTCGTTGCGCTTCTGGTAATCCACCGACTGCAGTTCTTCCAGGCGGGCCAGACGGGCCTTGCCCTTGGTGCGACCGCCCTTGGCGTTCTGGCGCGACCATTCCAGTTCCTTCTGGATCGCCTTCTGGCGCGACTTTTCCTGGTTGTCTTCCTGCTTCAGGCGGTCTTCCTTCTGCATCAGCCAGTCGGTGTAGTTGCCCTTCCACGGAATGCCGCGGCCGCGATCCAGTTCCAGGATCCACTCGGCGGCGTTGTCCAGGAAGTAGCGGTCATGGGTGACGGCCACCACGGTACCGGTGTAGCGGGCCAGGAACTGCTCCAGCCATTCCACCGACTCGGCATCCAGGTGGTTGGTCGGTTCGTCGAGCAGCAACATGTCCGGCTTCTGCAGCAGCAGGCGGCACAGCGCCACGCGGCGCTTCTCGCCACCGGAGAGCTTGCCGACGACGGCCTCCCATGGTGGCAGGCGCAGCGCGTCGGCGGCGATGTCCAGCTGCTGTTCCAGGGTGCTGGCGTCGCCGGCGGCCAGGATCGCCTCCAGGCGTTCCTGTTCCTTGGCCAACGCGTCGAAGTCGGCGCCTTCCTCGGCATAGGCGTCATACACGCGGTCCAGCGCGGCCTGGGCCTGCAGGACTTCACCCACGCCTTCCTCGACAGCCTCGCGCACCGTGTGCTCGGGATTGAGTTCTGGTTCCTGTGCCAGGTAGCCGACCTTGATGCCGGGCTGCGGGCGTGCTTCGCCTTCGAAATCGCTGTCTACGCCGGCCATGATCCGCAGCACGGTGGACTTGCCCGAGCCGTTCAGGCCCAGCAGGCCGATCTTGGCGCCCGGGAAGAAGCTCAGCGACACGTCTTTCAGGATCTGCCGCTTGGGCGGGACCACCTTGGACACGCGGTTCATGGTGTAGATGTATTGCGACATGCGATCTCCGGCGTAGGACGCAGCCCGCCATCCGCGCCACACATGCAGGCGAAGAGGTCGGTCAAAAGGAATCGCGCATTATAGCGGCCGTGGCCGTGGCATCGATACGCGGGCATGAAACTGAACAGGGGGAGATCCCCGGCATTAACGGAACTTTTGTAAACCGCTTCCAGCCAGTTTCCATTCACCGGCGCGGCGCATCATCTGCCTCGTGACACCCTGTTACGGAGACGCCATGAAGCGCACGATTCTTACCCTGCTGAGCATTCCCGTCCTTGCCATGTCGCTGGCGGCAGCGCCGGCCATGGCCGATGACCGGGACCACCACGACCGCGGCCGCCACGGTCATGACGATCGCCATGATCGCCACGACAACCGTCGGGACGACCGCCGTGACGGTTATCGCCGCCCGGTGGTGGTGGAGCGCAACTATTACCGCCCGGGTCCGCCGCCGCGCGTCTACCGCCCTTACGGGTATGAGCGTGGCTACCGCTACAACAACTACTACGGCGGCCGCACCTACGTGATCAACGATTACGACCGTTATCACGTGCGCCACCCACCGCGCGGCTACCACTGGGTCCGCGACGATCGCGGCAACCTGATCATGGTCGCCATCGCCACCGGCATCATCACCGACCTGCTGCTGAACCATTGATCCGCCGGTGATTGCACAGACAAGGCGCCTCCTTCCGGGAGGCGCCTTTTTTCGTACATACGCAGGCGTGTCCTGTGACCCGGAAGGCAGTTTCCAGCGCTGGAATGGGCCGATTGGTGGGAAAACGCCCGGAAGGCTTACAATCCGCAACCCCGTTGGCCCCGCGGCTGCAACGTCGCGGCGCCAACCCGATCTGTCCAAGAGCCTCCCGGAGACCTGATGTTCCCGCGCGACGTCCGTATCGAAAGCTATGACCCCGAACTGGCCAAGGCCATCGCCGCCGAAGCCCAGCGCCAGGAAGACCACGTCGAGCTGATCGCCAGCGAGAACTACACCAGCCCGGCGGTCATGGAGGCCCAGGGCAGCCAGCTGACCAACAAGTACGCCGAGGGCTATCCGGGCAAGCGCTACTACGGTGGCTGCGAATTCGTGGACATCGCCGAGAAGCTGGCGATCGACCGCCTGAAGGAACTGTTCGGCGCCGATTACGCCAACGTGCAGCCGCATTCGGGCTCGCAGGCCAACCAGGCCGTGTACTTCGCCCTGCTGCAGCCGGGCGACACCATCCTGGGCATGTCGCTGGCCCACGGTGGCCACCTGACCCACGGCGCCAAGGTCAACGCCTCGGGCAAGCTGTTCAACGCCATCCAGTACGGCGTAAATGAAGCCGGCCTGATCGACTACGACGAAGTCGAGCGCCTGGCGCTGGAGCACAAGCCGAAGATGGTCGTGGCCGGCTTCAGTGCCTATTCGCAGGTGGTGGACTGGGCGCGCTTCCGCGCCATCGCCGACAAGGTCGGTGCCTACCTGTTCGTGGACATGGCGCACGTGGCCGGTTTGGTCGCCGCTGGCGTGTATCCGAGCCCGCTGGACCATGCGCATGTGGTCACCTCGACCACCCACAAGACCCTGCGCGGACCGCGCGGCGGCATCATCATCGCCAAGGGGGCCGGCGAAGAGATCGAGAAGAAGCTGCAGTCGATCGTGTTCCCCGGCATCCAGGGCGGTCCGCTGATGCACGTCATCGCGGCCAAGGCCGTGGCCTTCAAGGAAGCGCTGGAGCCGGGCTTCAAGACCTACCAGGCCCAGGTGGTGAAGAACGCCCAGGCGATGGCCAGCACGCTGATCGCGCGCGGCTACAAGATTGTCTCCGGCGGCACCCAGAACCACCTGATGCTGGTCGACATGATCGGCAAGGATGTCTCGGGCAAGGAAGCGGAGGCGGCGCTGGGCAAGGCCCATATCACGGTCAACAAGAATGCGGTGCCCAATGACCCGCGCTCGCCGTTCGTGACCTCGGGCCTGCGCCTGGGCACGCCGGCCATCACCACCCGCGGGTACCTGGAGGCCGACACGATCGAACTGGCCAACTGGATCGCCGACGTGCTGGATGCACCGGGCGACGAGACGGTGATCGGCAGGGTGCGCGAGGCGGTGACCGCCCAGTGCAAGAAGTTCCCGGTCTACGGCTGAGCAGGGCGCCCTGAGATGCATTGCCCCTTCTGTCAGAACAACGACACCCGCGTGATCGATTCGCGGGTGTCCGAAGACGGGGCAACCATCCGCCGGCGGCGTGAGTGCGAAGCCTGCGGCGAGCGTTTCAGCACGCTGGAAACCATCGAGCTGAAACTGCCGGCCGTGATCAAGTCCGACGGTCGCCGCGACGTCTTCGACGCGCGCAAGCTGCGCCAGAGTTTCGACCGCGCCCTGCACAAGCGCGCGGTGTCCGAAGAGCAGATCGAGGCCTCGGTCCGCGCGGTGGTCCAGCAGCTGCGCCGCACGACGGAACGCGAACTGCCTTCGCGCCGGGTCGGCGAGTTCGTCATGGCCGAACTGCGCAAGCTCGACCACGTGGCCTTCGTGCGCTATGCCTCGGTCTATCGCAGCTTCGAAGACGTGGCCGATTTCCGCGAGGAACTCGACCGCCTGGAACGCGATCTGCCGGGCGAAGACCAGCTGCCGCTCCTGGGTGGCGACGTGCTGGCGTTCGGCAAGCCGGGCGAAAAGACCAAGAAGCGCTGACCTGCGCCGCACGTGCAGATCGTACCGCTCTGCGAGCACTCCCAGCACCTGACATCGCTGGCCCGGGCGCACCTGCAGGCCTTCGGCGGGCTGCTGCCTGACTGGACGCTGGCGCAGGCGCGGGCCGAACTGGCTTCGCACGACACGCCGGAGGCATTGCCCACCACCTGGATCGCACTGGACGGTGAGGACTGGGTCGGCTCGGTCAGCCTGCTGGTCAACGACGATCCGCGCATCGACCAATACACGCCGTGGCTGGCGTCGCTGTACGTGCGGCCCGACGCGCGCGCTGCCGGCACGGGCGCGTCGCTGGTGCGGCATTGCGTGCAGGCCGCGGCCAAACTGCACATTCCCCGCCTGCACCTGTACTGCCAGGATGCGCTGGTGCCGTACTACACGCGGCTGGACTGGCAGCCGCACGACCGCCTGCCGCTGGGGCCACTGCATGTGGTCGTGATGGCCATTGAACCGGGAAATCCCCATGTCTGAGTTTTCCGCCACCGACCACGCCCACATGGCCCGCGCGTTGCGCCTGGCCGAACACGGCGCCTGGACCACGCGCCCCAATCCGATGGTGGGCTGCGTAATCGCCCGCGGCGACCAGGTCGTCGGCGAAGGCTTCCACCAGTACGCCGGCCAGCCGCATGCCGAGGTGTTCGCCCTGCGCCAGGCCGGCGAGCAAGCACGGGGTGCGACTGCCTACGTGACCCTGGAGCCGTGCGCGCATACCGGTCGCACCGGTCCCTGTGCGAAAGCGCTGGTGGCCGCTGGCGTGACCCGCGTGGTTGCCGCGATGCGCGACCCGTTTCCGCAGGTGGACGGCGCCGGTTTCGAGATTCTGCAGGCGGCCGGCATCGCCGTGCAGGTTGGCTTGCTGGAAGCCCAGGTGCGCGAGCTCAACCGCGGCTTCATCTCGCACGTGGTGCGCGGCCGGCCGTGGGTGCGGGTGAAGCTGGGCGCCAGCGTCGATGGGCGCACCGCGATGGCCAGCGGTGAATCCAAATGGATCACCGGCGCGGCGGCGCGGGCCGACGTGCAACGCTGGCGCGCGCGTTCGGGCGCCATCCTGACCGGCGCGCGCACGGTGATCGCCGACGATCCTTCGCTGACCGCGCGTCCTGAAGAAGACCAGCCGTTCCTGCCGCCGTTGCGTGTGGTGCTGGACCCGACGCTGTCCAGCCTGGCCCACACCCGCGTGCAGGAAGGCGAGGCGCCCACCCTGTACCTGCATGGTCCGATGCCCGGCCGGATCAGCGACCACGACAACGTCCGCTACCAGGAAATCCCGATGCACGACGGCCGCGCCGACCTGCGTGGCGTGCTGGCGGCCCTGGCCCAGCAGCGCATCTGCGAAGTGCAGGTCGAAGCCGGTGCCACCCTGTCCGGCGCGCTGCTGGCCGCGGGCCTGGTCGACGAACTGCTGCTGTACGTCGCCCCCACGCTGCTGGGCGACGGCGCGCGTCCACTGCTGTCGCACCTGAATATCGCGGCCCTGGCCGAACAGCAGCGCCTGCGTGTGGTGGATGAACGCCGCATCGGCACCGACCTGCGCCTGCTGCTGCGCCCGGCCGACTGAGCCGGGTCAGCGCATCGGCGGCGCAACGCTCCGGTCCGTGGGTGGGTCTGTGCTGGCTGGTAGAATGCCCATCGCCGGTTCGCCGGCATTCGTAAACGTCTTCAGGGCGGGGTGAGATTCCCCACCGGCGGTAGGTGCGGCAGTGATGCCTGCGCAAGCCCGCGAGCGCTTCGGCCGGCATGTTGCATCGCCATCGAAGGTCAGCAGATCCGGTCAGATGCCGGAGCCGACGGTTGGTGCGCTTCCGGGCGCGCCAGAGAGTCCGGATGAAAGAAGACGGCCCGCATCACGACCTGCATCGGTCGTGCGCGTGCCATTGCCTTGTGGCGTTTTTCGCTCTGACTTTTTGCGAGAAACGTAGCCATGCACCAGATGTCCCTGTTCTACCCGCGCACGCTCTGCCGTGCGCCTGTCGCCTCCACCGTGGAGGTGCGCTGATGTTCACCGGCATCATTGAAGGCGTGGGCCGCCTGGCCGCCGCCACGCCGCTGGGCGGCGATACCCGCTTCACCTTCGACACCGGCACCTTGCCCTTCAGCGAGGTCCAGCTGGGCGAGAGCATCGCCTGTAACGGCGTGTGCCTGACCGTGATCGCCTTCGATGCATCCAGCTTCCAGGCCGATGCCTCGACCGAAACCCTGTCGCTGACCACGCTTGGTGCACTCAAGCCCGGCGCGCTGCTCAATTTGGAGCGTGCGATGCGCCCGACCGATCGCCTGGGCGGGCATCTGGTCAGTGGCCACGTCGATGGCCTGGGCAGCGTGGTGTCCGTGCACGACGATGCACGCGCCCAGCGCTGGCGTTTTTCCGCACCCGCC
Source organism: Pseudoxanthomonas sp. (assembly GCF_027498035.1). NCBI lineage: Bacteria > Pseudomonadati > Pseudomonadota > Gammaproteobacteria > Lysobacterales > Lysobacteraceae > Pseudoxanthomonas > Pseudoxanthomonas sp. Next base: position 3,519,282 of record NZ_CP114978.1, read on the forward strand.
GCGCTGCTCAAGTACATCGCCAAGAAGGGCTCGATCTGCGTCGATGGCGTCAGCCTGACGGTCAACGAAGTCGATGCCGAAGGCTTCGAAGTCGCGCTGATCCCGCACACCGTCAGCCACACCGCCTTCGCCACCACCGGGGTCGGCGATGCGGTGAACCTGGAAATCGACCTGGTGGCACGCTACGTCGAACGCCTGCTGGGCGCACGTGGAGACGCCGCATGAACTTCGCCCCCGTCCCCGAGATCCTGGAAGACATCCGCCTGGGCCGCATGGTGGTCATCGTCGATGACGAAGACCGTGAGAACGAAGGCGACCTGATCATGGCGGCCGAGCTGGTCAAGCCGTCGGACATCAATTTCATGGTCACCCATGGCCGCGGCCTGGTCTGCCTGCCGCTGACTCGCGAGCGTGCCAGGCAGTTGGGCCTGGCGCCGATGGTCCAGTCCAACACCGCGCAGTTCCAGACCAACTTCACCGTCAGCATCGAAGCGGCCGAAGGCGTGACCACCGGCATTTCCGCCCATGACCGCGCCCACACCATCCGCACCGCGGTCCAGCCGGACGCCAAGCCGACCGACCTGCACCAACCGGGCCACATCTTCCCGCTGATCGCGCAGCCCGGCGGGGTACTGACCCGCGCCGGCCACACCGAAGCTGGTGCCGACCTGGCGATGCTGGCTGGCCTGGAACCGGCCGCGGTGCTGGTCGAAATCCTCAATCCCGATGGCTCGATGGCGCGTCGCCCGGAGCTGGAAGTGTTCGCCCGCGAGCATGGCCTGAAGATGGGCTCCATCGCCGACCTGATCGCCCACCGCCTGGCCACCGAGCACACGGTCGAGCGCCTGGACGAGCGCGAGATCGACACCGAGTTCGGTCCGTTCAATCTGGTCACTTACCGTGACCGGATCGCCAACGACCTGCATTTCGCCCTGGTCTGCGGTACCCCGGATGCCGCCACGCCCACCCTGGTGCGGGTCCAGGTCGAAAACCCGCTGGCTGACCTGCTGCACTGGCGACGCGACGATTTCGGCGTGGCCGCCACCGATGCCCTGCGTGCGATTGCCGCCGAAGGGCAGGGCGTGATGGTAGTGCTGTCCGCGCCGCGCGATAGCGACGCCCTGCTGGCGCGCCTGCGCAAGGAAACGGTGGTGCGTCCGCCCGGCAAGGACAAGGACGTGGGCCAGTGGCGGCGCAACGGCGCCGGCGCGCAGATCCTGTCGGATCTGGGCCTGGGTAAGCTGCGCGTGCTGGGCACGCCGCGCCGCCAGGTGGGCCTGTCCGGGTTCGGCCTGGAGGTCGTGGAAACCCTCGCCGCGGCCGATCCGGCCGCCACGCGCTAAACTGGCCGACCTTTTCAGGCTGTACCGACGGATGACCCACTACGAAGGCGACCTGCGTGCGATCGACGGCGCGCGGTACGCGATCATCGCCAGCCGCTGGAACGCGCGCATCACCGATGCGCTGGTGGCCGGTGCCCGCAAGGAACTGGCCAGCAACGGCGTGCCCGAAGCGCAGGTGGACGTGATCCGCGTCCCCGGCGCCTGGGAAATCCCGCTGGTGGCTGCGCGCCTGGCCGCAGCCGGCAAGCATGCCGCGCTGCTGGCGCTGGGTTGCGTGATTCGCGGCGACACCCGCCATTACGAGCATGTGGCCGATGGCTGTTCCGAAGGCCTGATGCGCGTGCAGCTGGAGTTCCGCATCCCGGTGCTCAATGGCGTGCTGGCCGTGGAAGCGGCCGAGGATGCTGAGGCACGCGCCGGTGGCAGCCACGGCAACAAGGGTGAGGAAGTCGCGCTGGCCGCGGTCGAACTGGTCAATCTGCTGGAGAAACTGCCATGAACCGTCCCGGACCGCGTCGCGGTGATGGCGTCGATCCCGTCCTGCGCGCCCGTGCGCGTCGTCGTGCGCTGCAGGCCGTCTACGCCTGGCAGATGGCTGGCGGCACGACCCAGGGCGTGATCGCCCAGTTCGCCCACGAGCAGGCCCACGAAGTGGCCGACCTGGAATATTTCGAGGACCTGGTGCGCGGCGTGATGGCGCATGCCAACGAACTGGACGAAGCCCTGCTGCCGCATCTGGACCGCAACGTGGCCGAGGTCGACCAGATCGAACGCGCGGTGCTGCGCATCGCAGCCTACGAACTGCGTCACCGCGTCGACGTGCCGTACCGCGTGGTCATCAACGAAGCCATCGAGACCGCCAAGCGCTTCGGTGCCGAACACGGCCACACCTACGTCAACGGCGTGCTGGACCGCGCTGCGCTCGATTGGCGCTCGGCCGAGGCCAACGCGCGCAGCCGCTGACGCTGCGTGTCTGCTGACGTGGCCGGCGGCATTGCTGCATCCGGCGAATTCGATCTGATCGCGCGCATCCGTGCGCGCATTGCATCGCGCGACGACGTGGCGCTGGGCATCGGCGACGATGCCGCGCTGATGACCGTCCCGGCGGGCCTGCAGCTGGTGGTCACCGCCGACACGCTCAATGCCGGCGTGCATTTTCCCGCTGACACCGCGCCGACCGACATCGGCTGGAAGGCGCTGGCGGTGAACCTGTCTGACCTAGCGGCGATGGGGGCCCAGCCTGCCTGGTGCACGCTGTCGCTGTCATTGCCGAATTCGGACCCGCGTTGGATCGATGGCTTCATCGATGGTTTTCTTGCGTTGGCAGCGCTGCATGGCGTGCAGCTGGTCGGCGGCGATACCACGCGCGGGCCACTGTCGATCGCGGTGACCGCGATGGGGCATATCGAAGCCGGCCATGCGCTGCGTCGCGACGGCGCCCGCGTCGGCGACGATGTCTGGGTGACCGGTACGCTGGGCGATGCCGCCGCGGCACTGCAATCGCTGTTCTCCGGTGCGGCGGTCGAGCGTTCGCTGCGTGCGCGGCTGGACCGGCCGACGCCGCGTGTGGAGGTTGGCCGCGCGCTGGTCGGACTGGCGAGCGCCTGCGTCGATCTGTCAGACGGGTTGCTGGCCGACCTGGGCCACCTGTGCGCGCGCAGTGGCATCGGCGCGGAAGTCGATCTCGCATTGCTGCCGGTATCGCGTGCATTGGCGCGCTTCAAGCCCGAGGTGCGCTGGGCCTGGCAGGCCAGCGGCGGCGATGACTACGAACTGTGCTTCACCGCCTCGCCGCAACGCGTAGAACAGGTGCAGCAGGCACTGGATTTCGCCGGCGTTGCCGGTACGCGGATCGGTCGCATCGTGGCGGGGCAGGGCGTGCAGGCGTTGGCGGCCGATGGCGCGCCTTGGCGCGCGCCGCGCGACGGATACGATCATTTCGCCTGAGTGGCGGTCTTCGTAACCCGGGCAAGCGAAGCGCACCCGGGATGCGGGAGAATGACGGCGGCCGGTTTTCCCCGAGAGCGCTTCACCCCGGGTGCGCTTCGCTTACCCGGGCTACGAAAACTTCTGGCGTCTACGCTTCATCCGCCCGAAACGCATCGCGCAGCCAGTTGATCTCGGGCTTGGCCGGATCGCCTTGTGCTTCGACCACATCGAAGCGGCACGGGCTGTTGGCCCATTGCGGGTTTTGCGCCAGGAATAGCTGCGCGGCATGGATCAGTTTGCGGCGTTTGGCGGTGTCGACGGAGGCCGCGCCGCCGCCGAATGCATGCGATGCGCGATAGCGCACTTCCACGAACACCAGGCAGGCCCCGCCACGGGCGGTTGGGTCCAGCATCACCAGGTCGAGTTCGCCGCCGCGGAAGCGGACGTTGGCGGCGATGAACGTCAGGCCGCCGCGCTCCAGCATCGCGCGGGCGGCGGCTTCGGCCGCGTCACCGCGCGTCTGCCGCTCAGCCATTCAGGCGCTCAGCCACCGCCGGAGATCGGCACCGGCATGCCGCCGCTGAAGGTCGCCCATGCCGGCGCACGCAGCACCGTGCCGAAGCCGTCCAGGGTCAGCGTGCCGGTCGCGCCACGCAGCTCGGCGCTGGTGCCTTCGGTCAGCTTCTGCATGTAGGCGCTGAGCTGCCAGGCGTCATAGCCGAAGGCGAACAGGCGCGCCGCGCCGCCGCGGGCGGTGGGCAGCGTGGCGGCGATGGTGGCCTGCGATGGCAAGCCCTTCACGCCGCTCGCCGACCAGCTTTCGGTCGGATAGATCACGCCGTCCAGCACGTTGTCCTCTTCCGGCTTGCCGGTGCCCTGGATCAGCAGCGAGGTGCCAACGCGGGTCTTGCCGCCCAGTCCTGCCAACGCAAGCTGCGGGGTCAGCGCACGCGCAGTGGAGCCGCGCACGGCCAGGAAGATCGCGTCGACATTCTTGGCAGCCGCGGCGACCAGCGGCGCGGAGACGTCCGCCGGTGCGTCGCCGACGGTCAGGATGTCGGCCACCGCGCCGCCGCCTTCGGTGAAGCGCTTGCGGAACGCATCAGCGGCGCGGCGGCCGTTGTCATCGTTGCCGCCAATGACCAGCACGCGCTTGCGCTCCAGCTTCAGCAGGTAATCGGCGACGCTGACGCCTTCGGCTTCCGGCGCCAGCGAGAAGCTGGCCGCGCCATCGGGCACTTCGGATTCACCCTTGTTGAGCGCCAGCACGGGCACGCTCAGGGTGTTCTGGTGGAAGATCGCATCGACCTGCTCGCGGCCCAGCGGGCCGACCACCATTTCGGCGCCATCGGCCACCGCGCGCGCATAGGCGTTGGTGGCATCGGCCGGGGTGCTGGCGGTGTCGTAGAAGCGGATTTCCGGGCGGCGACGGGTCTCGCCGTAGTAGCCGGCCAGCAGGCCATCGCGGACAGGTGCAGCGGCGGTGGCCATCGGCCCGGACAGCGGTAGCAGTACGGCCAGCTTCAACGGCGGGCGATAGCCGTCACGGTCGGCCGGCGGGCGGCCGTTCGCATCGAAATGCCACTTGCTGCCACGGTCGAACGGGCGCGGCAGCGGCAGGCCGCGTTCCAGCATGGCGTTGCCGGCCAGCGGATATAGCGGATCGCCGACCGGCAGGCCCGTGGTTTCGCGGGTCAGCGTGGCGTTATCCAGGCTGCCCAGCAGTTCCTGGATCTTGCGGGTGTTCTCGCTCAGGGCCTGGCCTTTCAGCCCGGCACGCTGTGCGGCCAACTGGCTGGCCTGGGCGAAGGCGGCATTCTGTTCGGCGCGTGACGTCGTGCCGCCGCCGACCTGGGTGGTGGCGCAGCCGGCCAGGAACAGGGCCAGCAGGGCTGAGAGCCCGAGAAGAAATCGCCCGCCTGCTGCGACTGCCGCCGAATGCCCGTAGCGGCGGCGTGCGGAGCGAAAACCGCGGTCATTTGGCTCACCAAACTCCCTTGTTTTCGCTCCGCACGCCTTGCCACGGACGCCCGGCGACACCCTCGCGACGGCGTTCGAATTCTTCTCGGGCTCTGAGGCGAGCAGCGGAGCGGAGCGCTTATCCATGGGCGGTTCGAAGGCGGTGACGGAGGAACGGGCTAGGATTCTACCCTTTGCCGCATGAGCACCCTTTCCATGGCCGTCCCCACCCTCCACGTCGTCGCCACGCCGATCGGCAACCTGTCCGATCTCACCCCGCGGGCGCTGGAGACCCTGCGCACGGTCGATGCGATCTGCGCCGAGGACACTCGCCGCACCGGCCAGCTGCTCTCGCATTTCGGTGTCTCGACCCCGCTGGTCGCCCTGCACGAGCACAACGAGGACGCCATCGCCTCGCGCATCGTCGCCCGCCTGCAGGACGGCCAGTCGCTGGCGCTGGTGTCCGACGCCGGCACGCCACTGGTGTCCGACCCGGGCTATCGGCTGGTGCGCGCGGTGCGCGCGGCCGGGATCAAGGTCAGCCCGGTGCCGGGCGCCTGTGCGGCGATTGCGGCGCTCAGCGTGGCGGGGTTGCCGAGCGATCGCTTCGTGTTCGAAGGGTTCCTGCCCGCCAAGGCCTCGGCCCGGCGCGAACAGCTGCGCGCGCTGGCGGCCGAGCCGCGCACGCTGGTGTTCTATGAATCCTCGCACCGCATCGCCGAATCGCTGGCCGACCTGGTTGCCGCGTTCGGGCCGGAGCGGCCGGCGGCAATGGGGCGCGAGCTGACCAAGCTGTTCGAAACCGTGCTGGATGGCCCGCTTTCCTCGTTGCTGCAACGCGTGGAAGCCGACGAAAACCAGCGCAAGGGCGAGTTCGTGGTAATGGTCCAGGGCGCTGGAGACGATGCCGATGCGCAGCTGGTCGAAGGCCGCCGCGTCCACGCCCTGCTCAAGGAACACCTGCCGCCGTCCACCGCGGCAAAACTGGCGGCCGACATCACCGGTGCCCCGCGCAAGGCGCTCTATGGCAACTGAGCATTGACCCATTCGGTCGGCGAGGGTGCGCTTCGCGTAGAATTCGCAACGGCGGAGTCGGCTGGACAGTCGCGTCATTCGAAAGAATGCCGAGGAAAGTCCGGGCTCCACAGGGCACGGTGCCAGGTAACGCCTGGGCGGCGCGAGCCGACGGCCAGTGCAACAGAAAGATACCGCCGATGGCCGTACCTTCGGGTGCGGATCAGGTAAGGGTGAAATGGTGCGGTAAGAGCGCACCGCGAGTCTGGTAACAGACCGGCACGGTAAACCCCACCGGGAGCAAGACCGAATAGGGACCTCATGGCGCTGCCCGCGTCGGGTCCGGGTAGGTTGCTTGAGCGTATCGGTGACGATGCGCCTAGAGGAATGACTGTCCACGACAGAACCCGGCTTACAGGCCGGCTCCGCCACTGTCTTTCGCAGAACCCCGTGCCTGACCGGCGCGGGGTTCTGTTTTTCAGCCGGCTGGAAGCGCGATGCACGTTTGCCCATCGAAGCGGCCGTCCGGCCCGAACCGGCGCTCGGCGATCCATCCGGCGCCGTCGCGGTCGATCGCGATCAGGGTGCTGGCGCGGGTGCCGTAACGTGCGTCCTTGATGAAGGTGGAGGACAGGCGGCGTTCCAGGTCCAGCGGCACGCCGGTGCTGGGCAGGTCCGCATCTGCGGCTTGGTGATCGTCGGCCAGCGCCTGCCACAGGTCGGCGGGGTCTTCGGCCGGGCCCTGCAGCCAGTGCTCCAGCGCGGCGCATAGCTGGCGGGTCTTCGGCCAGGGGTCGTCGAACGGGCCGTTGGAGATGCCGTGGATGCCGGCGGGCACCGCGCGCCGGGTCGGCGTGGGCCAGTTGCCGACGTAGTGGCACTGGCTGCCATCGGCCAGCAGCAGGTTGAAGGGCGCGAAACGGCCGGCCTGTGCGTGCAGCGCTTCGGCGGCATCGCCAGGTGCGGCTTCACCGCCCAGAAACCCGGCGACCAATGCGCCGCGCGAGGGTGCGCCCGGCGGTGCGGCCAGGCCGGGGTCGCGGACGTTGGTGACCACCGCGACCCGACCGGCGCGGCCGATGCCGGCCCAGCTGCCGCCTGATTGCAGGTCGCGGCCGGCGATCACGCCCGGGGCATCGGTCCAGGCGGCCAGGGTGGCGGTCGGGCGGGCGTGAAATTCGTCACGGTTTCCCGCCAGCAGCAACCGCCAGCGGGGATGGGCTTTCCAGGCAAGGGCGACCAGGCACATGGCGGCCATTGTCGGTGGCTTTTGCGCATCCGGTCATGGCCGATCCGATCCGGAGCATCCCGTGACGGCCGTCACTTCACATCTTCTATACGCGCCTGAATTTCGGATCAATCTCAAAATTTGAGACGAAACAGCAACTTGTGGATAAGGTTTGAACAAGTCTCTGAAGTTTGCTGCAAGCCATTGATCCGGCAGGCGATTTCCCTGCTTGCCAGTTGTTGACAACCTTTCGGCCGATGCTAATGTGGGCGCTAGCGGGAAAACAGGGGTTTCCGTGGGTTTTCGTGGTTCAATGATCACTGCTTGCAGCATTTCGAAGGAAGAGGGACGTGTTCCAGGGCGAAACCGCCATCACGGTTGACGACAAGGGCAGGTTGGCGGTTCCCACCGTCTACCGCGACCTCATTGCGCGTGAGTGTGGCAATCGCCTGGTGCTGACCTACAACCCGTTCGAAGCTGGTTCGTTGTGGCTCTACCCGCAGGCGGCCTGGGAGCGTGTCCGTGACGACGTCATGGCCATGCCCAACGTCAAGAAGAACGTGCGGATGCTGCAGCAGAAGCTGGTCGGTTCGGCTGAATTCCTGGAGCCGGACGGCAACAGTCGCGTGACCATTCCGTCGAGCCATCGCAGTGCGGTCGGCATCGAGAAAAAGGCCGTGCTGCTGGGCATGCACGACAAGTTTGAACTCTGGAGCGAGCAGGCGCACCGCGCGCAGATCCAGCAGACGTTGTCTGACGAGGATCTGGGCGAGGAACTGCTCGGACTCAGGCTGTGACGGTGGGTGCCCGGATGCGCCCCGACGCGCAGCCCGGCCACCTCCCGGTGATGTTCGCGCAGTGCATGGAAGGCCTGCAGGTGAAGGTGGACGGCACATACCTGGACGGCACGCTCGGTCGCGGCGGTCATGCGCGCGGCGTGCTCGAACAACTCGGCCCGGGAGGTCGGCTGCTGTTGATGGACAAGGACCCCGAAGCGATCGTCCACGCGCATGCCGTTTTCGACGGCGATGCGCGCGTGTCGGTGTATCGCGGCAGCTTCGCCGAGATCGCGCAGTGGGATGCCACCGCTGATGGCCTGGATGGGGTGCTGCTGGACCTGGGCGTGTCCTCGCCACAGCTGGACGTGGCCGAACGCGGATTCTCCTTCAGCAAGGACGGCCCGCTGGACATGCGCATGGATCCGGATAGCGGCGAAAGCGCGGCGCAGTGGCTGGCGCGCGCGGACGATGCCGAGATCGCCGATGTGCTGTTCAAGTATGGCGACGAGCGCATGAGCCGGCGCATCGCCCGCGCCATCGTGGCCCGTCGGGTCGAGACGCCGCTGCTGCGCACCGCGCAGCTGGCCGACTTGATCTCCAGTGTGATGCCGCGCGGCAAGGACAAGATCCACCCGGCCACGCGCAGCTTCCAGGCGATCCGCATCCACATCAACCGCGAGCTGTCCGACCTGGAAACGGGCCTGGACGCGGCGATGGCGCGGCTGAAGGTTGGCGGCCGGCTGGCGGTGATCAGCTTCCATTCGCTGGAAGACCGCATCGTCAAGCGCTTCATCGCCCAGCATGCCAAGGCGCCGGCCGGGAATCGCCGCCTGCCGGTGGCGCAGGACTTCACGCCGTCGTTGAAGATCATCAATGACGCAGCGCGTGCCGAGCCCGATGAAACGGCCAGCAATCCGCGCGCCCGTAGCGCCGTATTGCGCGTGGCCGAAAAATTGCGGGGTGCGGCATGACCCGCGTGCTGCTGGTGATCGTGATCGTGGCCTGCATCGCCAGCGCGATCGGCGTGGTGTACGCGCGCCACCAGCATCGGGTGCTGTTCGTGCAGCTCAACAAGTTGGACCGCGAGCGCGACGAGTTGAACATCGAGTTCGGCCGCCTGCAGCTGGAGCAGGCCACGGTGGCCGAGAGCACGCGCGTGGAGCAGATCGCACGTGACCGGATCGGCATGAAGTCGCCCGAATCGGCCGATGTCGTGGTGATCCGCCCATGAACCTGCGCGACGCCATCAACCGGGTGCTGGGACGCGACGGCGAGCGCAAGGGCGCGCTGCCGCGCAACCGCAATCGCGCGCGTTTCAGCCTGCGTAATCGCCTGATGCTGGTGACCTGCACGCTGGCGTTGTGCTCGGTGAGCCTGATCGGCCGGGCCGCCTACGTGCAGCTGGTCAACAGCGATTTCTACCAGAAGGAAGGCGATGCGCGCTTCATGCGCGAGATTTCGATCCCGACCTCGCGCGGCATGATCACCGACCGCAACGGCGAGCCGGTGGCGGTGTCCTCGCCGGTCGAATCGGTGTGGTGCGATCCGAAAGAGCTGATGAAGAACCCGGACCGCCTGCCCGAGCTGGCCCAGGCGCTGGGCGAGCCGCTGGACAGCCTGACCCGTCGCCTCAGCCAGAAGGCCGACAAGGAGTTCATGTATCTCAAGCGTCGCATCAATCCCGATGCGGCCAAGGTGATCGTGGCCCACGACATTCCGGGTGTGTATTCGCAGCGCGAGTACAAGCGCTTCTACCCGCAGGGCGAGGCGATGGCCCATATCCTGGGCTTCACCAATGTCGATGACCGCGGCCAGGAAGGTTTGGAGCTGGCTTTTGATGACTGGCTGCGTGGCAAGCCGGGCCTGAAAAAGGTCATCCGCGACCAGGCCGGGCATATCGTCGAGAACATCGACCTGGTGCGCGCCGCGCAGCCGGGCAACGACCTGACCCTGAGCATCGACCGCCGCATCCAGTACCTGGCCACGCGCGAATTGCGTAACGCCGTGGAAGAGAACAAGGCCGCTGGCGGCTCGGTGGTGATCCTGGATGTGTCCACCGGCGAGATCATGGCGATGGCCAACCTGCCGACGTTCAATCCCAATGCCGCCGACCTGGGCAAGCCGGACGCGCACCGCAACCGCGCGGTGACCGATCTGGTCGAGCCGGGTTCGACGATGAAGCCGCTCACCATCTCCACCGCGCTGGCCGCCGGCGTGGTGACGCCCAGCACGCTCATCGATACCAATCCGGGCGCCATGCGGTTGCCGGGCGGATACACCATCCATGACGTGCCGCGCAACAACGGCGTGCTGACCGTGGGCGGCGTCATCACCCGCAGTTCCAATATCGGCGCGGCCAAGATCGTGGAGAAGATCCCGGATCAGGTCTTCTACAACACGGTCAGGGCGTTTGGTTACGGCAGCAAGCCGCATAGCGGCTTCCCGGGCGAGGCCACCGGCATGGTGCCGACACCGGGCAGCCCGGGCTGGTCCGGCAGCACCAAGAGCACGATGTCCTACGGCTACGGCCTGAACGTGTCGCCGCTGCAGATCGCGCGCGCGTACGCGACCATCGGGAATGGCGGCCAGCTGGTCACGCCGACCTTCATCAAGGGCATGCGCAGCGAAGGCGCCGTCCAGGTGGTGCCGGAGAAGGTGACCAAAGAAGTCATCGCGATGATGGAAACCGTGGTCACCCAGGGCGGCGCGAAAGACGCGGCCATTCCGGGCTATCACGTGGCCGGCAAGACCGGTACCGCACGCGTTGCTTCCGGTGGCGGCTATGCGGCCGGCCACTACTTCGGGCTGTTTGCCGGCCTGGTACCGGCCACCCATCCGCGCTACGTGATGGTCACGGTGATCCGCGACCCGCAGGCCGGCAAGTATTACGGCGGTCTGGTGTCCGCGCCGGTGTTCCACAACGTCATGGAAGGCACGTTGCGCCTGATGGACGTGCCGCCGGATGATATCGATGCGTGGATGGCCGCACAGGCCAAGGATGAAGCAAAGCGTGCCGCGCAGGCGCCGAAGCGTCCGGCAACCGTCGCGCCCGCATTGCCCAAGCCCCTGCCTGTGCCCGTGCAGGCCAGGGCCGAGCCGGCGCTGCCGCGGAGCCTGGAATGAGCCGCGCCATGGCCCTGTCCGAATTGCTGCCTGACGTGCCCGCGTTGCCCGCGGGCGTCGTCGTGCATGGCCTGACCCAGGACAGCCGCAGCGTGCGTGCCGGCGATGCGTTCGTGGCGATCGGCCCGGTCGACAACAGCGCCTCCACCTGGCATGGACTGGGCTTCGTCGAGCAGGCGCGCGCGCAGGGCGCGGTCGCGATCCTGTTCGAACCGCCGGCACCGGACAGCTTGCCCGCACCGGCCGATGCGATCGCCGTGCCCGGCCTGCGCCAGCGCCTGGGCGACATGGCCGATGCGTTCTACGGCCACCCGTCGCAGCAGATGACGATGGTCGGCGTGACCGGCACCAACGGCAAGACCTCGACCGTGCAGTTGCTCAGCCAGGCTTGGCACCTGCGTGGCATCACCAGCGGCAGCATCGGCACGCTTGGCGCGGGCCTGTATGGCGAGGTGCAGCCGACTGGCTTCACCACGCCGCTGGTGCTGCAGCTGCATGCGCTGCTGGCCGACCTGCATGATGCTGGTGCGCAGGCGGTGGCGATGGAAGTGAGTTCGCACGCGCTGGCCCAGACCCGCGTGGATGGCGTGCATTTCGACGTGGCGGTGTTTACCAATCTCACCCGCGATCACCTGGACTATCACGGCGACATGGAAGGCTACGGCGCGGCCAAGGCACGCCTGTTCCAGCGTCCGGGCCTGAAGGCTGCGGTGGTCAACCTGGACGATGCCTTCGGTGCGACGCTGCCGGGCAAGCTTGCCGACGACGTGCAGCTGATCGGTGTCAGTGCACATGGCGCGGCCGGCGCCAGCGTGCAGGCGCGCGACGTGGTCCTTGACGGCGCCGGCATCGGCTTCGAGCTGGTGATCGGTGCGACCACCCACCCGGTGCGTTCGCCGCTGCTGGGCCGCTTCAACGTCGACAATCTGCTGGCCGTGGCCGGTGTGCTGCAGGCCGCAGGTGATGCGCCGTCGCAGATCGCGCAGACGCTGTCGCAGCTGCAGCCGATCCATGGCCGCATGAACCGCCTCGGTGGTGTCGAAGGCCAGCCGTTGGTGGTGATCGATTACGCGCACACGCCCGACGCGCTGGAACAGGCGCTGACCAGCCTGCGCGACCACGTCGCCGGCCGCCTGGTCTGCGTATTCGGCTGTGGTGGCGAGCGCGATACCGGCAAGCGTCCGCAGATGGCGAAGATCGCGGAGGCCCACGCCGATGCGGTCATCGTCACCGACGACAACCCGCGCAATGAGAACGGCGACACCATCGTGGCCGACATCGTCGCGGGTTTTTCCGCCGATGCGGACTACGCCGTGCAGCGCGACCGTGCTGCGGCGATCGCCCGCGCGGTGGGCGAAGCCAAGGCCGGTGACATCGTGCTGATCGCCGGCAAGGGCCACGAACCGTACCAGGAAATCGCGGGCGTCAAACACGCCTTCGACGACACCGTGCAGGCACGCCTGGCGTTGCAGATGCGCGTGCACCGCGACGCGGAGGCACAGTCGTGAACCGGCTTCCGCTCTCGCTGATCGCGCACCTGGCCGGCGGTGAATTGCATGGCGAGGACACCACGGTTGAGGCGGTGTCCAACGACACCCGCGCGCTGCGCAATGGCAGCCTGTATGTGGCGCTGCGCGGCGAGCGTTTCGACGGGCACGACTTCATCGCGGCTGCGGCCGATGCCGGCGCCGCGGCGCTGCTGGTCGAACATGCCGTCGCTTCCGAGCTGCCGCAGGTGATCGTGGCCGATACCCAGTTAGCGTTGGCCCACATCGCTGCCGGCCTGCAGCGCGACCGCTGCGGCAAGGTCGTGGCCATCACCGGCAGCAACGGCAAGACCAGCGTCAAATCGCTGGTGCTGGCGATCCTGCAGCGGGCCGGCGAAACCTACTTCACCCCCGGCAATCGCAACAACGAGATCGGCCTGCCGCTGGCCGTGATCGAAGCGCCGGACCAGGCCGAGTTCGCGGTGTACGAGATGGGCGCCGGCAAGCCGGGCGACATCGCCTACCTGACTGATATCGCGCGTCCCGATGTGGCCCTGGTCAACAACGTCGCCGCCGCGCACCTGGAACGCCTGGGCAGCCTGATGGGCGTGGCCAGGACCAAGGGCGCGATCTACACCGCGCTGCCGGATGGCGGCGTGGCTGTGATCAATGCCGACGATGCCTTCGCCGAATATTTCGCAGGCCTGGTGCCGGGCCGGCGCGTGCTGCGCTTCGGCCTGGAATCCAGTGCCGAGGTCAGCGCCCGCGCGGTGATGACCGCTGCGGAAGGCTCGCGCTTCACCCTGGTCACGCCGGTTGGCGACGTTGAAATCACCCTGGCGCTGCCGGGTCGCCACAACGTGCGCAATGCGCTGGCCGCTGCGGCGCTGGCACTGGGGTGCGGCGTGCCGTTGACCATCATTGCCGACGGCCTGGCGGCCGCGAGGCCGGTCGCAGGGCGCCAGGTCGCGCATGCGCTGGCGCGCGGCGCGGTGTTGATCGACGACAGCTACAACGCCAATCCGGGGTCGCTGGAAGCGGCGATCGCCACATTGGCCGCCTCCACCAAGCAAGGCTGGCTGGTGCTGGGCGATATGCGCGAACTCGGGCCGGAAGGCGCCGCGCTGCATGCCGCGGCTGGCGCGCGCGCCAAGCTGGCCGGCATCGCGCGCCTGTATGCCCTGGGCGAACTCAGTGCCGCCGCCGCCGAGGCGTTCGGCACCGGCGCGCAGACATTCGACACCCATGCGGCGCTGGCGGAAAGCCTGGCGGCCGACCTGGCAAGCATCGACCCGTCCGCCAACGTGCGGGTGCTGGTCAAGGGATCCCGTGGCAGCGCCATGGACCGTATCGTTTCCGCGCTGCTTCCAGCTGCGCCCGCGCAATTTCCGGGAGGCACCGCGCATGCTGCTTGAACTCACCCGCTGGCTGACCCAGCTGGAGAGCCTATTCTCTCTGTTCAACTACCTCACGCTGCGCGGCATCCTGGCGGCGCTGACGTCGTTGTTCCTGTCGCTGTGGCTTGGCCCGGCGGTGATCCGCCGCCTGGCCCAGTTCAAGGGCGGCCAGCCGATCCGCACCGATGGCCCGCAGAGCCACTTCTCCAAGGCCGGCACGCCCACGATGGGCGGTTCGATGATCCTGATGACGGTGTTCCTGTCGGTGATGCTGTGGGGCGACCTGCGCAACCGTTACGTGTGGCTGGTGCTGGCGGTGATGGTGGCGTTCGGTGCGATCGGCTGGTACGACGACTGGATCAAGATCGTCAAGCGCGACCCCAACGGCTTGAAGTCGCGCTGGAAATACCTGCTGCAGTCGATCTTCGGCCTGGCCGCCGGCATCTTCCTGTGGCACACCGCTGATGTGGCCGCCGCCACCACGTTCTACATCCCGTTGTTCAAGTCGGTGGCGCTGCCGCTGGCCGGCGTGGGCTTCATCGCGATTGCCTACTTCTGGATCGTCGGCTTCTCCAACGCGGTCAACCTGACCGATGGCCTGGATGGCCTGGCGATCATGCCGACGGTGATGGTGGCCTGCGCGCTCGGCGTGTTTGCCTATGCCTCGGGCAACGCGGTGTTCTCCAGCTACCTGCAGATCCCGCAGGTGCCGGGTGCCGGTGAGCTGGTGATCATCTGTACGGCCATTGCCGGTGCGGGCCTGGGCTTCCTGTGGTTCAACACCTATCCGGCCATGGTCTTCATGGGCGACATCGGCGCGCTGGCGCTGGGCGCGGTGCTGGGCACCATCGCGGTGATCGTGCGCCAGGAGCTGGTGCTGGTGATCATGGGCGGCGTGTTCGTCATCGAAACGCTCTCGGTGATGATCCAGGTCGCCTCGTTCAAGTTGACCGGAAAGCGCGTCTTCCGCATGGCGCCGATCCACCACCATTTCGAACTCAAGGGCTGGCCGGAACCGCGCGTGATCGTGCGTTTCTGGATCATCTCCGTGATCCTCGTGCTCGTCGGTTTGGCCACGTTGAAGGTGCGCTGATGAACGACTCCCGCAAGCAGGCCACGCGCCTGGAATCCATCGGTGGCCAATACGACTTCTGGCTGGGCAGTGCGATTGCCGCACTGATCTCGGTCGGGATCGTGATGGTGGCCTCCAGTTCGATTGCCATGGCCAGCACGCCGTTCTATTACCTGGTCCGCCACATCCTGTTCGTGGCGATGGGGCTCGGACTGGCCTGGGGCCTGATGCGGATGGAGCTCAAGACCATCGAGAAGTACAACCAGCTGCTGCTGCTCGGCTGCCTGGTGCTGCTGCTGGTGGTGTTCGTGCCCGGCCTCGGCGTCAGGGTCAATGGCGCGCGGCGCTGGCTCAACCTGCTGGTGATCCGCTTCCAGACCGTGGAAGCGGTGAAGGTGCTCTACATCGTGTGGCTGGCCAGCTATCTGGTGCGTTTCCGCGACGAGGTCAACGCAACCTGGCCGGCGATGCTCAAGCCGCTGGGCGTGGCCGCCGCGCTGGTGGTGTTGCTGCTGCTGCAGCCGGACTTCGGTTCGTCCACGCTGTTGCTGGCGATCACCGCCGGCATGCTGGTGCTGGGCGGCGTCAACCTGCCGCGCATGTTCACCCCGGTGTTGTTCGGCCTGGTCGGTCTGGTCGCGCTGGTGATCTTCGAGCCTTACCGCATGCGCCGCGTGACCTCGTTCCTGGATCCGTGGAAGGACCAGCTGGGCTCGGGCTACCAGCTGTCCAACGCGCTGATGGCGATCGGCCGCGGCGAGTGGACCGGCGTGGGCCTGGGTTCGTCGGTGCAGAAGCTCAACTACCTGCCCGAAGCGCATACCGACTTCATCTTCTCTGTGATCGGCGAGGAACTCGGCTTCGTCGGCGTCTGCGCCATCATTGGCCTGTACGCACTGCTGGTGGGTCGCGCCTGCTATGTCGGCTATCGCTGCGTCGAGATGCGTCGCCACTTCGCCGGTTACATCGCCTTCGGCATCGCCTTGTGGATCGGCATGCAGGCGTTCGTGTCGGTGGGCGTGAACCTGGGCATGCTGCCGACCAAAGGCCTGACCCTGCCGCTGATTTCCTCCGGTGGTTCGTCGGTGCTGATGACCCTGGCGGCGATGGGCCTGCTGTTGCGCGTGTCCTATGAACTGAGCCGCGCCGAGAAGCAGGTCGCGCTGCTGCGCGGTGAGGCGGTGGTCGTTCCGACGCCCGAAGCGAAGGAAGACACCAAGGCCCAGCGCCCCGCTGCACCGCAGCCTGCCGCGCCCAAGGCGCCGGCACGCGGCACCAGCCGCCTGACCTCGCGCATCGAACCCACCTTCGAGAGGATCGGGTGAAGGCACAGGATGCTCCCGTGATGATCCTCGCTGGCGGCACTGGCGGGCATATCTTCCCCGCGCTGGCCGTGGCCAAGGTGCTGCGCGCGCGCAACGTGCCGGTCGTGTGGCTGGGCGCTGACGGGCAGATGGAAACGCGGCTGGTGCCGCAGCACGACATCCCGCTGGACACCATTGCGGTCAGGGGCCTGCGCGGCAAAGGCGCGCTGGCGTTGCTGGGCGCGCCGTTGCGCATCCTGTCAGCGGTCAAGGCGGCAGCCGGCGTGCTGCGCCAACGTGCACCGCGTGCGGTGATCAGCTTCGGTGGCTATGCCGCCGGTCCCGGTGGTCTGGCCGCCAGGCTGCAGGGCCGCCCGCTGCTCGTGCACGAGCAGAACCGCGCGCCCGGCATGACCAACAAGGCGCTGTCCAAGTTCGCCAGGCGCGTGCTGACCGGCTTCCCGGGCAGCTTCGCCACACGCGAGGAAGCGGTCGGCAACCCGGTGCGCGAGGAAATCGCCGCCATCGCCGCGCCGGACCAGCGCCTGGCTGGACGCGAAGGCCCGCTGCGTCTGCTGGTGCTGGGTGGCAGCCAGGGCGCGCGCGCCTTGAACACTGCCGTGCCACAGGCGTTGGCTGCATTGAAGCTGCCGGCCGAAGTGCGCCACCAGTGCGGCGAGAAACTGCGTGCGGAGGCCGATGCGGCCTACGCACAGGCCGGCGTCAGCGCCAGCGTGGAGAGCTTCATCGCCGACATGGCACAGGCCTATGCCTGGGCCGATCTGGTGGTGTGCCGCGCCGGTGCTTCGACCCTGGCCGAACTGTGCGCCGCCGGCATCGGCAGCGTGCTGGTGCCGTTCGCCGCCGCGGTCGACGACCACCAGACCAAGAACGCGCAGTACCTGGTCGAACACGGCGCCGCGGTGCTGTTGAAGCAGGACGACACCCTGGGCGTGCATTTGCAGCGCGTCCTGGCGGTGTTGTCGGCCGATGCGCCGCGCCGCCTGGAGATGGCCAACGCCGCGCGCCGCCTGGCGCGCCCTGATGCCGCTGAGCGCATCGCAGACATTATTTTGGAGGAGGCCGCATGATTTCCGCGGCGCGTGAACGCCGGTTGCAGAACACCGGCGACTTGGCACAGGTGTTCCGCCGTGTGCATTTCGTCGGCATCGGCGGCTCGGGCATGAGTGGCATCGCCGAGGTGCTGTGCACGCTCGGCTACGAGGTGTCCGGTTCGGATGCTTCGGAGAATGCCGCAACCAGGCGACTGGTGTCGCTGGGCGCGCGCGTGATGCGCGGCCACAACGCATCCAACGTGCTGGGGACCGATTGCGTGGTGGTGTCCAGCGCGATCAAGGCCGACAACCCGGAGCTGATGGAAGCGCGCAGCCAGCGCATTCCAATCGTGCCGCGCGCGATGATGCTGGCCGAGCTGATGCGCTTCCGCCGCGGCATCGCCGTGGCCGGCACGCACGGCAAGACCACCACCACCAGCCTGACCGCGGCAGTGCTGAGCGAAGGTGGGCTGGACCCGACCTTCGTCATCGGCGGCCAGCTGCTCGCCGCGGGCGCCAACGCCAAGCTCGGCGATGGCCAGTGGCTGGTGGCCGAGGCCGACGAGAGCGACGGCAGCTTCCTGCGCCTGAGCCCGCTGATCGCGATCATCACCAACATCGATGCCGATCACCTGGAGAACTACGGCAACGACTTCGCCCGCGTGCAGGCGGCGTTCGCCGAGTTCCTGCAGCGTCTGCCGTTCTACGGCCTGGCGGTGCTGTGCATCGACGATCCGGAAGTGGCCGCGCTGGCTGCCGAAACCCCGCGCCATGTGATGACCTACGGCCTGTCGGACCACGCCGACATCCGTGCCGAGAACGTGGTGCAGGAAGGCGGCAAGATGCGCTTCACCCTGTGCCTGCCCGAGGACGTGTCGGTCAACGTGACCCTGGCGCTGCCGGGCATCCACAACGTGCTCAATGCGCTGGCCGCCGCCGCGGTTGGCTGGCAGCTCGGCGTGCAGCCGGGCACGATCGCCCGCGCGCTGGCCAACTTCTCCGGCATCGGTCGCCGCTTCAACGACCTGGGCGCGATCGCCACCGGTCGCGGCGCCACCGTGCAGCTGATCGACGACTACGGCCATCACCCGCGCGAACTGGCGGCGGTGTTCGCCGCCGCTCGTGGTGGCTGGCCGGACAAGCGCCTGGTCGTGGCGTTCCAGCCGCATCGCTACAGCCGCACGCGCGATCAGTTCGATGCGTTCGCCGCGGTGCTGAGCGAAGTCGATGCGCTGGTGCTGAGCGAGGTCTATCCGGCCGGCGAGGCGCCGATTGCCGGTGCCGATGCCAAGTCGCTGGCTCGTGCCATCCGTGCGCGTGGCCGCAACGAGCCGGTCGTGGTCAGCACCGTGAACGATCTGCCGACCGTGTTGCCGGACGTGCTGCAGGACGGCGACCTGCTGTTGTTGATGGGCGCAGGCGATATCGGCCACGTGTCCCAGCACATCGCCGCCAAGGGCTTCACGGAGATCACCGGCGCATGAGCGTGATGGCGCAATTCCCGCCGCTGCGCAGCAACGATCCGGCCGTGTTCGGCCGCGTCGCCGTGTTGATGGGCGGGACTTCCAGCGAACGCGAGGTGTCGTTGAACTCCGGTGCCAACGTGCTGGAGGCATTGACTGCGCGCGGCGTTGCCGCCTTCGCGGTCGATGGCATTCCCGCGCTGGCCAGGCTGTTGGCGGAAGGCGGTTGCGACCGCGTCTTCAACGTCCTGCATGGCCATAACGGCGGCGGCGAGGACGGCATCGTCCAAGGACTGATGGAAGCCTTCGGCGTGCCGTACACCGGCTCGGACGTGCTCGGCTCGGCGCTGAGCATGGACAAGGTGCGCACCAAGCAGGTCTGGCTGTCGCTGGACCTGCCAACGCCGCGCTACGTGCGCCTGCCTTCGACCGCGCAAGCCGGCGACGTGCATGCCGCCGCGGCCAGGCTCGGCCTGCCCGTCATCGTCAAGCCGGCCAACGAAGGCTCCAGCGTCGGCGTCACCCGCGTGTTCGAAGACGCACAGCTGGATGAGGCCGTGGCCCTGGCCGCGCGCTACGACGGCGAGCTGCTGATGGAGCAGCTGGTGGTCGGTGATGAACTCACCGTCGCCATCGTCGGCCAGGCTGCGCTGCCGTCGATCCGGATCGTGCCCAAGGGCGCCTGGTACGACTACAACGCCAAGTACATCGCCGAGGACACCCAATACCTGTGCCCCGGCCTGGATGGTGATGCCGAGGACGAAATTCGCCGGATCGCGCTGGCCGCGTTCAACGCCGCCGGCTGCCGTGGCTGGGGCCGTGTGGACGTGATGCGCGATGGCAGCACCGGCGCGTTCTATCTGCTGGAAGTGAACACCGCGCCGGGCATGACCAGCCACTCGCTGGTGCCCAAGGCCGCGCGCCAGGCTGGGGTCGGCTTCGAAGAGCTGTGCTGGCGCATCCTGGAATCGACCCTGGAGACGCCCGCCGCATGAGCAACGTGCTGCGCGTGCTGACCTGGATCCTGGCGCTGGCCCTGGTCGCGCTGCCGGTCGTGGCCGTGTTCAACGGCTGGATCGGCGCCGAGCGCTGGCCGCTGACCAAGCTGCGCGTCGGTGGCGACATGCAGCGTGTGGATCCGGCCCAGCTGCGTGCCGTGGTCATGCCGTACGCACAGCGCGGCTTCTTCGCGGTCAAGCTGGTCGATGCGCAGGATGCGGTCGAGCGCCTGCCGTGGGTCGAGAGCGCGCAGGTGCGCAAGCGTTGGCCCGACGTGCTGGAAGTGATCATCGTCGAACACAAGCCGTTCGCGCGCTGGGGCAGTGATCGCCTGCTGTCGGTCGACGGCGCGCTGTTCCCCGTGCCCAAGAACGTCGATGCCAGCGCGCTGCCGCAGCTTGGCGGTCCCGATGGACAGGTCAAGGACGTGGTCGCGCTGTACAACGAATCGACCCAGCTGTTCGCGCCGATGGGCCTGAAGGTTGACGCGCTGGTGATGGACGCCCGTGGCAGCTGGTCGCTCAAGCTGGGCAATGGCCTGGACGTGGTGATCGGTCGCGCCGATGCACGGCCGCGCCTGCTGCGCTTTTCGCGCCTGTTGCCGCGCCTGTTGGGTGATACCCGCGTACTGGCGCACGTGGACCTGCGTTACACCAACGGTTTCGCCCTGACCTGGGGCGGAACCAAGCCGGCTGCCAACGATGGCGCCGCACCCCCGACTTCTTCCAGCGCGGTTGCGCCGGCCCGCCAGGCCGCGCTGACCCCGCACGCATCACAGCAGGCACTCCACGCATGAATCGCAAGGGCGACAAATCCCTGATCGTCGGACTGGACATCGGCACCTCCAAGGTGACGGCGCTGGTCGGTGAATATTCCCCCGGCAACCCGATCGAAGTGATCGGCATCGGCAGCCATGAGTCACGCGGCCTCAAGCGCGGCGTGGTGGTCGATATCGAATCGACCGTGCAGTCGATCCAGCGTGCGGTGGAAGAAGCCGAACTGATGGCCGGCTGCGAGATCCGTTCGGTCTATGCGTCTATTTCCGGCGCGCACGTGCAGTGCAAGAACTCGCCCGGCATCGTGCCGATCCGCGATGGCGAGGTGACCTGGTCGGACCTGGATCGCGTCCTGGATGCGGCCAAGGCCGTGGCCATTCCGGCCGACCAGAAGATCCTGCACGCGATCCCGCGCGAATACGTGCTGGACGATTCGCAGGAAGGCATCCGCAATCCGGTTGGCATGACCGGCGTGCGCCTGGAAGTGCATGCGCACCTGGTGGTGTGCGCGCAGTCGGCCGCGGCCAACATCTCCAAGTGCGTGCAGCGCTGCGGCCTGCAGATCGACGACTTGATCCTGTCGTCGCTGGCTTCGTCGGTGGCCGTGCTGACCGCCGACGAACGCGAGCTGGGCGTGGTCCTGGTCGACATGGGCGCGGGCACCACCGACCTGGCCGTGTTCGTGCAGGGCGCGATCTGCCATACCGCAAGCCTGCCGATCGCCGGCGACCACGTCACCAACGACATCGCGCACATGCTGCGCACGCCGACCCCGGAAGCCGAGCAGATCAAGGTCCGCTACGCCTGTGCGCTTGCCCAACTGGCCACGGCCGAAGAAAGCATCCAGGTGCCGTCGGTGGGTGACCGTCCGCCGCGCCGCATGCCGCGTCATGCGCTGGCGCAGGCGGTGCAGGGCCGCTACGAGGAAATCTTCGAGATGGTCCAGGCCGAACTGCGGCGTTCCGGCTTCGAGGAACTGGTCCGTGCCGGCATGGTCCTGACCGGCGGCGCCTCGAAGATGGAAGGCGTGGTCGAGCTGGCCGAGGAAATGCTGCAGATGCCGGTACGCATCGGCATCCCGCAGCACGTCACCGGCCTGGGCGAAGTGGTCGGCAACCCGGTGCACGCCACCGGCGTGGGCCTGCTGTTGATGGGCAGCCAGATCGAGCATCCGCGCCGTCCGTCCTTGCCCACGGGCAAGGCGGGTAGCTGGCTCAAGAAGCTGAAGAACTGGTACAGCGGCGAATTCTGATTCGACGCGGCGAGGCATGACGCCGGTGCGAGGGCGCGCTGGCGTGAGGCGGGAGAGGGACACGGGATTTGAGCGTCACCCAGCGGTACTCAAAAAGAAAACACATACCCACATAAGAATGAGGACAACGGACATGGCACATTTCGAACTGGTTGAAACGATGGCTCCCAACGCGGTGATCAAGGTCATCGGCGTGGGCGGCGGCGGCGGCAATGCCGTGGCCCACATGGTCAGCAGCAGCGTGGACGGCGTGGAATTCATCACCGCCAACACCGATTCGCAGGCGATCAAGAACTGCGGCGCCAAGCAGCAGCTGCAGCTCGGCGGCAACGTCACCAAGGGCCTGGGTGCAGGCGCCAACCCGGAAGTCGGCCGCCAGGCTGCGCTGGAAGATCGCGACCGCATCATCGAGGCGCTGACCGGCGCGGACATGGTGTTCATCACCGCCGGCATGGGCGGTGGCACCGGCACCGGCGCAGCCCCGGTCGTGGCCCAGCTGGCCAAGGAAATGGGCATCCTGACCGTGGCCGTGGTCACCAAGCCGTTCCCGTTCGAAGGTCGCCGCCGCATGCAGGTTGCGCTGAAGGGCATCGAAGAACTGTCCGCACATTGCGACTCGCTGATCACCATTCCGAACGAAAAGCTGATCACCGTGCTGGGCCGCAACGCCACCATGATCCAGGCCTTCCGCGCTGCCAACGACGTGCTGCTGGGCGCCGTGCAGGGCATCGCCGACCTGATCGTGCGTCCGGGCCTGATCAACGTCGACTTTGCCGACGTGCGCACCGTGATGAGCGAAATGGGCCTGGCCATGATGGGCACCGGCGCCGCACGTGGCGATGACCGCGCCCAGGCCGCCGCCGAAGCCGCGATCCAGAACCCGCTGCTGGACGATGTGAACCTGGCCGGCGCCAACGGCATCCTGGTCAACATCACTGCCGGTCCGGACTTCACCATGGCCGAATTCGACGAAGTCGGTCGCACCGTGGAAGGCTTCGCTTCGGAAGACGCCACCGTCGTGGTCGGCACCGTGCTCGACCCGAACATGCAGGACGAAGTCCGCGTGACCGTGGTTGCCACCGGCCTGAACCGCGCCACCGTGCGCCAGCCGGTCCGCACCGGTGCCGACCTGGGCGGCTACCAGCGTGAGCCGGTGCGTGCACCGATCAAGCTGGTCCGCGATGCCACCACCGGCATGCCGATCGACGCGGTGTCCCTGCCCAACACCGGCTTCAAGGCCGATCCGGTGATCGGTGCGACCCAGGGCCTGGGCTTGCGCCGCAACGCCGGCGAGCCCACCAGCAGCGCCCCGGCTGGCAACGCGCAGTCGGCCGAACTGCCGGACAACTACCTGGATATCCCTGCGTTCCTGCGTCGCCAGGCCGATTGATCGACCCGCCTGATGGTGCTGTGCGCCGCCTTGTCCGGGCGGCGAATGACCTGAAGGCGGCAGCTGTCTCGCAGTCCCGTGTCACGTCCTTACTTTTCCGCCGGGCCGGTGTGTCCGGTCCGGCGGGTTTTTCCTTGCAAAGGCGGCGACGCGGCCCCACTCCGGCGGCCGGGGGATTACTGTCCTCTTCCGTTCAGATTCATCTGCCTGCGTGGTATTCTCACGCGATCTTGATATTTAGTGCCCCCGGGCGGCGACCCATGATTCCCCAGCGCACCCTCAAAAACGTGATCCGCGCCACCGGCGTCGGCCTGCACAGCGGCGAGAAGGTCTTCATGACCCTGCGTCCTGCCGCGCCGAATACCGGCGTGATATTCCGTCGCGTCGATCTCGATCCGGTGGTGGAGATTCCTGCCGATGCCGCGCTGGTGACCGAAACCACGCTGTGCACTGGCCTGAGCAGTGGCCCGGCCAAGGTGCAGACCGTCGAACACCTGATGTCGGCGCTGGCGGGCCTGGGCGTGGACAACGTCTACGTGGAACTGTCCTCGGCCGAGCTGCCGATCATGGATGGTTCGGCCAGTCCGTTCGTGTTCCTGCTGCAGTCGGCGGGCATCGTCGAACAGAACGCACCCAAGCGTTTCATCCGCATCATCAAGCCGGTCGAAGTGCGCGATGGCGACAAGGTCGCCAGCTTCGTGCCCTACGAAGGCTTCAAGCTGGGCTTCACGGTCAAGTTCGACCATCCAATGATCCCAGCCTCGCAGTCGCGTGCCGAAGTGGATTTCTCCACCGGCGGCTATGTGAGTGAAGTGGCGCGTGCGCGTACCTTCGGCTTCATGCGTGACCTGGAATACATGCGTGAGCGCAACCTGGGCCTGGGCGGCTCGATGGACAACGCCATCGTGCTGGACGAGTTCCGCGTGCTCAACGACGACGGCCTGCGCTACGCCGACGAGTTCGTGCGCCACAAGATCCTGGATGCCATCGGCGACCTGTACCTCGCCGGGCACGCCATCCTGGGCGCGTACGAGGGCTACAAGTCCGGTCATGCGCTCAACAACACCCTGGTGCGTGCGCTGATGGCGCAGACCGATGCCTGGGAAGAAGTCTCCTTCGACGCCGTTGCTGGGGAGCCGGCGCCGGTCCTGTACGCGGCACCGGTCTCGGCGCTGGCGCACTGATCTCGAGAT
Organism: Pseudoxanthomonas sp.; assembly: GCF_027498035.1. NCBI lineage: Bacteria > Pseudomonadati > Pseudomonadota > Gammaproteobacteria > Lysobacterales > Lysobacteraceae > Pseudoxanthomonas > Pseudoxanthomonas sp. Next base: position 3,544,045 of record NZ_CP114978.1, read on the forward strand.
GAGCCGCATCACAGCGGCCAACTGTCAAAACGTGAACCGCATCGCCTGAACTGGCGATGGTTAACTAAATTCTAACTTCCATCTAACGACTGGTCCCCGTGGGGTCGGTACGATGCCTGCCGGCCTTGCACCCGGTCTTAACGTTTAAGACGCGAGTGCGGGCCGTGTTCCACGGCAGCCGTCTTGGCGGATGGGGATTCCTCCAGCATGGCCAGTGCCACCCGCAGCGCTTCGCGCGCTGTCGGTGACTGCTGCTGGATCGGCGTGTTGGCCGATGCGGACGGGGACAGGGATTGCATGGACACACGGGAGGTCACGGAGTTGACTCCCAATCCGAGGGATCGGGCCACTTCGATGAGTTCGTTCGAGGCCAGGCGCAGCCTGGCATTCCAGACCGGCGAGTCGACGATAAAAACCAAACGATCGCCTGTGATGTTGGCAAGCCGGCAATGCTCAGCAAGGGCAGGCGGAAGACAGGGGCGAAGTTGCTGTTCCAGTGCGTCGAGCTTCATTGCGTGACGCAGCGGGTCGGCGGCTGACGACGCCATCGCGGCCTCAAGGGCCGGGAGCGGAGTCGCCGGACGACGCGGCTGGGACTTCGGATGGGACATCACTGATCCATGAGCTTCAATAACATCATTCACAATACGCGCTCCTGGGCGCGCCATCACCTGAGTCTGCGCACCGTGCAGGCCAGGCGCTTCAGCCATACCAGGCCGCTGCTCAGCGCGGGGATCCTGGTCGTCGGCGGACTGCTGTTGGGACTGGCCGGACGCAGTGCTTTTGGGATGGTGCAGGTCTCCTACCTGCAGGCCAAGGCCGACCGCCAGCAGACTGAGCTGGAACAGGTCAAGCGCGGCGCCCAGCAGGAAGTCAACGCGATGTCCGCCCGCCTGGGCGAACTGCAGGCGCAGGCCAACCGGCTCAACGCGCTGGGCGAACGCCTGACCCAGATGGGCAAGCTGGAAGACGGCGAGTTCAATTTCGATGAGCCGGTCGGCGTGGGTGGCCCGGAAGGCGCCACCAGCGACATGCCGCCGCGCGAACTGGCCCATGGCCTGGACGAACTGCAGGCCAAGTTCGATGCCTCCGGCCAGCAGCTGTCGGTGCTGGAATCGCTGCTGTTCAATCGCCAGCTGGACCGCAACGCCACGCCTTCGCGCATGCCATTGGCCAATACCTACATCACCTCTGGCTTCGGCAGCCGTGCCGATCCGTTCGGCGGCGGTGGCGAACGCCACAAGGGCATCGATTTCAAGGCCAGCGTGGGTGATCCGGTGCTGGCCGTGGCCGATGGCGTGGTCAGTTTCGCCGGCGTGCGCAGCGGCTACGGCAACGTGATCGAGGTCGACCACGGCAACGGCTATGTCACCCGCTACGCACACAACTCGCGCCTGGTGGTGAAGCCGGGCGACCTGGTCCGTGCGGGCCAGACGGTGGCCAAGGCCGGTTCGACCGGTCGCTCGACCGGGGCGCACGTGCATTTCGAGGTCTGGGAAGACGGGCGCGTGGTCAATCCGCGCAAATTCCTGGGCGAAGGCCCCACGCCCGTGGGTGTCCGCGGCCGCGGCTAAGGCTTCGACGGACGGTCTTGATTCGTCCGGCGGCGCCCCAAGCTACAATGTCGTGTTGCCGGAACGGGGCGCCTTGCGCCCTGTTTCGCTTTTCGGCACCCGGCCTTGGGGATGGAAAGAGGCCAGGGCGGTGCCGACGCTCCTCTCCATTCTGGTTCCTTCTTCATGATCAACAGCTTGCTCACCCGCGTCTTCGGCAGTCGCAACGAACGCCTGCTCAAACAGCTCGACCGCCAGGTGGCGCGCATCAATGCGCTGGAACCGGACATCCAGAAGCTCAGCGACGATGCGCTGAAAGCCAAGACCCCTGAATTCCAGAAGCGCATCGCCGATGGCGAGGCGCTGGATAAAGTGTTGCCCGAAGCCTTCGCAGTCTGCCGTGAAGCCTCCCGGCGCGTGCTGGGCCTGCGCCATTACGACGTGCAGCTGGTCGGCGGCATGGTCCTGCACCTGGGCAAGATCGCCGAGATGCGCACCGGCGAAGGCAAGACTCTGGTCGCCACCCTGGCCGTGTACCTCAACGCGCTGGAAGGCAAGGGCGTCCACGTGGTCACGGTCAACGACTACCTGGCCCGCCGCGATTCGGCGCAGATGGGCAAGCTGTACAACTGGCTGGGCCTGAGCGTCGGCGTGGTCTACCCGGGCATGCCGCATGGCGACAAGCGCGCCGCTTACGCCAGCGACATCACTTACGGCACCAACAACGAATTCGGCTTCGACTACCTGCGCGACAACATGGCGATGGCGCGCGAAGACCGCCACCAGCGCAGCCTGCATTACGCGATCGTCGACGAAGTCGACTCGATCCTGATCGACGAAGCGCGCACGCCGCTGATCATTTCCGGCCCGGCCGACGATTCCCCGGAACTGTACGTCCGCGTCAACCGCATCGTGCCCGCGCTGCTCAAGCAGGAAACCGAGGAAGGCGAGGGCGACTACTGGGTGGATGAAAAATCCAAGCAGGTCCACCTGTCCGAGGCTGGCCAGACCCATGCCGAAGACCTGCTGCGCCAGGCTGGCATCCTCAAGGACGACGAGGACGACGGCCTCTATTCGCCGCAGAACCTGGGCGTGGTCCACCACCTCAATGCCGCCATGCGCGCGCATGCCATCTACCAGCGCGACGTGGACTACATCGTGCGCGATGGCGAAGTGGTGATCGTCGATGAATTCACCGGCCGCACGCTGGTGGGCCGTCGCTGGTCCGATGGCCTGCACCAGGCCGTGGAAGCGAAGGAAGGCGTGCCGGTCCAGCGCGAAAACCAGACCCTGGCCAGCATCACCTTCCAGAACCTGTTCCGCATGTACGGCAAGCTGGCCGGCATGACCGGTACGGCCGATACCGAGGCCTACGAATTCCAGAGCATCTACGGCCTGGAAGTGATCGTGATCCCGACCAACCGCCCGACCATCCGCAAGGATTCGCCGGACCAGGTGTTCCTGAACCGCAAGGGCAAGTTCAATGCCGTGCTGGTGGACATCCAGGAGTGCTACGCGCGCGGCCAGCCGGTGCTGGTGGGCACGACCTCGATCGAAACCTCCGAGCTGCTCAGCGAGCACCTGACCAAGAACAACGTGCCGCACGAAGTGCTCAACGCCAAGCAGCACGAGCGCGAAGCCTCGATCGTGGCCAACGCTGGCCGCCCGGGCGCGGTGACCATCGCCACCAACATGGCTGGCCGCGGTACCGACATCGTGCTGGGCGGTTCGCTGGAAACCGAACTGGCGACCATGGGCGAAGACGCCCCGGAGCTGGACATCGCCCGCGCCAAGTCCGAATGGAAGATGCGCCACGAGACGGTCAAGCAGGCCGGCGGCCTGCACATCGTGGGCACCGAGCGCCACGAATCGCGGCGTATCGACAACCAGCTGCGTGGCCGTTCCGGCCGCCAGGGCGATCCGGGTTCGTCCCGTTTCTACCTGTCGCTGGAAGACAACCTGATGCGCATCTTCGCCAGCGACTGGGTGCAGAAGGCGATGAAGCTGATCGGCATGAAGGAAGACGACGTGATCGAAGATCGCCTCGTCAGCCGCCAGATCGAAAAGGCCCAGCGCAAGGTCGAGGCGCACAACTTCGACATCCGCAAGAACCTGCTGGACTTCGACGACGTCAACAACGACCAGCGCAAGGTGATCTACGCCCAGCGCGACGAACTGCTGGACGCCGAGTCGGTGAAGGACAACGTGGAGGGCATCCGCGGTGACGTGGTCGCCGACCTGGTGGCCCGCCACGTGCCGCCGAACTCGATCGACGAGCAGTGGGACCTGCCGGCACTGCAGGCCGAGCTGGCGTCCGAGGCTGGCATCGAGCTGCCGGTCACCCAGTGGCCGCAGGACATCGAAGAGCTGGATGCCGAGCGCATCGAGGCCCGCGTGCAGGACGCGATGAACGCGCACTTCGAGCAGAAGGAAGTGCAGGTCGGCGCCGAAACCATGCGCGCGCTGGAAAAGCACGTGATGCTGACCGTGCTGGACAAGGGCTGGAAGGAACACCTGGCGCGCATGGATTACCTGCGCCAGGGCATCCACCTGCGTGGTTACGCGCAGAAGCAGCCCAAGCAGGAATACAAAAAGGAAGCCTTCGAACTGTTCTCGGAGATGCTGGAAAGCGTCAAGCGCGAGGTGGTGACCATCCTGTCGCGCCTGCGCATCCGCAGCGAAGAGGAAGTGGCCGAACTGGAGGCGCAGGACCGTCGTGCCGCCGAAGCCCAGCAGCGCGCCATGCAGTTCCAGCATGCCGAAACCGGCGGTTACAGCGCCGACGAAGAGGCTGCCCAGGCCCAGGCCGCACAGGCGGCGGCCGCCGGCATCCAGGGCACGATCCTGCGCGACGAACCCAAGGTCGGCCGCAACGATCCATGCCCCTGCGGCAGCGGCAAGAAGTACAAGCACTGCCACGGCCAGCTGAGCTGACCCAAGGCCCGATAGAGGCTGGAAACAATGAAGCCCGGATGGCGACATCCGGGCTTCTTCGTTTTCAGGTGATTGTGGCGATCCCATGCGGGTTCTATCGAGCCGGCATCCGGCTCCTCGTCCATGTATAGCGGAGCTCGCTCCGCTGCTTTTCTCCCGGATCAAAGAGGAATGTGCCAAAAGAGGCAGGCCCCAGCGGAGCAAGCTCCGCTCTACACAGGAACGGGGCGCCCTGGAAGGCAGGCGCAGGTGTCGCAACCGGTGAGAAGGACGCCCGGCAGCCTGCACGTCCCGACCCAACAGGACCCACCGCCATGGCTGACCGACCGACCGTTGTCCACGCTGCTTCCCATGCCGATCTGCGCCTGGAACTGGTGCTGCGAATCGCTGCCCTGACCGGCCTGGCCCTGGTGATGCTGTTGCCGGCCGGGCGTGGGTCGACCGACCTGCTGGGCTGGACGCCGCTGTGGCTGGCGGGCCTGCCGCTGGTGGCGTGGTGGTCGCTGCACCGCTTCCGCCTGCCGTCGTGGCCGGCGCCGCAGCGTGCCAAGGCCGCGCTGGTCCCGCTGCCCGCGCGTCGCGGCGCCCAGGCGCGTCGCCGGCGGCCGAAGCTGGCGCCACTGACACGCGCAGCCTGACCTTCGGCACGGGGTGCCGGTCGCAGGGCATGTGCTAGCGTGCGGCGGCTATCTGCCGCTGACGGAGACCCGCTTTGAACCGACTCGCACTCGCCCTGGTGGCTGGCCTGACCGCCGCCGGTGCTGCCCATGCCCAGGAGAACACCACCATGACCGCCGACCCGTACCAGTGGATGGAGGAGGTCGAGGGCGCCAAGCCGCTGGCCTGGGTGAAGGAGCAGAACGCGAAGACGGAAAGCGAATTGGCTGGCACCCCGCAGTTCAAGCAGCTGGAAGGCGACATCCGCACCATCCTGGATTCGGATGCCAAGATTCCCTACGTCGAGAAGATCGGTGACTTCTACTACAACCTGTGGAAGGACAAGGACCACGCGCGCGGCATCTGGCGCCGGACCACGCTGGCCGAATACCGCAAGCCCAATCCCACCTGGGAAACGGTGCTGGACATCGACGCGCTCAACGCCGCGGAAAAGGAAACCTGGGTCTGGCACGGCGCCGAGTGCCGCAAGCCGGACTACACCCGCTGCCTGATCGCGCTGTCGCGCGGCGGCTCCGATGCCGACGTCACCCGTGAGTTCGACTTGACCACCAAGGCCTGGGTCGATGGTGGGTTCTATCGCCCGGCCGCCAAGGGCGCGCTGAGCTGGATCGATGCGGACACGGTGTATGTCTACAGTGATTTCGGCGAAGGCAGCCTGACGGCTTCCGGCTATCCGCGCATCGTCAAGGAGTGGAAGCGTGGCACGCCGCTGGATTCGGCCAAGATCGTGTACGAAGGCAAGCCGGACGACATGTACATCGCCGGCATGCACGACGCCACGCCCGGCTACGAGCGTGATTTCGTCAGCCGCACGCTGGCCTTCTACAACGACGAGCTGTACCTGCGGGCGCGCGACGATGCACATGGATGTGCGAGTGACGCGAGCGCAGGATGCGCGGGAGCGTCCGGCAAGCTCACCAAGATCGACGCACCCAATTCGGCGCAGAAGGGCGTGCACCGCGAATGGCTGACCCTGGAACTGCGCGACCCATGGACCGTGGGCGGCAAGACCTACGCAGCCGGTTCGCTGCTGGTGACCAACTTCAATGATTTCATGGCCGGCAAGCGCGACTTCGACGTGCTGTTCGAGCCGACTGCGACCACCTCGCTGGCCAGTGCTTCGTTCACCCGCCACCACGTCGTGCTCAACGTCATGCAGGACGTGAAGAATCGCCTGAGCGTGCTGACCCACACCGGCGGCAAATGGGTATCGGCGCCGCTGAAGGTCGGCGATTCGGCATTTGGTGCGATCGGCGCCAGCGCCGTGGACAGCGACGATTCCGATGCGTTGTGGCTGACCGTCACCGACTACCTGACCCCGACCACGCTGATGCTGGCCGACGCCGCCACGCCTGCGGCCAGGATCGAACCGCTCAAGACCATGCCGGCATTCTTCGATGCCTCGCGTGATGTGATCGAGCAGCACTTCGCCACGTCCAAGGATGGCACCAAGGTGCCGTATTTCATGGTCCGCCCGAAGGATCTGAAATACGACGGCAGCACGCCAACGCTGCTGTACGGCTATGGCGGGTTCGAGATCTCGATGACGCCGGGCTATTCCGGTGGCGTGGGCAAGGGCTGGCTGGAGAAGGGCGGCGTGTACGCGGTGGCCAACATCCGGGGCGGTGGCGAGTACGGCCCGCGCTGGCACCAGGCCGCATTGAAGGCCAATCGCCACAAGGCCTACGAAGATTTCGCCGCAGTTGCCGAAGACCTGATTTCGACCAAGGTGACTTCGCCCAAGCACCTGGGCATCCAGGGCGGCAGCAACGGCGGCCTGCTCACCGGCAACATGCTGACCCAGTATCCGCAGCTGTTCGGCGCGGTGGTGGTGCAGGTGCCGCTGCTGGACATGAAGCGCTACAGCCACCTGCTGGCTGGTGCGTCGTGGATGGCCGAGTACGGCAATCCGGATACGGCTGACTGGGAGTACATCAAGACCTTCTCGCCGTACCACCTGTTCGACGCCAGCAAGACCTATCCGCCGACCTTGTTCATGACCTCCACCCGTGATGATCGCGTGCATCCCGGCCACGCCCGCAAGATGGCGGCCAAGATGCTCGATGCCGGCAAGGACGTGCGCTACTACGAGAACATCGAAGGCGGCCACGGTGGCGCGGCCAACAACGCGCAATCGGCACACATGAACGCATTGGCCTACAGCTTCCTGTGGCAGCAGCTGTCCAACTGAGCGCGTGACTTGCGTCCGCTGCACGATGCGGCGGACGTTCTCCCTTGCATCCGCACCGGACACGACCCATCCATGAATCCTTCCTCTTCGCTGCTGGCCGTTCTGCTCATGAGTGCTTCCCTTTCCTCCGCCTCCGCCGCCACCCTGACACCACCGGACGTGGCCAAGAAGCCGCATAAGGTGACTGCGCCTTTCGGTGCCAGCCGCCAGGACGAGTACTACTGGCTGCGCGACGACGAGCGGGCCAATCCGGAAATGCTGGATTACCTGAAGGCCGAGAACGCCTATGCCGATGCGGTGCTGGCACCGCTCAAGCCGGTGCAGGACACGCTGTACAAGGAGATCGTGGCGCGCATCAAGCAGGACGATGCCTCGGTGCCGTACCGCGAGCGCGGCTACTGGTATTACACGCGTTTTGAGACCGGCAAGGATTACCCGGTGCATGCGCGACGCAAGGGCAGCATGGAGGCGCCGGAAGAAGTGCTGCTGGACGTCAACGCCCTGGCCGGTGACAAGGGCTATTACAGCGTCGGCGACTGGAATGTGAGCCAGGACAATCAGCTCCTGGCCTATGCCGACGATGCCGTTGGCCGCCGCCAGTACACGATCCGCTTCAAGAACCTCGCCACCGGCGAGGTCTATGCCGACCAGATCACTGGCGTGTCGCCCAACATTGTCTGGGCCGACGACAACAAGACCGTGTTCTACGTCGAGAACGACCCGGACACCCTGCTCACCGTGCGCGTGAAGAAGCACGTGCTGGGCACGCCGGCCAGCAGCGATACGCTGGTCTACGAAGAACACGACGACAGCTTCTACATGGGCGTCGACCGCACCCGCGACGACAAGTACATCTGCATCGGCGTGCAAAGCACCGTGTCCTCGGAAATGCGCTGCGCGCTTGCGGCCGATCCAAAGGAGTTCGCCGTGCTGGCACCGCGCGCGCGCGACGTGGAATACAGCGCCGACCACCTGGACGGCCGCTGGGTGATCCGCACCAATGCCGATGGCGCCACCAACTTCAAGATCGTCACTGCGGCTGATGGCAGCAGCTCGCGCAAGGACTGGAAGGACTGGGTCGCGCACAGCGACAGCGTCTATATCGATGGCTTCGAGCTGTTCGACGGCTTCACCGCCATCGGTGAGCGTTCGGACGGCCTGGAGCGCATTCGCCTGCTTGCGAAGGATGGTGGGTCCTCTTTCGTCAAGGCGGACGAGCCGGCGTATTCGATGGGCCTGGACGTCAATTCCGAACACGACACGCCCTGGCTGCGCTACAGCTATACCTCGCTGACCACGCCGGCCACCACCTACGAACTCAATACCGCCACCGGTGAGCGCAGGCTGATGAAGCAGCAGCCAGTGCTGGGCTATGACGCCAGCAAGTACACCACTGAACGCCTGTGGGTCACCGCGCGCGACGGCACCAAGGTGCCGGTGTCGTTGGTCTACAAGAACGGTTTCAAAAAGGACGGCACGGCTGCGCTGCTGCAATACGGCTATGGCAGCTACGGCGCGTCGATGGACCCGGGGTTTTCCGGCCCGGTGGTGAGCTTGCTGGACCGCGGCATGGTCTATGCCATCGCCCATATCCGCGGCGGTGAGGAAATGGGTCGCGCCTGGTACGACAACGGCAAGCTGCTCAACAAGAAGAACACCTTCACTGACTTCATCGACGTGACCGAAGCGCTGGTCAAGCAGGGCTATGCCGCCAAGGATCGCGTCGCGGCGATGGGCGGCAGCGCCGGCGGCCTGCTGATGGGCGCCATCACCAACATGGCCCCGCAGGACTACCGCGTGATCATTTCGCAGGTGCCGTTCGTAGACGTAGTCACTACCATGCTGGACCCGAGCATCCCGCTGACCACCAACGAATACGACGAGTGGGGCAATCCGGAGAAGCAGGCCTTCTACGACTACATCCTCACCTATTCGCCCTACGACAACCTGAAGTCGCAGGCGTATCCGGCGATGTTCGTCGGCACCGGCCTGTGGGATTCACAGGTGCAGTACTGGGAGCCTGCCAAGTACGTCGCCCGCCTGCGCGACCTGGATACCGGCACCCAGCCGGTCGTCTTCCGTACCAACATGGAAGCTGGCCACGGCGGCAAGTCCGGCCGCTTCCGCCGCTACCAGGAAATGTCCGAGTACTACGCCTTCATGCTGGACCAGCTGGGCGTGAGTGCTGGCAAGTGAGTTGAGCCGATACACCGATAGGTAAGCCCGAAGGGCGTGCGATCTGCGGACTGCACGCCCTTCGTGCTTTTGCCTGCCGGTCCGGTAGTCAGGCGGCTTCGAATCGGTGATGGGAATCAGATTTTTCCGATATTAGCCACGCACGGGCGATGCTAAGCTCAGAGCAGAGACCGGGATTGGTCTTGTTTCGCTCAGGTCGCACGCGGATGCATGCGACAGAAAGACTTCAAGGAGGAAGTAATGCCCCTGATGGCGGCGCCACATCGTGTATTCAGCGGCCTTCGTGTGCAGCGTCGGCCAGTTCGAGCTTCCTCACCAAGCGTCCATGACCTTCCGGAGCCTTTCGATGGCTTGCCGGGTGTTGTCGTGTGTCATCTCCAATGAAAAAGGAATTTTCATGAATCGTATCTATCGGCTTGTCTTCAACCGTCAGTTGGGCGTGATGCAGGTGGCTTCGGAACTGGCCTGCTCCATGTCGGCTGGCGCGTCTGCCGGGAATCGAAGGAAGGCACCGTCGCTACGGCCATTCGCCCTATGCCTATTGCATGCGCTGTGGCTGGGATGCGCCGGTACGGCTTCCGCAGCCCAAGCGGTCGTTTTCAATGGGGACGATCGTATTGATTCCGAGATCGTCTACAAGGATGGCTTCATCGTCGGGAGCGATGAGGCGGGAGCCCTGCGGATCGTTAATGGCGGTCACGTGACAGCAGACCGGAGCCTGGTGGGCGAGCAAACGGGCGGTACCGGGACATTGACCATCGATGGACCAGATGCATTGCTGAAATTTCACAACAGCGCTTTCCAGTATGTTTCCGGCGCACTCGTGATCGGTAACGAGGGCACCGGCGCCCTTCAAGTTCTCAATGGGGGGCGTGCGGAGGAATTGTCGAATGGTCAGACAGTCTATTTTGCGCGGGCTGCAGGGTCATATGCCACCGCTTTGGTGGATGGCCAAGGCTCCTTATTGCAAGCCCACTATTTCAACCTCGGATATGCCGGCTCGGGTTCGGCCACCGTGAGCAGTGGCGGCCGGATCGTCTCAACCTCGGACAGCGCGACCAGTCTCGATATTGCCTATGCGGCAGGGAGTAACTTTGCGTTGAACGTGTTGGGAGCGGGTTCGGAATTCTCTGCCAAGAACACGGTTGTCGTAGGACGAGGCGGCAATGGCGTGCTCGACGTGCGAGATGGCGCAGCTTTCCGCACGACTGGCCAAATATGGGCCGGTCTCGAAGAGGGGGCATCTGGCGATATATCCGTGGACGGCGCTGGCTCGGTTTTGTCGGCGGGTCGTACGCTGGCCATTGGACAGGGTGGCTCTGGGTCACTCAACGTGACCGGGAGCGCAAGCGTCGTCGCAGCGTCGCTGCAGTCTGGTTACGCGAGCGGGGCCACAGCGACGCTTATGGTGGATGGCGCTGGCTCCAGCATTTCGACCGGTACAGGAGATTTCTTGTTGGGCGTCGCCGGAACGGCTGACCTCGCCATCAGCAATGGCGGACGGGTCGAGGTCGGCGACCTGTTGATGGGGGATGGCAGAAACGCCAATGGGTCGATCGTGGTGGACGGTGCATCTAGCCAGCTCACCGCCAGTGGCGATGTCACTGTTGGCAATAGCGGTAAGGCCACATTGGCGATCCGAAACGGAGGGCAGGTGTCCGCCGCATCCATGTTGCTCTCCAATGCGCTCATTACTGCAAGCGATAACACGACCGGTAGCGTCACCGTGGACGGCCAGGGAAGTACCCTGACGATCGCCGATGACGGGCTGTTGACCGTGGGCGGTACGGGTAACGGAACCCTCGACATCACCAATGGCGGTCATGTCTCCGCCGGCGACTTGACGATCGGCGGAAATCGCAGCGGTTACAGGCCGAACAATGCGCTCACGATCAGTGGCGCAGGCAGCACGCTGGACGTCAAGCAGGAGCTGAGCGTTGGTGGCGGCACCAATGGGCGCCTTCAGGTCAGCGATGGTGCAAAGGTCGTGACGGGCACGTTGACGCAGGAGGTCGGCAGTTTCGGTTCGGACACTTACTCGGGCGGCGTCATCGCCATTGAAGGCGGAGGGAGTCAACTGACTGCGGAAGACCTGCAGCTTCGCTCCCAGTTCACGTTGAAGGATGGTGCACAGGTATCAACCGACACCGTCACTTTCGAAAATACGAAACTCAAGGATGTCCAATCGACAGCCCTGATCACGGGGAGTGGTACGAGATTGGATGCAAGCGGCGAACTGAGCCTTTTCGGCCGGGTGAAAGTGGCCGATGGTGCGACAGTCACGGCCGGTTCAATGGAGTCGGGTTGGGAGGTCGCTGGATACCTTTCGCGCTCGGAACTTCAGGTCACTGGTGCGGGTTCATCCGTGCTGATCAAAGGCGACATCGTGTTGGGTGGGCAGCCCGCGCTTAATGACGGCAGCCTGGTGTTGACCGATGGGGGGCGGCTGGATTCGGGCAGCAATTCACTGCGACTCAACAGCAACACTTCGCTGGCCTTCGGTGCTGGCTTCGATACAACGCTTTCCGGTACCGGCGGTAGCCTGCAGCTCGCCGAGGCGCAGGCCAGCGGCGAGCTGGATGGCGATGACGTGATTACCTTTAGCGGCACCGGCCTGCTGGCGCTGAACCACACGAGCGACGATCTAATCTTGGCCAACACGCTTGTCAGCGCCGCCTACAATACCAGCGCGTCCACTTCCGGCCAGATCTTGGCCAATGCGGGTGCCACGCAGCTGACCGGCGACCTGCATGCATTCAACGGCGACATCAACGTCCAGGGCGGGACCCTGGTAATCAATAGCGATCTCAATACGCTGCCGGCGAACTACAACATCGACTCAACCATCGGCAAGAGTTATCAGGAGATCTCCGTTGGTGGAAACGGCAGGTTGGTCCTCAACAGCAACGTTGGCTATCAGTGGCAGTACAACGCTAGCGGTATCGTGACCGTGGGATCGACCAGTGTCACCGTCCGGGGCGATGCCGCTGGTGAGGCGCCGGTGTTCGCTGGCAATGGCAGCGTCACCGGCGAAGTCAGGGTCGGCGATGGTGGCGTGATTTCACCGGGCGATGGGGACGTGGGGACGCTTGTCATCAAGGGGGATCTGTATTTCACCGGAGTGACTGTCGAACGACCCGGTGTTTTTGCCGTGGATGTCCGAGGCGATGGCTCCAGCGACCAGCTCCAGGTGTCCGGCATCACCTATCTGCACGATCCCAATTACACGAACCCGAATCCATCCAAGGTGCAGGTCACCGCACTCGATCCGGCCACCAGTTACCAGAACGGCCAGACCTACACGGTGTTGCATGCCGATGGCGGCATCAAGGGCACCTTCGACACAGTGACTTCGCAGTCGGCCTTCCTGACGCCCACGCTCACCTACACGGCCAACGACGTGGTGCTGGGTATTGCCTTGAGCACAGCCAACCTGCCGGTGACGGTAGGCAACGGTCAGACGCTGTCCGGCAATGGCAGCTATGGCACCACCCAGGTGCTGTCTGGCGGCACGCTCTCGCCTGGAACCGCTGACGCCCGGATCGGCGCGCTGCAGTTCAACGGCGATCTGTCCTTCGCCGCCGGGTCGTTTTATGACGTGGATGTCAAGGGCACCAACGCCAGCGCGTCCGCGTCCTCGATCCGGGCCGCCGCGGTGTCCACGGTCAATGACCTGGTCAACGTCACCGGCAAGGCCACGCTGGATGGCGGCACCGTGCGGGTCACTGCGCTGGATCCGCAAACCAGCTACCAGGATGGCCATGCCTACACCATCGTCCATGCCGATGGCGGGGTCAGTGGGACCTTCGCCGGTTCGGCGAGCCGTTCGGCCTTCCTGACCACCAAACTGTCCTATACGGCCAACGACGTGGTGCTGGGCATCGGCCTGGTGGCCACGGGCGGCGAGGACCCCGGCACGCCTGGGATTCCTGGCACCCCGGGCACCGGCCTGCCGCCGCCGATCTTTGAGACCGTGGCGACCACCCGCAACCAGTACAACGCCGCGCTGGCACTGGATACCTTGCCGCAGTCCGGCGAAGCACTGGCCCTGTACAACAATCTGCTGCTGCTCGACGCCGAGCAGGCCCGCACGGCGTTCGGCAGCCTGTCTGGTGAAGTCCACACCGCGGCCCGTGCCGCGCTGCTGGAAGATCGTTTCCTGCGGGATGGCGTGAACCAGCGCCTCTCCGGCCAGGTGACGGGCATGGCGGAGGACGGGTTCGGCGTCTGGGTGGCCGGCAACGGAAGCTCGGGCCATATCGATGGCGATGCCAACGCCGCGCGCATCGAAGGTCAGCGCCAGGGGCTGATGGGCGGCGTGGACTGGACCCTGGGCGAAGACACGGTCCTGGGCGTGGTGGCTGGCAACGAAGACATCACCCAGCGCGTGCGGCAGTGGCAATCCAAAGCTGACATTGATGCCACGGAAGTCGGGCTGTATGCCGCGACCCGTCTGGGTGCGCTGTTCCTGCGTGGCGGAGTGAACTACGCAGACTATGATGTCGATACCGCGCGCCAGGCCGTGGTTGGCACCTCGATCAACCAGTCCATCGGTGCCAGCTACGATGCCCACGCCCTCACGGTCTACGCCGAAGGCGGCTGGGCCTTCAGCTGGGACACGTTGACCCTGACCCCCTACGTGGCCCTGGCCCACACGCGCCTGGAAACCGACGATGCCACCGAAGCTGGCGGCAGCACCGCGCTGGTCGTTGCCAAGAGCAAGGACGAACTGCTGACCAGCACCGCCGGTGTGCGTGCTGCCTGGGACATCAGCGGTGGACAGGTCGATGGTGCGATCGTCACGGCAGGCCTGGCCTGGCAGAACGCTTCGGGTGAACTGAAGGCTGACAGCCGGGCGCGCTTTGCCGCAGGCGGGGACGCCTTCACCGTGTATGGCACGCCGCTGGCGCGTAACGTGGCCATCGCCGAACTGGGCGTGGGCGTGAACACCGGCGCCAATGCTCGGCTGTCGCTGTCGGCGCAGGGTCGTGCTGGTGATGGCCAGCGCGAGGTGGGTGCGCAGCTCAACTGGGCCTGGAAATTCTGATCGACACTGGTTTCAGCGCTGCATGAACACACCCGCGGGATGAAGATCCCGCGGGTTTTTTTGGGGTGAAACGGCATGCCAGTGACGCACGCGCATGGAGTTCACTGGCGCTGTGGAGGCAGAGCCCAGCGCGCGATGGCACAACCTGCAACGCAGCGTGCGTCTTTCGCCATGGAACGTGCACACGGGGTAGGCGACAATATCGGGGTGGAAACACCACTTCCCCCCGATGTCTCGCCGCCGCCCAGTCGATTTCGCTGGGCGTGGTGGTTGCTGGCCTGGATCAGCCTGATCCTGGGCGTGGTGGGGATGTTCCTGCCGGTGATGCCGACCACGGTGTTCATCCTGATCGCGGCGTTTGCGGCCTCGCGTGGGTCGGAAAAACTGCACCGTGCGCTGCTGTCGCACCGGCATTTCGGCCCGCTGATCCAGGATTGGCACGCCCACGGCGCGGTGCCGCGCCACGCCAAGTGGCTGGCGACCTGGACCATGCTGGCCAGCGCGGTGTTCACCGTGACCGTGATGGCCATTTTCGCCAGCCATCACTGGTGGATGTCGGCGTTGCCGGTGATCTGCATGGCTGCGGTCGTGGTCTGGCTGTGGCAACGTCCCGAGCCACCCCGCGCCGATTGAATGGCACGCACCGCAGGCTGAACCTGGGCGTGGCGCTGGTCAGGCCGACACGGCCACTCGCTATACTCGCCGCATGAAGACCGTATCGCGACTGGCGCTCTCGTGCGCCGCGCTGCTGGCGCTGTCCGCCTGTGGCAACAAGGGCCCGCTGGTGCTTCCGGAAAAGCCGGCGCCGGTGACGACACCCGCGTCGGCCACGCCGGCGGCGGGCGAGCAGGGCGCGACGCCGCCTGTCCAGGTCGAGTCGAACGACACGACCACCGCGCCGACCTCCGATGACGAAGCTGCTGACAAGGCCATCGATGACGGCGGTACGGGCGGGGATGACTGAGCCCGCCGCACTGCGGTTCTCCAAGATGCACGGCGCGGGCAACGACTTCGTCGTGCTGGACCTGCGCGGTGGCCAGCCGGCGCCTGGCGCCGCCCTGGCCGCACAACTGGCCGACCGCCACACCGGCGTGGGCTGCGACCAGATCCTGACCATCGAGGCCCCGCGCGATCCCGGTTCGGTGGCGTCGTATCGCATCTGGAACTCGGATGGCTCGGCCGCTGGCCAGTGCGGTAACGGCGCGCGCTGCGTGGCGGCCTGGCTGGTGCGCGATGGCGTGGCCGGCAACGGCGATTTCCAGATGGACAGCCCGGCCGGGACCCATCAGGTGCAACGCACGGACGCAGGCTTTGCCGTGGCGATGGGCGTGCCGCGCTGGGCGCCGGCGCAGATCCCGCTGGTGGGGTTTCCCGCAGCGCAACCTGCCTACACGGTGACGCTGGGCGATGCGCCGGTGACGTTCGGTGCGGTGTCGATGGGCAACCCGCATGCGGTGGTGCAGGTGGCCGATGTCGCCAGCGCGCCGGTGCTGGCGCTTGGCCCTGCACTGCAGGCGCACGCGGCGTTCCCGGAATCGGTGAACGTGGGCTTCGCTCAGGTCATTTCGCGCCAGCGCATCGCGCTGCGCGTCTACGAGCGCGGCGTCGGCGAAACCCTGGCCTGCGGCAGTGGCGCCTGTGCCGCCGCGGTCGTGCTGATGCGTGCCGGCCTGGTCGAACGCAGCGTCTCGGTCGCGCTGCCTGGCGGCACCTTGCAGATCGACTGGCCCGACGACAGCGCCGAAGTGGTGATGTCCGGGCCGGCCACATTCGTATTCGAAGGAGCGTGGACCCCATGAGTGAAGTCACCGAAAAACTCGGCGCGCACGAAGTCGCCGCCTGGCTGCGTCGGCACCCCACTTTCCTGCAACAGTTCCCGGACCTGGCGCTGACCCTGGTAGTGCCGCGCGAGGAAGGTCCGACCGCCTCGCTGGCCAGCTACCAGTTGGACGTGCTGCGCGACAAGAACCGTGAACTTTCGCGCCGGCTGGGCGAACTGTCGTCCAATGCGCTGGAGAACGAGCGGCTAGCCGTGCGCGTGCACCAGCTCACCCTGGCGCTGATGCGCCAGGACAGCCGCGCCGCGACACTCTCCGCGATGGCCGCCTCGCTGGAAGAGGATTTCCACGGCGACCTGGTTCGCATCGTGGTGCTGGGGCCGATGCCGCCGGAACTGGCCGATGCACCGTGGCTGCAGGCCATGTCCGCCGACAGTTCGCACCTGGTGCCGTTCCGCGATTGCCTGGCCGACGGCGAGCCGATCTGCGGCCGCCTGCAGCCGCAGAAGAACGCCCTGCTGTACGCCTCGCAGGCCGACGAAGTGGCGTCTTCGGCGCTGCTGCCGTTGCCGGGCATCGGCCTGGTCGCGGTGGGCAGCCGTGACGGCAACCGGTTCTATCCCGGCATGGGCACGCTGTTCCTGCGCATGATGGGCGAGTCGCTGGCGGCGGCGCTGAAGCGGTTCGATCCAGCGGGCTGATCCGGACATGTTCACGCGCCTCTGGGTCCTGTGTTCCATTGCGCTTTTCCGGCTCTGGCCCTTGCTGGCGCTCTGGCTCTACGCGCGCCATCACGCGATCGCGCCGATGGCGTGGCCGGCGGCATTCGGCCTGACGCTGCTGCTCCTGGTGATTGCGCAGGTCAGCGCTGCGCGCTGTTCCAGTGAGCAGTTGCCGCATACGCACGGCCTGTTCGTGATCGGCGCGGCGATGAGCACCGGCTGGAGCTACCTCGACCTGATGCTGGTGCCGCTGTCGGTGACGCTGGCGCTGTGCCTGACCGTCCTGCTGGCGCTGCTGCCTGGTGCCCCGGCGCGCTACTTCTCGCTGGTCAAGCGCGTGGCTGATCATCGGATGCAGCAGTGACTGGCGCCGTGGCCCATGTCCACCGTTGAAGCTTTCCTGTCGCACCTGCAGGTCGAACGGCAGATGTCCGCGCATACGCTCGATGCGTATCGCCGCGACCTGACGGCGCTGCAGCACTGGGCCGATGCCCAGCAGCTGCCCGCGCTGGCTGAGCTGCAGATCGACCAGCTGCGCGGCTTCATCGCCAGCGGCCATCGCCAGGGACTGGCGCCCAAGAGCCTGCAGCGGCGGCTGTCGGCCTGCCGGAGTTTCTACAACTGGCTGCTCAAGCACGGGCGCATCAGTGCCAGTCCGGTTGCCGGTCTGCGCGCGCCCAAGGCGCCGCGCAAGCTGCCACAGGTGCTCGATGCCGACGAGGCGGTGCAGCTGGTCGAAGTGCCCACCGACGCACCACTGGGCCTGCGCGACCGCGCCCTGCTGGAGTTGTTCTATTCCTCGGGCTTGCGCCTGAGCGAACTGTGTGGGCTGCGTTGGGGCGATCTGGATCTGGCCGATGGCGTGGTCACGGTGCTGGGCAAGGGCCGCAAGCAGCGGCTCGTGCCGGTCGGCTCGCATGCGAAGAAAGCGCTGATCGAATGGCGCGAAGAGAAACCTGCCGCTGACACCGCGCAGGTCTTCCCCGGGCGCGGTGGCGGTCCGATTTCGCAGCGTGCGGTGCAGCTGCGGATCAAGGCGCTGGCGCAGCGGCAGGGGCTGTTCAAGCACGTGCATCCGCATATGCTGCGGCACAGTTTCGCCAGCCACATCCTTGAGTCATCCGGCGATCTGCGCGGCGTGCAGGAACTGCTCGGCCATGCCGACATCGCCACGACCCAGATCTACACGCACCTGGATTTCCAGCACCTGGCCAAGGTCTACGACGGCGCGCATCCGCGGGCCAAGCGCAAGCCGGGCGTGGGCTGACAGGACTGACGTAACGGCTGCTTGCCTGGCAGTCGTGTCCGAAAACGGCGAGCGCCCGAACCACGCGGCGCCGAAGCTGTGTCCTTTCATCGAACGGGATTACGGCATGGCTTCTTTCATCCTGCGGGCACTGGATGCGGCGCTGTTCGCCGGTCTGTTCGAGCGCGACGACGCCACGCTTGGGGCGCAGGGCATCGTGCGCCGGATCGTGGCGTCCGATCACGGCACGCCGTGCCGGGTCAGCCTGCAGGACGCGCGGCGTGGCGAGGAAGTGCTGCTGTTGCCGTACGTCCATCACGGCGTCCACTCGCCGTATCGCGCCAGTGGGCCGATCTTCGTGCGCCGCGGCGTGGCGACGGTGAGTCTTGCGGTCGACGAGGTCCCGGCGTACGTGGCCAGTCGACTGATCTCGCTGCGCGCCTATGATGCAGCCGGCCTGATGGTCATGGCCGAGGTCTGCGATGGCGGCGACGCAGGCGCATGGTTGTGCCAGGCCTTCGAGCAGCGCGAAGTGGCGTACGTGCATCTGCACAACGCCCGGCAGGGATGCTACGCATGCCGCGCCGAGCGCGCGCATCCTTGATCTGGCTGGATGCTGCGTGTTGGCCAAGCTGGTCGTGGGCTGTTGGCATGGCCGCAATGCAGCGTGCGCTGCAACCCCTGGCAGTGACGCCCGGCCTAGAACCCGAACACCTCGCCATCCAATGGCATCTGCGCAGAATGCATGGTGAGTTCCGGACTGAACTTCGCGTCCGGATCGATTGCCTGGGTCAATGACCAATCGCCCGGCGACGGGTAGGCGTCGAACACGAATGGCAGGCCTTCCGAACCTTCGAAGGTGGCGGCGTCGGAGACGTGGAGGTGCAGGTGCGGGCCGTTGGAATTGCCTGATTGGCCCAGGCGCCCGAGTACCTGGCCGCGATGCAGGTGTTGTCCGACGGTGACCGCCACGCTGCCGGGCTGCAGGTGGGCGTAGTGCACGAACACCTTCGGCGCGATCTGCAGCACCACGTAGTTGCCGTACAAGCCGTGGGCGGTCAGTGAATCGGGCTCGGCCTGCGGCTCCAATGGCGCGTGCTCGGGGGCGCCGTCGCGGACGTCGCGCACCACGCCATCGGCGACCGCCAGGACCTGCGTGCCGTAGCCGATCCAGTCCTCGCGCCTGCTCCTGCTGAAATCGACGGCGCCATCGCGCAGGGCGCGACCGTTCGGGTCCAGTCCGAACACATCCAACGCAAAACGCTGCGGAATGGTGAGCTGGCCGTTGACCGCGACCAGGCTGCCCCAGTGGTGCGAAAGCGCATTACCCGGCCCCTCGCTGGCCAGCCACAGCCCCGGACCCAGCGGAGGGCCCAGCGCGACCGGCGGGGTCGGGTCGACCATTACGCGCGCGCCGTCGACCAGGGCGGGCTGGCCTTTGTCGTCGACGAACGCGAGCCGATGACGCAGCGCGTGCGGCGCCGACCGGCCGTCCGGCAGGGTCAGCCACAGGAATGCGACCGCGCGCATGCCGGCGGCGATGGGCACCTGGGTGGCGTCCTGATCGGCGGGCCGGGGTTGCACGATCTGGGCCAGCTCCTGGCCCGTGAAACGCGCCAGTGGCGTGGGGTCGTCGTCGGCGAACACCTCGATGCGCTGCAACCGCAAGACACCGGTGTCGCGGTAATAGTTGGTCACATGTAGTTCGTAGGCCAGGTGCGTGTGGCCATCACCGCCAACGACCGGCGTGGGTGCGCGCGGAGTGCGTACCTCGACGGGTGCCAGTGCACGCTCTGCGCCGGCGGCATCGGGCCAGAGCAGGCCCAGCGCCGCCAGCATGAGCCAGAGGCGGGCGCTGCCTGAACAACCGCGCGTCATCGAACGGAAAGGGTTGATGGCAGGCATGGTCGTCCTGAAGCGGAGGCGCTGGGTGCCGAGGTGTTGCGCACATTAGCAAGGCTCCCATGCCGTTCGCTGCGGGAATGTCGGCTGATCGGGGCGACCGGTGCCTCTTGCGCTGGCACCGGGCGACCCCATCAAGAGAATTCGAATCCCGGAGGCCGCATGGACCCCAGTCAGAACCCCAACGTGTTCCACGCCACCACGATCCTGTCCGTCCGTCGCGACGGGAAAGTCGCCATTGCCGGCGACGGCCAGGTGACGCTGGGCCACACCGTGATGAAGGGCAACGCGCGCAAGGTGCGCCGCCTGGGCCGCGACGGCCAGGTACTGGCGGGCTTCGCCGGTGCGGCGGCCGATGCGTTCACCCTGTTCGAGCTGTTCGAGGCCAAGCTGGAAAAACACGGCCAGCTGCAGCGCGCGGCGGTCGAGATGGCCAAGGACTGGCGCACCGAACGCCGCTACGGAAAGTTGGAAGCGCTGCTGGCAGTGGCCGACAAGGACATCTCGCTGATCATCAGCGGCACCGGCGATGTGATCGAACCGGAGGACGGCATCATCGCCATCGGCTCCGGTGGCTCGTACGCGCTGTCCGCCGCGCGCGCGCTGTACCAGCACACCGGGCTGGATGCCCGGACCATCGCGGTCGAGTCGCTCAACATCGCTGGCGACATCTGCATCTACACCAACCGCAACGTGGTGGTGGAAGAGCTCTGATCGGACCGCACGCGTCCTCCCGTACTCCCCTTTCTTTTCGGCCTTCCCTCATGTCGATGATTCCCGATTCTTCTTCCACCATGACCCCGCGCGAAATCGTGCAGGAGCTGGACCGCCACATCGTCGGCCAGCACGCCGCCAAGCGCGCGGTCGCGATCGCGCTGCGCAATCGCTGGCGCCGCGCGCAACTCGACCCCGAGCTGCGCAACGAAGTGATGCCCAAGAACATCCTGATGATTGGCCCGACCGGCGTCGGCAAGACCGAGATCGCGCGCCGGCTGGCGACGCTGGCCAACGCGCCGTTCACCAAGGTCGAAGCCACGCGCTTCACCGAGGTCGGCTATGTTGGCAAGGATGTCGAACAGATCATCCGCGACCTGGCCGACACGGCCGTCAAGCTGTACCGCGAACAGGCCAAGACCCGTGTGCGCACCCAGGCCGAAGAACGTGCCGAGGATCGTATCCTCGACGCGCTCCTGCCCAAGCGCAGCACCGGCATCGGCTTCGATCCGTCGGTGGTGTCGGGCGAGCCTTCCGCACAGGACGGCGACACCCGCGCCAAGTTCCGCAAGATGCTGCGCAAGGGTGAACTGGACGACAAGGAGATCGAACTGGAGCTGTCGCTCAACACCGGCGGCGTGGACATCATGACCCCGCCGGGCATGGAGGAAATGGGCCAGCAGCTCAAGCAGATGTTCTCCAACCTCGGCAGCGCCAAGACCCACAAGCGCACCGTCACCATCAAGGCCGCGCGGCCGCAGCTGGTGGAGGAAGAAGCGGCCAAGCTGGTCAACGAGGACGACGTGCGCGCCGCGGCGATCGAAGCCTGCGAGCAGCACGGCATCGTCTTCATCGACGAGATCGACAAGGTCGCCAAGCGCGGCGATAACGTCGGCGGTGGCGATGTCAGCCGCGAAGGCGTGCAGCGCGACCTGCTGCCGCTGGTGGAAGGCAGCAACGTGTCGACCAAGTACGGGACGGTCAAGACCGACCATATTTTGTTCATTGCCTCCGGCGCGTTCCATCTGGCCAAGCCGAGCGACCTGATCCCCGAGCTGCAGGGCCGTTTCCCGATCCGCGTGGAGCTGGGTGCGCTGAGCAAGGACGATTTCGTCCGCATCCTCACCGAACCCAAGGCCGCGCTGACCAAGCAATACGTGCAGCTGATGCAGACCGAAGGCGTCACCGTATCCTTCAGTCCCGAGGCGGTGGACCGCCTCGCGGAGATCGCCGCGCAGGTCAACGAGCGCCAGGAAAACATCGGCGCGCGTCGCCTGCATACCGTGCTGGAGCGGCTGCTCGATACGCTCAGTTACGAAGCGCCTGACCGCGATGGCGAGAGCGTCACCATCGACCGGGCCTACGTGGACAAGTATCTGAACGACCTGGTCCAGGACCCGGACCTGAGCCGCTACATCCTGTAACGGATTCGAGCCGCGTGACGAAGGCGCCGGCATCCGGCGCATTCTTCATTCTGGGCGAGCCAGTTTTTTAGGCGGCCTTCATCCGGTGCCGGGCATGCTCACGGCCCTGTTCATCTTGTTCCGAGGGTGGCCCATGCTTCGTCCCATCGTGCTGTTGTCGGCGCTTGCGCTGGCGGCCGTTGCCGCACCGTCCTATGCCCGCACCACCTGCCACCTGGACTTCAGGATGTCTGGCTGGTCGGCGTTCTATAAAACATCCAGCGGCACCGGCAAGGTGACCTGTGACAACGGGCAGTCGATCCCGGTGAAGGTCAGCGCCAAGGGCGGCGGCCTGACGGTGGGCAAGTCCAGCATCGTCGGCACCGGCGAGTTCACCGAAGTGCGCAACATCAACGAAGTCCTGGGCAGCTATGCCACTGCCGAGGCGCATGCCGGTGCGGAAAAATCCAGCGGTGCCCAGGTCATGACCAAGGGCGAGGTGTCGCTGTCGCTGGCCGGTACCGGTAAAGGCTGGGACCTGGGCATCGCCTTCGGCGCGTTCCATATCGATCCGCGCTAAGCGGCGGCACATCGTGTGGTTGAAGCGGCGCGCTTCCGGCAACGGGTGCGCCGCTGGCATGTGCGCAGGGCGGAATCCGGTTTCGGTCTGCTAGCCTCTGCGTCGATCTCACGACGTGGCCGATGCATGGAGCAGCAGGGGGCGGGAACGGTGTTGGTGCTGGGCGCCAACGGATTCATCGGTGGCTATCTGGTGGCGGCGTTGCGCGCGCATGGTTGGCGCGTGCTGCGCGGCGTGCGAGGACAGGGACGGGCCTTGCCCGATGACGCGCGCGAGTGCGACCTGATGCGGCTGCGTTCGCCCGACCAGTGGCTACCGCTGCTGGAGGGCGTGGATGTGGTGGTCAACGCGGCCGGAATCCTGCGCGAGGTCGAGGGTCAGTCCTTTCAGGTGATCCACCACGAAGCGCCACTGGCGCTGGCCCAGGCCTGCGTTGGACGTGGCGTGCGCCGGTTCGTGCAGGTCTCGGCCCTGGGGTTGCCGGCCGACGGCGATTTCATCGCGACCAAGCATGCCTTCGATGCATCCCTGCAGGCGCTGCCGTTGAGCAGCGTGGTGTTGCGACCATCGCTGGTGTACTCGGCCACCGGGTCCTATGGCGGCACCTCGCTGCTGCGGGCGATGGCGGCTTTCCCTGGCGTGCATCTGCTGCCCGGCGACGGCCGCTGGCCGACTCAACCACTGTCGACCGAGGACCTGGGCGAACTGGTCGCGCGGGCGGCCGGTGGCAGCCAGCAGGGGGTGTTCGAGGTCGGCGGTCCTGTGCCGATCTCGCTGCGCGAGTACCAGCAGACCTGGCGGCGCTGGTTGCGGGTGCCGGGCAAGCGTGCACTGCACACGCCCGAGCCGTTGGTCAGTGCGGTGGTGGCCGGTGGCGAGGTGCTGGGTCGTGGCCCGGTCGGCCGCACCATGTGGGCCATGCTGCGTCGTCACAACGTCACCGCGCCGGATGCGGCCGACCGACTGGAAGCGGCCTTCGGCCTGCGCCCGCGCTCCCTGCAGCAGGCGCTGGACGCACATCCCAGCCAGACCCAGGACCGCTGGCAGGCGCAGTTGTATTTCCTTGCGCCTGGCTTGAAGGTCGCCGTGGTGCTGGTGTTCGTCCTGTCGGCGTTGGTGGGTTGGTTGACGCCAGCGCAGCGCATCGAAGCGATGACCGCCGGGACTGCGCTGGACGTGCTGGCGCCGGTGGCCCTGGCGCGCATCGGCGCAGGCTGCGACCTGCTGCTGGCGTTGTGGCTGGCCAGCGGCCTGCGACCGCGCATGGCGATCGGCGCGATGCTGGCCCTGGTCGGCGGCTACACCCTGGCGTTCGGCCTGGCAGTCCCGGCGCTGTGGCTGGAACCGCTGGGCGGTTTGCTCAAGAACCTGGTCCTGCTGCCGGCGCTGGCCGTGCTGTGGGTCCTGGCCGAGCGGAGGTGAGCGCGTGATCTATCTGTGGCTGAAGTGGATCCACATTCTTTCTTCCACGCTGCTGTTCGGCACCGGGCTCGGGATTGCGTTCTTCCTGTGGATCGCGCACCGCCGCGGTGATCCGCACGCCATTGCCGCGACCGCGCGCACCGTGGTGCTGGCCGATACCTGCTTCACCGCCCCGGCGGTGGTGGTGCAGTTCGGCAGCGGACTGTGGCTGATGCACGTGCTGGGCGTGCCGTTCACCCAGCTGTGGATCGCCTGCGCGCTTGGATTGTTCGTGCTGGTCGGGGCCTGCTGGCTGCCGGTGCTGTGGCTGCAGATCCGTGCGCGCGACCTGGCCGTCGCTGCCGCGCGCGACGGCACGCTGCTCCCCGCTGCCTATTACCGCGCGATGCGCTGGTGGTTCTGGCTGGGCTGGCCGGCGTTCCTGAGCGTGATGGCGATCTTCTGGCTGATGGTGTTCAAGCCGGTATAGGTGGTCGGCTCAATCCTCGCCGATGTCCTCGTTCCAGACCTCGGGGTTGGCCTGGATGTAGCCGCCGAGCAGGTCGATGCATTCCTGGCTGTTGAGGTCGATCACGTTGACGCCGGCCTCGCGCAGCCAGTCGATGCCGCCCTGGAAGGTCTGTGATTCACCGACCACCACGGTGCCGATGTTGAACTGGCGCACCAGGCCGCTGCAGTACCAGCACGGGGCCAGGGTGGTGACCATGATGGTGTCCTTGTAGCGGCGCTGGCGGCCGGCCTTGCGGAAGGCGTCGGTTTCGCCATGTACCGACGGATCGCCTTCCTGCACGCGGCGGTTGTGGCCGCAGCCAAGCAGTCGGCCGTCATTGTGGTACAGCGCTGCGCCGATCGGGATGCCGCCTTCGGCCAGTCCCTTGCGGGCCTCGTCGATGGCGGTGTCCAGCAGGGCGCGATAGTCGGGGGTGGCGATCATGGGGTCTCCGTGGAAGGCGTCGGGCGCCTGATGATGCCGTCTATATTGCACTGCAGCAGTTCGATTACGACAGGCATGGAATACTGCGCGGCCCCGCGAAAGCGCTTCCGCAGGAATGTTCTGATGCATGCCAGTCCCACACCGACCTCTGCCACGGTGGCGCGTTCGACGCCGAAGCTGGCCATGGCAGTGGTCACCACGATCTTTTTCATGTGGGGCTTCCTGACCTGCCTCAACGACATCCTGATCCCGCACCTGAAGTCGGTGTTCACGCTGAGCTACACCCAGGCGATGCTGGTGCAGTTCACGTTTTTCGGCGCGTACTTCCTGATGGGCCTGCCTGCGGGGCGGTTGGTCGCCAGGCTGGGCTACAAGAACGGCATCGTGGCGGGCCTGGCGGTGGCTGGCGTCGGTGCGCTGATGTTCTGGCCAGCGGCTGCAGCGCACAGCTATGGGTTGTTCCTGAGCGCGCTGTTCGTGCTGGCCACCGGGATCACCGTGCTGCAGGTGGCAGCCAATCCCTACGTCTCCTTGCTGGGGCCGGAGAAGACCGCGTCGAGCCGGCTGAACCTGTCGCAGGCATTCAACTCGTTGGGAACGGCGATCGCGCCGCTCCTGGGCGGCCTGTTGATCCTGAGCGCGCAGCCAAAGACGCCGGATGAACTTGCGGCCATGGCGCAGGCCGATGTGGTGGCCTACCGTGCCGCGGAAGCCGGCGCGGTGCAGATGCCCTATCTGGGCCTGGGCATTGCGTTGTTCGCGTTGGCCGTCTTCATTTTCCTGTTCCGTCTGCCGGCCATCACCGAGGCCAGCGAGAAAGGCGAGACCCGCCACTACGGCATTTTCGAGCCGCTGCGCCATCGCCACGTGCTGCTGGGCGTGCTGGGCCTGTTCTTTTATGTCGGTGCCGAAGTGTCGATCGGCAGTGTCCTGGTCAACTACCTGTCCATGCCCGATATCGGCGCGATGAGCGAGCAGGCCGCGACGAAGTACGTGTCCGCCTACTGGACGGGCGCGATGATCGGGCGATTCATTGGTTCGGCGTTGCTGGTGCGTATTGATGCCGGCAAGCTGCTGGCGCTGTTCGCGGGCATCGCGAGTGTGCTCCTGCTGGTGACTCTGACCACCAGCGGCATGACGGCGGTCTATGCGGTGGTGGCGATCGGCCTGTTCAACTCGATCATGTTCCCGACCATCTTCACCCTGGGCATGGCCAGGCTGGGGCCGCTGACCAATCGCGCCTCTTCGCTGCTGATCATGGCCATTGTCGGTGGTGCGGTATTGCCGCTGCTGATGGGGATCCTGGCCGACCATATCGGCCTGCATCTGTCGTTCGTGCTGCCGCTGGTCTGCTACGCCTACATCGTGTTCTACGGCCTGAACGGTTCGAAGGTGCGCGGTGAGCCGGTGGTGGCGTCGACCACGACCCGATAACGCCTGCCAACCGCCTGGCGGCGGTCGGACCACGACAGGGCGCTCCAGCGATGGGGCGCCCTGTTGCGTTGGTGTCGCACACGGCCCGCGTAGGCGGCGCTGACACCCCGCGGGGGCGAGCAGTGCGATAATCGCGGCCATGAGCGAATCCCCCTACAAGTCCGGCACCACCCATTTCGGGTTCCGTGACGTCGCCGCGCGCGACAAGCAGAAGCTGGTCGGCCAGGTCTTCACTTCGGTGGCCGGCAAGTACGACCTGATGAATGACCTGATGAGCCTGGGCATCCATCGGGTCTGGAAGCGCTACTTCACCGCCACCGCGCAGGTGAAGCCCGGCGACCGCGTGCTGGACCTGGCTGGCGGCACCGGCGACATCGCCGCGCTGCTGAAGAGCCGCGTCGGCAAGACCGGCAGCATCGTGCTGGGCGACATCAATGCCGGCATGCTCACCGTCGGCCGCGACCGCATGACCGACCGCGGCCTGGTCGCCGGCATGGATTACGTGCAGTGCAACGCCGAGGCCCTGCCGTTCCCGGACAACAGCTTCGACCTGGTGACCATTGCCTTCGGCCTGCGCAATGTCACCGACAAGGAAGCCGGCCTGCGCGAGATGTACCGGGTGCTCAAGGTGGGCGGCCAGGCGCGGGTGCTGGAGTTTTCCGAAGTCACGCCGCAGTGGTTCAAGCCGATCTACGACTTCCACTCGTTCAAGATCCTGCCGAAGCTGGGCAAGTTGTTTGCCGGTGATGCCGACAGCTACCAGTACCTGGCCGAGTCAATCCGCAAGCATCCGCCGCAGGAGCAGCTCAAGGCGATGATGACCGAGGCCGGTTTCGCCCGTGCGCGCTACAACAACCTGTCGGCGGGCATCGTCGCGATCCACGACGGCTACAAGGCCTGATCCTGGGCAAGGCTTGCGACCGGGCCTGCGGCCCGCGCGGTCCGACCGGCGTGACGGGGCGTTCCCGGGTGGCATGCTGTCGCGCGGTGAGGCGCCCGGCGGGCTGATGCCGGGCCGGGGGCAGGGGCTAGAATGCAGGTCCCGTTGATGCTGCTCGGATGTCTCGATGCGTTCTGCTTTCCTGCTGTTTTCCTGTGCGGCCGTGATGTTGACGGCGTGTTCGAAGGAGGCTTCCGCCCCCGATGCCACGCCCACTTCCACACCCAAGGCCGCCGCCGTGACCCAGCCCGACCGTCGCCATGACGAGAGTTCCTACGCCCAGCCCGAGCAGGTGGTCATCAAGGACCTGGCGCTGGACGTCAAGCTGGACTTCGACAGCAAGCAGATCGGTGGCACGGCCACCTATCGCCTGGACTGGAAGGACCCCAAGGCCACCGCGCTGGTGCTGGACACGCGCGCGCTGACCATCGAGAAAGTGGAAGGTGGCGATGCGGCCGGCAAGGCCTTCGCCCCGCTGGACTACACGCTGGCCGACGCTGACAAGGTCCTGGGCAGCAAGCTGACGGTGCAGGCGCCGCAGCGCAATCCGATCGTGCGCATCACTTATCACACCTCGCCGGAGGCCTCGGGCCTGCAGTGGCTGGCGCCATCGATGACCGAAGGCAAGCAGCTGCCCTTCATGTTCAGCCAGTCCGAGGCGATCCATGCGCGTAGCTGGGTGCCGTTGCAGGACACGCCCGGCGTGCGCTTTACCTACACCGCGCACGTCACCAGCCGCCCGGACGTGATGGTGCTGATGAGCGCGGGCAACGACCCGGCCTCGGTGCGCGATGGCGACTACAACTTCGTGCAGAACAAGCCGATCCCGTCCTACCTGCTGGCTATTGCCGCGGGCGATCTGGTGTTCCGTCCGCTGTCCGACCGTGCCGGGGTGTGGGCCGAGCCGGCCATGGCCGACAAGGCGGCCAAGGAGTTCGAAGACACCGAGAAGATGATCACCACCACCGAGCAGCTGTACGGCCCGTACCGCTGGGGCCGCTACGACATCCTGGTGCTGCCGCCGTCGTTCCCGTTCGGTGGCATGGAGAACCCGACCCTGACCTTCGCCACCCCGACCGTGATCGTGGGCGACAAGTCGCTGGTGTCGCTGGTGGCCCATGAACTGGCGCACAGCTGGTCGGGCAACCTGGTGACCAATGCCAGCTGGAAGGACATCTGGCTCAACGAAGGTTTCACCACCTACGTGCAGGCGCGCATCACCGAGGCGGTCTATGGCCAGGAGATGGCCGAGATGGAGCGCCAGATCGACCAGGCCGACCTGGCCGTCGAACTCAAGGACATCCCCGTCGCGGACCAGGTGCTGGCGCTGCCGTCGCTGGGCGACCACGACCCCGATGGCGTGCTGAGCAGCGTGGCCTACGTCAAGGGCGCGTGGTTCCTGCAGTTCCTGGAACAGCGCTTCGGCCGCGAGACCTTCGATCCGTTCCTGCGCAAGTGGTTCGACGACCATTCCTTCAAGAGCGCGACCACCGACGAATTCGTCGCCGACCTCAAGCAGAACCTGCTGCCCAAGAATCCCAACGCGGTCACCGCCGACGAGCTGGACGCGTGGCTGAACAAGCCGGGCATCCCGCCGTTCGCGCAGAAGGCGCAGTCGCGTGGCTTTGCCCTGGTCGATACCGCGCGCATCGCCTGGCTGGGCAGCGGCACGCTGCCGGCCAAGCAGGCCACCGACGAATGGGAAACCCAGCAGTGGGTGCGCTTCATCGACGGGCTGGGCCAGGCCCAGCCGCTGGACAAGCTCAAGCAACTGGATGGCGCCTACCACTTCACCGGCACGGCCAATGGCGAGATCGCCATGCGCTGGTATCCGCTGGCGATCCGCAGTGGCGACAAGGAGGCATGGCAGGCGGCGGGCGACTTCATCGAACGGGTCGGCCGCCGCAAGCTGATCATGCCGATCTACGCCGAGCTGGTGAAAACGCCCGAAGGCCTGGCCTTCGCCAAGGAGGTCTTCGCCAAGGCCAAGCCGGGTTACCACCCGATCACGACGGCTTCGGTCGAGGACATGCTGACCGCTGCGACACCGGCGGCCGCGCCGACCCCGCCCGCGCAGTAACGGGTTGAAACCAAAGCCGCCGCATCGCCGGGCATGTCCGGGCAATGCGGCGGCTTTTTTTGTGGGTGAAGCGGGCACCCGGCTGGCACATCGTTGTCGCGGGCTGGGCCAGCCGCAGCGCGCACTGCAGCCGCGTCGAATCGACCGGCACGTACAATGCGTCGGGCCTGGCTGGCATGTGTGCACCGTCATATGCGCCATCCCTGCTGGCCAGGCATCGCCTTTTGCCCCACGGAGTTGTGCCCCGATGAAACGCCTCCTGCTGTCCGCCCTGTGCGCCGCCGCCCTGGCCGGCTGCGCCGACCATGAAGCCGAACAGCGCGCCCAGGCCGCTGCGCTGGCCGCACAACAGCAGCAGGCGTCGGAGAAACTCGCCGCCCAGTTCGACGCGGCCTACACCGCGCAGAACTGGGACCTGGCCCGCGCCCATGGCAGCGCGCTGATCGACCAGTACCCCGATACGCCCGCGGCGCAGAAGATCAAGCCGCAGTACGACGACGCCAAGGTCAAATCCGACACCGCGCGCGAAGAGCGCCGCCTGGCCGGCCTGTGGAACTACAACCAGGTGATGATCGGCAAGGGCGCGCAGGTGTCTGCGTCGATCATGAGCCGCGCGCCGCTGGATACCGACGGCAGCGGCAAGCAGCAGAGCGTGCAGCTGGTCTTCCGCGACCATCCCGAGTGGAAGCAGAGCGCCTATCTGGTGCTCAAGGCCGGCGACTTCCCCTGCCTGAAGGGCTGCAAGGTCAAGGTCAGCGTCGATGACGGCAAGCCCAGGGCGATGGATGCCTGGCGCCCGGATACCGACGAGGCCATCGCGATGTTCATCACCGACTACAAGGGCCTGTGGAAGCTGGCTGCCCACGCCAGGAGCTTGAAGATCGAATTCCCGGTGAAGTCGGGCGGGACGCAGACCGCGGAGTTCGAGACCGGCGGACTGGATTCGGCGCAGATGCCGGGTTGGGATCCGGGCAAGTAAGCCTTCGCGCGGGGGCTGCCTGGCGCGCGTTGCCGCGTCCTGGTCCCTGCAACTGCTGCGGCTGACGGGCAGGCCAGTCGTCGGCGCCCTGGTGGATCGGACCTGCGCTTCTTCCACCTTGCCCTGGTTGATCCGGGCGGTGGCTTGTTTCATGTCGGCGCCGGTGGACCGTGTGCCACGGTACTTGCTGAACACGGCAGGCCCGCCGGCCTGCAGGTGCGCCAACATCGAGGCGGGCGGGGCATTGTGGACCCCTGTGGTCGAATGACGATTCGTCCTGAGCACATGCCCAAACACGATCATCCCGGCGTGCGGAACGTGGTGCACTGACTCGCATGCACGGTGTGGCGCGGACAGGATTGGCGCCGTGCCGCGCGGGATCTCCGACGTTTTGGCTATACGGGCACGGGACCGGGCACGGGTACAGTCGCGCCTGCATTCGTCACATGGCTGAAATGTCAGTGCCCGCAAGACTCGACTCGGGCGCGGGCAATCGGCCTGTGTTCATTCATTCGATTAGCACTCTTGAGAGGGAGAGAACAATGCGGGCATTGCTGACCGTGGGATTGATGTGCGCTGCGGGGACGGCCGCAGCAGCGGACTGGCCGACCACCTACAAGTTCGACAACGGTAGCCAGATCGGCGTGACGGGCAACTTCGCCTACGACCAGAACCATTTCAGCGGCGACGATGCCAGCTTCGAAAACGCCGACCACGTGCGCCGCAAGGAATTCGGTGCGTTCTATCGCATCGATGGCGTGTTCGACATGACCGCGCAGTACGACTTCCAGTCGCACACCTGGCTCGATGCATTCGTACGCTTCCAGACCAAGGCCTGGACCGGCGGCAAGGACTACGGTGCGATCCGCATCGGTTACTTCAAGACGCCGGTGGGCCTGGACTCGGTCGGCGCATCGCGCACGATCTCGTTCCTGGAAGCGCCGCTGGCCACCCAGGCCATCTACGAAGGTCGGCGCACCGGCGTGGAATGGGCGCTGACCCGCAAGAGCTGGAACGTGCAGCTGCAGGGTTTCGCCGGGCGTGACCTGGAAGGCAAGAACCATGGCACCACCATGGCCGGTCATTTTGCGTGGACCCCGCACAAGGCCGAAGGCGATGTGATCCACCTGGGCATCGGCTACTCGGTGGAGAACCCGGATGCGACCTCCGGCCGCGTGCGCGCCAAGATCGAAGCCGGCCTGACCGACACGCGCCTGATCGACAGCGGCGCGCTGCCGGGCACCAGCTATATCGAACGCGGCGGCTTGGAGTTCATCCGCATCGCCGGTCCGTTCACCGTGCTGGCCGAGCACCTGGAAGAAAACGTTGTCCGCGAAGACGGCCTCAGCGATTTCCGCGCGCAGGGCAACACCGTGTACGGCAGCTGGGTGGTCACCGGCGAATCGCGCGCCTACAACGGCACGCTGGGCAACGTGACGCCCAAGGGCCCGGCTGGCGCGCTGGAGCTGTTGCTGCGCTACAGCGACCTGGACCTCAACGATGCCGGCATCCAGGGCGGTTACCAGCACGACTGGACCGCAGGCGCGAACTACTACTTCACCAAGAACTTCAAGGTGCAGGCCAACTACATCAAGGCAAGCAGCCGTCGTGCAGGCGTGAGCATCGATCCGAACGCCTTCGAAGTGCGCGCCCAGGTCATGTTCTGATCCCAGGTATCGCGGGAAGCGAGCAAAAGGCGGGTCCTGCCGGGCCCGCCTTTTTCTTTGCCTTGAAGCGGCCGGGTCGCAATCTCGTCGCCGGCCTGGAGCGGGGTCCGGCACGGCGTGCCGGCATGCGCGAAAGACTTTGCGTGCACGCATGGCGGCCGTCACACTGTTGACCCATTGCTGTGCTCATGCGGAACGCAGGGCAAGTTGCTGCAGCCATCTCCCTTGCCTGGATCACGCCCTGATGATGCTCCGATCGCCCGTTGTCCCCTTGCTGGAGCGGCTGCGGCCAGTGGCCGTGTTCTTCCTGATCGGACTGGTGCTGCTAAGCGGCTCTCGGCTGGGACTGGCGTGCTGGCATGCCCAGGCCGTCACGGCCGTGCGTGGCTGGGCGCCGGTGCTGCTGCAGGGCCTGCGGGTGGACGTGGCCACGCTGTGCCTGCTGTACGGCATCGCAGGATTGCTGGCCCTGCTGATGCCGGTCACCGGCGTGATCGGGCGCTTCTGGAAAGCCGCGTTGCGGGTCTGGCTGACGCTGGTGACCTGCGTGCTGGCTTTCATGGAGCTGGCCACGCCGGACTTCATGACCGAATACGGCCTGCGGCCCAACCGGTTGTTCGTCGAATATCTGATCTATCCGCGCGAAGTGGCCAGCATGCTGCTCAAGGGGCATGCCTTCAGCCTGTGCGTCGGCATCGCGGTGGTGGCGCTGCTGGGCTGGGGCGCTTGGCGCCTGGCGGGGCGCGTCCTGGCGCGGCCAGTGTCGGGGCGGGCGCACCTGCTGTGGCGGCTGCCGGCGGCGTTCGTCCTGCTGGTGCTGGTGTTCATCGGGGTGCGTTCGACCCTGGGGCATCGCCCGCTCAATCCGGCGATGGTCGCCTTCAGCGTGGATCCCACGGTCAATGTGTTGCCGTTGAACTCGTTCTATTCGGCCGCCTATGCCAGCCTGGACCTGGTCCGCAAAAGCGAAAGCTCGCGCCTGTACGGCGCGATGCCGTTGGCGCAGATCGTGGCCGAATTGCGCGCCGGCGGCGGCCTGCCGGCCAGTGCCTATGTGTCCGAGACACTGCCAACGCTTGCGGCGCGGCCTGCCTCCTACAGTGGCCGCCCGCGCAACCTGGTGATCGTGCTGGAGGAAAGCCTGGGCGCGCAGTTCATCGGCAGCCTGGGCGGCCTGCCGCTGTCGCCCAACTACGACCGCCTGAGCGGGCAGGGTTGGGCGTTCGATCGGCTGTATGCCACGGGCACGCGTTCGGTCAGGGGCATCGAGGCGGTGGTCACCGGCTTCACCCCGACCCCGGCCGAAGCAGTGGTGAAACAGTCGGGCAGCCAGAGCAACTTCTTCACCGTGGCGCAGCTGCTGGGGCGGCGCGGCTACGACGCCACGTTCTACTACGGCGGCGAAAGCCACTTCGACAACATGCGCGGGTTCTTCCTGGGCAACGGCTTCAATCGCATCATCGACCAGAAGGCCTTCGACAAGCCGGCCTTCACCGGCTCATGGGGCGTGTCCGACGAGGACCTGTTCGCCCGGGCCGATACCGAATTCAACAAGCTGCATGCGCAGGGCAAGCCGTTCTTCGGACTGGTCTTCAGTTCGAGCAACCATGATCCGTTCGAATTTCCCGACGGCCGCATCGATCTGTACGAGCAGCCCAAGCAGACCCGCAACAACGCAGCCAAGTACGCCGACTACGCCATCGGTGAGTTCTTCAAGAAAGCCATGGCCTCGCCGTACTGGAACGACACCGTGTTCCTGGTCGTGGCCGATCACGACTCGCGCGTGTTCGGCAAGAACCTGGTGCCGATCTCGAACTTCCACATTCCCGGGTTGATCCTGGGGGGCGGCATCGCACCGCGCCGCGACGACCGCATCGTCAGCCAGGTCGACCTGGCGCCGACGTTGCTGTCGCTGATGGGCATCGACGACCCAACCCCGATGGTCGGCCAGGACCTGACCGATCCATCGCACCTGGTGCCGGGCCGCGCGCTGATGCAGTACGACCGCAATTTCGCGCTGATGCGGGGCAATGACGTGGTGATCCTGCAGCCGGGCAAGCCGGCGGCGAGTTTCGAATACGACGTCAAGGCCAACCAGCTGGTGCCAGTCGCACCGCTGCCTGAGCTCTCGCGTGCGGCCCTGGCGCATGCGCTCTGGGGCACCGAGGCCTACGAAAAAGGCCTGTATCGCCTGCCGCCTGCCACCAGGTAAGCGGACCGTGCCGTGTGCGCGCCGATGCGGCGTGCGCGATCTGCAGCGCGCTTAGAGCGCGTAGCCGAACTGCTGCTTGAACTGGTCGTTGAACTCGTCGAAGTCGAAGCGCTGGTTCTGGGTGCCGGGGTGTTCGACCTTCAGTGCGCCCATCAGGTTGCCCATGCGGCCGATGGTCAGCCAGTCGCAGCCCTTTTCGATGCCGAAGATCAGGCCGGCGCGGAAGGCGTCGCCGCAACCGGTCGGGTCGACCACGCGGCGCTCGTGGGCCGGTGGAACGTCGTAGGTCTTGCCCGGTGTATGCACCAGCGCGCCCTTGGGGCCCTGGGTGGTGATGTAGGCCTTGACCTTGCCGACGATGGCTTTCTCGTCCCAGCCGGTGCGTTCCTGCAGCAGGTTGGACTCGTAGTCGTTGACCACCACGTAGTCGGCCTGTTCGATGAAGGTGCGCAGCTCCGGGCCGTTGAACAGCGGCATGGCCTGGCCTGGGTCGAAGATGAAGGGTACGCCGTCCTCGGAGAATTCCAGCGCGTTCTGGATCATGCCTTCGCGCCCGTCCGGGCCGACCAGGCCGATGGTCACGCCCGGCACGTCGCGCACGTGGTTCTCGTAGCTGCGCATCATCGCGCCCGGATGGAAGGCGGTGATCTGGTTGTTGTCGTGGTCGGTGGTGATGAACGCCTGCGGGGTGAACAGCTCATCGATCACTTTCACGTGGCTCAGGTCGATGCCAAGGGTCTCGAAATGCTCGCGATACGGGCCGAAATCCTGGCCCACCGTGCCCATCGGCAGGGGCTTGCCGCCCAGCAGGTGCAGGTTGTAGGCGATGTTGCCGGCGCAGCCGCCGAACTCGCGGCGCATCCGTGGGACCAGGAACGACACATTCAGGATGTGCACCTTGTCGGGCAGGATGTGGTTCTTGAACTGGTCCGGGAACACCATGATGGTGTCGTAGGCGAGGGAACCACAGATCAGTGCGGACATGGCGGCCTTGGCAGGGGTGGCGCGTGCCTCCGTCGCGCGGTCGCGCGCCGAAGAGGCGTAAAGGGGCACCGGCCCGTGGCCGGCAATAAGTTGCCAAGGTTACCGGCTGAGGCCGGACAGGGCCAGCCGCGCATCCGGTCCCAGGCGTGCCGGCGTGTCGCTGAAAGGCTTGTTCATGCTGCGATTTTCCTTGTATGCCGCAGGGTGGGTTGCTAGGCTAGCCGACCTCTTTTTTGCCCATTTTTTCGCCATCGGCGCTGGGCATTCGCATCTCTTTCGAAGGATCCCGGCCCCCGATGTTCAAGAAGCTGCGTGGCATGTTCTCCAACGACCTGTCCATCGACCTGGGCACGGCCAACACCCTGATCTACGTGCGCGGACAGGGCATCGTGTTGAACGAGCCCTCGGTGGTGGCCGTGCGCCAGGATCGCGCCATCGGTGGCACCCGCTCGGTCGCGGCCGTAGGCGCGGAGGCCAAGCAGATGCTGGGCCGCACGCCGGGCCACATCACCACCATCCGCCCGATGAAAGATGGCGTCATCGCCGACTTCACCTACACCGAGGCGATGCTCAAGCACTTCATCAAGAAGGTGCACAAGTCGCGCTTTTTGCGTCCGAGCCCACGCGTGCTGGTCTGCGTGCCGGCCGGCTCGACCCAGGTCGAGCGCCGCGCGATCAAGGAATCGGCCGAAGAAGCCGGTGCGCGCGACGTCTACCTGATCGAAGAGCCGATGGCTGCGGCGATCGGCGCCGGCCTGCCGGTGACCGAGGCGCGCGGCTCGATGGTCATCGACATCGGCGGCGGCACCACCGAGGTGGCGGTGATCTCGCTCAACGGCATCGTGTACTCGCAGTCGGTGCGCGTGGGCGGCGACCGTTTCGACGAATTCATCACCAATTACGTGCGCCGCAACCACGGCATGCTGATCGGCGAAGCCACCGCCGAGCGCATCAAGCTGGAAATCGGCTGCGCCTATGCCCAGCCGGAAGTGGAGGAGATGGAGATCTCCGGCCGCAACCTGGCCGAAGGCGTGCCGAAGATGATCAAGATCAACTCCAACGAGGTGCTCGAAGCGCTGCACGAGCCGCTGGCGGGCATCGTCTCGGCGGTCAAGCTGGCACTGGAGCAGACCCCGCCGGAGCTGTGCGCCGACGTGGCCGAGCGCGGCATCGTGCTGACCGGCGGTGGCGCGCTGCTGCGCGACCTGGACAAGCTGATCTCCGAGGAAACCGGCCTGCACGTGCAGGTCGCCGATGATCCACTGACCTGCGTGGCCCGCGGTGGCGGCCGTGCGCTGGAGCTGGTGGACATGCACGGCAACGAGTTCTTCGCCGCCGAGTAAGCGCGCAGGACGTTACGGAAAGGGACGAGGAACGAGGGTCCCTTTCCGCCGCTGGCCACGGCGCACCGTGCGCCGACTTCCTCTTCCTCATTCCGGTCATCAGCCCCGTCCAACGTGCCTTCCTACGCCGGCCCTCCCGTTGCGCCCCGTCCCGGCGAGATCGCCAGCTCCCTGCGGCTGCTGGCGTACCTGGCGCTGGGCATTGCGCTGGTGATCCTGGATCACCGCGGTGGCTGGCTGAGCCAGGCCAGGCAGCGCGCCGGGCTGGCGGCGCAGCCGTTGTGGTGGGTGGCCGGGCTGCCGGGCCGGCTGGGCACGCGGGTCAAGGACGATGCAGCCACGCTGACCCAGCTCACGGCTGAAAACCGCCGGCTGCGCGATGACCTGCTGGTCTCCAACGCCCGCCTGACCCGCCTGAGTGCGGCCGTGGCCGACAACGCCCAGCTGCGCGCGCTGCTGGGCGCGGCCGGCAATCGCGGCCTGGACGTGCAGCTGGCCGCGGTCCTGAACATCGACCTGGACCCCACCCGCCAGCGCCTGGTGCTCGATGCCGGTGGTCGCGATGGCGTGTATGTCGGCCAGCCCGTGATCGATGCCGGCGGCCTGCTCGGCCAGATCGTGCAGGTGATGCCGACCTATTCCATCGTGCTGCTGCTGACCGACCCGGACCATGCGGTGCCGGTCATGGTCCAGCGCAACGGCGTGCGCCTGCTGGCTTACGGCAATGGCCGCAGCGACCAGCTGCAGCTGGTCAACGTGCCGCTGAACGCGGACATCAAGGACGGCGATGTGGTGGTGACCTCGGGCCTGGGTGGGCGTTTCCCGGCCGGGTTCCCGGTCGGGACGGTGACCGATCTCCATGCCGATGACAGCCGCACCTTCCTGATCGGCGAGCTGACCCCGGCTGCGCACCTGGACCGTGGCCGCAACGTGCTGCTGCTGCGGGCCTCGGCGGTCGCCCCGTCGCTGCCCGGCACGGCGGGCGCGGCCGCACCGGTAGGCCAATTGCCTGGCGTCCCGGCTGGCGTGCCGACGACCGAGCCTGTGACGCCGCCGAAACCCACGTTCAATGGCACGCCGGCCACAACGGCGCCTGCTGCTAAGCAGGCCCCGGGCGCGACCGGCGCCGGGGTGGACAAGGCTGTCGATCCGGCACGCGGCAACGCTGCCGTGGCGCCGCCGGCGAAGCCGGTCACGCCGTCTTCCACGGCCACGCCGCCCGACGCGGAGCCGGCGCGATGAGCCGGACCCGTAACGGCTGGGTGCTGCCGGCCAGTGTGCTGCTGGCGCTGCTGCTGGCGCTGCTGCCGCTGCCATTGATGCTGCAGCCACTGCGCCCTTACTGGCTGGCGCTGGTGCTGGCGTACTGGGTGATCGAAGAACCCGAGCGCGTCGGCCTGGGGTTCGTCTTCATCATCGGGCTGGTCGCCGACATCAGCTTTGGTGGGCTGCTGGGTGAACAGGCGCTGCGGCTGGTGGTGATGGCCTTCATCCTGCAGCGCTTCCGCGCGCGGATGCGGTTTTTCCCGGTGTCCCAGCAGGCATTGGCCATCGGCGGCCTGCTGTTGAACGACCGCATCGTCGCCAGCGCGATCCATTTCGCCATCGGCGAGCCGGTGCTGCCGTGGGCCTACTGGTGGGCGCCGCTGCTGGGCATGCTGTTGTGGCCGCCGTTGTTCGTGCTGCTGGACGCGCTGCGTCTGGGCCGGCGCAACTGAGGCCTGGCATGTCACGCCGCCGCCCGGTCAGGAACGCCCACGCCGAAGCCGATCAGTTCCGTCGTCGCGCGGTGCTTGGTTTCATCGGCGTGTTCCTGTGCCTGGCAGGGTTGGGCGCGTGGTATTTCAAGCTGCAGGTGGTCGACCACGCCGAGTACGCCACGCGTTCGGATGCCAACCGCATCAAGCTGCGCCCGGTGGTGCCGGCGCGCGGCAGCATCTACGACCGCAACGGCGTGCTGTTGGCCGAGAACATTCCCGCCTTCCGCCTGGACGTGGTGCCCGACCAGGCCGGCGACCCGGCCAACTGGCTGGACGCACTGGGCAAGGTGATCGCCCTGGACCCGGAGGAAGTGCAGCACTTCCTGGCCACGCGCAAGGTCAGTCGCGGCTTCCGTGGCATCACCATCAAGCCCAAGTTGAGCGAGGAAGAAATTGCAGCGCTGGCGGTGAATCGCTGGCGCTTTCCCGGCGTGGAAGTGGTGCCGTATCTCACGCGCCACTACCCGTACGGGGCGCTGACCGCGCACATC
The DNA here is from genome assembly GCF_027498035.1 of Pseudoxanthomonas sp. Taxonomy (NCBI): domain Bacteria; kingdom Pseudomonadati; phylum Pseudomonadota; class Gammaproteobacteria; order Lysobacterales; family Lysobacteraceae; genus Pseudoxanthomonas; species Pseudoxanthomonas sp. The sequence goes on from NZ_CP114978.1 coordinate 3,583,235, forward strand.
ATCGGCTATGTCGGGCGGGTGGACGAGGCGGACCTGCAGCAGCTGGGCGAGGTCAATTCCGCCCTGACCCACACGGGCAAGACCGGGCTGGAGCGCTATTACGAAACCCAGCTGCGCGGCAAGGTGGGTTACGAAAAAGTCGAGACCAACGTCGAAGGCCGCGCGCTGGGCGTGATCGGCCGGGTGCCGGCGCAGGCGGGTACCGACCTGAAGTTGTCCATCGACATCCGCCTGCAGCAGGCCATGACCGAGGCCTTCGGCCAATACGAAGGCGCGGCCGTGGCGATGGATCCACGCACCGGCGAGATCCTGGCGATGGTCAGCCTGCCCAGCTTCGACACCAATCTGTTCGTCAACGGCATCTCATCCAGGGACTTCAAGGCACTCAACGACAATCCCTCGCGCCCGCAGTTCAACCGGCTGGTGCTGGGCGGCGTGGCGCCGGGCTCGACGATCAAGCCGATGATGGGCCTGGCCGGCCTGGACAGCGGCACGCGCAAGCCGCAGGACAGGATCCTGTCCACCGGCATGTTCTACCTGCCGGGCGTGAGCCGCGGCTGGGGCGATTCGCACCGCGGCGGCCATGGCTGGACCGACCTGCGCAAGTCCATCGCCCAGTCGGTCAATACCTACTACTACAAGCTCGCCATCGACATGGGCATCACCAAGGTCGACGAGTACATGACCAAGTACGGCTTCGGCAGTCCGACCGGGATCGACCTGACCGGCGAGATCGGTGGCATCGTGCCGTCGCCGGCATACAAGATGAAGAGCCGGAAAGAGGGCTGGTTTCCTGGCGATACGGTCAACATCGCCATCGGCCAGGGCGACTGGAAAGTCACGCCGCTGCAGCTGGTGCGTGCGGTGTCGGGGATTGCCGATGGCCAGCTGCGTACACCGCACCTGGTGATGGACCAGCGCACCGGTTTCGATCAGTCCTGGCAGCCGACCACGCGTGGGCCGATCAAGCCGATCAGCGACAACCCCGGCAACGTGCAGTGGGTGCGCGAAGGCATGATGGACACCATGCGTCCGGGCGGTACCGGTTATGCCATCACCGGTGGCGCGCCCTATCAGATGGCTGGCAAGACCGGCACCGCGCAGGTCGCCAGCCGCAAGGGCACCGCGGCAGTGGATCCGCGCAGCCTGCCGATGCACCTGCGTCACCGCGGCCTGTTTGAAGGTTATGCGCCGGCCGAAGCGCCGACCATCGCCGTGGCCGTGGCGGTAGAGGCGGGCGGCTTCGGCACCAGTTCGGCCGCGCCGATCGCGCGCAAGATCTTCGATGCGTGGCTGCTGGGCAAGATGCCGGGCACCGATGAGAATGCCAGCGAAGTCATCGCCACCGAGGCCGAGGGCGAGCAGGCAGACGCGAATGCCGAGCAGGGCGTGGACGATGTCGATCCGGCGCTGGTCCAGCCGCAGGCCAAGGCCGCGCCTGTCGCGCCCACGCCAGCGCCGGGCGCGTCGCCACCGGCCACGGACGAGAGCGTGGAAACCGCCGAACCGACGCCACCGGCCGACGAGCCCACTTCGCCATGACCGAGTTGATCCGCTATCTGGGCGACCTGGCCTGGCGCTTCCTGCGCAGCCTGGACTGGGTGCTGTGCCTGGCCTTGCTGGGCGTGATGTGTTTCGGCCTGGCGGTGATGAAGAGCGCGGGCGGTGCCACCGGCGGTACCCATCTGGTGATCGCCCAGGGCCTGCGTTTCGTCATCGGCCTGGGTGCGATGTGGGCGTTGTCGCGGGTGTCGCTGCCGCGCCTGCGCGCCTGGACCCCGCTGACCTATGCCTTGTCGATGCTGCCGCTACTGGCGGTGTTCGTGCTGGGTACCGGCAAGTACGGTCGCCAGTGGCTGGACCTGAAAATCTTCTACCTGCAGCCGGCCGAGTTGCTGAAGATCAGCATGCCGATGATGGTGGCCTGGTATCTGTACCGCGTACCGCTGCCGCCCCGGATTTCATCGGTGCTGGTAGCGGCGGTGATCATCGGCATTCCGACCGGGCTGATCATGCTGCAGCCGGACTTCGGCACCGGCGTGCTGATCGCGGCGTCTGGTGCATTCGCATTGCTGCTGGCCGGCCTGCCGTGGTGGTGGGTGGGCATCGGCGTGGCCGGCGTGGCCAGCGCGGCGCCGGTGGCGTGGTTCTTCCTGCTGCGGCCCTACCAGAAGGACCGCATCATGATGTTCCTCAACCCCGAGAACGACGCACTGGGCGCGGGCTGGAACATCATCCAGTCCAAGATCGCGATCGGCTCCGGCGGCCTGACCGGCAAGGGCTGGGGGTTGGGCAGCCAGTCGCACCTGAACTTCATTCCCGAGCAGACCACCGACTTCGCGTTCTCGGTGCTGAGCGAGGAGTTCGGCTGGATTGGCGTGGCCACGGTGCTGACGCTGTACCTGGTGATCGTCGGGCGCTGCCTGTGGATCGCGATGGAGGCGCGCGACACCTATTCGCGCGTGCTGGCGGGTTCGCTGGGACTGGCGTTCTTCGTCTACGTGCTGGTCAACGGCGGCATGATTTCCGGGCTGCTGCCGGTGGTGGGCGTGCCGATGCCGCTGATGAGTTACGGTGGCACCTCGGCGGTGTCACTGCTGGCCGGGCTGGGGCTGGTGATGGCGGTGCGTTCGCACCGGCCGGTGAACCGCTGACCCTGCGGCTGTGACCGGCCGTGAAATCGCGGTTGCACATGAACAAACGCGGGCAAGTGACTGACAAGTCAGGGTTCATTTCCCGTTTGTGCGTGCTAACCTCGCGCCCGATGATCCGACGTGCTCTTGCCTGCTTGCTCACGCTTGGCCTGGTCGCCTGTGCGACCCAGCCCAAGCCCTCGACTCCTCTGGAACAGACCGCCCAGCAGCCCGCGTCCACGCGGCCGCCGCTGCCGGTGCCTGGTTCGAAACCGGCCGAGACTGCGGTCGAGCAGCGTGCCGATGCCAGGCTGCTGGACCTGACGCCGGTGCCGTTCGAGGTGTCGCGCGCCAACTTCATCCGCGACACGGCCACGCGCTTCAACCTGGATCCGGCCTGGATCGAAGCCACCCTGGCCCGCGCCAACTGGCGCGAGGACACCCTCAAGCTGATGTCCAAGCCGGCCGAGCGCACCATTGGCTGGAACGAATACCGCCCGCGCTTCATCACCGATGCGCGCATCGGTGCCGGCCAGAAATTCCTGGCCACGCACCGCGCCGAGCTGACCCGCGTGCAGGAGCGCACCGGCGTGCCGGCCGAGATCATCGTCGCGATCCTGGGCGTGGAAACCAGCTACGGCGGCTATACCGGCAAGACCCCGGTCATCGATGCGCTGTACACACTGGCGTTCCGCTATCCGCGCACCGGCGATCCGGCACGCGCGCAGTACGAGGCGCGGCGCGAGCTGTTCTTCCGCGATGAGCTTGCCCAGCTGTTCGCCTTGTCGAAGGAACAGAACCTGGACCTGACCACGCTGACCGGCAGCTATGCCGGCGCGATGGGCCTGGGCCAGTTCATGCCGTCCAGCTACCGCGATTTCGGCGTGGATGGCGATGGCGACGGGCGGATCAACCTGCTCACCGATTTCGACGACATCTTCTCCTCGGTCGCCAACTACTTCGTCAAGAAGGGCGGCGCCTACGGTTGGGAGCGCGGCGGTCCGGTCGCGGTGCAGGCCACGCTGGCGCCGGGCAGGGAGGCGTTCGATCCGCTGGACTGGACGCCCACCTGGACCCAGGCCGATCTGGCCGCGCGCGGCTACACGCCGCTGGGCCCCGTGCCGGCCGGTGAAACCGCAACGCCGGTGACGCTGGCGGCGGCCAACGGCCCGCAGTACTGGCTGGGTTTCCGCAACTACTACGCGATCACCCGCTACAACAACTCCAAGATGTACGCGATGGCCGTGTGGCAGCTGTCCGAAGCCATCGCCGGCCGGGCGTTGCCGCCGGCATGAAGACCTGGCTGCTCCTGCTGGTCGTGATCACCCTGGCTGCGTGCAGCAGCACGCCGCGCAAAGCCGCCAGGCCCGGTGATGCCATCGTGTCCGTGCCCAAGGGTGCGCAGGCACCGGGCGCGGTCGCTGCTGGCTGCCATGGCCGTTACGCCCCGGCGCAGGAAGACCTTTCCACGCGCGGCAACTACACCGCCGGAGGGCTGTACAAGCCGGGTGTGTCCGACAGCACGCCCACCGATGTACCGGACGTGGACTGCATTGCCGAACCGCGGATTGCGTCCGAGCCGCTGTCCGACTATGGCAACAAGTCGCCGTATACCGTGCTGGGCAAAAACTACAAGGTGCTGGATACCGCCGCCGATTACGACGAGAAAGGCCTGGCTTCGTACTACGGGCAGAAATTCCATGGCCGCAAGACCTCCAACCACGAGGTCTACGACATGTACCAGTTCACCGCCGCGCACAAGACGCTGCCGCTGCCCAGCTTCGCGCTGGTCACCAACCTGGACAACGGCAAGGACGTGATCGTGCGGATCAACGACCGTGGCCCGTTCCACGACGGCCGCGTCATCGACCTGAGCTACGCCGCCGCGGTCAAGCTGGGCATCACCGCGCGCGGTACCGGCCGGGTCGAAGTGAAGGCGCTGCACCCGGACGATCCCAAGCTGTCCAAGCTGCTGGCGGGCCGCAACACCGGTGCCAGCCGGGTGGCCACCACGGTCGCCACCGGCGTGCCGACCACGATTGCGACCGGCAAGCCGGCGGCGGTCAAGCCGTCGGGCATGGACCAGCTGGTGGGTGGATTGCCGGCCAAGGCCGCAACGCCGACCGCCGCTGTGCCTGCGACCGCCACGCCGACTGCGCCCACCATCGCGGCAGCCGGCGCCAAGGCTGGTCCCGGCGATCCTTCGCTGCGCTATCACGTGAATCCCAATAGCAGGGAGCCGGCCAGCGCTGATCGCTTCGAGGCCTGGATGCAGACTCAGGGCGTGCACGTGGCGACCGGCAAACCGGCGACCCTGGTGGCCAGGACTGCCCCGGCGGGCGCCGCTGCCGGCACTGCATCGGCCACCGTTCCGGCGATCGCGACAGCACCGGCCGCCAAGCCTGCCGTCGCGCCCGCGCGCACGCCAGAGGTCACCAGCGGTGGTTACGGTGAAGCGGCCATGGCCGTGCTGCTGCAGGTGGCCAGCTTCGCCAGCCGTGACAATGCCGAAAAGGCCGTGGCCAGGCTGGTCGCGGCCGGGATTTCCACCGCTTCGCTGAGCGATGTGCTCGCCGGTGGTCGCACCCTGTGGCGCGTGCGGGTCGGTGCAGCGGACAATGCCGGGGCCGACGCGCTGGCTTCGCGCATCGCCGGCCTGGGGTTTTCGCGCCCGCAGGTCGTGCGCGAGTGAACCAACGCCGCGGGCCGTGGTCTTTGGCCTGCTGCTGATTTTCCCAACTCTTCCAAGATGCCTAGGGGTATGTTTTCCATGAAGTTCCGTTTCGCCTTCGCTGCCCTGGCAACCGCCGCCTTCGGCGTGGCCATTGCCCAGACGCCGCCGCCGGATGCGAGCACCGCGCCGCCGCCCGAAGTGCAGATCCCCGACGCGCCGGCACCGGCGGTGTCCAAGGCTTGGATCGTCATGGACGCGGCCAGCGGCCAGGTCCTGGCGGGCCAGAACATCAACGAGCACCTGGCCCCGGCCAGCATGACCAAGGTGATGACCTCCTACGTGCTGGCCGCCGAGCTGAAGAACGGCAAGATCAAGCGCGACGACCAGGTGATGATGACCGAGCGCGCCTGGCGCGAGGGCGGCGCCGGCACCGACGGCAGCTTCAGCGGCTTCCCGGTCAACCAGACCGCGCGCCTGGAAGACATGGAAAAAGGCATGGTGGTGCAGTCGGGCAACGACGCGGCCATCGCCCTGGCCGAGCACACCGCCGGCAGCGAGGAAGCCTTCGTCCAGCTGATGAACGCCTATGCCCAGCGCATCGGCATGAAGGATTCGCACTTTGCCGACGTGCACGGCCTGGCCGCCGACGGCCACTACTCCAGCGCCTACGACATGGCGCTGCTGGGCCGCGCGCTGATCCGTGATTACCCGGATACCTACGCCTACAACAAGATCAAGGAAATGACGGTCAACGGCATCACCCAGCCGAACCGCAACCTGCTGCTGTGGCGCGACGCGAGCGTGGACGGCATCAAGACCGGCCATACCTCGCAGGCTGGCTACTGCATCATGAATTCGGCCGTGCGCGGCGACCAGCGCCTGATCACCGTGATCATGGGTGACGTGTCCGAAAAACAGCGCGCCAACGATTCGCTGGCACTGCTGAACTGGGGTTTCCGCTTCTTCGAAACCCACCGCCTGTACGAGCCGGGCAAGGTCCTGGCCACGCAGAAGGTGTGGAAGGGCGCGACCCAGCAGGTCCAGCTGGGCGTGGCCGCGCCGCTGCTGGTCGGCGTGCCGCGTGGCAAGTACGAACAGCTCAAGCCGACCATGGACGTGGCCAAGCAGCTGGTGGCGCCGATCAAGAAGGGCCAGCAGGTCGGCACGGTCAAGGTGAACCTGGATGGCAAGACCATCGCCCAGGCGCCGCTGGTGGCGATTGATGGCGTGGAAGAGGGTGGCTTCTTCCGCCGCCTGTGGGACGCCTTCTGGATGTGGTGGGAATCGGTCTGACGCCTCGCCGCGGCTGAACCGATAACGTGAAAAAGCCGGCCAATGCCGGCTTTTTCGCATCTGCAGCCGGCATGGCCCGGATCAGGGCGCGGGCCGCATCCGGGGCTGTCCGTTTCCGGACCGGGTCCGTCGCGGCGTGCCGGAAAGCCCCGGATGCGCTGGCTGGCGTGCCGTCGGGCTTGGGGGACGCCTTGGGTTTGGCCGGGCTCGACCCGATAATCCCGGGCATGGATATCTCTTCTGACAACCCCGATCACGGCTTCCAGTTCCCCGGCACCTTCGAGCTCAGCGCCATGGGCACGGCCGGCATCGCGCTGGAAACCGAACTTCCGCGCCTGCTGACCGCCGCCGGCATCAACGTGCTGGAAGAGCGCGTCAGCTGGAAGCATTCGTCCAATGGCAAGTACGTCTCGGTGCGCATCGCCTTCCACGCCGAAGACCGCGCCCAGTACGATGCCGCGCACGAAGCCCTGCGCGACCACCCGGAAGTGAAGTGGACGATCTGACCGCGGCCTGCGCGCTGCCGGACGCCGAGGCTGCCGTCGCGCGCGCGCCGCTTCCAGCCAGCGTGCACGACCTGGGGCGCCAGCCGTACGAACCGGTCTGGCGTGCCATGCAGCGCTTCACCGATGCGCGCGACGAATCCAAGCCCGACGCGTTGTGGGTGGTGGAACATGATCCGGTCTTCACCCTGGGCCAGGCCGGCAAGCCCGAGCACGTGCTGGCCGCTGGCGACATCCCGGTGATCCACGTCGACCGCGGCGGCCAGGTGACCTATCACGGCCCCGGCCAGCTGGTGGTGTATCCGCTGCTGGACCTCAAGCGCCTGAAGATCGGCGTACGCGACTACGTCTGCCTGATCGAACAGGCCATCATCGATACCTGCGCCGAGTGGAACATCACCGCCGAGCGCAAGGACGGCGCGCCGGGCGTGTACGTGGCCGGTGCCAAGATCGGCGCGCTCGGCATCCGCGTGCGTCGCGGCTGCACCTTCCATGGCCTGAGCTTCAATATCGCCATGGATCTGGAGCCGTTCCAGCGCATCAATCCCTGCGGTTACCAAGGCCTGCAGACCATCGCGCTGTCCGACCTGGGCGGACCGGCGTCGATCGAGACGGTGAAGACGGTGCTGCTGGAGAAGATCGCAGCGTTGTTCAAGCTGGAACTAACCCGGGTCGATGGACTGCCGGACGCGCTGCGGGCGGGCGAATAGCCACAGCACAATTGGAACTGGAATGATCGGCGCAAGATGGAAAAATGCTTCCGCCGGCCCCAAGGGCGGATTGGCGGATGCGGCAAACAGCATGGTCTGCAGCAATGCAGCGGCCAACCACAGCCCGAGCGACAACGTCACATGCCAGGCTTCGTTGCGACGCAGACAAGGCCTGAGCACGCCGGCCGCCACGCCAAGGCCCTGACGACAGATAAAAGACACCGCCCAGTAGCGCGTAGGACAACCTCGGCTCGCTCAGCGCTGGGCCAAGCCCATTTTCGAGCGCGTCGGCAATAACCGTCCAGACGCATGACGCCATGCTGGCAGCAGGAATCCCCAACAGCAGCAGATAGCCAAGGCCAGCCAGCAGATCCATGCCGAGCTGCCTGCCTGAGCGGGGCACTGGGCGTCGAGCCGCCGAAGCCGGCAATTGCGATCGCGGTGCTTGATAAGGATTGGGCTGCATACGCTTTCCTTGCGCTGGAAACATCCTGACAGCGGCTGATGCACACTTGCCGCCCATGACCAGTGTGCCAGACCCCATTGCCAAGGCCCTGCGCAGATTGCGCGACGCGTCGCCGGAGATCGCGCAGGCGCTCGCCGCGTCCGAGGTTGAAGCGCAGCTCGCGTGTTTGGCGCAGGCCAGCGACTTCGCCATCGATACGCTGTGCCGCCAGCCCGCCCTGCTCGCGCACCTGTTGAAAGACGCCAGCCGCGCGCTTGAAGTGCCGATGCTGTCGGCGACATCGCCCGAGCAGTGGCCCGCGCTGCTGCGTGGCTACCGCACCGCTGAATCCACCCGCCTGATCTGGCGCGACGTGGTCGAGGGCGCCGATGTCGATGAAATCCTGGCGGGCAGCACGCGCCTGGCCGAGGTCTGCCTGCAGGCCGGGCTGGCGGCGCTGGAAGGCGAGTTCGTCGCCAAGCATGGACAGGTCCGCGATGCCGAAGGCCAGGTCGTGCGGCTGGTGGTGTTCGGCCTGGGCAAGCTCGGCGGCGGCGAGCTGAATTTCTCGTCGGACGTGGACCTGGTCTACGCGTTTGCAGCGCAGGGCGAGTCCGATGGCCCGCGGCCGCTGGCGGCCGAGGAGTATTTCGCGCGGCTGGGCCAGCGCCTGGCACGCCTGCTGGATGAAATGACCCCCGATGGTTTCAGCCATCGCGTTGACCTGCGCCTGCGCCCTTACGGTACCGCCGGGCGCGTGGCGCTGTCGTTCGCGGGCATGGATCGCTACTTCCAGCAGGAAGGCCGCGACTGGGAGCGCTATGCCTGGCTCAAGGCGCGTGCAGTGGCAGGGGATATCGAGGCGGGTGAAGCGTGGCTGCAGACGCTGCGCCCGTTCGTCTACCGGCGCTACCTGGACTTCACCGCACTCGATGGCCTGCGGGCGATGAAGGCGATGATCACGGCCGAAGTCGCGCGTCGCGAAATGGCCGATGACATCAAGCGCGGTGCGGGCGGGATTCGCGAGATCGAGTTCCTTGCCCAGGCCTTGCAGCTGGTCCACGGCGGCCGCGATGCGCGCCTGCGCCAGCGCGGCTTGCGCGCGGCACTGGCGGCGCTGGTGGAAGCACGGCTGCTGTCAGCCCCGGTGGCTGATGGATTGCGCACGGCGTACCGCTTCCTGCGCGTGCTGGAGAATCGCCTGCAGATGCTGCGTGACGCGCAGACCCACACGCTGCCCGACAACGCGGACGATGCGGCGCGGATCGCGGCCTCGCTGGATTTTTCCGATATTGCGGCGCTGCGCGCTGCCCTGCAGGTGCAGCGCGATGTCGTGTCCGCGGCGTTCGCACCGCTGATGGCTGCGCCGGAGAAGGCGCAGGACAGCAGCGAACTGGCACCGTTCCAGCGGATGCTCGACAGTCGCGATGCGGAAGACGCGCTGGCCGAAGCCGGGTTCGCCGATGCCGCGCAGGCCAACACGCGACTGCGTGATTTCCTCAAGGCACCGGGGGTGGCTGCGCTGTCCGACGTGGCGCGTGCGCGGCTGGATCGGGTTCTGCCTGCGGTGCTGCAGGCCGCGTCCTTGTCCGCCCAGCCCGATGCGGCCCTGCAGCGCAGCCTAGCCTTGCTGCAGTCCATCCTGCGCCGCGCGAGCTACCTGGCGCTGCTGGATGAGGCGCCGCGCGCGCTGGCGCGCCTGGTGGACGTGGTCGCGCGCAGCGCCTGGCTGGCCGAACGGGTCGCGCAATATCCGCTGCTGCTCGACGAACTGCTGGATGCGCGTGCGGCGGGTCCGTTGCCGGATCGCGCGGCGATGGCGACGGCATGCAATGCAGCCTTGAACGAACTCGACCCGGAGCTGGCCCTGCGCCGGCTCAATGAAACACGCCTGGCGTTCGGCTTCCGCATCGCGCTGGCGGCGCTGGACGTGCGCCAGCCCGCGGACGATTCGTCGCGGCAACTGGCCTGGCTGGCCGATGCGGTCTGCAGCGTGGTGCTGCGCATGGCGCGCACCGCGGTGGAGGACGCGCATGGACATGTCGCCGATGGCCAGTTCGCGCTGGTCGGTTACGGCAGCCTGGGCGGCGAGGAAATGGGCTTCGGCTCGGACCTGGACCTGGTGTTCCTGTTCCGTGCGCCGGCCGATGCGATGTCCGATGGTGCGCGTGCACTGGATGCCGCGCGCTGGCATCTGCGCCTGGCCCAGAAGGTCGTGGCCTTGCTGGAAACCATGACCAGTGCCGGGCGCCTGTTCGCCGTGGACGTGCGCCTGCGCCCGGACGGTGCCAAGGGCCTGCTGGTGACTTCGCTGGACAGCTACACCGACTACCAGCGTCATCGCGCCTGGACCTGGGAACACCAGGCGCTGGTGCGCGCGCGTGCCGTTGCCGGCGATGCGGCATTGCTAGACGCCTTCGAGCAGACCCGCGCGCAGACGCTGGCGACCGAGCGCGACCCGGACAAGCTGCGCGAGGACGTGCTGCACATGCGCAGCCGCATGCGGGCCGAACTCGACCGCAGCACCGCCGGCCGCTTCGACCTGAAGCAGGGCGCGGGCGGCCTGGTCGATCTGGAATTCCTGCTGCAGGCGCTGGTGCTCGGGCATGGCGCCCGGCAACCGGCACTGCTGGCGCCGCGCAACACGCGCGCGCTGCTGCAGGCGATGGTCGAAGCATCGCTGCTGATGCCCGCGGTGGCCGCGCAGCTGGTCAATGCCCACACCACGCTGCTGGCCGCCGGCCTGTCGTGCACGCTGGACCGCCGTCCGCGCCTGACGCAGCCGACGCCGGAGATCCTGCAGGCGCGGGCCGATGTCACCGCCGCGTGCGAAGCCGGTGGCCTTGCGTTCGTCGCAGGACGTGACGAAGCCCTTTGAGGGGCGCGTGCACAGGAGAAACGGTCGCGGCTACGCGATGGCCAGGCGCTGTTTGACCTGCGCGGCAATCCGCACGGTCTCGCGCAATGGCAGTACCTGGAAAGGTTCCAGTGCTTGGTCCAACACATGGATGCGTCCACGTTCAAGCAAGGCATGCAGGAAGTGCTGCGGGCGGCCGCGCACGCGCCCGGGCGCATGTACGTACACCGGTGCGTGCGTGGCGCAGGCTTCGGAGAGCATGTTCACCGAGTCGGCCGTGCAGACGATGCGCCCGGCCCAGCCGAGCAGGCCGGCATACGGATTGACGCCGTCGCGTTCGTCGCACCACAGCAGGTGCGAGGTGCCGGCATAGCGTTGGCGCAACGCGGCGACGACTTCGGCCGGCGTGCGCCGCGAGGTGGCGATCATCAGCGTGCCGCTTTCGTCCCGCACCACGGGGTCGATCGCTGCGCAGAGGCGCTGGACCTCGCCGGCATCGAGTGCCGCATGTGCGCTGGGGCCGCCGACCAGCAGCGCGGTGCGCGGGCCGGGCAGGGCGCCGAGTTGCGGGAACTGCTGGCGCGCATCGGCCAGCCACGCGTCGTCCACCGGGTTGAGGCTGCCGAGCAGGGTCAGCACGTTGTCGCCGCGCAGGCGGTCGTGCTCGGGGACGATCAGCAGGTCCCAGTGGCGCGGGTCGATGCGTGGGTCGAGGATCTGCACCGCGCAGCTGCCACGCGCACGCAGCAGGCGGGTCGCCAGCGCGGCCTGGCGTCCGCAGCCGATGGCCAGCGTCGGCGTGTGTGCAAGGGCGGCCTGGAACTGCGGGCCGAAGGCGGTGTCACTGCCGGGCAGCAGGCGGGGCGCCAGCGGCTTCCATGGCGCGCGTGTCCGCAACACCCAGTCGCGTGCGGGCAAGGCCAACGCATGGGCCAACGCCGTGGCCTGACGCACGTTGCCTGCATGGCCGTCGGTCAGGGTCCAGGTGCGTGGGGAAGAGGTCATGGTGGGCGTGCAGCCGGCGAAACAGGCAAAGGGAAAAACGCAGCTTTGTTCTGGAACCCAAAACAATCCGTTGCGGATTGCCCGGGTGTTGCACCAGCGGCCACACCCTACACTGCCGCCCTGCATCGGGTGAAGCCATCCGCTGCGCCCTTGTCCCCATGGAGCTGTTCGATGTCCCAGACCCTCGATGCCGCCGCGCTGGACCAGCTGTTCCGCACGGCGCGCACCCAGAACGCGTTCACTGACCAGCCGGTCACCGATGAAGAACTGCACGCGCTGTACGAACTGCTGAAGTGGGGTCCGACCGCGGCCAACGGCACGCCGGCGCGCTTCGTGTTCGTGAAGTCGCCCGAAGCCAAGGCCAGGCTGAAGCCAGCGCTGTCGGACAACAACACCGGCAAGTCGATGGCTGCGCCGGTCACGGTGATCGTGGCGCATGACCTGGACTTCCACGAGCAGCTGCCCGTGCTGTTCCCGCATGCCGATGCCAAGGCCTGGTTTGATGGCCCGCAGGAGGCGCGCGTGGAAGCGGCCTTCCGCAACGGCACGCTGCAGGGCGCCTATCTGATCCTGGCCGCGCGCGCGCTGGGGCTGGATGCCGGCCCGATGTCCGGTTTCGACAATGCCAAGGTCGACGAGGCGTTCTTCGCCGGGACCTCGATCAGGTCCAACTTCTTGGTCAACCTGGGCCATGGCGATCCGGCCGGCGTGTTCCCGCGCCTGCCGCGCCTGTCCTTCGACGATGCCGCGCGCATCGCCTGATCCAGCACGGTTTCCGATTCACCTGGCGGCAACGCCACCGCTGTTCCCTTAGCCGCCACACACCACCCTAGGAGTTCTTCCATGCGCAAGTTCCTGCTCGCCGCCGCCCTGTCCGCCCTGGTCGCCCCGGCGTTCGCTGCTCCTGTCACCTACAAGCTCGACCCGACCCACACCGACGTGATCGCCACCTGGAACCACTTCGGCTTCTCCAACCCTAGCGCCCATTTCGGCGATGCCGATGGCAGCGTCACCTATGATGCAGCCAAGGTGTCGGCTTCCAGCGTGCAGGTCACCTTCCCGCTGACCGGCCTGGACACCTTCGTGCCCAAGCTGACCGCGCACCTGAGCGGCGACGAATTCTTCGACGCGGCCAAGTTCCCGAGCGCGACCTTCAAGAGCACCAAGGTGGAAGCCGCGGGCAAGGACAAGCTGAAGGTCACTGGCGACCTGACCATCAAGGGCATCACCAAGCCGGTCGTGCTGAATGTCACTTTGAACAAGCTCGGCGAGCACCCGATGAAGAAGACCCAGTCGATCGGTTTCGACGCGACCGCCACGGTCAAGCGTTCGGACTTCGGCGTCGGTGCCTACGCGCCGATGGTCAGCGATGAAGTGAAGCTGCACATCACCACCGAAGCCGACGCGCCGAAGGCCCAGTGATGTTGCGATGGAGTCGGTGATCGCGCCGGCTCCATCCGCAAAATAACAACGCCGCCGGGTGCGAATCCGGCGGCGTTGTCGTGTCTGGAGGAACCGCTTCAGCCGGCAGTAGAGCGGGTCTTGACCCGCCGTCCCCGCCGGCCAGGAGCGGCGGGTCAAGACCCGCCCTGCGAAGCCGAATGTCTGTGCGTCAGGCCTGCGCGAGCGCCTGGGCGAAGTCGCCGACCAGGTCGTCGATATGTTCCAGGCCGACCGACACGCGCAGCAGGTTGTGTGGGGTGACCGATGCCGCACCTTCGACCGAGGCGCGATGTTCGACCAGCGATTCGCAGCCGCCCAGCGAGGTGGCATTGGTGAAGAGTTTCAGTGCACCGGCGACGGCCAATGTGGCCTCGCGGCCGCCGGCGATCTGCACGCTCAACATGCCGCCGCCATCACGCATCTGGCGCTTGGCGAGGTCATACGCAGGATGCGAGGGCAGGCCGGGGTAATGCACTGCTTCGACCTGTGGCTGAGCGCTCAGGAATTCGGCCAGTGCCTTGGCGTTGGAACAATGCAGGGCCATGCGTGCCGGCAACGAGCGACAGCCGCGCAAGGTGAGCCAGGCGTTGAACGGTGCCATCACCGCACCGGTGATGTGCAGGCGATGGGCGACGGCGCGGTACAGGTCGTCCTCGCGTGCGAACGCCAGCGCGCCGCCCAGCACGTCGCTGTGGCCGCCGAAATACTTGGTGGTCGAATGCATGACGATGTCCGCGCCCAGCGCCAGCGGCTGCTGCAGCACCGGCGAGGCGAAGGTGTTGTCGGCCACCAGCAGCGCGCCATGCGTGTGCGCCAGCGCGGCCAGCGCGGCGATGTCGCTGACCTGCATCATCGGGTTGGAGGGGGTTTCGACCCAGATCACATCGATGCCGTTGGCACAGGCGGCGGTGACGGCGGCCAGGTCGGTCATGTCCAGGCGCTGCACCTGCATGCCGCGTTCGGGCAGGTATTCGGCGGCCAACAGGCGCAGGCCAGCGTAGCAGTCGCTGGGAATGATCAGCCGCGTGCCCGGCCGCAGGGTTTCCAGCAGGGTGGTGATGGCGGCCATGCCCGAAGCGAAGGTGATCGCCTGCGCCGCACCCTCCAGCGCGGCCACGGCTGCACGCAGGCGGTCGTTGGTGGGATTGCCTTCGCGCTGGTACTCGTAGCCGGCGATGCGCTCGGCCGCGGGGCCGTGGCGGAAGGTGGTGGCCAGGTGGATCGGCGGGGTGAGCGCGCCGGTTTCAAGGTCGTATTCGCCGCCGGCGTGGATGGCGAGGGTTTCAAGGCGCATGGGGAGCAGTTCCGGTGAGTTGATAGAAGTCGAACACGCGTCGCAGGGTCGATGCGCTGGTGAAGCCCACCGCATCCAGCCCGGCGGCGCGTGCGCCGCTGACGTTCTCGTCGCGGTCGTCGATGAACAGCGTCTCGGCCGGTGCCATGTCCAGCAGCGCCAGGCAGCGCAGGTAGGCCTGCGGCGAGGGCTTGGCGATGCCGACATCACCCGCGCCCACGACGCGCCCGGCAAACAGCGGGAACAACGGCGGGCAGATCCGCTCCAGGTGCAGGGTCAGGAACGGGCCGTTGTTGGTGAAGATGGCGACCTGCGCGTGCCGGGCGACCTGGGTGGCCAGCGCGACCATCGCAGGGTCGGCCGGCGTGGCCACGGTGCGCGCGGTGATGCAGTCGTCCAGGGTCAGGCGCGCGCCGAGCCGGCGCGAGAGCTCGTCGGCGTAATCCTCCGGCCGCCACAGGCCGATGTCGGATTCGTGTTCCAGCCCCGAATCGAACAAGGCCGCCTGCACCGCCGCCGGACTGGTGCCGCTGCGGCGGGCCAGTTCCATCAGTCGCAGCCGGCGGTCGTAGCAGGCCAGCACATCGTCCAGGTCGAACAGGACCAGGGCGGGTGGGCGCAGGCGCGGCTGTTCGAGCCGGGTCATGCGGGCAGGGCGCGCGGCAGGCGCAGGCGATGGACTGTCATGGCGGACCGTGGGGGAAGACCAGCCCGCGAGGATAGCGACAACGCCCCGGCCGGTCGCGTGCCTGCCGCCGGCAACGGCACATCCCGATGCGTGGGTGGGGCGGTGCCCAGGACTGCGCTGTGCATCGCCTACCCGATGAGGCGGCACCTACCCGCCGGCGGCGTCAACGGAACCAGTGGCCGCGGTTAGCTTCGAGTGAACGCTTGGCAGTCCCTGCGGGGACACCGATTCAGGGGGACCGGATGCCAACGCCGAATCTTCCGTCGCCTTCCTCACTTCGCCTTGCAAGGAGTCCAGGTCATGCGCAGTTGCCTCACCCGCCGTCCGCTCTCGCTCGCTGTTGCTGCTTCGCTGTGTCCTTCACCTGCTGCATTGCGCAGCCTGTCCTCGGTGCTGCTGCTGGCCACCGCGGCACAGCTGGCGCAGGCGGCCGAAGCCCCGGCGGCCGTCGACGAGGCAGATGCGGCGGCCAAGACCCTCGATTCGGTCAGCGTCATCTCCACTGGTACCCGCAAGGCCAACATGGCGGTGACCGACAGCCCGGCGCCGATCCAGCTGATCAGTGCCGAGAAGCTCTCCCAGACCGGCGCCGCCGATGTGATGAACGCCTTGGCCATGCAGGTCCCGTCGTTCAACGCCAACCAGACCGGCGGCGACATGGCCAGCCAGACCCTGACCGCAGCGCTGCGCAACCTGTCGCCGAACCACACCCTGATCCTGATCAACGGCAAGCGTCGTCATGTCACCTCCAACGCCAACGTCAGCAGTGGCGCGCAGACGGTCGACCTGTCGTTCATTCCCAAAGGGGCGATCGATCATGTCGAAGTATTGACTGATGGCGCTGCCGCCCTCTACGGCTCCGATGCCATCGCGGGCGTGGTCAACATCATCCTCAAGAAGAATTACAACGGCGGCGAAGTGGAAGCCAGCTATGGTGGCTATGGCGATGGTGGTGGGCATGATCCGCAGTTCAGCGGCAACTTCGGCTACGGCACCGACAAGGGCTACTTCAACGTCAGTGCCGAAGTGGAGAACCGCCAATCGGTCTTTCGCAATTCCAATTCGGCGGTCGGCAACTGCCTGTCTGATATCGCTGCATGCCAGGCCTATGCGACGGCCAACAACCGCACCGCACTCCTGGGCTACATCGCCAATGACCAGGGCGCGATCCAGAATCCGAACTTCCCCGCGACCAATACCTGGAACAGCCCGCCGGAGGTGCATCGCAAGGTCGGCATGTTCAACGCTGGCTACTATTTCGACAACGGCGTCGAGTTCTACGCTTTCGGTAGCTACGGCAGGAAGACCGCAAAATCTTACGAAAACTATCGCCGTCCGTCGCAGGACGGTGGCTATACCGACCCGGATACCGGTGAGGTCACTCACAAGTATGCAACCGGCTTCAATCCGATGGAGGCTTCCAAAGAGACCGATTACGACCTGACCGCTGGCTTCAAGGGCGAGTTCGGCAACGGCTGGATGTGGGATGCGTCCACTGAGTACGGTCGCAACGAGATGGACGTGTACACGCTGCACTCGATGAACTTCACCATGTGGAACGATTACGGCTACTCGCCGGAGAACTTCTACGACGGCACGTTCTACTCCACCCAGTGGGATACCAACTTCAACGTCACCAAGGACTTCGACATCGGCTTGTCCGCCCCGCTGACGTTCAACACAGGCGTGGAATACCGCCGCGACGGCTACGGCATCGAAGCCGGAGAAGCTGCTTCGTACTACGGTGCCGGTGCTTCGTCCTTCCCCGGTTACAGCCCGTCGGTGGCCAATGACTATTCGCGCCACAGCTATGCCGTATTCACGGACGTCGTGCTCAATCCAACCGAACACTGGTTGGTCGACGGCGCCGTCCGCTATGAGAAATACAGCGATTTTGGCGACAAAACCATCGGCAAGCTGACAACGCGCTATGACTTCACCGACACCTTCGCCATCCGTGCCACCGCGAGCACCGGCTTCCGCGCGCCGACGATGGGCGAGAACTATTATTCGGCCATCCAGGTGTCGCCGACAGGCGCCACCGCCACGCTTGCGGCGGCCACCGTCGGCAGTGGCTTGAAGCCGGAAACCAGCACCAACTTCTCGCTGGGCTTTGTGTTCAATCCGATCAGGAACCTGACTGCGACGCTGGATGCGTACCAGATCAAGATCAAGGATCGGACCTACATGGGGACGTTCAACTACTCCACCGCACAGAGTGCCGATACGGTAACCGGGCGGACCACCGGTTCCTGGAACGAGCTGCTGCCTGACCCGGCCGACACCAATGGCGACGGCGTCCCGGATGACAGCTACAACCAGATCCTCGGCGAGGCGCTGGTGGCTGGCGGCTTCATCAGCCAATGGGATGATCCGACCGCCTCGGGTGGCAGCATCGACCAGACCGCACGGGCCAACATCGACCTGAGCTTCTTCAGCAACGTGCTTGATACCAAGTCCACCGGCGTTGACCTGGTGGTGACCTACCTCTCCGAACTGGGCTGGGGCACGATCGACTGGAATCTTGCGGCGAACTACAGCAAGACCGAGGTGACCAGGGCCGGCCGCGCGACTGGTTTCGAGAGCATCCCGTTGTTCACCGACCTCAACATCTGGGATATCGAACACAACTATCCGAAGTACCGCATCAACCTCGGCGGCACCCTCAATGTCGGCAAGTTCGCCATCAACTTGACCGAGCAGATCTACGGCAAGCAGGACGTCACCGCCTATAACGCCGTGCTGGCGAGCAGCTATACGGCGGCCGGCCTCAGCTTCCCAATCGAAACGATCGGTGGCACCGATTACGTGAAGGAAGAAATTGGCGTGATGGCGTTGACCAATTTGAATATCGCATTCAAGCCGACCGACAAGATCACCTTCAGCATCGGCTCCAACAACATCTTCAACCAGTACCCGGACAAGATCCCATCCGCGGTCTGGAACTACGACGTGGCCAATTACCAGAACGGCAATAGCGAGTATCTGTCGGGCAGTCCGATCGGCTACTTCGGTGCCTACTACTACGCCAAGGTGAATTACCGGTTCTGATGGGACGCGGGTCCGGGCCTGCCTGCCCCGCTTGAATCCGGTACAGGCAGGCCCGGTCGGTATCCATTAGCCAGTCTCTTGATTTTTGGAATTCTTGGGGTGCCGCGGATTGCGGTGGACAGCAGCGGAGCTGCCCACTGCTTTCTGTCGGTTGCCCCCTTGTTACCCGCGAGGCGATAGAAAGCAATGCAAGACAGCGTTAGAGGTTTGATGAGTCGTCGCCAGTTGCTGGGCCGCATCGGTCTGGCTGCTGGCGGTTCCATGATGTACCAGGCCATGACGAGCCTGGGGTTTGCCGCCGAATCCGGCTACAAGGGGCCGGTGCACCTGCAGGGCAATCCGAAAGGCGCCACCGTCCTGATCCTGGGCGCGGGGCTGGCCGGCATGACCGCCGCCTATGAAATGCGCAAGGCCGGCTACAAGGTCAAGATCCTCGAATACAACGCACGCCCGGGCGGTCGCAACTGGTCGCTGCGCGGCGGTGACACCTATACCGAACTGGGCGGTGAAACCCAGCACTGCGATTTCGATCCGGGTCTGTACATCAATCCCGGTCCGTGGCGCATCCCGCACCACCACCGCGCGATGCTGGCCTACTGCAAGCAGTTCGGCGTGCCGCTGGAATCGTTCGTGCAGGTCAACTACAACGCCTTCCTGCACAACACCGATGCCTTCGGCGGCAAGCCGCAGCGCTTCCGCGAAATCGATGCCGACTACAAGGGCCACGTCTCCGAACTACTGGCCAAGAGCACGCGCCAGGGTGCGCTGGACCAGCTGGTCACCAAGGAAGACCAAGAATTGCTGCTGGAGTCGCTGCGCAACTGGGGCGCGCTGGAGAAGAATCTGTCCTACGCCGTCGGTGAGCAGAGCAGCAACCGACGCGGTTTTGCCAAGTATCCCGGCGGCGGGATCAGCGGCAAGCCTGAATTCTCCAAGCCGATGGCGGTCGAGGATGTGCTGCGCTCGCGGCTGTGGAGTTCGCTGGCGGCCGGCAACGGCATCGAGATGCAGACCAGCATGTTCCAGCCGGTCGGCGGCATGGACCAGGTCGGCAAGGCGTTCGCGCGCGAGCTGGGCCCGGGCGTGATCCAGTACAACGCCAAGGTCACCGGCATCGACCAGGACGACCACGGCGTCAGCGTCAGCTACGAAGATCTCGGCGTGCCCGGTAGCGCGCATACCGAGAAGGCCGACTGGTGCATCTGCACGATCCCGTTCTCAGTGCTCAGCCGGATTCCGGTGAAAGTGGGGCCGGCGATGGCCGAGGCGATCACCAAGCTGCCCTACGCCTCGTCGGTGAAGGTCGGCCTGCAGTTCAAGCGCCGGTTCTGGGAAGAGGACGAGGCCATTTACGGCGGCATCAGTTACACCAACCTGCCGATCACCAACATCAGCTATCCCAGCACCGGCTTCCATGCGCCGGGCAAGGGTGTGCTGCTGGGCGCCTACATCTGGGGGCTGGATGCGTTCGATTTCACTTCGCACAGCCCGGCCGAGCGCGTGCGCAAGGCGGTCGAATACGGCAGCCAGATCCATCCGCAGTACAAGCCCGAATTCGACAACGGCATCTCGGTGGCCTGGCATCGGGTGCCCAGCCATCACGGTTGCTTCGGCATGTGGAGCGATGACCTGCGTGCCCAGCATTACGCGGCCGCGTGCCAGATCGATGGGCGCATCGCGATGGCGGGCGAACACATTTCCTACATCCCGGCCTGGCAGGAAGGCGCAGTGCTGTCCGCGCACGATGTCATCGGCCGCCTGCACGCCAAGGTGATGGCGACCGGAGGCAAGGCATGAACGCACGATGGGCGATGACGACCGCGCTGGCCGCCGCGCTGCTGGCGGTCCCGGCGTGGCTGGCCGCACCGGTGCAGGCCCAGACCTCCGATGCGACCGGCCTGATCAACACCCGCGACTTCAGCCATGCCAATGGCGCGCAGGTCTACACCACCATCTGCCAGGGCTGCCACATGCCAGCCGGGCAGGGCGCGCGCGGTGCGGGCGAATACCCGGCGCTGGCATCCAATCCCAAGCTGGCCGCCGCGCCGTATGTCGAGATGATGGTGCTGTCCGGCAACGGGGCCATGCCCGGCTTCAAGGGTCAGCTCAGCGACAGGCAGGTCGCCGAAGTGACGGCCTACATCCGCACCCATTTCGGCAACCAGTTCGACGAACCGGTCACCGACGCCGACGTCAAGGCACTGCGCATGACGCTGCCCGGCCTGGCCGACGCCAGCGACGACTGATGGTTATCTTTTCTTCTTCTGTTTCTTTCCCGTACGGAGTTCCCATGCGCCTGACTCGCAGCCTTCCCCTGATGCTCCTGACGACCCTGGCGCTGCCACTCGCCGCCCAGGCCGCCGACGTGGTGCGCGTGCCGATCCCCAATTCCGATTTCCCCATCGCCGCGGCTGTGGAAGTGCCGGCCGGCAAGGCCACCATCTATGTCAGCGGCAAGGTGCCGGCGGTGGCCGATCCGTCCGCACCCAAGGATTCGGTGGAAGCCTTTGGCGATACCAAGACCCAGACCATCAGCGTGCTGACCCAGATCCAGAAACAGCTCGAAGGCCTGGGCCTGGGCATGAAGGACGTGGTCAAGCTGCAGGCCTTCCTGGTCGGTGGCCCGGAGACCGGCGGCAAGATGGATTTCAAGGGGTTCATGGAGGGCTACACGCAGTTCTTCGGCAAGGAAGCCAAGCAGATGAACCTGCCGGCGCGTTCGGCGTTCCAGATCGCCGCGCTGGGCAATCCGGGCATGCGCATCGAGATCGAAGTCGTCGCCGTGCGTCCCTGAGATGTTCTTCCCCCGTTAGGAGCTGCCCCATGAAAACCCCGATCTCACGCCGTCACTTCCTGCGGGGTTCCGCATTGGCTGCAGGTGCGGCCAGCGCGGCGCCGCTGCTGGGCCTGCCCGGCGTCGCCCTGGCCCAGCGCGCCGGCCGCTCGCGCCTGAAAGTGGACCCGGAGGCGGCCACCGCGCAGGGCCTGCCGCCGGTGATGATCAATGCCAATGAAAACCCGCTGGGTCCCAGCGCGTCTGCGCTGCAGGCCATCGATGGCATCGCGCCGCAGGGCGGCCGATACCTGGGCGAACTGCAGCAGGAGCTGGAGCAGGAGCTGGCCAGCCAGCTGGGCCTCAAGACCGAGAACATCGTGCCCTACGGCGGCTCGACGCCGCCGCTGCAGTACACGGTGATGGCCTTCACTTCGCCGGGGGCATCGCTGGTTACGGCCGATCCGACGTTCGAAGCTGGCTGGCGGGTCGCCGAGTCGATCGGCGCGCCGATGCACAAGATCCCGTTGCGCAAGGACTTCAGCCATGACGTGCAGGCCATGTGCGCGGCCGATGCCAAGGCCGGCATGCTCTACATCTGCAACCCGAACAACCCGACCGGCTCGGTCACCACGCGCAAGGACATCGAGTACGCCCTGAAGCACAAGCCCAAGGGCAGCGTGCTGGTGCTGGACGAAGCCTACATCCACCTGTCGCCGACGGCGGTGAGCGGCGCGGACATGGTCGCGGCTGGCGAGGACGTGGTGGTGCTGCGCACCTTCTCCAAGCTCTACGGCATGGCCGGTATCCGCCTGGGTTATGCGGCGGCCCGTCCCGACCTGCTGAAGAAGATGACCTACTTCGGCATCAACGCGCTGCCGGTCACGGCGATGGCCGCTGGCCTGGCCAGCCTGCGCGATCCGGATCTGGTGCCGCAGCGCCAGCACGCCAACACCGTGCTGCGCGACGAAGTCACGACCTGGCTGACGGGCAAGGGCTTTGCGTGCACGACTTCGGAAAGCAACTGCTTCATGGTCGACGTCAAGCGTCCGGCACCGGAGTTCATGGAAGCGATGGCGACCTACGGCGTGTTCGTCGGTCGTGCCTGGCCGGTGTGGCCGACCTGGTCGCGCATCACCGTGGGCACGCCGCAGGAAATGGCGCGGTTCCAGGATGCGTTCGCCAAGGTCATGGCAGGTCAGCGCGGGCCGCTGCAACTCAGCACGGCGCTGCTGCAGGACGAACGCCGCGACGGCAGCGTCACCGCCTACGCCTGATCGCCGTCGCCCGACGTAGGGCGGGTCCCGACCCGCCACCGCGATGTCCGTTGAACCATGCGAGGCGGGTCAAGACCCGCCCTGCCGGCTTCTGCGTTTCCCGAGTCCTGGGCTTCACGACGGCGGGCTGGCCGCGGCGATCAGGCCGCGTTGCAGGGCCACGCCCAGCGCTGTCGCGCGCGTGTCGGCGCCCAGCTTGCGGTAGAGGTTCTTGAGGTGGAACTTCACCGTGTTCTCCGACACCGCAAGCCTGCGCGCGATGTGTTTGTTGGAGTGGCCCTGGGCCAGCTCGGCCAGCACTTCCATCTCGCGCTCGCTGAACAATTCGGTGACCAGTGCTTCGTCGCAGGACAGCTTGTCCAGCAGGGTCTGGATGGTGAGCGCGCGGGTGGTGCCGGCGGCGGCCTGCGGGTCGAGCTGGCGCGCACCGCGCAATAGCGCTTTGGCCGGCAGGCCCGCATCCACGGCGACTTGCCAGGCGCGCGTGCCGGCGATGTGGTCCAGCGCCGCGCCGAGCGGGATCAGGGCCGCTTCGATCTGGCCGCGCTGCTGCAGGGTCATGGCCAGGCGCAGCTGCACGCGACCCAGGTGATAACGGTCGCCGGCCGCTTCGGCGGCCTGCTGCTGTTTCTGCAGGATCGCCAGTGCCTGGCCGGCACGGCCGGACTGCGCATGCCAGCGCGCCAGGGCAAAGCCGAGCGCATGTGCCTGGCGCCATCCGTGGCCGCTGCCCAGGGCATGCAGGAAGGCGGCTTCACCGCCGGAGCGGGACACGATGGCCTCGGTGGCGAGGGTGCCCGGCATGTCCAGCAGCACGTCCAGGCGCCAGGCGGTCGCCAGTTCCATCAGGCGCGTCAGGTGACGGCGCGTGGCCAGGGTGTCGATGCGTTCCAGTAGCGCGTGGGCGGCACGACCGCTGCGGTCGCGCTGGCGTGCCAGGAGCAGGGCGGTGCCGAAACCGGCGGCATATACGTCGACCCAGCCATCGTCGCGTTCGAGCGTGTCCAGCGCGCCTTCCAGCAGGTCGGCGGCTTCATCATGGCGACCGCGCTCGGCCTGCAGTTGCGCCAGCAGGCAGCGGCAGGCCGCCGCCAGCGTGGCGTCGGTGCCGTGCGGAGAGCGGGCCAATTGCAGTGCCCGCGTGTAGTGGGTTTCGGCCTGGTCCAGCGCGCCGCGATAGAAGTGGCTCTGGCCCAGGTGCACCAGCGCATAACCAGTGCTGCCCGGGGTGTCGCTGCGGGCCATGACCTCGACGGCTTCCAGCGACAGGCGCTCGGCCGCGACGAACTCACCGCGCCCGAGCGCGGTGGTCGCGCAGATGCACAGCAGGGTGCCACGCCCCAGGTGATCGTCCTGGTCCAGGGCGTTGGCCTGCGCGGTCAGCTGGGCGATGCCGCGCGCATTGCCGCAGACCAGGTCCATCAGGTCGCGCAGCAGCGCCACCACCACGGTGTAGTCGCGTTCCAGTGGTGCGCGCGCTGCCTCGGGGAAATCACGGAAGCGTTCCAGCAGCGTCTGCGCGTGGCCGAATTCGCCCAGCCGCATGTGCAGGTACGCCTGGGTGAGGTTGAGCGGTGGTGTATCGCGCACCACCCGCGGGTCGAACTGGCAGAGCAGCGCACGTACCGCGGCGGTGCCGTGTTGCAGCAGGACCTGCCAGCTGCCGGCCTGGCGGATGCATTCGGTGGCCAGGGCGACATCCTGCGCACGCAAGGCATGGCGCACCGCATCTGGCAACTGGCCGTGCACGGCGCACCACTGTGCGGCGCGCCGGTGCAGGTGGTTGACCAGCCCCGGTGACTGACGGTCCAACTGCTGGTGCAGGTAGTCGGCAAACAGCGGGTGATAGCGGAACCATTCGTGGTCGTCGTCCAGCGGCACCAGCAGGCCGTGGAAATGGCCGAGCTGCGCGAGTCGCTGGCCGCTGTCCTGGCGGGTGCGGACTGCGTCGGCCAGCGAGGCGTTGAAGCGCTCCAGCAGCGAGGTTTCCAGCAGGAAATCGCGCAGCACGGGGTCCAGGTCGTTGACGACCTGTTCGGCCAGGTACGCGGCCAGGCCGGTGGAACGGCCAGAGAATCGGGTGAGGTCATCGCTGCTCCGGCCATCGCCGGACATCCACACCGCTGCCAGGCGCACCGCCACCGGCCAGCCTTCGGTCTTGCTGCGCAGGCGGCGTGCATCGTCGTCGGAGGTGTGCGTGCCGAGCACGGCGCGGGTCTCGTGGCGGTTCATGGCCAGCTGGTTCGCGTCGATCTGTTGCAGGGCGCCGCGCACCGCCAACCGTGCAAGCGGTAGCGCCGGCGCACGACGCGTGGCCAGCAGCACGTGCAGGCGCGGGCCGCCGTGTTCAACCAGTAGGGCGATCAGTTCATCGGTGGCCGGACCGGCCGCGCGGTCGTAGTCATCCAGTACCAGGACCAGCGGCTGCTGGGCGCAGCGCACCGCACGCAGCAATGCGCTGCGGGTGGCGCCCGGGTCCAGGTCACGCCAATGGGCCACGCCCAGCGGCATGGTGTTGTTCTCGAAGCCACCGAGGCCGAGCGCCAGTGCCAGGTAGGCGAGCAGGCGGAGCGGGTCGGCATCGGCTTCGTCCAGCGACAGCCACGCCACCTGGGCATGGCCGGTGGCGAACACGTGCGCGTGCCACTGCGCCAGCAGCGTGGACTTGCCGAAACCGGGCGGCGCCAGCAGCAGGGTCAACGGCAGGGTGATGCCGGCGTCGAGCTGGGCCAGCAGGCGTTCGCGCGGAACCGTATCCACGTGCAGGCGTGGCGGTTCCAGCTTGTCCGGCAGGATCCATTCGCCCGCGTTGGTACCGTCCCGGGCAATGGCCGGGCGTGGGCCGATCAGTGCAACTGGTTTTGCTACGGGCACGTGCGTCTCCGACGTGTCCGATCTCCCCAAAGATCGGCGCTGTGCGTCCCAGCATCGAGCCACGCGCCTAAAGCGCGTTGATCCGCATCGATTCTGTGACAGGGCCCCCGCCCGCACCCGTCCGTAGGCACCTTTCAGCCACGTTATGTCAGGTCGCCGTCATTGCCAAGCTGCGCCGCCCCCCGGGGAAAAGCGCCGGATGGCTAGCGGATAGCCAAAAACGCGGCGCGTGCGGCGTCCAGCGTGGCCTCGATGACAGTTTCGTCATGTGCGCTGGAGGTGAATCCGGCTTCGTACGCCGACGGGGCCAGGAACACCCCGCGCTCCAGCATCGCGTGGAAGAACCGGTTGAATGCCGCGGTGTCGCAGGCGATGGCCTGGGCGTAGGTGTCCACCTTTTGGTCGGTGAAGAACAGGCCGAACATCGCGCCCACCTGGTTGGTGGTGACGGCCACGCCGGCGTCACGGGCGGCCGCTTCAAGCCCCGCGCACAGCGCGGCGGTGCTGGCGGTCAGGCGTTCGTGGAAGCCCGGCGCCTGGACCAGCTCCAGCATCGCCAGGCCCGCGGCCATGGCCACCGGATTGCCCGACAGCGTGCCGGCCTGGTAGATCGGGCCGGACGGCGCGATCTGGGACATCAGGTCGGCGCGGCCACCATAGGCGCCCACCGGCATGCCGCCACCGATGATCTTGCCGAAAGTGGTCAAGTCCGGGGTGATGCCGTAATGCGCCTGCGCACCACCCAGGGCCACGCGGAAGCCGGTCATCACCTCATCGAAGATCAGCAGGGTGCCGTATTGCGTGCACAGCGCGCGCAGGTGCTGCAGGTAGCCTTCGCGCGGCGGGATGCAGTTGGCATTGCCGACCACTGGTTCGATGATGACCGCGGCCACCTCACTGCCGATCTCCTCGAACAGTCTGGTGGCGCCCTCGAAATCGTTGTAGCTCAGGGTGGCGGTCAGTTCGCTCAGGCCCGCCGGCACGCCTGGCGAGGTCGGCACGCCCAGGGTCAGCATGCCGCTACCGGCCTTGACCAGGAACGAGTCGCCATGGCCGTGGTAGCAGCCTTCGAACTTGACGATGCGCTGGCGGCCGGTGGCGCCGCGCGCCAGGCGGATCGCCGAGAGCGTGGCTTCGGTGCCGGAGTTGACCATGCGCACCATCTGGCACGAGGGCACCAGCCTGGTGATCGTCTCGGCCATGGTGACTTCGGCCGGGCAGGGCGCGCCGAAGGACAGACCGTCGCCGATGGCCTTCGCCACGGCCTCGCGCACCTGCGGATGGTTGTGGCCGACGATCATGGGCCCCCAGGAGCCGACGTAGTCGATGTAACGGTTGCCATCGACATCGAACAGGTACGGGCCGTCCGCGCGCTGGACGAAGAACGGCTCGCCACCCACTGACTTGAACGCGCGCACCGGCGAGTTGACCCCGCCGGGGATCAGCGTCTGGGCGCGGGTGAAGAGTTCGTGGGAGCGCGTGTGCTGCATGGCGGGCGAGTCCTGTGTGGTGCGGGTGGAGTCGATACCGGTGCTGTGACGCGGCGTCGAATGTCGGACGTCGTCGGCGCTTTCTGACGCCGTGACAGACCGGGGAAACACACATTGTCGGGGTTGCGGGCCGCCAGAGCCAATCGTGGCGGGCTTCAGGGTCGGCGACCTACCCGGTCAGTCGGGACCTACCCGCCGCCGTTGCGGCGTCACGTCGTGTCGATCATTAGCATCCATGTCACATGCAGCTGCATGACGTCATAAACAAACGCCATTCGCCATCTGCGGTGCGGATTTTCCAAAGTGTCACCACGGCGTCGTTCTCAGGGGTGAAGCGACGCTTTCTTCGGCGCCTTGCCGTTCTTTATTTCTTGGGGAAACAAGCAGCATGAATCGATTGATCCGTAGGAGTGCCCTGGCGCTGGCCCTGGCGGTTGCCGCCAACGGTGCGTACGCCCAGTCCACCACCGGTCGAATCTTCGGCACCGTCAGCGGCGCCGGCGAAGCAGACACCGTCCTGGTCCAGAGCAGTGGCGGCTTCTCGCGCGAAGTGAAGGTCGAGGGCGGTCGTTACTCCCTGAGCAGCCTGCCGCTGGGCAGCTACACCGTGACCCTCAAGCATGATGGCGCAGTCGCCGATACCCGCGAGAACGTATCGATTATCGTGGGCGCCGGTACCGAGGTCGGCCTGTCCGCCGGTGGCGCGACCACCTTGGGCGCGGTGTCGGTCAAGGGGTCGACCGCGGTTTCCCCGATCGACGTCAGCAGCGTGGACACCCGGACCGTGGTGACGTCGCAGCAGCTGCAGCAGTTGCCGCTGGGTCGCAACGCCGAGGCCATCGCCTTGCTGGCGCCGGGCGTGGTGGTCAACAGCGGCGGCTTCGACAACGGTCCGCTGGGCGGCGGCCTGCCGAGCTTCGGTGGCTCGGCGGCATCTGAGAACGCTTATTACCTCAATGGCTTCAATACCACCAATACCCAGAACAACCTCGGCGGTTTGACCCTGCCGTACGGCGCCATCGACCAGCAGGAAATCATCGTCGGTGGCTACGGCGCCCAGTACGGCCGCTCCAACGGCGGCGTGATCAACCAGATCGGCAAGCGCGGCACCAACGAATGGAAGTTCGGCGTCGCTGCTGTATTCGAGCCCGATGCTTTCAAGGCCAGCCAGAAGGACATCTACTGGCGTCCGGACAGCCAGACCTCGGCGGTCACCAACACCGCCTACAACTACGCGCGTTCGGCTAACGGTCTGTACCAACCGCTGAGCGAGACCAAGGCGACGTCTGAAACCTACAGCGCCTATGTCGGTGGTCCGATCATCCAGGACAAGCTGTTCTTCTTCCTGGCAGGCGAACGCGTCGATTCCCACGGCACCCGCATTGCCAGCAACCGCGATGCGGACAATGGCAGCGTCGGCGGTCTGACCGAATACGAGTACCAGCAGAATCGCTGGTACGGGAAGCTGGACTGGTACATCACCGACAACCACCTGCTGGAACTCACCAGCGCGGGCGACAAGTACGAGACCAACGGCAAGATCTACGAATACGACTACCTGACGCGCTCGAAAGGTGCGTATTACAACGACGAAAACACCAACAAGGCCGGGCCGGTGCTGAACTCGGCCAAATACACCGGCTACTTCGGTGACAACATTACGGTCAACGCGTTGTATGGCCAGCTGAACACGCCCGACGAGATCAGCTACTACAACTACAGTGCGGCTGACGGTCCTGTCATCGGTAGCGTGGCCCTGCAGAATCCGGCCTATACGGGGGGCACGCCGATCGAGGGTGCGCAGAAGCAGGCCACCATCACGGCCTCCGACCGCGAGTACGAAAAGAAGAACCTGCGCCTGAGCGTTGAATGGCGGATCGGCGACCATGCGATCACCGCCGGCATCGACAACCAGAAGCTGAAGGCCACCAACATCGGTTCGGTGGCTTCCGGTCCGGGCTATGCGTGGACCTATGGTCTCACCAGCGACCCTTACGGCACCGCGCCCGGCGCTAACGGCCTGATCAGCCAGTCGGCCAATGAAGCCGGTGGAAAAGGTGTGGCGAGCCCCGGCCTGGTCGATCCGGTTTACGGCGCCTCCGGCTATTACGTTACCAAGGACACCACCAGTGGCCTGAACTCCTACGACGCCGATCAGAAGGCGTACTACCTGGAGGACAAGTGGCAGGTCACCGACAAGGTGCTGCTCAGCCTGGGTCTGCGCAAGGACGAGTTCACCAACTACGTGCCGATCAGCCACGTGCCCTACATCAGCGTCGACGCCTGGTCGCCGCGCTTGGGCTTCAGCTGGGACGTGCACGGCGATTCGAGCCTGAAGATCTTCGGTAACGTCGGTCGCTACTACCTGGGCCTGCCGCTGTCGGCCGTGGGTCTGTTCACCTCGTCGGTTTCCAAGAGCGAGTACTTCACCTACAGTGGCATCAACGCCGACGGCACGCCGATCATCTCGCAGTCGCTTGGCCCTGCGGTGTCGGCCAACTCGCGCTTCGGTCGTGCGTCCGATCCCAGTGCCGCGGTGGTCAAGGACATCAAGGGCGAGAACCAGGATGAGTTGATCCTGGGCTTCACCAAACAGCTGGAAAATGGCTGGGTGTATGGCGTACGCGGTACCTACCGCCGTCTGAATGATGCGATTGACGACCAGAACTTCGATACGGACAACCTTGGTCTGGTCAATTCGGCTGCGGCGCAGGGCGTGGATGTCGATTGGACCCGCACCGCCGGTGCCGAGTTGATCAACCCGGGCAAGACCAATATCTGGAACGTGTACGACACCGATGGCAACCTGCGCCAGGTGACCGTCACCCGCGAGGCGGCAGGCTTCCCGGAGCTCAAGCGAGATTACGCAGGCGTGGAGTTCAACTTCGAGCGTCCGTTCGATGGCAAGTGGTACGCCAAGGCCAACTACGTCTGGTCGCACAGCTACGGCACCACCGAAGGCCAGCTGCGTTCGGACCTGTTCCGCTCCGGCGGCGCGCTGGGCAGCTACCAGGGCCAGGCGGCGGTCTCGACCACGCAGAGTTGGGACCATGCGGCACTGATGGAGAACACCAACGGCGACCAGTCCAACGACCATCGCCATCAGATCAAGCTGTATGGCTACTACCAGGTGACCAGCGAGTTCGGCGTGTCGGCGAACCTGAGCATGGTCTCCGGTGCACCCAAGACCTGCCTGGGCAATTACTACGGTACGGCTTACAGCGGTAGCGATCCGGCCGGTTACGGCGGTAGCGCGGTCACCGGTGGCCCGTACCACTACTGCTACGACCCGGCAACCGGCACGGGATCGGCTTCGCCCCCGGGCTCGCACGGCCGCCTGCCATGGATCAACCAATTCGACCTGGGTCTGACCTGGAAGCCGGATTTTGCTGACGGGAAACTGGCCGTCAACCTCAATATCTTCAACGTCCTCAATGCGCAGAAGCCGACCATGATCTACCCGTTCTCGCAGTTGCCGGACGGCTCGGTGAACCCGCTGTATGGCCAGCCGGTGACTTACCAGACGCCGCGCTACGCTCGCGTCACTGCCAGCTACGATTTCTGATTTGGATCCGCCCGGCCTGCTCAGGCAGGGCGGGTGCTGGCTGGAAGTCATCCATCAAGGCGTCGTCCCAGGACGACGCCTTTTTTATCGAAAGGAAATACACGATGAAGAACAAGACACGATGGGCCGCGCTGGTGCTGGCAGGCGTGTGCAGCAGCCAAGCGCACGCCAGCCCGGCCAAGGACATTGTCGTCAGCGAACAGGCCCGTCAGATCCAGGCACGCGCGATCAACCTGGATACGCACCTGGACACGCCGGCCTTGTTTGGCCGTCCGGACTGGAAGATCACCGACCGTCACAGCTACGCTCAGGACGGCAGCCAGATCGACTACCCACGCATGGTCGAAGGCGGCCTGGATGGCGGCTTCTGGGTCGTCTACACCGGGCAGGGCCCGCTGGATGCGCTGGGCAAGCTGAAGGCACGCGACTTCGGCCTCAAGCGCCTGGGCGAGATCCGCGAAATGGTCGCGGCCAATCCGGACAAGTTCGAACTGGCCACCGTGTCCGGCGATGCGGCGCGGATCAAGGCCGAAGGCAAGAAATCGGTCTACATCAGCATGGAGAACGCCTATCCGCTCTCGCATGATCCCAGCCTGCTCAGCTATTACTACAAGGCTGGCCTGCGCATGCTTTCGCTGGTGCATGGCAGCCACAACGATTTCGCCGATTCCTCGGGCATCGCCGAAGGGACGGTCGGCGAGCACGGCGGCCTGACCGACAAGGGCCGGCAGCTGATCATCGAGGCCAACAAGCTCGGCATCATCGTTGACCACTCGCATGCCTCGCGCGAGGTGTTCGACCAGATGATCGCGCTGTCTAAGGCGCCGATCATCCTCTCGCACAGTGGCGCGTACGACGTCCATGCGCATCCGCGCAACCTGGACGACAGGCGACTGAAGGTGCTGTCGGCGCACGGGGGCGTCATCCAGGTCAATTCGCTGGGCAACTACCTGATCGACACCGGGGCCACGCCGGAATATCGCGCCGAGGTCGGCAAGCTCTACCAGTCGTTCGGCGGCCGTCGCAACCTCAGCGAAGAAGAGCGCAAGCAGGCCCTCGCCCAGATCGATGCACTGGGCGAAAAGTACAAGCTGAAGAAGGCCACCTTCGACGACTACATGAGGCACCTGCTGCACATCATCCAGGTGGCTGGCTGGCAGCACGTCGGCCTGGGTGCCGACTGGGATGGCGGTGGTGGCGTGGTCGGCTACGAGGACATCACTGCGCTGCCCAAGGTGGTGCAGGCGCTGCTGGATGCCGGCTACAACGAAGAGCAGGTCACCGCCGTGCTGGGCGGCAACACAATCCGCCTGATCGAGCAGGTGCAGGCGCTGGCCGACCCCGAAGCGGTCAGGGCCGCGTTGGAATGACGCCCTGGATGCGGTCTAGGCGAACAGCGCCTGGAACGCCCGCGCCGCTGCGATGGGGTCGGGTGCGCGGTAGATGCCGCCGATGACGGCGACCAGGTCGGCGCCTGCCTGGATGACGGGCGCAGCGTTGCCTGGGGTCAGTCCGCCGATGGCTACGCGCGGGACGCCCAGCGTCGCGCTCTGGATCAGGACATCGGGCGTGGCGCGGTGGGTGGTGGGCTTGCTGGTACTGGGGAAGAATGCGCCGAAGCTGACGTAACTAGCGCCGTCCGCCACGGCCTGTCGGGCCAGGGCGGGCTGTTCATAGCAGCTGGCACCGAGCAGCGCCTGCGGCCCCAGCGCAGTGCGTGCATCGGTGACCGGCGTCGGGTCTTCTTCCAGGTGCACGCCCGCCGCGCCGATCGCCAGGGCGAGCGGGACATCGTCGTTGATGATCAGCGGCACGCCGTGGATTGCACTCAAGGCTTGCAGTGCGGCGGCATCGCGTGCGCGCGCCGGCGCATCGACTCGCTTGTTGCGGTACTGGAGCCAAGTAACCGCGCCGCTGGCAAGCAAGGGGGCGGTGCACGCTAGCAACGTATCGCCGTCGGCGTCGTCGGGGGTGATCAGGTACAGGCCGCGCGGCGGCGTGGTGGTCGACATGGCAGCTCCAGTGCGCGGGTGCGGCTGTGTGACAATGCGGCACCCAGGACCTGTGATTATCCGATGAGCGACCCCGGCGACACCACCTACCGCGACTGGATGTGCGTGGTCTGTGGCTTCATCTACCGCGAAGCCGATGGCCTGCCCGAAGAGGGTATCGCCCCAGGCACGCGCTGGGCCGACGTGCCCGAGACCTGGACCTGCCCGGACTGCGGCGTGACCAAGGACGATTTCGAGATGGTGGAACTGGATTGAAGGCCGCCGGCCTCTCCCTTTCCTCCTCATGCCAACGCCTGGAGATGTGATGAGCGACCTGCTCGACGCCGTTGAACTTGAAACCGGCACCGCCCCGCAGTGGAGCGTGCTGTGGCTGCACGGCCTGGGGGCCGATGGCAATGACTTCGCCCCGATCGTGCCCGAGCTGGTGCGGCCGGGCTGGCCGGCGCTGCGCTTCGTGTTCCCGCATGCGCCGGTGCGCGCGGTCACCATCAACAACGGCATGCGCATGCGTGCCTGGTACGACATTGCCGGCACCGATTTCGCCACGCGTGCCGATGCGGCGGGCGTGGACGCGTCGATCGTGCAGGTCGAAGCGCTGATCGCGCGCGAAGCCGAACGCGGCATCGATCCTTCGCGCGTGCTGCTGGCGGGATTTTCGCAGGGCGGTGCCATCACCCTGGCCGCCGGCGTGCGTCGCAGCGTGCCGCTGGCTGGCCTGATCGCGCTGTCCACCTATCTGCCGGCTGCGGATGGTCTGGCCGGTTTCGCCAATGCAGCGGCGACTTCGCAGCCGATCTTCATGGGCCACGGCACGGCTGATCCGGTCGTCCTGCAGGCCTATGGCCAGCGCAGCGCGCAGGCGCTGGTCGACAACGGTTTCAGCGTCGACTGGCATGCCTATCCGATGGCGCATTCGGTTTGCGCCGACGAGATCCGCGACCTGGGCGACTGGATGTCGCAGCGTTTGCGCTGATCGCATGAGCCAGGCGCAGCCCGCACAGGACTGGTTGCCGGAGCTATGCACGCTGCCGCGCCTGGTGGTGATGCTGGGACTGGCCGAACTGGTGGTGATCGTGCTGGCGCTCTCACCGGATGGCGCGCCACGCTGGAGCGTCGAACATTTCCTGTCGGCCAGCGCGTTCGCGCTGTGGCAGGCGGTCGCGGTCACCGCGCTGCTGTGTGTGATGCGCTCGTCACTGTCGCGGCTGCCGCAGCAACTGGGCGCGTTATGCGCGGTCGGCGTGGCTGGTGCGGTGGGGATGTGCTCGGCGGGCACGCTGTATACGCTCTATACCGCCACGGGCCTGCAGATCGGGGCCGGTCACGTGGGCTTCTGGCGCTTCACCCTGGGCAGTGCGGCGGTGGTAATGCTGATCGGTGCGCTGGCATTGCGCTATTTCTATGTCAGCGACCGCTGGGCCGCACAGGTTTCGGCCAGTGCCCGCGCCGAGGCGGACGCGCTGCAGGCACGGATCCGCCCGCACTTCCTGTTCAACAGCATGAACCTCATCGCTAGCCTGCTGCACAGCGCGCCGCAGGTGGCCGAACGCGCGGTGCTGGATCTGTCGGATCTGTTCCGCGCGGCGCTGGGTGCGGGTGAGGACAACTCCACCCTGGCCCAGGAAGTGGAGTTGTCCGAGCGCTACCTGTCGATTGAATCGCTGCGCCTGGGCGAGCGCCTGAGCGTGCAGTGGGAGCGCACCGAACCGCTGCCATGGACGTTGGTGCTGCCGCGCCTGGTGCTGCAGCCGCTGGTGGAAAATGCCGTGCTGCATGGCATCTCGCGACTGCCCGAAGGCGGCGCCATCGAGATCGCGTTGCGCGTCGAAGGCCGGCTGCTGCATGTCCGCGTGCGTAACCCGGCGCCGGAACC
This sequence comes from Pseudoxanthomonas sp., assembly GCF_027498035.1. Classification (NCBI taxonomy): domain Bacteria; kingdom Pseudomonadati; phylum Pseudomonadota; class Gammaproteobacteria; order Lysobacterales; family Lysobacteraceae; genus Pseudoxanthomonas; species Pseudoxanthomonas sp. The sequence continues at coordinate 3,617,695 of NZ_CP114978.1, forward strand.
CGGTGGCGTGCCGGTGCCCAGGGTGGAGCGTGGTGCAGGCCACGCCCAGCGCAGCATCGCCCACCGGTTGTCCTATCGATTCGGCGCAGGGGCGCGGGTGACGGGCTTCTGGGAGCAGGGCTACTATGCCTGCGAACTCGCCATTCCCCTGGCCTGAGGTGCGCATGCCACTGACCGTGGTGGTTGTAGACGATGAGCCGCTGGCACGCGAGCGCCTGCGTGGCCTGCTGGCCGGACAATCCGACGTGCAGGTGGTGGCCGAAGCCGGCGATGGACTGGCCGCGCTGCAGGCCTGTGCCGAACATCGCCCCGACCTGGTGCTGCTGGACATCTCCATGCCGGGTGTCGATGGCCTGGAAGTCGCACGCCACCTGGCGGCCTTCGATCCGCGTCCCGCGGTCGTGTTCTGCACCGCCTACGACGCGCACGCGCTGTCGGCGTTCGAGGCGGCGGCAATCGACTACCTGATGAAGCCGGTGCGCGTGGAGCGCCTGGTCTCGGCGCTGGAGCGGGCGCATACCTTCGTCGCCGGGCGTGCCAGCGCGCCAGCGCCGGCCAGTCACCAGCCGCGCACGCACCTGTGCGCACGCCTGCGCGGCAGCCTGCGGTTGATTCCGCTGGACGACGTGCATTACCTGCAGGCCGAAGAAAAATACGTGGTGGTCCACCACGCGCGTGGCGAGGACCTGATCGAGGAATCGCTCAAGTCGCTGGAAGAGGAATTCGCCAGCCGTTTCGTTCGCATCCACCGCAACTGCCTGGTCGCGCGCCACGAGCTGATGGAACTGCGGCGCATGGACGATGGCCGCGTGCAGGCGGTACTGCGCCACGCGCCGGCGCCGCTGGAAGTCAGCCGCCGCTGCGTGCCGGCCCTGCGCGAGACGGTCAAGGCGCTGTAGGGCGTGATTGCGTCCGTGGCGGACACGGGGCTGACACCGCGGCCGTGCCACTTGCGGCGATAATGCCGGCATGAAATCGCTGCGCATCGCCACCCGCAAGAGCGCGCTCGCCTTATGGCAGAGCGAACACGTCGCCGACCTGCTGCGCCAGACCCATCCGGGACTGACCGTTGAACTGGTGCCCATGAGCACCCGCGGCGACGAGGTGCTGGACCGTTCGCTGGCCGCCATCGGCGGCAAGGGCCTGTTCCTGAAAGAGCTTGAGCTGGCGATGCTGGATGACCGTGCCGACTGCGCGGTGCATTCGCTCAAGGACGTGCCGATGGAACTGGAAGGTCCGTTCGTGCTGCCAGCCATCCTGGAACGCGCCGATCCGGCGGACGCCTTCGTCTCCAATGCCTACCGGCGGCTGGAGGCGTTGCCGCACGGTGCGAAGGTCGGAACGTCCTCGCTGCGCCGCCAGTCGCAGCTGCGTGCCCTGCGCCCGGATCTGCAGCTGACCGACCTGCGCGGCAACGTCAACACGCGCCTGGCCAAGCTGGATGCCGGCGAGTACGACGCGATCATCCTGGCCTGCGCCGGGCTGCAGCGACTGGGGCTGCAGTCGCGTATCAGCGCGCGCCTGATCGCGCCCGGATGGCTGCCCGCGCCCGCACAAGGGGCGATCGCGGTCGAATGTCGCAGCGATGCGCCGCAGGTGCTGGCCCTGTTCTCCGCGCTGGACCATCTGCCCACGCGTCGCTGCGTGGAAGCCGAGCGGGCCATGAATCGTGCCCTGCATGGCAGCTGCCATGTGCCGGTCGGCGCCTTCGCACAGGAGGACGAACACGGCATGTCGCTGCGTGGACTGGTGGGTTCGGCCGAGCACGGCACGCTGGTCCGCGCCGATGCCTCGTCGGCGACGCTGACCCCGGAAAACCTGGGTCATCAGGTGGCCCAGGCACTGCTGGCCGACGGCGCCGACGTGCTGCTGGCGGATCTGGATCTGTAAGCCGGTGCGCATCGCCTGATGCTGCGTGCGATGGAAACGCGGCTGCCGCCACCGGTGCTGCTGGTGTTGTTGGCGTTCGCGGTGTGGATGACGCGGCACGCCCCGCCTGCGCCAACCTTCAACCTGCACGTCGTCCATGCCGCCGCCGGATTGCTGATGCTGGCCGGGCTGGTGTTGAACGTGACTCCCAAGCGCGGCTTCCGCCGGGTCGGTACGACGGTCAATCCGATGCGACCGCAGGCCAGCAGTCACTTGGTCACCGGCGGGCTTTATCGCTACAGCCGCAATCCCATGTACCTGGGGCATGTGCTGCTGTTGGTGGGTTGGGGCGTGTGGTGGCAGGCCTGGGCGGGACTGCCGGCGGTCGTGCTGCAGGTGCTATGGCTGACGCGCCTGCAGATCCAGCCGGAAGAACGCGCGCTGCGTGCGCATTTCGGAGCTGCCTATGCCAGCTACTGCGCGAATGTGCGGCGCTGGCTGTAGGCATCGGCGGGACACGGCGCGATCAGCGCAGTTGCATGGCCTGGAACGCATGAACCCCCCGCCGGTCCGGCGAGGGGTTCATGGTCACCGGCGATCGGTGGATCGCAGGGCTTACTTGAAGTTGTAGACGACGTTGACCGTGGTCAGGTTGTCGGTCTTCTTGGTGCCTTCTTCCACGTCGGAGTTGTAGCGGGTTTCCAGGCCGGCCTTCAGCGCCAGCTTCTCGGACATGGCGACCTGCAGGCCGAACAGGTTCTTGACGAACGTGTTGTCGCTCCCGGATTCCACCAGCAGCGTATTGATCAGCGAGGTGGTGGGGGTCAGCTGCAGGCCATAGTCGACCAGGCCGCGGCCGACACTTTCATTGTGGTGGACCTGGACGTCCTGGTCCTTGGCCCAGCGATAACCCCCACCGATCTCCAGCGTCAGGTGCTGGCGGTCGTTCTTGATGGCTTCGTAGCCATAGCCGGCAGCGGTGGTCCACTGGTACTCGTAGCTGGTGTAGTGGTCGCGCTCATTGCGCACCGAACCCCAGATATAGCTGCGATCGGTCAAGCGGAAACCGCTGGTGTCGAACAGTTCGTAGCGGCGCGCGGTTTCCTCGCCATCGTCCTTGGCGTACTGGCCGGCGGCACCGAAGACATGGCGCCACTGGTCGTCGCTGTAGCTGAAATTGAGCTTGCCGATGAAGGTTTCGTTGTCGGTGTTGCCCTTGGACACGGCCAGGCCGGCTTCGCCGGAACCGGACCAACCGGTGTTGTTGTCGACCTTGGACAGGGCCGGTGTATCGGACAGGCTGGACTGGGCAAGTGCGGGCAGGGGGGCGGCGAGCGCGAACAGCAGGGCGCAGGTCAGGCGGTTGGACATCGGTGACGCTCCATGACAGGGGGACAAAAAGAAGCCGGCATTCACCGGCTTCGAATGTTCATTTTCCGTTGGCGCACTTGAATCTGCCTGAAATAGAGGCACTTGCGGTGTGCGGATGCAGCCTGTAATAGGACCGCGGCACCGGTGGTGGCGGGATCGCCTGGTGGCTATTCCGATGCGGTCGGGGTGTCGATGACGATGGCCGGGTCATTGAAGCGGCTATAGCGCACGGTCATCGTATAGGGCTGGCCCTGCGAAACGCCCTGGTGGCGCAACTGCACCGGCAGGCCGTCCGGACCGATCCAGTAGAAGAACTGCACCGGTTGTTCGGCCGGTCCGTTGCGCACCAGGAACTGCCGGGCAGCAATGCCGTCGATCTGGCTGTTGCCCTGCGCCTGCACCTGCAGGTTGGCGTGGCCGGCCTTGAGCTGCATGGGGTCACGCCACTGGGCGACGGTGCCTTCGGGCAGCTGCATCTTCTGCGTGCGGCCCTGCGACTGCAGGTACAGCACGTCGCCGATGATGACCTGGGTGCCGATGGGCATCTGCATGCGGTAGCGGTCGGGAGCGACGAAATCCAGTTCGTTGCTGGTCTGGCTCGCGCCTTCCAGCGACATCACCGCATGGAAGCTGCGGGCCTGCTGGAAGGCTTCCATCGAAGCGGTCACCTGCTGGATCGGGGTTGCGGTCGCATCGGTCGCCGACGTGGACGGATCGGGGGCGGCCTGACAGGCAGCCAGCAGCAGGCAGGCCAGGAAGGGGAGGGCGCGACGCATGACCGGGACTCCGTGGAACTTGGGTGGCAGTGGACCTGCCAAGAGTGAAGGATGGGCAGTGAATGCCGGCCGATGCATTGACGCCCGGCTCGGCCATAATCGCAGGCATGGACAAGATCGAACGCATCACCGCCCTGCACCGCATTCTGAAGGGTGCGCGCTATCCGGTCACCGTCAAGCGGCTGCAGGATGAGCTGGGCTGCTCGCGCGCCACCGTTTACCGCGACCTGGCCTATCTGCGCGATGCGCTGATGGCACCGGTGGAAGGTGATGGGGAAGCCGGCTTCCGCTACGCCGCCGGTGAAACCGACCGCTTCGAGCTGCCGGGCCTGTGGCTGAGTTCGGACGAACTCTATGCACTGGTGGCCTCGCAGGAGCTGCTGCTGCGTACCGGCGGTGGCGTGCTGGCCGGCGCACTGGCGCCGCTGCAGAAACGCCTGGAAGGCCTGCTGGCCGATCACACCGGCACCGAGCGCTGGCCGGTTGAGCGGGTGCGGGTGATCCCGCATCGCGGCCGCAAGCTGGACCAGGCCGCGTTCCGCTGCGTGGCCAGCACCGTGCTGGAGCGGCGCCAGCTGAGCTTCGAATACCGCGCCCGTTCCACCGACGAGCGCACCCGCCGCACCGTCTCGCCCCAGCGCATCACCCATTACCGCGACAACTGGTACCTGGATGCGTGGGACCACGGCCGCGAGGCGCTGCGCAGTTTCGCGGTGGACCGGATCAGCAACGCGCGCGCGCTGGACGAAGCCGCCGTGGAAATGGGCAAGGACGAACTGAGTGCGCACCTGGCGTCGAGTTACGGCATTTTCTCCGGCGAACCCAAGGGCTGGGCAACGATCGTCTTCAGCCCCAAGGCTGCGCGCTGGGTTGCCGACGAGCAGTGGCACGCGCGCCAGGAAGGCCGCTTCCTGCCCGATGGCCGCTACGAGCTGAAGGTGCCCTACAGCGTCTCGCGCGAACTGCTGATGGACGTGCTGCATTACGGCTCTGACGCCGAAATCGTCGCGCCGCCGGTGTTGCGCGAACAGGCCAAGTCGCTGCTGGAACTGGCCCTGTCCAACTACGAAGGCGACCCCGCCAGGCGCTGAGCGCGGCGCGCGGATGCGGCGGCGGCAGGCCGCCGTCGGCTACCATATCGGCGATCCCTGTTGTCGTTGCCTCGCGCCCGTGCCTGTTTCCGGTGATGTCGCGTGCCGCGGCGGCGGATCATTCCCCAACTTCCTGCCAAGCCCTGCCATGGAATCCGCGCCACTCCGCTCCATCCACGTCGTTGCCGCCGTCATCACCGATGCACGCGGACGCATCCTGCTGGCCCGTCGCGGCGATGGGCGTGACCTGGCGGGTTTGTGGGAGTTCCCTGGCGGCAAGCGCGAGCCGGGCGAGTCGACCGAAGACACGCTGATCCGCGAGCTGCAGGAAGAACTGGGCATCACCGTGCAGGTCGGCGCGCCGATCATGCGCGTGCCGCACCTGTATCCGGACAAGCGGCTGCTGCTGGACATCCGCCGGGTCACCGCGTGGAAGGGCGTGCCGCGCGGCGTGGAAGGCCAGGCGCTGGCCTGGGTGGAGCACGACAAGCTCACGCGCTACCCGATGCCCGACGCCGACAAGCCGGTGGTGGCGGTGCTGCAGCAGCCGGACCGCTACCTGGTCACGCCCGAACCCGGCACTGACCACCAGGCCTGGCTGGATGCGCTGTCACTGGCGCTGGCCGATGGCGTGCGCCGCGTGCAGCTGCGCGCGCGCGGCCTCGACGCCGATCCGTCCTGGCCGCAGCTGGCGGCCGCGGCGGTCGCGCTGTGCCGCAAGGCCGGCGCGGAAGTGTTGCTCAACGGCAATGCCAAGCTGGCGCGCGACCTGGGCATCGGCCTGCACCTGCGCGGCGAACAGCTGTCGCGCCTGAGCGCGCGACCGGTGCCGAACAGCACGCCACTGGGTGCGTCCTGCCATTCGCTGGACGAACTACGCATGGCCGAAGACCTGGGCTGCGACTTCGCGGTGCTGGGCAATGTGCGCGAGACACCCGGCCAGCCGGAACATCCGGCGATGGGCTGGAGCGGTTTCGCGCGCCTGCGTGAGTCCGTGTCGCTGCCGATCTACGCCATCGGCGGATTGGGCACGGCCGACCTGGCCGAAGCCCGCCAGCATGGTGCGCAGGGTGTCGCCGCGATCCGTGGGCTGTGGCCGACGTAGGAGCGGGCCATACCCGCGATGGGCTTCACCGGGAAAGCTCCGCTATGAGCCGCTCCTACGCCGTGGCCAGCAGGCGGTAACGCGCGTCCAGTTCGGCCACGGCCAGGGTGATGTCTTCCAGTGAGCCGTCGTTGCGCACGATGTCGTCGGCCAGGGCGATGCGCTGGGCATCGCTGGCCTGCGCGTCGATCATCCGCTGCGCCAGTGTTTCGTCGATGCCATCGCGACGTAGCAGCCGCGCCATGCGGATATCCATCGGCGCGGTGACCACGGCGATGCGCTGCAGCCACGGATAACGTTCGCGGCCGCCGCCCTCGGCCAGCAGCGGGATCATCGCCACCGCATACGGGCCGGTGGCATCGCGGCACTGCTGTTCAAGGGCGGCGCGCACGGCCGGGTGGACGATGGCTTCCAGCGCGCGTCGCGCGTCGGTGTCATCGAACACGCGTCGGCGCATCGCCGCGCGGTCCAGCCGGCCTTCGGCATCCAGCACGGTGGCGCCGAAGGTGTCGACGATCGCGGCCAACGCGGGTGTGCCCGGCTCGACCACGGCACGGGCGATGCGGTCGGCATCGGCCACGAAAATGCCGAGCGCGGTGAACGCGCTTTCCAGTGCGCTCTTGCCCGAGGCGATGCCGCCGGTCATGCCGATGCAGGTCTGGCTCATGGCCGCATTATCCGTGCCGCTGGCGGACTGGCTACAGCCAGCGACGCACGCGCGTGCAATACAGTGAGTAGGCGCCGTCGAACTCGCGGCGCAGGCGGGCTTCCTCGAACGGGATCAGCACCCGCTGCAGCGCCATTAGCGGCAGCGGCAGCAACAGCAGTGCCCATGGCACCACCAGGTATCCGGCCAGGCCGATGTAGCTCAGCACCAGGCTGACGTACATCGGGTTGCGGCTGAGCCGGTACGGACCGCGCACCACCAGCGTGGAGGGTTGGTGGCTGGGCAGGATGGTGGTGCGGCGCAGGGCGAACAGGGCAAAGCATGCCAGCGCCAGCAGCAGCGCGGCGGCAGCCAGCAGCGAGCCGGCCCACTGCATCACCAGCAGCGGCACGGCCTGCGGCAGGGGCAAGGACAGGGCGCGCTGCAGCAGTGCGGCCAGGGCGAAAACTGCGAGGAAATGCAGCGGCGAGGTCGTGCGCACCAGCCAGGGTGCGCGTGCGTGTCCGGCAGCCACCCGGTCGGTCATCCGTTCTTCCAGCACGCCCTGCGGTCATCCACTGAATGCAATGCTGACATCTTAGCGTGGGCGGCCCGGGCAACGTGCCCGAGCGCACCGCGCTTACACTCCACTCCCCCTGATCCGAGTCATGTCATGCGGTCCATCCCGTCGCTTCGCGCCATGTCGTCCCGTCACCCGTCACTGCGCGTTGCCGTGCTGCTGCTTGGCATGCTGCTGGGGACATCGGCTGCACTGGCGCAGGCGCCGCAGGCATCCGGCGGTTTCGAGCTGGTGGCGCTGGGCGTGAACGGAGGACTGGACGACGGCAACCTGTCGTCCTACCTGGTCCGCGCGAAGGGCGATACGCGGTACCTGGCGCTGGATGCCGGCAGCGTGCTGCCGGGCATCGGACGCGCGCTGGAGCACGGTGCCTTCGCCGATGCCGGGCCGTCCGGGGCCGAGACACCACGCGGGCAGGTGTTCCGCGACCTGATCGCCGGCTACTTCATCAGCCACGCGCATCTGGACCATGTCCAAGGCCTGCTGATCGCCGCCACCGACGACACCGGGCACAAGCCGATCTATGGCCTGCCGCCGACCCTGGACACGCTCAGTCGCGATTATTTCAACTGGACCGCCTGGCCGAACTTCGCCGACCGCGGCCCGGCGCCGGCCCTGGGCCGATATCGCCTGACCGAAGCCGTGCCGGGCCAGTGGTTCAACATCCCCGGGACCTCGCTGTCGGCCAGCGTCTATCCGCTGTGGCACGACCGGCTGACCTCGTCGATGGTGCTGGTCCGGTCCGGCGATGCCTACTTCGCCTATTTCGGCGACACCGGCCCGGATGCACTCTCCGGCGGCCAACACCGGCTGGCGGACATCTGGCAGGTGCTAGCGCCGCTGGTGCGGGCCCATGCGCTGAAAGGCATGCTGATCGAGGCCTCGTTCCCCAATGACCTGCCGGACGCCCAGCTGTTCGGCCATCTGACCCCGGCCTGGCTGCAGCGCGAGCTGGACGCGCTGGCTGCAGCGGCCGGTGGGCAGGCGCCGCTCAAGGGCCTGCCGGTGTTGATCGGCCACATCAAACCGACCCTGCAGGCTGGCCGCGATCCGCGCGCTTTGATCGCCAGACAGCTGCAAGACGGAAATCACCTGGGCGTGAGATTCCTGCTGCCAGAGCAGGGCGAAAGTCTGCAGATGCCCTAACGGCGGGGCCTGCGGGCGGGAGGCTTGGTGTGTGTCGTTATTGACACATAACGACAAGTTCTCAGTAACTTGCATTTTCGTAATGCTCGTGTGAAAACAGGATGCTGCTCTGCAGCATCCGTCGTCCGGATGGGAACGCGGCATGGCGCACGCAGCGGGAAACACACCGCTGCTTGCGCCGCTTGCGATCCCTGCCGACAGCGGTGCCAGCCTCCTGCCGTTGCCTGCCCCGGACCGTCCATGCCCGTCGCATCACCTGCATTTGCTGTTTCCCTTGTCTGTTGCCAGCAGGCCGGGCCTGGCCCGCGCGACCTGAATCACCCGGACGCCAGTCGATGATGGGCTGGCCCGGCTTCCGCCTCGCCGAGCACGGCAGCTCGGTCCGCACCGAGCTGTTGGCCGGGTTCACCACCTTCCTGACGATGGCCTACATCGTCTTCGTCAACCCGGACATCCTGGCGGCCGCCGGCATGGACAAGGGCGCGGTGTTCGTCGCCACCTGCCTGGCTGCGGCGCTGGGCTCGCTGCTGATGGGCCTGCTGGCCAACTGGCCGATCGGGCTGGCGCCAGGCATGGGGCTCAATGCGTTCTTCGCGTTTTCCGTGGTCGGGGCGATGGGTTACCCGTGGCCGCAGGCGCTGGGGCTGGTGTTCGTTTCCGGCTGCGTGTTCCTGCTGTTGACCCTGACTGGCGCGCGGCGCTGGCTGGTCGATGGCATCCCGCAATCGCTGCGTAGCGGCATTGCCGCGGGTATCGGGTTGTTCCTGGCCTTCATCGGCCTGCAGGGTGCGGGCCTGGTCGTGGACAGCCCGGCCACGCTGGTCACCTTGGGCGACCTGCACACCGCCGAACCCTTGCTGGCCCTGGCCGGGCTGGTGCTGATCGGCATCCTGGATGCCTGGAAGGTCCGCGGCGCGATCCTGATCGGCATCCTCGCCGTGACCCTGGCGGGCCTGGCACTGGGCAAGGTCCATTACGCCGGGCTGATGGCGCTGCCACCGAGCCTGTCGCCGACCTTCTTCAAGCTGGACATCGCCGGGGCGCTGACCCAGCACGGCGGCGTCATGGCCCTGCTGCACGTGCTGCTGGTGTTCCTGCTGGTGGAGATGTTCGACGCCACCGGCACCTTGGCTGGTGTGGCCCAGCGCGCCGGTCTGCTGGACAAGCCCGAGCAGCGCGTGCAGTTCGACCGCGCGCTGCTGGCGGACAGCACCGCGGTGCTGGCTGGTTCGTTGCTGGGCACCTCCAGCACCACCGCTTATGTGGAAAGCGCCGCGGGCGTGCAGGCCGGTGGCCGCACCGGCCTGACCGCGCTGACCGTGGCCGCGCTGTTCCTGCTGGCGCTGATGTTCTCGCCGCTGGCCGGCATGGTCCCGGCCTACGCGACCGCCGCCGGCGCTGATCTACGTGGCCGGGCTGATGCTGCGCGAGCTGGTCCACCTGGACTGGAGCGATGTGACCGAAGCGATGCCAGCCTGCCTGGCTGCGCTGGGCATGCCCTTCACCTATTCCATCGCCAACGGCCTGGCCCTGGGCTTTGTCAGCCATGCGCTGCTGAAGCTGGGGACCGGCCGCTGGCGCGGCGTGCATGTGGCCACCTGGGTGGTCGCCGCGCTCTTCGTCCTGCGCTACGCGCTGTAGCGCGGCGTGGTGTGGGGACACTGAAGTCAATGAAGCAAAGGGGACCAAGGCACGTGGTAGTCAGCAGGCTGTTGTGGGTGGGTGTGATCGTGGGCAGTGCGCTGTCAGGGACCGCATGGGCGGCCGATGGCGCGCCGGCGGTGCGCTCGAATCAGGCGCGGGTGGCGCAGGTCATGCACGACCTGAGTGGCAATGGCGCGAAGCTGCGCGCCTTCCTGCAGGCCATGCCCAAGGGCGGCGATCTGCACAATCACCTGGGTGGCAGCGTCTACGCGGAAGATTTCCTGCGCTGGGCCGATGCCGAGAATGCCTGCATCGCGGTGGCCGGCCACCAGCTGTCCCCGCCGCCGTGTGGCGAAGGCCAGGTGCCTGCGCGTGGCCTGGCCGCGCGCGATGCGGCGTTCTATTCGGCCACGGTCGATGCGTTGTCGATGCGCAACTTCGTGCCGGGCAATGCCGCGGCGTCGGGGCATGACCAGTTCTTCAGCACCTTCGCGAAATTTGGCGGATTGGGTGGCCATCGTGCCGAAGGCGTGGTGGTGACGCTGGAGCAGGCCGCGCGCGACCACGTGCCCTATGTCGAACTGATCGCCAACCCGCCGCAGGCCGCCGCGCTGGGCAAGCGCGCGCAGACGCTTGCGTGGAACGCGAAGGACTTCGCTGCCGACCTGGCGCCACTGCAAGGCGAGCTGCCCGAACTGGTCAGCGCCGCGCGCGAAGACTTCGCCACGCTCGATGCGCAGGTGCGCACGCTGATGCATTGCGGCCAGGCCGATGCCAGCCCGGGCTGTGGCGTGCGCTACCGCTATGTGCCGTACGTGCTGCGCGTGCTGCCGCCACCGGTGGTGTTCGGCCAGATGGTGATGGGTTACGCGCTGGTGCAGGCCGATCCTGAGCGCTTCGCCGCGGTGAACATCGTCGCGCCGGAAGACAATCCGGTCGCGCTGTCCGACTACCGCCTGCACATGGACATGTTCCGCTTCCTGTCCACGCGCTACCCGACCGTGCCGCTGACCCTGCATGCCGGTGAGCTGGCGCTGGGCCTGGTGCCGCCGGCGGACCTGCGTTTCCACATCCGCGATGCGGTCGACGCCGGTGCCAGGCGCATCGGTCATGGCGTTGACATCGGTTACGAGGACGATGCCGCCGGCCTGATGGCGCAGATGAAGGCCAGGCACGTTGCAGTGGAGATCAACCTGTCCAGCAACGACGGCATCCTGGGGGTCAAGGGTCGTGACCATCCGCTGCAGATGTATCTGGCAGCTGGCGTGCCGGTGGTGCTGTCCACCGATGACGAAGGTGTCTCGCGCAGTGACATGACCCACGAGTACCAGCGTGCCGTGCAGGAGCAGGGCGTGGATTACGCCACGCTCAAGCAGATCGCGCGCAACGGCCTGACCTACGCGTTCATCCCCGGCGACAGCCTGTGGAATGACGATGGCAGCGCGCCGGGTGCGGCCTGTGCCGCAAGCCTGCGTGCGAATGCAGCCAAGCCCGATGCGCGCTGCGACGCGCTATTGGCCAGGAGCGAGAAGGCGCGCATGCAGTGGCAGCTGGAACGCGACTTCGCTGCGTTCGAAACGCAGATCCTGAAGGGTGCGTATTGATGGCTGGTCACGCCATCAAGTGGATGAAAGCGGCGGCGCTGTGTGCCGCACTGGCCTGCGCGCTGCCGTCGCTGGCCGCCGAGAAAAAGCTGGTGATCCTGGACGACGACCTGGACGGCTTCGCGCCTGCGCAGGTGATGGCATTGCAGGCGCCGGACGTGCAGGTGCTAGGGCTGACCACGGTCAGCGGCAACGTGTGGGCGACCGAAGCCACCGCGCACGCGCGCCGCATGCTGGAAATCACCGGTCATCCGGACGTGCCCGCCGTGCCTGGCGCGGTCTACCCGCTGGTCAATACCGAAGCGGCCACCGAACGCTGGGAAGCGCTGTACGGCAAGCTGGTGTGGAAGGGCGCATGGATGAAGCACTGGGTGGAAAACAATTTCCAGGCCGATCCCCAGTACCACGGCCCTGAGGTCGTGCCGACTTTGAAGCTGGGCAACCCCGGCGTGGTGAAGGCTTCCAGCGAGCTGGCCGCCAACTTCATGATCCGCATGGTCCACGCGCATCCGGGCCAGGTGACCATCATCGCCACCGGGCCACTGACCAATCTGGCGCTGGCCCAGCGCCTGGACCCGCAGTTCGCGACACTGGCCAAGGAGCTGGTCTACATGGGCGGCAGCCTGGAGCCGAAGCAGGCCCGCGACAGCGAGGCGGCACGGCAGTTCGCGCGCGAGTTCGTCAACACCCCAAGGCGCGAGTTCAACATCCGCTTCGATCCGGAAGCGGCCAGCATCGTCATGCGCGCGCCGTGGCAGAAGATCGTGATGGTGCCGGTCGATCCGTCCACCGCCACCGAGGTCACGCCGGAACTGCTCACGCGCATGCGTGCGGCCAATACGCCGATTTCCAGGGCACTGGCCACGCGTGCCACCGGCTTCCCGCTGTGGGACGAACTGGCCGTTGCGGTGTGGCTGGACCCGACCCTGATCACCGAATCCGACGACCTGATGGTCGACACCAACACCGAACACGGCGCGGGCTACGGCGACATCCTGTCGTGGAGCGCGCCGTATGCGCCGGGCCAGGGCGAGCAGCGCGAAACCGTGGTGCGCCAGATCGATGTGCCGCGTTTCGAGGCGCTGATGTCGCAGCTGCTGACGCGTCCGCAGCCGCAGGCGGTGGGAGCGTCGGTGCCATGAGTTATTCGTCTTCCAGGCAGCGTCTTCCGCTTCCTCTTTCCCGGGAGTCGCAATGTCGTTGATGAAGTTCCGCCGTGGCCTGGCCGTCGTTGGCCTGGCGCTGGTCGCGCAGCTGGCCGGGGCCGCCGAACCGGCCGTGCCGGCGCAGGCCGCGCCGAGCGCGCGCATTGCGGTGAAGATGGTGGTAGTGGCCAATTTCGAGAACGGCGCCGATACCGGTGACAAGCCGGGCGAGTACCAGTTCTGGGTCGAGCGCGAACACCTGGACCAGACCATCGCCGTGCGTGGTGCCGAACGTCCGGTGCGTCGCAACGACCAGGGGTTGTACGGGCTGATCCTGAGCGACATGGATGCCTTCGTGCTGGATCCGCGCTTCGATTTCAGCCACACCTACTGGCTGTTTACCGGCATCTCCGGCGGCAATCCGAACGAGGTCTCGGTTGGCAGCGCCGCCTGGGCGCGTTGGGTGGTCAACGGCGACCAGCTGCGCGAGTTCGACGACCGCCAGGTGCCCAGGGACTGGCCGTATGGCCTGTTCGCCATCGGCGCGATGAAGCCCAATGCCTTGCCGACCGATCCCAATGGTTTTGGCAGCGTCGAAAGTCCCGAAGAGCTGGGCATGGCCTACACGCTCAATCCGTCGCTGGTGCAGTGGGCGTATGAGCTGACCAAGGGCGTGAAGATTCCCGACACCGCCGAGCTGGCCGCGCGCCGCAAGGCGTGGGTGGGCTTTCCCAATGCGCAGAAGCCGCCGCAGGTGATCCTGGGCGAAACCCTGGGCAGCAAACGTTACTGGCATGGCTCCATGCGCAACCAGTGGGCTGAGGATTGGGTGAAGTTGTGGACCGGCGGCAAGGGCCGCTTCGTCATGACCAATATGGAAAGCCAGAACGCCGCCCAGCGCATCAAGCGCTACGGCCAGCTGCACCTGCTCGACCCGCAGCGGGTGCTGGTGCTGCGCACCGCGAGCAATCCTTCGATGCCGCCGCCGGGCATGGACCCGCTGGCGACCATCGGCGATGAAACGCCGGGGCAGGTGGCCGCCTATGAAGCCAACTACCGGGTCGGCGTGCCGGTGATCCACGAAATCCTGCAGCACTGGGACCGCTACCAAAGCGTGCTTCCCGGTGCGGCCACGCAGGCGCACTAAGCAGGACGTTGAACGCTGGCGGGCCGATGGAATGGCTCAAACGACCATCGATGATTCTGTCGTGTCCATCCGGCCACGAGGGTGTCAGCGAGGTTCGAAGTTTCTTTCGCTCAACCTTACCCACACAGGCACTCCCCACATGAATAAAGGCATCCTGACCCTCGCCGTGACGGCCGCGCTGTATGCGTCCGCTGGCGTCGCGTTCGCGCAGGACTCGACGGGCACCGACACCACCACCCAGCGTTCCAGCGTCACCAGCACCTCCAACACCACCAACTCCAACGCGACCAAGCGCGCGGTGCAGCAGCTGGACGCGGTCCAGGTCAGCGGCCAGGTCGAGTCCATCGGCGGCGGCAACATGCAGTACCAGGCCGCCTCCAAGGCGGTGTCCACGGTCGGCCGCGAGGCGATCCTGAAGTCCACGCCGGGTGCCAACTTCACCCAGGCGCTGACCAGCATCCCGGGTGCGATCTCGGCCACCAACGACGTCACCGGCCTCAATGACGGTGCATTCACCGTGCGCGGCTTCCCGGGCGACGAAGTCGGCGTGACCGTCAACGGCGTGCCGATCAACGACTCGGGCAACTACAAGATCTACGCCACCGAGTACGGCGACACCGAGAACATGGGCGACATCACCGTCGAACAGGGCTTCCCGAGCGTCACCTCGCCGGTGATCGGCGCGGCCGGCGGCAATATCGCCTGGGTCACGGTCGACCCGACCCATGATGCCGGCCTCGATTTCAGCCAGAGCCTGGGCAGCAACGACTACAAGCGCACCTTCCTGCGTTACAACACCGGCGATACCGGTCCGGTGCGTTCGTGGATCTCCTATTCCAACAACCAGACCGACCTGTGGCGCGGCGCCGGCCAGTCCAAGGTCACCAAGATCGACGCCAAGTCGATCTGGACCATCGACGACGACAATTCGGTCACCGCCTCGCTGCAGTACAACCGCGAGATGAAGAACAACTACCGCGCCCTGACCAAGAGCCAGATCGCGCAGTACGGTTACAAGACCGGCTACAGCAGCCTCTACAGCGCCTCCAGCGCCAACACCTACTCGGGCCTGCAGACCAACCCGTTCCGCAGCTGGATCCTCAGCCTGGACGGCGAGTTCACCCTGACCGACAACCTGCACCTGTCGGTGGTGCCGTACTTCGTCTACGGCTACGGCGGCGGCGGTTCCGGCTCGGGGACCGGCACCGGCAACTACTACAACTTCTACACCTCCGACACCTGGCGTCCGGGTGTGCACGTCAAGTTCAAGCAGGACTTCAGCGAGAACGACAGCCTGGAGTACGGTTTCCTGGCCGAGCGCCCGCGCCAGAGCGCCCTCAATGCGCGCCTGGGCGTCGATGCCACCGGCGGCGCGTCGGACCTGTGGGGGCATAACAGCGCCTATTACCTGAAGAACTCGGCCGGCAACCCGTACATCGCCTACAAGTACTCGGTCACCACCCCGACCGAGCGCGTGTTCGCCAACAACACCTGGACCCCGACCGACGACCTGTCGGTGACCGTTGGCGGCGCCTACACCTGGATCAAGCGCGAAGGCACCTACTACAACCTGCCCGACTCCGGTTCGACCAGCGAGTTCTCGGCCACCGGCTCCAAGAGCTACAAGCGCTTCACCCCCAGCGGTGGCGTGAAGTACCAGCTCAACGATGCCAACCAGCTGTATTTCGGCGTCGGCAAGACCTATCGCGCGCCGATCGCGTTGGCCGCGATCGACGACGTCTACAACGCTGCCTACGCCGCCGCGACCGGTACCAGCACCAGTTCGGGCAACGCTGAGCCGGAGCAGGCCACCACCGCCGACTTCGGCTGGCGCTTCTATGGTGACAAGGTCAGCACCGTGATCGATGCCTTCGCCACCAACTTCAAGAACAAGCAGTTCAGCGGCAGCGATGCGAACACCGGGCAGTACGTGTACTTCGGCCTGGGTGCGGTGCAGATGCGCGGCATCAACGGTGAATTCAGCTACAAGTTCAACGACAACTGGAACCTGTACAGCTCTTACGCCTACACCGAAGCCGAGATCAAGGATGACGCGTCCAACGGTGCCGCCACCGCCGGCAGCACCCTGGTCAACGTGCCCAAGCACGCCGGCTATGCCGCGCTGAACTACACCCAGGGTCCCGTCTGGGCCAGCCTGACCGGCACCGTGCAGAGCGGCATCTGGGGCACGTTCACCAACGCGGCCGGTTCGTACTCGGGCGGCTTCGCCGTGCTCAGCCTCAATGGTGGCTACAACTTCAACGACTTCGGTGGATTGAAGAAGCCATACATCAAGCTCAACCTGTACAACCTCGGCAACCGCAAGGCGCTGACCTACTCGTCGACCACGAGCCTGACCACCACCGCCTCGGCCGCGACCTGGCAGCTGCTGCAGGACCGCACCGTCATGGTGACCTTCGGCGGTTCGTTCGGCCTGTAAGCGCAGCATCGTGCGTGGCGTGCATCCCGGTGTCCCGGCGATGCACGGCGCACGGGGCGTCGCTGGCTTCACCGCCGCGGCGCCTGGTTTTTCTCCGATGCCTGCAGTCTGCCGCGCACGCGCGTGTCGGCCTGCAGGCATCGCTTTATCCACGCTTCTACATTCCAAGGTGCGCATGTCCCGTTCCAAGACCATCGCCTGGCTGCTGGCCCTGTCTTCCTGCTGCCTGGTCAGCGTCGCCGCGGCCGCGGCGCCCCTCGCGCCCAAGGTGCTGGTGATCACCATGTTCACCCCCGAAGCAGCGCCGTGGCGCGCGGCCGAGGATTTCACCGTGCAGGTCGATGTGCCCGGCCTGTCACCCCAATTCCCGCAGGTGTCGTGCACCGATGCCGACCTGTGCCTGATGACCACCGACATGGGCCTGGCCAACGCGGCCAGTTCGGTCAGTGCGCTGGTGCAGTCGGGCAGGTTCGACCTGAAACAGACCTACTTCCTGATCGCCGGGATCGGCGGCGTGGACCCGGCCGATGGCACGCTGGGTTCGGCGCACTGGGCCCGTTATGCCATCGACGGTGGGCTGCTGCACGTCGTGGACCCGCGCCAGCAGCCGGCTGACTGGTCGTCCAATCTGGTGATGCTGGGGGCCAAGGCCCCGGGCGAGAAGAGCGCCTGGAAGACCGGCACCGAGGTCTTCCAACTGGACGAAACCCTGCTGCAGAAGGCTTATGCGCTCAGCGCCAAGGTCCCGCTGGAAGACAGCGACGTGGCCAGGGCCTATCGCACCCGGTACCCGCAGGCCGCAGGCCATGGCGCGCCCAGGGTGAGCATCTGCGACACCCTGACCAGCGACACCTACTGGCACGGCAGCCGCATCGCCCAGGCGATGGAGGCTTACGTGAGCCTGACTACCGATGGCAAGGGGAACTACTGCACGACCCAGATGGAGGACAATGCGACCCTGACCGCGCTCAAGCGGGGTGCCGATGCCGGGTTGCTGCAGTTCAACCGCATCGCCCTGCTGCGCACGGGCTCCAACTTCGACCGTGAAGCACCCGGGCAGGATGTCGGGAGTTCGCTGTCGGCCAAGTCGGGCGGCTTCCTGCCGTCCACCCACAACGCCTACCGCGTCGGTCATGCGTTGACCACCGACATCCTGACCCACTGGGATGCGTGGTCCAGCGGTGTACCGAAAGACTGAGTCATGCCATGCCCGTTTCATTGCTGTCCTTCACCAAGCGCGCCCTGCTGGGGTTGACCATCAGTGCGCTGCTCGCCGCCCCAGCGTTCGCCCAGATGGTGCAGGGCTCGACCCTGCCGCAGGCGCGCCTGACCCAGCGTCCGCTGATCGTGGCGCACCGCAGCCGCCAGTCCCCGGACCAGGCCGAGAACAGCCTGCAGCAGATGCAGCGCACCGCCAGCCGCACGGTGGGCGTGGAGATGGACCTGGCCACCAGCAAGGATGGCGTGCTGTACCTGCTGCACGACGACACCCTGGACCGCACCACCACCGGCACCGGCCCGCTGGCCGCACAGGACAGCCAGGCGCTCGATGCGCTGCGGCTCAAGGACGGCAAGGGCCAGCCGACCAGCGAAGCCCTGCCGCGCCTGACCCAGGTGCTGGACTGGGCCACGGCCACGCCGGAAGTGATCCTGATGCTGGACCTGAAAGGCACCCGCGTGTCCAAGGTCGTCCCGCTGCTGCGCGACAGGAACCTGCTCAACCGCGTGATCCTGCTGACGTTTGACCGCACCACCGCGGTCGAAGCGCTGCGCCATGCCGACGGTGCGCTGGTTTCGGTGCTGGTGACCAGCAATTCGGACGTGAACTATTACCGCCGTGTCGCCGGTACGCGCCAGCTGGCCATGTACGTGCCGCAGACCGCCAGGCCCAAGCTGTTCTCCCAGGCCCAGGCCAAGCAGGCCCTGATCGTCAGTGACCTGCTGCAGGGCATCGACGCGGACATCGACCCGGTCGCGTCCAAGGCGCGCACGCAGGGCTGCAAGGCGTATCACGACTACATCGACCAGCGGCACATCGACGTGCTGGTGTCGAACAACCCGGTCTGCGCCGCGGAAACCATCAAGTAATCCGGTCGCGCGAGCTTCCGGAATGCACACGGGCCGCATCAAGCGGCCCGTGTGCTGTGTGGCGAGAGGTTCGCCGCTTGCCTTACGGCAGGCCGGCCAGCCAATCGTCGTCGCTGCCTTCGTTGATGTCGGCAAACAGCGGCGTGGAGAAGTAACGCTCGCCGGTATCCGGCAGCATCGCCAGGATCACCGAGCCCGGCACGGCCTTCTCGGCCACCTCCAGCGCGGTGGCCACGGTGGCGCCAGCGGAGATGCCGACGAAGATGCCTTCCTCGGCGGCCAGGCGGCGCGAGGTCTCGATCGCACGCGCGTCGTCGATCGTGTACAGCTCGTCGAAGACGTCGCGGTTGAGCACCTCCGGCACGAAATCCGGCGTCCAGCCCTGGATCTTGTGCGGCTTCCACTCATCGCCCTTCAGCAGGGCGGCGCCGGCCGGTTCGGTGGCGATGATCTTTGTTTCAGGACGCGCGACCTTGAGCACTTCGCCCACGCCGGTGAGCGTGCCGCCCGTGCCCCAGCCGGTGACGAAGAAGTCCAGGCGCTTGCCGGCGAAGTCACGCAGGATTTCCGGCGCGGTGGTGTTGCGGTGATAGGCCGGGTTGGCCGGGTTGGCGAACTGGCTGGCCAGGAACCAGCCATGCTGCTCGGCCAGTTCCTTGGCCTTGCGGACCATGCCGGTGCCGCGTTCGGCCGCCGGGGTCAGGATCACCTTGGCGCCGTAGGCGCGCATCAGCTTGCGGCGTTCGATGGAGAAGGTCTCCACCATCGTGGCGACGAACTTGTAGCCACGCGCGGCCGCGACCATCGCCAGGGCGACGCCGGTGTTGCCGGAAGTGGCTTCGACGATGGTGTCGCCGGGCTTGAGCAGGCCCTTCTGTTCGGCGTCGAGAATGATCGCCAGGGCCAGGCGGTCCTTGACCGAGCCGCCCGGATTGAACGACTCGACCTTGACGTAGACGCTGGTGTGCGCCGGGGCGAGGCGATGAAGCTTGACCACCGGGGTGTTGCCGATGGTGTCCAGGATGCTGTCGTAGATGGCCATGTGGCGCGGGTCTCCGTAACGGACGTTGAAGTATGGAAGGCGTTTACGCGGCGCGCGACAGCGTGTGCGCGGCCGCGTTGGATTCATGTGTGGAGGCGGCGTCACCCAGTGGTGCATCGCCATACCAGTGCAGCGTGTGGGCCAGCGCGGTGACTTCGCCCAGGAGCAACAGCGCGGGCGATTGCACGTCGAACGAACGGGCCGTTTGCGGCAGGTCGGCCAGGGTGCCGGTGATCACGCGCTGGGTGCGGCGCGAGCCGTTTTCGACCAGCGCGAACGGGATATGCGGCGTGCGCCCGGCGGCGATCAGCTTGTCGCGAAAGGTTTCCAGCCCGGCCACGCCCATGTACACGGCCAGGGTCTGGCGTTCCTGCGCCAGTGCCTGCCAGTCCAGCGTGTCCAGCGAATCCTTGCAGTGCGCGGTGACCAGGCGCACGGCCTGGGCATGATCGCGATGGGTGAGCGGAATGCCGGAGTACGCGGCGCAGGCCAGTGCGGCGGTGATGCCGGGCACCACTTCGAAGGGCACGTCATGGGCCTTGAGGAATTCGAGTTCCTCGCCGCCGCGGCCGAACACGAACGAATCGCCGCCCTTCAGGCGCACCACGCGCTTGCCGGCGCGGGCGTGTTCCAGCATCTGTGCGTGGATGTCTTCCTGGCGGGTGCTGTGGCCCTTGGCCGACTTGCCGACCTCGATGCGGGTCGCATCGCGCCGCGCCATCGCCAGGACTTCGGCACTGACCAGGCGGTCGTGCAGGATCACGTCGGCTTCGTTCATCGCGCGCAACGCATTGAGCGTGAGCAGGCCGGCGTCGCCCGGGCCGGCGCCGACCAGGGTGACGATGCCCACCGTCGGTGCCCGTGGGGCCAGCGACAGGGCGCGCTGCAGTTCGGCTTCAGCGGCTTGGCCCTGGTGCTGGCGCAGCAGGCGCGGCACGGCGCCGGCCAGCAGGTTTTCGAAGAAGCGACGGCGCTCGCCCATTTCCGGGAAACGGGTGCGGATGCGGGTGCGCTGGCGGCCGAGCAGGGCGATCAGTTCGCCCCACGAGGCATCCAGCAGGGTTTCCAGCTGGCGGCGGATGTGGCGGGCCACCATCGGCGCGTGGCCGCCGCTGGAGATGGCGATCTGCAGCGCGCCGCGCTCGACGAGGGCAGGCACCTGAAAGCTCGACAGCTCGGCGTCGTCGACCACATTGGCCAGCAGGCGGCAGGATTCGGCAGCGTCGGCGACCGCGCGGTTGACGGCGGGGTCGTCGGTCGCGGCAATCACCAGCCAGACCGCGTCCAGCCACGCCGGGATGAACTCCCCAGCGGTCCACTGGATACGCCCCTCCGCGACCCATTGATCCAGGCGCGGGGTCAGCGCCGGTGCGCCGACGCGCGGCAGGGCGCCGGCATGCAGCAGCGCCTCGACCTTGCGTTCGGCGACCGCGCCACCGCCCACGACGCGCACGGCGCGGCCACGCAGATCGGCGAACAAGGGGAACAGGGCAGTGCTCACGGGAGGGTCCGTCGGTGAAGGGCCACGACGCTACGCGCGGCTTATGACCATCGGAAATGACTTGCCGCTGCGTTCAGATAACTTCAAGTTATGTGCATGGGGGGCGGGAACCCGTACATTCCTTTTCTCCATAAGGGCTGTCCCCAGGCCCTGCCAGCGAACCCTCAGATGACCCTGACCCAACTGCGCTACCTGGTTGCCATCGCCGATGCCGATTTCAACATCACCCTGGCCGCCGCACGGGTGCATGCCACCCAGCCCGGACTGTCCAAGCAGCTCAAGCAGCTGGAGGACGAGTTGGGCTTCCTGCTGTTCGTGCGCAAGGGGCGCAGCCTGGACTCGGTGACCCCGGCCGGCGTGGAAGTGATTCAGCGCGCCCGCGCGCTGCTGTCCGAGGCCAACAACATCCGCACCTACGCCGCCAACCAGCGCCGCGAAAGCCAGGGCCAGCTGGTCCTGGCCACCACCCACACCCAGTCGCGCTTCGTCCTGCCGCACGCCGTGGCGCAGATCAAGCGCGCCTATCCGCAGGTCAGCGTGCACCTGCAGCAGGCCGCCGAAAGCGACGCGCTGGACCTGCTGGGCCAGGGCGATGCCGACATGGCCGTGATCAGCACCTCCGGCGACACGCCGCCGTCGGGCCTGGCCGTGCCGCTGTACCGCTGGCGCCGACTGGTGGTGGTGCCGCGCGGCCATGCGCTGGACCGCAAGGGCGTGGTCCCGGACCTGGCGACGCTGGCATCACAACCGTTGATCAGCTACGAATCCTCGACCCGTCCGGGCTCGTCGCTGCAGCGCGCCTTTGCCGAAGCCGGCCTCGAGGCGAATATCGCCCTGACCGCGCTGGATGCGGACCTGATCAAGACCTATGTGCGGACCGGCATGGGCGTGGGCCTGCTGGCCGAGATGGCGCTGAGCGTCGGCGATGAAGACCTGCGCTCGTGGCCGGCGCCGAAGGAGATCAAGGAGTGCATCGCCTGGGCCGTGCTGCCACGCGAACGCGTGCTGCGCGACTACGCGCTTGACCTGGTCAACGTGCTGGCGCCGCAGATCGACAAACGCGACCTGCGCCAGGTGATGGACGGCAACCGCGATCCGGATTGGCCGACGCCGCCGACGTGGGAGGAGTTGACGCAGACCATTACGAGTTGAGGGCTTGCGCTCTGGCTTGTGCTTTGCTGGTTCTGCCAATTTTCTGATTGTTGGTTTGGCTCTTGAAGCAAGAGCTTCCGCCCCGCTTCGCGGCGCGTCCTCCTTTTGTCTTGGCAAAAGGAGGCAAAATCGCTAGCGCCTGACACTCACCGGGCCTGCGGCCCGGTCCCCTGCGCTCCTCGCTGCAAACGGCACGGCGCGCAAACTCGCTTCGCTCAGACACGCGCGCCTCTTCGGCCGTTTCCAGCTGCGGTGCTCGGCTCGCTTTGAAGGCGCTGGAGATCAAGGGCAACGCATAAGCAACAGCCAAAGCCAAAGCCAAAGCCAAAGCCAAAGCAGTAGATCCCGCCCGACTCGGCGACATGCAGGATTCTTCGTGCTATGAGCAAATACCGCTTTCGATCTTTGCTTTTGCTTTGGCCTTTGCTCTCAAATCCTCCGTGAGGCACGGCGAAGGGGCGAGGACAAGACCCGAAGGGCACCGCACAAGGATGTGCGGTGTTTTTGGAAGGGACATGGATGTCCCTTCCAAAAATCCCTCGGCCCGTAGCGAACTCGCGAAGCGAGCGTGCCGCCCGGAGTGTGTTTCTTTGCCTAGCTTTCTTTGCACAAGCAAAGAAAGTAGGTCGTGGCACGAAGTGCCGCGAAAGCTTTGCTTCAAAGTGATTGGAAAGGAACAAGGAACTCGGGCTAAGGCTGCTGCGCCGCATCAAGCCCATTCCAACCTCGCGCGTTACGCTGCGCCTCCCCCGCGTCCATGCAACGAACATCAGGAGGCCATCGTGCCCAAGTATGTGATCGAACGTGACATCCCCGGCGCGGGCAAGCTGACACCCGCCGAACTCAACGGTATTTCCCAGCAGTCCTGCAGCGTGCTGCACGGGATGGGGCCACAGATCCAGTGGGTGCAGAGTTACGTCACCGACGACAAGATCTATTGCGTCTACATCGCCCCCGACGAAGCCAGCGTGCGCGAGCATGCGGCCAAGGGCGGCTTTCCGGCCAATTCGGTTGCGCAGGTGCGCACGGTGATCGATCCGACCACCGCCGAAGCCTGATCCCATCGGGGCATGGGCTGCAGACAGAAAGCGCCGCATGCGAGGGGGTTTTTCTTTCCCTCCGCATCCGTCGCCGGGCGACGGTCCCGGCATCGGCGCAATGGCGTGACCGACCCGACCTTCGCCGCATGGGGTGCACCTTGGACCATGGTCTAGACTAGGTCCATGCTGCGCCACCGCCGCTTCCTGCTGACCATGCACCGGCTCGCCCTGATGGGCGCGCTGCTGATGGCCGTGGCCCCGGTGATCAGTCGCTGGGTCCAGTCGCAGGCGTCGGTCGGCGGGTCGGTGGCGCAGGTCGTGCAGGCCATGTGTCACGGCCAGGCGCTGCCGAGCGCAGGCAAGACTGTGATGCCGCACGTCGGCCATGCGATGGACATGGCAATGCCCATGACGATGGACCACGACGATGGCATGCCGATGCCGGCGGGCCATGACGAAGCCGCCTGCGATTACTGCGTGCTGGCGGCCAACCTGCTGCCGTTCGTACTCGTCCTGCTGTTGCTGCCGCTGCTGCAGTCGGTCATCGGCAGGTTGCCCGGTGTCCTGGCCTCGCCCCGTGCCAGCGCCCTCTGGCCTGCGCACGCCGCACGCGGACCGCCGCTTTACGCCTGAAGGACCTGACGCGTCGTCACTGTCGTGCCCGAGGGCATGGGGTGGCGGCTTGTGCCGTGCTGGCTTTCTGGAGTTGTTCCCACATGTTCCGACCCGTTTCCGCGGCGGTCGTGCCGTCGCGTCTGGCGACGGCCCTGGCCGTCTGTCTGTGCACGCCGGTGGCGTCCGCACAGGTCTTGGCCGATGCCACGACCACCGATCCCGCCCCTGTTTCCCGTCGCAATGACGACACCGCGCTGACCCTGGGCACGGTGCAGGTCGCCGCGGATGCCCATGGCGCGCTATCCACGCGCGGCGTCTTCAGTTCGGTCGATATCGTTGGCGCCGACCGCCTGCAGGACCAGGTGGTCGACCACAGTGCCGAGTTGCTGGCGCGTGCGCCCGGTGTGCAACTGACCCAGTTCCACATGGGCGTGGTTGGCAGCGGTTTCTCGTTCCGTGGTTTCAATGCCGAAGGCCGGGTCAGCGCGATCAAGCTGCTGATCGATGGCATTCCGTCCAACGACAACACCGGCAACATGCCGTACCTGGATGCGGTCTTCCCGGTAGAGATCGCGGCGATCGAAGTCGTACGCGGTACCAATGATCCGCGCTACGGCCTCAACGCGATTGCCGGCGACGTCAACGTAGTCACCCGTACCGGTGGCAATGATGGCCATGCGCGCATGAGTGTCGGCAGCTTCGGCACACAGGAGGTGCAGGTGACCAAGGGTTTCGAAGAGGGCCCGTGGAGCCAGAACCTCACCGCGGCCTGGCGCAGCACCGACAGCTATCGCGACCATGGCGATGGCCGCCAGCATGCCTTCGCGGGGAAATGGTTCTACACGGCCCCGGATGCGGATTGGCGTGTCGGCCTGACCGCGCGGTCCTACCGCAACGATGCGCTGGAAGCGGGCTATTTCAGTACCCCGCAGCTGGCCCGGGACGCACCACGCAGTTCGCCCGGCTATGCCCGCGATGACCGCAGTGAACGCCGCACGCAGCAGTTCGCGCTGCATGCCGATGGTCGCTTGACGCCAAGCCTGGACTGGACCGCCAGGCTCTACCAGAACCATTACGAGAACAGCCGCTGGGTGCGGTTTTCCGAAGCCGGCGTGCAGCAGGAGCGTGACAACGACGAAACCCATCGCGGCGTGCTGGCGACGCTGACCTGGCGCCCGTCCATCGACTGGCTGGTGCTGGAGGGTGGCGTGGACGCGCAGTGGCAGGACAACGCCGCCCAGCGCTACCGCACGCTGGCACGCGTGCGCACCAGCCAGATCCGCGACTGGGATTTCGACCTGGATACACGCGGCGCCTACGTGCAGGCGGTGATCAAGCCGACCGACCGGCTCAAGCTGGTGCCGGCCTACCGCATCGACCACATCGGCGGGCATCTGGATGACGGGCTGACCGGCGCGTCGTATCCGGCCTACGACTACGGCCTGGTGCGGCAGCCCAAGTTCAGTGCGGCCTACACGCTGACCGATGCGGTGACTGTGTATGGCAACTGGGGTCGCACCTTCCAGGTGGGCGTGGGCGATGGCAGCTATCGGCGCGGCGATGCCAACCTGCGGCCATCGCTCAACGATGGCTGGGAGGCCGGCCTGCGCCTGCGTCCCGCGCAGTGGCTGGATGCGCGACTCGCGTACTGGGAGCAGCGGGCGTCGGGCGAGGTTGCAACGGTGCTGGGCGTGACCGGCACGGCCGACCAGAGCGCGGTGGCCAATGTCGGTTCCACCCTGCGTCGCGGTTGGGATGCGCAGCTGAACCTGCATGCCGGCGAACGCTGGGAAGGCTGGCTGTCCTACGCGCGCCAACGCGCCACGATCGTGAATCCCGACCCGAGCGCCCCGGACACACGCGGCCGTGAGATCGAGAACGTGCCGCATGACCTGGCCTCGGCCGGCGTGGATTTCCAGGCCACGCCGTTGTTCAAGCTGTCGGCGTCGGTCAACGCGCAGGGCGATTACTTCCATCGACCGCACCAACACGCTGGGGCGCTACGGCGGCTACACGCTGCTCAACCTTGGCGCCGAATGGTCGCTGCCGCGCAACACCAGCCTGTCGCTGCAGCTGAAGAACGTGACCGACCGGCGCTACGTGTACGCCTGGTACGACACCGGGTCGTATGGTTTTTCGCCCGGTGACGGACGCGCGTTGTACGCCTCGCTGGGTTGGGATTTCTGATGGCGACCGTGAGCGTGCCGTCGCACGAAGGCATCACGGCCAAGGCGCTGTATCGCGCGGTGTGGCGCTGGCATTTCTACGCGGGCCTGCTGGTGTTGCCGTTCCTGGCATGGCTGGCGCTGACCGGCGCGGCGTTCGTGTACCACAAGCCGCTGGACCGGCTGGTGCATCACCAGCTCCTGGTCGTTCCGCCGTTGCAGGCGGGTAAGCGCGCGGCGACACCGCAACGCATCGCCGATGCAGCGCTGGCGGCGCAACCGGGCCGGGTGTTCCGCTACACCACGTCGGTGCGGGAGGATTCCTCTGCGGAAGTCGGCGTGGTCACTGCGGCGGGCGAACGACGCGTGGTGTATGTCGATCCAGGCAATGCGCAGGTGCTGGGGACGTTGCCCGATCGCGGCACCTTCGGCTGGACGATGCGTCGCCTGCACAGCCTGGACCTGCTGGGGAGCTGGGCCAATGCACTGATCGAAATCGGCGCGGGCTGGGCGATCCTGCTGGTGCTGACCGGCGTGTACCTGTGGTGGCCACGGGGGAGGAAAGGCGGCGTCATCAGCGTGCGCGGCAAGCCGGCGCAGCGATTGTTCTGGCGCGACCTGCATGCGGTCACCGGCATCGCGGCCGGTGGCGCGCTGCTGTTCCTCGCACTGACCGGGATGCCTTGGTCGTGGTTCTGGGGTGCGCAGGTCAATGCGTTGGCCAACGGGCACCACTACGGCTATCCGGCCGGGGTGCGCGTGCAGGTGCCGATGTCCGATCAGCGCCTGGCCGACGGCACGCTGCCGGCATGGTCACTGCAGCAGGCGCGCCTGCCGCAGTCCGCGCCGCCGGAGGAGGCGATGGCCGACATGCCGAACATGGCCCATGCCGGGCACGGTGGCATGGCGATGGGGGGTGATGCGGCCCAGCCTGGCGCGATCGGGCTGGATGCCGCACTGCGCGTGTTCGCGCAACGCGGGCTAGCCGCCGGTTACAGCGTGTCGCTGCCGCTGGGCGCGCGTGGCGTGTATACCGCGTCGGTCTATCCGGATGACCTGCAGCGCCAGCGCGTGATCCACCTGGACCAGTACAGCGGCAAGGTGCTGCTGGACATGCGCTATGCCGACTACGGGCCATTGGCCAAGACCCTGGAATGGAGCATCAACGTCCACATGGGCCAGGAGTTCGGCTGGCTCAACCAGGTGCTGCTGGTGCTGGCCTGCGCGGCCATCGTGCTGCTGTGCGTGAGTGCGGCGGTGATGTGGTGGAAGCGCCGCCCGAGCGGATCGCTCGGCGTGCCGCCACTGCCTGCGCAGCCACGGGCGCTGAAGGTCGTGGTCGGCCTGCTGGTGGTCGGCGGCGTGCTGTTTCCGCTGGTCGGACTGTCGCTGCTGCTGATGTTGGCGCTGGACCTGGGCTGGGTGATGCGGCGCCAGCGGCGTGGCGCCAATGATCTGCCGGCGTGAGCGGTTTCGCGCCCCGGCGTTGCATGCGTTTGTATCGTAGGACCGTCGCGGCGGGCGCTTCCGTCGCATCCCTTGAGGAGAGGCAAGGACCATGTTGAAACCTGTTTTCACAGCTGCGCTGCTGCTGTTGTCCACGTTCGTACACGGCGCCACGCCGGCCGGCGTGCAGGTCAGCAATGCCTGGATGCGCGCCACGCCACCGCAGGCGCCCACCGCGGCCGGCTACCTGACCGTGACCAACCACGGCAGCCAGCCTGATCGCCTGTTGTCGATCAGCAGCGATGCAGCCGAACGCGTGGAGCTGCATAGCAACGACATGCAGGGCGGCGTGATGCGCATGCGCCGGCTCGATGATGGGGTCGCATTGCCGGCCGGGGGCAGCATCGCGCTGGCGCCGTCGGGCACCCATCTGATGTTCATCGCACCGCGCAGGCCGCTGCTGGCTGGGCAGGTGGTGACCGCGACGCTGCGCTTCGCCCATGCCGCGCCGCAGGTGGTGCAGTTCAAGGTCATGCCGCTCGGCGCCACGCCGTCTTCCCATGACCACGACATGCCGGGCATGAAGATGTAGCTTCGCCTGCGGGGCCGGCCGGTCTTCGGGCAACGCACAGGGGTGTGGTGGGATGAAGCGGATGTCGATCATGGTGGCGCGGCTCTACGCGCCGGCGCCATTGCTGGTGGCCGGCGGTTGGGCGGCCTCGTTCGCGGTGGAGCAGGCCGATGGGCTGCTGGGCGTGCACGGCGCGCGCCATGCCGGCGCATTGCTGGCCCTGCTGGGCACGGCCCTGGGGTTCGTCTGGGCGATGCTGGCCAGCTGGCGGCTGTATCTGTGGTTGCGCGGCATCGAGCAGGGCCGCTGTGACTGTGGCGGGTTGCTGTCGCGCCCGCGCCGCAAAGGCCACGGGCCGGCGTATCGCAAGTGCCTGGCCTGTGGCGGGAAGGTGCCGCTGGTGGCCCCACCCTTGCCCGATGCACCGCTCGATGGCTGAAGCCAGGTTCCGGGATCAGCCGGGCGGCGTTGCGGTCTCGGTTTCGGCCTTGGCCTGGTTGCGCAGCAGGAAGCGCTGGATCTTGCCGCTGGGGGTCTTGGGCAGTTCGCTGACGAAGGCGATTTCGCGCGGGTAGGCGTGGGCCGACAGGCGTTTCTTCACGTATTGCGACAGCTCCGATGCCAGGGCGTCGTTGCCGGTCGCGCCGCTGCGCAACACCACGTAGGCCTTCACCAGCTCCAGGCGCTCGGGATCGGGCTTGCCGACCACGCCGGCTTCGATCACGTCCGGGTGTTCGAGCAGGCAGCTTTCCACATCGAACGGGCCGATCCGGTAACCGGCCGAGGTGATGACGTCGTCGCTGCGACCGACGAAGGCGATGCTGCCGTCGTCGTTGCGTTCGACCGTGTCGCCGGTGAGATACCAGCCATCCTTGAACGGCTGTTGTTCGGCCTGCCAGTAGCCGCGGAAGAACAGTGCCGGCGAATCGGCGATGTGCACGGCCAGCATGCCGGGCGTGCCGACCGGCTGCGGCTGGCCTTTTTCGTCCAGCACTTCGAGCCGGTAACCGGGCAGCGGATAACCGGCGCTGCCGGCCTGCACCGGATGTGCCAGTGCATGGTGGTTGCACAGGGTCATGCCGGTTTCGGTCTGGCCGTAGTGGTCGTGGATCAACGTGCCCAAGGCTTTGTCGAACCAGCGGATCACTTCCGGGTTGAGCGGTTCGCCGGCGCTGCTGACCGCGCGCAGCTGGCCTTTGACGACCGCGGCCGGCGCGTCGCCAGCGGCCATCAGCATGCGATAGGCGGTGGGCGCGCCCATCAGGTTGGTCACGCCGAGCTGGGCGATGGTGGCGTAGCAGCTGTCGACGGTGAACGGGCCTTCGTGGAAGGTGGTCGAATGGCCCAGCGCCAGCGGCCCGGTGATGCCGTAGTACAGGCCGTAGGCCCAGCCGGGATCAGCGATGTTCCAGAGCACGTCATCGTCGCGCAGGTCCACCGCCTCGCGCATGTAGGTGGCCATGACGTCCAGCCCATGCAGCGGCACCATCAGGCCCTTGGCCGCGCCGACGGTGCCGGAGGTGAACATGATCATGCAGGGGTCTTCACGGGTCAGCGGCACCGGCTCGAAGGTGGTCGGCAGGCCGTCCAGCGCATGCCAGAAATCTTCGTCGCTGGCCGCGCCCAGGGTCAGCGCCGGCGGCGCGCCCGCGACTTCATCCAGCTTGGGCCGCTGATCCAGCGAGGACACCACCAGTTTGGCGCCACTGGATGCCAGCCGGTGTTCCAGCGCCTTGGGGCCGAAGGCGGTGAACAGCGGCTGGTACACGCCGCCGGCGCGCCAGGTGCCCAGGACCACGATCAGCAATTCCAGCCGGCGTGGCAGCAGTCCAGCCACCACCTCGCCGGGCTTGAGTCCGCGCGCGGCCAGCAGGTGTGCGAACTGGGCCGACCACGCGTCCAGTTCCTCGAAGGTGTAGCGGCGCACGGTGCGCTGCGGATCGACCCAGCACAGTGCCTCGCGCTGCTGGCCCAGGTGCGCGCCACAGCAGGTGACCCAGGCGTTGACCGGACCGGTCGCGGGCGTGTGCTGCAGGGTGCGGAGATGGTCGAAGTAGTCGCGGCGTTCGGTCGTCATGCAGGAATTCCATTGCGTGCACCGCACAGTAACGCGTTCAGTACGCGGGCGGATGGCATCGTGCCGTTTCTCGTTGGACGTGCACGCCACGCGAACGACACCCAAACGAAAAAGCCGGCGTGAAGCCGGCCTCGTGTTCGTCCCACGGCCCGCCGGGCGCGGGCAGGCTACAGCTCTTCGTGGATCCCGCACTCGCGCTTGAGGCCGAAGAAGCGGGTGTCTTCCTCGCGCATGCCGGGCTCCCAGCGGCGGGTGGTGTGGAAGTCACCGATGGACACGTAGCCTTCTTCCCACAGCGGGTGGTAGGGCAGGTCGTGCAGCTTCATGTACTGCCAGATGTCGCGGTCGGTCCAGTCGGCGATTGGGCTGACCTTCCAGCGCTCGCCGCGCAGCTGCACGATCGGCGTATTGGCACGGCTGCTGGCCTGCTGGCGACGCAGGCCGGTGAACCAGGTGCCGGCATCCAGGTCATCCAGCGCACGGCGCATCGGTTCGACCTTGCGCAGGCTGTTGTACTGCTCAATGCCGACCACGCCCTGTTCCCACAGGCGACCGTGGCGCGCTTCCATCCAGGCGCGGCTGACCAGCGGGCGGAAGATCTTGATGTTGAGCTTGAGCCGCTCGATCAATTCATCGGCGAAGCGATAGGTTTCCGGGAACAGGTAGCCGGTGTCGATCAGGATCACCGGGATGTCCGGCTTCTGCTGGGTCAGCAGGTGCAGGGTCACTGCCGACTGTGCGCCGAAGCTGGACGACAGCACCGCCTGGGCGGGGCCGTGTTCGAGGGCCCAGGCCACGCGCGCCTGGGCGGTCATCGTTTCGAGCACGGGATTGGCCGTCTCCAGGTCGATGCTGGCAGGAGCGATATCGTGCGGTTCGTCGTTGGCGGGCAGCGCGGTCATGCGTGCAGTTCCACAGGAATGGAGCGATGGGTGGGATAGGGCGGCAGGTCGATTTCGCCGCTGCGGTGCAGGAAGTCGCCGAAGCCTTCGTCGCCGTTGCGCTCGCTGGCGTAACGGCCGAACAGCGGATCCAGCGCGCCGAGGATCTGTTCCTCGGTGATGTTTTCGCGGTACAGCGTGTTCAGGCGCTGGCCGCGGTGGTCGCCGCCCAGCATCAGGTTGTAGCGGCCCGGCGCCTTGCCGACCAGGGCGATTTCGGCCAGGTACGGACGCGAACAGCCATTGGGGCAGCCGGAGATGCGCAACACGATCGGCGCTTCAACCAGCGCGTGCTTTTCCAGCAGCGGCTGCAGCTTGTTGCTGAAGTCGGGCAGGTAGCGCTCGGCTTCGGCCATGGCCAGGCCGCAGGTCGGCAGTGCGACGCAGGCCATGGCCTTGCGTGCGAGGGCCGAAGGCAGCGCATTGCCGGCATCCAGCCCGTGTTGCACCACCAGCGCATCGACGGCCGCCTTGTGGTGGGTACCGATGTTGGAGATCACCAGGTTCTGGTTGGCCGTCATCCGGAACTCGCCGGTGGCATCGGCACCCTGCAGCAGTACCGCGATCTCGCGCAGGCCGGTCAGCTGCGTGGCCGCACCCACGTCGGCGATGCGGCCGGAGGAAATCGACAGGGTCAGGTGCCAGCGGCCGTCGCTGCCTTCCACCCAGCCGTAGCGGTCACCGTTGTGGTCGAAGGCAAACGGACGCGCGGGCTGGAAGGTCACGCCGGCGCGTTCCTCGATCTGCGCCTTGATGAAGTCCAAGCCCTTGTCGTCGATGGTGTACTTGAAGCGCGCGCGCTTGCGCACCGCGCGGTTGCCGAAGTCACGCTGGGTGGTGACCACCGCGGTGGCAACTGCCTGCAGCTGGTCGCGGGTGATGAAGCCGAACACGTCGGCCACGCGCGGATAGGTTTCTGCATCGCCATGGGTCGCGCCCATGCCGCCGCCGAGCGACACGTTGTAACCGGCGATCTGGCCGTCGTCACCGGTGATGCCGATGAAGCCGAGATCATTCGCGAACACGTCCACGTCATTGATCGGCGGCAGTGCGAAGCCGATCTTGAACTTGCGCGGCAGGTAATTGTCGCCGTAGACCGGCTCTACTTCCTCGCCGGCACCGGCGACTTTCTCTTCGTCCAGCCAGATTTCGTAATACGCGCGGGTGTTGGGCAGTAGGTGCTCGGAGGTTGCCGCCGCATCGGCGTACAGCGTGGCGTGCGCGTCGGACAGCAGCGGGTTGGCCGCCACCTGCACGTTGCGGTTGACGTCGCCGCAGGCCGCCAGCGTGTCGATCAGCGCGGCGTTGATCGCCTGCATCGTGGCTTTCAGCTCGCGCTTGATGATGCCGTGGAACTGGAATGCCTGGCGCGTGGTGATGCGCAGCGAATGGTTGCTGTATTGCGTGGCGATGGCATCCAGCTTGAGCCACTGCGCGGGCGTGATGACACCGCCCGGCGTACGCGTGCGGATCATGAACTGGTAGGCCGGCTCCAGCTTCTGCCGACGACGCTCGTCGCGGATGTCGCGATCGTCTTGCTGGTAGCTGCCGTGGTACTTGATCAGCGTCTGGTCGTCTTCGCGCAGCGCGCCGGTGACGTTGTCGGCCAGGCTTTCCAGCAGGCTGCCACGCAGGCGCCGGCTCTCGGCCTTGATGTCTTCGACGGAATGGTTGCTCATGATGTCTGGCTGGCGAGGTCTTAGTAGACGTCGCGGCTATAGCGTCCTTCGGTCTGCAAGGTGGTGAGGTAGTCGTGCGCGTCCTGTGCATCCAGCGCGCCGTGTTCGACGACGATGTCCTGCAGCGCGGCGTGCACGTCCTTGCCCATGGCGATCGAGCCGCACACGTAGAAGTGCGCGCCGGACTGCAGCCAGTCGTAGACCTCGCGGCCGCGCTCGCGCAGGCGGTGCTGCACGTACAGCTTCTGCTGCTGGTCGCGCGAGAACGCCAGGTCCAGGCGGTTGAGTTCGCCGCGCTTGAGCGCTTCCTGCCACTCGCTCTGGTAGAGGAAACCGCTGTTGAAGTGCTGGGTGCCGAAGAACAGCCAGTTGCGTCCGCTTGCGCCGGTTTCGGCACGTTCCTGGACGAAGGCGCGGAACGGGGCCACGCCGGTGCCCGGGCCGACCATCAGGATGTCGCGCGACGGATCGGCCGGCACCCGGAAGCGGTCGTTGGTTTCGATGTAGACCGGGGCGTGGTCGCCTTCGGCCAGGTTGGCCAGGAAGCCGCTGGCCGAACCCACATGCGCCAGGCCATGGGCCTGGTAGTTCAGCACGTCCACGGTCAGGTGCACTTCGTCACCGACGCGGGCGCGACTGGACGCGATCGAATACAGGCGCGGGGCCAGCGGACGCAGCGCGGTCAGCAGGCTTTCGGCGTCCCACTCGGCAGGCCAACGGCGCAGCACGTCGACCAGCTGGTGGCTGCCCAGCAGCGAGGCGAAGTCCGCGTTGCGGCCCGGTGCCAGCAGGTCGTTGAGTTCGCTGGCCCTGGCCTGGGCGGCGTGCGCGGCCAGGAACGGACGCGAGAGCTTGGTCAGTTCGCGATGGCCGGACAGCCAGTCGCGCAGGCTGCGCTCGGTACCGTCGATGCGGACGCTGGCATCGCCTTGCAGCGCCAGGGCTTCCAGCACCGGTTCGACCACCGCTTCCGGGTTGCGATGGGCAAAGCCCAATGCGTCACCCGGCAGGTAATTCAGGCCGCTGCCTTCCAGCGAGAACTCGATGTGGCGCACCTGCTTGTCGCTGGCGCCGTGCTGGCCGAAGGCTGGGCCCTTGAAGTCGCGGCCGCTGATCGGCTGGTTGGCCAGTACCTCGGCCTGGAACGGCGAGGCATGTGAATAGGCTGGCGCCACCACGGCCGGGCGCAGGGCGGTGACCGTCGCGCTGGCGGCGACCGGGGCGGCCTTCAGCGTCTTCCTGGCCTGTTCCAATGCCTGGGTGCGCCAGGGCTTGGCGACGGTGTCGATGTCCAGGTCGGCTTCGCCGGCGTCGAACAGGCGGGTCGCGCCCAGTTCGACCAGGCGCGCGTCCAGGCGCTTGGAGATGCCGCAGAAATCGGCATAGCTGGAATCGCCCAGGCCGAGCACGGCGAACTTCAGCTCCGGCAGCTTGGGCGCGCGGCGGCCGTTGAGGAATTCGCTGAAGCCGATGGAATCGTCCGGTGGATCGCCTTCGCCCTGGGTGCTGATGACCAGGTACAGCAGGCGCTCGCTGGCCAGTTCGCGGGTGGCGTAGCTGTCGGCCCGGGCCAGGCGGACCGACAGGCCGGCGCCTTCCAGCTCGGCGACCAGGGCTTCGGCGGCACGCTTGGCGTTGCCGGTCTGGCTGCCATACAGGACCGTGGCACGCTCGCCGACGCCCGCCACCGGGGCGGTGGCGGCCGACCCCTGCAGCAGGGCCAGGTGCGGTGCTGGATGCGCGGCCTGGGCCAGCCCGGCGGTGAACCCGGACAGCCACCACAGCGACGCGCTGTCCAGGCCATCGACCACCCGGGCCAGCAGCGCCTTGCGCTCGTCGGGCAAGGGGCCGGCGGACAACGCGGGGGGTGCAGCGGACATCGCAGTTCCAGGGCGGATTCGTGGAGTGCCGATGCTAGGCGCGTGCCAGCGGCACCTGAAAGGATGGGGGGTTATGGTCTTATACCCCTAGCTTATTTCGCCAGGGCATAAGCGCTGCCGATACTGCGTCGCCCCCGGCAGGCCTGCCGCAGCGGGATTGCTACCCTTCGGCTGGCTGCCTTCCACCCTTCGCGCACCTGCACATGACTGCTGCTGAGCCCCTGTCCCACCTCGACCGGCTGGAAGCCGAAAGCATCCATATCCTGCGGGAGGTCGCCGCGGCGTTCCGCAACCCGGTGCTGCTGTATTCGGTGGGCAAGGACAGTTCGGTGCTGCTGCACCTGCTGCTGAAGGCCTTCGCCCCGGGGCCACCGCCGATCCCGCTGCTGCACGTGGATACGCGCTGGAAGTTCCGCGAGATGATCGCCTTCCGCGACCGGCGGGCGGCCGAAACCGGGGTGGACCTGCGCGTGCACATCAATCCGGACGGCGTCGCCCAGGGCATCGGCCCGATCAGCCATGGCGCCACCATCCACACCGACATCATGAAGACCCAGGGCCTGAAGCAGGCGCTGGACCACTACAGGTTCGACGCGGCCATCGGCGGCGCGCGGCGCGACGAGGAGGCCTCCCGCGCCAAGGAGCGCGTGTTCTCCTTCCGCAATGACAAACACCGCTGGGACCCCAAGCGCCAGCGCCCGGAACTGTGGAACGCCTACAACGCGCGCATCCACACCGGCGAGAGCGTGCGCGCCTTCCCGCTGAGCAACTGGACCGAGCTGGACATCTGGCTCTACATCTATCGAGAGCAGATCCCGGTGCCGTCGCTGTACCTGGCCGCGCAGCGCCCGGTGGTCGAACGCGATGGCGCCTTGATCCTGGTCGACGACGCGCGCCTGCCGCTCAGGGACGGTGAGGTGCCGATGATGAAGTCGGTGCGCTTCCGCACGCTGGGCTGCTATCCGTTGACCGGCGCGGTCGAGTCGCAGGCCGATACGCTGGAGAAGGTCATCGCCGAGATGCTGGTGGCGACGTCGTCCGAGCGACAGGGACGGGTGATCGATCGGGATCCTTCTGCTTCGATGGAGAAAAAGAAGCTGGAAGGGTATTTCTGATGATCGGATTGGCGTCCGTGACTGGAACTTCAATTGAAGCGCCAAGCAG
Organism: Pseudoxanthomonas sp.; assembly: GCF_027498035.1. Classification (NCBI taxonomy): domain Bacteria; kingdom Pseudomonadati; phylum Pseudomonadota; class Gammaproteobacteria; order Lysobacterales; family Lysobacteraceae; genus Pseudoxanthomonas; species Pseudoxanthomonas sp. Next base: position 3,653,620 of record NZ_CP114978.1, read on the forward strand.
GATCAAGAGCTTTCACGCCCTCCGGGCGCGAGCCACTTTTGTCTTGTCAAAAGTGGCCAAAACCGCCGGCGCCGACACTCGCCGATGCTGCGCATCGGTGCCCTGTGCTCCTCGCTGGCAGCGGCACGGCGCGGAACTCGCTGCGCTCAGACATCCGCGCCTCTACGGCCGCTCCCAGCTCCGGTGCTCGGCTCGCTTTGAAGGCGCTGAAGATCAAGATCAACATCTGAGCAACAGCAACAGCAACAGCAACAGCAACAGCAACAGCTACAGCTACAGCTACAGCTACAGCTACAGCAACAACAGCTACAGCTACAGCAACAGCAACAAGCAGATGATCTTTTCGGCTTCGGCTTCGGCTTCGGCTTCGGCTTCGGCTTCGGCTTTCCTGCGCCTTAAAGCGAGCCGAGCACCGCAGGCGGAAACGGCCGAAGAGGCGCGCTTGTCTGAGCGCAGCGAGTTTGCGCGCCGTGCCGCTGCCAGCGAGGAGCACAGGGCACCGATGCGCAGCATCGGCGAGTGTCGGCGCCCGCGGTTTTGCTTCCTTTTGCCAAGACAAAAGGAAGGCGCGCTGCGTGGCAGCGTGCAAGCTCTTGCTCTGCAGAAATCCATCATCGGCGCGCCATGACCACCCACACCGACATCGCCACCTACCTCAAGGCCCACGAAGCCAAGCCGCTGCTGCGCTTCATCACCTGCGGCAGCGTGGACGACGGCAAGAGCACCTTGATCGGGCGGTTGCTGTACGACAGCAAGCGCCTGTTCGATGACCAGCTGGCCGCGCTGGAAAACGACAGCCGCCGCCATGGCACGCAAGGGCAGGGCATCGACTACGCGCTGCTGCTGGATGGCCTGGCCGCCGAGCGCGAACAGGGCATCACCATCGACGTGGCCTATCGCTACTTCGACACCGACAGGCGCAAGTACATCGTCGCCGACTGCCCCGGCCATGAGCAGTACACGCGCAACATGGCGACCGGCGCATCGACCGCCGATGTCGCGGTGGTGTTGGTGGATGCGCGCAAGGGGCTGCTCACCCAGACCCGCCGGCACAGCTATATCGTCTCGCTGCTGGGCATCAAGCACGTGGTGCTGGCGGTGAACAAGATGGATCTTGTCGGCTACGACCAGGACGTGTTCGAGGCGATCACCCGCGACTACCGCGCATTGGCCGCGCAGCTGGGGATCGAACAGGTGCAGTGCATTCCGCTGTCGGCGCTGGAAGGCGACAACCTGTCCGCAGGGTCGGCCAACACGCCCTGGTACAGCGGCCCCAGCCTGATCGAACACCTGGACACCGTGCAGCTGGACGCGCACGACGCGACCAGTGGCCTGCGCCTGCCGGTGCAGTACGTCAACCGGCCCAACCAGCATTTCCGTGGCTTCGCCGGCACGGTGGCCGCCGGCAGCGTGCAGCCGGGTGATGCCGTGGTGGTGCTGCCGTCGTCGCGGCGCACGACCGTAGCCAAGGTGTTCGATGCCAATGGCGAGGTGCCGTCCGCGCGCGCCGGCCAGGCAGTGACGCTGACCTTGAACGATGAGATCGACATCAGCCGCGGCGACGTGATCGCCGCTGCCGGCGATCCGCCGGAAGTCTCCGACCAGTTTGCCGCGCACGTGCTGTGGATGGACGATGCCGCACTGCTGCCTGGCCGTCCGTACTGGCTGCAGATCGGCGCGCGCACCGTTTCGGCCAGCATCAGCGAGATCAAGCACCGGATCGACGTGAACAGCCAGGAGGAACTGGCCGCCAAGCGCCTTGAACTCAACGAAGTCGGCTTCTGCAACCTGTCACTGGACGAGCCCATCGCCTTCGCGCCCTACGCGCAGAACCGCGCGCTCGGTGGCTTCATCCTGATCGACCGCCAGACCAATGCGACGGTCGCCGCTGGCACCCTGGACTTCGCCCTGCGCCGTGCCGGCAACGTGCACTGGCAGCACCTGGACGTGGACAAGGCCGCGCGCGCGCGCATCAAGGCGCAGGTGCCCAGGGTGCTGTGGTTCACCGGCCTGTCCGGCGCCGGCAAGTCCACCGTGGCCAACCTGGTCGACAAGCGCCTGCATGCGCTGGGCCACCACACCTTCATCCTGGACGGCGACAACGTGCGCCACGGGTTGAACCGCGACCTGGGCTTCACCGACGAGGACCGCGTGGAGAACATCCGCCGCGTCGCCGAAGTCGCCCGCCTGATGACCGACGCCGGCCTGATCGTGCTGGTGAGTTTCATCTCGCCGTTCCGCGCCGAGCGGCAGATGGCGCGCGAGCGTTTTGCGCCAGGCGAATTCATCGAAGTGTTCGTCGACGTGCCGCTGGCGGTGGCCGAGGCACGCGACGTCAAGGGCCTGTACGCCAAGGCGCGGGCGGGGCAGATCCCCAACTTCACCGGCATCGATTCGCCGTACGAGGAGCCCGAGTCGCCGGAAGTGCATCTGCAGGCCGATACCGAAGCGGCCGAGGCCATGGTCGCGCGCGTGCTGGCCCAGCTCGGCCTGGGGTGATCCGCGTGGCTTGCGTGGGCGCGGCCTGGGTGGCGCCCGCGTAAGCCGGCAAGACCCTGCCGCCGGGCGTGCGGCACACTGCCGCTTCATCCCTCAGCGCAGCGAGCGCGGCCATGCACAGCGCACCGATCGATCAACCAGGCCAGGACGCCACGCGTTGGTCGCAGCTGCGCCTGGAATGCGAGGACTTCGTCCTGCGGCGCTGGTGCATCGACGACCTGGAATCACTGCTGCGCCATGCCGATGACGAACGCGTGGTTGCGGGGCTCAGCGACCGGTTCCCATCGCCGTACACGCGCAGCGATGGCGAGCACTTCCTGTCCGGACGCGTGGTCGACCTGTCCCATCCGGTGCTGGCGATCGAATGCGATGGGCAGGCCTGCGGCGGCATTGGCGCGCGTCCTGGCATGGGCGAGCGCCGACACAGCGCCGAGCTGGGCTATTGGCTGGGCCGCCAGTACTGGGGCCGCGGGCTGATGACCCGGGTCGTGCGGCTGTATGCGGACTGGGCCATGCAGGCGTTGCGGCTCTACCGGCTGGGCGCGCATGTGCTGGACAGCAATCCGGCCTCGGCGCGCGTGCTGCTCAAGAACGGCTTCAGCGAGGAAGGCACGCTGCGCTGCGCGCTGGTCAAGCACGGTCGCGTGCACGACCTGCGCAGCTTCGCCCGCATCGCGCCGCCGGGCTGAGCGCAGGCGTGCCGGCGGCTTCGGGTAAGGTACGCATCCATTCGCAGTCCATCGCCATCCGCGCCATGACCCAGACATCCTTTCCTTCCATCCGTGCCCGCACGCCGGTGCGCGCATGACCGGTCCCTGGCAGAAGTTCCCGCCGCGCCGCGACCCCGCCGCGCGTCCGCCGCGCGAGCGCGCCCCGCGCCCGGAGGGCGAGGACGGTGCGGCGCCGCGTCCGTCGCGTCGCGGCGAAGAGGTGCGCCTGTACGGCCTCAACGCCGTGCGTGCGCTGTTCGAAGCGCGCCCTGAAGCGTTGCGCAAGCTCTACCTGACCCAGGCCCGCGTGCACGCGCTCAAGCCGATCCTGGCCTGGTGCGTAGCCAACCGCGTCGGCTACCGCGTGGTGGAAGAAGCCGACCTGCACAAGCTGGCCGCCAGCGCGCACCACGAAGGCGTGGTCGCCGACGTATTGCGTCGCGCGCCGCTGTCGCTGGCCGACTGGATCGCCGCGTTGCCGGCTGGCCCGGCGCTGGCGTTGTGGCTGGATGGCGTGGGCAACCCACACAACTTCGGCGCGATCCTGCGCTCGGCCGCCCACTTCGGCGTGGCCGGCCTGCTGCTGCCGCAGGACTCGCCGCTGGCCCTGTCCGGCGCGGCCGCGCGCGTGGCCGAAGGCGGCGCCGAAGCGGTGACCCTGGTCCAGGCCGGCGACAGTGCCAGCGCGTTCGCGCAGCTGCGCGCGGCTGGTTTCAGCCTGGCTGCCACGCTGGTGGAGGGTGGCGACAACCTCTTCGCGACAACATTGCCGCAGCGCCTGGTCTACGTGCTGGGCGCCGAGGGGGAGGGCGTGGACCGTGGCCTGGCCGCCGACTGCGACCTGACCCTGTCGATCCCCGGCAGCGGCCGCGTGGAAAGCCTCAATGTCGCTTCGGCCACCGCAGTGCTGCTGGCGCAGTGGGCGAGCCATCGCGCCGGCTAGACGCGAGGCATGACCGCCAGGAGGGCGAGAATGGAAAAAGGCCGGGAATTCCCGGCCTTTTTGTCATCCCGGAAATTTCGGGAACTTGTCGTCTGGATGGTTCTTCTTCCAGTCCGTGTAGGCAACGGTGCCTTCCCAGGCGGTGAACGCACGCGGGGGACGTCCGCGGCCGGTCCAGGTTTCGCCGGTATGCGGCAGCCAGTACTTCGCAGCCACTTCACGCTTGGGACCATCGGCCGCCGGCTTGGCCTTCGCACCGGAAATCACGAAGCCGGCGATCTCGGCTTTCTGCTTTGAATTGAAGTGCGTGGAGAAGCTCTTCAGGAGCGCGGTGATCTGCTCGAACGCTTCGGCGGACTGCTGGCTGCGAAGTTCGACCTCCTGTTCCTCCAGCTTCCGCAGCTCTTCTGCGAGCCTGGCTTTCGCTTCCGCGATATCGGCCAGGTTCTGGGTGTTCTTCGAGGTCATGGGAGTCTGTTCTTCGTCAGGAGAGGCCCGCATTCTCGGTGCTGGGACAAGCCAGGGCAATCGGTCGCCATGGTCACGGAGCGTCGGTGCGGTGCACCTGGTGCGCGTGCGCTGGTCCGGTCAATGTTCCTGCTGGGCCGCGCCGGCCGGCTTCGGCGCACTGCCGAAATCGCCCTTGGCCTCGGATGCCAGGTACAGGAAGACCGCGTAAGCGGCGACGTTCTGGGCCAGGACCTTGGGGTCGATCTTGTCCAGGGTGTCGTCGGCGTTGTGGTGCAGGTCGAAGTAGTCGGTGCCATCGTGGCCCAGCCAGGCCCAGGTCATGCCGAGCTGGGTCATCGGGCCGATGTCCGATTCCGGGTCACCCTTGCCCGGAAGATGGGCGACGTCGAGTGGCTTGAGCGCGGTGGCGATGGCTGCGATCGCGCCTTTCGCACTGTCCGGCGCATTGCTGTCGAAGCCGTAGATGGCGCCGGCGCCGAAGTCGCTTTCCGCGGCGATCACGTGCTGCTTGATCTCCGCGGCGTGCGCCTTGGCATAGGCCTGGCCGCCGTAAAGGCCTTGTTCTTCGTTGGCGAAGGCGACCACGCGGATCGTGCGCGCCGGGCGCTGCTTGGCGACCAGGTGCGCGGCCGCCATCGAGATGCCGATGCCGGCGGCGTCATCGATCGCGCCGGTGCCGAGATCCCATGAATCCAGGTGCCCACCGGTCAGCACGATCTCCTTGGGCTTGCTGCGCCCGGTGATCTCGCCGATCACGTTGTAGCTGGTGGCCTGCCCATCCCAGCCGCAGTCCAGTGACAGCTCCAGCGTGACCGGGCCCAGCGCGACCAGGCGCGCCAGCTGGTCGGCATCGGGGATCGACAGTGCAGCGGCAGGAATCGGCTTCAACCCTTCGGCATAGCGGGTGATGCCGGTGTTGACCACGCGGTGCGGCGTGGTGCCGGCCGAACGCATCAGGAAGGCGACCGCTCCCTTCCTGATCGCCTCGGACGGACCGCGTCCGCGGATGCCGCCGCCGTAGCGATAGTCGCCACCGTCCTGCTTCTTCTGCATCTGGAAATCGACGAAGGCGATCTTGCCGGCCAGCGAACCTTCCGGCGCAGCCTGCAGTGCGGCCAGGTCGGGGAAGCGCACCACCTGCGCTTCCACCGTGCCACCGGCGCTGCCGCCCAGCGCGGTCACCACCAGCGGCTGGGCATGCGTGCCCACGATCCGGGCATGCTCGCTGCGGCGCTCCCACTTGGGAAAGGTCACCGGCTCGGTCCACACCTTGTCGAAGCCAAGCGCCTTGAACTTGGCCTGCGCCCAGGCCACGGCACGGGCATCGGCTTCGCTGCCGGCCAGGCGCGGGCCGATTTCGGTGGTCAGCGATTCGGTGACCTTCCAACCGGTGTCGTCGGCCAGGGCCTGGTTGCGCAGTGCCTGCGCCGTCTTCAGCGCGGCATCGGGAATCGTCGTCGGGCTTGCGGCGTGCAGCGGAAGAGCGATGCACAACAGCAGTGCACTGGCGAGGATCGAACGACGCATGCAAGGCACTCCGCAAAAGAAAGGAGCCGCGAGCTTAACAGCCCGCGGCTCCTGCTTTCCTCCGCGCTCCGGGACGGAGCCTTCGCTCGATTTACGCCTGCTTCTTCAGCGAATCGCGGATCTCGCGCAGCAGCAGCACGTCTTCCGGCGTGGCTTCGGGGGCGGCTTCTTCGGGCTTCTTGAAGCGGTTGATGGTGCGCACCACCATGAAGATGGCGAAGGCCACGATGAGGAACTGGATGATGACGTTGATGAAGGTGCCGTAGTTGATCGTGACCGCAGGAACTGCTGCACCCGCGGCATCGGTGCTGGCTGCGCGCAGCGTCACCACCAGCGAGGAGAAATCCACGCCACCGATCAGCAGCCCGATCGGCGGCATGATCACATCGTTCACCAACGAGGTGACGATCTTGCCGAAAGCCGCACCGATCACGACACCGACGGCCAGATCGATCACGTTGCCACGCATCGCAAACGTCTTGAACTCGCTGATCATGCCCATGGTTTTTCCTTGATGAGTTGAATTGCGCGGCTAGCGTAACGCAGAGCCGCGTCGATGCGGGATCAACCGACGATGGTGCCGCGTACTTCGGCCACGCCGTCCAGGGTCGCCACGAAGACATCGCCGGGCTGCAATGCGGCGACACCCGATGGCGTACCCATGAAGACCAGGTCGCCGGCCTTCAGCGCGTAAAGCTTGGACAGTTCGTGCAGGATGTCCGGCACGTCCCAGATCATGTCCGTCAGTGGCGCATGCTGGCGCACGGTGCCGTTGACGGTCAGGGTCACGCCCAGCGACATCAGGTCGCTGACCTGGGTTGCCGGGACCAGGTCGCTGATCGGCGCGGAATGGTCAAAACCCTTGGCGGTGTCCCAGGGCAGGCCGGCTTTCTTGGCGGTAGCCTGCAGGTCGCGACGGGTCAGGTCCAGGCCGATGCCATAGCCGTAGACCAGTGCCTGCGTGGCTTCCAGAGGCAGCACGCCGGCGGGTGCGTCGGCACCGAGCGCGACGACCAGCTCCACTTCGTGGTGCAGGTCTTTGGTGCCGGATGGATAGGGCACGTCCGCATTGCCGGTGACGATGGCGTCGGCGGGCTTGGCGAAGAAGGTGGGATTGCCGCGCTCTGCTTTTGAGGCTGGCGCGGTCACGCCCATTTCACGCGCGTGATCGGCGAAGTTGCGGCCCACGCAATAGATGCGGCGTACGGGGAACGTGCCGCCACCGCGCACCGGCACACGCGCCTGGGCGGGCGCGGAAATCACATCGGACATCGAAGCATTCCTGACTGACAACGGGGAATGCGAGTTTAAGCGCGCGCGGCGGAACTCAGTGCGAGAGCGGCAGCGCGGACTTGCGGACGACTTCGTATTCGCCTTCCACCACGCGCTGCTGCTGTGCAGCGCGCTGGCGTGGGCGCAGCAGGCGATAGGCCATGCCTGCTGCCAGCATGGCAGCGCCGACAAAAACCCCGAAGAACACCAGCACGCACAACACGCCCAGACCCAGCAGGCCGACCGCAAGACGCAGCAGCGGATGGCGGGGCTTGCGCGGTGCGAACACGGCGCGGAGGCGTTGGCTGTCGAAGGAGAAGGTGCGGATCATCAGGCGCGTGACAGAATGATGGGGAACCGATGGCGCAGTATGGTCACCTCTTGGGCGATTGTGTGAAACCTTTGTTAATTCCATGGATGTGATGGACTTCGAACTCCTGGTCGATGGCGTCCCGGCCGAGGCTGAGGCGATGGTCGATGGCAGCGCCGAATCGTTGGTCGTGCTGCGCGATGGTGACGCGGTGCGCGCCTGGCTCAACGTCTGCCCGCATGCCGGCCGACGGCTGGACTGGGCACCGGGCAAGTTCCTGCTCAGCAAGGCTGGCCAGCTGGTGTGCGCCGCGCACGGCGCCACATTCGAGTTACAAGGCGGGCAGTGTCTTGCCGGGCCATGCCGCGGCGAGGCGTTGCGCGCGGTGTCGGTGCAGGTGCGTGATGGCAAGGTGGTACTGGCTGGCTAGCCGGCACCAGGGCGCGGTTATTCCCGGATGGTGTGGCCGGCGGCGCGCAACGCTTCCAGGCTGGTTGCAAGCTGGGCCTGCTTAACCATTACGTAGTCGGTATCGAAGGTCGAGACCGCGAAGATCCCCACCTTCGCTTCCGCAAGGGGGAGCAGCACCTGGGCCAGGATCCCGGTCAGGTCGAACGCGAACGGACCCTGCAGCATCAGGCTGCGCCAGCCGCGTTCGCACTGCGCCTCGATGGGAACGCCTGCCTCGTCGCAGGCGATGGACAGTTCCTCATCGGTCCAGCTGACATGGCTGAGCGCGCCGGGGACGAACCAGTGCGGCAATGCCGAGCCCGCAGGCAGGCGGCAGACCGCGAAGTGGCCTTCCAGCAGCTTGAGTGTCAGCGCCATGTGCCTGCCGCCATGCGTCGCATCAGACGCGGGCGCCCCACCAGAACATCAGGTTGACCATGCCGACCACCACCACGGTGTAGATCAGCGACATCGGCCCGCCGACGCGCCACATCTGCCGCGCGGTGTAGTTGGCCGGCCCGGTGATCATGGACACCACTGGGTTGGAAGCGGTCATCAGGTTGTTGGATGCCGACAGCGCAGTGATCAGCGCGAACGCGGTCGGGTTGCCGCCGGCGGCCAGTGCCAGGCTGATCGCCATGGGCACCATCACGATGGTTGCGCCCACGTGGCTGATCACCAGCGAGAAGGCGGTGGTCAGCAGCGCGATGGCGATCTCCAGTACCCAGATCGGCAGGCCTTCGGGCAGGCGTTCGACGGTGTGGCCGGCGACCCACGCCGCCGCGCCGCTGCTGTCCATCGCCCAGCCCAGGGGAATCAGCCCGGCCATCAGGAATACGGTCTTCCAGTTGATCGAGGCGTAGGCCTCGTCCATGCGCAGCACGCCGGTCAACAGCATGCCGGCCACGCCGGTCATCAGGGTCAGCGCCACCGGCAGCCGCGAGGTCAGCGCGATGATGATGGTCACCGCGAAGATCGCCATGGCGATCTTGAACTTGTGCGGGCGCTGCTCGCCCTTGGGATAGTCGGTGACCACCACGAAGTCACCGTTCTTGGCCGTGGCCGCCAGGTCCTGCCAGATGCTGTGCAGCACCAGCATATCGCCCGAGCGCAGCGGCACCTTGCGCACGTCGTCGCGCACGACCTTCTTGTCGCGGTTGATCGCCAGCAGGCTGATCCCGGACTTCTTGCGCAGGGCCAGGTCGGCGGCGCTCTTGCCGATGAAACCTGACGTGGGCGGGATCACCGCTTCGGAAATACCGGCGCGGCTGGGATTGAACAGGTCGCCGAAGTGGCGCAGGCGCGAGGACAGCCGCAGGAACTGGTTCTGGGCGAAGTCGGCTACTTCCTGGCGTGCACCCATCGCGCCCAGCACGCTGCCCACCCAGATGCGCATGTCGGCTGGCGGCGCCAGGCGGGTGTCGGTGCCGGTCTGCAGGGCCAGCATCAGCGGCGCGCCGTGCAGCGCTTCGGCCTCGCCCAGGGTCATGCCGACCAGCGGGCTATCGGCGCTGACGGTGAGTTCGAAGACTTCGCCCTCGATGCCGTAGGTGCTGGCGAAATAGCTCTCGGTCCGCGCCGGGGTCGCGCCGGCCGTGCCGGTGGTTTCCTCTTTCAGCTTGCGGTCGCCGTAGAAACGGAAATACGCCAGCGACGCCAGCAGCAGGGCCAGGCCGATCGGCAGCGGCGCGAACATGCGCAGCGGCTCCAGCGTGGCCATGCCCGAGGGCAGGTTGTTGTTGGCCGAGACCATCAGGTCGTTGAGCAGGATCAGTGGCGAGTTGCCGACCATGGTCAACGCACCGCCCATGACGATGGCCGAGCAGATCGGCAGCAGCAGGCGCTGCAGGTTGAGGGTGGTGCGCGAGGCCAGGCGCGCGGTGACCGGCAGGTACAGCGCCATCACCGAGGGGTTCTGCATGAAGGACGAATTGAGGCCGGCGATGGCAGTGGTCAGCAGCAGCAGGCGTTGTTCGATGCCGTGCCCGCGCCTGAGCAGCCACGAGGCCAGCCGGTTCAGGGCGCCGGTGCGCTCCAGGCCTGCGCCCAGGATCGTGGTGGCGATGATGCTCATCACCGCGTTGCCGGAAAAGCCGCCGAAGATTTCTTCCGGCGCGACTAGGCCGGTCAGGCCCAGCACCACCAGTACCACCACGGCGACGACGTCGGCGCGGATGCGCTCGAACAGGAACATCACCATCACGAAGCCGACCAGCCCCAGCACCAGGCGCATGTCGTTGGTCAGCGTCAGGGCGGTATCCATCAGGCCTTATCGCACTCGCTTGGACAGGCCGGACGCGGCCTGCGCGCCGGGGCCTGGGTGTGGCTCGTCAGCAGCGGTCATACAGCAGGTCCCAGACGCCGTGGCCCAGGTTCTGGCCACGCGTTTCGAAGTGGGTCTGCGGGCGCCATGCCGGGCGCGGCACCTGGCCGCGTGGACCGGCGCGGTTGCGCAGCCCGGGCGTGGCATCCAGGACGTCCCACATCTGTTCGGCGTAGTCCTGCCAGTCGGTCGCTGCGTGCAGGCGGCCGTCCGGCGCCAGGCGCGAGGCCACCAGCGTGGCGAACTCGGGCTGGATCAGGCGGCGCTTGTTGTGGCGCTTCTTGTGCCAGGGATCGGGGAAGTAGATGCGGACCTCGTCCAGCGAGCCTTCGGCCACTTCGTTGCGCAGTACTTCCACGGCGTCGTAGTGGTACAGGCGCACGTGGTCGGCGCCATCGGCCTCCAGCGCGTTGAGCAGGCGGCCCACGCCGGGGGCGTGGACTTCCAGGCCGATGTAGTCGCGCGTCGGGTCCTGCTGCGCGGCAAAACGCAGCGCGTCGCCGTTGCCGAAGCCGATTTCCAGCACCCGCCTGGCGGCACGGCCGAACGCGGCATCGTAGTCGCGTGGCTGGCCGGTGTAGTCCAGGCCGAAACGCGGCCACTGGGTGTCGAATGCACGCTGCTGGGCCTCGGTGAAACGGCCCTGGCGCAGCACGAAGCTGCGGATCGGGCGATGGCCTTCGCTGGCGGTGAACGGCTTGGGCGGCGCCTTGGCGCCAGGGCTGGAGAACGGGTCGGTCATCTCAGCCGAGCCATCCCGACAAGCCGGGCCCTGTGGCCTGGGTGGGGCGGATCCGGGCGATCCGGAAGGACTGGCCGGGACCGGTCAACAGGTGCGAGGCGGAAGCCTTGCCCGCAGCGGGCTGCGGATCATGGGAGTGGGGTACGGGCATGCCCGGATTATCGCCCAACTTGTCGAAGCAGTCGCGTGATCGGCAGGCACTGCGCGTTGCTGGATGCGACATGGGCCCGGTGATGGAGGGGCGTGGCGATGTAGGCCATGGCACGCCATGCAAGTCCGCAGGGCGGTCGGTTCGGCGACGACACGTCGCATGGCGTGTGCATGTTCCTGAAAATATGTCGCCACAGCCCTTGGGCGGGGTGCATCAAGGCATGTGTGCCGCAGTGCAGCGTGAGTTGGAATGTGTCGTAATGAAATCATAACGACCCAATGCGGTGCCGTACGGTCGGCGCCCTGGCACATATCCCACGCGATCCGATGGAGTTCCACATGCGCGCACCCCGTTCCCTGTCCACCCTGGCTGCTGCCGTGGTGGTTGCCCTCGCTGCCGGCGCCCCGCAGGCCCATGCCGAACAGGTCTATTCGCAGACCGTGTTCTTCGGCGACAGCCTCACCGATTCCGGCCATTTCCGTCCGACCCTGATCGAGATCGCCGGCCCGTCGGCGGCCATCGTCGGCAAGTTCACCACCAACCCGGGGCTGGTCTGGAGTGAATACCTGGCCAATTACTACGGCACCGATGCGACCAGCGACAACCAGGGCGGCACCAACTACGCCGTCGGCGGTGCGCGCGTGGACGAGGACAATGTCACCGCGCTTGGCGTGGCACCTTCGATCGCCTCGCAGGTGACCAGCTACCTGGCCAGCACCGGTGGCGTGGCCGATGCCAATGCGCTCTACACCGTGTGGGGCGGTGCGAACGACCTGTTCGCCGTGGCTGGCGGCGCACCGGCACAGGCCACCATCGCGACGGCCGTGACCACCGAGATCGGTCTGGTCGGCACCCTGCAGGCGGCGGGCGCGCAGTACATCCTGGTGGCGACGATCCCCGACCTGGGCCGCACGCCGGAGTTCCTGGCGGGCGGCGCGGCCAGTTCCGCGGCCGGCACCCAGCTGGCGACCAGCTACAACACCGCGCTGTTCAGCGGCCTGGCCGCCAGTGGCCTGCGCGTGATTCCGCTGGACACCTACACGTTGATCGACGAGATCACCGCGGACCCGACCACCTACGGCTTCACCAATGCCACCGAAACGGCGTGCACGGTCGCCTCTTCGGTCACCTGCAGCCCGCTGGATTACGTCACCCCGACCGCTGCGACCGACTACATCTTTGCCGACGGCGTGCACCCGAGTGCCGCTGCGCATGAAGTGCTGGCGCAGTACGCACTGTCGGTGCTGGAAGGCCCGCGCCAGATCTCGGTGCTGACCCACTCGGCCACGGTCACCGGCTACTCACGCGCCGAGCGCGTGGCCATGCATGCCGATGCCACCGAAGAAGGCCAGGGCCTGCGCTGGTGGGGCAACGTGCGCGGCGACATGCAGCGCCAGCAGGATGGCGACCTGTATGACGGCACCACCCCGGCCGGCCTGTTCGGCATCGACTGGCTGAGCGGTGGCTGGACCTTTGGCGGCTTCGCCGGCTACGGCAAGGGCACCCAGGATTTCGGCCATTCCTCGGGCAAGTTCGACCAGGAAGACACCACCCTGGGCGGTTTCGCCCAGTGGGCCGGCCACGGCGGCTGGGTCAACGCGCAGGTCAGCTACAACTGGCTGAAGTACGACGTGACCCGCGAGATCCAGTTGGGTGCGGCCACCCGCAAGCAGACCGGTTCGCCCGATGGCAGCAACCTGACTGTGGCCATCAACGGCGGCTTCGACTTCAGCAACGGTGGCGCCTGGAAGACCGGTCCGGTGCTGGGCCTGGTCTCGCAGACCATCAAGGTCGACGGCTATGACGAAAAGGAGTTCAACTCCACCGCGCTGTCCTATCGCGACCAGGAGTTCGACTCGCTGATCGGCAGCGTCGGCTGGCGCGCCAGTTACGAGATCTCGCCGACGGTCACGCCGTACGTGCAGGCCACCTACAACCATGAGTTCGAAGACAACGCCAGCATGGCTTGGGCCTCGCTGCAGACCATCCCGAGTGCGCTGCCCTACGCCGTGCCGGGTGTCGAATTCGACCAGGATTACGGCGTCTTCGTGGTCGGCGCACGCGCCCAGCTGGGCGGCCTGAGCGCCGATATCGGTGCCCGCACCACCATTGGCCAGAGTGCGGCCAATGACGCCGGCATCTTCATCAGCCTGGGCGGAAGCTTCTGATCGCGCAGCTGCGTTGATTCACTGGCAAGCGCACGACGCCCGGCTCGCCGGGCGTCGTCGTTTCAGGTGACCATCCGCCGCGCCACCGTTGCGCGGCGGGCGAGGCCCGGCATAGACTGCGCGACCCGACGCGGGTGTAGCTCAATGGTAGAGCTGTAGCTTCCCAAGCTACTGACGAGGGTTCGATTCCCTTCACCCGCTCCACGCAAGCCCTGTGATGATGCCGGGGCAACCCTCCTGGCGATGTCACCCTCGGCGCATGGGCCTGGCGTCGAGCTGTCTCGTGCCGCCGCAGTGGCAGCTCACAAATGCCATTCCAATCCCGCCGAACAGCCTGCCGGGGGCTCGCCTCTATCGACAGGGCAGGAGTTGGGCTTGGCTGTTGCCGGGTTTTACCTGGCAGGCGCCGGGCGGCTTGCCGAAGGCGCGCTTGAAGGCGCGCCGGAAGCTGGCGTCGTCGGCATAGCCGCACAGGAAAGCCAGTTCCTTGATGGATTTTCCGCCGGTTTCCAGCAGGTCGCGGGCCATCTGGAAGCGGACGTGGTCGATGAATTTCTTCGGCGCCTGGCCGATCACGGCGATCAGGCGGCGATGCAGCGTGCGCTCCGAGACGGCCAGTTCCTGCGCCAGCATCGAGGCGGTGATGGGGGTCTTGCTGGGGCGTCGCACGATGCTTTCGGCACGCGCCAGGAACGTGTCACCCGCGGCGAAGTGCGAGAGCGGGATGTAGGCGGCCTTGGTGTTGGGGGTTGCATCGACCACGGTGAAGTCGGCCGCGATCCTGGCTGCTTCGTTCCCGCACAGGCGCCGGATCACGTGCAGCGCAACGTCGATCCAGGACAGCGGGCCGCCGGCGCTGACCACGCGCCCGTCTTCCAGCAGGGCCGTGCCCCAGATCGCACCGGCCAGTGGGTAACGACGCTTCATGTCTTCGTGGAGCCACCAGGTGGTGGTGCAGCGACGGTTGTCCAGCAGGCCGGCCTCGCCCAGCAGGAAGGCGCCGCTGCACGACCCGCAGGCCATCGCCCCGCGTGCGTGCTGTGCGCGGATCCAGCTGGCGGCGGTGCCATGCAGCGCCATGTCCGGTGGGCGGCGGTCCTGGTCGGGGACGAACCCCGGCACGACCAGGGCGTTGCACGAGGCGACATCGGCCAGGGCGCTGTCCACCTGGTGCAGCACGCCCTGGCCATCGCGGAACGGCTGGCCATCGTGGCTGGCGGTGACCAGCTCGTAGAGCGGAGCATCGATCGCGGTGGCGGCGATGGCCTGGCGGGCCAGGCCCAGCAAGTCGACCAGGCCTGAATACCCCGAGGCCAGGCAGCCATCTGATCCGACCACGACGATCTTCATGGCTGCAGCGCCGCCGTGGCCGGATCTGCCTGCGGCTTGTCCCACCCTGACCGGTCCGCGATGGTTGCCGGCCGCGCAGGCTGGGGACGGCGGGATGTCCCGTCCTTTTTTCCCAAGTGCGAGGAATCAACAGTCATGAGTACGGTAGCCGGTGTGATTGTCTTCAAGGCCCGCGCAGGCCTCGGTGGCCAGGCGGCCAGTGAGATCGAAGCGGTGCTTCCCCACGTCCAGGCCGAGCACGGCACGCCGCTGTGGTTGCTGCTGCGGTCCAGTGTCGAGCCGGACACCTTGTTCCTGGTGGATCTGTTCAAGGGCAGCGAGGGCCGCGACGCCCACATGCAGGGGCAGGCGGCCAGGATCATCTTCGACAGGCTGCCGCCGCTGTTGGCCGCAGCGCCGGAGATCCATCCTTCGGACGTGGTGGCGGTCAAAGGCTATTGAGGCCGGCACGGGTTGCGGAAACCACATCACCCGCGTGGGCATGTTTCTGCGCGGGTGATGGACGGGCGGAAAGCGGGCAGGGTGGTCCATGTCGATGGTTCCTGGGGGGAGGACGGGACATTCCGGAGCCTGCCTCGCACCGCCGACAGCGCATCAGCCACGGGTGCCATGCAGGCATCGCAATCGGTGACGACAGGGCAGGCCGATCTGTGGTGTGCCGGCAAGACTGACGCCGGCCGCAGCCCCACCATCCTCCACGATGCGACCTACCGCAGAAAGCGGGTAGATTGACCAAGGACTTTCCTCATTCCGACGAAAATGATCCGGATCGATGACGTCCGCGTATTCCTCCAGACCGTCGATGCTGGAAGCTTCTCGGCCGCTGCCCGGCGCCTGGATATCACGCCGGCGCTGGCCAGCAGTTCGGTCATGCGGCTTGAACAAGGCCTGGGCGTGCGCCTGTTCGTGCGTTCCACCCGGCAGATGCGATTGTCGGCCGAAGGCGAGCGCTACCTCCCGCATGCACGGGCCATGCTCGAGGCCGAGCAGGCTGGCCTGCTCGCGCTGCAGGATGGACGCGGCCAGCTGGCCGGCACGTTGCGCCTAGCGATGCCCTCGGACCTGGGGCGCAACCTGCTGTTGCCGTGGCTGGACGCATTCCAGCAGCGCCATCCGGGCATCCGCCTGGACCTGTCCATCGGCGACCGCAACGTCGACTTCTTCGCCGAGCAGCTGGACGCGGGGATCCGCTATGGGCGCCTGGGCGACTCCAGCCTGGTGGCACTGCCGCTGGCACCACACAACCGGCGTGCGCTGTGTGCCGCGCCCGCCTACCTGGAGCGGCATGGATGGCCGCGGCATCCGCGCGACCTGGCCGGGCACAACTGCCTGCGCTACGTGATGGGAGAGGCGACCTACGAGCGTTGGCGCTTCCATCTACCCGAGGGCGTGGAGACTGTGCAGATCGACGGTGATCGCATCAGCGACGATGCCGACATCGTGCGGCGCTGGGCCGTGGCGGGCATGGGCATGGTCTACAAGTCGCGGCTGGACCTGCACCATGACTTGCAGGCCGGGCGATTGGTGGACGTGTTCGCGCCGGACTGGGGCGTGCCGGCGCCGCTGCAACTGGTGATCGCGCACCGGGCGATGGCCACGCCGCTGGTGCGTGCGTTGCACGCAGAGCTGCGGACGCAGCTGGAGGCGCTGGACCGCGGGCCGGTGGCAGCCTCGCGCTAACGCGGCGTCGGTTGGCCCTTGGGTGATAGTCGTCCGCGCGGAACGGATGCACGCGCGATCCAGTGGTCGATGGACAGCATGCCGGGCCCGAGCGCGATCACGCCCAGGGCCAACGCGGCCCAGTACAGATGGAAGTTGACCCAGCCGTCCGGCACCACCAGCTGGATGGTGGCGGTCATGGCCAACAGGCCCAGGGCTGCCAGGCGCGTGCCCAGGCCCAATAGCAGCAGGGTGGGTAGCAGCAGTTCGGCCGCCGCCGTTGCCCAGGCCAGCAGGCCGGGCGCCGGCAGCGGGTAGGTCCTGCCGAACAGATGCAGCATGAAGACCTCTTCGAACAGGTATTGGGTTGCCGCCGAGAGCGAAGGAAAGGGATCCCAGCGCGTCAATCCGGAACGCAGGAACGGAAGCGCCAGCGCAATGCGCATGACGGGTGGCGCCAGGGCGCGACCAAGGCATGACAGCCGCTGGATCGCGGCTTGGAAGATGGCGGTGGCGGGCATGGCAGTCCTGCTTCTCAGCGGTGAAGGGGAGAGAGTTCGAATGGATCGGCTGGATCGTCCAGTGCGATGCACGCCCCGGCCGAGACCAGTCCCGACAGGCTGCTGGCAAGATCGAACCCGCCATCGTCATCCAGCGCGCATGCCGTGGCCTGGCCCAGGTCCAGGCCGTCGATCAGGGACTGGATGAAGACGGCTGCGCCGGCCGGCAACGGATGGGCCTGCACGTGGGCGTGCGGACGCACCACCAGCACGTCTTCGCCACCGGCATCGAACGCCACCGGTGCCAGCGCAAGCGCGTCGGTATTCATCTGCCAGATCGTCACTGCCGGATACGGCGAGCGCAGGACCCGGGCCGATGGGTGCAGGCGCAGGTGTAGCTGTGCCGCGTTGCGCGGCTCCAGTCGCTGCAGGTCTTCGGGCTGCAAAGGCGTTGATTCGGCCGCGTGGTAAGCCTCGATCCAGGCCCATTCCAGCCGGGCCACGTCAGCCAGGTAGGGCACGCTGGCCGCCGGCGCGAACCCGGCCACGAAGTCGGCCAGCTCCGCACCGTAGGCCAGCATGACCGGCGTGCGCGGCGGATGCTGTAGCGCGTATTGCTGCGTCATGGCGGCAAAGAAGGCCTCGCCGACGATCCGCGCCACCGCTGGAAAGCCATCGCGCAGTGCGTGGACCAGGCCTGCGACGACGTTGTTGCGATAGACCCCGAAGCGACGTGCGCTGGTGCGTCCATCTGGGCCGACCAGTCCTGGCGGCACCGGTTGCCCGGCATCCAGCAGTGCCTGTGCGAAGGCGGTCTGCAGGTTGTCCCAGGCGGGCAACACAGCGGCGGGTGTCGCGGAGGGTAGGGGGAATGCACTCATCGCAGCTGGGTCGCGGTCAGGGTGGGCGACAGGGTTACGCGCGGCCGCGCCTGGGCCAGGCGTGCTTCGGCGTGATCGGCTTCGGCCAGCAGGACAGGCAACGCGGGGAGGTTGGCATCCCACTCGATCAGGGTCGGCACCGGCCCGCGCATGCTGAGGACATGGTCGTAGAGCGCCCAGACCGCGTCGATCACCGGCCGGTCATGGGTGTCGATCAGCAGCGGGCGATCATGCTCATCGGATTCGCGCGCGTGCCCGGCCAGGTGAATCTGCTCCACGCGCTCCAGCGGGAACGCCTGCAGGTAGGCGAGGGGATCGAACTGCAGGTTGGTCGCCGCCACGAACACGTTGTTGATATCCAGCAGCAAGGCACAGCCGCTGCGCCTTGCGACTTCGGCCAGGAAGTCCGTTTCGGACCAGCCGCTGTGGCTGAAGGCCAGGTAGGTCGCGGGATTTTCCAGCAACATCTGCCGGCCCAGCGTGGTCTGGGTCTGGTCGATGTGCGCGACCACGCGGCGCAGGGTATCGCCGGTATACGGCAGCGGCAGCAGGTCGTCGAAGAAGCCCGCCTCGTGGCTGGACCAGGCCAGGTGTTCGGAGAACGCCTGGGGCTGGTAGCGCTGCATCAGGATGCGCAGCCGCTGCAGGTGTGAGAGATCCAGTGGACGCGCGCTGCCGATGGACAGGCCGACGCCGTGCACCGACAACGGATAGTGGCTGCGTATCGATTCCAGGTAACGGTGTGGTGGCCCACCGGCACCCATGTAGTTCTCGGCATGCACCTCGAAGAAACCGACCTCGGGGCGTGCCTGGAGGATGTCGCGGAAGTGTTCGGCTTTCAGCCCGATGCCGGCATGCGCGGGCAGACTGGAGACGGTGTGCATCGACATGCGAATGCTCGCGCAGGTGTGAAAAAAATGCCCGGCGGACTTGCTCCGCCGGGCGGCCACATCAAGCCTTCGGCGACAGGCTGCCGTTGCCTTCCGGCGTGGAAATCGTGGTGCAGGTGCCCGTCGGCACCAGCTTGAACGCGTTGCCCTGGTAGTCCTTGATGCTGGTGCCCGCGCAGGTGGTGCCGGCGCCGGCATAGCAGTCGTTCTTGCCGGACAGGGCCACGCCGAAGCAGGGTTCGACCTTGCCGGACTTCACCTTGACGGTGTTGGAGGCCTGGGTCTTCTTCTGCGCAGGGGTGAAGTCCTGGGCACTGGCGGCACTGATGGAAGCTGCACCGAAGACGGTGAGCAGGGCGCTGGCGACCAGCGTGGACATGGTTCGATTGGACATGGGTTGTTCCAGAGTTGGTGGCCCGCAGGGCCGGGATTGGGGTCAGCCGGAAGTTCAGGTGTCGGGACGGGGCTGGTGATCTGCATGGCCCCTTGGCCTGGGCGTGGTGCGCTCGACGTCGAGTGCCGTTGCCTGGTCCCGCATGGGCTTGATGTTTCCGACCCGGCCACTATGCGTGGCGCCCGACACGCGGCATCTGCATCGGATCGGCCATTCGGCAGGCAGAGTCGGACAGGGGCGCGACAGGCGTGCGGCCAGTCGCGCGACCTGAGCGATCGGCGGGATGCATGCCTGAGAACAGGCGCGTGGTGCCGTTTGTTCGAAACGCACGCCGATCTGGCGCGGCGGGAAGCGCGACTGACGTTGCCGGCGTGGCTGTCCCATGACCAATCCAGCCAATGCACGGACAGAGTCCGCCAACCTGCCTGCTCCGCCTCCGGACCTGCGATTGCCGGGGCTATGGTGCGTCGAGATCGCGAACGCTGTTTCCGGATGTTGGATGTCGGGCGCCGGCGTTCCCTTACCTGGCCGCGCGCTCACCTGTTGCAGGCAGCCGGGTCCCCCATGCAGAAGGACTGTCCCATGTTTTCCCTCGTCGACAAGGTCGCGCTGATCACCGGTGCGGCAAGTGGTATCGGTGCGGCCACCGCACGGTGTTTCATCAAGCAGGGCGCACGCGTGCTGCTGACCGACATCCGCGAACAAGGTGCCGAGGTCGCCCAGGCCCTGGGGCCGAATGCGCGCTTCCATCGCCACGACGTGTCCTGCGAGGACCAGTGGCAGGCGGTGGTGCACGAGGCTGTTTCCGTGTTCGGGCGGATCGACATCCTGGTCAACAACGCTGGGGTGTTCGCCCCCGCGCCCCTGCAGGTGACCGACCAGGCACTGCTCGACCAGCACTATCGCGTCAACCAGTTGGGCGTGTTCCTGGGCATGAAGTCCGTGATCGGCTCGATGCAGTCGGCCGGGCGCGGTGCGATCGTGAATGTCTCTTCCGAGGCGGGACTGCAGGCACACCCGGGCATGTTTGCCTATGTGGCCAGCAAGTGGGCGGTGCGCGGGATGACGCGCGCAGCGGCGCTGGACCTGGCTGCGCTGCGGATCCGGGTCAACTCGATCCATCCGGGCGGTATCGATACGCCGATCCTCCAGGCCGTGGGGCCAGAGGTGATCGAGGCCTACCGGCAGATGATTCCATTGCATCGCCTGGGCACGGCCGACGAGGTTGCGGCCATGGCCCTGTACCTGGCCTCCGACGAGGCCGCCTACGTGACCGGCGCCGAGTTGGCGATCACCGGTGGCCTGGGCAGTTGACCAACCCTGGTGGCAGGCTCGCCGCCAGGCGTGCAGCAGATCCACAACGGCATGGGAGACAGCAATGCGCCATCGAAAACTCGCGATCTACTACGCCTGGAGCAGGCCCGACGAAGTGTCTGCGCCACTGGGCGTCATCGAGGACCGCTTTCCCTCGCTCTTCGAAAGTCGACGGATGTTGTTTCCCCGCTACGAGGCCTTCAGTGACCCGGACCAGTTCGACCAGGGCATCGGCGGATTCCTGGATTGCATCATGCGCAGGAACTTCGTGGAGCTGGTGCGGATGGCTGGCGCGCTCACCGGTCATCCGGTCATCGAGATCGAACGCATCGACGGCGACGGCAGGTTCACGCCACTCGATGCGCAGGCGCTGGGAGACGCCGACACCTTGCTGGTCATCAGCTTCGACTCGCTGCGCACCGCACAGCAGGCCGGGCCGGATGAAATCGAATGCGTGCGCCGGTTCCTGTCCGATCCCCGCAACCTGGCCTGCATCTCCCCGCACCATGACATCGGCAGTGATGCGGCCGATTCGCATGACGCGCGCCTTGCCGGGCAGGTCGCCGCCTTCCTGCACCACGGCGACAGGACGATCCCGCCCCGGCAGGGTTTCGGCGGCTTTGCCCGCACGCTGCTGGCCGGGCTGGAGATCCCGGTGGAGAATCGTTTTGGGTTGAGGCCATCGATCGAGGCGGACGGCACGCCATCGCCGATCGAAATCGAGGCCGGGCTGGATCGACTGGGCCTGCTGTGCGGCGTGGCGACCTTCAACCTGCATCCGCATCTGCCGCAGTTCGAACGCCTGGGTGCTGCAGTGGACAGGCTCGATGTGCTGGCACGACAACGCATCGACCCGGCCGCGCCGCCGC
This sequence comes from Pseudoxanthomonas sp., assembly GCF_027498035.1. NCBI lineage: Bacteria > Pseudomonadati > Pseudomonadota > Gammaproteobacteria > Lysobacterales > Lysobacteraceae > Pseudoxanthomonas > Pseudoxanthomonas sp. Next base: position 3,675,043 of record NZ_CP114978.1, read on the forward strand.
ATCCGTTCACGGCGACCGGCCGCACGTTGCTCGATGCGTTGCTGCAATCCCGCGAGGGGGTGTTCGACGGCACCTTGCTGGTGAGCGATGCGACCCTGTGGAGTTCGACCAACGGCGGCGTGGAGCAGCTGCAGACGCTGTGGCGCAATGTGCTGACGCGCGCCTGAGCTGGCGTGCGGCTTCCGGCCGGGGATCGCCGACGCCAGGCAACCACGATGAGCGCACCGGGCAGGCGTCGCGATGACGCTGCCTGCGCATGCATGGCAGGTGCATCCCGGGTTGATCGGTGTCGGTGTTGCCGGACCAGCGTCGCTGGCAGCGGCGCTGGTGTGCATCGGCCACTCAGCGCGTTGGCTGCGCCTGCTGGATCTGGGCCTGGGTTTGTTCCTGGATCGAGGCCAGTGCATCCAGCTGGCGCGTGCTGGCCTGCAGGTCCTGGCCCACGGCCTGGGCGCGGTCCACGTACACGCGCTGGGACGCGGGATCTCCCAGCTGTCCCTGCACCGCGAATACGCCCTGGCCATCGGGACGTGCGAGCACGCTGTCCACTTGGGTCAGGCCCGAAGCCCTGGATTCGAACACGACCTGCCCGGCGGCGTTTTCCAGTTGCTGGCGGTCGCCGAACAGCGCCGGCAAGCCGCCCTGTGCGCGCTGTTGTTCCAGCGATTCCAGCTTGCCCAGCACATCGCGGTAGCGTCCGTTGTCCGCATGCCCGGCCGAGGCCATGCTCGGTGCCGCCTGTTCGGCGGTCGTGGTGGCCTGGCCCTTGGCCTGCACCGCCTGTTCCAGCGCCTCCAGGGTCTTGGGCCCGGCCTTGCCGTCCGCGGTCAGGCCGTGGTCGCGCTGGAACTGTTCCACCGCATGTCGCGTGCCTGGCCCGAAATCGGCATCCGGATTGAGCGGCTTGCCGTTGGTGCCCGTATAGCTCAGGCCTGCCAGCTTCTCCTGCATCGCCTTGACCGATTCGCCTCGTTCGCCGGAGACCAGTACGCCATCGGCGGCCGCATCCGCCCCGCCGCGGGAAGGCGCCTTTGAACCGGGGCTCTGGGCGATCCCGAGCTGGTCCATCGCATCCTGGAAATGCGCATCGCGGCCCTGGACGGCCTTGGGCGAACCGATGCCGTACTTGGTGGATTCGATGAAGGTCTGCACATCCGCGCGGCTCGGCGGGTCGCCTGCCTGGATGGTGCCGCCCTGGAGCTTGGTCTTCTCGCCGGCGAGAAAGCCGACGAACTGATTGCCCATGCTGCCGAACTGGTTGTCATAGTCGGCCATGGCCAGCTGCAACTCGGGGTTGGCGACGATGGCGTCGGCAGCGGCAGGATTCTTGGCGCGTACGCGTTCGATCGCGTCATCCACCCGTTCGATCGCGGTGTCCAGCTTGCTGTTGGTGAACTGGTCGAGCTTGTCCTGCGGGATCGCCTGGAGCTTGGTGTCCAGTGCATCCAGCTGGGTGCGGGTCAGGCCGCCATGCTTGGACAGCTGGGTGATGTCGTTGTCGGAGAATCCGTTGTCCTTCAGGAAACGCTGCGCCCCCGAGTTGTTGCCGACGTCGAACTGCACCAGTCCGAAGGAATACGAGCTGTTGCCTTTTTCCGCGTAGGAAAAATGATTCAGCAGCTTGGCATTACCACCGAGTTCGGTATTCAGGTAAAGCGTATGCAGCTGCTCGGTGGTGATGGTGGATTCCCTGGGCATGACTGACTCCTTTCATTGGAAACACGTTGGGCATGGCCCCCTGGCCACGCGGATGGTCACTGGCCGACCGGCCAGTTCAAGCGTCGGCGCAACGGTCGCGGGTGAACTGGACCAGCGTCCTGGTGTTCTCGTCGCCTTCGATCGGCTCGATGGCGAAATTCCCCACCATCTCGTCGTTGCAGAGTTTCACCGCGGTCCGCGTTGACTGCGTCTCCAGCGTGCAGTCGGCGCCGAAGCTGTGGTTGCCGTTGGCGGTTCCGGCTGGCAGGTCGATCAGTGTCCTGCAGCCGATGATCTTGCCTTCGTGGTCGTTCTCACGCAGCAGCTGGTTGAAGGCGTCGATCCGGACGTTCGGATCGCGGTAGGTCACCACGTCCACGCAGGCATCGGCGTCGGCAACGGTCTGGCAGGCGACCGGGTTGACCAGAATGTTGTCGTTGCGCGAAAGGATGCCGATCCGGTCCAGGTAAACCTGCTTGAGGCAGACCACGTCCGCGCAGAGGTCGCGCGTGTACTGGATCCAGCGCCGTTGTTCTTCCCGCAACTGCGGCTTGCTGGACGGCTCGACCGCGATGGAGGCGGCGGTATAGGCCACTGCCAGCCGGCCATCGAGACCGGAGACTTCGGGGTCGGAACAGATCAGGCGCTCGGCCGCGGCCTTGGCCTTGCCGCAATCGAAGCTGGCGCGCTGCGGTCCCTCGGTTGCAGTGGCAGGCGAGGGCGATGGCGCATCGCCCGGCATGGTGGTCGGTGCCGGGGTGTCGTGCGCTGCATTGGCCGGAGTCGCCGAGACGGCGGGAGTGGACGGGCCACACCCGGCCAGCAACGCCAGCAGGCAGAGCTGTCCAAGCCATGCGGTGGTGCCCAGCGTCAGGGGGCCATTGCCCACGTTCGCTGCCCTCTCGCGCAGGTTCCCTTTCATGCATCAGTCCCGGATTGCAGGTTTCGGCCGGGGAGTCTATCGGCTTGCCCAGCTGCAGGCCTGGTCCCTGCGCCGCAGCGTGGACACGGTCACATCTCGAAGGTGTTGGGCGAATGGATTGGCGCCGTTGCCCGGCGCGCCCGGACGGATGCTGGGTGATGACATGAAAAACGGGCGCCTCGCGGCACCCGTTTTCCATGTCACGCGGCGATGTGCTGCCGGCCGATCAGTAGCGGTAGTGGTCCGGCTTGAACGGGCCTTCCACCGGCACGCCGATGTAGTCGGCCTGTTCCTGGGTCAGGGTGGTCAGCTTCACGCCGATCTTTTCCAGGTGCAGGCGGGCCACTTCTTCGTCCAGGTGCTTGGGCAGCAGGTAGACCTTCTTCTCGTAGCTGTCCTTGTTGGCCCACAGGTCGATCTGGGCCAGGGTCTGGTTGGCGAACGAGTTGGACATCACGAAGCTCGGGTGGCCGGTGGCGCAGCCCAGGTTCACCAGGCGGCCTTCGGCCAGCAGGAAGATCGCGTTGCCGTTCGGGAAGATGTACTTGTCCACCTGCGGCTTGATGTTGACGTGCTGCACGCCCGGGAAGCCCACCAGCGCATCGACCTGGATCTCGTTGTCGAAGTGGCCGATGTTGCAGACGATGGCCTGGTCCTTCATCGCGCTCAGGTGTTCGATGCGGATGATGTCCTTGTTGCCGGTGGTGGTGACGTACAGGTCGGCACGGCCCAGGGTCGATTCGATGGTGTTGACTTCATAGCCTTCCATCGCCGCCTGCAGGGCGCAGATCGGGTCGATCTCGGTGACCACCACGCGCGCGCCGTAGGCACGCAGCGAGGCCGCGCAGCCCTTGCCCACGTCGCCGTAGCCGCAGACCACGGCCACCTTGCCGGCCAGCATCACGTCCATCGCGCGCTTGAGGCCGTCGGCCAGCGACTCGCGGCAGCCGTACAGGTTGTCGAACTTGCTCTTGGTGACCGAGTCGTTGACGTTGATCGCCGGGATCAGCAGGGTGCCGGCCTGGGCCAGCTGGTACAGGCGGTGCACGCCGGTGGTGGTCTCTTCGGAGACGCCCTTCCAGTCCTTGACCACGCGGCCCCAGTAACCCGGGCGTTCGGTGGCAACGCGTTTGAGCAGGTTCTTGATGACCTGTTCTTCGTGCGAGGCAGCCTTTTCGTTTACCCAGTCGCTGCCGTTTTCCAGCTCATAGCCCTTGTGGATCAGCAGGGTGACGTCACCGCCGTCGTCGACCACCAGTTCCGGACCGGTCAGGGTGCCGTCGGCCAGGGTGAAGGTCAGTGCGTCCAGGGTGCAGTCCCAGTATTCCTCCAGCGACTCGCCCTTCCAGGCGAACACCGGGGTGCCGGACTTGGCGATCGCCGCTGCGGCATGGTCCTGGGTCGAGAAGATGTTGCACGAGGCCCAGCGCACGTCGGCGCCGATGTCCTTCAGGGTCTCGATCAGCACCGCGGTCTGGATGGTCATGTGCAGCGAGCCGGTCACGCGCACGCCCTTCAGCGGCAGGGTGGCGGCGTGCTTGCGGCGGATCGACATCAGGCCCGGCATCTCGTGCTCGGCGATGTCCAGTTCCTTGCGGCCCCAGTCGGCCAGGGAAATATCGGCGACCTTGTAGTCGCCGTCGGTCGAGAAGGTCTTCAGTTGCGCATTCATGCAGATTGCTCCGGTCAAGGGCGGGCGGGAAAGCTCGCGGTTGCCGGGCGCCGTTGTACGAAAGAGTCGCCAAGCCTGGCCCGGGTCGTGCGCGGGGCACGGATCGGGTCGCAGCGCCCCTCAGCGAGGCGCGCAGTATATCGCCGCCACCAAAGTCGAGGCATGAATGTGGCCGCCTTGCAGTAGGCTTGGCATCCCCTCGAAAAACGGATCGTGTGGCTACCTCGATGAATTCATCTGCAACTGTGTCGACATCGTCGCCGATTTCCGAATTCGCCACTCCCGACCTGCCGCTGCGCGACGACGTCCGTCGCCTGGGCGCGTTGGTGGGCGACATGCTGGCCGAGCAGGTTTCACCGGCGTTCCTGGCCCAGGTCGAATCGATCCGCACCGCCGCCATCGCCCGCCGCCAGAAAGGCGAGACCACCGAACACCTGGCCCAGACCCTGGCCGGCATGCCGGCCGAGGATGCCGAAGCGCTGATCCGTGCATTCAGTGCCTACTTCCAGGTGGTCAACATCGCCGAGCGCGTGCACCGCATCCGCCGCCGCCGCGATTACCAGCGCCAGGGCGATGCGCCGCAGCCCGAAGGCCTGCACGCCAGCCTGCTCAAGCTGAAAGCGCAGGGCGTGGACCTGGACGAAGCCACCGCCTGGCTGGACAGGATCGACCTGGAGCCGGTGTTCACCGCGCATCCGACCGAGGCGGTGCGTCGCGCGCTGCTGGAAAAGGAACAGCTGATGGTCGCCAGCCTGGTCGCCGGGCTGGATGGCAGCCGCACGCCGGGAGAAGCAGCCACCGACGCCGCGCGCTTCCGCATGGCGCTGACTGCGGCGTGGCAGACCGCTGATTCCTCGCCGGTGCGGCCGACCGTGGCCGACGAGCGCGAGCACGTCGGCTTCTATCTGACCGAAGTGCTGTACCGGGTGGTGCCGGTGTTCTACGAATCGCTGGAGCACGCCTTCGCCGAAACCTATGGCAACGCGCCGGCGCTGCCGCGCGTGCTGCGCTTCGGCACCTGGGTGGGCGGCGACATGGACGGCAATCCGAACGTGGATGCCACCACCATCGCCGCGACCCTGCGCGCGCAGCGCCAGGCCGTGCTGGAGCGCTACCTGAAGGAACTGTGGCAGCTGGCCAGCCTGCTGAGCCAGTCGACCACGCTGGTATCGGCCAGCGCGGCGTTGACGGCGCGGCTGGCCGAATACCAGAAGGCCATGCCGGAGGCCGCCGCGCGTTCGCGCCCGCGCCATGCGGACATGCCGTATCGCCTGTTGAACGACCTGATGCGTGCGCGGCTGCGCGCGACCCTGGCAGACGCGCCGGGCGGTTACGACGCGCCTGCGGAATTCGCCCAGGACATCCAGCTGATCCTGGACAGTCTGGAAGCACACAAGGGCCTGCAAGCCGGCTGGTTCGCCGTGCGTCGCCTGCTGTGGCGCGTGCGCACCTTCGGCTTCCACCTGGCGCGGCTGGACGTGCGCCAGGAATCGAGCGTGCATGCACGTGCGGTTGCGGCGGCGCTGGGCGATGCTGACTGGGCCACGCGCGATGCGGTCGACCAGGCTGCCTGGTTGGCCGGCGCTGCCGACGGCAGTGCACTGCTGCCGGCCAGTACCGAGGAAGGCAACCCGCGCCTGGACGCGGTGTTCGCCGCCTTGAGCGAAGCGCGTCGCCTGCATGGCGCCGATGCGCTGGGCGCCTACATCATCTCGATGGCGCACAGCCGCGCCGACGTGCTGACCGTCCTGGCGCTCGCGCGTCGCGGCGGACTGGTCGATGCCGACGGCCATGTGCCGCTCGACATCGCGCCGCTGTTTGAAACCGTCGATGACCTGCGCCACGGCCCGGACGTGCTGCGCGACCTGGCCGCCGACCCGATCTACCGCAAGCACCTGACTGCGCGTGGCGACACCCAGATGGTGATGCTGGGCTATTCGGACAGCGGCAAGGATGGTGGCACCACCGCCTCGCGCTGGGGCCTGCAGCGCGGCCAGGTGGAACTGCTGGAAGCGGCGCAGGAGCTGGGCATCAAGCTGACCTTCTTCCACGGTCGCGGCGGTTCGATCAGTCGCGGTGGCGGCAAGACCACGCGCGCGGTCGATGCCTCGCCACGCGGCAGTGTTGATGGCCGCCTGCGCGTGACCGAGCAGGGCGAGGTGATCCACCGCAAGTACGGCATCCGTGCGCTGGCGGTGCGTTCGCTGGAGCAGTCGCTGGGCGCGGTGATGGTGTCGAGCATCCGCCCGCGTCCGGCCGAGCCGCGCGAAGCGCAGTGGCGCGCGATCATGGACACCGTGTCCAAGGCCAGCAATCGCGCCTACCTGGACTTCGTCGGTGCGAAGGGCTTCATGGATTACTTCCGCACGGCCACGCCGATCGACGTGATCGAGCGCATGACGCTGGGCTCGCGCCCGTCGCGCCGGCTGGGCCAGGACGCAGCGCTGGGCAACCTGCGTGCGATCCCGTGGGTGTTCGGCTGGAGCCAGGCGCGCTCCACCATTCCCGGCTGGTATGGCGTGGGCAGCGGCCTGGCCGCGGCGGTGAATGAGTTCGGCGAGGACGCGGTGCGTGAGATGGGCCGCGACTGGCCGTTCGTGCGCACCTTCCTGGACGACATCGCGATGGTGCTGGCCAAGGGCGACCTGGGCATTGCCTCGCTGTTCTCGCAGCTGTCGGGCGAACTGCACGGCCAGTTCTTCCCGAAGATCGAAGCCGAACACGCATTGACCCAGCACTGGCTGCTGCGCCTCAACGGCAGTGACCGGCTGTTGCAGCACGACCAGCGCCTGGAACTGTCGATCCGCCTGCGCAACCCCTACATCGACCCGATGAGCCTGCTGCAGGTGGACCTGCTCAAGCGCTGGCGCGCGGCCGACCGCGAGGACGATGCCTTGCTGCGCGCGCTGGTGGCCAGCGTCAACGGCGTGTCGCAGGGCGTGCAGAACACCGGTTGATCGCCTGTGTCGATGGAAGCCATGGGGCCTCCCGGTCAATCTCCATCGCCGCTGAAGCGGCTCCCACGCGAGAGTTTCCCGAAAAAACAAGAACGCCGTCCGGAAGGACGGCGTTCTTGTTGCGGCAATTGCAATGGGTCTAGGGAGGGTCTGAACAATTGCCGTCATCCCCGCGAAGGCGGGGATCCAGTGGCTTCAGGTCATTGAAAGCAAAGTCACTAGGTTCCCGCCTTCGCGGGGCTTTCAACAGCCAAATGGCTGGTAATGACGAGCAAAAGCAGGGTTGTTCAGACCTTCCCTAGTTGAGTTCGGACGGATCCGGGCCGCGGCGCTTGCCGGCGTCGAGGCTGGCGATGGCGGCCATGTCCTCGTTGTCCAGCTTGAAGTCGAACACCTCGATGTTCTCCTTGATGCGTGAAGGCGTCACTGACTTGGGGAACACCACTAGGCCCAGCTGGATATGCCAGCGCAGGATCACCTGGGCGGCGGTCTTGCCGTGGCGCGCGCCGATGTCCTTGAGGATCGGGTGCTCCAGCAGTTCGCCGCCCTGGGCGATGGGGCTCCAGGATTCGGTCAGGATGCCGCGGCTCTGGTGGTAGTCGCGCAGTGCCTTCTGCTGCAGCAGCGGATGCAGTTCGATCTGGTTGACCGCTGGCATGACGCCGGTGGCGGCGACCAGGTGTTCGATGTCCTCGACGCGGAAGTTGGACACGCCGATCGACTTGGCCTTGCCGGCATCACGCGCGGCGATCATCGCCTTCCAGCTGTCGATGAACTTGCCATTGGCCGGGCACGGCCAATGGATCAGGTACAGATCCACGTAATCGAGCTTGAGCTTGGCCAGGCTGGTGTCCAGCGCCTTGAGCGCGCTGTCATATCCCTGGTCGGCATTCCACAGCTTGGTGGTGATGAACAGTTCCTCGCGCGCGATGCCGGAATCGGCAATCGCCTGGCCGACGCCTTCTTCATTGCCGTAGATGGCTGCCGCGTCGATGTGCCGGTAGCCGAGCTTGAATGCCTCGCCAACCACGCTGGCGGTTTCGTCGGCCGGCGTCTGCCAGACGCCCAGGCCGAATTGCGGGATGGTGCGGCCGTCGAGCAGCTCGAGGAAGGGGACATGGGACATGGGGATACCTTGGATCGATGGGACAGGCTTCCATGATAAATGCGCGGGTGTTGTGGCCTTGGCAAAGTGCATTCCCGTGGTGGTCTTGTCCCGGCCAATCCCCGATCATGCGGACGATGACGTCCCCCAGCGCCTCACACCGCTCTGTCCGTGCCATGCGATGGCGTGTCTGGCTCACCGTGGGCCTGTTGTTGCCATTGGCAGGCTGGGCGGTGCTGGCCAGTCTTTACCTGGGGCACGCGCCGCAATGGCTGCGCTGGCTGTTGGCGCTTGCCTGGGCCGGGTTGGCCCTGGCGGTGGTGCTGCGCAGGCGGCGCCCGGATGGCGCGCGCTGGGCCGGTGCTGCACTGGTCGCGTGGCTGCTGTTCCTGGGCGGCTGGTCGCTGCAGCAACCGCAACAGGCGCGCGCCTGGTCCGATGACGTCGCGCAGCTGCTGCAGGCGCAGGTGCGGGGAAACCAGGTCGTGCTGCACAACGTGCGCAACTTCAACTGGCGTAGCGACACCGACTACGACGCGCGCTGGGAGACGCGGACCTACGACCTGGATCAGCTGCGCACGGCCGACCTGGCCATGTCGTACTGGATGGGGCCGGCCATCGCCCACACGCTGGTGTCCTTCGGTTTCGCCGATGGGCGCCACCTGGTGTTCTCGCTGGAGATCCGCAAGGAGCGCGGCGAGTCGTTCTCGGCGCTCGGCGGGTTCTTCCGCCAGTTCGAGGAAGTGCTGATCGCCGCCGACGAACGCGACATCCTGCGCGTGCGCACCAACGTGCGTGGCGAAACCATGCAGCTGTATCGGCTGAACCTGTCGCCGGCCGCGCAGCGCCAGCTGTTCCTGGCCTACCTGGACCAGGCTGCGGACCTGCGCGCCGCGCCGGCGTTCTACAACACCGTGACCAGCAACTGCACCACCGTGGTGTTCGACCTGGCCCGGAGGATTGATCCGGGTCTGCCGCTTGACTGGCGCCTGCTGTTGTCCGGTTACTTCGACCGTTATGCCTACGACCATGGAGGGCTGATGCCGGGCCTTGATTTCACCACCCTGCGCACGCGCGGCGACATCACCGCACATGCGCGTGCAGTGACCGATGTCGACACCTTCTCCACGGCGATCCGCCAGGACGTCCCGGGAGAAAGCCTGCCATGAAGACGAGCGCCTTGATGCCGCGCTTCGTACGTGTGCTGGCACTGGCCGTGTTGCTGCTGCTGACCTCGTGCGCGATGGTGACGGTGGAGACACGCAAGCAGCATGACTACATCGCCCAGGTCCGCGGGGATGTCCTCACCACTGGCAAGCTGAGTACCGCGGCGGGGGAGGTGTTGCAGGTCGCCGGGCTGGACGCCAAGACCTGCCAGCGCGCCTTGCCTGAGTGCACGCAGCAGTTCCAGGACATGCCAGGCATCAGTGCCGAGCGGCGCATGGCGACCCTGGCCGAACTGTGGACCGGGCGCGCACTGGCGGTGACGCCTCGCGACCGGGCCGCGACCGACGATGCGGCCCTGGGTGCCTGGCTGACGGCGGCGCGGTATGCCTACGCCTATCTGTTCTTCACCGAACGGGCGCCGGGCGAACGTGCCTTCGTCAACCGCCAGACCCAGGTGCGCGACTACTACAACTATGCGACCGAGCAGATCGGCGAGGGGCTGTTCCGGCGGTTCGGGCAGGCGGGCTCCGATGCGATCCGTCGCGCGCCCATGCTGGTTGCCGACTGGACGTTGCAGGTGGACATGGCCGATTTCCGCTTGCCCGGTGATGTCGCGGTGCCGGACCGGTTGATGTCGGCGGCGGCAGTGCGGTTCAACGGCCTGCGCAGCACCTATCGCCGTGATGGATTCGGCGCCGAGCTGGTGGCGCGCGTGCCTCCCCAGGTGGTGGGCGACCCCACCGCGCTGGTGGAAGGTGGCCTTGGCCGGCACGACAAGGACACCCCTGCGTTCAGCGAGATCCCGTATGTCCCGGCGACGCTGCTGCTGGACTTCCGGGGCGATGACCTGGCGACGGTGCTGTCCTCGCGGCAGGCGGTCCTGCATCCCTATGATCCGTACCGCACGCAGAAGGTCACCCTGCACGGCGACGAGGTGCCGCTGGCGGGCAATTTCACCACCGCCTACGGCCTGTGGCTGGCGCAGTCCGGGTTTGCCCGGCAGTCACTGCGCTCGATGCTGGGGCGCACCGAGGGCATCGACCGCCCGCACCTGTACCTGATGCAGCCCTACGATCCCAACCGCCGCATCCTGCTGATGCTGCACGGCTTGGCCAGCAGCCCGGAGGCATGGGTGAACGTGGCCAACGAGATCATGGGCGACGAGGCGCTGCGCCAGCATTACCAGATCTGGCAGGTCTACTATCCGACCAACGTGCCGATCGCCATCAACCGGGCCCAGATCCATGACCTGGTCGAGCAGACCCTGCAGCACTTCGATCCACAGGGCAGCGCACCGGCGTCGCAGGACATGGTGCTGATCGGGCACAGCATGGGGGGCGTGATCGGGCGGCTGCTGCTGACTTCTTCCGGGGAAGGCCTGTTCGACGTGTTGATGGCCGACCGCCGGATGGATGAAGCCAGGCGTCAGCGCGTCCGCGAACGCCTGCAACCGTTGCTGCATTTTTCGCCGCTGCCGCAGGTGGACCGGGCGATCTTCATCGCCGCGCCGATCCGCGGTACGCCCATGGCCGAAAGCCGGCTGGGGCGCTTCGTCGGGCGGCTGGTCCGGCTGCCGATCACGCTGCTGGAAAAGTTCGGTGACGTCCTGCAGGACATGACCGGCCAGGACGACGGGCAGCCGGATGGCAAGCACGCCGTGCCCAACGCGATCGACAACCTGCGCGATACCGATCCCTTCATCCGGGCAACCTCCGCGCTGCCGATCGCATCGGGCGTGCGCTACAACACGATCATCGCGCGCAAGGACCCGAAGGTGCCGCTGGAGCAGTCCGACGACGGGCTGGTGCCGTATGCCAGCGCCCACCTGGACGGTGCCGAGTCGGAGAAGGTCATCACCTCGTGGCACAGCGTGCAGGAAACCCCGCAGGCGATCCTGGAAATCCGCCGCATCCTGCACGCGCAGATGGAAGACGAAACCGCCGGGCGTTGAACCGGCGGGATCAGGCGTCCGGCGCCTGATCCAGATCCATGCGTGATTGCAGCCAGCCGGCAAGGTCGGCCAGCACGGCACTGCGCGCCGGTTCGGCTTCGTTGTAGAGCTCGTGGAACAGGCCTGCGTATTCCACGGTCCGGACCACCTGGACGGGAGCGGCCGCGGCAAAGGCGCGGGCACCGGCGATGTCCACCACCTGGTCGCCGCCGGCAACCTGCAGCAGGGTGGGGACGGTCCAGTTGCCGGCTGCGGCAACGACCTGCGGGCCTGATTCGAACAGGTAACGCGCCAGCCTGGCACTGATCCGGTCGTGGTTGAGCGGGTCGTCGCGATAGGCGCGGACCACTTCCGGTGCATGCGAGAGCTTGTCGGCGGAAATGCCATTGCCCATCGCCAGGTCTGGTGCAAGCCGGGAAAACACCCGGGTCAGCAGCCGGTCGAAGGTGCCGGCATGGGCCGCCAGCGCCGGCGCCGATACCACCAGTCCGCGCGGGCGCAATCCAGCGTGAGCCACCATATGCATCACCGCTAGCCCGCCAAGGCTGTGACCCAGCAGAAACGGGAGATCCCGGCCTTCCTGCGCATACGCGGCGAAGACCTGGGCCACGTCGCGCGAAAGGTCCTGCGGAGCCCCGGCGATCACACCGCGACGTCCTTCGGAGCGTCCATGGCCGCGGTGATCGAACGCGCGGACCGAAATGCCGATGGCGTTGAGTTCAGTTCACCCGCCAGCCGGGCATAACGCCCGCTGTGTTCGCCCAGTCCGTGGACCAGCAGCAGGCGCGCGCGGGGCGATGGCGCGATCCATTGCACCTGATGCAGGGACAGGCCATCGGGTGTGCGGAATGCAGGTACGGTCATGGCGCTCATGCTGCCTGCATCGGGCGTGCGCGGTTGGGCGGGCTTTCCGCCCGTGGCCGCTCAGCCGTCCAGTTCGCTCCAGCGGGCGTAGACGGTTTCCAGTTCGGCATTGAGCGCCGCCAGGGCGTCGTTGGCGGCGACGATGCTGGCGCCATCCTGCTGGAAGAACGCCGGTTCGCCCATCGCCGCGGTGCGCCTGGCGATGTCGGTTTCCAGCTGTTCGATCCTGGCCGGCAGCTGTTCCAGCTCGCGCTGTTCCTTGAAGCTGAGCTTCTTCTTCGGCGCCGCGGGCGGTGCTGCCGCGGCCGCAGCCGCGTTGGCCGCGGTGGTCTTTTCCAGCGCGGTCTGGTCGGTGACCACGCCGGCACTGTCGAAGCCGCTGCGGCCGCGCGGACGCTGGCGCAGCCAGTCGTTGTAGCCGCCGACGTAGTCGCCCAGGCGGCCGCCGCCTTCCAGCACCAGGGTGCTGGTGACCACGTTGTCGATGAAGTCGCGGTCGTGGCTGACCAGCAGCAGCGTGCCCTTGTAGTCGGCCAGCAGCTCTTCCAGCAGCTCCAGCGTTTCCACGTCCAGGTCGTTGGTCGGTTCGTCCATCACAAGCAGGTTGGACGGCTGGGCGAACAGCTTGGCCAGCAGCAGGCGGTTGCGCTCGCCGCCGGACAGGCGGGTGATCGGCGCGCGCGCGCGTTCGGGCGAGAACAGGAAGTCCTGCAGGTAGCCGATGATGTGCTTGCGGCTGCCGTTGATCTCGACGAAGTCGGTGCCCTGGGCGACGTTTTCCAGCGCGTTGCGGGTTTCGTCCAGCTGGCTGCGATGCTGGTCGAAGTAGGCGATCTGCAGGTTGGTGCCGATGTCCACTTCGCCCATCTGTGGGGCCAGCTCGCCCAGCAGGATCTTGAGCAGGGTCGACTTGCCCGAGCCGTTGGGACCGATGATGCCGACGCGGTCGCCACGCATGATGTTGACCGACACATCGTCCAGCAGCGTGCGGCCGGCGTAGATCTGGGTCAGGTGCTGGGCGGTGATGACCTTCTTGCCGGATGCGGCGGCGGCAGAAGTCTCCATGCGCACGTTGCCGGTCAGGTCGCGGCGCTTGGCGCGCTCGTTGCGCATGGCCTTGAGCGCGGTGACGCGGCCTTCGTTGCGGGTGCGGCGGGCCTTGATGCCCTGGCGGATCCAGACTTCTTCCTGCGCCAGCAGCTTGTCGAAGCGCGCGTTTTCCTGCGCCTCGGCATGCAGGCGCTCTTCGCGGCGGCGCAGGTAGTTGTCGTAGTCGCCGGGCCAGCTGGTGACCTGGCCGCGGTCGATCTCGACGATGCGCGTGGCCAGGTTGCGCAGGAAGCTGCGGTCATGGGTGATGAACACCAGGCTGCCTTCGAAGGACTTGAGGAAGCCTTCGAGCCAGTCGATGGCTTCGATGTCCAGGTGGTTGGTCGGTTCGTCCAGCAGCAGGATGTCCGGCTTGCGCACCAGCGCCTGGGCCAGCAGCACCCGGCGCTTCATGCCGCCGGAGAGCGCGCCGAACTCGGCATCGCCGTCCAGTTCCAGGCGGTCCAGGGTGGCCTGCACGCGGGTATCCAGGTCCCAGGCGTTGTTGTCCTCGATCTGGGTCTGGGCCCGGCCCATGGCGTCCATGTCGCCCTCGTGCAGGGCGTGGTGGTAATCGGCCAGCATCTTGCCGAGCGCGCCCAGGCCGGCGGCGACCACGTCGAAGATGGTGCCGGACGTGTCCTGTGGCACTTCCTGGGCCATGCGTGCGACTACCGCGCCGGAACGCAGGCGGACCTCGCCGTCGTCGGGCGCGATGTCGCCGGCGATCAGCTTCATCAAGGTGGACTTGCCGGCACCGTTGCGGCCGACGATGCAGACGCGTTCGCCGGATTCGATGGAAAGCTCGACTTGTTCGAGCAGCAGCGGGCCGCCGACGCTGTAGTCGAGGCGCTGGAGTTGCAATAGGGACATCCGGCTATTGTAGCCGGGCCACTAAGATATGCCTTCGTTTGATCTGGCAAACAGGAGTTTTCGATGGATATCACCGGCGGCCTGCGCCCCATGACCGAAGCCGAACTGGAGCGGCTCGACGGGCTGCTCTCCGGCCCCGAGTGTGGAGAGCGGGTCATGACCCTGGAAATGCTGGATGGCTTCCTGTCCGCGCTGGTGGTCGGGCCGGAGCTGGTCATGCCCAGCGAATACCTGCCGTACATCTGGGGCGAAGCGTCGGAAGGGCCCGGCCTGGGGGAGGCGGCGGATGCGATTCCGGTGATCATGCAGCTCTGGAACCATATCGCCTGGCGCGTCCAGCAGCCCATCGATGACGAAGCGGATCTGGACGCCCAGGCGTTCCTGATGCCGCCGCTGGTGTTGCCGGATACCGAAGATGAAGACACCAGCGAAGACCCGCTGGCCGGGGTGCCGGACGATTTCCCGTTTGCCGCGGCTTGGGCCAACGGCTTCCTGCTGGGCGTCTCGCTGCGCGCGGAGGCCTGGGAGGCCATGGTCGCGGGCGACGAGGACCTGCAGGACGACATGGGCATGCTGGTGAGCCTGTCGGTGGTCGATGCCGGGCATGCCGATGAAATGGACGTGCCGGCCGAGGACTTGATGGACCTGCAGGAGCGGGTCTCGGCCGCGGTCGAACTGCCGGGCATGCTGCACGACATGAACCTGCGCAGGCTGAACCCCGTCGTGCGTGAGCCGATCCGGCGCGAGGTCGTGCCCGGCCGCAACGATCCCTGCGCCTGTGGCAGCGGCAAGAAATACAAGAAGTGCTGCGGCGCCGCCGACAAGCTGCATTGAGGCTGGCGTCGTGCGTGCATTGCTGCATCACGGCTGGGTGCCAACCGGTGCGGTGATGCCATTGGTTGCCTCCTTTTCGTGAAGCCTGGGCGCATGCCGGTCCTCGACCGCTGGGCGGCGGGCGGCATCGCCGCCTGCGCGCTGGGGTTCGCCCTGTTCTATGGACTGTTGTTCCGGCGCGACAACGCGGCGCCGTCGGTGGACGTGGCCGACGTTCCGCTGGGGCAAGCGGGCGTGTTCTTCCACGCGACCACGTTTTGCCGGATGACCCCGGACCGGGTGATCGTGCGTGGCTGGGCCGTGCGCAAGGGCGTCGGCTGGCCGTTGACCCGGAACCGGGTGGTGATGCGCCTGGCCAACGGCCGCACGGTAGCGCTGGATACCGCGATGCTGGACAGCACCAGGAAGATGCTGGCCGGCACCATCCACGCGTTGACCCAGGACCAGCGCACCTATTACGCGGCCAATTTCGCCGCCTCGCTGAACCTGAAAGCCGCCGGAGTCGGTACGCGCGACGCGCGGCTGTTCCTCGATTGGCATGAGCCTTCGCTGCGCGCGCTGCTGCCGCTGGACTGCCCGCGGGCGGAGCGATGAACGAGCGGATCAGGCCTTGGCCGCTGGCCGGCCTGCTATGGGTGCTGCTGGGGATTGCCTGCATCCACGTTTTCGGGATCAGCGACAGGCCGGTGGCCGATGACGCGTATTTCGCCCGGATGCTGTCGCAGTACACGCTGCCTGAGTATCTGCTGCATCGCTACCACAGCTGGACCGGGCGACTGCCGATCGAAGGGCTGCTGGTGGTGCTGGTCCATCACACCTGGATCTGGCGTGGCTGCAATGCGCTGATGGTGTTGCTGCTGGTGTACGCGGCCGGGCGGTTGGCGCGGGTCGGGATGGCGTTGTCGCAGGTCGGGGCGATGACGCTGGCGTTCGCGCTGTTCCTGCTGATCACTCCGCAGATCCAGTTCGAGTCCAGCTGGTGGCTGACCGGCTCGCTCAACTATCTGTGGCCGGTGGCGCTGGGACTGTGGAGCCTGCTGCCGCTGGTGGAAGCAGGGACATATCGCTGGCCGCAGCGCATTGGCTTCTGCCTGGCGGCGGCCTTCGCCGCCTATTGCGACCAGCTGGCGTTGGTGCTGGTGCCGCTGTCATTGGGATTGCTGGCGTGGCGGATTGGCCAGCGGCGCTGGTCACGCTGGGACCTGGTGCAGGCGGTGGTGCTGGTCGGCAATGCGGGATTCGCGTTGACCGCGCCGGGGAATGCCGAGCGCTACCGGGAGGAAACGGGCATGCGTTTCCCCAACTTCGCCGACCTGGATGTGCTGGAGAAATTGCGGATCGGCTTCGGGCTGATCGCCCGCGCGATGACCGACCCGCGCAATGACCTGATGGCGCTGATCACGGCGCTGGCGTTGCTGTTGCTGTGGCGCAGCCCACTGGGCAAGGGGCTGAAGGTCGTGCTTGGCATCGTCCTGGTGGCGTCGCTGCTGCAGCTGGCGTTACTGATGCTGCAGGTGCCGGGTGCATCGCTGCGGCCGTGGCTGCCGATGCGGCTGGATGGCGACGTGGTGTTCTTCGCCGGCAACTATGCGGTCACGGCATGGTCGCTGTTCGCAGTGGGTTGCCTGGTGATTGGCTGCGCCTGCTGTTTCTGGCGCAGCACCGGCGAGGCGTTGCGCATGCTCGGCGTCCTGCTGCTGGGGCTGGCGTCGCTGGGGATGATGGGCTTCTCGCCGACGGCCTATCTGTCGAGCATGCGCATCGCCTTCGTGTGCACGATGACGCTGGTGATCGTCGGCGTGCGCATGTGCGCGCGGGTGCCGCAGGTCTACGGACCCTGGATGGAGCGCGCGGTGCTGGGGTTGACGCTGTCGCTGGCCAGCTGGCGGATCGTGGCGATTTGCCTGGGCGCCTGACGCAAGCGGAACGCTACCCGACGTTGAACGAATAGCGCACCACGTGGAAGAACACCGGCGCGGCGAACACCACCGAATCCAGCCGGTCCAGCGCGCCGCCGTGGCCTTCGATCATCTCGCCCCAGTCCTTGGCGCCCAGGCTGCGCTTGGTGGCCGACAGCGCCAGCCCACCCAGGAAGCCGCACAACACGATCAACAGTGACAGCGCGGCCGATTGCAGCGGGCTGAACGGCGTCACCCACCATAGCGCCGCGCCGATGGCCGCCGCCGACAAGCCGCCGCCGATCAGCCCTTCCACCGTCTTGGACGGGCTGACCTTGGGCGCCAGCAGGTGCTTGCCGAACAATTTCCCGAACACGTACTGCAGGACGTCGCTCAACTGAACCACCAGCAGCAGGTAGAGCAGCAGCATCAGGTTCTGGCCTTCGTAGCCGGGGATCTGCAGCATCATCAGCGCCGGGGCATGGCTCAGGCAGAACACGGTCAGCATCAGGCCCCATTGCACCTTGGTGTTGCGGGCCAGGAAGTCTTCGGTATCGCCGGACAGCGCAGTCACCGCCGGGAGCAGCAGGAAGCCGTAGACCGGAATGCAGATGACGAACAACCCGTACCAGCCCACGCCGATCAGCCAGTACTGCAGCGGAATGGCCACGTAGAAGCACAGGCACAGCGCCAGGTGGTCGCCGCGACGCGTCGGCGTCAGGGTCAGGAATTCGCGCAGGGCGAAGAACGACAGCAGCGCGTACAGCACCAGCGTGGCGACCTTGCCGACCACGAAACACACCAGCAGGATCGCCACCATCACCCACCACGCGTTGATGCGCGCGTTGAGGTTGTCCACCACCGCCGAGGGCTTGCGCTTGCCGAGCACCCAGCCGATGGCCGAGGCCAGCACCAGCAGTCCGATCACCCCGCCGATCATCCACCAGAACTTGCCGGGGGCCTGGGCGATGGCGGCGCGTACGAAGCCGTTGAGCGGGAACACGTCCACTGCGATCAGGTTCATGGTGCCAGGGCCTCCACGGCCAGGCGGGTGCGTTCCAGGAACGCGGCTTTCTCTTCGCCAGCCTTCAACCTCAGTGTCTGGCCGAAGCGCACCGTGCAGATCAGTGGCACCGGCAGCAGGCTGCCCTTGGGCATGCTGCGGCGGGCGTTGTCCAGGTACACGGCGACCAGTTCGACGCCCGGATAGCGCCGCGCCAGGTGGTAGAGGCCGGACTTGAAAGGCAGCAGCCCGGGCTCGAGGTTGCGGGTGCCTTCTGGGAACAGGATCAGCGAGTCGCCTGCATCCAGCGCGTCGTACAGCGGTTCCAGCGGATCTGATTCGGCATGGCCGTGCTGGCGGTCGATCAGGACCACGTTCAGTCCCGGGCCTGCGATCAGGCCCTTGATGCCGCCGCCTCCCCAGTAGTCGCGTGCGGCCACCGGGCGCGTCCTGCGCCGCAGCGCCGGTGGCAGTGCAGACCACAGCGCGACCGTGTCCAGGTGGCTGGAATGGTTGGCGAAGTAGATGCGCTGGATGGGATCTGGCCGACTGCCGAGCCAGCGCGGATAGGCGCCGAACAGCGCCTTGCTTGCGGCGACCAGCAACCGATCGACGATCATGCGGCGTCCTTGTCGTTGAGCTGGCGCGCGATGCCCGCGCTGCGGGTGATGCAGGTCAGCAGCGCGCCGACGGCGATGACCACGGCCGCCGCCAGCAGCGACCAGTGCGTGCCGTGTAGCCAGCGTTCGACCGCGGCGATCACGCAGGCGACCGTCAGCACCGCCATGCGGTGCTGCTTGGCCATTGGCCCGCGGAAATCCTGCGCCAGCCCCAGGCTGCCACCGGCCAGTCGCACGTAAGCGGTCAATGCGGCCAGCAACGCGCCCAGCCAACCCAGCCAGGACAGGCCGCAGGCGTACCCCAGCGCCACGATCAGCAGCGAGTCGGCGACGCGGTCGGGAAATTCGTTGTACAGCGCGCCGGTGGCGGTCTTGCGGCCGCCTTCCATCGCGACCATGCCGTCCAGCAGGTTGCACACCAGCCGCAGCTGGATGCACGCCGCCGCCAGCACCAGTCCGCCGACGGTCGGCACCCAGGCCAGCATCGCCGCGCCGATGGCGGCGAAGAAGATGCTGAGGACGGAAATCTGGTTGGGTGTGATCGACGAGCGTGCCAGCGTGGCGCTCAGGCGCTGCGCCCATCCCGTGTTGCGCGCGGCGATTGGCCGGCGATTGTCATCCTGACTCATGGGAGCGGATGGTAGTCGAAGTCCGCGTGCTGTCACGCCGGCCCGCGATGGAATGTCCTGATGCGGTGTCCCACAGGCACCGGCAGATCGTCATTCCCGCTTCCGCGGGAATGACGCACTCAATTTTTTTGCTCCCCACGCTGGGCCCGCGTGCTCCAGCAGCGAAGCCCTATTGCTTGGCCGGGCTGGCGCTCCGCTTCTTCGTGACCGGCCTGGCGGGCCGGGTGGCGTTGCGCACCGCATCCAGGAACTCCTGGCCCCAGCGGTCGACGTCGTAGTAATCGACGATGTCGTAGAGCTGGCGCAGGCGGTCGCCGGCCTCTTCTTCCGGCATCTGCAGCGCCTGGTAGCAGCGCGGCGGTCAGGTCGGCCTGGTCGTGTGGATTGGTCAGCACCGCGCCCTTGAGTTCGGCAGCGGCGCCGGCGAATTCGCTCAACACCAGGATGCCGTTGCCGCCTTCGATGCCCTGGGTCGCCACGAACTCCTTGCCGACCAGGTTCAGGCCATCGCGTAGCGGGGTGATCCACATGACCTGGGCAGCGGCGTAGTGGGCCACGACTTCCTCGAACGGGAACGCCTGGGCGAAGAAACGCACCGGCGTCCAGTCCATCCGCGCGAAGCGGCCATTGATGCGGCCCACCGCCTGTTCGATCGAGTTCTGCAGCTGGCGGTAGACGGTCATCTCGCGCGCGGCCGGCACGCAGATCATCAGCAGTGTGACCTTGTTGTGCAGGCCCGGTTGCGATTCGAGCAGGCGCTCGAAGGCCTCCAGCTTGGCCAGCGTGCCCTTGGTGTAGTCCAGCCGCTCGACCGACAGCACCAGCTTGCGCGCACCGATCTCGCGCCGCAGCTTGTAGATGTTGTTGCGCACGTCCGGATTGGCCAGCACGGTCTTGATCCGGCGCATGTCGGTGCCGACCGGGTGCGCACCCAGCGCGACCTCGCGACCGGGCACGCGCAGGCGCGTGGTCATCGTGTCCAGGCCCACCGCGCAGCCGTAGGTGAGGAAGCGCGGCGCACAGCTCTCGGTGCGCACGCGTTCGACCGGGGCCACGCCGCGGACCACGTCCACGAAATTCTCCACCTGACGCGGGATGTGGAAGCCGACGTAGTCGCACGACAGCAGGCTGCCGATGATCTCGCGTCGCCACGGCACCACGTTGAACACGTCGGCCGAGGGGAAATAGGTGTGGTGGAAGAAAGCGATCTTCAGGTCCGGGCGCATCTCGCGCAGGTAGGCCGGCACCATCCACAGGTTGTAGTCGTGGATCCAGACGGTGGCGCCTTCGGCCGCTTCGGCGGCGGTGGCTTCGGCGAACTTGCGATTCACCTTGAGGAACACCTTCCAATCGTCCTCGCGGAAGCGCGCACGCTCCCAGAACACGTGCAGCATCGGCCAGAACGCTTCCTTGCTGAAGCGCTTGTAGAAGATGTCCACCTCGGTCTTGGTCAGCGGCACGCGCGCGGCGGTGAGGTTGGGGTATTTCTCATCGACCGCGGTGTGGGTTTCGAACGGCCCACGCTTGGGATCGTCGATGCTCCAGGCCACCCATGAGCCGGTCTGGCCGCCCTGGAAGAAGCCCAGCAGCGAGGGAATGATGCCGTTGGGCGATTTGGGCTGGCGGCGGACGAGTTTGTCGTCCTCGATGACTTCCTCGTAGGGCAGGCGGTGATAGACCATCAGCAGCTGCGCCTTGCCGGTCGGCGCGGTGCGCGCGACGGGCAGGTACGGGTCGTTCTTCTCCAGTAGCTTGAAGTGCGCGATGGCTTCCAGGATGCCGCCACAGCCGGGCGCCTGCGCGTGCAGCACATCGCTGAGCGAACCGGTGGCCTCGATCAACGCGGCTTCCGAATCGCCCACGCATACGCCGCGGAAACCCGCCATGTACATCGACAGGTCGTTGAGCGTGTCGCCGGCGACCAGCACGTTTTCGCGCTTGAGCTTGAGCTGCTTGGCCAGCGCCTTGAGGGTGCGGCCCTTGTCGGTGTCCGGCGGCAGGATGTCCAGGTAGCGGTCGGCCGAATACAGCACCGAACAGCCGAGTTCGCGCACGGTGTCTTCGATCTGGGTGCGCAGTGGTGCCAGTGTTTCGGGATCGCAGTAATAGGAGCAGCGGCGCTCCTGCGGGACGTCCTGGCGTTGCAGGTCGGGGAAGGCGCGCATGACCTGGGCCACGGTCTGGTCGCCAGGCCAGCGGGCGTCGATCCGCGACTGCAGCGGCTGCAGTGGCAACAGGGTCTGGCCATCGACCACGGTCGCGCCTACGTCGCAGACCACGTAATCGGGGCGGGGAATGGAGGGGTCGGTCAACAGCGGCATCACCGATTCCAGGCCGCGGCCGGTGATGAAGATCAGGCAGATCTCGGGGTGCTGGTCCACCAGTCGGTACAGGCGATGGCGCTGCTCGGCGCTGCCAGCCAGGAAGGTGCCGTCCAGGTCGGTGGCCAGGATCAGGCGCGGGTCGGGCCGGGCCTGGGTGGAGCGGGGTGAGGTGTTTCGGGTCGGAGCGGTCAGGTCAGTCAAAAGGTGTCCTCTCAGGGTTGATTGGGGGTTTCGGTCTCAGGCATCAGCTCCAGCGCGGAGGGGGTAGTGCGCAGCATGGGGCGGAAGGGAGATTCGAACGTGCGGTCGCGGCGGAAGCGCAGGCGCATGAACAGGTAGCCGGCCAGCATCAGCAGCATTACCGCGAAGTACACCGGCAGCGCCGACGGGCCGAAGCGCTGCATCGCGCCGCCGGCCAGCGCCGGGCCGATGGCCGAGCCGACGCCGTTGACCAGCAGCAGGCTGGAGCAGCCGGACAGCAGGTGTTCGCGTGGCAGGTAATCGAGCATATGCGCCACCGCGAACGGATACAGCGAGAACGACAGGCCGCCGAACAGGAAGAACAGGCCGAACAGCATCCGGTGGTCGGCCTGCACCATCGGCAGCAGCATCGCCAGCGCCACGCAGGCGGCGGCCAGCGCGGTGATGGCCAGGGCCAGGCGGCGGTCGCGACCGTTGCTGATCCTGCCGATCGGCACCTGCAGCAGCGCACCGCCAGCAATGGCTGCCAGCATGAACAAGGCCACGCCCCGGGTGTCCAGGCCAATGCGGCCGGCATACACCGGCGACAGGCCCCAGAACCCGCCCATGGCCAGGCCCGACAGTCCCGCGCCGACCGTGGCCGCAGGCGCCAGCGCATACAGGCGGCGCAGGCTGAAGCGGGTCAGTGGCGGTACGTCCGGCTGGACCAGGCGCGTGGCCGAGACCGGCATCATCGAGGCGCAGACCAGGATCGCGGTCAGTGAAAACAGCGTGGCCATCTCCATCCCGCCCCAACCCAGCAGCACCTGGCCCAGGGCCAGTGCCGACAGATTGACCATCATGTAGACCGAGAACACCTTGCTGCGCGTGCCCGGGTCGGGCTCGGCGTTGAGCCAGCTTTCAATCGTGGTGTACAGGCCGACCAGCGCCGCGCCGGTCAGCAGCCGCAGCAGCCCCCAGGCCCAGGGATTGATCCAGACCGGATGCAGCAGGACCGCGATGGCCGCCAAGGCGGCGAAGAAGGCGAACGCCCGGATATGGCCGATCCGGCCGATCAGCGGCGGGCCCAGGAAGGTGCCGAAGAAATACCCGGCGAAATAGCCGGACATCACCAGTCCCAGCGTCCGGTCATCGAATCCGGCCTGCGCGCCGCGCACCGCCAGCAGGGTGCCCAGCAGCCCGCTGCCCGTCAGTAACAGGGCAACGCCTAGCAGGAGCGTCGTGAGCCGCAGCATCAGTGCGACCTTCTTGGGGAAGGGTTGCCGGTCACGGGGAAATCATAACATATTGATTCATTTGGAGAAAATTTGCGCTTCCCGGCACTGCGCAAAGCCAGGCGGGGCCCGGGTCCGCGCCCTGGGTGGCGCGCCCCGGACATCTGCGAAGATGCCGCCCCGTCCATGCAGGCCTTGCCGTGCTGCGATGCAGCAACGACCATCCTGCGCCTGACCCCATGAAAAGCCCGTCGTGAGCCAAGAACTCATCTATCTGCTGCTGATCTTCGGCCTGCTGGTCATTCCGCGCTTCCTGCAGCAGTTCAAGCTGCCGGCACCGCTGACCTGCCTGGTGTTCGGCATCGTCGCCGCGCTGGTGCTGGGCAAGCGGGTCGATGACGGGGTGGTCGCGCTGCTGGCGTCGCTGGGGATTTCCTCGCTGTTCCTGTTCGCCGGGCTGGAAGTGGACCTGAAGGCCCTGCGTCGTGGCCTGTGGCCGCTGCTCACGCACTTGGTGGTGCGGGTCGCGTTCCTGGTCGGCGTGGGCTGGCTGGTCTGGCGCTACGCGCACCTGTCCTGGCAGGCTTCGGCGCTGCTGGCGCTGGCCCTGCTGACGCCTTCGACCGGCTTCATCATCGACACCCTGGGCCGGCTCGGTCTGGACGAGAAGGAGCAGTTCTGGGTCACCAACAAGGCCATCGCCGGCGAACTGCTGGCGCTGGTGGTGCTGTTCGTGGTGCTGCAGTCGGCCAGTCCGCCGCTGCAGATCGCCGGTTCGTCACTGGCGCTGATCGCCATGCTGGTCGGCCTGCCGCTGCTGTTCGTCGCGCTGGGTCGCTGGGTACTGCCGCATTCGCCGGGCGCGGAGTTCTCGCTGCTGGTGATGGTGGGTGTGATCGCCGCCTACGTGACCCACCTGATCGGGGTGCACGACCTGGTCGGCGCCTTCATCACCGGCCTGGTCGCGCGCCTGCTGCGCCAGCGCATGCCGACCCTGGCCTCGCACGACAATCTGCACGCGGTGCGGTTGTTCGCCAGCTTCTTCGTGCCGTTCTACTTCTTCTATTCCGGGACCAAGGTGCCGGCTGGCGCGCTGAGCTTCAGCGCACTGGGTATCGGCCTGGCGATGACCGCGGTGGCGCTGCCCTTGCGCGTGGGCGTGATCTGCCTGCAGCGCAAGGTGATGTTCGGTGAGTCGTTCAGGACCGGCCTGCGCGTGGGCACGGCGTTGGCGCCGACCCTGATCTTCACCCTGGTGCTGGCCGGGCTGCTGCGCGAGCGCTTTGCCGTCCCCGATGCGCTGTTCGGCGGCCTGCTGCTGTACGCGATCCTGACCACGATGCTGCCTTCGCTGGTGTTCCGCACCCCGTTCGACGTCGATCCGGTGGAAAACGAACCGGGCCACTACGCGCCCGCAGCCGGCGGTGCGGCGGCCACGCTGATGGCGCCAGGCACGTCCGAGCTGCACGTCCACCGGGTCAGCGCGGCGTTCGTCGCGGCCAGCGACGCCCCGATCACGACGGCACCGGCCGCGGCGTCGCCGCCGCAAACCGACGGCCCGCTGCCCGAAGATCGCGACCACACCGACCGCACGGCTTGATTCGCAGGCCGCCAGCCCCCACCGTTGCGTCCTGCAACGACTGAATGACCCCCACGCCATGCCGATCTACGGTTTTGAATGCACCACCTGCGGCCACAGCTTCGACAAGCTGCAGAAACTGTCCGACGCTGATCCGGAAAACTGCCCCAGCTGCGGCGCGCCCACGGTCAAGCGCCAGGTCACCGCGCCCTCGTTCCGGCTGGCCGGCGGCGGCTGGTACGAGACAGACTTCAAGAAGGGCGGTGACAAGAAACGCAATCTGGCCGAAGGCGGCGCCAGCGCGGGTGGCGGGTCAACGTCGGCCAGCAAACCCGCGCCCAGCGCCGGTGGCGGCAGCGACTGAGCGGCCAGGTGTGAAGCAACAAAAAACGCCGGGCGTGATGCCCGGCGTTTTTGCATGCGCGGTTGCGGTTGGGGTCAGCGCGTGCCGAACTGGGCCCGGCAGCCTTCGTCAACCCAGATCTGGCCGTTGCGGTAGGCCCAGGTGCGGCCTTCGATGCAGGGGCTCTTGGACAGCTGGCGCAGGATCACCGGGCGTCCGTAGCGGCTTTCGAAGCCGCAGGTGTGGCGGCGGTTGTCGCTGCTGCTGCAGGTCACGCTGTAGTTGGGGTTGCCGCCGGGACCACCCGGGTTCCAGCCGCCACCGCCGCGGCCTTCGGCGAACTCGCCGCGGCAGCCGTCGCTGACCCAGATGTTGCTGCCACGCTGGCCCCAGCTGCGGCCTTCGACGCAGCGGCTGTCGGACAGCTGGCGGGTCAGCACGGCGCGTCCACGGAAACCGGCGGCACACTCGCGGGTACGGTTGTCGGTGCTCTCGCAGCGGATGGTGCGGCCTGCCTGCCCGCCGCCCCAGCCACCGCCGCCGGTCCAACTGGGCACGAACCGCCCGCGGCAGCCGCGATTGACCCAGATCACGCCATTGCGCGTGCCCCAGGTGCGGCCTTCGATGCAGGGTGCGTCGGACAGGTTGCGCTCCAGCCGGGCCCGGCCATTGAAGCCACGGCATTCCCGGTACTTGCTGTCCCGGCTCTCGCAGGTGACCGAATCCTGGGCATGGGCAGGCCCGGCGGCATACAGCCCCAGGGCGAACAGGACGGCCGCAAACAGTCGCAACATGGCACGGCTCCGACGTGAGTTGAGTTGGGCCGGACTATACAGGCGCCCTTGGCGTGTCCCCGTGTGCGCCGGGCCGGCATTTGCCGCGCCGCGGCGGCGGCCGCAAAATAGCCGGCTTTCCCGGCCACCCGACGTGGCCCGCCTGGAGCTGTCTGCAATGCGTACCCACTTCTGCGGCCTGGTCAACGAGACCCTGATCGGCCAAACCGTCACTCTGGCCGGCTGGACCGACGTGGCCCGCAACCAGGGCGGCGTGTGCTTCATCGACTTGCGCGACCACGAAGGCATCGTGCAGGTCACGGTCGAGCTGGATAATGCCGAGGTGTTCGCCGTGGCCGCCTCGCTGGGCTACGAGGACGTGCTGCAGGTCGAGGGCGTGGTCCGCGCGCGCCACGCGGTCAACGACAAGATCAAGACCGGCAAGCTCGAAGTGATCGCCAGCAGGATCACCGTGCTCAACAAGGCCGCGCCGCTGCCGTTCCACGCCCATGAGAATCCGGGCGAAGAAACGCGCCTGAAGTACCGCTACCTGGACCTGCGCCGTCCGGAAATGCAGCGTATGCAGCGCACCCGGATCAAGCTGGTGCAGGCGCTGCGCCGTCACCTGGACGCGGACGGTTTCCAGGACATCGAAACCCCGATCCTGACCAAGGCCACGCCCGAAGGCGCGCGCGACTTCCTGGTGCCCGCGCGCATGCATCCGGGCGAGTTCTACGCCCTGCCGCAGTCGCCGCAGCTGTTCAAGCAGATCCTGATGGTGGCCGGCTTCGACCGCTACTACCAGATCGCGCGCTGCTTCCGCGACGAAGCGCTGCGCGCCGACCGCCAGCTGGAATTCACCCAGCTGGACATGGAGTTCGCCTTCGTCAAGGAGCGCGACGTGCAGGACTACGTGGAAACCATGATCCGCGCCATCTTCAAGGAAGTGGTGGACGTGGAACTGGCCGCTGAATTTCCGCGCATGACCTGGGCCGAGGCGATGCGTCGCTACGGGTCGGACAAGCCGGACCTGCGCATCGCGCTGGAGCTGGTCGACGTGGCCGAACTGGTCAAGGACAGCGAGTTCGCCGTGTTCACCGGTCCGGCCAACGACGCCGACGGCCGCGTGGCCGCGCTGCGCATCCCCGGCGGCGCAGCGCTGTCGCGCAAGCAGATCGACGAATACGCCGCGCACGCCGCCAAGTACGGCAGCAAGGGCCTGGCCTACATCAAGCTCAGCGAGACCGGCGAAGTCAGCTCGCCGATCGCCAAGTTCTTCACCGAAGACAAGTTCGCAGCCCTGATCCAGGCCACGGGCGCTGGCAACGGCGACATCGTGTTCTTCGGCGCCGGCGGCTACAACAAGGTGTCCGACTTCATGGGCGCGGTGCGTCTGAAGGCGGGCAAGGATTTCGGCCTGGTCGCTGATGGCTGGGCGCCGCTGTGGGTCACCGACTTCCCGATGTTCGAGTGGGACGAGGAAGAGCAGCGCTACGTCGCCCTGCATCACCCCTTCACCGCGCCGGCCGTGGACGACATCACCGACCTGCGCGAACACGCCAGGACCGCGGTGTCGCGCGGCTACGACATGGTCCTCAACGGCAACGAGATCGGCGGTGGCTCGATCCGTATCCACCGTCCGGAGATGCAGAGCGCGGTGTTCGAGCTGCTGGGCATCGGTGCGGAAGAGGCGCAGGCCAAGTTCGGCTTTCTGCTGGATGCGCTGAACTACGGCGCGCCGCCGCACGGCGGCATCGCCTTCGGCATCGACCGCATCGCCGCGCTGATGGCTGGAACCGAATCGATCCGCGACGTGATCCCGTTCCCCAAGACCACCGGTGCGCAGGACCTGATGACCGACGCGCCGTCGCCGATCCCCGATGTGCAGCTGGCCGAAGTGCACGTGCAGGTCCGCCCGCAGCCGGCCAAGGGCTGAGCCACGCGCGCCGGCCGGGGCCTCCGGCTGGCGCACTCCGGGTCCGGCTGCGCGCCGGGCCTGTCGCAAGGAATCGCCATGGCCATTTCGATCCGCCAAGCCACGCCTGACGACGCCCAGGTCATCTCCGAACTGGCTGCGCTGACCTTTACCGAAACCTTCGGCCATCTGTATCCGGCGCAGGACCTGGAGGGCTTCCTCGAGGAAAGCTATGCGGTGGATCGCGCGCGGATCGTGCTGGCGCATCCGGAGTACGCGATCTTCCTGGCCGAAGACGATGGCGTGGCCGTCGGGCATTCGGCTGCCGGCCCCTGCGGCCTGCCGCACGACGATGTGCAACCCGAGGACGGCGAGCTCAAGCGCCTGTATCTGTTGAACAGCCACCAGAACGGCGGGATCGGCTCGCGCCTGTTCCACGCCACCCTGGAATGGTTGCAGCGCGACGGCCCGCGCGCGCTGTGGATCGGCGTGTGGTCGGAGAACTTCGGTGCGCAGCGGTTCTATGCGCGGCACGGGTTCGAACGGGTGGGGCAGTACAAGTTTCCGGTTGGCAAGACCATCGACGACGAGTTCATCCTGCGACGCCCCGCACAGGCTTGAGTGCCGCACCTGGTTGAGCCGCCGCGGCGCATGGGTCATGCTGCGGCCACTTTCATGGAGGAAATGCCAATGTCCGTTCTGCGTCCCGTGTTGTGCCTGGTCCTGGTTGCCGCGCTGAGCGGCTGCGGCGCAAAGATGGTGCGTTGCACTTCCGCATCGGGCAGCTGGGCCATTGGCCGCGTCGCCGAGCAGGGCATCCTGGACCGCATCCAGGCCGAAAGCGGTGCCAAACAGATCCGCACCCTGACCGACGGCGAGACTTCCTCGGACATCGGCATGGACCGGGTCACCGTCCACGTCAATGCGCAGAACCTGATCACCGCGGTGACCTGCGACTGAATCCGCGCCATGCCCGCATGACCTCCGATGCGGCGACCCGGCCCCGGGTGCTGGTCCTGCATGGCATCTGGAATGCCGAGCTGTGGGTGCGGCCGCTGGCCAAGCGGCTGTCGCAGGCCGGCTTCGATGCCCAGGTGTTCGGCTACCACAGCATCGCCAGTGCGCCGCAGGTCGCCTTCAACCGTCTTGCCGAACGCCTGCGCGAGGGTCCGCCCACGCATCTGGTCGGGCACAGCCTGGGTGGGTTGATCGCACTGGAAACCCTGCGCCGGAATCCCGATCTGCCGGTACCGAGGTTGGTCTGCCTGGGCTCGCCACTGCAGGGCAGCGCCACCGCCCATGCGCTGCTGCAACGGGGCTGGGCCGGCACCCTGGGGCGCAGTGGTCCGTTGCTCGACCGGGGTTGCCAGCCCTGGCGTGGGCCAGCCCAGGTTGGCATGGTCGCCGGTGACGTGCCGCGCGGGATTGGTCGCTTGCTGGGTGGGATCGGGGCTGATTCCGACGGCACCGTGGCGCTGGCCGAAACCCGGCTGTCGGGCCTGTCCGACCACTGCTGCGTACGGACCAGTCATACCGGGCTGGCGTTTTCGCCGCTGGCGGCGCGCCAGGTGGTGGCCTTCCTGCAGCAGGGCCGGTTCCTGCCTTGACTGGCCGGCCCGGCGCGCGCCGCGCATTGGGGTAAAATCGCCGCTTCGTGTTCGTGTCCCCAACGGAAGTGTGTCATGGGTCGAGGCCCTTCGATCGAAGCCCGCAAGAACGCCAGCGATGCCAAGCGCGGCAAGATCTTCACCAAGATCATCCGCGAGATCAGCGTCGCGGCCCGTGCCGGTGGCGGTGATCCGCATAACAATCCGGCGCTGCGCACGGCCATGGACAAGGGCCTGTCGTCCAACATGACCAAGGACGTCATCGAGCGCGCCATCAAGAAGGCGACCGGTGAGCTGGAAGGCGTGGAGTACGAAACCATCCGCTACGAGGGCTACGCCCCGGGTGGTGTCGCGGTGATCGTTGACTGCCTGACCGACAACCGCGTGCGCACCGTGGCCGATGTGCGCCATGCCTTCGCCAAGTGCGGCGGCAACATGGGCACCGAAGGCTCGGTGGCTTTCATGTTCAAGCGCTTGGGCGTGCTGTCGTTCTCGCCGGGCGCCGACGAAGACGCGGTGACTGAAGCGGCCATCGAGGCCGGCGCCGACGACGTGGTGGTCTACCCGGATGATGGCTCGATCGACGTGCTGACCGCGCCCGACGCGTTCGAGGCGGTCAAGGTGGCGATGGAAGCCGCTGGCCTGAAGCCCGACCAGGCCGAAGTGTCCATGCGCGCCGAGACCGACTCGGCCGTGGACGGCGATGTCGGCAAGCAGGTGGTCAAGATGCTCGACATGCTTGAAGACCTGGACGACGTGCAGAACGTCTGCCACAACGCACAGCTTGGTCAGGACGCCTACGCCTGATGCCACGCCCGGGACAGGCGGTACGCGGTCCTGGTGGCATGGTTCCTGCGTGACTTCCCCCGGCCTGGCCCGCTTCGCAGGACACCTTCGAACATGACCCGCATCCTTGGCATCGACCCGGGCTCGCAGCGCACCGGCGTCGGCATCATCGATGTCGATGCTGCCGGGCGTACCGTGCACGTGTTCAACGCGCCGCTGGTGCTGCTGGGCGAGGGCGGCTTCCCGCAGCGGCTCAAGCGACTGCTGGTCGGCCTGGGCGAACTGCTGGAAGAATGGAAACCCGACGAAGTGGCGATCGAACAGGTGTTCATGGCCCGCAATCCCGATTCGGCACTCAAACTCGGCCAGGCGCGCGGCGCGGCCATGGCCGCGGTGGTCCTGCGCGACCTGCCGGTCCACGAATACGCGGCCAAGGAGGTCAAGCTGGCCGTCGTTGGCCGCGGTGGCGCAGACAAGGAACAGATCCAGCACATGGTCGGCATCATGTTGAACCTCAAGGGCAAGCTGCAGGCCGACGCGGCCGATGCGCTGGCCGTGGCCATCACCCACGCGCACGTGCGTGCCACCGCCGCCCGCATGGGCGTGGACGCGCGCAGCGCCTGGAGCCGCAAGTGATCGGGCGCCTGCGCGGACTGCTGGTGACCAAGTCACCGCCATGGGCGATGCGCCACGCTAGCGAGGCACTGCCTCGCGTGGCGCTGAGCGCCCGGCCAGGGATGGCCGGGCAGGGCGCTCCAGGTGCGATGCCGTCGCGCCATGGTTGGCTGCACGCGGGAGTCTGCGCATGATCGGGCGGCTCCGTGGTCTGCTGGTCACCAAATCGCCGCCGTGGCTGATGATCGAAGTGGGTGGCGGCGTCGGCTACGAACTGGAGGCGCCAATGAGCACCTTCTACGACCTGCCCGAGGTCGGTCGCGAAGTCACGCTCTTTACCCATTACGCGCAGAAGGAAGACAGCGTCTCGCTGTACGGCTTCCTGCGCGAGAGCGAGCGGCGCCTGTTCCGCGACGTGCAGAAGGTCACCGGCATCGGCGCCAAGATCGCCCTGGCGATCCTGTCAGGCGTGAGCGTCGATGAATTCGCGCGATTGGTGCAGGCCGGCGATGTCACCGCGCTGACCCGCATCCCCGGCATCGGCAAGAAGACCGCCGAGCGCATGGTGGTGGAACTGCGCGATCGCGCCGCCGGCCTGGTCGGCAGCGACCCGATCACGCTGTCCGCCGCGCCGGTCGATCCGCAGTCCGAAGCCGTCATCGCCCTGCAGCAGCTCGGCTACAAACCGGCCGAAGCCCAGCGCATGGCCCGCGAGGCCACGGCCGCGGGCGATGATGCCGCCGGGATCATCCGCAAGGCCCTGCGCTCGGCCCTGCGCTGAGTGTGCAGGCTTTCGTCACTTTTCCAGCAGTAGGCTAGCTTTTGCCATGTCCTCCGCCTCCTCTTCCCCGGCCGACAGTGCCCCCTCGCATCATGGTCACGGCAACCAGGGTCTGCCCAAGCTGATCCTGGGGGCGATCGGTGTCGTGTTCGGCGATATCGGCACCAGCCCGCTGTACACGCTGAAGGAGGCGTTCTCGCCGCACTTCGGCCTGGTCGGCAACCACGACACCATCCTGGGGATCCTGTCGCTGGTGTTCTGGGCGCTGGTGATCACGGTGACGGTCAAGTACGTGACCATCATCATGCGCGCCGACAATGACGGCGAGGGCGGGATCATGGCGCTGATGACCCTGGCCCAGCGCACGCTGCCCAAGGATTCGCGGTCGGCCTACGTGATCGGCATCCTGGGGATCTTCGGTGCCTCGCTGTTCTTCGGCGATGGCGTGATCACCCCGGCCATCTCGGTGCTGGGTGCGGTGGAAGGCCTGGAAGTGGCCGCTCCGGCTCTGGACCACTGGATCGTGCCGATCACCGTGGTGATCCTGGTCCTGGTGTTCATGGCCCAGCGCTTCGGCACCGAAAAGGTGGGCAAGGTGTTTGGCCCGATCACGATGGTGTGGTTCCTGGCGCTGGCGGCGATCGGCATCTACAACATCGTCGACGCGCCGGAAGTGCTGAAGGCCTTCAACCCGGTGTGGGGCGTCAAGTTCTTCATCACCCACGGCTGGCATTCGGTGCTGATCCTGGGCGCGGTGGTGCTGGCGGTGACCGGTGGCGAAGCGCTGTATGCCGACATGGGCCATTTCGGCGCCCGCCCGATCCGCTACGGCTGGTACATCATGGTGCTGCCGTGCCTGATGCTGAACTACCTGGGGCAGGGCGCGCTGGTGCTGGAAGATCCGGCCGCGGTCAACAATCCCTTCTATGAGGCGGTGCCGGACTGGGCGCTGTACCCGATGATCGTGCTGGCCACGATGGCCGCCATCATTGCCTCGCAGGCGGTGATCAGTGGCGCGTTCTCGGTTTCGCGCCAGGCCATGCAGCTGGGTTACATCCCGCGCATGCACGTCAAGCACACCTCGCACGACACCATCGGCCAGATCTACGTGCCGGGCGTCAACTGGATCATGATGATTGCCGTGCTGGCGGTGGTGCTAGCATTCGGCAGTTCGACCGCGCTGGCCACGGCCTATGGCATCTCGGTCTCGGCGACCATGCTCATCGATACCTTGCTGCTGGCGCTGGTAGCGCGCGCGCTGTGGCCGAAGTGGCGCACCTGGGTGCTGCCGCTGTGCGTGGTGTTCTTCATCGTTGACGTGGGTTTCGTGATCGCCAACGGCGCCAAGTTCTTCGACGGCGCGTGGTTCCCGCTGGCCCTGGGCCTGCTGGTGTTCACCCTGCTGCGCACCTGGCGCCGCGGCCGCGAGCTGCTGGGTGCGGAGATCCGCAAGGACGGCATCGCGCTGGACAGCTTCCTGCCGGGCCTGATGCTGGCTCCGCCGGTGCGTGTGCCGGGCACGGCGGTGTTCCTGACCGCGCAGACCGGCATGGTCCCGCACGCGCTGCTGCACAACCTCAAGCACAACAAGGTGCTGCACGAGCGCAACGTGTTCCTGACCGTGTACACGCTGCCGCTGCCCTATGCCCCGGCCGACAAGCGGCTGAAGGTCGAGGAGATCGGCGACGAGTTCTACCGGGTGATCGTCAAGTTCGGCTTCATGGAAACGCCCGACGTGCCGCTGGCGCTGATGCGCAGCTGCGATCGCGGCGGGCCGTACTTCGACCCCATGGACACCACGTTCTTCGCCAGCCGCGAAACCATCGTGGCCAGCGCCCGCCGCGGCATGCCGATCTGGCGCGACAAGCTGTTCGCGGCCATGCACCGCAACGCCGCGCCGGCGACCACGTTCTTCCGGATCCCGGGCAACCGGCTGGTCGAACTGGGCGCGCAGGTGGAGATCTGATGCGCGTGGCCTGCGCCGCCACTGCGGCGCGTGAGACCATAGCCACATGAGTGACCGCATCATCGCCGCCGACGCCACCCGCGAGGACGACGCCCTGGAGGCGTCGATCCGGCCCAAGCGGCTGGCCGACTACCTGGGCCAGCAGCCGGTCCGTGAGCAGCTGGATATCTACATCCAGGCGGCCAAGGGCCGTGGCGAGGCGCTGGACCATGTGCTGATCTTCGGCCCGCCCGGCCTGGGCAAGACCACGCTGAGCCACGTGATCGCCAACGAGCTGGGCGTGAGCCTGCGGGTGACCTCCGGCCCGGTGATCGAAAAGGCTGGCGACCTGGCCGCGCTGCTGACCAACCTGCAGCCGCACGACGTGCTGTTCATCGACGAGATCCATCGCCTCTCGCCGGTGGTCGAGGAAGTGCTGTACCCAGCGATGGAAGATTTCCAGATCGACATCATGATCGGCGACGGCCCGGCCGCCCGCTCGATCAAGCTGGACCTGCCGCCGTTCACCCTGATCGGCGCCACCACGCGCGCGGGCCTGCTGACCGCGCCGCTGCGCGACCGCTTCGGCATCGTCCAGCGCCTGCAGTTCTACAGCGCCGAGGAGCTGACCCGGATCGTGCGCCGCTCGGCGCAGATCATGGGCATCACCTGCGAGCCGGAAGGCGCGGCGGAAATCGCCCGGCGTTCGCGCGGCACCCCGCGCATCGCCAACCGGCTGCTGCGCCGGGTGCGCGATTACGCCCAGGTGCGCGCCAACGGCCATATCGACCTGGCCGTGGCCAATGCCGCGATGGAAATGCTGAAAGTGGATCCCGAGGGCTTCGACGAGATCGACCGCCGCCTGCTGCACACCATCATCGAGAATTTCGATGGCGGCCCGGTCGGCGTGGAGTCGCTGGCTGCGGCGCTGAGCGAAGAGCGCGGCACGCTGGAAGACGTGATCGAGCCGTACCTGATCCAGCAGGGCTTCCTGGTGCGCACCGCGCGCGGGCGCATGGCCACGTCCAAGGCCTATCGACACCTGGGACTGCCCGGCAAGGCGCCTGATCCGGGGGTGGTCGGGCTGTCGGAACCGCTGTTCTAGCCTCGCCCGAGCGATTGCCGCGTTCCAGTCCCAGAATTTACGGAGCTTGTCCCTTGTCAGAGTCTTCCAAGCCTGCCCAGCCGGTTACCGACGCATTCAGTTGGCCGACACGCGTCTATTGGGAAGATACCGACGCTGGCGGGGTGGTCTATCACGCGCAATACGTGGCTTTCCTGGAACGTGCGCGCAGTGAGTGGATGCGCGCACGCGGCCAGATGCAGGAGCAGCTGCGCTCGGACCACGACCTGGTCTTCGTGGTGCGCGCCATGCAGCTGGATTTTCTCAAGCCTGCACGCCTGGATGACCTGTTGAAGGTCACCGTGTCGGTCAAGCAGGTGCGACGGGCGAGCATCGTGTTCGCCCAGACCATCTGGCGCGAGGACCAGCAGCTGCTGACGGCCGAAGTCAAAGTGGCGGCGGTGTCCGCTTCTGCGTTCCGCCCGGTAGGGCTGGACGCGGCGCTGTACGAAACATTCAAGTTGTTGGAAGTCCCGACAACCCTTTAAGCGTAAAACCGAGGAAACAACGGATGATTGGATTGCTCCTGGCGCTGCAGGACACCGTGACCGAGGCGCTGCCGGCGGAGACCGCCAACGCGGCCGCCCAGGCCACCGCACAGGTGACCCATACCAGCATCAACTACTTCGAGCTGCTGCTCAAAGCCAGCCTGCCGGTCAAGGTGATCGTGCTGCTGCTGCTGGTCGGCTCGCTGGTCAGCTGGGTGATCATTTTCCGCAAGGCCGGCGTGTTCAAGCGCGCCAATCGCGATGCGGACGAGTTCGAAGGCCGGTTCTGGTCCGGTGCCGACCTCAACAAGCTGTATTCGGTGGCCACCGACCGCGGCCGCGTGGTGACCGGGCTGGAGGCCATCTTCGAAGCCGGTTTCCGCGAATTCGCCCGCCTGCGCGACAAGCGCCGGGCCGATCCGCGCATCCAGCTCGAAGGCGCCCAGCGCGCCATGCGCACCGCCTACGTGCGCGAGATCGATGCGCTGGAACGCAACCTGGAGCTGCTGGCCAACATCGGTTCGACCGCCCCGTACGTGGGCCTGGTCGGCACCGTGTTCGGCATCATGGTGACCATGCACGACATGCTCAACAGCGGTGAGCAGGCCGGCATCGCGGCCGTGGCCCCGGGTATTTCCGAAGCCTTGTTCGCCACCGCCATCGGCCTGTTCGTGGCGATCCCGGCGGTGTGGGCCTACAACCGCTTCACCACCCGCGTCGAGCGCATCTCGGTGCGCTACGAAACCTTCGCCGACGAGTTCAGCTCGATCCTGCAGCGCCAGACCGGCGAAGACTGAGGGCTCGCCCATGCAATCGGCCATTTCGCGCAGTCGCAAGCGCCGCAAGCTGAAGTCGGAGATCAACGTCGTGCCGTACATCGACGTGATGCTCGTGCTGCTGATCATCTTCATGGTGACCGCGCCCATGCTGACCCTGGCGGTCAACGTGGACATCCCCAAGTCGACCGCCCGTTCGGTCGACAGCAAGGCCGATCCGGTGATCGTCACCGTCGATGGCGACGGGCGCTTCTTCCTGAAGCTCAAGGACGCCGAAATCCAGGAGTTGTCGCCGGAGGAACTGCAGGCGCGCCTGGCCGCCTTCGTCAGCGAGAACAAGGACATCCCGGTATTCCTGGCTGCGCCCGGCGATGCCAATTACCAGAAGGTGATCGACGCCACCAGTCTGATTTCCAAGGCGGGCGTGACCAAGGTCGGCCTGATGAGCAAACCGGGCGGCGCAGGCGGCAATGCACGCTGAGGCGTCCCACTTCGAGCGCCACGATCCGCGCGACCGTCCGGGCCCCGCCGTGGGCCTGGCCGTGGGCGTGCACGTCCTGTTGCTGCTGCTGATCATCGCCTCGTCCTATTTTCACTGGAACGACGACCAGGCCGAAGCCGCCGCGGGTTCGCCGGCGATCGAGGCTTCGCTGCAGATGTCGGCCTCGGACATGCAGGCTGCGCAACAGGCGATCCGCGAAGCGTCCAAGGTCGAGCCCAAGCCAACGCCGCCCACGCCGATGCCCCAGCCGGTGGCCGAGCAGGACACCGTGCCGCCGCCGCAGCCGGTCCCCGAGCCCAAGCCGCAGGATTCGCCGGTGCCACAGCAGCAGGTGGCCCAGGAGCGCGTGCCGGTGCCCGATCAGGTCAACCAGGAAGAGGCCAGCCGCCTGGCCATCGCCCAGGAAAAGGCCGAGAAGGAGCAGGAAGCCAAGCGTCGCCAGGAGCAGATCGACCTGACCGAGCAGAAGCGTCAGGAAGAAGCCGAGCGCAAGCAGCGCCTGGCTGCGCAGCAGCTGGAAGACGACAAGCAGAAGAAGCTTGCCGCCATCCGTGCCCAGCGCGAGCAGGCCACCAACCAAGCCAAGCTGGCCGAGCAGAAACTGCGCCAGCTGGCGGATGTGCGTGCCAAGCAGGCCTCGCAGCAGCAGGCGTCTTCCCCGGCACAAGCCGCCGCGGCCGCCCCGCAGGCGGGCCAGAACGGCACCGACACGGGCTTGCTGGCCAAGTACCAGGCGGCGATCCAGAGCGCGGTGATGAATCAGTGGACCCGTCCGGATTCGGTTCCGGTGGGGACGCGCTGCAAGGTCGAGGTCACCCAGATCGTCGGTGGCGAGGTCATTTCGGCGCAGGTCCAGTCCGGTTGTCCGATGGATGCCCAGGGCCAGCGTTCGATCGAAGCAGCCGTCCTGAAAGCGCAGCCGTTGCCGTACCGTGGCTTCGAGTCGGTGTTCAATCGCCGCCTGATCTTCACCTTCGAGGCGCAGGACCGTTAATTCACGCGGTCTTGGCGTTCATAATTGCGAAAGTGTTCACGCGCCGGCTGGTATCCCTAGCCGGCCATTTTTCCAAAGCCCAGCCTTCATGAAGAAACTGACGCAGTATTTCGCCATGTTCGTCTTCCTCTTCCTGCCTGCGGCGGCTTTCGCCCAGAGCCAGGGGCTGGAAATAAACATCGTCGGCGGCAATCCGTCCGCGCTGCCGATCACGGTCGTGCCGATGCCCTACCAGGGTTCTGGCGCTGCGCCGACCACCGATGTGTCGCAGGTGGTCCGCGCCGACCTGGAGCGTTCCGGTACGTTCCGCACCCTGCCCGAAGCCAGCATCGTCGAGAAGCCGACCCGTGGTTCGGAGATCCAGTACCCGACCTGGCGTGCGCTGAAGCAGGACTACATCGTGGTCGGTCGCGTGCTGGATGGCGGCAATGGCGCCTTCCGGGTCGAATACGAACTGTTCGACGTCGCCAAGCAGGAGCGCCTGCTCGGCCTGGCCATGACTGGCCGCGCCAACGCCATGCGCGATGTCGCCCACCAGATGGCCGATGCGATCTACGAAAAGATCACCGGTATCCGCGGTGCCTTCTGGACCCGCATCGCCTACGTGACCCAGACCGGCCTGGGTGCCAACGCGCGCTATGCGCTGATGGTCGCCGACTCGGATGGTTTCAACCCGCAGACGATCGTGCGTTCGGCCGAGCCGCTGTTGTCGCCGTCGTGGAACCCGGATGGCCGCAAGCTGGCCTATGTCAGCTTCGAGCGGGGCAACTCGTCGATCTACATCCAGGACATCACCACTGGCGCACGTGAGCTGGTCGCCAGCTTCCGTGGCATCAATGGCGCCCCGGCCTTCTCGCCGGACGGCCGCAAGCTGGCGCTGACGCTCTCGCGCAGCGGCAACCCCGAGATCTACGTGATGGACCTGGGCAGCAAGGCGCTGACCCAGATCACCAACCAGTACGGCATCGATACCGAGCCGACCTGGAGTGCCGACGGTGGTTCGATCTACTTCACCTCCGACCGTGGTGGCCGCCCGCAGGTCTACAAGGCGCCGTCCAGCGGCGGTGGCGCGACCCGTGTGACCTTCGAAGGCAACTACAACGCCACGCCCACCGTGTCCTATGATGGCAAGAAGATCGCCGTGGCCCAGGGCAGCGGCAACACCTATCGCATTGCCATGATGGATTCCAGCACCGGTTCGCCGCGCTGGCAGACGCTTTCGCCCGGTTCACTCGATGAGTCGCCGAGCTTTGCCCCCAACGCCTCGATGATTTTGTATGCCGCACGCGAGGGTGGTCGGGGCGTGCTGTACGCCGTTTCCGCAGATGGCCGCGTCCGCCAGCGACTGGTGCTGGCGCAGGGCGATGTGCGTGAGCCGGCGTGGTCCCCGTACCGGACCGCTGCGACGCAAAAATAATGCGGACGGGCCATTCCGTCGGCTTAATGTTGCGTTAAACTAGCGCACGTTTGTATCCACCATCCCGGATTCGTGTACCAAGGAACCCAAATGAACACCACTTTTCGCGTCGTTGCTCTGTCCCTGATGTCCGTGGCCGTTCTGGCCGGTTGTAAGAAAAACACGAAGGAAGCCGCTCCGCAGCCGGCCGTCGAGCCGCCGCCGGCGATGACCCAGCCGACCGAGACCGCTGGTCTGTACGGCCCGAGCGATCTGGATACCGATGCTTGCCTGCGCCAGCGCGTGGTCTACTTCGACCTGGACCAGGATTCGCTGAAGCCGGAATTCCAGGCCATCATGGCCTGCCACGCCAAGTACCTGCGTGACCGTCCGTCCTCGCGCATCAACCTCGAAGGCAACACCGACGAGCGCGGCAGCCGCGAGTACAACCTGGGTCTGGGCGAGCGCCGCGGCAACGCTGTCTCCTCCGCCCTGCAGGCCGCCGGTGGTTCGGGCGCGCAGCTGTCGGTGGTGAGCTACGGCGAAGAGCGTCCGACCTGCACCGAGTCGAACGAAGACTGCTGGGCCAAGAACCGTCGCGTCGAAATCGTGTACACCGCGAAGTAATCGACGTCTGACCGGGCCACCGTTCGCGGTGGCCTACCAGGGCCGGTGAGCGGGCGGGGCAACAGGACATAACCTGTCTGCCCGGCCAGTCACCGGCCCTTTTCATTGGCCGGCCATGATTCAATGCCGTTTCCCGTGGGAAACCCGCACTTTTTGTCACGTGAGCACCATGCGTCCAATCAAATTCCGCATTCTCCTGCCGGTCCTGCTGCTGTCGCTGGGATTGGCACCGACCGCCTTTGCCCAGCGCGCAAGCCTGGCAGACCGCGTCGCCGCGCTTGAAGCACAGTCGACCAACACCCAGGGCAATACCGACCTGCTCAACCAGGTCAACCAGCTACGTAGCGATCTGACCGACCTGCGCGGCACGGTCGAGCAGTTGCAGAACGAAAACGCACAGCTCAAGCAGCGTGCCCGCGACCAGTATCTGGATCTCGATGGCCGGCTTGGCCGCCTGGAAGGTTCCGGTGGTGGCGCCGCACCTGCGGCATCCGCCGGTGCCGTGCCGCCGGTGGCATTGCCGCAGCAGGGCGGGAGCGCTTCGGCACAGCAGCCCAATCCTGCGGTGGGTGCGAATGCGGAAGCCGCGCCGTCCGTGCACGGCGATGCCGGCGCCATGGCCCAGGCTGGTGACGAGCGCACGGCTTACGGCGTGGCGTTCGATGCGCTGAAAAAGGGCGAGTACGCCGACTCGGCCAATCTGTTCACCAGCTTCCTGCAGCTGTATCCCAGTGGCGTGTATGCGCCCAACGCGCTGTACTGGCTGGGTGAGAGCTACTACGTCACCCAGAACTACCAGATGGCCGCCGACCAGTTCCGTGCGCTGCTGTCGCGCTATCCGACGCACGACAAGGCATCCGGTGCATTGTTGAAACTCGGCCTGGCGCAATACGGCCTGGGCAAGGTCAACGATGCAGAGGCCACCCTGCAGTCGGTGATCCAGCAGTATCCCAATAGTGATGTCGCCCGCACCGCAGAAGATCGCCTGCATTCGATCCAGGTTGGCCAGATCCGCTGATGCGCGCCGGCCCCTTCCGGGCCGTTCCATGTTGTTGTTTTGAAGCTCATTGAACGCCACTGCGAGGTCTGCGGTGGCGCATCCATTTTAGAAAGACGTGTCAGAGAGACCGAAATGAACGCCGCCGCCGTTGCCCTTCCCAGCCACATTGAACAATCGCCACAGGACCGGCTGAAGATCACTGAGATCTTCCTGTCGCTGCAAGGCGAGGCCGATGCGGCCGGCTGGCCGACGGTGTTCGTGCGCCTGACCGGCTGCCCACTGCGCTGCAGCTACTGCGACACCGCCTACGCCTTCCATGGCGGCACCTGGTGGGAGATCGACGACATCCTGGCCGAGGTCGCGCGCCAGGGCGTGCGCCATGTCTGCGTCACCGGCGGCGAGCCGCTGTCGCAGAAGCGTTGCATCAGCCTGCTCAAGCGCCTGTGCGATGCCGGCTACGACGTGTCGCTGGAAACCTCCGGCGCCATCGACGTCTCGCAGGTCGATTCGCGCGTGTCGCGCATCGTGGACATCAAGACGCCAGGTTCGGCTGAAGAACACCGCAACCGCTGGGACAACCTGCCGCTGCTGACCGCGCGCGACCAGATCAAGTTCGTCCTGTGCGGCCGCAGCGACTACGAATGGGCGCGCGAGATCGTGCGCGAGCACGCACTGTCCGCGCGCTGCAGCGTGCTGTTCTCACCGTCCAAGGATCAGCTCACGCCACGTGACCTGGCCGACTGGATCGTCGAAGACCGCCTGCCGGTGCGCTTCCAGATGCAGCTGCACAAACTGCTGTGGAACGACGAACCCGGCCGCTGAGTGACCGACGGCGCGTCGTGGCGCTAGGCTATGCATTCCCCGGCCTGTCTCGCCGGCAAGAAGAAACCCCATGAAAAATGCAGTTGTTCTCGTTTCCGGCGGGATGGATTCCGCCGTGGTCCTGGCCATGGCCCGCGCACAGGGCTTCAATGTCTACGCCTTGAGCGTGCAATACGGGCAGCGCCACACCTCCGAACTCGATGCCGCCGCGCGCGTGGCCAAGGAGCTGGGTGCCGCTGCGCACAAGGTCGTCAATGTCGACCTGCGCAGCATTGGCGGCTCGGCGCTGACCGATGACATCGATGTGCCCGAGGCCGGCGGCGCCGGTATTCCGGTCACCTACGTGCCGGCCCGCAACACCATCATGCTGTCGGTCGCGCTGGGCTGGGCCGAGGTGCTGGGCGCTGCCGACATCTTCTGCGGCGTCAACGCCGTGGATTATTCGGGTTATCCCGACTGCCGCCCGGACTTCATCGAGGCCTTCCAGGCCTTGGCGAACCTGGCCACCAAGGCCGGCGTGGAAGGGGCGGGCATCAAGGTGCACGCGCCGCTTCAGTTCCTGAGCAAGGCCGACATCGTGCGTGAGGGCGTGGCGCTGGGCGTGGACTTCGGTTCGACCGTGTCCTGTTACAACGCCGACGCGGCCGGCAAGGCTTGCGGCCATTGCGATGCCTGCCGGTTGCGTGCCGATGGCTTCGTCGACGCTGGCGTGGCCGACCCGACCCATTACGCCTGATCGGCGCCGATTCGCGCATCGGTGACCTGATGCGGTAAAATCTCCGGCCCGGCGCAATGCCGGGTCGCAGTACGGGCCGTTAGCTCAGTCGGTAGAGCAGAAGACTTTTAATCTTTTGGTCGATGGTTCGAATCCATCACGGCCCACCAGATAGACATCCCGTGACGTACTCCGGTTTACTGCAAACCCCGCATTTGTCGGGGTTTTTTGTTGCCCAGCATCCTGTGACATCCCCGCGTGTCACTCTAAGTCACCCAATTTTGGCGGTAAGTTTGACGGTACATGGATGGCGGAAGCGGTCCGTACCGCAAAAGCGGATTTCAGGAACATGCCGAAGCGAATCGCTCCACTGTCAGCGTCCCAGGTCCAGAACGCAAAGCCGAAAGAGGGCAAGTACAAGCTGCGGGATGGTGGCGGTTTGTTCCTCTGGGTCATGCCCGACGGGGCAAAGCTCTGGCGCTGGGACTATCGGCGTCCAGTGACGAGTAAACAGAACACAATCGGCTTTGGATCGTACCCGGCGGTGAAGCTGGCAGATGCCCGTGAGCGCGTCCGTGTGGCTCGCGAACTCCTTGCCAGGGGGGTAGACCCCAGTGAGCAAAGGAAGGCCGAACAGGCCGCAGCCAAGGAGCATGCAGCCAACACATTTGCTGCTGTCGCCGACGAGCTGCTGCGACAGCGCGCGACAAAGGTGGTCAACGGAAC
Organism: Pseudoxanthomonas sp.; assembly: GCF_027498035.1. Lineage (NCBI taxonomy): Bacteria > Pseudomonadati > Pseudomonadota > Gammaproteobacteria > Lysobacterales > Lysobacteraceae > Pseudoxanthomonas > Pseudoxanthomonas sp. The sequence continues at coordinate 3,717,577 of NZ_CP114978.1, forward strand.
GACTGACCGTGAGCGTCGCTTGCTTGAGAAGGACTTGGCTCCCTACATCGGAGCGCGCCCTATCGCCAATGTCACCTCGCCGGAGTTGCTTGCCGCCCTGCGAAGGATTGAAGCGCGCGGCGCGGTGGAGACTGCCCACCGGGCCCGCCTGCTCACTAGTCAGGTCTTCAAGTACGCCGCTGCCACGGGGCGTGTGCCTACGAACTACAACCCTGCGTCCGATCTCATCGGCGCGCTCGCCCAGCCGGTCAGTCGGAACTTCGCAACCATCTACGACCCTCAAAAGGGGCAGGATGATTTGAGCAAAGTGGCGGACCTGCTGCGGGCGCTCCACGGTTACCAGGGCACCCCAGTGGTTATGGCGGCCTTGAAGTTGGCCCCGCTGGTGTTCGCCCGGCCGGGGGAGCTGCGGCAGGCCAAGTGGTCGGACATGGACCTTGAAGTAGGGGAGTGGCGTTACGTCGCAAGCAAGACGAATCCGTCGCACATCGTGCCGCTGGCCTCCCAGGCGATAGGGATATTGCGAGAACTCCACCCCCATACGGGAAGGGGGGTCTATGTGTTCCCCAACGCTCGGAAGAAGGGGCGGCCGATGAGCGAGGCAGCGATTAATGCCGCCCTTGGGTACATGGGGTTTACGCGGGAGGAGATGGGCAAGGATGGGCGCACACGAATCGTGCCCACAATGACCGGCCATGGGTTCCGGGCGATGGCACGCACAGTCTTGGATGAAGTGCTGGGGTACCGGCCGGACTTCATCGAGCACCAGCTAGCCCATGCAGTGAAGGATGCAAACGGACGTGCCTACAACCGGACGGCGCACTTGGCTGAGCGGCGGAAGATGATGCAGGGGTGGGCGGACTATCTGGATGGACTTCGCACAGGCGCAAACGTGGTGGCGTTCAAGTCCAAGGTGGGTTGAACCTAAAAATTGTACGAGCCGCTGAGAAAAGCGAGTAGTCACGCTCGGGCGCTCATTAAACGTAGGACGCCGCAGTGCATGCCAATACTCAGAGTCGCCATGGTTACCGCTGCGCCCTCGTAGCTGGCACTGACTCGTTTGCATTAGTCCTTCAAGCCCTAATTGCTGGGACGGGTAGCAGAAGCGAAGAATGACGCGGTTGTGACGATGCCTGCCGCAGACATAAGTGTTTGGCAATCTAGTGGCCTCACCTCGCCCGACGTGGGTTAGAAGCCGGTCACCCTGCCGGCCTGGTGCGGCCTCTCTTTCAGGGGCATAGGCGTGCTTGAGTGGTTTGGATCGATCCGGATTTCGTTTCTCAGTTGCGGTTGCCGCCAGTGAATGCCGGGCGACCAGCCTGGACATATTGGAAAAACCTCGCCTATGTCGCTGCAAAGGACGCGGTATTCCTGTCCTTCAACATTGATCCACTCCGTCTGGAGCTGCCCGATCCCGGCACCGAGCTTTGGGAACGGTGGGAATTTGTTCGGAGCCATATATCCGCTGGCACTTTGCGGGCGGAGGATGCCAGTAGGTCGGGAGACAAGCGGCTGATCAAGGCCGTCGTGCTGTGTGAGTTCCGAACGTGGGGTGAATCCTTGCCAGTCCCATTCCTGTTTCCGGACGAGTTTCCAGGGGTGAAGGTAGGAGACGTGCGTAGCCACGAATATGAGTTGCCATCGCGCCTAGAGGCGTCTGCACCGATTCGAGCGGAAGAATCCGCTGCACTCGCCCAGCCACAGCAACGCGCACGCATGCCTGGTCGGTTGATTGACCTTGCCCTGAAGGGCATAGGGTGCGCTGCGAGCAAATCTACAGTGGTTGAGGTGACCGACCATTTGCGCAGCTGGGACGCGGCCAAGGCCCGAGAACATGGGCTGCGTATTGAAGGTGGCGGACTTCTTTACTTCCATCAGGACGGTAATTTCAGGCCGCTCACCTCGAAACAGGTAGCCGATGCGCTCACCAATAGACGGAAAGCTGAGAGGCGCACAGACGAGAGATGAGCGTGTTAGTGCGGGTTAGTTCGTTTTAGAACGTGTTAGCGCGGAACGCGTGACTGAGCTGGTTTCATCACAAGAATGCACTAGCAATCCCGGGACTCCCCTGGGAATTGCCAGAGGTCTTGAAGTGAACCCCCACGTTCTCGTTGTACCCGTCCCCCCCAATCCGCTTGCTCACACCGACATCCTTACCCCCAAGCAGGTTGCCGCCGAATACCAGCTGTCCGAGCGCACGCTCGCTAACTGGCGTTCGCTGCAGAAAGGCCCCCGCTTCCTGAAGTTCGGCGAGCGCTCTGTGCGTTACCGCCGCGCTGACCTGGAGGCGTTCATCGCTGGGGGTGCGGAATGAGCACCTCCGTTACTGAGCTGGCTAACATCGGCCTGAAGGCCATTGTGGCGCAGCAGGCGATCGTGGCGCGCAAGGCAGCCGCCGTTGAGTACCGCGGCCGCCTCGCGGACTGGAAGGCCGCCCACGGCATCCTGGAGCACCTCCCGACTGACCATCTGCTGCTGCACCGCATGTGTGAGGAAGTGGGCAGCTCGGCAACCGGCATGGCTTATGGCAAGGCCAAGACGGCCGAGAAGAACGCCAAAGCCCGTCTGCTGCGTGCGGTTCGCAAGGTGCGCCTGGCGACGGCCGCGCAGGCCGACGCGCCGGAGGTAAGCGGCTGATGCCACGCTCTCAGAAAGAGGGGAGCCCCGGCCTGATGGCCGGGGCTTTCGTGCACGTGGCCGCCTCCAATCGTCTGCCCCGCGATGCCAGCGAGGTGGCATCGCGCCTGCGTCGCCGCCTGTCCGCTTTCTCGCTGGCGATGGACACGGCGTGCCGGGACGTGGAGGCAGTGCAGCGCATGGCTTTCACGCTCGCCGCAGGCTTCACCCTGACCGACGAGGAGCGCCGCGAACTGGGTGCCATCGCTCTGCGGCTGTTCGATGCCCAGGTGGTGCTCAATGACTGACATCGGCACGCCCGCCTTCGAACACCAGGAGACTGACTCCCACGCCGGGAACATCGAGAACACCGGGAACATGCTTGCGCCGCAGGAGTTTCAGGCGTCCCCGGTCAGTTCCCACCACGAAGAAACCGGGAACAGCCTCACGCCCCACTTCGAGAACCTGCCGCAGTTGTCCGGCCAGCGCGCAGGCATCTACTGGCTCAAGGGCAAGCACAAGGAATGGATTTGCTCGCCCCTGATCGTGGCTGCACGCACCCGTGATGCCAGCGGCGGCGAATGGGGGCGGCTGCTAGTGTTCGCCGACCGCGACGGCCGCGAGCACCGCTGGGCCATGCCCATGTCGATGCTGGCCGGTAATGGCGAAGTGCTACGCGCCGAACTGCTGCGACAGGGGCTGGAGATTGCCACCCGCCCCGCGCAGCGCGGCAAGTTGCTGGACTTCATCCAAGGCGCAGACGTGGAGGTGGCCGCGCGCTGCGTGACCCGCACCGGCTGGCACGGCGATGCCTTCGTCCTACCGGATCGCGCCTATAACGAGCGTGGCGAGCCCATCATCTACCAGGCCACCAGCCTGGAGGCCACCGCCTTGTCGCGTGCTGGCACCCTCGAAGGGTGGCGTGAGCGCGTATCTGCCGCTTGCGCTGGCAATAGCCGTCTGGTGCTGGCAGTCGCTACCGCATTTGCTGGCCCGTGTCTGGGGCTGCTGGAAATGGAAGGTGGCGGGTTGCACCTGCGCGGAAGCTCCAGCGTGGGCAAGTCCACCGCTCTACAGGTGGCGGCAAGCGTGTACGGGCCGCCCGAGTTCGTACGGACTTGGCGCCAGACCGACAATGCGCTGGAGGGTGTGGCGTCGTTGCACTCGGACATGTTGCTCATCCTGGACGAAATCGGCGAGCTGGACCCGAAGCACGCGGGCAGCGTGGCCTACATGCTCGCCAACGGCCAGGGTAAGGGCCGGGCGAACCGGAACGGGGCAGCCCGCGTGGCGGCACGCTGGCGGTTGCAGTTCCTCTCCTCCGGCGAAATTTCCATGACCGATCTCATCGAGCAGGCGGGTGGCAAGGTGCGCGCCGGCCAGGAGGTCCGGGTACTGGACGTACCGGCAGACGCGGGCGCTGGCTACGGTCTGTTCGACCATGTAGACGGCCACCCAGGCCATTTCGCCGAAGCATTGAAGGCGTCGGCCACCAAACACCACGGCCACGCCCTGCACGCGCTCCTGGAGGGGTTGGCGGATAACGTGCCGGGCCATCGCGCATGGCTTAGCGACCGGGTTCAGGTTCTCGCCGATTCGATGACCATGGACAATGCAAGCGGACAGGTCCGGCGTGCGGCCAAGCGCTTTGCAGTGATCGGGGCAGCCGGTGAGCTGGCGACCCGATTCGGCATTACGGGATGGTCCAACGGCGAGGCGGAGCGCGCGTCGAGCAGGTGCTTTGCGGCTTGGCTGGCAGCACGCGAGACCACTGGCAACTCCGAGCCGGCGGCCATGCTCACTGCAGTCCGCGGGTTTCTGGACGTTCATGGCGAATCACGTTTCGCGCGTTGCGGCAACGACGCGGCCGCATCCAACGTGAAGACGGCCAACCGCGCAGGTTATGTGCGCTATCCGAGTAACGAGCCCGAATACTTGATCTTCCCCCCTACGTTCAAACAGGAGGTCGCGCGCGGCTTCGATTACAAGGCTATCGCTCGCTTACTGGAAGAACATGGCGCGCTGATCACGGACCCCGGCCGCCTGACACATAAGTTCCGTCCCGCTGGCGGTAATCCGGGCAACTTCTTCCACATCACGCCCAAGCTGTGGGAATTGGAGCTGTGACCATTACGACAGAGACTCTGTTCCCACGCTAACCCGGCTGGGAACAGGCCGGGAACGGTGAAAGCCTTTCAGGAGAGGATGTTCCAGTGGTTCTCAGTGTTCTCAGTGGACACGGCCACTCTGGTGCAGCGGGCCCTTCGGCGGCATTCAACCGACACCAGCCGGGCGTCAGCTCGGCTTTGACCGCTTCAGTTGGCTGCGGTACGGTCCCAATTGCTCGATTCGAACGTACCGCACCACCACTGTTACGTGGAGAGCGGGCGGATGGATCGACAAGCCCCGCTTCGGCGGGGTTTTCTTTTTCCAGGGCGCCCCACTTCCGGTACGTCGCAGGTGAGCCCCAGATAGTCAATCTCCGGCAGCACTACGTGCGCGATGTGCTTGCCTGCCCTGAGCGAGTCCAAAGCTTCGACCCGGTGACCGACGAGATCGATATGGTGTTGGACGCGAGCCAGGGCTGCTTTCCAGTCCTTGGCTGTCTCGCGCCGGTTGCCGTTGGCTGCACTGCAGTCGGCGCGACTGGAAAACACCTCACTCCCGTTGCCCGCACCGGACTGTCGCAGTACCTTAGGTGTCGAGCCCCGATTCTGTGAACCACTTCCGCGCCTCCATAGGCGGTCAAGTCGTACAGAGTCGGGGTTTCCTTTTTCGGAGCACGCGACGCTTTTCTCAGTTACCAATGGAAGACACGTAAAGGGAAGTGCAGCGGCAACGGCAACCATGTCAGCAGCACTCTTTGCCAGCCAAGCCCAGCCTAGTGCGGTAGCTGCCACGTCATCCCATGAGACATTTTAGACGTCGCCTCTCGGCTACAAGCGGACACCGAGAGTGATCAGTGCTTAGCGAAGTGCCGTTGCAACCTCATAGCCAGACTGACCAGCACGATCAGCACCGGCACCTCAATCAGCGGTCCGATCACAGCTGCAAAAGCGACGGGTGATGCGATTCCGAATGAAGCCACTGCAACCGCAATCGCCAGCTCGAAGTTGTTGCCTGTGGCGGTGAAGGCGATGGCCGTCGTGCGCGGGTAATCCTTCGCGATGAGCTTGCCCAGGGCAAAGCTGATGGCGAACTGGATGAGGAAGTAGAGCGTCAGCGGCACTGCGACCCTCACGACATCCAAGGGCAGGCGGACCACGTCGCCGCCCTTCATCGCGAACATGACCACGATGGTCAGCAGCAGCGCCACCAAGGTGATCGGGCTGATTGCAGGCAGGAAGCGATCCCGATACCAGTCCGCCCCTTTGCTGCTGATCAAACAGCGCCGTGTGATGTAGCCAGCCGCGAAGGGAATGCCCAGGTAGATCAGCACGGCCTCGGCAACCGGCCAGAACCCTACGTCCAGCACGACGCCCTGCAGACCCATTGCGCTCGGGAGCACTGACAGGAACAACCAAGCGTAGACGCTGAAGAACGCGATTTGGAAGATCGAGTTGAATGCGACTAGCCCAGCAACGTATTCGTTGTCGCCGCCAGCAAGCTGGTTCCAGACCAACACCATCGCAATGCAGCGCGCCAGGCCGATCAGGATCAGGCCGGTCATATAGCCGGGCTGATCCCGCAGGAAGATGACCGCTAAAGCGAACATCAGCACAGGACCGACAACCCAATTCTGCAGTAGCGACAAGGCCAAGACCCGCCGGTCCTGGAAGACGACGCCCAGCTGCCCGTAATCGACCTTCGCCAAGGGCGGGAACATCATCAGGATCAGGCCGGCCGCGATTGGTAGATTCGTGGTCCCGATGGTCAATGCATCGATCTTGCCCTGCACGCCCGGCACAAGCGCACCCAAGGCTACTCCGACACCCATCGCAATGAATATCCATGCGGTGAGGTAGCGATCAAGGAACGAGAGCCGCCCAGGGCGCGTTGTAGCCTCGGTAGACATCAGCAGCACTTCGCCTGCACGTCGCAGGTCTCCTGCTCGCCCGCGCAGCAGTTCTCAGTCAGGTAGCCGACCAGGCCGGTCATGACATCGAAGTTCGCGCGGTAGCAGATCGTTCGACCCCGTTGCTCGCCCGCAACCAAATCGGCAGCGGCTAGCTCCTTCAGATGGAAGGACAGCGTGGGTGCGGGCAACGACAGGGCCTGGGCAATCTCCCCTGCCAATTTCCCGCCGCGACCAGCTTCGACCAGCACGCGATAGATGGACAGGCGTGTGCCGTTGCCTAGCGCCGCCAGGGCGCGAACTGCTGTGGTATGTTCCATATTTCCAGAATAGTTGAAACGTCAGTCAGGGACAACCAATGCTCGACCTCCCCAACATTGATTCCGGCCTGCTGGACGTGCCCAGCCTTGACCGGCTTACCGTCGGACACCCGCACGCCCACAAGCCGCGCATCCTGATCCTGTATGGCTCGCTCCGCCCGCAGTCCTTCAGCAAGAAGCTGGCGCAGGAGGCGCAGCTCCTACTGGAGCACTTCGGCGCCGAGACCAGGCTGTTCGACCCACATGAGCTGCCGATGCTGGATGCCGTGCCACCCGATCACCCCAAGGTCCGCGAACTGCGTGAGGCTTCCATTTGGTCTGAAGGCCAGGTCTGGGTTAGCCCTGAACGACACGGGACGCTGACGGCCGTGCTGAAGAACCAGATCGACTGGCTGCCCCTGGAAGACGCCGGCATGCGTCCTACCCAGGGACGGACGCTCGCCGTAATGCAGGTCAGCGGCGGCTCTCAGTCCTTCAATGTGGTCAACGCGCTGCGTGTGCTGGGCCGTTGGATGCGGATGGTGACCATCCCCAATCAGTCATCCGTGCCCAAGGCGTGGCAGGAATTCGATGCCAACGGCCGTATGAAGCCGTCCGCCTACTACGACCGCGTGGTGGACGTGATGGAGGAACTGGTGAAATTCACCTTGCTCGTCCGGGACCGCAGCGATTACCTGGTGGACCGCTACAGCGAGCGCAAAGACAGCGCGGCTGCAGCCGCCCTAGCACTGGCCTCGGGCGCTGTGGCAGCAACTAGCGAGGAGACCGCGTCATGAAGGCAACCATCTATCACAACCCTGCCTGCGGCACGTCGCGCAACACGCTCGCCCTGATCCGACACGCCGGCATTGAGCCAGAGGTGATCGAGTATCTGCAGCAGCCGCCGACCAAGGACAGGCTCACTGACTTGATTCACCGCGCTGGCTTGTCTGTGCGCGAAGCGATACGCCAAAAGGGCACGCCGTTCTTGGAACTCGGCCTCGATAATGAAGCCCTGACGGACGATGCGCTGCTGGATGCCATGCTCGCCACGCCTGTCCTTATCAACAGGCCGTTAGTCGAGACTGACCTGGGGGTTCGTCTCGCACGACCTTCTGAGGCGGTCTTGGACATCCTGCCGCCACTACCCAGCCCCTTCCAAAAAGAGGACGGCGAGACAGTGCTCGACATCAGGACTCCGAGCGCCAACAGCTAGAGGAGCTTCATGGAAATCATCGTGCCGATTGCACTGGACGAGCGGGTCTTGGGCCTGCTCGTATCCAGTGGACTGCCCGTCGAAGACCTGCGCGATGGTGTGCCACGGCTCTACGCTGGTGTCGAGGATGACGGCCACCTTATCGGCGTCGTGGCGATTGAGGTTCACGACGGTGTCGGCTTGCTGCGCTCGCTCGCTGTTCGTCCAGACGCGCGCGGCGCGGGCCTGTCCTTGGCGCTGATCGGTGCCGGCGAGCGGTTGGTGGCACAAGCAGGCATCGCGCGACTGTTCCTACTGACCACGACGGCTGCGCCGCTGTTTGAACGCTGTGGTTACGTGGAGACCGCCAGGTCGGAAGCACCTGATGCGATCCGTTCGACCCAGCAGTTTTCTGGAATGTGCCCGTCTTCGGCGAGCTTCATGTCCAAGAGAATTTAGCCCAGCGATTGGGGAACTATGGGTTGGACCTTGGTCGCGCAATCTATTCGAACCTCAACAGAACGAGACCCCGCCGGATGTCCGCTTGGGGTCGCGGGTTCAAACGGTCGAAAGCTGCCACTCAGGCGCGCAGCGTGGCTACTGGTCATTTATAGCCGCCAATCAACACCGAGACTAAGACGCATCGCTGACGGGTGAGCGAGCCTTTGCAACCAGCTTTGCCAGCGCTGTTGAAGGGCAGCCAGAGTCGGCCAGATAAGGAGCTGGCGGCGTGACTAGCTTCCACTCACCACGCACTGGGAGTACCACCACATTTTGGGCTAGGCGGTACGGGGGCGCGGTCTCGTTCATGCGATTTCAAGTCTGGAACATAGCCACGTGCTGGCGTGTCGAGATGGGAGGTTCATTGCCCTAGTCTGCATGCCAAGGCCAACCGCTCAGGGGGACAAGATTGGAGCGTCGCAACGGCTTCAGCGTGTCACCGAACAGGGCACTCGCGAGTTAGGCTATTGCTGCCCCCCCGCTCCCACACCGCCGTCGGGCAGCACGGCGCGGTCGTGCGTATCCCCGCCAGCCGCATAACGAGCAGCGGTCGAACCGGGGGGGCTTCCGATTTCACCACCGAGGCTTTGCCCGGCCGGACGATTGATGAAGCCTCTGCCGAACTTACCCGCCTCCCTGCTATCGACACAGGAGCATGGCAAGTCCAAGCAGCCCAGGTGGACTCGCCCGCACGCCATCCAGGAATGGGGGTTCAACCCCCCCATCCCTTCGCCAAACCTTGGCAAGAACTGGGTCGCGCGCGTACGCGCGCGAGGGCTGGCGTAAGTGCGAGGGCTCTATTCGCTGATTGAAGGCATCCGGAAGCAAAACGCCATCGGCAACATTTAGCGGTATTTTTGGCGGTACATGGGTTTGAAAAAACACAGTTGTCCTTGTCGTGCAAAGGTGTGAGGCTGCTATTCGATAGAATCACGGCCACCATGTGCATCAGCGATCTAGAGCGCCTCCTTGGCGCTCTTTTCTTGTCTCCGAAAAAATCCCGCGACTGGTGCCGGTTCCAGGATCTGTGGCTCGCGGCGAGCTGTCGATGATGCAGGGGGAGTCTCGTCGCTGGCGATGTCGCGTTGCGTGCCGCTGACCTTCTAGGGCTGATCGAATGCCGATCAGGTCTCCGGCGAGCCGGGGAATTTCGCGATGTACGCGTTCATTTTCGAGCCAGCTACTGAGGTGGCATTCACGTAGCCTTTTGTTTTCGTCAGTTTCGGCCGAGTGCCATGCAAGAGAATCCCGTCGATCCGCCCACGCGCGCGGCGCTTCCGGTTGCCCCGTCGATGAGTGCGACGCTGGCCGAGGCAGGCATGCCGCGGCAGTTCAATCCGCTCGATCGCCGCGTGCTCTGGATCAGCGCGCTCGCCATGGTGCTTGGCGGGGCCGTGGCAGGCATCGCCCGCCTGCTGACCGGGCTGATCGGGCTGGTGACCAACCTGGCGTTCCATGGTCGCTGGAGCTTCGAATTCTCCAGTCCGGCCGGCAATCAACTTGGCTTGTGGGTGATCGCGGTCCCGGTGATTGGCGGCCTGATCGTCGGCGTGATGGCGCGCTGGGGTTCGCGTGCGATCCGGGGCCACGGGATTCCCGAGGCGATGGAACAGGTGCTGCTCAACGAGAGCCGTATTCCAGCCCGCATGACCTGGCTCAAGCCGGTGTCTTCGGCCGTGGCCATCGGCACGGGCGGTCCGTTCGGTGCGGAAGGGCCCATCATCGCCACCGGCGGTGCGGTGGGTTCGCTGATCGGCCAGCTGCTCCATGTGACCGCGGACGAGCGCAAGACGCTGCTTGCGGCTGGTGCCGCGGCCGGCATGGCTGCGGTGTTTTCCGCGCCCGTTTCGGCGGTGTTGCTGACGATCGAATTGCTGCTCTTCGAACGCCGGGCGCGCTCGCTGATCCCGGTGGCGCTGGCCGCGGTGATCGGCACCGGCGTCCGTTACGCGCTGGAAGGCAATGCGCCGATGTTTCCCATGCCGGACGTGGCATCGCCCGGGTTGTTGCCGATCGCCGCCTATATCGTGCTTGGGTTGATCACCGGGATCGTGGCGGTCGGCGTCACCAAACTGGCCTATGCCATCGAAGACGGCTTCGAGAAGCTGCCGATCCACTGGATGTGGTGGCCTGCACTGGGCGGCATCGTGGTCGGCGCGGTGGGGTATGTCATGCCGGCGACGCTTGGTGTGGGTTACGACAATATCGCCGCCGTCCTCGGTGGACGGATGGCGCTGGGCGGCATGATCGCGCTATGCCTGCTGAAGCTGCTTTCGTGGTCGGTAGCGCTGGGCAGCGGCACATCTGGCGGGACCCTGGCGCCGTTGTTCACCATCGGCGGTGCGCTGGGTGGCGTGGCAGGCGTGTTGCTGGCGAACTGGGCACCCTGGCTGGGCGTTGATCCGCGCCTGGCGGCACTGGTTTGCATGGCGGCCATCTTCGCCGGTTCGTCGCGTGCCTTCCTGACTTCGGTGGTGTTCGCTTTCGAGACCACGCAGCAGCCGCACGGCCTGCTTCCCCTGCTGGGTGGCTGCGCGGCGGCCTACCTCATCTCAGGTCTGATGATGCGCAACACCATCATGACCGAGAAGATCGTCCGTCGCGGTGTCCGGGTGCCGTCGGAGTATCTGGCTGACCACCTCGACAAGATCGCGGTAGGGGATGCATGCAGCAGGGACGTGGTGAGCCTCGATGCCTCCCAGCGCCTGGACGATGTGCGCAGCTGGCTGCTCGAAGCCGAAGCCCGGGCCAGGCACCAGGGATTCCCCGTGCTGGACGACCGTGGCCAGGTGATTGGCGTTGTCACAAGGCGCAATCTGCTTGGTCCACCCCTGCAGGGCGATCCGCTGGTCGGCTCATTGATCAAGCGCAGCCTGCTGGCCGTGCGGGAAGACCATTCACTGCGTGAGGCCGCGGACCATATGGTCGAATCCGACGTCGGCCGACTTGTTGTCCTCAGCAGGGAGAAGCCCCATCGCATGGTGGGCATCCTGACCCGCGGTGACCTGCTCGCCGCGCATGCGCAGCGGTTGCGCGAGGCCCGGCATCTCAATCGCCACCTTGGCCGGAAAGCGACGACGCGCTGAGTCTGCCGGCGAGGGTCCGGAGTATTTCCTGCATCATGAAGGGCGTGCGCTGGCTGCCCTGGGGCGCTTTTCCGTTCCTGGTGGCCGGGAATCCGGGCTATCCGCCAGCCGATCCGGTCTTTACCCTTGCAGGCCCGTAGATTCTCGCCCGGCGTTGCATTCCGCCCATGACCGAACCGACTCATTCCGTGCCCGGCCTGACGACCCGTGGAATCAATACGCCGCTGTCGCTGCGCGACTACCGCCTGATCGCGTTCGACATGGACTCCACGCTGATCACCATCGAGTGTATCGATGAGATCGCTGACGCGGCAGGACTGAAGGAGCAGGTTGCAGCGATCACCGAAGCGACCATGCGCGGCGAGATCACCGACTTCCGCGAAAGCCTCACCCGTCGGGTGGCGTTGCTGAAAGGCGTGCCGGTCGAGGCGCTGCAGGCGGTGTACGACGAGCGCCTGCAGCTGACGCCCGGTGCGGAAACGCTGGTGGCCGCGTGCAAGGCCGCCGGCCTGAAAGTGCTGCTGGTGTCCGGTGGGTTCACCTTCTTCGCTGAACGCCTGCGTCCGCGGCTGGGGCTGGATTTCGTGCGCGCCAACTTGCTGGAAGACGCCGATGGCGCGCTCACCGGGCGCGTGCTGCCGCAGGCCTGGGGCGATATCTGCGACGGCGCGGTCAAGCGTGCCACGTTGCTGGAGGTCGCCTCGTTGATGGGGATCGACCCGGCGCAGACGATCGCCGTGGGCGATGGTTCCAACGACATCCCGATGATGCAGGCCGCCGGCCTGTCGGTGGCATTCCACGCCAAGCCGAAGGTGCGCGAAGTGGCCGATGTGTCCATCGGCGAAGGCGGGCTGGATCGACTGCTGGAGCTGTTCGCCTGACGTTTTGGCGTTCGCACAACACGCCGTTGTTTCAGTAAAAAAGCCGCCGCGGGTGCAGATCCGCGGCGGCTTTTCTACGATCAGGACTCAGGCCAGACGACCGGCGATCGTCTTGCGCACGGCCTGCAGGTCATCGACGAAGGCCTTGATGCCATCGGCGAGTTTCTCCCTGGCCATCGGGTCGGCGTCGATGTCGGCCTTGAATTTGGCCGCATCCACCGGCGTGTGGCTGCCGCCTTCGGCCTTGGCCGGGACCAGCTTGGCGGGCAGGTCGCCGTGGTCGGCGTCCAGCTTGTCCAGCAGGTCGGGCGAGATGGTCAGGCGGTCGCAGCCGGCGAGGGCTTCGATCTGCTCGGTGGAGCGGAACGAGGCACCCATCACCACGGTCTTGATGCCGCGACGCTTGAAGGTGTCGTAAACGCCACGCACGAACTTCACGCCCTGGTCGTCGTCGATGGTCGCCGGTGCCTGGCCATTGGCCTTGTACCAGTCCAGGATGCGGCCAACGAACGGCGAGATCAGGAACGCGCCCGCCTCGGCGCAGGCGATGGCCTGGGTCGGGTTGAAGATCAGCGTGCAGTTGGTGTCGATGCCGTCGGCCTGCAGCTGGCGCGCGGCTTCCACGCCTTCCCAGGTCGAGGCGACCTTGATCAGGATGCGGTCCTTGGACACGCCGGCTTCGGCGTACATGGCGATGAACTTCTTCGCCTTGGCCACGGTGGCGGCGGTGTCGTAGGCCAGGTCGGCGTCGACCTCGGTCGACACCCGGCCCTGGATCAGGCCCGACAGTTTGGTGCCCACGCCGATGGTCAGGCGGTCGACGACTTCGTGGACCAGTGCGTCGGTCACCGCGCCCTGGCTTTTGGCCCAGGCGATCTGTTCGTCGATCAGTTCGGCGTAGACCGGCAGGTCCAGCGCTTTCTTCACCAGAGTGGGGTTGGTGGTGCAGTCGACCGGCTTCAGGCGCTTGATCGCGTCGAAGTCGCCAGTGTCGGCCACGACCACGGACAGGTTGCGCAGTTGTTCGAGTTTGCTTGGGGACGTCATGGTCTTCTCGATCCGTTTATCTGTTCTTGATTCGGGAAAAATGTTCTCACGCACGACGTTGCGTGGTCGTGGATGCTTTCTTGCGCGCAGGTGGCAGCGCGCGGGTGGTGGCCGGATCCAGCAGGTCGGCCGGCAATTCGCGGAACACCTGTGCCAGTTGGGTCAGGAACGTGTTCATGGCCGAACTCTTGCGCCAGACCATTGCGATGCGGCGACTGGGGTGCGAGTCGCTGAAGCCGAGCAGGTGGATGTTGTCCGAGCGCGCCACCGGTGGCTTGACCGCCAGCGTGGGCAGCAGGGTCATGCCGACTTCGGCGGCGACCATCTGCCGCAGCGTCTCCAGGCTGGTGGCGCGGAATTCGGATTTTTCGTTGGCGCCGGACAGGCGGCAGACTTCCAGCGCCTGTTCGCGCAGGCAGTGGCCGTCTTCCAGCAGCAGCAGCTTCTGCTCGTTCAATTCGGCCAGGGTCAGGCTGGCACGTGATGCCAGTGGGTGGTGCTCGGGCACGGCCAGGACGAAGGGTTCCTCGAACAGGAACTCGACGTGCAGCTGGTCTTCGTCGATGGGCAGGGCGAGCAGGCCGGCGTCGAGCCTGCCTTCGCGCAGGCGCTGCAGCAGCACGTCGCTTTTCTCTTCGACCAGCAGCAGTTCCAGCTGCGGGAAGCGCGCGCGGATGGCGGGCACCACGTGCGGCAGCAGGTACGGGCCCAGCGTGGGGAAGATGCCCAGCTTGACCGTGCCCGCTTCCGGGTCCTGGCTGCGGCGGGCGGCTTCCTTCATCTGGTCCACTTCGGCCACGATCCGGCGCGCTCGCTCGGCGGCATCGCGGCCTGCAGGCGTCAGCATCACCTTGCGCGGGGCACGCTCGACCAACGACACGCCCAGTTCGTCCTCCAGCTTCTTGATCTGGGTGGACAGGGTGGGCTGGCTGACGAAGCTGGCCGCAGCTGCCCGGCCGAAGTGCATGTGGTCGGCAAGGGCGACCAGGTATTTGAGGTCACGCAGGTTCACGCGAGCGGTTCCGCCTTGGGCTGTCCGGCCATCGGTGCCGTCGATGCATTCAACGCCTTTTGCATCGTCTGATCAATCGCTGGCAGGTGAACGAGGGAATAAAAACGCCCGCCGGGGTCACCGGCGGGCGTGCGTCGACATCGTGGGGGAGGTCGGTGAGGCGAGGACTCAGGCCGCCTCGGTCTCGACTACCGGTGCCTCAACCGGGGCACTGTGGCGGATCAGGTGGTCGAAGGCGCTAAGCGCGGCCTTGGAGCCTTCGCCCATGGCGATCACGATCTGCTTGTACGGCACCGTGGTCGCATCGCCGGCGGCGAACACACCCGGAACGCTGGTCTGGCCGCGCTCGTCGACAATGATCTCGCCGCGCGGTGACAGTCCCACCGTGCCCTTGAGCCATTCGGTGTTCGGCAGCAGGCCGATCTGCACGAAGATGCCTTCCAGCTCGATGGTGTGCTGTGCGTCGTTGGTGCGGTCCGTGTAGGACAGGCCATTCACCTTGCTGCCATCGCCATGCACTTCGGTGGACAGCGCCGACATCACGATGGTCACGTTGGGCAGGCTGCGCAGCTTGCGCTGCAGGACTTCATCGGCACGCAGCTTGTGGTCGAACTCGATCAGGGTGACGTGCTTGACGATGCCGGCCAGGTCGATGGCCGCTTCCACGCCGGAGTTGCCGCCGCCGATCACCGCCACGCGCTTGCCCTTGAACAGCGGGCCATCGCAGTGCGGGCAGTAGGCCACGCCCTTGTTCCTGTACTCGTTCTCGCCGGGCACGTTCATCTGCCGCCAGCGCGCACCGGTGGACAGGATCACGGTCTTGCCCTGGAGCGTGGCGCCATTGGCCAGCTCGATCGAGATCAGGCCATCGTCACCGGCCGGCACCAGTTTCTCGGCGCGCTGCAGGTTCATGATGTCCACCTCGTACTGGCGCACATGGGCTTCCAGCGCCGCGGCCATCTTCGGGCCTTCGGTCTCCTGCACGGAGATGAAGTTCTCGATCGCCATCGTATCCAGCACCTGGCCACCGAAGCGCTCCGCCGCCACACCCGTGCGGATGCCCTTGCGTGCGGCGTACACCGCCGCCGCTGCGCCGGCCGGGCCGCCGCCCACGATCAGCACCTCGAACGGTGCCTTGGCCGAGATCTTCGATGCGTCGCGCTTGGCCGCACCAGCGTCCAGACGCCCGACGATCTCTTCCACGTTCATGCGGCCCTGGCCGAAGGTCTCGCCGTTGAGGTACACGGTCGGTACCGACATCACCTGGCGCTTTTCGACCTCCTCGGGGAACACCGCGCCGTCGATGGCCACGTGCTGGATGCGGGGATTCAGCACCGCCATCAGGTTCAACGCCTGCACCACGTCCGGGCAGTTCTGGCAGCTCTGCGAGAAATAGGTTTCGAACTTATAGTCGCCGTCCAGGCCCTGGATCTGTTCGATCGTGTCCAGCGCGGCCTTGGACGGATAACCGCCCACCTGCAGCAGCGCCAGCACCAGCGAGGTGAACTCGTGGCCCATCGGCAGGCCGGCAAAGCGCAGGTGGATGTCCTGGCCCGGCGAGTTCAGTGCAAACGATGGGGTGTGCGCGTCGCCATTGCGGTGTTCGACCAGCGAGACCTGGTCGGACAGCAGCACGATGTCGCCCAGCAACTCCAGCATTTCCCTGGACGTGGCCGAATCGTCGACCGAGGCGATGATTTCCACCGGGCGGGTGATGCGCTCCAGGTAGGCCTTGAGCTGGGTCTTGAGGGTGTCGTCCAACATGTGGCGTCTCCAGATAGCGGGAACAGATATGCCTGCCCGGTTGGGCAGAAGGGATGCGAGAGGCAAACCGCAAGCCGCGCCGGGCGTGCGGAAGAAGCGGATTCCGGTTTGCCGCCGGTGCCTTCCCCTCGCAACGAGGGGAAGGCGATCAGGCAAGGACTTAGATCTTGCCAACCAGGTCCAGCGACGGAGCCAGGGTCTTGGCGCCTTCCTTCCACTTGGCCGGGCACACTTCGCCCGGGTGGGCAGCCACGTACAGGGCTGCCTTGACCTTGCGCAGGGTTTCGGTCGCGTCGCGGCCGATGCCTTCAGCGGTGATTTCCACCGACTGGATCACGCCGTTCGGATCGATGATGAAGGTGCCGCGGTCGGCCAGGCCCGCCGGGCGCAGGACGTCGAAGTTCTTCGAGATCTGGTGGGTCGGGTCGCCGATCATCGCGTACTTGATCTTGCCGATCGCGTCGGAGGTGTCGTGCCAGGCCTTGTGCGAGAAATGGGTATCGGTCGAGACCGAGTACACCTCGACGCCGAACTTCTGGAACTCGGCATAGTTCTCAGCCAGGTCTTCCAGCTCGGTCGGGCAGACGAAGGTGAAGTCGGCCGGGTAGAACACCACCACGGACCACTTGCCCTTCAGGTCAGCGTCGCTGACCTTGATGAACTCGCCGTTCTTGTAGGCGTCGGCCGTGAACGGCAGGATTTCGGTGTTGATGACGGACATCAGTTTTCCTCGTTGGTGGGGATGGGGTGGAAGCGGTTGAGGGCTATCCTACGGATGTCATATCGATTGCTCAAATCGATTAATGGCATCGCGGCAATAGCCATTGACTATCATTGATGGCGCGGGCCTATCCTAGGCCCGCAGGTGTTGCAGGAAGATCATCGTCTGCGCCGGGAATGTGCCACGCCATCATGGGGCGCGGACAGACTGGTTTTGGCCAGCGGCTACCATGCGTCGATGAATACGCTGACTTCCCCGCGTCTGGATGCGCTGCTGCGCGACGGTGCCGCGCGCCTTTCCCTGTCCTCGCCAGAGGCACGCTTCGAAGCCGAACAACTGCTGCTGCATGCGCTGGGGCGCGAGCGTGCCTGGTTGTTCACGCACGGCTCCGACCCTGTCGAGGCGCCGGTGCAGACCGCGTTTGCGGCGCTGCTGGAGCGGCGCCTCACTGGCGAGCCGTTGGCCTACATCACCGGCACGCGCGGGTTCTGGACGCTGGACCTGCAGGTCACGCCGGCCACGCTGATCCCGCGCGCCGAGACCGAGCGCCTGGTCGAACTGGCGCTGGAACGCCTGCCGCCCGACCGTGCGCTGCAGGTCGCCGACCTGGGCACCGGCAGCGGCGCCATTGCGTTGGCCGTCGCCAGCGAGCGACCGCAGGCAAAGGTGCTGGCCACCGATGCGAGTGGTGATGCGCTGGCCGTGGCCCAAGCCAATGCCAAGGCCCATGCGTTGGCGAACGTGGACTTTGCCCACGGTGATTGGTTCGCGCCGCTGGCGGGCCGCCGCTTCGACCTGATCGCCAGCAATCCGCCGTATATCGAAGCCGGCGATGCGCACCTGGAACAAGGCGACCTGCGCTTCGAGCCAGCCACCGCGCTGGCTTCCGGTGCCGATGGCCTGGACGACATCCGGCGCATCGCCGCACAGGCGCGTGCGCACCTGCTGCCCGATGGCTGGTTGCTGCTGGAGCATGGTTTCGACCAGGGCGAGCCGGTACGCGCGCTGCTCGTGCAGGCCGGCTTGGACGAGGTGCAGACCGCGCAGGATCTGGAAGGCCGCGACCGCGTCACTCTCGGCCGCAACCCGTCAGGGACGCCGTAGGCGCTGCGTTAGACTGCGCGACCGTCCCCCGCAGTCAGTGTTGTCTTCATGCGCAAGCTCTATCCCGCCATCGAACCCTTCGATACCGGTCGCCTGCAGGTCGATGAGCGCCATGCGCTGTATTACGAACAGTGCGGCAACCCGAACGGCAAGCCGGTGGTGCTGCTGCACGGCGGTCCGGGTGGCGGCTGCAGTCCGAAGATGCGCTGCTTCCATGACCCGGCCAAGTACCGAATCATCCTGTTTGACCAGCGCGGCTCGGGCCGTTCGCGCCCACATGCGGACCTGGTCGACAACACCACCTGGGACCTGGTAGCCGACATTGAAAAACTGCGCACGCACCTGGGCATCGACGCCTGGCAGGTGTTCGGCGGCAGCTGGGGTTCGACCCTGGCGTTGGCCTATGCCGAAACCCATCCCGAGCGGGTCACCGAACTGGTCCTGCGCGGCATCTTCATGCTGCGTCGCTGGGAGCTGGAATGGTTCTACCAGGAAGGCGCCAGCCGCCTGTTCCCCGATGCCTGGGAGCACTACGTCAACGCGATCCCGGAAGTGGAGCGCGCCGACCTGATCTCGGCCTTCCACCGCCGACTGACCAGCGATGACGCCAAGACGCGCCTGGATGCGGCGCGGGCGTGGTCGGTCTGGGAAGGCGCGACCAGCTTCCTGCGCGTGGATGATGACTTCGTCAACGGCCACGAGGATGCCGAGTTCGCGCTGGCCTTCGCCCGCATCGAGAACCACTACTTCGTCAACGGCGGCTTCTTCGAGGTGGAAGACCAGTTGCTGCGCGACGCACACAGGATCGCCGACATCCCGGGCGTGATCGTGCACGGCCGCTACGACGTGGTCTGCCCGATCGCCAACGCCTGGGACCTGCACAAGGCCTGGCCGAAGGCGACGCTGGAGATCAGCCCGACCTCGGGCCACTCGGCGTTCGAGGAAGAAAACATCGACGCGCTGGTCCGCGCGACCGATGCCTTTGCCTGAGGCCTGAACGCGACGGCCCCGGCCGTCGCGGTTCCACTCCCATACCGCCGGCTGTACGGCACCGCGCTGTGTCGTGCGGCGTGGCGTGCCCGGCAAATCCGCCGCGCAAGCGCCGCCTAGCATCGCCCGATCTTCGTTGTGAGGTCATGCCGTGCTGGGTCGTCGTCCGTGGGTGTCTGTGCTGCTGTTGCCGTTGGTGTTCCTGGTTGCGTGCCCTTTGGCCGCCCAGCAGGTGGCGTCCGATACGCCACAGGCCTGGCAGGCCGATGCCAAGGCCAACAAGCACGCGCAGAAGGCCGCTGAGAAAGCCGCCAAGGCCGGCATGCCGAAGATGAAGAGCGCTGGTAAACCATCCGGTGGCGAAGGCGGCCCACCCGGAGGTGGCGGCTCGGGCGGTGGCATGGACGGTGGTAGTCCGCCTGGTGGTGGTGAAGGTGGTCCTCCCGGCGGCGGCCATGACGGTCCTCCCGGCGGTGGACAGGGCGGGCGCTCGCAGGCCGGTGCCGACGCGATGCTGCGTCCGGAAATGGACTTCGCCGCACCGCTGAAGGGCACCCTGGTGCTGTACCGCAGCCGCGAGGCAGTGATCTTCGGCAGCACCGAATCGTCGGACGTGACGATCCTGCCGCTGTCGGGCGAGGGCGTGTCGATCGCGCCAGGCGTCTTGGCCAGCGTGCATGACGATGCCGGCGCGCTGCGCGTGGACATCGTCACCACCAATGACATCCACGTGACCTTCCGCTATCACACTGATGCGGGCGTGCTCACCGTGGTCGCGCATGCCGAAGGACCGTTCCCGCGTCCGGGCAGCCGTTTCGATGTGCAGCGCCAGTACCGACTGGCACGCTGAAGCTCACTGGCACCAGCCATTGGCGCGCAGTGCTTCGATCAAGGCCCGCAGCCGCGCCGAGCGCTGTCGCGACGGCGGGTAAACCAGTGATAGCGGTCGCTCGCTGCCTTCGTGTTCGGTCAGCACGCGCTGCACCCGGCCAGCGGCCAGCGAAGGCGCGGCGAAGAATTCCATCACCTGGGCGATGCCCGCGCCCAGCTCGGCGGCTTCGAGCAGGGGATCGCCGCTGTCGAACACCAGCCGCGCCTCGACCTGGACCGGATACTGGCCGTGGGCATTCATGAACTGCCATGGCGACAGCCGACCACTGCCCGCGCTGCGCACCGCCAGGCAGTCATGCGATGCGAGTTCATCGGGATGCCGGGGCGCGCCACGACGCTGCAGGTAGCTGGGCGCCGCGATGGCGATCCAGCGCAGCGGCCTGAGCGGCAGGGCGATCATGCGCAGATCGTCGATCGGGCCGGTCCGGAGCGCGGCGTCGTAGCCCTCCTCGACCAGATCGACCACGCGGTCGGTCAGTGCGGTCTCGATCGAGAGCTGCGGATGCCGCTGCAACAGCCCGGCCAGCAGGGGCAGCAGGACCACGCGGCCAAACGCGGACGGCGCCGAAAGCTTGAGCGTGCCGGACGGGGCGATGTTGTGGTCGGCGAGTTGCCGTTCGGCTTCCTCAAGCCCGGCCAGCAGCGGCGCGCAGGTTTCAACGAAGGCGCGGCCCTCGGCGGTCAGTGCCACCTGGCGGGTACTGCGATGGAGCAGTCGCACGCCCAGTTGCGTTTCCAGGCGGGCAATGGCGCGCGACAGGCCGGGCTGGCTGATCTCCAGCACTGCCGAGGCCCGGGTGAAGCTGCGTTCCTCGGCCACCTTGAGCAGCAAGCGCACGGCGTTGAGATCCATCGATTGATGCCAATCCGCATGACAGAATGAATGCAGATGGTATTTATTGATTCATGCGCATGGAAGAGACTGCGGCGCTGATTTCGTACTGGAGTGTCGTGTGACGTCTTTTTCTGGACCGGCCCGGATGCCGGCTGCGGTCGCCCTGCTGGGCGGCGCGATCTTCGCGGTGACCACCGCGGAATTCTCGGTGTCCGGCCTGCTGGACACGCTGTCGCGCGACCTGGATGCCTCGGTCGCGCAGATCGGCTACCTGGTCTCGATCTACGCCGCGGGCATGGCGCTTGGCGGTCCGCTGATGGTCCTGGCCCTGCGCCGGTTCCGGCAGACCACCGCCTTGACCATCGTCCTGATGTTGGTCGCCGCGGCGCAGTTGGCTGCGGCGTTTACGCCCGGCTACAACCTGCTGGCGGTGTCCCGGTTCGTGCAGGGATTTGCCGGTGCGGCAGCCTTCGGCCTGGCGCTGTCCATTGGCGCACGCCTTGGCGGCCCGGGCCGGGAAGGGCAGGCGGCGGCCCTGATCATGGGTGGGCTGATGATCGGTACCGTGCTGGGTCTGCCGCTGGCGACCTGGCTGGGCAGCCTGGTGGGTTGGCGCTGGGTCTTTGCCGGACTGGCAGGCGTGGCGGCGTTGGCCGCTGGGCTGGTCGCCGCGCTGGTCCATGCGCCGGAGGCCGACGCTGGCGCGCCTCGCCCGACGCGGGCGTTGGCCGATGCGGGCCTGTGGCAGGTGTTTGCCACCAGCTTCCTGCTGATCGGCGCGACCTTCGCGGCGTTCACCTATTTCGTGCCGTTGCTCGGCCAGCGTGCCGGCATCTCCGCGCGCTGGATTCCCGCCTGTCTGGTGTTGTATGGCGCGGCGACGGTGGCGGGCAACTTCGCCTGCGGGCGCTGGGTGGACCGGCACGGCGCATGGCGCGTGCAAGGCATCGGCCTTGCGGTCCTTAGTGCGGCATTGCTGTTGTTTGCCGTTGCCGGTGCGCACCCGGCTGTGGCCCTGCTGTCACTGGTGCTGATTGGCCTGACCGGCGTGGCGCTGAATCCAGCGATGGTGGCGCGGGTGTTGGCCATCGATGCCTCGCCGCTGGTCGGCGCCGTGCATACCGCGGTGATTTCGCTCGGGTTGCTGACGGGTGCAGCGCTGGGTGGCTTCCTGATCGAACGCACCGACCAGCTCGGCGCCGCGCTGTGGGTGGCGGCGGCGATGTCGGTGCTGGGTTGCCTGTCGCTGCTGCGCGCGCCTGATCGCCTCTCGGCACTGCATGCATCGCGTTCGGCGCGTGCGTGACACCGATCAGGTGGGCGTATAGGTCGGCGGCGTGGCGCTGACCGGCAGTCGCGGTGACAGCGTCGGGTCGTCGGTCTGCTCGGTCCACACCTCGAACTTCTCCAGTGTGCTGGCGCCGAAGCTGTTGCTGATCGCCGCATCGGCGGCATCGCGGCCGCGGGCGATCAGCACCCGGCCGATGCGCGGAGTGTTGTGGCGTGCATCGAAGGTGTACCACTGGCCGTCCAGGTAAGCCTCGAACCACGCCGAGAAATCCATCGGTGCGGCCACCGGCGCGACCCCGATATCGCCCAGGTAGCCTGTGCAGTAGCGGGCGGGGATGTTCATGCAGCGGCACAGCGCGATGGCCGAATGGGCGAAGTCGCGGCACACGCCGCGGCCTTCCTGCAGCGCCTGCATCGCGCCCTTGGTGGCATTGGCGTGGTGGTAGCCGAACTCGATCTGCGCGTGCACGTAATCGCAGATCGCCTGCACCCGGTTCCAGCCGGTCGGCGCGTTGCCGAACAGGTCCCAGGCCATGCCGACCAGTTTGTCGGTTTCGCAGTAACGGCTACCCAGCAGGAAGATCAGCGTCTCGTCGGGCAGCGCGTCCATTGGCACTTCGCGCAGCTGCGGCATGGTCAGGTCCTGCACGCCGCTGTCCTGCACGACTGCATCGCCGTAAAGGGTGAACAGGCCGGCCGGTGCGTGCAGGCGCGTGCAGGTGTTGCCGAAACTGTCGTGGTACTGGCGCATCGGCACGCCAGGCAGTGCGCGCAGTTCCTGGCCGATGACGATGTCGGTGCGGCGCGAATCGTGGATGTTCAGCGTGGCCAGCATCGGCGTGGGCTGCGGCAACCGGAAGGCGATCTCGTAACCCAGATGGATCAGCATGAGGTCGGCACTGCGTCGGGGAGGTGCTACCGGTATAGCACCTGCGAAACTTCGTGCTGCGTGAAGCCTGCTTCCAGTGAGGTCAGCAGGTTCGCCAGGCGCTGTGCCCAGGCCTGCTGGCCGGACTCGCTGGCGATCAGGTCCTGGCGGATTTCCAGCTCCAGGTGCACCAGTCCGCGCGCTTCGCCATGCACCGGAATCGCGTAATCGGTCTGGTCGCTGACCGCATACGGTTCGTTGTCGCCAACCACCAGTCCATCGGCTTCCAGCAGCGGCTTGAGCGCCATCGCCAGGCGGTTGTCGCGCTGGTACAGCACGCCGGCATGCCAGGGCCGCACGATGCCGGCATAGACCGGGGTGAAGCTGTGCATCGCCAGCAGGATCGTCGGCTGCTCGCGCGCGACGCGGGCATCGAGCTGGGTGCGGATCGCGTCGTGGTAGGGGGTGAAGATTTCCGCGACCCGCTGCGCGCGCTGGGTTTGGCTGGCGGCCACGTTCGCGGCGATGTCGGTGCCGTCGCTGACCGCGGGGATCGAGCCGGGCGCTACCAGCGGGCGGTTGCAGTCGATCACCAGCCGCGAATAGGTCTGCAGCACGGCGGTGGCGTCCAGCAGCGCGGCCAGCTTGCGGGTGACGCCGGCGATGCCGATGTCCCAGCCGATATGGCGGTCCAGTTCCCCCTGCGGCAGGCCCAGCTGCGCCAGCGCGGCGGGCACGATCTGGCCGGCGTGATCGGCGATCAAGAAGAATGGTGACGGCGCGTCTTCGCCGAGCAGGGTGAATGGGGGTGGATCGCTGGGCCCCAGCAGCGTGATCGCCTCAGACACGCGGCGCGCCATCCAGATGGTGTTCGATCATCCACAGGCCGGCCCACAGCTTGGCGTCGAGCTGGTAGCCCTCGCCGAGTTTCTGCACCAGCCAGGCCGCGGCCCGGGTGCGCGGGACTTCGTGCACGGTGATGTTCTCGTCGCCATCGCCGCCACCTTCGCCAACCTTGGTCAGGCCGGTCGCGCGCACGAACGCGATGCGCTCGTTGGTCGAACCCGACGACACCGGTCCGATCAGCAGCACTTCGGCGTGTTCGGCGGTCCAGCCGGTTTCTTCCTCCAGTTCGCGGATCGCCGACAGCTCGATCGATTCATCGGCGTGGATGTCGCCGACCAGCCCGGCCGGCATCTCGATGGTGTTGGCCTGCAGCGGCACGCGGAACTGCTCGACGAAGACGATGTTGTCCTCCGGGGTGACCGCGATGATGATCGCGGCCAGCCCGCCGGCATGGGCGCGTTCGGCGTATTCCCAGGTGCCGCGCCGGATCATGCGCAGGTACTTGCCGTCGTACATGAGTTCAGCGGGTTCGGTCTTGGAGTTCATCAGCCGGGCTCGTAGGAGGGGAAATGGGGGGCATCGTCGTCCTGCGGGGGCGTCCATGGCTGTTCCAGCCCGGCGGCGGTGCGCAGGCGCCGGCGCAGGGTCGGGCCGAAACGCACCGCATCGGACAGTGCGTCGAGCATGTCGCCATCGGCCGGCGCGCGGGTGAAATCGGGCGTGTTGCCATCCAGCGGCGCATCCAGCGCAATCGTGCTGAGCTGGCGCCACAGCAAGGCCTGCTCGCGTTGTTCGCGCAGGCGCGTGGCTGCCTGGGCCGCGCCGCGCATGCGCAGGAACGCCACTTCGTCACTGCGCGCCAGCAAGGCATCCAGGCTGCCGAAATGCGCCAGCAGGATCGCCGCGGTCTTGGCACCGATGCCGCTGACGCCGGGAATGTTGTCGACCGCATCGCCGCACAGCGCCAGGTAATCGGCGATCTGGTGCGCTTCCACACCATGCCGCGCCTTGACCCCGGTCATGCCCCAGCGCAGGCCGCGGGCGAAATCCCACTGCTCGTCGTGCTCGAACAGCAGCTGCGACAGGTCCTTGTCGGCCGAGATGATGACCCCGCGATAGCCCAGCGGCCGCGCCGCATGCAGCGCGCTGCCGATCAGGTCATCGGCTTCGTATTCGGTGTGGGCCAGGACGTTGAAGCCCAGCGCCGCGCACAGCGCCTTGCAGTGAGCGAACTGGCGCCGCAGCTCCGGCGGTGCCGGTTCGCGGTTGCCCTTGTAGGCCGGGTACAACGCATGTCGGAAGCAGCTGTCCAGCGCTTCGTCGAAGGCCACCACGATGTGCTGCGGGCGTTCGCGTTCGCTCAGGTCCAGCAGGAACCGCGCGAAGCCGTGGACTGCATTGGTCGGCCAGCCTTCGGCGTCGTGGAACTGGTCGGGCATCGAATGCCAGGCGCGGAACACGTACAGGCTGGCGTCGATCAGGTACAGCGGTGCTGGCTGCTGTGCATGCGCGGTGCGAAGTTCAGTCACGGCTGGCCGTGCCAATCCGTCAGCAACGCCGCGGCATCGGGACGTTCGCGTTCCGGCGCTTCCATCACGGCAGTGCCGATGTGGATGAAACCTGCAATGCGTTCATCCGGGCCCAGGTCCAGTGCAGCGTTGATGACCGGATCGGTCGCGGCCCAGCCGGTCAGCCATTGCGCGCCGAAGCCATAGGCCTGCGCGGCCTGGAGCAGGGCAAAGCACACGCTGCCGGCGGTCAGCCATTGCTCCTGCAGCGGCACTTTGTGACCTGGCTTCAGGTTGGCGACCACGGTGATGATCAGCGGCGCGTCCGAAAAACGACCGCGGTCCTTGTCCACGACTGAAGCTGGCGCAACAGGATCCTTCTGCAGGGTCCGGTTGGCCAGCAGGTCACCCATGGCCTGGCGTGCATCGCCTTGGATCCGGATGAAGCGGAAGGGCACCAGCTTGCCGTGGTCCGGCACGCGGCTGGCGCTCTGCAGCATGTGCAGCAGCGTGTCGTCGTCAGGTCCGGGGGCGCGCAGCTGCTTGGAGGGAACCGAACGCCGTTGGTCGAGCGCTTGCAGCAGTTCTGGGGTTGGCATGCGGTCCAGTTTATCCGTTTGGCACGTTTTTTGAGTGGAAGGCAGGTCAAGCGCAGGAATGGATGTGGATCACGTCCCAGTCAGCGTACGATTTCATTCTGCAGGGCATTCGGGGATCTGGTTTCGCGGCATGGCAAGTGTGTTCATCCAGGAGGTCAAGCGCGATCGCAACGCGGCGCTGCTTGAGCATTTGCGGCTGCTGGCGCTCGTGCCGGTGGGTGAGATCTTCCAGGCCGTCGTGGACCTGTTGCCGGCCCGCCTGGGTGAGCAGGCCGGTCGCGCCAGCGATGCACAGATCGAGCTGATCGAGGCCCGGCACGAAGTCCGTCGCCGCCGCGAGTACAGCCTCTCGCGTTTCCGCGCGCACCTGGTCAATGCCTGGCAGCTGCTGGAGCTGGGCCGGCCGCTATCGGTCGAATACAAGCTGGCCGAGACCGGCCTGGACCAGGAGGGCGGCAAGAAACTCAGCCTGCTCAGTCACCAGGACATGGAAGTACGCCTGGCGATCCGGCGCATGGCCGATGCCATCGCCTACCGCTGGCGTCCGGAGCTGATGCGGATCAACCGCGACGTCGGCCTGCTGGCCGGTGGCCTGAAGCTGGGCGACGACACCCTGCCGTTCGGTCCGCACCACATCGGGGCCGGCGTGTTCGATGCGTTCGAGGACATGGCCCTGGCCCCGGCTGCGCGCCTGGCCATCATCCGCATCTGCGAGGACGAACTGCAGGAACGCCTGGGATCGCTGTACGCCGGGCTGGAGCGGCGCCTGGTCCAGGCGGTGCGCAATTCGGAAAGCGCGTTGCTGAAGCCGCGTTCGCGCCTGCGCATTCCCACTGCGTCGCCCCAGGCTGGCGACGCCCAGGGCGAAGAGGCGCCTGACTGGATCGCGCGCTTCTTTGCCGAATGGCAGCCGCCCTCGACGGAGGCGCCGGTGGTTGCGGGTGCCGACCACGCCCGGACGGCCGCGGAGATCCTGCCGGGCGAGCTGCATGCGCTACTGCAGCAGGCGCGCGAAGCGGACGTGGCCAGCCTGGACCGGCGACGCCATCTGTCCCAGCGGGAACTGCTCTCGGTCCTGTCGCTGATGCAGTCGATGTCGGGTGAGTCCCAGGCGCCGGGTCCGCGTGATGGGCCGCTGCCCGAGCTGCTCAAGCGCGACATCCTGGTGACCGCCAGCAAGCTGGGCATTGACCCAGCGCAGGTGCGCCTGGATCCGGTGGACGAAGACATCGTCGACCTGGTGGCGAGGCTGTTCGAGGTGATGGTGGGGCAATGCCATCTGCACGGCGCCGAACGTGCCGCCATGCTGCAGCTGCTGGTGCCGTACACCAAGGTCGCGCTGCTCAGCCCGGAGCTGTTCCTGCGCGAGAACGATCCACCGCGCCGGCTGCTGAACCTGCTGGCTGACGCCGCCGAAGACCTGGCCGGCGGTGAGGTGGCTGAAAAACAGCTGCGGATCGAATTCGACCGCACGGTGGAGCAGATCACCACCGACTTCGCCGAGCACACCGATGTGTTCGCCGTGCTGCTGCACGCCTTCGGCACCACGTTTGGCAACTATCGGCGTCGGGTGGAGATCGCCGAGCGGCGTGCCACCGAAATGCACCGGGCCCAGGAGCGTCGCGACGAAGCGCGTCGTTTCGCCAGCGGTGCAGTTGCCGCGCGGGTACAGGGGCGCACCCTGCCACCTGCCATCCGAGATTTCCTGTCGCGCTACTGGGCGCCGTACACAAGCATGACCGTCCTGCGCGGCGAGAGCGGTGCGGCCGACCTGGCTGAAGCGCTGGCCTTGGTCGACGCCCTGCTGGAGGCCCTGGACCTACCCCGCGCGCATGGCCAGGGCTGCCCGTGGCTG
The DNA here is from genome assembly GCF_027498035.1 of Pseudoxanthomonas sp. Lineage (NCBI taxonomy): Bacteria > Pseudomonadati > Pseudomonadota > Gammaproteobacteria > Lysobacterales > Lysobacteraceae > Pseudoxanthomonas > Pseudoxanthomonas sp. The sequence goes on from NZ_CP114978.1 coordinate 3,745,500, forward strand.
GAGCAGTTGCAGCCGTCCCTGGCCAAGCTGCTGGCCGGTCTGGGGCTTGGCGCGGCCGGTGCAGAAGCCGCGCGCCAGGCGTTGGGTGATGCCCTGTCGGACCAGGCCCAGCATGATCAGCGCGTGCCGGTCGAACTCCCGCCGCTGCCCCACCTCCTGCCGACGGCCCAGCCCGAGGTGCCGGTGCCGGCCGCCTGGGAAGCGCCGGTCCCGCCGGAGGACGTGGACGAAGTCACCGCCGATTATTTCCGCCAGATGCCGATGGGGGCCTGGCTCGATTTCGTTTCCCGGGACGGCGGCGTGCGTCCTGGCAAGCTCAGCTGGGTCAGTCCGATCTCGGCCCGCCTGATGTTCGTGGACCGTCGGGGCGGGCGGATGTGCGTGGCCTCGCCGGATGAACTGTCGGCCTTGGCGCATCTGGACCGGGTGCGGCCCCACCGGCATGAGGACGCCTTCTACAGCGCGATGCAGGGCGCCGTCGACCAACTGGAACACTGACGCGGTTCACAGATGTCTTGGTTTCGTGGGGGACTGCCAATTTCATCACGGTCCACGGAAGGGCTTATTCTCTACGATCAGGTCCGCGGACTTTCGCGTGCCGCTTCCCCCGCGCAGCACCATTCACGGACGCCCTCGCCCGCATGTCCTCATTTGTTGACATCCAAGGCCGTCAAGGCCGCAATCCGCGCCTGCTAGAACAGGCGCGCGGCACGGTGTTGCCCATGCTTGTCACGGCGTTTGGCGATGCGCTTGGGACATTTGACGATGCGCTGTTCGACCGCGCCGAGCGCGCCGGTCCGGCGCAGATGGCGTTCCTGGACGGCATGCGCGAGCTGCGCAGGCAGCGCGAGCCGTCGATTTCGCGCTTCCGCCAGCACTTGGAAAAAGCCTGGCGCGCCCTGGAAGACGGCGTGCCGCTGTCGGTGGACACCGCTCTGACCGACCCGAACGCCACCGGCCTGAGCCTGGTGTCGGAGACCGAACTCGAATCGCGCCTGGCCGCGCGCAACCTGGCCAGTGTCGTCGGCCGCGATTGCCGCCAGGTGCTGACCCGCCTGGACCGCAGGCTGGGGCTGATCGCGGCGGTCGGCGACCTGGATGCGGACCACAACCCGATTGGTCCCGAGCACGTCGGCGTGGCCATGCATGAGGCGTTTTCCGGTTGCGACTTCACCCTGGACGTGCGCCTGACCGTGATCAAGCTGGGCGAGCGCGAGCTGGTGCCGCAGCTGTCGCGGATTTACGAAATGCTGGACCAGATGCTGCTCCAGGCCGGCGTGATCGGCGAACTGCCGGCGCCGCGCCGGGTGGTCCCGCAGCGGGCGCCCGCGCCTGCCCATATCCCCGGCCTGGAGCCCGTGGAAAGCCGTAACGTGGCCGAGCAGGGCATGCCGGCCGGCAACGATGATGTCTTGCCGGCCTGGATGGCGCGCTTCACCGAGCGCCTGCATGGCGGGGAGTCCTGGCAGGGCGGCGCCGAAGCGGGCGGCGGCCTGCAGGCGGGCGGCCACTACGGCGGCGCGGTCGATCCGTCCCTGGGCACTGGCGCCCAGGGCGTGCTGCTGGAAGCCCTGCATCATCTGTTGCAGGAGTCGCGTGGCCAGCGCGGCGAACCGGCAGCCGGCTACGGCGCCGGGCAAGGCCTTGCGGGCGGTGGTCTGGAGGGCGGCACCCGCCCGCTGTCCAAGCGCGAGATGCTCTCGGTCCTGTCCACGTTGCAGGCCACGCCCAGCGCCACGCTGCAGCGCGCAGCCGTCGGCGGCACCAATGAGTCCCTGGCCCAGCGCCTGAAGAGTGAAGTCATCAACAATGCGGGCCAGCTGGGCATGGAGCCGGGCACCACGCGGCTGTCGCCAGTCGATGAGGACGCTATCGACCTGGTCGGCATGCTGTTCGACGTGATGCTGGATGAGCGCGACCTGGAAGTGCACTCGCGCGAACTGATGGGCAAGCTGGTGGTGCCCTTCGTCAAGGTCGCGCTGCTGGACCGGCGCATGTTCGTGCAGAAGACCCACCCGGCACGGCGCCTGCTCAACGTGCTGGCCGAAGCCTGCGAAGGCAACGCTGGCGAAAGCGCGGCCGAGCGCGTGTTGATGGCCAAGGTGGAAGAGGTCGTCGAGCGGCTGGTGGCCGAGTTCAATGAGAACCTTGCGATCTTCCTGACCCTGGAAGAGGAGTTTCGCGACTTCCTGGGCCAGCACAAGCGCCGCATCGAGATCGCCGAGCGCCGGGCCACCGAGCTGCAGCGCGGCCAGGAACGGCTGGAGGCGGCCCGTGCGCGCGCCGCCGCCGAGCTGTCCAAGCGGCTGGAAGGCCGCCGCGTGCCGCAGACCATCGAGGATTTCCTGCGCCAGCCCTGGGCGCACCACCTGACCATGGCGCTGCTGCGCGATGGCGAGGACAGCTCCATGGCCGTCAGCGCGCTGGCGTTGGCCGATGGCGTGCTGCAGGAGCTGGCCGAGGCGCAGATGCAGATCGTGGGCAAGCCATGGCTGCAGGAATGGCGCCATGGCCTGATCAAGGTCTTCAGCAGCGTGGGCATGGGCGGCGAAGCGGCCGGTTCGGCCATCGATGCGCTGCACGACACGTTGCAGGCCGTGTCGGTGTCGCGCCCGGACCTGGAACGCGCGCTGCCGGACCTGCCGCCGGTGGCCGAACCCGCCGCGCAGGCCGCCGCTGCGCAGTCGTCCAATCTGGAGCTGATCGACGGCGCCGATGCGCTGGATTTCGACAGTGCCGATGCAGACCACTTCCGCGCGCTGCCGATCGGCACCTGGCTGGACTTCGTGGACAAGCAGAACAAGGTCCAGGCCGGGAAGCTGTCGTGGGTCAGCCCGATCTCCTCGCGACTGCTGTTCGTCAACCGCCGCGGCGTGCGCTTCTGCGTGGCTTCGCCGGAAGAATTGGCGGTGATGGTTCGCCTGGGCCGGTTGCGCCGCCATCGCCACGAAGATGCCTTCGACAGTGCCATGCAGGGCGTGATCGACCGGCTGGATGGCGTGAACCGCGAGCCCGCCGACAGCTGAGCGTGGATTCGCGCCAGCACCGCGGTGGCCGTCCGCGGCAACCGTAACCATTCACCTTTGCTAGCATCGCCGCTCTTTGGACAGCAGGCGATACCGGCATGACGGTCGAAGTACGGGTGGTGCGGGAAACGGCGGCAGGCGAACGGCGCGTGGCGGCGGTTCCGGAAACCGTGAAGAAGCTCGCCGCCGCCGGTGCCGCTGTCCAGGTGGAAACCGGGGCGGGCAGCGCCGCAGGCTTCACCGACCAGGCTTATCAGGATGCCGGCGCCACCGTCATCACCTCGGACACGCCGCTTACCGCTGGGCTGGTGCTGTGCGTGCAGTGTCCGGAAGTATCCGCGCTGTCGTCGTATCCGGCCGGCACGGTACTGGTGGGGTCGCTGCAGCCGCAGGCCGATACCGCCCGTGCGCAGGCATTGACCACCGCGGGTGTGGTCGCCTTCCCGCTGGAGCGCCTGCCGCGGACCACCCGCGCCCAGGCGATGGACGTGCTGAGTTCGCAGGCCGGCATGGCCGGCTACAAGGCCGTGTTGATCGCCGCCGAACTGACCCCGCGCTTCTTTCCGATGCTGACCACCGCGGCCGGCACCATCCGCCCGTCCAAGGTGCTGATCGTCGGTGCCGGTGTCGCCGGACTGCAGGCCGTAGCCACGGCCAAGCGCCTGGGCGCGCAGGTGGAGGGGTTCGACGTGCGGCCTGAGACCCGCGAGCAGATCGAATCACTGGGCGGCAAGTTCCTGGACCTGGGCGTCAGCGCGGCGGGCGAGGGCGGCTACGCGCGCCAGCTCACCGATGAAGAACGCGCCGAACAGCAGCGTCGGCTGGCCGAACACCTCAAGGGCGTGGACACCATCGTCTGCACCGCCGCCGTGCCGGGCCGTCCGGCGCCCAAGATCATCACCGCCGCCATGGTGGCCGGGATGAAGCCAGGTAGCGTGATCGTGGACCTGGCCGCCGAGACCGGCGGCAACTGCGAGCTGACCCAGCCGGGCCAGACCGTCGCTTCGGACAACGGCGTCACCGTCGCCGGCCCGCTCAACCTGGCCAGCATGGGCGCGGTGCATGCCAGCGAGATGTTCGCGCGCAACGTCTACAACTTCGTCGCGCTGTTCCTGAAGGACGGCGCGCTGTCCTTCGACTGGGAAGACGAACTGCTGGCCAAGACCCGTTGGCAACAGGCGGCTGCGGCCAACGCCTGACCCGGGACCGGGCGACCCTGGTGTGGTGTTCCATCAATTTGCGGTCCGTCATTCCCGTAAAAGCGGGAACCCAGTGGCTTCAACGCATTGAACGCAAAGGCGCTGGGTTCCTGCTTTTGCGGGAATGACGAACCATCGTTTCTTGCGGGGACACCGCATTAGTCCGGATCGTCGTTGTGCTCGGGCGGATGCGTCCGCACCCAGTCCTGGCGCTGTTGCGGGGTCATGCTCTTCCAGGTATCGCGCAGCTGTTTGCGCTGCGAGGGCGGCAGGTCGCGCATGTGGTCGAACAGGGCGCGGGCCTCCTCGCGCTGCTGCGGGTTCATGCCTTCGTAGCGACGCACGCCCTGGCGCGCCTGCTCGCGCTGCTGCGGGCTCATGTCATGCCAGCGCTGGGCGTGTTCCATCATCTTCGGGCGCTGGCTGGGGGCGGCGTTCCAGCGTTCGCGCAGCTGGGTCACCAGCGCGTCGCGCTGTTCGGGCGTCAGCTGTTCCCAGGCCGGCCACTGGCCCTGAGAGCCTGATGACGGAGGGGGCGGCGGCAGTCGTTGCTGCTGGGCCCACAGCGGCGCGGACAGGCTGGCCAGCAACAGCAGCAGGATCAATCGGAGGGGCGTGCGCATGGTCGTCATTCCATCGCCAGCGAGGCATCCGAGCCCAGCCAGACATAAAGGTCGGGATTTTGGTCCAGCACATCCGCAGTGCTGACGAAGTCGCCGGCGTCGTCACTGGCCTGCGCGGCGATGGTCGCCGGCTGGCTGGTTGCAGGCACCGCGCGGTACGTTGGCAGCAGCTGTGTGGCGACCACCACCGCCAGCACGGCGGTGCAGGCGGTGGCGCCCAGCCAGGCGAAAGTGCGGCCATGGCGCGGACGGGTGGCCGTGCCATGGCGCGCGCTGCGCAACCGGGCCAGGGTCTGCGGTGAGACCGCGCCGAGCGACGCGGCGTGCAGCTGCCGCAGGTCGTGGTCGAAGTCGGATGGGGTGTTCACCGGAAATCCTCCAGCTGTTTCTGCAAGGCGTCGCGCGCGCGCGACAAATGGGTTTTGACCGAACCTTCCGAACAGCCCATGGCGCGGGCGGTCTGTGCCACGTCCAGTTCTTCCAGCACGCGCAGGGTGAAGGCCTCGCGCTGGCGGGCGGGCAGGCCGCGCAGGGCCTGCACCAGCTTGCTGTAAGCCTCGTGCTGGTCGTGGCTGCCGGACGGTCCAGGCGTGGTATCGGCCCAGTCGATCAGGCTGTCCTCGTTGCGCTCGCTGGCCGGCAGCATCCAACGCAGGCGGAAGTTGCCCCGACGCTGCAGGTCGATGATGCGCCGGCGCAGGATGCTCCAGAACAGCGGCGTCCACTCGGCGGCCGGCCGGTCGGCGTAGCCCAGCATCTTCATCATCGCGTCCTGGACCGCGTCCAGGGCATCGTCGCGGCTGCGCAGGCCGGCCTCGGCGAAGCGGAACGCACGGGTGGAAATGCCGGCCAGGAACGCTTCCAGCGAAGCCGGCAAGGCTTCGCCGGTGGTGTCCGGGCGCGCCGGCGGGTCAGGGATGAGGGGGCTCACCAGCACAGCTTAGCCATGGCAGGGGGAAGACTGGTGCGAACGTGCCAGCGGGGCGGAGGTTGACCAGGGTCTCGGGCCAGTCAGCCCGCGGTTATGATGCCGCCCCCGGCTTTCGCCGGGCTTCCACGGGGAACACAGTCCATGAGTGACGGCTTCGTTGCGTTGTACATCTTCATGCTGGCGGCCATCGCCGGCCACGTCATCATCTCGCGCGTGCCGGTGATCCTGCACACGCCGCTGATGTCCGGTTCCAACTTCATCCACGGCATCGTGCTGATTGGCGCCATGGTGGTCCTGGGCCACGCCGACACCACGCTGGAAAAAGCACTGGGCTTCATCGCCGTGCTGCTGGGTGCGGGCAATGCCGCCGGCGGTTATGTGGTGACCGAGCGGATGCTGGACATGTTCAAGTCCAGCAAGAAGCCGGAGGCCAAGCCGTGAACCTGACCACTGCCGAATTGCTGAACTGGTTGGTCAGTGCCAGCTATCTGGTCGCCGCCACGCTGTTCCTGTTGGGCCTGCAGCGCATGGCTTCGCCGAAGACCGCGCGCAGCGGCATCCGCTGGGCCGGCGCCGGCATGCTGCTGGCGACCGTCGCCACCTTCTTCCTGCCCGACCTGCACAACATCCCGCTGATCCTGGCGGCGATCGTGATCGGCGTCGGCGCGGCCTGGGTGTCGGCCAAGAAGGTCGCCATCACCGACATGCCGCAGATGGTGGCGCTGTACAACGGCATGGGCGGCGGTTCGGCTGCGGCCATCGGTGCGGTGGAGCTGCTGCGCCTGTCGTTCCTGCTCAATCGCGATACCCGCAACTGGAGTGACCAGGCCATCGCCGACCTGGCCGCGCGCCAGCCCAGCGTGACGATGCTCGCGCTGGCGGTGATCGGTTCGGCTATCGGCGCGGTGTCGCTGTCTGGTTCGGTGATCGCCTGGGCCAAGCTGGACGGCCGCCTGGACAAGCGCGTGACCTTTCCTGGCCAGCAGGTGTTCAACCTGGCCGTCGCGGTGGCCGTGGTGGTGCTGGGCATCTGGGCAGCGGTGAGCCTGAGCCCGCTGGCGATCGTGGCGTTCTTCGTTACCGCGCTCGCGCTGGGCGTGCTGATGACCCTGCCGATCGGCGGCGCTGACATGCCGGTGGTGATCTCGCTGTACAACGCGTTCACCGGCCTGGCGGTGGCCTTCGAAGGCTACGTGCTGGGTAACGAGGCCCTGATCATCGCCGGCATGATGGTCGGCGCGGCCGGCATCCTGCTGACCCGCCTGATGGCCAAGGCGATGAACCGCCCGGTCAGCGGCGTGTTGTTCTCCAACTTCGGCGGTGGCGGCAGCGCGGCCGAGATCAGCGGCACGCAGAAGCCGATCGAAGCTGGTGACGTGGCCGCGATGATGGCCTTCGCTGAGCGCGTGGTGATCGTGCCCGGCTACGGCATGGCCGTGGCCCAGGCTCAGCACAAGATCTGGGAACTGGCCCAGCGCCTGATTGAGCGCGGGGTGAAGGTGAAGTTCGCGATCCACCCGGTCGCCGGGCGCATGCCGGGCCACATGAACGTGCTGTTGGCCGAAGCCGGCGTGCCGTACGACCTGATCGCCGACATGGATGACATCAACCCGGAGTTCGCCAACACCGATGTGTCGCTGGTGATCGGCGCCAATGACGTGGTCAACCCGGTCGCCAAGACCGACCCAGGCAGCCCGATCTACGGCATGCCGATCCTGGACGTGGTCGATTCGAAGAACACCATCGTGATCAAGCGCGGCAAGGGCACCGGCTTTGCCGGCATCGAAAACGCCCTGTTCTATGCCGACAACACCCGCATGCTGTACGGCGACGGTGCCGAAGCGGCCAGCAGCCTGGTCAGCGAACTCAAGGCCCTGGACGGCGGCCACTGAGTCGCAGCGGCCCTGCCATCGCCTTGCGGCTTCAGCGCGAGGCGATGGCGGCGCCGACGACGGCCAGCGCCAGCAGCGCGTAGTCCAGCGGCGTATTGGCCAGCAGGAACAGGGTTTTGGCCAGGTGCCAGCCCATCTTCACCGCCGATTCCTGCGGGCGCACCCCCATCGTCACGCCCATCTGCAGGACCACGATCCCCCAGCTGGTCCAGGCCACGCCAATGGCGGTCAGGCCGGCGGCCCACAGCATGCGCGGGCGCCCGGGGACCATGCCGCCCAGGCGCAACGATAAGGTGGCAGTTACTGCCAGGACCAGCGCCATCCAGCTGCATTGCGCGCCGAGGTAGAACGCCAGGGCCATCCAGATCAGGGATTGCAGCAGGCCTAGCAGCGCGAACAGGGACAGGGCGGTGAGCGGGGGAAACCGGGTCGGGGCGGGCATCGGCGGAAAGCAAAGGGCAATCCTGCAAGGATACTGCGCCGGGCGTCCGCGCCGTGGTGGGTCGCCCCAGCGGCCATGCTGCAACGCTGTGGGGTATGAGTGGAGGCGCGGCTGGCGGCCGCTGCCCGGTAGAATGCGTGCTTGCCTTGCGTCCGCGCGTCCCCATCTTTCCCCGCATGTACTCCAGTAGCAGCGAACCGGTCCAGTTTGAGCGCGATTGCGCCGCCGTCATGGTGCCCGCGGGCGAAACCGTGACCCTGCCGGCTGGCACCTACGGCTATATCACCCAGGCCTTGGGCGGTAGCTATACCGTCTTCGTGGAAGGCAACCTGTTCCGCATCGCGGGCAAGGACGCCGATGCCCTGGGCAAGGAGCCGGCGCCGGCGCTGGAGCTGGCCGAGAACGCCAGCGACGAACAGGCCGAGCAGCTGGTCTGGGCGCAGCTGCGCACCTGCTTCGATCCCGAGATCCCGTTCAACATCGTCGACCTCGGCCTGGTCTACGAAGTGGACATGTCCCACCGCGAGGATGGCCAGCGCCAGGTCGCGGTGAAGATGACCCTGACCGCGCCCGGATGCGGCATGGGCGACATCCTGGTCGATGACGTGCGTAGCAAGCTGGAGATGATCCCGACCATCGCCGAGGCCGATGTCGACCTGGTGTTCGACCCGCCGTGGAATCGTCACATGATGTCCGAAGCGGCGCGCCTTGAAACCGGGATGATGTAATCCCGCGTCACATTGCTCGCGCCTTCCCCCGCGCGGCATCCGTTCCAGATATTTCCTGCAATCCACCACGGAACGACGCGTGGCTTCCGTCGTGTTGTGCGTGGTTGCGCGCACGTCCCGTGTGCAGGACAACCGTTGCGATGATCGTGGGCACGCAGCGCACGATGCGCGCCATGGACGTGTGACTCCGCGCGATCTTCGCCGGCACTTCCTGACAAAAAGATCCCATCCGAGCGCGCTGCGCAGCGATGGCTGGAACAGTGGTGGCGTCGCGATTGCCAAGACAGTCCCATATCGGAAATATGAAACCGTCTTCCTGATAAACGCGGGTGTGAACCGTGTTTGACTCGCCACGCATTGTCATTTTGGACACGCAGACGTTGAGGTGTTCATTGGCTGCTGGAATCGCGATGCGACGCGCATCGGCAGCCATCCGTCATGGGTCATACAGGAGTTCGAACGCGTCACGCCGCAGGTCTTCGGGCAGCAAGGATGGCCATGACGGCTTCCAGCCCGGCGATGTGATGACGTCCAGGAAGATCCCGGCCCCACGGCCGCACCGGCAAGGTTGCCAGTGCGGATTGGTCTTTGTTGGTCGCAGATAAAAACAAGTGCTCTTCGAGAGTTGCGTGCATACGCCCGGTCTTGCGTACAGGGGGGCTTCTTGCGCGTTGGAGGATTGCGGGCCTGCAAAAAGCAGCCTGAAAGACACGACGGCCATGCCGGCTGTCGTGCAGCCCAGATGCGCCCTGGACAACCGATGTCCTTGGCGTGCACCGAACCTTTCATTGACGGAGAACCGCACTCGTGATGTCAAACAACGGACGTTCCATCGCCCTCTGGCTCAGCCCCCTGGCCATCGCGCTTTGCGCGGCATCGGCCCAGGCTGCCACGCGCACCGACCTGCATACGCAGAATGTCGCCCAGCTCAACGCGCAATACGCACGTGCCACGCAGACGCTGGGCGCCACGCCCGCGGTGGCCGAGCGCCACGCCGAACTGGCAGGCCTGGATGCGCGCTCCACGCTCAAGCTGATCAAGACCACCAAGGACAAGAACGGCGCGCAGCACTACCGCTACCAGCAGGTCTACAACGGTCTGCCGGTGTTCGGCGAACAGGTCGTGGTCGGCGAAGACAAGTCTGGCGCGGTACGCACGTTGTTCGGTCGCCGCGTCGACGGCCTGGCCAGCGAGATTCCGCTCAACGCCAGCACGCGCGTCACCGGCCCGCAGGCGCTGGCGGCGGCCAAGACCGCCACGCTGGGCAAGCAGGTCCTGACCCGGAAGATCGAGCGCGAAAAAAGCGAGCAGATGATCTACGTCGATGACACCGGCAAGGCGCATGTGTCCTACGTGGTGACCTTCTTCTCCGATGCGCCCACTGGCGGAAGCCCGACGCGCCCGGTGGTGATCATCGACGCGCAGACCGGCAACGTGCTGAAGAAATGGGATGCGCTGGCGCATGCCGAAACCGGCACCGGCCCCGGCGGCAACGCCAAGACCGGCCAGTACGAATACGGCACCGACTTCGGCTATCTGGACGTCACCCAGAGCGGCACCACCTGCACGTTCAACAACACCAACGTCAAGACGATCAACCTCAACGGTGGCACCAGCGGCAGCACGGCGTTCTCCTATACCTGCCCGCGCAATACGGTGAAGACCATCAACGGCGCGTACTCGCCGCTCAATGACGCGCATTACTTTGGTGGCGTGGTCTTCGACATGTTCAACGACTACGTCGGCCAGGCGCCGCTCACCTTCCAGTTGCAGATGCGCGTGCACTACAGCAGCAGCTACGAGAATGCGTTCTGGGACGGCACCGGCATGACCTTCGGCGACGGTGGCAGCACGTTCTATCCGCTGGTGGCGCTGGATGTGTCCTCGCATGAAATCGCGCATGGCTACACCGAGCAGAATTCCAACCTGACCTATGACGGGCAGTCCGGCGGCATCAACGAGGCGTTCTCGGACATGGCCGGCGAAGCGGCCGAGTACTTCAAGGACGGCAGCAACGATTTCGAAGTGGGTGCACAGATCTTCAAGGGCACCGGTGCGCTGCGCTACATGGCCAACCCGACCGCCGACGGCAGCTCCATCGACAATGCGGCCGACTACTACGACGGCCTGGACGTGCATTACTCGTCGGGCGTCTACAACAAGGCGTTCTACGAGCTGGCGACCACCTCGGGCTGGACGACCAAGACCGCGTTCCAGGCCTTCGCCAAGGCCAACTCGGATTACTGGACTTCCAGCACCGACTACGACACCGGTGCCTGCGGCGTGGAATCCGCGGCTGAAGACCTGGGTTTCGACCCGGCTGATGTCACGGCCGCCTTTGCAGCCGTCGGGGTGAGCTGCACCGGCGACGGTGGTGGCGATGATGGCGGCGGGGACGATGGCAGCGTGCTCAGCAACGGCGTGGCCAAGACCGGCTTGTCGGCCAGCACCGGTGGTGCGTTGAACTACACCCTGGCGGTGCCGTCGGGCACCAGCAGTGTGAGCTTCGTCATCTCTGGCGGCAGCGGCGATGCGGACCTGTACGTCAAGGCTGGCAGCGCGCCAACCGATAGCTCCTACGACTGCCGCCCCTACAGGGCCGGCAACAGCGAGACCTGCACCATTTCCAATCCGACCGCAGGGACCTATTACGTGCGGATCAAGGCCTATTCGACCTTTTCGGGCGTGAGCCTGAAGGGCACGTACTGAGAAACCCGGCAACGGCGTGATGCCGTCGCGACAGGGATGACCAGGCCCCGGCTTCGCGCCGGGGCTTTTTGTTGTGGGGTGGCGATCGGGACCAGACGGCTCCGTCGGGTGAATCACCCATCGGCGGGCGGTATGCTTGCGGGGTTTTGTCACTCAGCAGGTATGTGGTCCATGTCCTCGTCGTCCCCGGCCTTCACCGTCCAGACCTCCAACAACGCCCGCAGCGCCGCCGAGCGCGGGGAAATCCTTGCTTCACCAGGTTTCGGCACCCGCTTCACCGACCACATGGTCGCGGTGAGCTGGACGCCCGGCCAGGGCTGGTACGACGCCCAGGTCCGTCCGTACGGTCCGCTGCAGCTGGACCCTGCCGCGTCGGTGCTGCACTACGGCCAGGAAATCTTCGAAGGCATCAAGGCTTATCGTCATGAAGACGGTTCGATCTGGACCTTCCGCCCGGAAGCCAATGGTGCGCGTCTGCAGCGTTCGGCCAAGCGCCTGGCACTGCCGGAACTGCCGGTGGACCTGTTCGTCGAATCGCTGCGCCAGCTGATCGCCGTCGATGGCGCCTGGGTGCCGTCGGCGCCGGAAACCAGCCTGTATTTCCGCCCGTTCATGATCGCCGACGAAGCATTCCTGGGCGTGCGCGCGGCGCAGAAGGCTTCGTATTACGTGATCGCCAGCCCGGCCGGCCCGTACTTCGCCAAGGGCGTGGCGCCGGTGGCGATCTGGCTGTCCACCGACTATGCGCGTGCGGCCAAGGGCGGCACCGGTGCGGCCAAGTGCGGCGGCAACTACGCGGCCTCGCTGCTGCCGCAGCAGATCGCGGCCGGGCAGGGCTGCTCGCAGGTGTTGTTCCTGGATCCGGCCGAAGGCAAGTACATCGAGGAACTGGGTGGCATGAACGTGTTCCTGGTGTTCAAGGACGGCACGCTGGTCACCCCGGCGCTGTCGGGCAGCATCCTGGAAGGCATCACCCGCGACAGCATCCTGCAGCTGGCCCGCGACCGCGGCATGACCGTGCAGGAGCGCAAGGTCTCGATCGACGAGTGGAAGGCCGGCGTGGCTTCCGGTGACATCGCCGAGGTCTTCGCCTGCGGCACCGCCGCGGTGGTGACCCCGATCGGCCAGCTGAAGGGTGAGGGTTTCTCCGTCGGCGACCTGGATGCGCCGGCCGGCGAAGTCACCATGGCCCTGCGCAAGGAGCTGACCGACATCCAGTACGGCCGTCTGCCCGACCGCCACGGCTGGCTGGTCCGCCTGGACGCGTAAGGCATCCAGGCGTCTCCACGCTGCCTTCCCGCATCGCCCGCTTCAACCAAAACGCCCGGCCGCTGTGCCGGGCGTTTTCGTTGCACAGGCCCGGTGTCTACCGCGGCCATGTGCTGTCGTCGACGCATGTCGGTCAGGTCATGGCCTGTCCGACATGCGCAAATTCGGCGCTTCCGCCGCCGTAAATAACGAATAAATAACGAAATAAGCGATTCCGAGTCCGTTCCTGTCCGTTCTGAAAGCGGTTCAAGTGGTGACAGGCTTCGCGAATCTGAAATCCAGAGGCACATTTCGTCACAATTTGACGCGGGACCGATGTCTGGCGCGCGTCCTCTCGGTTAAGTTCTAGTCAGGTTCGGTGCAACGCCGGACCGTGTTCCCCCGGAGATCGCAGCAGCCATTACAACAAGACAGCTCCCGACACCGTCGTGGGCGATCACCCGGGTATTCCCGCATGAAGCGGGTCACATCATCTGAAGAGGGAAGTTCTGATGTCCGATGTCTCCAAGCGTCGTTTGCGTTTGCATTCGCTGGCCGCCGCCACGGTGGTCGCGTTGTCTGCGCTGAGCGCAGCCCCGGCCATGGCCGCTGGGCGCGTGAACCTGAGTGGTCTGCAATCCCCCGAGCAGCACAGCTTCGACCGCTTCATCGTGAAATACATCGACAACAGCACGCCGCAGACCAGCACCGCGGCGCTGACCCAATCCCTCTCCACCGCGGCCCGCGCGGTCCCCAGTGCGCAAGGACGCGCGCTGGGTATGCAGCGGTTGCGCCGTACGGCGGTGGGTTCGGATGTGGTGGTGGCCAACCGCAAGCTGGACCGCGTCGAGGCCGAAACCCTCATGCGCCAGATCGCCGCGGACCCGAACGTGGACTACGTGGAAGTGGACAAGCTCAACCACGCCTACCTGACCCCGAACGACACCAACTTCTCCCAGCAATGGGACCTGGGAACCGGCGTGGGCGGCATGTACGCGACCACCGCATGGGATGTGACCAGCGGCAGCGGTGCGGTGGTGGCGGTACTCGATACCGGCATCACCGCGCATTCGGACCTCGATGCGAACATCCTGCCGGGCTACGACTTCATCGTGGATACGTTCGTCTCCAACGACGGCGATGGGCGCGATGCCGATCCGTCCGATCCGGGCGACGCCTACGCGGCCAACGAATGCGGCAGCGGCATCCCGGCATCGACCTCCAGCTGGCACGGCACGCACGTGGCCGGCACGATTGCCGCGGTCACCAACAACAGCAAGGGCGTGGCGGGCATCGCCTATGGCGCCAAGGTCGTGCCGGTGCGCGTGCTGGGCAAGTGCGGTGGCTACGATTCGGACATCGCCGACGCGATCCATCTGGGCTTCGGGCGGCACGGTCAGCGGTGTACCGGCCAATCCCAATCCGGCTGAAGCGATCAACCTGAGCCTGGGCGGCAGCGGCGCCTGCGGCAGCACCACGCAGGCGGCCATCAACGGCGCGGTCTCGCGCGGCACCACGCTGGTGATCGCCGCGGGCAATGACAACACCAACGTCTCCAACGCCAGCCCGGCCAACTGCAACAACGTGATCGCGGTGGGCGCCACGACCAGCACCGGTGCGCGCGCCAGTTATTCCAACTACGGCGCGCTGGTGGACATCGCCGCGCCCGGTTCGGGGATTCTCTCGACGCTGAACACCGGCACCGGCGCACCGGGCACCGAGACCTACGCCTCCTACAGCGGTACCTCGATGGCGACGCCGCACGTGGCCGCGGTCGTGGCGCTGATGCAGTCGGTGGCCAATCCGGCACTGACCCCGGCGCAGGTGGAATCGATCATCAAGAGCACCGCACGTGTCTTCCCGTCCACGCCCTCGCAGACGATCGGCGCGGGCATCCTGCAGGCACGCGCAGCGGTCGATGCGGCCAATAGCGGCAGCGGTGGCGGCACCAATGCGGCACCGGTGGCGAACTTCACCTCGTCGGCCAACGGCCTGACGGTGGCCTTCACCGACAGCTCGACCGATAGCGATGGCACCATCGCTTCGCGCAGTTGGAGCTTCGGCGATGGCACCACGTCCACCGCAGCCAGTCCGTCCAAGACCTACACCGCGGCCGGTACGTACACGGTGTCGTTGACGGTGACCGACGACGGCGGTGCGACCAACACCAAGACCGCTTCGGTGACGGTCAGTGCGGCGGGCGATGGCGACACGGTCCTGAGCAACGGCGTCGCCAAGACCGGACTGGGCGCGGCCACCGGCGCATCGCTGGCCTACACCATCGTGGTGCCGGCGGGCGCGTCGAACCTGGTGATCGCAAGCGCTGGCGGCACCGGTGACGCGGACCTGTACGTCAAGGCCGGCAGTGCGCCGACCGACACGTCCTACGACTGCCGGCCCTACAAGTCGGGCAATGCCGAAACCTGCACGATCGCAAGTCCCACCGCTGGTACCTACTACGTGCGGCTGAAGGCCTATTCGACCTTCGCTGGCGTCAGCCTGACCGGCAGCTACACCGCCGGTACGAGCGGTGGAACCACGCAGACCTATACCAACGACACCGACGTCACCATCAGCGACAACGCCACGGTCAGCAGCACGATCAACGTGTCCGGTCGCAGCGGCAATGCCGGCAGCAGCGTACCGGTGGCGGTGAACATCGTGCACACCTATATCGGTGACCTGAAGGTCGACCTGGTCGCGCCCGATGGCAGCGTGTACGTGCTGAGCAACCGTGCCGGCGGCAGCGCCGACAACATCGTCAAGACCTACACGGTGAATCTGTCCAGCGAGGCGCTCAACGGCGCCTGGGCCTTGCGCGTGAACGACGGCGCCAGCGGCGACACCGGCTACATCAACAGCTGGAGCATCACTTTCTAAGCGGGATGCGACACCGCAGGGTGCGCAGTGGATGCGCCGGGCAAGGAGGCCCGCCCTGCTTCAAGGAAGATGCAGGACCACGACCCGCCGGGCAGGAAGCTCGGCGGGTCGTTCTGTTTGGGGCGGCGCAAATAAGAAGCCCCGGCTGGCCGGGGCTTTGATCGTCGGATCGAAGGACGGTTCAGGCCGCTTCGAAACGATTGGCCGCCACGTTCTTGCGCACCTGGGTCGGGTCCCAGATGCGGCCGTTCATGGCGATCCAGACGCCGTTGGGCGCCGACTGCACTGCACCGACCGCGCAGCCGATGTTGAACTCCGCATCCGAGCCGCGGAAACCGGCCGGGTTGAGCGCGCCGGTCAGCACGATCACCCGGTCTTCCAGCGAGGACAGCGCCTGGGCGGTGGCGACCATCGAATCGGTGCCGTGGGTGATCAGCACGTGGCGGGCGGACTGTGCGGCGATGGTGGCGCGCATCAGCTCGCGGTCGGCGTCGTTGATGTGCAGCGAGTCCTTGCGGATGATCGGGATCACCGTGAAGCGGAATGCCACGCCCAGCGCCTTGAGGATGCTGCCGATCTGCGGCTCGCCGACCTGGTAGTCGGATTTGTCGTCGAAATAGATCTTGTCGATGGTGCCACCGGTGGTGACCACCAGCAGTTCGTCCATCGGCTTGAGTGGTGTGTTCACGGGAAGGTCCATCACTGTGCGGAATCGTCGGGTTCTGATTTTACCCGGGTAGGCGCCGCTGCCCCAGCTTTACCCGTGCGGCCCAGCTTGGCGCGCAGGCCGGTCCAATTCGAGGCGAGGATCACCGCCAGGGCCAGGGCCAGTTCGATCCAGCCGTAGAGGCGGACGTCCGGGTGCGACCAGGCTGTCATCACCCCGTGGCTGAACCAGCCCAGTGCCAGTACACCGGACCAGAACACCGCCAGGCGCGCGCCGAGCCGGGCACCGACGGCCAGCAACAGCGGCGGCAGGGTGAACACCACCAGCGTGGCGACGAAATGCGGGTCGTCGCGGAACCACCACGCAAACAGCGCCGACAGCGCTAGCAGGGCGATCGCCAACAGCGGGCGCGGCGTACGGGCGGGCTTCACCGCGTGGCATCCAGACGGCGGGCGATATCGGCCAGGCGCCGGCCCAGGGCGCGGGCCAGGGCGGCTTCCTCATCGCTGGGTTGCGGGTCGTCCTCGCCACCGGCGACATGGCTGGCGCCGTAAGGCGAGCCACCGGTCCGGGTGGTGCTGAGCTGCGGTTCGGTGAAGGGAATGCCCACAATCACGCAGCCGTGGTGCAGCAGCGGGACCTGCATCGACAGCAGGGTGGATTCCTGGCCGCCATGCTGGGTGGCGGTGGAGGTGAACACCGACGCAGGCTTGCCGATCAGGGTGCCGCTGGCCCATTCGGCGCCCAGCGAGTCGATGAAGAACTTCATCGGCGCGGCCATGTTGCCGAAGCGGGTCGGGCTGCCGACGGCGATGCCAACGCACTCGGCCAGGTCCTGCTTGTCCACGTAGGGCGCGCCGTCTTCAGGCACCGGCGGTGCGCTGGTTTCGGTGACTGCGGCCACCGGCGGCACGCTGCGCAGGCGCGCGGACATGCCATCGATTTCACCGATGCCACGCGCGATTTGCCGGGCCAGCCTGGCCACCGAACCGCCGCGGCTGTAATAGAGGACCAGGATCTCGGGCATGGGCAGCACATCGCGCAGGAAGGAAGGGCGCCAGTATCGGCGCTGGTCGCAGGCCTGTCGCCCCGGGATGCTTGGGGTACCCTTGGCCGCGATGTCACTGGCCACCACTTTTCAGCGTTGGAACCAGAACGTGCGTGATCGTGCGCGTCTGGCGGCGTTCTCGCGGTTCCTGCTCAAGCGCTTCTGGGACGATCGCCTGTTCCAGACCGCCGCGTCGCTGGCCTATACGACCATGTTCGCGCTGGTGCCGCTGGCGATGGTGGTGTTTGGAGTGCTCTCGGCGTTCCCGGGTTTCAACCAGTGGAGCGACGCGCTCAGCGACTACATTTTCTCCAACTTCGTCCCCAGCGCGGCGCGCGCGGCCGAAAAATACCTGCGCGATTTTTCCGCAAGCGCGCGCGACCTGACCGTGGCCGGCGTGATCGCGCTGGTGATCTCGCTGCTGATTACGCTCAACAGCGTGGAGGCTGCGTTCAATCGCATCTGGCGCGTGCCGGGCTCGCGCCCGCGGCTGGGCCGCTTCGTCGTGTACTGGACGGTGCTGACCCTGGGCGCGCTGCTGTCAGCGGCCTCGCTGGCCATCACCGCCAAGGTGTTCGCACTGCCGCTGTTCAAGACAGAGGAAGGCCGTCAGGTCGCCTCGCTCGCGCTGTCGCTGGCGCCGGTGTTCATTGAGCTGTGCGCGATCGCGGTGATCTACCGGGTGGTGCCGCATCGCTCCATCCACTGGCGGTACGCGTTTGCGGGCGCGTTGCTGGCGACGGTTGGGCTGGAGGCGATCAAGTGGGGCATGGGCCTGTACCTGAGCAGCTTCAGCTCCTATACGCGGGTCTACGGCGCGGTCGCGGTGGCGCCGATCCTGATGCTGTGGATCTACCTGAGCTGGGGTTCGATCCTGTTGGGAGCGTCGCTGGCCGCGTCGATGTCGGCCTTCCGCTACCAGCCCGAATCGATGCGCCTGCCACCGGGCTTTGAAATCTATGGGCTGCTGCGGCTGCTGGGGCGCTTCCATGAGGCACGCCAGCAGGGTCGTGGCTTGAGCGATGACCGGATCCTGCAGCTGGAGCCGATGCTGACCGATTCGATGGTGCAGGAATTCCTGGAACAACTTGGTCGCATCAAGCTGCTGAGTCGTACCGAAAGTGGTGAATGGTTGCTCGCGCGTGACCTGGAAACCACCTCGCTGGCCGAGCTGTACGAAGCCTGCCAGCTGCGCATTCCCATCGCCGAGGTGCACCTTCCCTGCCAGGACGACGCACTCGGCGTCGCCGCGCGCGAGGCGCTGGATCGCATCCGCCTGCCAGTGCGTGACCTGCTGCGTCATCGTGCAGGCGCGATCTACCTTTCTCTTCCGGAGTCAAAGTCTTGAATACGGTTCGTTCGATTGCGCCGGTTGCTGGGGTGGCCTTGCTGGCCTGTCTGCTGTTCGCTGCCTGCAAGGGGAGCGAGAACGAGGCGATTTCAGCGCCGCCGGCATCCACTCCGGCCGTGGCGATGACCCAGTCCGAGCCGGTTGAAGCGGTGACGACGCCTTCGGCCGATGCGCCGGTCTCGTTGAAGCTGGCCACGGTCGACGGTGGCAGCTTCGACACGGCCGCGCATCGCGGTAAATGGCTGGTGGTGAACTTCTGGGCGACCTGGTGTCATCCGTGCCTGGCGGAAATGCCTGAGTTGTCGGCCATGGCGATGCAGCGCAAGGACATTGACGTGATCGGCCTGGCCTACGACGACATCGCGCCAGCGGCACTGAAGACCTTCATGCAGGCCCATCCGGTGAGTTACCCGATCGCGCAGGTCGATGTGTATGACCCGCCCAAGGTGTTCGAGGCACCGACCGGCCTGCCGACGACCTATCTGCTGGACCCGCAGGGCAAAGTGGCCAAGCGTTTCGTCGGTCCGGTGACACCGGCCGAGATCGAGCAGGTTGTCGATGGTGGCAAGGCCGCCGGCATGCCATGAGCGACGCAGCCCGGTTCCTGGTCAGTGGTCGCGTGCAAGGCGTGTGCTTTCGCGCTTCGACCCAGTGGCAGGCCCGGGCGCTGGGGCTACGGGGTGTCGCGCGGAACCTGGATGATGGACGGGTGGAGGTGATCGCCCAGGGCGACGGTGTCGCTATCGAAGCACTGGCGCAGTGGTTGCAGCATGGCCCGCCGATGGCGCAGGTGGAACGAGTCGAACGCAGCGTGTGGAGCGGTGCGGTCGCGGACGGCTTCGGAACGGCCTGACTCCGCGGGCGGCGTCTGCGTTTACTCGGCGGAGGTGCCGGGCAGCAGCGCAGCAGCCAGGCGAGCCACGCGTCGACGCGCCGGCGCGTGGCGACCGACGTCCAGCGAGGGCTGCAGTGCGTTGGCCAGCCGCTGCGGAAAGGCGGCGTCGTTTTCAAGGAAGAAGCCGCGGGCCGCCGCACCCATCGCCGCGCAGGTGTCCGGCGCCAGCGCCAGGGCGCGGGTCACTGCATCTTCAATCCCGGCGACATCGACGGTGTAACGCGTGCCGAGCGCCATCGGACGCTGGCCGGCGGGCTGCAGCAGGATGCCGCGTTCGGGCGTCACCAGCTCGTTCATCGGCTCGCCGTCGGTGGTGATGACGACCGCCGAGGTGCTCAGTGCTTCCACCAGGTAGTGGCCAAAGCCTTCGGCTTCGGATGGGCACAGGTGGAAGGCGTGCGCGTTCTGCAGGCGGCGTAGTTCGGCATCGTCCAGATAGTCCAGGCGATGGTCGATGTTGGCGGCTTCGACCCTGGGCACATCGCGCGACTGCACCACCGTCAACATTGGCCACTCCGGGTGTTGCAGCCAGGCCTGCATGACCGCTTCGGTGCCCTTGGCGGTGCTGCGCCCGGCCACGTGCAGGAAGGCGCGCTCACGCGGCACGCTGGCGTCGAAGCGGTCCTCGCTGGTGAAGCCGATATAGCGGGTATTGCAGCCCAGTTCCGAAAATACGCGTTCGGCATTGCGCGTCTTGCACAGCACGCGTTCGAACTGCGGCAGCAGCGGCAGCCACTTGTCCAGCATCCACTCGGGATTCGGAATCAGCACGTTGCGGTGCGCCGCCGGCAGCACGCCGCGGTAGATGCGTTCCAGGAAGATCTGGGTGTCGATGCGGCCGCCCGCGACGGCCTTCAGGCGTGTACCGGCCTGCATCAGGTTGTTGAGCACGCGGGTGCCGCCGAAGCTCAGTGCCTCGCTGTGGATCTGCGCACCGCGGAGGGCGCGCGCCACGATCTCCATGTCGCGGCGCAGACCGACCCCGTTGTCACGGGTGATCAGGCGGACGCGGCCGGTGTCGGGAAGCTTGGAGGCTGATGCGGGAGAGGGCGTGGTAAGCAGGGCCATGGTGACGTCTGGCACGGTGAGGACGTGCTGTTGAAAGGGTATGATGCAAGGTTGCCACCCAAACGTCATCACCCAATGCCGGGCCTTGTCATCGGATGTTCAGTGCCGTGGCGACGGTGCCGGGGGGATTTCAGTCGTTGTTGCTGCCGTCTGGGATCGGTTTCAGCAGGTTGAAGGTCTCGTGCAGGGCTGGGTGGCCCAGCTTCTTCAGTTTCAGCGTGGACTCGGGGACCGAGGTATCGGGCAGGCGCGACAGCAGGTCCCGGATCAGGGTCAGCCGGCCGCGCCGCTGGTCGTTGAAGTCCACCAGCGTCCATGGCGCGTGGTGACTGTGGGTGGCGGCCAGCATCGCTTCGCGGGCCTGGGTGTAGTCGTCGTATTTGGCCCGGGCCTGCAGGTCCACGGGTGAGAGCTTCCAGCGCTTGAGTGGGTCGTCCAGGCGCTCGGCGAAACGAGCTTCCTGTTCCTTCTGGTCCACGGTGAGCCAGTACTTGAACAGCAGGATGCCGTCGTCGACCAATAGCTGCTCGAACACCGGTGCCTGCTGCAGGAAGGCTGCGTACTGCCCGGGCGTGCAGTAGTCCATGACCTTTTCCACGCCGGCGCGGTTGTACCAGCTACGGTCCATCAGCAGCAGCTCGCCGGCCGCCGGCAGGTGCGGCACGTAGCGCTGGAAATACCACTGGGTGGCTTCGCGGTCGCTGGGTTTTGGGAGTGCCAGCACCTTGCACTGGCGCGGATTGAGATATTCGCGGATCGCATCGATGCTGCCGCCCTTGCCGGCGGTGTCGCGGCCTTCGAAGATCACCACGATCCGGCGCCCGGTCCTGGCCAGCCAGCGCGCCATCGACACCAGTTCCAGTTGCAGCGGTTCCAGTCGGGCCTGGTAGTCCTTGCGCTTGAGTGGCTTGCTCACGATGCATCCTTTGCGGAAGTGCGGCGCCGTCGGGCGCGGGTATCGGCCATGCCGCGAGCGACTTCAATCAGCGCCCCTCGCTGGCGTGGAGTCAGGCTGCGATAGGCGGTCAGCAGGTCGGATTCGCCACGGGTCCGGGCCGGATCGAGCTGGCTGGCCAGTTCCGACAAGAGCGCGCCGGCCGGAATCCCCAGCGTACGCGCCAGGGCGATGAGTTGTTCGCGACCGGGCAGTTTTTCCCCGGCCATCCAGGCCCGCACGGTGGCGGCGCCGACACGGGGAATGGCGGCGGCGAGATCGGCGGCGCTCAAGCCACTGCTGCGCGCGAGCAGGCGCAGCGTGGTGTCCAGCGCCACGCGCGCCTACTCCTTCAACCGTGGCCGCAAAGTGGCCAGGTTGCAGGGGCGGGTGCGGGCATCGAGCTGGGCGCCGATGATCTTTTCCCAGCCGGTGCGGCAGGCCGAGGTCGAACCCGGCAGGCAGAAGATGAAGGTCTGGTTGGCCAGCCCGGCAAAGGCGCGTGACTGCAGCGCCGAGGTGCCGATCTCGTCCACGCTGACGGCGCGGAACAGTTCACCGAAGCCGGGCATTTCCTTGTCTAGCAGCGGCAGGACGGCCTCGGGCGTGGAGTCGCGGCCGGTGAAGCCGGTGCCGCCGGTGACCAGCACGCCGTCCACTTCGTCATCGGCGATCCAGCGCGAGATGATCGCGCGCATCCGATAGATGTCGTCGGTGACCAGCAGGCGTTCGTGCAGCAGGTGGCCGGCATCGGTGGTGACCTGCACCAGGTAATCGCCGGAACTGTCATTGGCCAGGGTGCGGGTGTCGGAGACGGTCAGCACGCACAGGCGCAGAGGGATCAGGGTGTCGGCATGGCTCATGGGCCCAGCCTAAGCGTTGGGCCGCGCGGCTTCAACGCGGCGCGTCAACTGCCTTCGGCAAGCCGGGCCAGCTCGTCGGCCTGGTGCTCGTGCAGCAGGCGGCCGATCAGGTCGTCCATGCCGCCTTCGATGATGTTGGGCAGGTCATACAGGGTCAGGCCTTCGACGCGATGGTCGGTGATCCGGCCCTGCGGGAAGTTGTAGGTGCGGATGCGCTGGCTGCGGTCGCCGCTGCCGACCTGCAGCTTGCGGGTTTCGGCTTCGGCCGCGGCCTGCTTGCTGCGCTCGGCGTCGAGCAGCTGCGCCTTGAGCCGCTTCATCGCCTTGTCGCGGTTGGCGTGCTGGCTGCGTTCGGTCTGGCATTCGACCACCGTGCCGGTGGGCACGTGGGTGATGCGGATCGCCGAATCGGTCTTGTTGACGTGCTGGCCGCCGGCGCCGGACGAGCGAAAGGTGTCGACCCGCAGGTCGGCCGGATTGATCACGATCTCCTCGACCTCGTCGGCCTCTGGAATGATCGCCACCGTCGCGGCCGAGGTGTGGATGCGGCCCTGCGATTCGGTGGCCGGCACGCGCTGCACGCGATGCGTGCCCGATTCGAACTTCAGCCGCGAATACGCGCCACGGCCGACTACGCGCGCCACCACTTCCTTGTAGCCGCCGTGCTCGCCGGGCGAATCGGATTCGACCTCCACCTTCCAGCCCTGGCGCTCGGCATAGCGGGCGTACATGCGGAACAGGTCGCCGGCGAAGATCGCGGCTTCGTCGCCACCGGTGCCGGCGCGTACTTCCAGGAACAGGTTGCCGTCGTCGCGCGCGTCGCGCGGAATCAACAGCAGCGACAGGGTTTCGTCCAGTTCGGCCAGGCGCGCCTGGGCGGTGCTGACTTCCTCGTCGGCCAGCTCGCGCAGTTCGGGGTCCTCGCGCATGGCCAGCGCCGCGGCCAGGTCGTTCTGCGCGCGGCTTTCGTCGGCCATGGCGGTGGCGATCGGTTCGAGCTGGGCGAATTCGCGCGAGAAGTCGCGGAAACGGCTGTTGTCCGCCACCACCGACGGGTCGGCAAGCAGGCGTTCGAGTTCTTCGCGACGCTCGGCCAGCGCCTCCAGCTTACGGCGCAGGGTCGGCGTCATCGGGCAACTTGGCGTGGGAGTAGGGCGCCTGGGCCGGGAACATCCGGTCGGCTGCGCGGGTGAGTTCGGTGTCGCCGGACAGCGCCGCTTCGCGCAGGGCAGCGGTTGGCGGGTGCAGCAGGCGGTTGGTCAGGGTATGGGCCAGGAATTCCAGCACCTGCGCCGGGTCGCGGCCGTTGGCCAGCTGCGACTGCGCCTTGTCCAGCACGTCCTGGCGCGTGGCATCACCGTAGGCGCGCAGGCGCTTGAGCGGCTCCTGGCGGTTGCCGGCCTGCAGGGTTTCAACGAAGCGCGCGACCTGCACATCGATGATGGCTTCGGCCTCGTCGGCGGCTTCGCGGCGACCGCGGCGGTTTTCCTCGACGGCGCGTTCCAGGTCGTCGACCGTGTAGAGATAGGCGTCGTCCAATTCGGCGACGCTGGCCTCGATGTCGCGCGGCACGGCCAGGTCGAACAGCATCATCGGCTTGTGCTTGCGCCGACGCAGGGCTTCGGCAACCTGCGTACGGGTGATGATCGGTTCGCGCGCGGCGGTGGCCGAGAACACCACGTCGGCCTCGCCCAGGTGGCGGTCCAGCTCGGTCAGTGGCATCGCCACGCCGCCGTGGCGGCTGGCCAGCTCCTGCGCATGTGCAAGCGTGCGGTTGGCGACCAGCAAGCGCCGGACCTTGCCTTCGCTCAGGTGCTTGGCGGCCAGCTCGATGGTCTCGCCGGCGCCGACCAGCAGCACGGTTGAATCGCTCAGCCTGGCGAACGAGTTCTGTGCCAGGCGCACGGCGGTGGAGGCAACGGAAATCGGATTCGCGCCGACGCGGGTGTCGGTGCGGGCGCGCTTGGCCACGGCGAAAGCCTGCTGGAACAGCCGGTCCAGGCCGCTGCCCAGTGCCTGGTGCTCGCGCGCCAGCGCCCAGGCGTCCTTCACCTGGCCCAGGATCTGCGGTTCGCCCAGGACCATCGAATCCAGCCCGGTGGCGACCCTGAACAAGTGGCGCACGGCCTCGGCATCGCGGTGGCGATAAAGATAGGTGTCCAGCCCTTCGCCATGGGTGGCCAGCCATTGCACCAGCGGCGTGGCGTCGTCGGCCACGGCGTACAGCTCGGTCCGGTTGCAGGTGGACAGCAGTGCGGCCTCGCTGACCTGGGGCAGGCCGCGCAAGGCGCCCAGCGCCTCGGGCAGCGCATCGCCGGCAAAAGCCACCCGTTCGCGCAGATTGACCGGCGCGGTTTGGTGGTTCAATCCGAGGACCCACAACGTCATTTTTCGGGGCTTGCGCTAAGCTGCTGGCTATCTGTTGCCCGCCATTTTACGGCCCGGTTCCCCCTAATGCCTGCAAAGATGCGTTTCGTCCCGCCGTTGTTGCTGATTCTTGCCGGTTTTGCGTCATCTCCTGCGCTCCAGGCCCGGCAGCCAGCCAAGCCGGCGGACCAGGCGGCCGGGGTGCTGGAGCCAGTGCTGGCTGGTGAATTCGCCCTGCAGGCCGGCAAGCTGCCCGACGCCGCACGCTGGTACCTGCAGGCAGCCGAAGCCGGCCATGACGTCGGCCTGGCCGAACTGGCGACCCGGATTTCCCTGCTCGCCAACGACGATGCGCGTGCCACCCGTGCCCTGAAACTATGGAAGCAGCGCGCCCCGGAGTCGCTCGCCATGCGTGCGGCCCAGGCCACGCTGGCGTTGCGCGATGGCCGCGAGCGTCCGGCCCGGCGTGAACTCGAATCCCTGTTGCGCGACCCCGATCCCCAGGCCTGGCGCTATGCGCTGACGGCATTGGGCAGTGGTGGCCGGGATCCAGCGCTGTCGGCCAAGCTGCTGGGCCAGTTGCTGGATGGCAAGGCGCTGCCGAACCAGTTGAATGTCTGGTTGGCCTTCGGTGGACTGGCCCAGTCGCTGGAGCAGCCGGCGCTGGCCGAGCGTATCGTCGGCGAAGTCATCCAGCGCTTCCCGGTCAATGCGCAAGTCAGCCTGTTGCACGCCAGCCAGCTGCGCCAGGCCGGCAAGACCGACCAGGCTCGCCAGGTACTGGAAAACCTGCAGCAGCAGGCCGATGTCGACCCGAATGTCCGTCTGGGTGCCGCGGCCGAGTTCGATGCACTGGGCCTGCCGACCCAGGCGGCGGCGGTGCTGGCCCGCGGGCCGCAGGACACCCGCACCTACGGCCTGCGCGCGTCGCTATTGGCCAAGGCGGACGATACCGATGGCCTGGCCCGGCTGTACGACGAGGCCAAGACTTCGAATACCGATGCCCAGGACATGGCCCAGCGCCTGCTGCTGGGACAGATCGCGGAGTACCTCAAGCGGCCGCAGGAGGCGCTGGACTGGTACCAGGGCGTCGGTCATGGCGAGCATCAGGTGGAAGCGCGCTTGCGCGCGGCCAACGTGCTGTTCCAGTTGGGTCGCAAGGACGAAGCTTTTGCCTCGGCGCACGCGATGCAGGCCGATGCCAGCGTCGATGACGATGCGCGCCGCGATGCCTATCTGCTGGAAGCTGACCTGCGCCAGAAGAACGATGACGATGCCGGCGAGCTGGATGCGCTGGCCCGCGGCCTGGCGGCGTATCCGGACGACAACAACCTCCTGTATTCACGCGGCCTGGCCTGGGAGCGGCGCGACCGCATCGACCGTGCCGAGGCCGACCTGCGCCGCGTGCTGGTCACCGACCCGACCAACACCGCCGCGCTCAACGCACTGGGCTACACCCTGGCCGATCGCACCGATCGCTATAAGGAAGCGTTGGAGCTGATCGATCGCGCCCGTGCGGCCGAGCCCGACGAACCGGCGATCCTGGACAGCTATGGCTGGGTGCTCTATCGCATGGGCCGGCGCGACGAGGCGCTGGTCCAGATCCGGCGTGCCTTCACCCTGATGAAGGACCCGGAAATCGCCGCCCACCTGGGCCAGCTGCTGTGGGAGCAGGGCAACAAGGACGAGGCGCGGCATTACTTCGATGAGGCGCGCAAGCTGGATCCGGACAATCGCTCGCTGCTGCGCGCGCTG
Organism: Pseudoxanthomonas sp.; assembly: GCF_027498035.1. Taxonomy (NCBI): domain Bacteria; kingdom Pseudomonadati; phylum Pseudomonadota; class Gammaproteobacteria; order Lysobacterales; family Lysobacteraceae; genus Pseudoxanthomonas; species Pseudoxanthomonas sp. The sequence continues at coordinate 3,772,126 of NZ_CP114978.1, forward strand.
GAAAAGACCGGCGCATGAGCCGGCATCTGCGATGCGTGGCGGCGCTGGCTGCGGTCCTGTTGCTGGCCGGTTGCGCGGGCCTGTCCACGCGCCAGTCGTTGCCGCCGGCGGTCGATGTGGCTGCGGCGGCGCAGGTGCAAGCCGTTCGCGAGCAATGGCTGCAGGCCCATCGCGACTGGTCGCTGGAAGGGCGGGTGGCGATTCGCCGTGCCGACAAGGGTGGCAGTGGCCGCATCGACTGGACCCAGCGCGGCGAGGATTTCGAAGTGTCGCTCAGTGCGCCGATTACCCGCCAGAGTTGGCGCCTGACCGGCGATGGCGCGGGCGTGGTGCTGGATGGCCTGGATGGCGGTCCGCGTCGTGGTGCCGATGCTGGGCAGTTGCTGGTCGAAGCAACCGGCTGGGAGATTCCAGTGCAGGCGCTGGCCTACTGGATTCGCGGCCAGGCGGCACCGGGTCTGTCGGCGGCCGATCTCCAATATGGGGTCGACGGCCAGCTGGCCGCGCTCAGCCAGGGTGGCTGGAAGATCGCCTATACGGCCTGGCAGCCGGCGGCCGGCGACACGCCCGCGCTGCCGGCGCGGATCGAGGCCGAGCGCGGCGATTCGCGCGTTCGCCTGATCGTGGACGGCTGGCAACCCGGCGCGGCGTCGCCATGATCGACGCGGTTGCGCCGGGCGGCTGGTCCTGGTGGCCGGCGCCGGCTAAGTTGAACCTGTGCCTGCGGATCACCGGCCGCCGGGCCGACGGTTATCACGACCTGCAGAGTGCTTTTCGCATCCTGGATTGGGGGGATCGGGTCGGTATCCGGTTGCGGGCGGATGGCCACATTGGACGGGTCGGGGCATCGGTCCCCGGCGTGGCCGAAGCTGATGACCTGCTGGTCCGGGCCGCGCTTCTGCTGAAAAATCACGCCAATACCGCGCAAGGTGCTGAGATCTGCGTCGAAAAGCGCATTCCAGCCGGCGGTGGCTTTGGTGGCGGCTCGTCCGATGCGGCCACCGTGCTGCGTGTGCTCGACCGGTTGTGGGACCTGGATCTGGGTGAAGACGCGCTGGCTGCGCTTGGACTGACCCTGGGTGCGGACGTGCCGGTGTTCGTACGCGGGCGCAATGCCTGGGCCGAAGGCGTCGGCGAACAACTCACGCCGTTGGACCTGCCGCAGGCCTGGTACGTGCTGGTCGACCCGGGCATCCACGTCGCCACGGCCGGGCTGTTTGCAGCGCCGGATTTGACGCGCACTGCCACACCCGTGAAAATAGCGGACTTCCTTTCCGGATCTGTGCCCGACAACGTGTTCGAGCCGGTGCTGCGTCGTCGTGAACCTGCCATCGAGGCGGTGTTCGCCACGCTCTCGCGCATCGGGACGCCACGGCTGACGGGGACGGGCAGCGGCTGTTTCGTGGAATTCGCAAGCCTTCAGGCCGCCCAGGCCGGATTGGCATTGTTACCTGCGGATCTGCGTGGCTGGGTGGTAGCCGGGGCGACGCGCTCGCGCCTGCTGGATGCGCTGGAAAGGAACATGCAGGACATCAACTGATTCATTGGGGCGTCGCCAAGTGGTTAAGGCACCGGGTTTTGATCCCGGCACCCGCAGGTTCGAATCCTGCCGCCCCAGCCAGTCCCGTCCGTGCGCGAAAGGACCCGCGTCGTTTCGCCCACCGCTGTCCAATCGAGATCCCCACGTGCAAGACGAACGCAGCCTGCTGGTCTTTTCCGGCAACGCCAACAAGCCCCTGGCCCAGAGCATCTGCCGTGAACTCGGCGTGCGTCCGGGCAAGGCGATGGTCTCGCATTTCTCCGATGGCGAAGTCCAGGTGGAGATCGAGGAGAACGTGCGCCGGCAGGAAGTCTTCGTCATCCAGCCGACCTGCGCGCCCAGCGCCGAGAACCTGATGGAGCTGCTGGTGCTGATCGACGCGCTCAAGCGCGCCAGCGCCGCCAGCGTCACCGCGGTGGTGCCGTACTTCGGCTACTCGCGCCAGGACCGCCGCCTGCGTTCCTCGCGGGTGCCGATCACGGCCAAGGTGGCGGCCAAGATGTTCAGCGCGGTCAGTGCCGACCGCGTGCTGACCGTGGACCTGCATGCAGACCAGATCCAGGGTTTCTTCGATATCCCGGTGGACAACGTGTACGCCTCGCCGCTGTTGCTGGCCGACATCTGGCGCGCCTACGGCACCGACAACATGGTGGTGGTCTCGCCGGACGTGGGCGGCGTGGTCCGCGCCCGCGCGGTGGCCAAGCGCCTGGACGACGCGGACCTGGCGATCATCGACAAGCGCCGTCCGCGCGCCAACGTGTCCACGGTGATGAACATCATCGGTGACGTGGAAGGCAAGGCCTGCGTGCTGGTCGACGACATCGTCGACACCGCCGGCACCCTGTGCGCCGCCGCGGCCGCGCTGAAGGACCGTGGCGCGACCAAGGTCGCTGCCTACTGCACCCATCCGGTGCTGTCGGGCCCGGCCGTGGACAACCTGAACAAGTCGGTCCTGGACGAGCTGGTCGTGACCGATACCATTCCGCTGTCGGCCGCCGCCGCGGCCTGCACCAAGATCCGCCAGCTGTCGGTGGCCGGGATGCTGGCCGAGACCATCCGCCGCATCGCCTTCGGTGAATCGGTCAGCTCGCTGTACGTGGATTGATCCAAGGTTTTCGGGGAGTCGCCATTCCGGCGTCTGCCCAAAACGACTCTTCTGGTCGCGGAAGAGTCGCATCGCCGCCGCGAGGCGGTTTACTCAACGAAAGAAGTGAAAAACATGGCTAAGACACACGAAATCAAGGTGGAGCGCCGCGAAGACGAAGGTAAGGGTGCGAGCCGCCGCCTGCGTCACGCCGGTAGCGTCCCCGCCATCGTCTACGGTGGCGACCTCAAGCCGGTCAGCATCCAGCTGAACCACAATGAAGTCTGGACCGCCAGCCAGCACGACTGGTTCTACTCGTCGATCCTGGACCTGAGCCTCAACGGCGACGTGCAGAAGGTGCTGCTGCGTGACATGCAGCGCCATCCGTTCAAGCAGCAGATCATGCACCTGGACTTCCAGCGCGTGAACGACAAGGAAGCCATCCGCACCGCCGTGCCGCTGCACTTCCTGAACCAGGAAACCTCGCCGGCCGGCAAGTCGTCCGAAGTGGTCATCGGCCACGAGCTGAATGAAGTCGTGATCGAGTGCCTGCCGGCCGTGCTGCCGGAGTTCATCGAGGTCGACCTGGCCAAGCTGGCCCTGGGCGACGTGATCCACCTGTCGCAGCTGAAGCTGCCCAAGGGCGTCGAGATCCCCGAGCTGAAGCTGGGCAAGGAACACGACGTGGCCGTGGTCACCGCCAAGCACGGCCGTGTCGAAGCTGAGTCGGAAGGCGAGGCTTCGGCCGAAGTGCCGGCCGCCAAGGTGGCCAAGGACGAAGGCGACGCCAAGTAATCCACCTCCCCCGCGCTGGCCGAGGCTGGCGCGGGGGAACGGATTGCGGTCGATATGGAAGGCGTGCGCCTCATCGTCGGGCTGGGGAATCCCGGACCCGAACACGCGCGGACCCGGCATAACGCCGGGTTCCGTTTTGTGGACACCCTGGCGGCCAGCCAAGGCCAGCGTTTCAGCGTGGATGCCAAGCTGTTCGGCGAAACCGCGCAGGTCAGCATCAACGGCCAGACGGTGCGGCTGCTCAAGCCAGCCACCTACATGAACCTGTCGGGCAAGTCGGTCACCGCCGCGCTGCGGTTCTGGAAACTCGAACCCGAACAGGCGCTGCTGGCGCACGACGAGCTGGACATGCCGCCTGGCGTGGCCCGGTTGAAATTCGATGGTGGACACGGCGGCCAGAACGGCCTGCGCGACACCATGCACCTGTTGGGCCACGGGCGCTTCGGTCGCCTGCGGATCGGCATCGGCCATCCCGGCCACAAGGACAAGGTCACCGGTTGGGTGCTGGGCCGTCCCGGCGCGGATGACGAGATCCTGATCGGGCGCGCGATCGATGACGCGCTGGATGTTTTGCCGCTGGCGGTTGCCGGCGATTTCAACGAGGCGATGAAACGCCTGCACACCCCCAAATAGCGAGTCGTTCAACCGTGAGCCGATGCGCATCTGCGTGGGCTGACGGTTACCGGCTTTCGGTTACCGGAGAAATTCATGGGCATCAAATGCGGCATCGTGGGCCTGCCGAACGTCGGCAAGTCGACCCTCTTCAACGCGCTGACCAAGGCCGGCATCGCCGCGGCCAACTTCCCGTTCTGCACCATCGAGCCCAACGTCGGCATCGTGCCGGTGCCGGACCCGCGCCTGAACGCGCTGGCCGATATCGTCAAGCCGCAGCGGGTCGTGCCGACCGCGGTCGAGTTCGTCGATATCGCCGGCCTGGTCGCCGGTGCGGCCAGCGGCGAAGGCCTGGGCAACAAGTTCCTGTCGCACATCCGCGAAGTCGATGCGATCACCCACGTGGTGCGCTGCTTCGAGAACGACGACGTGATCCACGTCAATAACAAGGTCGATCCGATCTCGGACATCGAGACCATCGATACCGAGTTGGCGCTGGCTGACCTGGACAGCGTGGAAAAGGCGCTCAACCGCGCCGAGCGCAGCGCCAAGGGCGGCGACAAGGACGCGGCCGCGCGCAAGCCGGTGCTGGCCAAGTTGCTGGCCGCGCTCAACGACGGCACCCCGGCCCGCGGCGCGGGCCTGGACGAGGAAGAAAAGGCGCTGGTGCGCGACCTGTTCCTGCTGACCCTCAAGCCGGTGATGTACATCGCCAACGTGCTGGAGGACGGCTTCGAGAACAACCCGCACCTGGATGCCGTGCGTGCGCGTGCCGAGAAGGAAGGCGCGCGCGTGGTGCCGGTCTCGGCCGCGATCGAAGAAGAACTCTCGCAGCTGGACGACGAGGACCGCGACACGTTCCTGGCTGACCTGGGCCTGGAAGAGCCGGGCCTGAACCGGGTGATCTACGCCGCCTACCAGCTGCTGGGCCTGCAGACTTACTTCACCGCCGGTGTGCAGGAAGTGCGTGCGTGGACAGTCAAGGCCGGTTCGACCGCGCCCAAGGCCGCAGCCGTGATCCACACTGATTTTGAGAAGGGCTTCATCCGCGCTGAGACGATGGCCTACGACGACTTCATCAAGTACAAGGGCGAAGCCGGCTGCAAGGAAGCCGGGCGCCTGCGCCTGGAAGGCAAGGAGTACAAGGTGCAGGAAGGCGACATCCTGCATTTCCGTTTCAACGTCTGACCGCGCGTTACAGGTGGAACGAAAAGGCCGCGCATTGCGCGGCCTTTTTCGTGGCGGGATCTTCGTCCATGCGTCCTCGCTGGACGTGTACATCAATGCAGCCCTGCAAGTGCTTGCGCGACCCGGTGCCTGGCAGATGAAATTGACGGCCGTTCACCGGGGGATGAAATAGGCCAAGCGTCAACGCGCATGGCCGCGCTCCTCCCGCCTCAGCAGCACAAACACCAGGATGGCCGTCAATACGGATGCAGCGGCCAGCGCATGGAGCGCCTGCCCGAACGCATGGTCGTAGGTCGCCAGCAGCAGCGCACGCGCGCCAGGGAGTCGTGCCGCGGCTTGCTGCACGTCGCCCAGTGCAGTCCGGTTGGCGGCCTCGATCACCGCGGCAGGATCGGTAGCGCCCAGGCTGGCAAACAGGCCGGCCTGGATCAGGCTGGCCAGGAGCGCCCCGACCATCGCGATGGCGATGCCATCGGCTGAAACGCGCACGCAATTGAAGATGCCGGTCGCCATGCCCGCGCGCTCCTTCTCGACCACGCTCACCGCCATGCCATCCATCAGCCCCCACGGCAGGCCGATGCCGATGCCAGTCAGGGCCAGTGGCAATACCAGCGCGGTGCCTGCGCCATCGGCCAGCGTCCGGCCCAGCCAGACCAGGCCGGCGGCCACCAGCAGCAGGCCGAACCCGGACAGGCTGCCGGCACTGAACCAGCGCGTCAGCAACGCCGCCAGCAACGGGACAACCAGCAGCGGCACGGCCAGCGCGACCATCATCTGCCCAGCCTCCAGCGGCCCCAGGCCATCGATGCCGATGAAGCGCCCCGGCAGCATCACGATCAGCGTAACGAAGAAGAACGCAGGGGAGGCGGCCAGCACCTGCACGCCAACGAAGCGTGCCTGCCGGAACAGGGACAGGTCGAGCATCGGCCGCGCCACGCGGCGCTCAATGCCCACGAACGCGACGAACAGCACCGCCGAAGCCAGCAAGGCACCGAGCACCCGGCGACTGGTCCAGCCGTCCTCCGGGGCGAGCAGGATGCCGTAAGTGAACAAGGCCAGCGCCGCCGTGAAACTGATGGCACCGGGCCAGTCCAGCCCGCGCGCCTGCGGGTCGCGTGATTCCGTCGCCCCCACCCAGACCAGCACCAGGCCCAATATCGCGATCAGTCCCGTGGCCACGAACACCCAGCGCCAGCCGGCGATCTCCACCAGCCAGCCCGCAGCCAGTGGGCCGAATGCCAGGCCAAGACCGAAGGTGGTGCCCAGCAGGCTGAAAACGCGGGTGCGGGCCGGGCCATGGAAGGTCTGCGCCAGCGAGGACATCGCCCCGGCGAAGGCGGCCGCGCCGCCCAACCCCTGCGCCAATCGCAGTCCATCGACCCAACCCACTGTCGGCGCCAGCGGAATGGCGAATGTCACCAGTGCGAACAGCACCAGTCCGATCCACCACACCCGCTTGCGGCCATAGGCGTCGGTCAGGCTGCCGGCTGCCATCATCGCGCTGCCGTAGGTCAGGATGTAGCCATTGACCACCCAGTTCAGCTGTACGGCCGTGCCGCCCAGCGCGTGGCTGATGGAGGGCAGGACCACGGCTGGCCCGGTAAAGCACAGTGGAATGAGCAGGCCGCTGAGGCAGGCGGCTAGCAGGAGCAGCCAGTCGCGGCGGGGCGTGCCGCCTGGGGCGGGAAGTGGGGTCATGGGAAGCGTTCGCGGAAGTCGGTCGGGTTGCCATCCGGTCGGCGCCACCGCGTTCGATGGGATGTAGTGGCGATCAGCCAGCCGGAAGTGCGGACGCCAGCGTAGGATTTCGCGAACTAAAGAAAAATTAGTTAATGTTCTGAAGATATCGGACAAGAATTCTCAAATTGGTCGTGGCATGGATTCCTTGAGCGGCATCGACTTCTTCGTGCAGGCAGCGGAAACCCGCAGTTTTTCCGAGGCCGGGCGCAATCTCGGGGTGTCCTCGTCGGCGGTCGGCAAGGCTGTGGCGCGGCTGGAAGAGCGCCTGGGCGTGCGCCTGTTCCATCGCAGTACGCGTCGCATCACCTTGACGGCCGAGGGCGCGCTGTTCCTTGAGCGCTGCCGCCGCATCCTGGGCGAAGTGAAGGCGGCGGAACTGGAGCTGTCTGAAACCCGGCAGCTGCCACAAGGGCGCCTGCGCATCAGCCTGCCGCTGGTCAGCCGTTTGGTCATGCCGGCCCTGACGGCTTTCATGCACCGCTATCCGGCCATCGAACTGGATGTGGATTTCAGTGACCGGCTGGTCGACGTGATCAGCGAGGGTTTCGACGCCGTGATCCGCACCGGGGCGCCGGCGGACTCGCGACTCATGTCGCGGCCGCTGGGGACCTTCCGGCTGCTGCTGGTGGCCGCGCCCGGCTACCTGTCCCGGCGGGGCACGCCCGAAGTGCCTGCGGAACTTGCCGGCCATGCCTGCCTGCAGCACAAGTTCCCAAGTACGGGCCGGTTCGAGCCTTGGCCGCTCACGCTTGCCGAGGGCGAGGCCGAGCTGTCGCTACCGGCTTCGATGGTCTGCAACACCACCGAGGTGTTGATCGACGTGGCACGTGATGGATTGGGGATCGCCTGCCTGCCGGACTTCATGGTGCGCGAGGCCATCGAACGCGGTGAACTGGTCACCGTGCTGGACAGCTTCATCGAGCACCAGGGGACGTTCCGCATGCTGTGGCCTTCGAGCAAGCATCTGGCGCCGAAGTTGCGCGCGTTCATCGACTTCATGGGCGCGGAGTTGTTCAAGGTTCGCAGTCCTGCCGATCGACGGTAGATGCTGGATGGCGTTGCGGATGGGGCGCAGCACGCGCGCCGAGCGCGGAATCCGGTTCAATCGGCTGCCCGACGCCGCCGTTTCGGTGCCATTGGGGATCTGCATGCGGGGCACGGCTGCCGAACTTCTGCTCGGGAGACGGGCGGATGCTGTCGTCAGCCGGTCCCTTGTCCGGCCAGGGCCTGGGCGACCTTGGAACGCGTGGTGCGGCCCAGCGCCTGGCAGATGAAGTCGCCGGCTTCGGCGAGTTTGTGCAGGTCCACGCCGGTCTCGATGCCGAGCCCGTCCAGCAGGTAGAGCAGGTCTTCGCTGGCGACGTTGCCGGCTGCGCCGGGTGCATACGGGCAGCCGCCCAGCCCGGCGACCGAACTGTCGAACGTCGCCACGCCCAGCTCCAGCGAGGCATAGACGTTGGCCAGCGCCTGGCCAAAGGTGTCGTGGTAGTGGCCGGCCAATTGCGCGACCGGCACGCGCGCCATCACCGCTTCCAGCATCCGTTTGGTCTTGTCGGGCGTGCCGACGCCGATGGTGTCGCCTAGCGAGATCTCGAAACAGCCCTGGTCCAGCAACGCGGCGGCGACCTCGGCCACGGCCTGCGGTGCGATGGCGCCTTCGTATGGGCAGCCCAGCACACAGGACACGTAACCGCGCACCGGAATGCCGTGCTCGTGCGCGGCACGGGTCACGGCTTCGAAGCGCTGCAGGCTTTCGGCGATGGAGCAGTTGATGTTCTTCTGCGAGAACGACTCGGAGGCTGCACCGAACACGGCGACCTCATCGGCACCCGCAGCCAGCGCCGCCTCGAAGCCCTTCAGGTTGGGCGTCAGCGCCGAATAGGTCACGCCTGCGCGGCGCGGCACGCCGCGCATGACCGCCTCGTGGTCGGCCATCTGCGGCACCCACTTGGGCGAGACGAACGCGGTGGCTTCGATATGGCGCAGGCCGGCGTCGGCCAGGCGCGCGATCAGGGCAAGCTTGGTCTGCGTGGACACCGTGCCCGGCTCGTTCTGCAGGCCGTCGCGCGCGCCCATCTCGACCAGCTTCACCTTGCCGGGCAGGACACTCACGTCGTCGCCTCAAACTCGACCAGTGGCGCCTTGTCGGCGACGAGGTCGCCGACCTTGCATAGCATCCGGCTCACTGTGCCTGCGGTGGGCGCGCTGACGGTGTACTCCATCTTCATCGCCTCCATCACCAGCAGTGGCGTACCGGCATCGACCTGCGCACCGTCGGCGGCCAGCACCGCGATGATCCGTCCGGGCATCGGCGCGGCCAGTCCGCCATGCGCGTCACCGCCGCTGGCGACGTGGGCGAGTGGATCCACCGGCTGCAGCACCGCATGGCCAGCGCTGGCGAACACATGCAGCGCGCCATCGGCATCGGCCAGCACGGTGGCATGGCCCTGGCGGGTGCCGAGCTGATGGCGCAGCACGGCGCCTTCGACCGACAGCACGCGTGCCGGCGCTCCGTCCAGCACGAAACCACCGGCGCCGTCATGGTGCAACGCGAGCATGTGCGATGTGCCGGAGGCGTCGCGCAGTTCAAGCTGACGCGTGGCGGCGCCGTTGATGCGCCAGCCGTCGGCCGTACCCCAGGGGCTGTGTGGATCGGCGCTGCTGCGGGCCCGGGCCGTGGCTGCCTGCGTTTCGTGGTGCAGCGTCCACAGTGCGGCGATCGCCAGGGCGTCGGCAGGCAGTGCCGCATCCGCAGCCACCAGCTGGGGCAGGGCGCGTTCGATCAGGCCGGTGTCGTAGCCGCCGGCGCGGACCTCGGGGTGCGCGACCAGGCGCGACAGGAACGCGACGTTGTTGCCGACGCCGACGATCCGGGTGCCGGCCAGCGCCTGCAGCATCCGGGCGATGGCGGCTTCGCGGGTTTCATCCCAGACGATCAGCTTGGCGATCATCGGGTCGTAGTACGGGCTGATGACATCGCCGGCCTCGACGCCGCTGTCCACACGCATGTGGCGCAGCGCGGCCGGGAATTGCAGGTATTTCAGCGTGCCGGTCGAGGGCAGGAAGCCTTTCTCGGGCTGCTCGGCATACAGGCGCACCTCGATCGCGTGGCCTGCCAATGGGATTGCGTCCTGCAGCAGCGGCAGCGGTGCGCCGGCGGCCACCCGCAGCTGCCAGGCGACCAGGTCCTGGCCGGTGACCAGCTCGGTGACCGGGTGCTCGACCTGCAGCCGGGTGTTCATTTCCATGAAGTAGAACGCGCCGTCGGCATCGACGATGAACTCCACCGTGCCGGCGCCCACGTAACCCACTGCGCGCGCGGCATCGACCGCCGCGGTGCCGATGGCGGCGCGGAATGCTGCGCTGATGCCGGGTGCCGGTGCTTCCTCGATCACCTTCTGGTGGCGACGCTGGGCCGAGCAGTCGCGCTCGTACAAGTGCACCACGTTGCCGTGGCTGTCGCCGAAGACTTGCACTTCGATATGGCGCGGACGGACCAGGTATTTCTCCACCAGCACGCGGTCGTCGCCGAAGCTGGCCGATGCCTCGCGCTGGCAGGAGGCGAGCGCGGATTCGAAATCCGCCTCGCGCTCGACCACGCGCATGCCCTTGCCGCCGCCGCCGGCGCTGGCCTTGATCAGCACCGGATAGCCGATCCGGGTCGCTTCGTTGCGCAGCAGGGTGGGTGACTGGTCGTCCCCGTGGTAGCCGGGCACCAGCGGCACGCCGGCGGCCTGCATCAGCGCCTTGGCGGCGGACTTGGAGCCCATCGCCTCGATCGCAGCGGCCGGCGGGCCGATGAAGACCAGGCCGGCCTCCGCGCACGCGCGGGCAAAGCCCGCGTTCTCCGACAGGAAGCCGTAGCCCGGATGCACGGCTTGCGCGCCGGCCTGCACGGCGGCGGCAATGACCTTGTCCGCGCGCAGATAGCTGTCACGCGACGCCGGCGGACCGATGCATACGGCCTCGTCGGCCAGGCGCACATGGCGTGCGTTGGCGTCGGCTTCCGAATACACCGCCACGGTGGCGATCCCCAGGCAGCGGCAGGTGGCGATGATGCGGCAGGCAATCTCGCCGCGGTTGGCGATCAGGATCTTGTCGAACACGTTCATGCGCTCCAGTCCGGCAGGCGCTTGGCGAAGAAGGCGGCAACGCCTTCGTGCGCCTCGTCACTGTTGCGTGCCGCGGCGATGCGCGCGGTGGTGTCGTGGATCAATGCGGTGCTGATCGGCTGGGCCGCCACGTGCTGGACCAGGTGCTTGCACGCGGACTGCGCCCGTGGCGCGCCGGCCAGCAGCGCCTCGGAGACCTCGCCCACGCGCGTATCCAGTGCCTCTGGTTCGCAGACTTCGTGGATCAAGCCCAGCTGCTGCGCCTGGGCTGCATCGAAGCGCTCGCCGGTCAGGAAATAGCGCTGCGCCGCGCGCGCGCCGATCGCGCGGATCACGTATGGGCTGATCGTGGCCGGGATCAACCCCAGCCGGACTTCGGTGGTGCCAAAGCTGGCATTGGGCGTGGCCAGCGCGATGTCGCAGGTGGCAACCAGCCCGGTGCCGCCGGCCAGCGCCGCGCCATGCACGCGGGCGATGGTCGGCTTGGCGCAGCTGGCCAGCGTGGCCAGCATCGTTGCCAGCGCGCCCGCATCGCGCAGGTTCTCATCGTGGCTGAAGCCGGCCATGCGCCGCATCCAGTCCAGGTCGCCGCCGGCGCAGAAACTCCTGCCGCGCCCGGCCAGCACGATCACGCGCACGGCGGCATCGGCTTCCAGGGCGCGCAGGGCATGGGTCAGCGCGGCGATCAGGTGTTCGTCGAAGGCGTTGTGCACCTCGGGCCGGTTGAGCCACAGCGTGGCCACGGCGCCGTCGTGTTCGATCTGCAGGTTCGGTGAATTCATGTGGGCCGCCTCACATGCGGAACACGCCGAAGCGTGTCGGCGAAGTCGGTGCATTCAGCGCGGCCGCCAGGCCCAGGCCGAGCAGGCGGCGGGTCTGCGCGGGGTCGACGATGCCGTCGTCCCACAGGCGCGCGGTGGCGTGATACGGATCGGATTGCGCTTCGAACTGCGCGCGGGTCGGCGACTTGAAGGCCTCTTCTTCCTCCGGGCTCCAGGCCTTGCCCTGGGCTTCCAGCGCATCGCGGCGCACGGTGGCCAACACGGACGACGCCTGTTCGCCGCCCATCACCGAGATGCGCGAGTTCGGCCAGCTCCACAGGAAGCGCGGTGAATACGCGCGCCCGCACATGCCGTAGTTGCCGGCGCCGTACGAGCCGCCGATCAGCACGGTGAACTTGGGCACGGACGTGGTTGCGACCGCAGTCACCAGCTTGGCCCCGTCCTTGGCGATGCCGCCGTTTTCGTAGGCGCGGCCGACCATGAAGCCGGTGATGTTCTGCAGGAACACCAGCGGGATGCCGCGCTGCGAACACAACTCGACGAAGTGCGCGCCCTTGAGTGCGCTCTCGGAAAACAGGATGCCGTTGTTGGCGACGATACCGACCGGATAGCCGTGGATATGCGCGAAGCCGGTGACCAGGGTGGTGCCGTAGCGCGCCTTGAATTCATCGAAGCGCGAGCCATCGACGATGCGGGCGATGACTTCGCGCACGTCGTAGGGCTTGCGCGTATCGGAGGGAATCACGCCGTAGAGTTCGGATGGGTCGTAGCGCGGTTCTTCCGGCGTCTGCAGCTGCAGCGACGGCGCGCTGCGCGGACCCAGGTTCGACACGATCCGGCGCAGCAGCGACAACGCGTGGTGGTCGTTGTCGGCCAGGTGATCGGCCACGCCGGACAGGCGCGTATGCACGTCGGCACCGCCCAGGTCCTCGGCGCTGACCACTTCACCGGTGGCGGCTTTCACCAGCGGCGGCCCGCCCAGGAAAATCGTGCCCTGTCCCTGCACGATGATGGTTTCATCGCTCATCGCCGGCACATAGGCGCCGCCGGCGGTGCACGAGCCCATGACGCAGGCGATCTGCGGAATGCCCGCGGCCGACAGCTGCGCTTGGTTGTAGAAGATCCGGCCGAAGTGCTCCTTGTCCGGGAATACCTCGTCCTGCATCGGCAGGAACGCGCCGCCCGAATCGACCAGATACAGACAGGGCAGGTGGTTCTCGCGGGCGATTTCCTGCGCGCGCAGGTGCTTCTTCACCGTGATCGGGTAGTAGGTGCCACCCTTGACCGTGGCGTCGTTGGCCACGATCACGCATTCACGGCCCTGCACCCGGCCGATGCCGCCGACCACGCCACCAGCCGGCACCTGGTCGTCGTACATGCCGTGCGCGGCCAGGGGCGACAGCTCCAGGAACGGCGTGCCCGGGTCGATCAAGGCATCGACGCGATCACGCGCCAGCAGCTTGCCGCGGCCGGTGTGCTTGGCCCGGGCGCTTTCGCTGCCACCCAGTGCGGCCTGCGCGGTGCGTGCGCGCAAGCTGTCCACCTGCGCCTGCAGGGCGGCGCGGTTGGCCTGGAAGGCGGCGTCGTCGGTGCGCAGTTTCGAGGTGATGACGCTCATCGTGGCCTGCTCCTCAACCCTGGCCGACCAGCTCGCGGCCGATCAGCATGCGCCGGATTTCCGAGGTGCCGGCGCCGATTTCGTACAGCTTGGCGTCGCGCCACAGGCGGCCAGTGGGGTAGTCGTTGATGTAACCGTTCCCGCCCAGCGACTGGATCGCCTGGCCAGCCATCCAGGTGGCCTTCTCCGCGCTGTACAGGATCGCGCCGGCGGCATCCTTGCGCGTGGTCTCGCCGCGGTCGCAGGCCTTGGCCACTGCGTAGACATAGGCACGACAGGCATTGAAGCCCACGTACATGTCGGCCAGCTTGCCCTGCATCAGCTCGAATTCCCCGATCGGCCGGCCGAACTGGCGGCGTTCGCGCACATAGGGCAGCACGGCATCCATGCACGCGGCCATGATTCCCAGTGGCCCACCGGACAGCACCACGCGCTCGTAGTCCAGGCCGGACATCAACACTTTCACGCCCTGGTTGAGGCCGCCCAGGATGTTTTCCTCGGGTACTTCGCAATCGTTGAACACCAATTCGCAGGTGTTGGAGCCGCGCATACCCAGCTTGTCCAGCTTCTGTGCGGTCGAAAATCCCTTGAAATCCCGCTCCACGATGAATGCGGTGATCCCGCGCGGGCCGGCCTCCGGTTCGGTCTTGGCATAGACAATCAGGGTGTGGGCGTCCGGCCCGTTGGTGATCCACATCTTGCTGCCGTTGAGCACATAGCGATCGCCGCGTTTGTCCGCGCGCAGCTTCATGGAGACCACGTCCGAGCCGGCGCCGACCTCGCTCATCGCCAGTGCGCCGATATGCTCGCCGCTGACCAGCTTTGGCAGGTAGCGCGCTTTCTGCTCAGTCGTGCCGTTCTTGCGCAGCTGGTTCACGCACAGATTGGAATGGGCGCCATAGGACAGCCCGATCGCCGAACACGCCCGCGAGACCTCTTCCATGGCTACCACGTGGGCCAGGTAGCCCATGTTCGTGCCGCCGTATTCCTCATCCACGGTCAGGCCCAGCAGGCCCATCTCGCCCAGTTGCGGCCACAGCGCGTTGGGAAAGGCGTTGTCGCGATCGGCCGATTCGGCCAGCGGCGCGATCACGCTGCTGGAAAAGGCGCGGACCGCATCACGCAGCTGGTCGATGTCCTGCCCGAGGTCGAAGCTGAAATCCATGGTGCAAGGTGTCCTTTCGCTGGTCGTCCGTACCCGGAGAATGGCACGGCAAAAGCGGGGCAGGCTGCCGGTGGAATGCGGCGCTGGCACGCTGCAGGGCAGCATCCACAGAAATTTTCGCCGCGGTGCTTCCCGTAACGGCGCTTGCCTGCCACAATGCGCGCCCCTGAGGCTGGCCGCCGACGGGCACCAGCGATGGTGTGCTGCACTTCCGGGTGCGCAGGCGGGTGACGGGCAGCAGATTTGATGTGCAGTCGTTGACAGTACGTCGATCTCACGCCAGAATCACCGGCTGTTTCACCCCGACCCAAACTGGTCGGGTCCAGGCTTCATCTGGAGGGATACCCAAGCGGCCAACGGGGGCAGACTGTAAATCTGCTGGCTTACGCCTTCGGTGGTTCGAATCCACCTCCCTCCACCAGATTTCACCAGGTTTTTGTTGTTGCGGTATCCCGGCGCGGGAGTAGTTCAACGGTAGAACCTCAGCCTTCCAAGCTGATGGTGCGGGTTCGATTCCCGTCTCCCGCTCCATTGAACTTCCGCTCCATCGTCGCCAGGTTTGCCGCAGCGACAACGTTTTACGCTCACGTAGCTCAGTCGGTAGAGCACCTCCTTGGTAAGGAGGAGGTCGAAGGTTCGATTCCTTTCGTGAGCACCATCCAAGCAGTACGTTTCATCCTCTTATCTAACGATCCGAGAATAAGCAGCCATGGCAAAGGGTAAGTTCGAGCGCACCAAGCCGCACGTGAACGTGGGCACGATTGGTCACGTTGACCATGGCAAGACCACGCTGACCGCCGCACTGACCAAGGTCGGCGCCGAGCGTTTCGGTGGCGAGTTCAAGGCCTATGACGCGATCGACGCGGCGCCGGAAGAGAAGGCGCGCGGCATCACGATCTCGACCGCCCACGTGGAATACGAATCGCCGAACCGCCACTACGCGCACGTCGATTGCCCGGGCCATGCTGACTACGTCAAGAACATGATCACCGGTGCTGCGCAGATGGACGGCGCGATCCTGGTGTGCTCGGCCGCTGACGGCCCGATGCCGCAGACCCGCGAGCACATCCTGCTGTCGCGCCAGGTCGGCGTGCCGCACATCGTGGTGTTCCTGAACAAGGCTGACATGGTCGACGACGCCGAGCTGCTCGAGCTGGTCGAGATGGAAGTCCGTGAGCTGCTGAGCAAGTACGACTTCCCGGGCGACGACACTCCGATCATCCACGGCTCGGCCCGTCTGGCGCTGGAAGGCGACCAGAGCGAAATCGGCGTGCCGGCGATCCTGAAGCTGGTCGAAGCCCTCGACACCTTCATTCCGGAGCCGGAGCGCGACATCGACAAGGCATTCCTGATGCCAGTCGAAGACGTGTTCTCGATCTCGGGTCGCGGCACCGTGGTGACTGGTCGTATCGAGCGCGGCATCATCAAGGTTGGCGACGAAATCGAAATCGTCGGCATCCGTCCGGTGCAGAAGACCACCGTGACCGGCGTGGAAATGTTCCGCAAGCTGCTGGACCAGGGTCAGGCAGGCGACAACGCCGGTCTGCTGCTGCGCGGCACCAAGCGTGACGACGTCGAGCGCGGCCAGGTCCTGGCCAAGCCGGGTTCGATCAAGCCGCACACCGAGTTCGAGTCGGAAGTGTATGTGCTGTCGAAGGACGAAGGCGGCCGTCACACCCCGTTCTTCAAGGGCTACCGTCCGCAGTTCTACTTCCGTACCACCGACATCACCGGTGCGGTCGAGCTGCCGGAAGGCACCGAGATGGTGATGCCGGGTGACAACGTGAAGATGGTCGTGACCCTGATCAATCCGGTCGCCATGGACGAAGGTCTGCGCTTCGCGATTCGCGAAGGCGGTCGTACCGTCGGCGCCGGCGTCGTGGCCAAGATCATCAAGTGACGATCTGACCCCTGCATGCCATTGGCGCGCAGGGGCTTTGTTGGGTCGTCATCCCTGCGCAGGCGAGGATCCAGCGACTTGGCAAAGGCCAGTTCGTCATCCCCGCGAAGGCGGGGATCCAGAACCGGCACAGGCGAGTCTCTGATTCGCCTGTGCTTTTGTAGTTAATACGCCAGTAGCTCAATTGGCAGAGCAGCGGTCTCCAAAACCGCAGGTTGGGGGTTCGAGTCCCTCCTGGCGTGCCACTTCCCGTTCGTCCCGTCGCCCTTGGTGGCGGTGCAGTGCAAGGCGGCACATCCGACTTCAATGAACAGCAAGATCCAACAATCGAAGGCAGCAGGCACGTCCAGTGGCGACATCGCCAAGTACGTGGCGACAGCCGTGCTGGTCGTTGCCGGTCTGGTGGCGTGGTGGTGGTTCGCGGGCCAGTGGGTCACTCCGCTGCGCGCGCTGGCCGTCGTTGTCGGCCTGGTGGCTGGCGCAGCAGTGTTCATCTCCACGGCAAAGGGCAAGGACACGGTTGAGTTCCTGTCCGAGTCCCGCTTCGAGCTGCGCAAGGTGGTCTGGCCGACGCGCCAGGAATCGCTGCGCATGACCTGGGTGGTGATGGTGGTGGTGTTGATCCTCAGCCTGATCCTGGCTGGCTTCGATTTCGTCATCCAATGGATGATCGAAAAACTGTTCACGATGGGTCGTTGAGGAGAATTCCGCAGTGAAGCGTTGGTACGTGGTACATGCCTATTCGGGCTTCGAGAAGTCGGTGGCGCAGGCGTTGCGCGATCGCATCGTTCGCAATGGCATGGAAGAGCGCTTCGGCGACGTGTTGGTCCCGACCGAAGAGGTCATCGAAATGCGCTCCGGCCAGAAGCGTCGTTCCGAGCGCAAGTTCTTCCCCGGCTACGTGCTGGTGCAGATCGAGACCCACGAAGAGGCTGGCATCCCGCGCATCGACAACGAGTCGTGGCACATGGTGAAGGAGACCAGCAAGGTGCTGGGCTTCATCGGTGGTACCGCGGATCGTCCGCTGCCGATCCGTGACGACGAGGCGGCTGCGATCCTGGACCGTGTTCAGGAAGGTGTCGAGAAGCCGCGTCCGAAGGTGTTGTTCGAGCCGGGCGAGATGGTTCGCGTGGTCGACGGCCCGTTCAACGACTTCAACGGCGTGGTCGAAGAAGTCAACTACGAAAAGAGCCGCTTGCGCGTCGCGGTGCTCATTTTCGGGCGTTCCACCCCGGTGGAGCTGGAATTCGGTCAGGTCGAGAAGGCCTGATCCGCGCGCCCGGCGCCACGTGTGCCGGGGCGTGAAAAACCTGCTATAGTGCGCGGCTCCCTGCTTGGTCGAGCCGGGTAAAGGCATTGGCCGCCCTCGAGGGTGGCCTTTGTCACGAACGAGATACGCGAAGTCGGGACGCGTGATTTTCCCGATCCGATGGGGAGCCTGAGTTCCAGGCGCTAGCACCCGGAGAGCATTGAAATGGCAAAGAAAGTTGTCGGTTACATCAAGCTGCAGGTGAAGGCCGGTCAGGCCAATCCCTCGCCGCCGGTCGGTCCTGCGCTGGGTCAGCGCGGCCTGAACATCATGGAGTTCTGCAAGGCGTTCAACGCCGCAACGCAGAAGCTCGAGCCGGGTCTGCCGACCCCGGTCATCATCACGGCCTATTCGGACCGTACCTTCACCTTCATCACCAAGTCGACCCCGGCTTCGGTGCTGCTGAAGAAGGCTGTCGGCATCCAGTCCGGCTCCAAGCGCCCGAACACCGAAAAGGTGGGCAAGGTCACCCGCAAGCAGCTCGAAGAGATCGCCAAGGCGAAGGAAGCCGACCTGACTGCAGCGGACCTGGATGCAGCGGTGCGCACGATTGCGGGCTCGGCCCGTTCCATGGGTCTGACGGTCGAGGGCTGAGACAATGGCAATGAACAAGCGACAGAAGGCCATCCTGGCCGCAGTGACCCCCGGCAAGGCCTATGGCTTTGACGAGGCCCTGAGCATCCTCAAGAGCGCCACCAAGGCCAAGTTCGTCGAGTCGATCGACGTGGCCGTGCGCCTGGGCGTGGACGCCAAGAAGTCCGACCAGCAGGTGCGCGGTTCCACCGTGCTGCCGGCCGGTACCGGCAAGTCGGTCCGCGTGGCGGTGTTCGCACCGGCCGGTGCCAAGGCTGACGAAGCCCTGGCCGCTGGCGCCGAAGCCGTGGGCATGGACGATCTGGCCGAGAAGATGCAGGCCGGCGACCTGAACTACGACGTGGTCATCGCGACTCCGGACGCGATGCGCGTGGTCGGTAAGCTCGGCACGCTGCTGGGCCCGCGCGGCCTGATGCCGAACCCGAAGGTCGGCACTGTTTCGGCCAACCCGGCCGAAGCCGTGAAGAATGCCAAGTCGGGTCAGGTGCGTTACCGCACCGACAAGGCCGGCATCATCCACTGCACCATTGGCAAGGCCTCGTTCGAAGGCGAAGCGCTGAAGGGCAACCTGCAGGCGCTGCTGGCTGACCTGATCAAGGCCAAGCCGGCGACCGCCAAGGGCCAGTACCTGCAGAAGATTTCGATCAGCTCCACGATGGGTCCCGGCGTGATGGTGGACCAGTCCTCGCTGAGCCTGAAGTAATTGTTGTAACCGGCGGCAGGGCAACCTGCTGCCGGCGTTGTGCTTGAGGGCGATCGATCCGGTGTCATGCCGGGGAGAAAGCCGTCAAAGACCGCAGGTGCGGTCAGCGCGCTCCGACGACGGGCAGGGAAGCTCGGTCCTGGCAAGGATTCGGCGTCGGCGCTAGCGGGACTGCTTGATTGGCTTTACGGCCAGCCCGCGCAGATGGTGCCGCCTTCATCGGTTTGTTCTGGTTTTCCCGTTCCGGGTGCCAGTTGATGAGGCCACCAGTTGGGGTGCTTGGCATCCCCGGTGTCCAGGACGGACGCTGCCCTGGACCGCAAGCGGCAGGAGCCGTGAGCGGAGTTCACAAGAGGAGTGATTAATGGCTCTCAATCTGTCCCAGAAGCAAGAAGTTGTCGCCGAGCTGGCAGAAGTCGCTGCCAAGGCGCACTCCTTGATCGCCGCCGAATACGCAGGCACCACGGTCAGTCAGATGACCGCGATGCGCAAGCAGGCGCGTGAGTCCGGCGTGTACCTGCGGGTCGTCAAGAACACCTTGGCCGCCCGTGCAGTGGAAGGTACCGAATACGAGTGCACCAAGGACTCGTTGGTCGGCCCGCTGCTGTATGCGTTCTCGACCGAGGAGCCCGGCGCTGCCGGTCGCCTGATCAAGGAATTCGCCAAGAGCAACGACAAGCTGCAGCCCAAGGTTGTCGCCGTCGGTGGCCAGCTGTACCCGGCCAGCCACGTCGATGTCCTGGCTTCGCTGCCCACGCTCGATCAGGCCCTGGCCATGCTGGCCCGCGTCCTGGCCGAACCCGCCACGATGTTCGCCCGCGCCGTCAAGGCCGTGGCCGACCAGCAGGGCGGTGGCGACGAAGCGGCTCCGGTCGAAGCGGAAGCTTCCGCTGAAGCCCCGGCTGAATCGGCTTAACTACGTATCCCCATCCAGAATATTTACCGAAGGTAATCACAATGTCCCTGTCCAACGAACAGATCGTCGACGCCATCGCTGAAAAGACCCTCATGGAAGTCATGGAGCTGGTCAAGGCGATCGAAGAAAAGTTTGGCGTTTCCGCCGCCGCTCCGGTGGCTGCTGCTGGCCCGGCCGCTGCCGCTGCCGTGGTTGAAGAAGCGACCGAGTTCAACGTCATCCTGAAGGATGCCGGCGCCAAGAAGGTCGACGTCATCAAGGCTGTCCGCGCCATCACCGGCCTGGGCCTGAAGGAAGCCAAGGACCTCACCGAGGCCGGCGGCGTCCTGAAGGAAGCCGTGTCGAAGGAAGACGCAGAGAAGTACAAGAAGGACCTCGAAGCTGCCGGTGCGACCGTCGAAGTCAAGGCTTCTTAATTCGTCGCCTGGCTCCATCGGCGACACCCGAAGGCCGGGGGCGAAAGCCCCTGGCCTTTGGCCGTTGTTGAAATCGCAGTACGCAAGACGCAAGTAGCCGTTCGTAGTTCGCCACTTGAGTGTGGCCAGAAATCCACGAGTTGGTAGTTGGAAGTAGCGGGAGATGGCGTGCTGGTGCCGGCAATACCAGCGACTTCCAACTGACAGTTCCTCCCATTCGAAAGAATGTTTCCCCTTGGAGCCGCGGACGCGCGGTTCCTCAGATGCCAGAGGCAATGCCCCATGTCGACGACATACTCGTTCACAGAAAAGAAGCGCATCCGCAAGGACTTCGGAAAGCAGCGGTCGATCCTCGAGGTCCCGTTCCTGCTCGCCATCCAGGTCGATTCCTACCGCGAATTCCTGCAGGAGCACGTTGACGCCGCCAAGCGCGACGACCGTGGCCTGCACGCCGCCCTCAAGTCGGTCTTCCCGATCTCCAGCTATAGCGGCAACGCCGCGCTGGAATACGTCGGCTACAAGCTGGGCGACCCGGCGTTCGACGAGCGCGAGTGCCGCCAGCGTGGCATGAGCTACGGCGCGCCGCTGCGCGTGACCGTGCGTCTGGTGATCTACGACCGCGAATCGTCGACCAAGGCCATCAAGTACGTGAAGGAGCAGGAGGTCTATCTGGGCGAAATCCCGCTGATGACCGACAACGGCACCTTCATCGTCAACGGCACCGAGCGCGTCATCGTCTCGCAGCTGCACCGTTCGCCGGGTGTGTTCTTCGACCACGACCGTGGCAAGACCCACAGCTCGGGCAAGCTGCTGTACAGCGCCCGCATCATTCCTTACCGCGGCTCCTGGCTGGACTTCGAGTTCGACCCGAAGGACGCACTGTTCACCCGTATCGACCGTCGCCGCAAGCTGCCGGTGTCGATCCTGCTGCGTGCGCTGGGCTACAACAACGAAGAAATGCTCAACCATTTCTTCGAGATCAACACCTTCCACATCGATCCCAAGGAAGGCGTGCAGCTTGAGCTGGTGCCCGAGCGCCTGCGCGGCGAAACGCTGAACTTCGACCTGGCCAGATGGCGACAAGGTCATCGTGGAAGCCGGCAAGCGCATCACCGCGCGCCACGTCAAGCAGCTCGAAGCCGCTGGCGTCGCCGCGCTGGCCGTGCCGGACGAATACCTGGTCACCCGCATCCTGTCGCACGACGTGGTCGATGCCTCGACCGGCGAACTGCTGGCCAATGCCAACGACGAGATCACCGAAGACCAGCTGGCTGCGTTCCGCAAGGCCGGCGTGGAAACGGTCGGCACCCTGTGGGTGAACGACCTGGACCGCGGCGCCTACCTGTCCAACACCCTGCGCATCGACCCGACCAAGACCCAGCTCGAGGCCCTGGTCGAGATCTACCGCATGATGCGTCCCGGCGAGCCGCCGACCAAGGATGCCGCGCAGAACCTGTTCCACAACCTGTTCTTCACCTTCGAGCGCTACGACCTGTCCAGCGTCGGCCGCATGAAGTTCAACCGCCGCGTGGGCCGCAAGGAAACCACCGGTGAGTCGGTCCTGTTCGACTACAAGTACTACAGCAACCGCAACGACGAAGAGTCCAAGCGCCTGGTCGCCGCCAACGGCGAGACCTCGGACATCCTGGAAGTCATCCAGACCCTGACCGAGATCCGCAACGGCCGTGGCGTGGTCGACGACATCGACCACCTGGGCAACCGTCGCGTGCGTTCGGTCGGCGAAATGGCCGAGAACGTGTTCCGCGTGGGCCTGGTCCGCGTCGAGCGTGCCGTGAAGGAACGCCTGTCGATGGCCGAGTCCGAAGGCCTGACCCCGCAGGAGCTGATCAACGCCAAGCCGGTGGCCGCCGCGATCAAGGAATTCTTCGGCTCCTCGCAGCTGTCCCAGTTCATGGACCAGAACAACCCGTTGTCGGAAGTCACGCACAAGCGTCGCGTCTCGGCCCTGGGCCCGGGCGGCCTGACCCGCGAGCGCGCCGGCTTCGAAGTGCGCGACGTGCACCCGACCCACTACGGCCGCGTCTGCACCATCGAAACGCCGGAAGGCCCGAACATCGGCCTGATCAACTCGCTGGCCGTGTACGCCCGCACCAACTCGTATGGCTTCCTCGAGACGCCGTACCGTAAGGTCGTGGACGGCCAGATCACCGACGAGATCGAATACCTGTCGGCGATCGAAGAAAACGAGTACGTGATCGCGCAGGCCAATGCGCTGCACGATGCCAAGAGCCGCCTGACCGAACAGTTCGTGCCTTGCCGCTTCCAGGGCGAGTCGCTGCTGAAGCCGCCGGCAGACGTGGACTTCATGGACGTTTCGCCCATGCAGACCGTGTCGATCGCCGCGGCGCTGGTCCCGTTCCTGGAACACGATGACGCCAACCGCGCACTGATGGGCGCCAACATGCAGCGCCAGGCCGTGCCGACGCTGCGTTCGCAGAAGCCGCTGGTCGGTACCGGCATCGAGCGCGCCGTGGCGCGTGACTCGGGCGTGACCGTCAACGCGCGTCGCGGTGGTGAAGTCGTGCAGATCGACGCCGCCCGCATCGTGGTCAAGATCAATGAAGACGAGATCGTCGGCGAGCACGATGCCGGCGTCGATATCTATTCGCTGATCAAGTACACCCGCTCCAACCAGAACACCTGCATCAACCAGACCCCTCTGGTGAACGTGGGTGACGTGGTGGCGCGTGGCGACGTGCTGGCCGACGGTCCGTCCACCGACATCGGCGAACTGGCCCTGGGCCAGAACATGCTGATCGCGTTCATGCCGTGGAACGGCTACAACTTCGAAGACTCCATCCTGCTCTCCGAGCGCGTGGTGGAAGAGGATCGCTACACCACGATCCACATCGAAGAGCTGACCGTCCAGGCGCGTGACACCAAGCTTGGACCGGAGGAAATCTCGGCCGACATCCCGAACGTTTCGGAGAGCGCGCTGAACCGCCTCGACGAATCCGGCGTGGTGTACATCGGTGCCGAAGTGCGCGCCGGCGACATCCTGGTCGGCAAGGTCACGCCGAAAGGCGAGAGCCAGCTGACCCCGGAAGAGAAGCTGCTGCGCGCGATCTTCGGCGAGAAGGCTTCGGACGTGAAGGACAGCTCGCTGCGCGTGCCCCCGGGCATGGACGGCGTGGTCATCGACGTGCAGGTCTTCACCCGCGACGGCATCGAGAAGGACAAGCGCGCGCGCCAGATCGAGGATTCCGAGATCAAGCGCGTCAAGAAGGACTTCGACGACCAGTTCCGCATCCTGGAAAACGCGATCTTCTCGCGCCTGCGTAGCTCGCTGGTGGGCAAGGTCGCCAACGGTGGCACCAACCTGAAGAAGGGCGACACCGTCACCGACGCCTACCTGGACGGCCTGAAGAAGGCTGACTGGTTCGCCATCCGCATGAAGGATGACGACGCGGCCGACGCCATCGAACGCGCGCAGAAGCAGATCCAGGCGCACGAGAAGGAGTTCGAGCGTCGCTTCGCCGACAAGCGCGGCAAGATCACCGCTGGCGACGACCTCGCCCCGGGCGTGCTGAAGATGGTCAAGGTGTTCCTGGCCGTGAAGCGCCGCATCCAGCCGGGCGACAAGATGGCAGGCCGCCACGGCAACAAGGGTGTGGTCTCCAACGTGGTGCCGGTCGAAGACATGCCGTACATGGCCGATGGCCGGACCGTGGACATCGCGCTGAACCCGCTGGGCGTGCCGTCGCGTATGAACATCGGCCAGATTCTGGAAGTGCATCTTGGCTGGGCCGCAAAGGGCCTGGGCAAGCGCATCCAGACCATGCTCGACGAGCAGCGTGCGGTGACCGAGCTGCGTGAGTTCCTGGGCAAGATCTACAACCACGACGCAGCGCTTTCGGGCGATCGCGTGGAACTGGATCAATTCACCGATGCCGAGCTGATTGCACTGGCCAAGAACCTGACCGACGGCGTGCCGATGGCGACCCCGGTGTTCGACGGTGCGCATGAGGACGAGCTGCGCGAGATGCTCAACCTGGCTTACCCGGACGGTGATGCACAGACCGAACTGCTTGGCTTCAACCCCAGCAAGACGCAGATGCAGCTGTATGACGGCCGCACCGGCGAGGCGTTCGATCGCAAGACCACGGTTGGCTACATGCACTACCTGAAGCTGAACCACCTGGTGGACGACAAGATGCACGCCCGTTCGACCGGTCCGTACTCGCTCGTCACCCAGCAGCCGCTGGGCGGCAAGGCGCAGTTCGGCGGCCAGCGCTTCGGCGAAATGGAAGTCTGGGCGCTGGAAGCCTACGGTGCGGCGCACACCCTGCAGGAAATGCTGACGGTCAAGTCGGACGACGTGCAGGGCCGCAACCAGATGTACAAGAACATCGTCGATGGCGAACACGAGATGGTCGCGGGCATGCCGGAATCCTTCAACGTGTTGGTGAAGGAAATCCGCTCGCTGGCCATCAACATGGAGCTGGAAGACAACTGATCGCGCTGCCGGCGCGGTGGCCCAGGTTGCCGCGCCGGACGTCCCCATTCGACCAGCCCATCGACAAGCATTCCTCCTGAGGGAGAAACACCATGAAAAGACCTGCTCAACCTCTTCAACCAGCAGCGCCAGACCCTGGACTTCGACGCGATCAAGATCGCGCTGGCGTCGCCGGACCTGATCCGCTCGTGGTCCTTCGGCGAAGTGAAGAAGCCGGAAACCATCAACTACCGTACCTTCAAGCCCGAGCGTGACGGCCTGTTCTGCGCCGCCATCTTCGGACCGATCAAGGACTACGAGTGCCTGTGCGGCAAGTACAAGCGCATGAAGCACCGCGGCGTGGTCTGCGAGAAGTGCGGCACCGAAGTGACCCTGGCCAAGGTGCGCCGCGAGCGCATGGGCCACATCGACCTGGCCTCGCCGGTCGCGCACATCTGGTTCCTCAAGTCGCTGCCCTCGCGCATCGGCCTGATGCTGGACATGACCCTGCGCGACATCGAGCGCGTGCTGTACTTCGAAGCCTACGTGGTGACCGAGCCGGGCCTGACCCCGCTGGAAAGCCGCCAGCTGCTCAACGAAGAGCAGTACATGACTGCGCGCCAGGAGCACGGCGACGACTTCGACGCCGCGATGGGCGCCGAGGCCGTGTTCGACCTGCTGCGCGGCATCGACCTGCAGGCCGAGATGGTCAAGCTGCGCGAGGAAATCGCCAGCACCGGTTCGGAAACCAAGCTCAAGCGCCTCACCAAGCGCATCAAGCTGGTCGAAGCCTTCCTGGAATCGGGTAACCGTCCGGAATGGATGGTCATGACCGTGCTGCCCGTGCTGCCGCCGGACCTGCGTCCGCTGGTGCCGCTGGACGGCGGACGCTTCGCGACCTCCGACCTGAATGACCTGTACCGCCGCGTCATCAACCGCAACAACCGCCTGCGCCGCCTGCTGGAGCTCAATGCTCCGGACATCATCGTGCGCAACGAAAAGCGCATGCTGCAGGAGTCGGTTGACGCCCTGATGGACAACGGCCGTCGCGGCCGCGCCATCACCGGGACCAACAAGCGCCCGCTCAAGTCGCTGGCCGACATGATCAAGGGCAAGCAGGGCCGCTTCCGCCAGAACCTGCTCGGCAAGCGCGTGGACTACTCGGGCCGTTCGGTCATCGTGGTCGGTCCGTACCTGAAGCTGCACCAGTGCGGCCTGCCGAAGAAGATGGCGCTGGAGCTGTTCAAGCCGTTCGTGTTCGCCAAGCTGCAGCGTCGCGGCCTGGCCACCACCATCAAGGCCGCCAAGAAGCTGGTCGAGCGCGAAGAAGGCGAAGTCTGGGACATCCTGGAAGAAGTCATCCGCGAGCATCCGGTGCTGCTGAACCGTGCGCCGACCCTGCACCGCTTGGGCATCCAGGCGTTCGAGCCGGTGCTGATCGAAGGCAAGGCCATCCAGTTGCACCCGCTGGTCTGTACTGCGTTCAACGCCGACTTCGACGGTGACCAGATGGCCGTCCACGTGCCGCTCTCGCTGGAAGCCCAGCTGGAAGCGCGTGCGCTGATGATGTCCTCCAACAACATCCTGTCGCCGGCCAACGGCGAGCCGATCATCGTGCCGTCGCAGGACGTGGTGCTGGGTCTGTACTACATGACCCGCTCGCTGGAGAACAAGAAGGGCGAGGGCATGGTGTTCGCCAACATCGCCGAAGTGAAACGCGCCTACGACAACCGTGCGGTCGAACTGCACGCCAAGGTCAAGGTCCGCATCACCGAGACGGTGATCGCCGACGACGGCAGCCGCGAAAAGAAGACCTCGATCGTGGACACCACGATCGGTCGCGCCCTGCTGGCTGAAATCCTGCCGGATGGCCTGCCGTTCGCGCTGGCCAACACCGACCTGACCAAGAAGAACATCTCGCGCCTGATCAACTCCAGCTACCGCCAGCTGGGTCTGAAGGACACGGTCGTGTTCGCCGACAAGCTGATGTACACCGGCTTCCATTACGCAACGCGCGCCGGCGTGTCGATCGGTATCGACGACATGGTCATCCCGGACGAGAAGAAGGGCATCCTGGGCGAGGCCGAACAGGAAGTGCTGGAAATCCAGCAGCAGTACCAGTCCGGCCTGGTCACCGCCGGCGAGCGCTACAACAAGGTCGTGGACATCTGGTCGCGTACCAACGAGCGCATCGCCAAGGCGATGATGGACACCATCGGTACCGACAAGGTGCAGAACGCCAAGGGCGAGACCATCAACGAAAAGTCGATGAACTCGCTGTACATCATGGCCGACTCCGGTGCCCGTGGTAGCCAGGCGCAGATCCGTCAGCTGGCCGGTATGCGCGGCCTGATGGCGCGTCCGGACGGCTCGATCATCGAGACGCCCATCAAGGCGAACTTCCGCGAAGGCCTGAACGTGCAGGAGTACTTCAACTCCACCCACGGTGCCCGTAAGGGCCTGGCCGATACCGCGCTGAAGACGGCGAACTCCGGTTACCTGACCCGTCGCCTGGTCGACGTGGCCCAGGACGTGGTGATCACCGAAGTCGATTGCGGCACCTCGGAAGGTCTGACCATGACCCCGATCGTGGAAGGCGGCGACGTCGTCGAGCCGCTGCGCGAGCGCGTGCTGGGCCGCATCGTGGCCGAGGACGTGTTCCTGCCGGGCAACGACGAAGATCCGATCGTCACCCGCAACACGCTGCTGGACGAAGCCTGGGTGCAGAAGCTCGAAGACGCCAGCGTGCAGTCGGTGAAGGTCCGTTCGACCATCACCTGCACCTCGGACTTCGGCGTGTGCGCCTTGTGCTACGGCCGTGACCTGGCCCGCGGCCACACCGTCAACATCGGCGAAGCGGTCGGCGTCATCGCCGCCCAGTCGATCGGTGAGCCCGGCACCCAGCTGACCATGCGTACGTTCCACATCGGTGGCGCGGCATCGCGTGCGGCCGCCGTGGACAACATCACGGTCAAGACCACCGGCTCGGTGAAGTTCAACAACCTCAAGTCGGTCGAGCACGCCAGCGGCAACCTGGTCGCGGTGTCGCGTTCGGGCGAACTGTCGGTGCTGGACGCCCACGGCCGTGAGCGCGAACGCTACAAGTTGACCTACGGCGCGACCATCAACGTCAAGGACGGTGATGCAGTCAAGGCTGGCCAGACCGTGGCCAACTGGGATCCGCATAACCATCCGATCGTGTCGGAAGTGGCTGGTTTCGTGCGCTTCGTGGACTTCGTCGACGGCATCACCGTCATCGAGAAGACCGACGACCTGACCGGCCTGGCTTCGCGCGAGATCACCGATCCGAAACGTCGTGGTTCGATGGGCAAGGACCTGCGTCCGCTGGTGCGCATCGTCGACGCCAAGGGCAACGACCTGAACATCCCGGGCACCGACATGCCGGCGCAGTACCTGCTGCCGCCGCGCTCGGTCGTCAACCTGCAGGACGGTGCATCCGTCGGCGTGGGTGACGTGGTGACCAAGGTGCCGCAGGAAGCGTCCAAGACCCGCGACATCACCGGTGGTCTGCCGCGCGTGGCCGATCTGTTCGAAGCGCGCAAGCCGAAGGATCCGGCGATCCTGGCCGAGCGTTCGGGCGTGATCAGCTTCGGCAAGGACACCAAGGGCAAGCAGCGCCTGATCATCAAGGACACCGATGGTTCGGAACACGAAGAGCTGATTCCGAAGTTCCGCCAGATCATCGTGTTCGAAGGTGAACACGTGGCCAAGGGTGAAACGATCGTGGACGGCGAGCCCTCGCCGCAGGACATCCTGCGCCTGCTGGGTGTCGAGCCGCTGGCCGCTTACCTGGTCAAGGAAATCCAGGACGTGTACCGCCTGCAGGGCGTGAAGATCAACGACAAGCACATCGAAGTGATCACCCGTCAGATGCTGCGCAAGGTGGAAATCACCGATGCCGGCAACAGCAAGTTCCTGGCGGGCGAGCAGGTCGAGAAGCAGCGCATGATCGAAGAGAACGCCAAGCTGGTGGCCCGCAAGGAGCTCCCGGCCCAGGCCGATCCGGTCCTGCTGGGTATCACCAAGGCCTCGCTGGCCACCGAGTCGTTCATCTCCGCGGCTTCCTTCCAGGAAACCACCCGCGTGCTGACCGAGGCTGCCGTCCGCGGTACCCGCGACAGCCTGCGCGGCCTGAAGGAAAACGTGATCGTGGGCCGTCTGATCCCGGCAGGTACGGGTCTGACCTACCACGCAGGACGCCGTCGCAACGCATCGGGCTTGACCGAGTCGGAAATGGCGGCCCTGTCGGGTCCGGCCAGCGCCGAAGCGGTCGCCGAAGGTGGCGAAGCAGAGTCGGAAAGCGGCGCCGAGCAGCAGTAAGCAAGACCGGCCAGCCCCCGCGGGGGCTGGTCGTGCCAAGTGGAAAGGGGCGCAGGATGTGCCCCGTATCCCGGTCGGGGATCGACCAGACGGCTGTATGCATTTCGTCGGTTGACGACAAATTCAACAGCCAGCTATACTCTCCTGTCTCGGCGGGCCGCTTTTACGGCCTGCCGTCATTTTCACGCATAAGGCCTGGCTTTCTCCGGCCTGGCCTTCATTAAAGAATCCAAAGATGGCAACCATCAACCAGCTGGTCCGCAAGCCGCGGCAGGCGACCCACGTACAAGAGCCAGTCGCCCGCACTGGATAACTGCCCGCAGCGCCGTGGCGTCTGCACCCGCGTCTACACCACCACGCCCAAGAAGCCGAACTCGGCGCTGCGCAAGGTGGCCAAGGTGCGCCTGACCAACCAGGAAGAAGTCATCAGCTACATCGGTGGCGAAGGGCACAACCTGCAGGAGCACTCCGTGGTGCTGATCCGTGGCGGTCGCGTCAAGGATCTTCCGGGTGTTCGTTACCACACCGTCCGCGGTTCGCTCGACGCCGCCGGCGTTGCCAAGCGTCGCCAGGGCCGTTCCAAGTACGGCGCCAAGCGTCCGAAGAGCTGAGGGATAAGACATGTCACGTAAAGGTTCCGCGCCGCAGCGCACCGTTCTGCCTGACCCGAAGCACGGGTCGCAGACCATCGCCCGTTTCATCAACATGGTGATGCTGAGCGGCAAGAAGTCCGTCGCCGAAAAGATCGTCTACGGCGCCATGGATGTCATCGGTGAGAAGAATCCCAACGCCCTCGAGCTGGTCGAGAAGGCGCTGGAAAACATCTCCCCGGCCGTCGAAGTCAAGTCGCGCCGCGTTGGTGGTGCTACCTACCAGGTGCCGGTCGAAGTGCGCGCCTCGCGCCGCCTGGCACTGGCGATGCGCTGGTTGATCGAATCGGCTCGCAAGCGTGGTGAAAACACCATGCCGCGCAAGCTGGCTGCTGAGCTGGTCGATGCCTCGGAAAATCGTGGCGGCGCCATCAAGAAGCGCGAAGAAACCCATCGTATGGCCGAAGCCAACAAGGCTTTCGCGCACTACCGCTGGTAATGGCAAAGCAGGGGGCTTGATTCATCGGTCCCCAGGCGCCACATAGGCGCCACACTGCGGTGATCGCCGCGCCAGGTCATGAAAGCCGCCCCCGGGCGGCCTTTGGTCTTTAGGACTCTGGCGATCTTCCGCTCCCGTCCGCGCCTTCTGGCGCGGCGTTCTTTCAACATAGAGAGAGACTGTCGTGGCCTCGCACCACTCCCATCGAGCGTTACCGCAACTTCGGCATCATGGCCCATATCGACGCGGGCAAGACCACCACGTCGGAGCGCATCCTGTTCTACACCGGCGTGAGCCACAAGATCGGTGAAGTGCACGATGGCGCCGCCACGATGGACTGGATGGAGCAGGAGCAGGAGCGTGGCATCACGATCACCTCTGCTGCGACCACCGCCTTCTGGTCGGGCATGGATAAGTCCCTGCCGCAGCACCGCTTCAACATCATCGACACCCCCGGTCACGTGGACTTCACCATCGAAGTCGAGCGTTCGCTGCGCGTGCTCGACGGCGCGGTGTTCGTGCTGTGTGCCGTCGGTGGCGTGCAGCCGCAGTCGGAAACCGTGTGGCGCCAGGCCAATAAGTACGCTGTGCCGCGCCTTGCGTTCGTCAATAAGATGGATCGCACCGGTGCCAACTTCAACAAGGTCGTCGAGCAGCTGAAGGCCCGCCTGGGTGCCTACGCCGTGCCGATGCAGGTGCCGATCGGCGCCGAAGACGGCTTCGAGGGCGTGATCGACCTGGTCAAGATGAAGGCGATCCACTGGGATACCGCCTCGCAGGGCACCGTATTCGAGTACCGCGACATCCCGGCGCACCTGCTGGAAGAGTCGGAGGCTGCCCGCAGCTTCATGGTCGAGGCCGCGGCCGAAGCCAGCGAGACCTTGATGGATAAGTACCTCAATGAGGGCGAGCTGTCCGAAGAAGAGATCCTGTCGGGCCTGCGTGAGCGCACCCTGCGCGTGGAAGTGGTGCCGGTGTACTGCGGTACAGCCTTCAAGAACAAGGGCGTGCAGGCTATGCTCGACGGCGTGATCCAGTTGCTGCCGTCGCCGACCGATCGTCCGCCGGTGCAGGGCGTTGACGAAGACGACAAGGAAGACAGCCGCAAGGCGGGCGACAACGAGCCGTTCTCGGCGCTGGCGTTCAAGATCATGACCGACCCGTTCGTGGGTTCGCTGACCTTCTTCCGCGTGTACTCGGGCGTGTTGAATTCCGGCGACGCCGTATACAACCCGGTCAAGTCGAAGAAGGAGCGTGTGGGTCGCATCCTGCAGATGCATTCCAACAATCGCGAAGAAATCAAGGAAGTGCGCGCAGGCGACATCGCTGCCGCTGTCGGCCTGAAGGACGTCACTACGGGTGACACGCTTTGCGCGCAGGACAAGATCATCACCCTGGAACGCATGGTGTTCCCGGAGCCGGTGATCTCGATGGCGGTCGAGCCCAAGACCAAGTCGGACCAGGAAAAGATGGGTATCGCCCTGGGTCGCCTGGCGCAGGAAGATCCCTCGTTCCGCGTCCGCACCGACGAAGAATCCGGCCAGACCATCATCGCCGGCATGGGCGAGCTGCACCTGGAGATCCTGGTCGACCGTATGAAGCGCGAGTTCAACGTTGAAGCCAACGTTGGCAAGCCGCAGGTTGCTTACCGCGAGACGATCCGCAAGGGCGTCAAGCAGGAAGGCAAGTTCGTGCGCCAGTCCGGTGGTCGCGGCCAGTACGGCCACATCGTCATCGAGATGGAGCCGGCCGAGCGTGGCGCGGGTTTCTCCTTCGAGAGCGCGATTGTGGGCGGCGTGGTGCCGAAGGAATACGTCGCCGCTGCCGGTAAGGGCATTGAAGACGCGCTGAAGAATGGTGTGCTCGCTGGCTTCCCGGTGGTCGACGTGGCCATCAAGGCCGTCGACGGTTCGTACCATGACGTCGACTCCAACGAAATGGCGTTCAAGGTCGCCGGCTCGATGGCGTTCAAGGAAGCTTTCAGCAAGGCCAGCCCGGTCCTGCTGGAGCCGATGATGAAGGTCGAGATCGTCACCCCCGAGGATTACCTGGGCGACGTGATGGGTGACGTGAGCCGTCGTCGCGGCATCCTGCAGGGCCAGGACGACACGCCGTCGGGCAAGGTCATCAACGCCATGGTCCCGCTGGGCGAGATGTTCGGTTACGCCACCACGCTGCGCTCCATGTCGCAGGGTCGCGCAACCTTCTCGATGGAGTTCGACCACTACGCCGAAGCGCCGGCCAATATCGCCGAAGCAGTCACCAAGAAGTAAGGCCTGGCCGCTTCGCTAACGCATCAATACAGACAACTTTTGAAGGACAACGACAATGGCAAAGGGTAAATTCGAGCGCACCAAGCCGCACGTGAACGTGGGCACGATTGGTCACGTTGACCATGGCAAGACCACGCTGACCGCCGCACTGACCAAGGTCGGCGCCGAGCGTTTCGGTGGCGAGTTCAAGGCCTATGACGCGATCGACGCGGCGCCGGAAGAGAAGGCGCGCGGCATCACGATCTCGACCGCCCACGTGGAATACGAATCGCCGAACCGCCACTACGCGCACGTCGATTGCCCGGGCCATGCTGACTACGTCAAGAACATGATCACCGGTGCTGCGCAGATGGACGGCGCGATCCTGGTGTGCTCGGCCGCTGACGGCCCGATGCCGCAGACCCGCGAGCACATCCTGCTGTCGCGCCAGGTCGGCGTGCCGCACATCGTGGTGTTCCTGAACAAGGCTGACATGGTCGACGACGCCGAGCTGCTCGAGCTGGTCGAGATGGAAGTCCGTGAGCTGCTGAGCAAGTACGACTTCCCGGGCGACGACACTCCGATCATCCACGGCTCGGCCCGTCTGGCGCTGGAAGGCGACCAGAGCGAAATCGGCGTGCCGGCGATCCTGAAGCTGGTCGAAGCCCTCGACACCTTCATTCCGGAGCCGGAGCGCGACATCGACAAGGCATTCCTGATGCCAGTCGAAGACGTGTTCTCGATCTCGGGTCGCGGCACCGTGGTGACTGGTCGTATCGAGCGCGGCATCATCAAGGTTGGCGACGAAATCGAAATCGTCGGCATCCGTCCGGTGCAGAAGACCACCGTGACCGGCGTGGAAATGTTCCGCAAGCTGCTGGACCAGGGTCAGGCAGGCGACAACGCCGGTCTGCTGCTGCGCGGCACCAAGCGTGACGACGTCGAGCGCGGCCAGGTCCTGGCCAAGCCGGGTTCGATCAAGCCGCACACCGAGTTCGAGTCGGAGGTGTATGTGCTGTCGAAGGACGAAGGCGGCCGTCACACCCCGTTCTTCAAGGGCTACCGTCCGCAGTTCTACTTCCGTACCACCGACATCACCGGTGCGGTCGAGCTGCCGGAAGGCACCGAGATGGTGATGCCGGGTGACAACGTGAAGATGGTCGTGACCCTGATCAACCCGGTTGCCATGGATGAAGGTCTGCGCTTCGCGATTCGCGAAGGCGGCCGTACCGTCGGCGCCGGCGTGGTGGCCAAGATCATCAAGTAAGACAGAAACGGTCTCCGGCGACGGCGGCCGTTTTCAAGCAGTACCTGCCGGTCTCTCCCTGGGAGATGCGACCGGCCTACCGCGAAAAGAGGGGCAGGAAGCCCCTCGTGTTCGCCAGACAGGAAGTTGCTGTGTGAACCGCTGGCGCGAAAAGGCAACTTTTCGCGCGGTTGTGCGTCCGAGCAGTTGACGGGCGTGGTTTATGCGTTTTATACTTTTCCGTCTGGGCAGATCGTTCATCGATCTGCCTTGTTTGTCAGGAAGATTCCCGGGCCGTTGACGGCCCCGGCGCGTTACCTGGATCAGGTGGCATGGGCGCAGGGACTTTCAAAAGCACGTGAACCATTACCGGGGCAAGGCATCCCAGAGGCCGCGCCCGTCGCTCTTTCAACACAGGAAATCGTCATGGCGGACCAAAAGATCCGTATCAGGCTCAAAGCCTACGATCATCGCCTGATCGACCGCTCGGCTAGCGAGATTGTCGAAACGGCCAAGCGGACCGGCGCGCAGGTGCGCGGCCCGATCCCGCTTCCCACCAAGATCGAACGCTACACCATCCTGGTGTCGCCGCACGCCGATAAGGACGCGCGCGATCAGTACGAGACCCGCACGCACAAGCGTGTGCTGGATATCGTTGATCCCAACGACAAGACCGTCGACGCGCTGATGAAGCTCGAGCTGGCGGCTGGCGTTGACGTTCAGATCAAGTTGACCTGAGGCCCCGACCATGACTGCGAA
This sequence comes from Pseudoxanthomonas sp., assembly GCF_027498035.1. Classification (NCBI taxonomy): domain Bacteria; kingdom Pseudomonadati; phylum Pseudomonadota; class Gammaproteobacteria; order Lysobacterales; family Lysobacteraceae; genus Pseudoxanthomonas; species Pseudoxanthomonas sp. The sequence continues at coordinate 3,806,743 of NZ_CP114978.1, forward strand.
GAAATTTTCGTTGGGCATCGTTGGCCGCAAGGCCGGCATGACCCGGGTATTCACCGAAGATGGCAAGTCCATCCCGGTCACCCTGATCGAAGCCACCCCGAACCGCATCACCCAGATCAAGACCACTGAAACCGACGGCTACAGCGCCGTGCAGGTTGCCGTTGGTACCCGTCGTGCTGCCCTCATCAACAAGCCGGTCGCCGGCCACCTGGCCAAGGCCAAGGTCGAAGCAGGCCGTGGCCTGTGGGAACTGCGCGTCGAAGCCGACAAGATTGGTGACTTCAGCATCGGCGGCGAGATCAAGGCCGACATCTTTGAAGTGGGCCAGAAGGTCGACGTCGAAGGCGTGACCAAGGGCAAGGGCTTCCAGGGCACCATCAAGCGTTACAACTTCCGGATGGGTGACGCCACCCACGGTAACTCGCTGTCGCATCGCGCACCGGGTTCGCTGGGTCAGCGTCAGACGCCGGGTCGCGTGTTCCCGGGCAAGAAGATGTCCGGCCACATGGGTGCCGTGCAGCAGAGTACGCAAAACCTTGAAGTCGTCCGCGTGGACGCCGAGCGTGGCCTGATCGCCATTCGCGGTGCCGTGCCGGGTGCGCCGGGTGGTGACGTGATCGTGCGTCCGGCGAGCAAGGGCTAAGGAGAACGATGATGGAACTCGCCATTAACGGCAGCGCCAACAAACTGTCGGTCTCCGACGAAGTGTTTGGTCGCGAATTCAGTCAGGACCTGGTTCATCAGGTCGTGGTGGCTTACCGCAATGCGGCTCGCTCGGGCACCAAGGCCCAGAAGACTCGTTCGGAAGTTGCCGGTACCACCAAGAAGTCGAAGAAGCAGAAGGGCGGCGGTGCGCGTCATGGCGCGCTGACGGCTCCGATCTTCATCGGCGGCGGCGTGACCTTCGCGGCCAAGCCGCGCAGCTTCGAGCAGAAGGTCAACCGCAAGATGTACCGCGCCGCGATGAAGGCCATCCTCAGCGAGCTCGCTCGCCAGGACCGCCTGACCATCGTCGACACGTTCGACGTCGAAGCGACCAATACCAAGGGCCTGATTTCCAAGCTCAAGGAACTGAACGTCGGCAAGCGCCCGCTGATCGTGACCGAAGACGCTTCGGAGCATCTGTATCTGTCGGCCCGCAACCTGCCTTACGTCGAAGTGCGCGACGTGCAGGGCCTGGACCCGGCTTCGCTGGTCGGCGCCGACACTGTCGTGATCACCGCTGACGCGGTGAAGAAGATCGAGGAGTGGCTGGCATGATCAGCAACGAAAAAATCTTCAGCGTGCTGCGCGCCCCGCGCGTGTCTGAAAAGACTGCACGACTGCAGGAAGTATCCAATCAGTACGTCTTCGAAGTCTCGAACGACTCCACCAAGGCCGACATCAAGGCCGCGGTTGAGCAGCTGTTCGAAGTCAAGGTCGAGGCTGTCAACGTGGTCAACGTGAAGGGCAAGAACAAGTCCTTCCGTAACCGCAATGGCCGTCGCGGCGACTGGAAGAAGGCGTATGTGCGTCTGGCCGATGGCCAGGCCATCGACGTGTCGGCCACGGCCTGAGGTAGACCCACATGCCATTGATGAAATTCAAACCCACTTCCCCCGGCCGCCGTTCGGCCGTGCGCGTGGTCACTCCCGACCTGCATAAGGGTGCCCCGCATGCTCCTCTGCTTGAAAAGCAGAGCAAGAGCGGCGGTCGCAACCACCATGGCCGCATCACCACCCGTCATATCGGTGGTGGCCATAAGCAGCATTACCGCATCATCGACTTCAAGCGCGACAAGGTCGGTATCCCCGCCCGCGTCGAGCGCATTGAATACGATCCCAACCGCACCGCCCACATCGCACTGCTGTGCTATGTCGACGGCGAGCGCCGCTACATCATCGCGCCGAAGGGCCTGAAGGCTGGCGACCAGGTGATCGCGGGCCGTGACGCCCCGATCCGCGCTGGCAACACCTTGCCGCTGCTGAACATCCCGGTTGGTACGACGGTTCACTGCATCGAGCTGAAGGTCGGCAAGGGCGCCCAGATCGCTCGCGCCGCTGGTGCAGCGGTGCAGCTGGTCGCTCGTGAGCAGGGCTTCGCCACGCTGCGTCTTCGCTCCGGCGAAATGCGCAAGGTGCCGGCCGAGTGCTGCGCCACCGTCGGCGAAGTCGGCAACGACGAGCACAGCCTCGAGAAGCTCGGCAAGGCTGGCGCCAAGCGCTGGCGCGGTGTCAAGCCGACCGTTCGCGGTGCGGCCATGAACCCGGTCGACCATCCGCACGGTGGTGGTGAGGCCAAGGCTGGCCAGGGCAACCCGCATCCGGTCACCCCGTGGGGTGTTCCGACCAAGGGTTACAAGACGCGCCATAACAAGCGCACGCAGCAATTCATCGTCCGCGATCGTAGGGGCTAATCGACCATGGCACGTTCACTCAAGAAAGGCCCGTTCGTCGATCACCACCTCGTCAAGAAGGTGGAGGCTGCGGCCGGTAGCAAGCGTCCGATCAAGACCTGGTCGCGTCGTTCAATGATCCTGCCGGAGATGGTGGGTTTCACCATCGCCGTGCATAACGGCAAGAACCACGTTCCGGTGCTCGTCAACGAGAACATGGTCGGCCACAAGCTCGGCGAATTTGCCGTCACCCGGACCTTCAAGGGTCACGGTGGCGACAAGAAGTCGGCCGGCAAGCGCTAAGGAGATGACAATGGAAGCGAAAGCCATCCTGCGCACCGCGCGCATCTCCCCGCAGAAGGCCCGCCTGGTCGCTGACCAGGTGCGTGGATTGTCGGCCGAGCGCGCCGTCAACCTGCTGAAGTTCTCGGACAAGAAGGCTGCGGCCCTCATCAAGAAGGTGGTCGAATCGGCCATCGCCAATGCCGAGAACAACCAGGGCGCCGACGTCGACGAGCTGAAGGTCCAGACCATCATGGTCGACGAAGGCCCGACGCTGAAGCGTTTCATGGCCCGCGCCAAGGGTCGCGGCACGCGCATCCTCAAGCGCACCAGCCATATCACTGTTGTGGTCGGCGAAGGCAAGGGCAAATAAGACTATGGGCCATAAAGTACATCCGATCGGCATCCGCCTTGGTATCTCCAAGGATTGGAATTCCAAGTGGTTCGCCAACAAGGGCGACTACGCCAGCTATCTGGCAGCTGACCTCAAGGTCCGCGAGATGCTGCGCAAGAAGCTTGCCCAGGCCGGTATCAGCAAGATCCTGATCGAGCGTCCGGCCAAGACGGCACGCGTGACGATCCACACCGCCCGTCCGGGCGTGGTGATCGGCAAGCGTGGCGAGGACATCGAGAAGCTGCGTAAGGAAGTGAGCGAGATGATGGGCGTCCCGGCGCACATCAACGTCACCGAAGTGCGCAAGCCGGAGCTGGACGCGCAGCTGGTGGCCGAATCCATCGCCCAGCAGCTTGAGCGTCGCATCATGTTCCGCCGCGCCATGAAGCGCGCGGTCGGCAACGCGATCCGCCTGGGTGCCCTGGGCATCAAGGTGAACGTCGCTGGCCGACTGAACGGTGCCGAGATCGCCCGTTCCGAGTGGTACCGCGAAGGTCGTGTGCCGCTGCACACCCTGCGCGCCGACATCGACTACGGCTTTGCCGAAGCGAAGACCACCTACGGAATCATCGGCATCAAGGTGTGGGTCTACAAGGGCGAAGTCTTCGACTTCAGCCAGGTGGGTCAGGAAAAGCAGGACGATTCGCGCCCCGAGCGCAGTGAACGTCCGTCGCGTCCGTCCCGCGATCGTGACGCGAGGTAACCGGCAATGTTGCAACCCAAGCGAACCAAATACCGCAAGATGCACAAGGGCCGTAACTCGGGCCTGAGCTGGAGCGGAAACCTCGTCTCGTTCGGCGAGTACGGCCTGAAGGCCACGGCGCACGGTCAGCTGACCGCGCGCCAGATCGAGGCAGCACGTCGTTCCATCAGCCGCTACGTCAAGCGCGGCGGCAAGATGTGGATCCGCGTGTTCCCCGACAAGCCCATCACCAAGAAGCCGATCGAAGTCCGCATGGGCTCCGGTAAGGGCAACGTGGAGTACTGGGTCGCCCAGATCCAGCCGGGCCGCATGATCTATGAAATCGAAGGCGTGGATGAGGCAACGGCACGCGAGGCGTTCCGCCTGGCCGCCGCCAAGCTTTCGGTCACCACCACCTTTGTTGCCCGGACGGTGCGCTAATGGCTATCAAAGAACTCCGCGAGAAGTCTGCTGACGAGCTGAACGCCCACCTGGGCGAGCTGCGCAAGGAGCAGTTCTCCCTGCGTATGCAGAAGGCCACCGGTCAGCTGCCGAAGACCCACGAAACCCGTCGGGTCCGCCGCGAGATCGCTCGCGTCAAGACCCTGCTCGGCAGCAAGAAGTAAGGACAGCCGACATGAGTGATAACGAACAGAAAACGCAGCGCACGGTCGAAGGCCGTGTCGTGAGCAACAAGATGGACAAGACGGTCACCATCCTGGTGGAACGTCAGGTCAAGCACGCCCTGTACGGCAAGTACATCAAGCGCTCGACCAAGCTGCACGCCCATGATGCCGACAACGCCTGCAATGAAGGCGACCTGGTGCGCATCGTGGAAATCGCGCCGCTGTCCAAGACCAAGAACTGGCGCGTGGTCGAGATCGTCGCCCGCGCGGCCGAATAAGAGGAGTCTGAATCATGATCCAGATGCAGAGCTATCTCGACGCGGCCGACAACTCCGGCGCCAAGGAACTGATGTGCATCAAGGTGCTCGGCGGCTCCAAGCGTCGTTACGCCGGCATCGGTGACATCATCAAGGTCACCGTGAAAGATGCAATTCCGCGCGGCAAGGTCAAGAAGGGCGAAGTCTACGACGCCGTCGTGGTGCGTACCCGCAAGGGTGTGCGTCGCGCCGACGGTTCGCTGATCCGCTTCGACGGCAACGCTGCCGTGCTGCTCAACAACAAGCAGGAGCCGATCTGGGCACCCGTATCTTCGGACCGGTGACCCGTGAACTGCGCTCCGAGAAGTTCATGAAGATCGTCTCGCTCGCACCCGAAGTGCTGTGAGCGGAGGAAATCAAGATGGCTAACCGTATCAAGAAAGGCGACCAGGTGGTCGTTCTCACCGGCAAGGACAAGGGCAAGCAGGGCGACGTGCTGCGTGTGGAAGGCGACCGCGTGGTCGTGTCCAACGTGAACATCGTCAAGCGCCACACCAAGCCGAACCCCCAGGCTGGTGTTGCTGGTGGCGTCGTCGAGCGCGAAGCCTCGATCCATATCTCCAATGTTGCTCCGTTCAACGCCGCCAGCGGCAAGGGCGAACGCATTGGCTTCAAGGTGCTGGAGGATGGACGCAAACTGCGTGTGTTCCGCTCCAGCGGTGAGGCGCTAGACGCCTGAGGAATGAGGTAATGACCACTCGTCTCGAAAAAATCTACAAGGAAGAGGTTGTTCCGAACTTGACCAAAAAGTTCGGCTACGCCAATCCGATGGAAGTCCCGAAGATCACCAAGATCACCATCAACATGGGTGTGGGTGAAGCGGCGACCAACAAGAAGATCCTGGAAAACGCCGTCGCTGATCTGGCCAAGATCACCGGCCAGAAGCCGATCACGACCAAGTCGCGCGTCTCGGTGGCTTCGTTCAAGATCCGTGACGGCTGGCCGATCGGCTGCAAGGTCACCTTGCGCCGCGCCCAGATGTACGAATTCCTGGACCGCCTGGTCAGCATCGCGCTGCCGCGCGTGCGCGACTTCCGTGGTGTCTCGGGCCGCTCGTTCGACGGCCGTGGCAACTACAACATGGGCGTGAAGGAACAGATCATCTTCCCGGAAATCGACTTCGACCAGGTCGACGCCGTCCGCGGCATGGATATCGCCATCACGACGACCGCCAAGACCGATGCCGAAGCGAAGGCATTGCTCGAAGCGTTCAAGTTCCCGTTCCGCAACTAAGTCGAGGAGACACTCATGGCAAAGACCTCCATGGTCAACCGCGACATCAAGCGGGCGAAGCTGGCCAAGAAGTTCGCGGTCAAGCGCGAAGCACTGAAGAAGATCATCTCCAGCCAGGACGCGTCCTACGAAGAGAAGATCGAAGCCTCGACCAAGCTGCAGAAGCTGCCGCGCGACTCGTCGCCGAGCCGTTTCCGCACCCGTTGCGAACTGTCTGGCCGTCCGCGTGCCGTGTACAGCAAGTTCGGTCTGGCCCGTAACAAGCTGCGTGAAGCCACCATGCGCGGCGACGTGCCTGGCCTGCGTAAGGCGAGCTGGTAACATTGCAGCGTAATATGGTGTAGAATCCGCGGCCCGGATTTGACGCCTCACGCAAGCCTGGTTGCCAGCGGCACCCAGGCTTGCGCGTTGTAGAGAACATCGGAAAGGGCGGGGCCCAAGCGGCCTGCCACCACAACCCAAGATCTTCGCGAAAGCGGATATCGGTGCACTCATAGGAAATCGCACATGAGCATGACTGATCCCATCGCCGACATGCTGGTCCGCATCAAGAATGCGGCCGCCGTTGGCAAGCAGACGGTGAAAATGCCGTCCTCCACCATCAAGGTCGCCATCGCTGGCGTGTTGAAGGCCGAGGGCTACATCGCCGACTCGCGCGTCACCAAGACCGAGAACAACAAGGCCGAGCTGGAAGTGGTCCTCAAGTACTTCGAGGGCAAGCCGGTCATCGATACGCTCAAGCGCGTGTCGCGTTCGGGCCTGCGCCACTACCGTGGCAAGGACGAGCTGCCGAAGGTCCTCAACGGCCTGGGCATCGCCATCATCTCCACCTCCAAGGGCATCATGACCGATTCGCAGGCGCGCCAGCAGGGCGTCGGCGGTGAAGTCCTGTGCTTCGTGGCCTAAGCGAAGGAGCTTGCGACCATGTCCCGCGTAGCCAAGAAGCCGATCACCCTGGCCAAGGGTGTTGAGTACAAGAACGAGAACGACACGCTGACCGTCAAGGGCCCCAAGGGCACCCTGTCGCTGGCCAAGCCGGCTGGTGTGAACATCGCACTGGAAGACGGCGTGTTGAACCTGACCCCGGCCACCCCGGGCGACGACGCCATCACCGGCACCATCCGCGCAATCCTATCCAACATGGTGCAGGGCGTGTCGGAAGGTTTCCAGCGCAAGCTGGACCTGGTCGGCGTGGGTTACCGTGCCACCATGCAGGGCCCGGACCTCAGCCTGGCGCTGGGTTTCTCGCACCCGGTCCTGTTCAAGGCGCCGGAAGGCATCACCCTGGTGACCCCGACCCAGACCGAAATCCTGGTGCAGGGCGCAGACAAGCAGCGCGTCGGTGAAGTTGCGGCCAAGATCCGCGGTTTCCGTCCGCCGGAGCCCTATAAGGGCAAGGGCGTGAAGTACTCCGACGAAACCATCATTCGCAAGGAAGCCAAGAAGGCCTAAGGCACTTCTCCTTCCCGAGGATCAAGATCATGAGCATCAAGAATACCGCCCGTCTGCGCCGCGCCAAGTCCACCCGTTCGCACATCCGCGTGCTGGGCGTGCATCGCCTGACCGTCCTGCGTACTGGTCAGCACCTGTACGCGCAGGTCTTCACCGCCGATGGCTCCAAGGTGATCGCTTCGGCGAACACCCTGCAGGCCGACGTCAAGGAAGGCCTGAAGAATGGCAAGAACAGCGATGCCGCCGCCAAGGTCGGCAAGCTGATCGCCGAGCGCGCCAAGGCAGCTGGTGTCGAGAAGGTCGCTTTCGACCGCTCGGGCTACCGTTACCACGGCCGCGTCAAGGCGCTGGCCGATGCAGCTCGCGAAGGCGGCCTGCAGTTCTAAGCTTGAACGGCGTGGGGCCAGTCCCCACGCTACTCCTGCCGGTGCGGGCTGCACCGGGCGTTCCGTCTCTTCTGCATTCGGCCACGCGTCACAGCTCCAGACCACAGCTATAAGCGGCCAAGCCGTACAGACCCTTTCAACAGGAATATAGACATGGCAGAAGAACAACGCTCGCGCGGGCGCGATCGCAACCGCGAAGAGAAAGTCGATGACGGCATGATCGAGAAGCTGATCGCGGTCAATCGCGTCAGCAAGACGGTCAAGGGCGGTCGCCAGTTCACCTTCACCGCACTGACGGTGGTGGGCGACGGCAATGGCAAGATCGGTTTTGGTTACGGCAAGGCGCGCGAAGTGCCGGTCGCGATCCAGAAGTCGATGGAATATGCGCGCAAGGGCATGCTCAGCGTGACCCTCAACAACGGCACCCTGTGGCACCCGGTCAAGGCCGGCCACGGCGCAGCCCGCGTGTTCATGCAGCCGGCATCGGAAGGTACTGGCGTCATCGCCGGTGGCGCCATGCGTGCCGTGCTGGAAGCGGTTGGCGTGAAGAACGTGCTGGCCAAGGCGGTCGGTTCGCGTAACCCCATCAACCTGGTTCGCGCGACCCTGCGTGGCCTGGAAGACATGCAGTCGCCGGCCCGCATTGCGGCCAAGCGCGGCAAGTCGGTGGAGGAGTTGACCCATGGCTAATGAATCCACCAAGACTGTGAAGGTCCGCCTCGTGCGTGGCCTGCGTGGTTCCCAGGCCCGTCACCGTTTGTCGGTGAAGGCACTGGGCCTGAACAAGCTCAACGATGTGCGTGAACTGAAGGACAGCCCGCAGGTGCGCGGTCTGATCGCCAAGGTTCACTACCTCGTCCGCGTCGAGGAGTAATCAACATGCGTCTCAACACTCTCGCGCCCGTCGATGGCGCCCGTACCGATCGCAAGCGCGTCGGTCGCGGTATCGGTTCGGGCCTGGGCAAGACTGCCGGCCGCGGCCACAAGGGTTCCTTCGCCCGTTCGGGTAAGGGCAAGATCAAGGCGAAGTTCGAAGGCGGCCAGATGCCGCTGGTCAAGCGTCTGCCGAAGGTCGGTTTCCGTTCCAAGCTGAAGAAGAACGTCGCTGAAGTGCTGTCCTATGAATTGGACAAGCTGCAGGCTGGCGAGATCGACTTCGCCGCGCTCCGCGCCGCCAAGCTGGTGCCCAGCACCGCCAAGCGCGCCAAGATCGTGTTGAAGGGTGGCCTGACCAAGGCTTTCACGCTCAAGGGCGTGGCGGCAACGGCCGGTGCCAAGGCGGCGATCGAAGCTGCCGGCGGCAGCATCCAGGAGTAAGCGAAGCATGGCGCAACAAGGCATCGCAGGTGGTCTGGGCAAATTCACCGAGCTACGGCAGCGTCTGCTGTTCGTGCTGGGGGCCCTGATCGTTTATCGGATCGGCTGTTACGTTCCGGTGCCGGGTGTGAACCCGGATGCCATGATTGCGCTCATGCAGCAGCAGGGCGGCGGCATCGTGGACATGTTCAACATGTTCTCGGGCGGCGCCCTGCATCGCTTCAGTATCTTCGCGCTGAATGTGATGCCGTACATCTCGGCATCCATTGTGATCCAGTTGGGCGCGCACATTTTCCCGGCGCTGAAGGCGCTGCAGAAAGAAGGCGAGTCCGGCCGGCGCAAGATCACCCAGTACTCGCGCATCGGCGCAGTCCTGCTGGCGGTGGTGCAGGGCGGCAGTATCGCCCTGGCCCTGCAGCATCAGACTGCCCCGGGCGGCGCGCCTGTCGTCTACATGCCGGGCATGGGTTTCGTGGTCACCGCCATCGTGGCGCTGACCGCGGGCACCATCTTCCTAATGTGGGTGGGTGAGCAGGTCACCGAGCGTGGCGTCGGCAACGGCGTTTCGCTGATCATTTTCTCGGGCATCGTTGCTGGTCTGCCGGCCGCGGTGATCCACACTTTCAGTGCCGTCAACGATGGCACGATGAGCCCCATCGCGCTGATCGTCGTCGCGCTGGTGGTGTTCGCCTTCACCTGGTTCGTGGTGTTCGTCGAGCGTGGACAGCGCCGGATCACGGTCAATTACGCCCGTCGTCAGGGTGGTCGTAATGCCTACATGAATCAGACGTCCTTCCTGCCGCTCAAGCTCAACATGGCAGGCGTGATCCCGCCGATCTTTGCCTCGTCGATCCTGGCATTCCCGGCGACCCTGGCAATGTGGTCAGGGCAGTCTCCGGCCGCCGTCACCCTGCAGCGCATCTCGCAGGCGTTGGCTCCGGGCGAGCCGCTGCACATGATCGTGTTTGCCGCGATGATCATCGGCTTCGCTTTCTTCTACACGGCCCTGGTGTTCAACTCACAGGAAACGGCCGAGAACCTGAAGAAGTCTGGCGCACTGATCCCGGGCATCCGTCCGGGCAAGGCGACCGCTGACTACGTGGACGCTGTGCTGACCCGCTTGACCGCCGCCGGCGCGCTGTACTTGGTGGCCGTGTGTCTGCTGCCAGAAGTGATGCGCACCCAGCTCGGTACGTCGTTCTACTTCGGTGGCACCTCGCTGCTGATCGTGGTCGTCGTGGTCATGGACTTCATTGCGCAGATCCAGGCGCACTTGATGTCACACCAGTATGAAAGCCTGTTGAAGAAGGCCAACCTGAAGGGCGGTTCGCGCGGCTTGTCGCGCGGCTGATCTGACGGTCGAAACATCGGCGGTCCCATCCGCCACCAAGCCCGGTCATCGACCGGACTTTCAAAATGGGCGGCTCGTGCGGCGGTCTCGCGCGCGGGTGTGAAGCGGTCAGTCCCTGCGCCAGAGTAGCGCGGGGCGGCGGAATGTCCTTCGGGGCGTTTCGTCAGGACGCTTCCGGCGCCGGAGCACGGGCACACTCCCCATGCCGGGTCCGTGGAACCGAAAGGTTCCATGGGCTTCCAAGTAACCCGAGACCTTGCTATCATTTCCAGTTCACTACGCCACTTGGCGTCAATCCGTGTTCCGGATGGCGTCATTCCGGCCATCAAACAGTTTGGAGAACCGCGTCATGGCGCGTATTGCAGGTGTCAACCTGCCTGCCCAGAAGCATGTCTGGGTGGGGCTGCAGAGCATCTACGGCATTGGCCGTACCCGGTCCAAGAAGGTCTGCGAAGCTGCAGGCGTGACGGTGACCACCAAAATCCGTGACCTGTCCGAGCCTGAAGTCGAGCGCCTGCGCGCCGAAATCGGCAAGTACATCGTCGAAGGCGACCTGCGTCGCGAAGTCGGTATGGCGATCAAGCGCCTGATGGACCTGGGCTGCTACCGCGGTCTGCGCCATCGCCGCGGTCTGCCGCTGCGCGGCCAGCGCACCCGTACCAATGCCCGCACCCGCAAGGGTCCGCGCAAAGCCATCAAGAAGTAAGGGGCGCACATCATGGCCAAGCCAGCTGCAAAGGCACCGAAGAAGAAGATCAAGCGCGTCATCACTGATGGCGTCGCCCACGTCCACGCTTCCTTCAACAACACCATCGTCACCATCACCGACCGCCAGGGCAATGCGCTCTCGTGGGCTACGTCGGGCGGTGCGGGCTTCCGCGGTTCGCGCAAGTCCACCCCGTTCGCAGCACAGGTCGCCGCCGAAAAGGCGGGCCGCGCTGCCCTGGACTACGGTTTGAAGTCGCTGGAAGTCCGCATCAAGGGTCCGGGTCCGGGCCGTGAGTCGGCCGTACGTTCGCTCAACAACGTCGGCTACAAGATCACCAACATCATCGACGTGACGCCAATCCCGCACAACGGGTGCCGTCCGCCGAAGAAGCGTCGCGTCTAAAGGGAGCGATAAGAAATGGCTCGTTACATCGGTCCTACCTGCAAACTCGCCCGTCGCGAAGGTGCAGACCTGTCCCTCAAGAGCCCGGCGCGTGCGCTGGACTCCAAGTGCAAGCTGGAGCAGAAGCCCGGCCAGCACGGCGCCACTGCCCGCCGCGGCAAGCTGTCCGACTACGCCAACCAGCTGCGTGAAAAGCAGAAGGTTAAGCGTATCTACGGCCTGTTGGAGCGTCAGTTCCGCAATTACTACAAGAAGGCCTCGACCAAGAAGGGCAACACCGGCGAGAACCTGCTGCAGCTGCTGGAAACCCGTCTGGACAACGTGATCTACCGCATGGGTTTCGCGGTCACCCGTCCGGCCGCTCGCCAGCTGGTGTCGCATCGTGGCGTGCTGGTCAACGGCAAGTCCGTCAACCTGCCGTCCTACCAGGTCAAGGCCGGTGATGCGATCGAGCTGTCGGAAAAGGCCCAGAAGCAGCTGCGCGTGCAGGAATCCCTGAACGTTTCGGCCCAGCTGGACCTGAGCCCGTCGTGGGTGGAAGTGGATTCGAAGAAGTTCGCCGGCGTGTTCAAGGCCGTGCCGGTCCGCTCGGACCTGCCTGCCGACATCAACGAAGCGCTGATCGTCGAGCTTTACTCGAAGTAATCACATTCGCACCCCTGCTCTCGCAGGGGTGTTTGCAGGAGACAAAGCAAACATGACGGGTATCACTCAGCAAGTGCTGCGCCCCCGCGGCCCGCAGATCGAGCGCCTGACCGACAACCGCGCCAAGGTGGTCATCGAACCGCTGGAGCGTGGTTATGGTCATACGCTGGGCAATGCGCTGCGTCGCGTGCTGTTGTCGTCCATCCCCGGCTTCGCCATCACCGAGGTCGAGATCGACGGCGTGCTGCACGAATACAGCACCATCGAGGGTCTGCAGGAAGACGTGCTGGAAGTCCTGTTGAACCTCAAGGATGTGGCCATCCGCATCCACACCGGTGACAACGCCACCCTGAGTCTGACCAAGCAGGGCCCGGGCGTCGTGACCGCCAGCGACATCAAGACCGACCACAACGTCGAGATCCTGAATCCCGACCACGTGATCGCGCACCTGACCAAGGACATCGCGGTCAACCTGCGTCTGAAGATCGAGCGCGGCTTCGGCTACCAGCCGGCGGCTGCCCGTCGTCGTCCGGACGAAGAAAACCGCGCCATCGGCCGCCTGGTCCTGGACGCATCGTTCTCGCCGGTCCGTCGCGTTGCCTACGCCGTCGAGTCCGCTCGCGTCGAACAGCGCACCGACCTGGACAAGCTGGTCCTGGACATCGAGACCAACGGCACGATCGACGCCGAGGAAGCCGTGCGCACCGCCGCCGACATCCTGAGCGACCAGCTGTCGGTGTTCGGCGACTTCACGCACCGCGACCGCGGCGCGCCGAAGCAGCAGACCGGTGGCGTTGATCCGGTGCTGCTGCGCCCGATCGACGATCTGGAACTGACCGTGCGTTCGGCCAACTGCCTCAAGGCCGAGAGCATTTATTACATCGGCGACCTGATCCAGAAGACCGAAGTCGAGCTGCTCAAGACCCCGAACCTCGGCAAGAAGTCGCTGACCGAGATCAAGGAAGTCCTGGCGCAGCGCGGTCTGTCCCTGGGCATGAAGCTGGAAAACTGGCCGCCGGCCGGGGTTTCGCAGCACGGCATGCTGGGCTGATCCAAGCAAGACACAGGTCCCCGCATCTCGGTGCGGGGATCTGGCTGTAAACCGCAGTATTTCGACGACGGGCCACAGGCCCGCGCGATGTCCGGACAGGATGACCGGACCCGGACCAACCGCAGTCCAAGCAACAACGCCACGATGGCGACAGCGAATCCCAATAGACCCAACATTCACTAGGAAATACCGTCATGCGCCACCAGAAAGCAGGCCGTAAGTTCAACCGCACCAGCTCGCATCGCGCCGCGATGTTCTCCAACATGGCTGCGTCGCTGATCAAGCACGGCCTGATCAAGACCACCCTGCCGAAGGCCAAGGAACTGCGTCGCGTCGCCGAGCCGCTGATCACCCTGGCCAAGGTCGATGGCGTTGCCAACCGCCGCCTGGCTTTCGCGCGTCTGCGCGACAAGGAAGCCGTGGGCACCCTGTTCACCACGCTGGGCCCGCGCTATGTGTCGCGCCCGGGTGGCTACCTGCGCATCCTCAAGTGCGGTTTCCGTGCTGGCGACAACGCGCCGATGGCCTACGTGGAACTGGTCGACCGTCCGGACGCTGCCACCGAGTAATCGGTCGCACGCCGACATCGATCCAAGCGGACCCCGGCTGATGCCGGGGTTTTGCTTTATGGGCATCGATGAAATGAAGCCATGCGATGCAGCGTGCCATCCTGTCATTGGCCCGCAAGGGGCGGGATGGCGATAATGCGGGCACTTTCCAGATGTACGTGCCCATGAATCCTTTCCGCTGGTCTTTCCGTGCGCAGTTCCTCTCCGGTTTCGTGGCGTGCGTGGTGCTGCTTGGCGCCGCGCTGTACACACAGTATTTCCAGAACCAGATTCCGTGCCCGCTGTGCACGTTCCAGCGGGGCGCGTTCGCGCTGCTCGGCGTGTTGTTCCTGATTGGTGGGCTGCATGCGCCGAAGGGACGCGGTGGCCGGGCGACGTACGGCGTGCTTGCGCTGGTCCCGGCATTCATTGGTCTGGGGATCGCCGGTCGCCACGTGTGGCTGCAGCACCTACCGCCGGACCAGGTGCCGGCCTGCGGTCCGGACCTGGCTTACATGATGGAAGCCTTCCCGATGGGGGCGATGCTGCGGCAGGTGCTGACCGGCTCGGGCGAATGCGCCGAGGTGACCTGGCGCCTGCTGGGCCTGTCGATGCCGGAGTGGAGCCTGCTGTGGTTCGTGCTGCTGACGGCGTGGTTGCTGGTGGCCGCGTTCCGGCACCGCAAGCGCCGCTGATGGTTTGAGAAGGCCGGCAAGGAGTTGCCGGCCTTGGGTTCATGCAGGCAGGTCAGAAGTCCTGCTGCAGGGACAGGTACACGCCGCGCCTGGGTGCCCACTGCGGTGCGAAGACGCCGATGCCGCCGCCATCGCGCAACTGGTAGCTGCGGTCCAGTGCGTTGACCGCAGCCACCTGCACGTGCAGCGGGTGGTGCGTATCGGCTTCGAAGTCGTGTGCCGCGCTCAGGTTCAACTGGAAGTACGACGGCAGCTCGGCACCGTTCGGCACCGTATCGGTGTCGGTCCGCAGGCCGCTGCCATACAGGTAGTTCGCGCCAAGCCGGTTATGGCCGACGAAGCTGTAGCTGACACCGCCGGATGAAGTGAACTTCTGGTCGTGGTCCAGGTGGATCCAGTTGTCGGCCACGTAGGCCAGTGCGGCGGGGTCGAAGTTGTAGCTGCCGGTCATGACCTGCTTGCCCATGGCCTTGCTGTAGGCCCCATTGAAGTAGGCGCTGATCGGGCCGTTATCGTAATCAGCCGAAAACTCCAGGCCGCGGATGTGGCCGTAGCGATAGTTGAAGGTCGAATAGATGTACGCGGCGCCGAATTGGCCTTCGTCCTGCAGGCGGTCCGCGCGGCGGTCGTAGGCGTCCAGGCCGAGGGTGAGGTGGTCGCCGACGTTCTGTGACACGCCCAGGTCGTAGTAGTTGCTGCGCTCGCTGAGTGGCGCATTGGTGCCGGCGGCAACCTGCTGGTTGGTGGTGCCGTTGTACAGGGCGATGTCGCCGGTGGAGATCAGCTCCGCGGCTGGTGGCGTGAAGTAGCGCGCATAGCCGGCGTGCACGGTGGTGCTGTCGGTCGCCTGCCAGACGGCGCCGATGCGCGGGCTGACCTGGCCTTCCTCACTGCCGAAGGCCTTGTAGCGATCTCCACGCAGGCCGTAGTTCACCACCCAGTCGTCACCGATCTTCCACTCGTCCTGCAGATAGATCGCGGTGGTGCTGGTATGGAAGCGGCTGGCGTCGGGAATCAGCTCCGGAACATTGCTGGTCTGGTTGCCGTCGGCGTCGGCGGGGAAGACCCACGAATTGTTGCTGGCCAGCGCGTGTTCGAAGTCGCCATACACGCCGTAGCGCAGGGTGTGGGAGTCGCCCAGTGGCGTGGAGAAATCGGCCTGCAGGACGTTGGCGCGATTGCTGCGCTGAACCTGCGAGGCGACACCGTCGAAGATCAGGTCGCCTTCGACATCCGGATCGAAGGCCACGCTGCTGTAGCGCTGGCTCAGCGAGACCTGATAGGACGTCGCATCGCCCAGCAGCCCCTGCAGGGAAACGGTGGCGAAGCGGGTCTTTTCCTGCTGGTTCTCATCCAATGCCGACGAGTCGTACGTGGTGGTGCCCTGATCGTCATAAGCAGGCGTCTGGCCAGGATTGTCGGGGACCTGGAAGCGGTTGTTCGCATAGCCAGCCATCACGCTGATTCGGGTGTCGTCGTTGATCAGGTAGCTGAGGTCGGCGAAGGCTTTGCCCTGATGGGTCTTGTCATGCTCCGGCGTGCGGCTGCCGGTGGGGTTCTCCAGGCCAATCTTGTTCTGGTCGTAGTCGCCGGTGACGAACCAGCTCCAGCGTCCCTGGCTGCCCCACCAGGAGGCCGAGGGATTGAAGGTGCCGAACGAGCCCGTGGTCAGGCCGATGCTGCCGCCGTTGCCCAGTTCGTGGCCATTCTTGGTGGTGATGTCCACCACCGCGGCGGTGCGGTCGCCGAACTGCGCCGGCAAGGCGCCATCAAGCAGGCGGATGCTCTTGATCGTGCGCGCGTCCAGGCTCTGGCCGAAGCCGGAGATGGATTCGGGAATGATCACGCCATTGATGCGGTACTGGAGGTTGGCATGATCGCCACGCACGTGGACGCCGCCATAGGAGTCCTGGACCACGCCCGGCGCCTGCAGCAGCACCTGGTTCATGGGCGTGGAGGCGCCGAGCGGCAACTTCTGGATATCGGCCGAGGAGATGGTGAACTGGCTGCTGCCGATGTCCGGGGACAGCGCATTGCGTGCCACGTCCAGCTTGGCAGTCACTTTGACTGCATCCAGGTTGGTGGGCGTATCGGTTGTGCTGTCGGCTGTATCGGCCAGTGCCGGAGCGGTGGCCAGTGCCAGGGAGATGGCCAGGGCGAGGGGGCGGAACGCGTTCATGGAGTCCAATGCGTGGGGGCGAAAGATTTCGTTATTGAGTAACGTTCCTCTCCGTTGCCCCTGGCCGCCTAGGCCAGAAGTCACGCTGCCGGATTCGGCTTTGCCGCGGGTTCAATGACATCGGAAAAATGTCGGAGCCGTCAGGCTTTGTCGTGCTGGCCAGGTCTGCGATCATGCGCGACTGATCTGGAGCCCCACGATGTCCTTGCCGTCCCCCACACCATCGGCCGAAACGACCACCAACGGGTGGAGCCCTGGCAGTTGGCGTGCGCGCCCGGCGCTGCAGATGCCCACCTATCCCGATGCCGCGGCGCTGAAGTCGACGCTGGAAGAGCTGGGCCGGCTGCCGCCGCTGGTGACGTCGTGGGAGATCTTCGCGCTGAAGAGGCAGCTGGCCGAGGCACAGGAAGGCAAGCGCTTTCTGCTGCAGGGTGGCGACTGCGCCGAGAGTTTTTCCGACTGCGAATCCGGGCTGATTTCCAACCGCCTGAAAGTGCTGCTGCAGATGAGCCTGGTGCTGGTGCACGGCCTGCAGCTGCCGGTGGTGCGGGTCGGCCGCTTTGCTGGCCAGTACGCCAAGCCGCGTTCGACCGACATGGAAACCCGCGGCGACATCACCCTGCCGAGTTATCGCGGCGACCTGGTCAATGCGCCCGAATTCAGCGAGGCCGCGCGCATTCCTGACCCGCAGCGGATGATCCGCGCGCACTCGCGTTCGGCCATGACGATGAACTTCGTGCGGGCGCTGATCGATGGCGGCTTCGCCGACCTGCACCATCCCGAGTACTGGAACCTCAACTGGGTCGGTTATTCGCCGCTGGCCAACGAATACCAGCAGATGGTGTCGGACATCGGCGGCGCGGTGCGTTTCATGGAAACGCTGGCTGGCGTTGAAGTGCACAACCTCAATCGGATTGATTTCTACACCTCGCACGAAGCGCTGTTGTTGCCCTACGAAGAAGCGCTGACCCGCGAAGTGCCGCGCCAGCGGGGCTGGTTCAACCTGTCCACGCATTACCCGTGGATTGGCATGCGCACCGCAGCGCTCGATGGTGCGCATGTGGAATACCTGCGCGGCGTGCGCAATCCCATCGCGATCAAGGTCGGTCCGTCGGTGCAGCCCGACCAGCTGCTGCGGTTGATGGATGTCCTCAATCCCGATGACGAACCTGGCCGCCTGAGCTTCATCCATCGCATGGGCGCCGCGCAGATCGCCGACAAGCTGCCGCCGTTGCTGGAGGCGGTCAAGCGCGATGGCCGGCGCGTGCTATGGGTCTGCGATGCGATGCACGGCAATACCGAAAGCACCTCCAATGGCTTCAAGACGCGCCGCTTCGACAATATCCGCAGTGAAGTCGAACAGTCCTTCGATCTGCATGCCGCGGCCGGCACCCGCCTGGGTGGCGTGCATCTGGAGCTGACCGGCGAGGACGTCACCGAATGCACCGGCGGTGCGCGCGAGCTGACCGACGTGGACCTGGAGCGGGCCTATCGTTCGACCGTCGATCCGCGCCTGAACTACGAGCAGTCGCTGGAAATCGCGATGCTGATCGTGCGCAAGCAGCGCCAGAACGCGGTCGCCGCCGTCTAGCGTTGAGGGCGAAGGGTGCATCGCCCGGCGCCGGAGACTTCCGCTGCCCGCAGGCATGATGCCTGGCGTTACCTGGCGACCTTCGGCTCGGCCAGGGTCGGCAGGTATTGCGGGGGCGTCCGCGCCAGCGTGCGCTGCTCGTAGTCGTAGCCCAGTTCGATCAGCCTGGCCTCGCTCCAGGCGGTGCCGATGAACAGGATGCCCAGCGGCAGGCCACGGCTGCTGCCCATCGGCACGGTCAGGCTGGGATAGCCGGCCACCGCCGCCGCGCCGTAACCGGCACCGGGGAACGGATCCTTGAACGTCGGATCGGTGCGCCACGCCGGGCCGGTCGAAGCGGCGATCAAGGCGTCGAGCTTCTGCGCCTTCAGTGCCGCATCGATGCCTTCCGGCCCGGCCAGGCGTTTGATGCGCGAGCGCGCCTGGATATAGGCCGGATCGTTGAGGCCGCCCATCGCTGCGGACTGTTCGAACAGGTCCTGGCCGAACAGGCCCAGCTCGTCGCGCGCGTGTTGCTGGTTGAAGCCGATCAGCTGCTGCAGCGACGACAGTGGCGCGTCGTGGCTGGTCAGGTAGCGCGCCAGGCCGTTCTTGAACTCGGTCTTGAGCACCAGCAGTTCGTCGTCATCCCATTGCCCGGCAGTGGGGATTTCGGCATCCACCACCGTGGCGCCGGCCTGGCGCAGGGTGATGACTGCGCCCTCCATCGCCTTGGCCACGTCGGGGCTGAAATTGAAGCTGCTGCGGAGGACGCCGATCCGTGCGCCCTTCAGTCCGCCCGGACGCAAGCGCGCCTGATAATCCAGCGCCGCATTGAGCGTGGCGTAACCGGTGGTGGCATCGGCGGCATCGCGCCCGGCCATCACCGACAGCAGCGCGGCGGCATCGGACACGGTGCGGGTGATCGGGCCGGCGGTGTCCTGGCTCCAGGAGATCGGCACGATGCCGTCGCGACTGACCAGGCCGACCGTGGGCTTCAGGCCGACGACGCCGTTGACCGAAGCCGGGCAGATGATGCTGCCGTCGGTTTCGGTGCCGACCGTGGCGGCGGCCAGGTTGGCCGAGGCGGCCACGCCGCTGCCGGCGCTCGAACCGCAGGGATTGCGATCCAGTACGTAGGGGTTGCGGGTCTGGCCGCCGACGCCGCTCCAGCCGGAGATCGAATCGGTGGCGCGGAAGTTCGCCCATTCGCTCAGGTTGGTCTTGCCCAGGATCACCGCGCCGGCTTCGCGCAGGCGCTTGACCAGGAAGGCGTCCTGCTTGGGGCGGAAGTCCTTCAAGGCCAGCGAGCCAGCCGTGGTTGCCATCGGCGTGGCGTCGATGTTGTCCTTGAGCAGGATCGGGATGCCCTGCAGCGGTCCGCGGATGGTGCCACCCTCGCGTTCGCGGTCGCGCAGGGCCGCTTCGGTCATCGCCTCGGGATTGAGTTGGATCACCGCGTTGAGCTTCGGCCCGGCGCGATCGACCTGGGCAATGCGGTCCAGGTAGGCGCGGGTCAGCGTGCGACTGTCCAGCGTGCCGTCCTGCATGCGCTGCTGCAGCTGGGCGATGGTCTGTTCGGCGTAGAGGAAATTGGCTGGTGCGGCCAGGGCATCCCTGGACGGGGTCGCCGGCACCGAGCAGGCCGTCAGGACGAGCAGGCACGACAGGCTCAGCGCAGGCCAGGCACGCATTGCAATATTCCGCAGACCGAGACGCCGCAGGCTATACGCTCGCGGCCCGGACGCGCAACGTCAGTGGCGACGCCGGCGCAGCAGGTCGCGGGCCAGGATGGCCACGACTAGCAGGTTGAGGATGACCACCGCACCGGTATGCCAGCCCGGATGCCGGGCCAGTGCGTACATGTCGAAGGGCAGGTAGACCGCCGTGCCCACGCAGCCCAGCCAGGATGCCCAGGCCTTGGCACGCCACAGGCCCCACGATTCCACCAACCGCCAGACGGCGTAGATGGTGACCACCGCGACGGCCAGGTGGACCGCTTCGGGATTGATGGCTTTGAGCAGCGAGGGCAGGGTGCCCCGGTCGGGGTCAAGGTTGAAGCGCGCGATCATCTCGTGGATGAAGCGGCGGATGGGCCCGGGGCCCATCACTTCCAGGCTGGCCGCTGCGATCAGGGCCAGCAGGCCCTTGGCCAGTTCGAACAGCGCCAGCGCATGCAATCCCGGATGCGCATGCGGATCCGGGTTGTAGGGGCGTTGCGGATGCATCGAACGTGCGAAGGGCCGTGTTGCGAGGCGATCAGGCGGCGCGGGAAGCGCGCTTGCGATCGCTTTCGGTCAGGAACTTCTTGCGCAGGCGGATTTCCTTCGGCGTGATCTCGACCAGCTCGTCGTCGTCGATGAAGTCCAGGGCCTGTTCCAGCGAGAACTTGATCGCCGGGGTCAGGGCGATCGCGTCGTCCTTGCCCGAAGCGCGCATGTTGGTCAGCGGCTTGGTCTTGATCGCGTTGACGGTCAGGTCGTTGTCCTTGGAGTGGATACCGACCAGCTGGCCTTCGTACACGTTGTCGCCTTCGGCGGCGAACAGCTTGCCGCGTTCCTGCAGCGGGCCGAGCGAGTACGCCGGGGTCGCACCCGGGGCATTGGCGATCATTACGCCGTTCAGGCGCTTGGCGATGGCGCCCTGTTCCTTCGGACCGTAATGGTCGAACACGTGGAACAGCAGGCCGCCACCCTGGGTCAGGGTCTTGAACTCGTTCTGGAAGCCGATCAGGCCACGCGCCGGGATTTCATAGTCCAGGCGCACGCGGCCCTTGCCGTCCGGCTCCATGTTCTTCAGCTGGCCCTTGCGGGTGCCCAGCTTTTCCATGACGCCGCCCTGGTGGATTTCTTCCACGTCGACGACCAGCTGCTCGATCGGCTCCATCATCTTGCCGTCGATTTCCTTGATGATCACTTCCGGACGCGACACGGCCAGCTCGTAGCCTTCGCGACGCATGTTCTCGATCAGCACCGACAGGTGCAGCTCGCCACGGCCGGAGACCAGGAACTTGTCCGCGTCTTCCAGCTGCTCGACCTTCAGTGCCACGTTGTGCACGGTCTCGCGCTCCAGGCGGTCCTTGAGCTGGCGGCTGGTCAGGAACTTGCCACCGGACAGGTCCTTGTTGCCGGCGAACGGCGAGTTGTTGACCTGGAAGGTCATCGAGATGGTCGGCTCGTCCACGGTCAGCGCCGGCAGTGCTTCCGGGGTATCCAGGGCGCAGATGGTGTCGGAGATGGTCAGCTCGGCGATGCCCGAGATGGCGACGATGTCACCGGCCTCGGCGGTGTCCTGCTCGATGCGTTCCAGGCCCAGGAAGCCCAGCACCTGCAGGACCTTGCCCTGGCGCTTCTTGCCTTCGCGGTTGATCACCGAGACCGGCATGTTCTTCTTCAGGGTGCCGCGCTGGATGCGGCCGATGCCGATCACGCCCACGAAGTTGTTGTAGTCCAGCTGGCTGATGCGCATCTGGAAGGCGCCTTCCGGGTCCACTTCCGGCTTGGGCGCGTGTTCCATGATCGCTTCGTACAGCGGGGTCATGTCGCCGCTGCGCACGCTGTCTTCCAGGCCGGCGTAGCCGTTCAGGGCCGAGGCGTAGACGATCGGGAAGTCCATCTGCTCGGGCGTGGCGCCCAGGCGGTCGAACAGGTCCCACACCTGCTCCACGACCCATTCGGGACGCGAGCCGGGGCGGTCGACCTTGTTGATCACCACGATCGGCTTGAAGCCCATCGCGAAGGCCTTCTGGGTCACGAAGCGGGTCTGCGGCATCGGGCCGTCCATCGCGTCGACCAGGATCAGCACGGTGTCGACCATCGACAGCACGCGCTCGACCTCACCGCCGAAGTCGGCGTGGCCGGGGGTGTCGACGATGTTGATGCGGTTCTTGACGCCGCTGCGCTTGTCTTCCCAGGTGATGGCCGTGTTCTTGGCCAGGATCGTGATGCCACGTTCCTTTTCCTGGTCATTGCTGTCCATCACGCGCTCTGCGAGCACGGTGCGCTCAGACAACGTGCCGGACTGCTTGAGCAGCTGGTCGACGAGGGTGGTTTTACCGTGGTCGACGTGGGCGACGATGGCGATATTGCGGAGATTTTCGATGGACATGCGTCGGCGGGCGCGCTGGTGTGCACGCAGGGCTAGGGAGGGAAGCGCGTATTATAGCCGGTTACCGCCCGGCTCCGGGCCGATTGTTCCGAAGGAGTTAAACCGATGTCCCTGACCGCCACTTTCAACACCTCCCGCGGCCCCATCCAGGTCGAGCTGTACCCCGAAAAGGCCCCGCTGACGGTCGCCAATTTCGTGAACCTGGCCAAGCACGGCTTCTATGACGGCCTGATCTTCCACCGCGTCATCCCCGATTTCATGATCCAGGGCGGCTGCCCGGAAGGTTCCGGCCGCGGCGGCCCGGGCTACCGTTTCGAGGACGAGACCAACAACGGCCTCGGCCATGAGCGCGGCGTGCTGTCCATGGCCAATGCCGGCCCCAGCACCAACGGCAGCCAGTTCTTCATCACCCACGTGGCCACCCCGTGGCTGGATGGCAAGCACACCGTGTTCGGCAAGGTCCTGTCGGGCCTGGAGGCCGTCGATGCAGTCAAACAGGGCGACGTGATCGAGACCCTGACCATCGAAGGCGACGCAGACGCCGTGCTGGCCGCCAAGGCCGACCGCGTGGCCGAGTGGAACAAGCACCTGGCTGCCTGATCCGCTGCAGGCCTGCCCGGCCCGGTTGTCCGACGCGCATGGCGTCACCCGGGCGGGCCCGGCCTGCATGGTAAAATTCCGCGCCGCAAAATCCATGCGGCGCGAGATCCACCCAAGAGGTGTTGCAGTCTTGAAGTCGCCCCGCCCTGAGTCTGGCTCCATGCCTCCCGCGCTGCGCCGCTGCTTCCGCATTGCCCTCAACCGTCCGGCGCGATAAGGCGCCTTCTCCCACGCGGCGGGCCGTGGCCCGCCCACGATGCTTCGAGGAAATAGTGACCATGAAATCCCCAGTCCGAGTTGCCGTCACCGGTGCCGCCGGCCAGATCGGTTATGCCCTGCTGTTCCGCATCGCCTCCGGCGAAATGCTGGGCAAGGACCAGCCGGTCATCCTGCAGCTGCTGGAGCTGCCGATCGACAAGGCCCAGGCCGCGCTGAAGGGCGTGATGATGGAGCTGGAAGACTGCGCGTTCCCGCTGCTGGCCGGCATGGTCGGCACCGATAACGCCGAAGTGGCCTTCAAGGATGCCGACGTCGCCCTGCTGGTCGGCTCGCGTCCGCGCGGCCCGGGCATGGAGCGCAAGGACCTGCTGCTGGCCAACGCGGAGATCTTCACCGCCCAGGGCGCGGCGCTGAACAAGGTCGCCAAGCGCGATGTGAAGGTGCTGGTGGTCGGCAATCCGGCCAACACCAATGCCTACATCGCCATGAAGTCGGCCCCGGACCTGGATCCGAAGAACTTCACCGCGATGCTGCGCCTGGACCACAACCGCGCGCTGAGCCAGCTCTCGGCCAAGCTCGGCAAGCCGGTGGCCGGCATCGAGAAGCTGGCCGTGTGGGGCAACCACAGCCCGACCATGTACCCGGACTACCGCTTCGCCACCGCCGACGGCGCCTCCATCGGCGAGGCCATCAACGACCAGGAATGGAACGCCAACACCTTCATCCCGACCGTGGGCAAGCGCGGCGCGGCGATCATCGAAGCGCGCGGGCTGTCCTCGGCGGCCTCGGCGGCCAACGCCGCCATCGACCACATCCATGACTGGGTGCTGGGCACCAATGGCAAGTGGGTGACGATGGGCGTGCCGTCCGATGGTTCCTATGGCATTCCGGAAGGCGTGATGTTCGGTTTCCCGGTCACCACCGAGAACGGCAAGTACGCCATCGTCAAGGATCTGCCGATCGACGACTTCAGCCAGAAGTACATCGACAAGACCCTGGCCGAACTGGAAGAAGAGCGCGCCGGCGTGGCCCACCTGCTGGGGTGAGCGAAGGCTGCTTGCGGGCCACTGGGCCGCAGCCTTTGCGAACGCCCGCGCTGCTTGCGCAGGCCGGGCGTGCGATCCATCGCTGACGTCAGTGTCATCAAACGCCGGGCCGCGAGGTCCGGCGTTTTTGTTTGCGCGACTGTCGCAACTGAGACCAAGGTCGAAACGCCGGGCTGGTATCGGCCGATTACGCTTCGTGCCATGCCATCGGCTTATCGCCGGGAGGATGTTGATGTCGCACGACGCTTACACGCAGGGCCTGGAGCGCAATCCGGCCAACTACACGCCGCTGTCGCCGCTGAGCTTCCTGCGGAAGGCGGCGCTGGTGCATCCGCAGCGGGTAGCGCTGATCCATGGTGCGCGCCGCTTGACCTGGGCCGACGCGTACGCGCGCTGCCGGCAGCTGGCAGCGGCGCTGCAGGGCTGGGGTATCGGTCGTGGCGACACGGTGGCGGCGATGATGCCCAACACGCCAGCGATGTTCGAGCTGCATTACGGGCCGGCGATGCTTGGCGCGGTGGTCAACACGCTCAATACGCGGCTGGATGCGACCACGATCGCCTTCATGCTGGACTACGCCGAGGCGAAGGTGCTGTTCACCGACCGCGAGTTCGCACCGGTGATCGAACAGGCCTTGAAGCTGTGCAAACAGCCGCCGCGGGTGATCGATGTGGACGATGCGGACGTGACGGCGGGCGCGTTGGTCGGCGAGATCGAATACGAGGCGTTCATCGCGCACGGTGATGCCGGATTCGAGATGACGCTGCCGCCGGACGAGTGGGATGCGATCTCGCTCAACTACACCTCCGGCACCACCGGTGATCCGAAGGGCGTGGTGTACCACCATCGCGGCGCGTACTTGAACGCGGTGGCCAACATCATCGACTGGTCGATGCCGCAACATCCGGTGTACCTGTGGACGCTGCCGATGTTCCACTGCAATGGCTGGTGCTTCCCGTGGACGATGGCGGCGGTGGCCGGCACGCAGGTCTGCCTGCGCAGGTTCGATCCCAAGCGCGTGTTCGAACTGATGCGCGAACACGGGGTCACCCATTACTGCGGCGCGCCGATCGTGCACAGCGCGCTGGTCGCCGCGCCTGCGGAATGGAAGCAGGGCGTGTCCGGCGTACACGCGCAGGTCGCTGGCGCCGCGCCACCGGCGGCGGTGATCGAAGGCATGGAACGCATGGGTTTCCACATCACCCACGTGTATGGCCTGACCGAGGTTTATGGGCCGGCATCGTTGTGCCAGCCGAGGGAGGAATGGAGCGCGCTCGACATCGAGGCGCGCGCCGACCTTAACAGCCGCCAGGGCGTGGCCTGCCTGCTGCAGGAGGACATGCAGGTGCTTGATCCGGAAACCCTGCAGCCGGTGCCGTGGGATGGCCAGGCCATCGGCGAGATCATGTATCGCGGCAACATCACGATGAAGGGCTACCTGGGTAACGCCGCAGCCACGCAGCAGGCATTCAAGGGTGGCTGGTTCCATACCGGCGACCTGGCGGTGGTGTATCCCGATGGCTACGTGAAGATCCGTGACCGTTCCAAGGACGTGATTATTTCCGGTGGCGAGAACATTTCGTCCATCGAAGTCGAAGATGCGTTGTGCCGTCATCCAGCGGTCATGGCCGCGGCGGTGGTCGCACGGCCGGACGAGAAGTGGGGTGAGACGCCATGCGCTTTCATCGAGTTGAAGTCCGGCGGCGAGCCGCTGCCACCCGACGCCATGCAGCAGTATTGCCGCGAGCATCTGGCCGGCTTCAAGGTGCCGCGTGCGTTCGTGTTCGGCGAGTTGCCGCGGACCGCGACCGGCAAGGTGCAGAAGTTCCTGCTGCGCGAACGCGCGCGTGACCTGGATCCAGCGCCTTGACACTTGCGTAATTTTAATTTTCTATCCATGGCAGGCGTCGAGCCGGCTACGGGAAGTGCGGCCATGAAGCGATCTGTCCTGCATTGGTGTCTCGCGGTGTGTGTCCTGGTGTCCTGTGGCGGCACGTTGCCGGTGACGGCCGCGCCCACCAGTGCGCTGGCGGGTTGCGCAACCACCGAGCCGGTGTTTCGACTGGTGCCGGGGCATTTCGATTTCTGTGTCGCCCGCAAGCTATGGTCGAGCGGGGACTATCGCGGTGCCGAGAAGATGCTGCTGCAGGCCGCGCGCTGGGCCGACAAGAATGCACAGCTGGCGTTGGGCGTTGCGTATTTCACCGGGGCGGGGCTCGAACATGATCGCCCGCTTGGGCTGGCCTGGCTGGCATTGGCCTGCGAGCGTGGCAATGCCGTCCTCCAACCCACCTGCGACCAATACCGCACGCAGGCCACGCCGCAGGAGCAACAGGCGGCGCAGGTTCGCCTGGCCAGGCTCAGCCCGGTCTATGCCGACCGGGTTGCAGCGCCGCGAGCGGACCGCCGTTACCAGAAGGAGGCTGCGCTCATGCGTGGCAATCCCGCGTATGGCGGTGCGTGCATCGCCGGCATCGATCTGATCGTGCAGGCGAATTTCAACAGTGATCCGCCGACCGACGCGGACGGTTGTGGGCTGGGCAGCCAGATGCGCACGGCGCGGATACTCGACGTGCTGCACGACGACTATTTCGAAGGCTGGAATGGAAAGGTGCAGGTTGGCGCGCCGCAGTCCCATCCGGACTGATCTGGCCCGCAGAGCAGGGAAGCTGCCTCGATAGATCGACGTTCCTCCTAAGACCAAGGTCGGGAAGCGTCTCCCGGAAGCGGCCGATATTCTCGGCTCCATATGCTCTGGGAGGGGCTGCAATGTCATACGAAGAGGTCTATCGCCGATCCATCGAGCAGCCCGAGGCCTTCTGGGCCGAGGAAGCCAAGGCGATCCACTGGCATGTGCCGCCGCAGCAGATCTTGGAGTATTCCAGGCCGCCGTTCCGCAAGTGGTTCGTCGGCGGCCAGACCAACCTCTGCTACAACGCGATCGACCGGCACCTGGAAGAGCGCCCCGATCAGCTTGCACTCGTCGTGGTCTCCACCGAGACCAACGTCACTCGCGAGATCAGCTACCGCGAGCTGCATCGCGAAGTGAATGCCTTTGCTGCCGTGATCCAGCGGCTCGGCGTTGGGCGTGGTGATCGCGTGGTGGTGTACATGCCGAACATGGCCGAAGCCGTGTTCGCGATGCTGGCCTGCGCGCGGATCGGCGCGGTGCACTCGGTGGTGTTCGGTGGGTTTGCCGCACACAACCTGGCGCTGCGCATCGACGATGCCCAGCCCAAGCTGTTGATTGCTGCCGATGCCGGCAGCCGCGGCGGCAAGGTGATTCCGTACAAGCCGATGATCGATGCGGCCTGCGCCGAAGCGCAGTTCCCGCCGCCCAAGGTGCTGATCGTCTCGCGTGATCTTGATCCGGCCGAACCGAAAGTGGCGGGGCGCGATGAGGACTACGCCGCGCTGCGTGCACAGGTGGGCGATGCGGACGTGCCGGTGGAATGGCTGGAATCCAATGAGCCGGCCTACCTGCTCTACACCTCGGGAACCACCGGCAAGCCCAAGGGCGTGCAGCGCGATGTCGGCGGCTATGCGGTGGCGATGGCGCAATCGATGCGCACCATCTTCGACTGTGGCCCGGGCCAGGTGATGTTCTCCACTTCGGACGTGGGCTGGGCGGTGGGCCATTCCTACAACGTGTATGGGCCACTGATCGGTGGCTGCACGGCGATCCTCTACGAAGGCCTGCCGACCAATCCCGATGCCGGCATCTGGTGGGCGCTGTGCGAGCAGTACGGCGTGCGCACGATGTTCTCTTCGCCGACCGCGATCCGGGTGCTGAAGAAGCACGACGTGGACTTCATCCGTCGCCACGACCTGTCCGAATTGAAGTACCTGTTCCTGGCCGGCGAGCCGCTGGACGAACCCACCGCGCACTGGATTACCGATGCGCTGCGCAAGCCGGTCATCGATAACTACTGGCAGA
Source organism: Pseudoxanthomonas sp. (assembly GCF_027498035.1). Taxonomy (NCBI): domain Bacteria; kingdom Pseudomonadati; phylum Pseudomonadota; class Gammaproteobacteria; order Lysobacterales; family Lysobacteraceae; genus Pseudoxanthomonas; species Pseudoxanthomonas sp. The sequence continues at coordinate 3,834,865 of NZ_CP114978.1, forward strand.
CCGAAACCGGTTGGCCAGCATTGACCGTGCTGCCGGGCCTGGACATGAAGCCGGTGCGGTTCGGCTCGCCGGGGTTTCCGAATCTTGGCTACAAGATGAAGATCATCGACGAAGCCACCGGCGAGGAAGTCGCGCCCAACCAAAAGGGCGTGCTGGTGATGCAGCCGCCGCTGCCGCCGGGCTGCATGACCACGATCTGGAACGACGACCAGCGCTTCCTCGATAGCTACTTCAGCCACTTCAAGGAGCTGCTGTACAGCTCGCTGGACTGGGCGATCAAGGATGAAGATGGCTACACCTTCATCCTGGGGCGCACCGACGATGTGATCAACGTGGCTGGGCATCGCCTGGGCACGCGCGAGATCGAGGAATCGGTATCCGGCTTCCGCGACGTGGCCGAAGCTGCGGTCGTCGGGGTCAATGATGAACTGAAGGGCCAGGTGCCGGTGGTATTCGCCACGCTGCGCCAGGCGACCGAAGAGGCTGGCGCGCGCAACCTCGCTGCCGATGGCATGCGCAGGATGGTGGAGACCGACCTGGGCGCGGTCGCGCGTCCGGCGCGGGTCTACATCGTCAACGCATTGCCCAAAACACGTTCGGGCAAGCTGCTGCGTCGTTCGATCCAGGCGCTGGCGCAGGGCAGCGATCCGGGCGATCTGTCGACGCTCGACGATCCCGGCGCGCTGGAGGAAGTGCGGCGCGCGCTGAGCCGCGGGCCCGATTCGGGGTCGTGACGGATTGGCGCATCGGCATTACGCCTTGATGGGCGCGATGCCGGTGTACTGCGCGCGTGGCCGGATCAGTTTGCCCAGCGTCTGCTGCTCCAGCACATGCGCCAGCCAGCCGGCCAGGCGCCCGCAGGCGAACAGCACCAGCGCGGGCGAGGCGGGCAGTCCATGGACGAAGCAGAGCGTGGCCAGCATCAGGTCCACGTTCGGATGCAGGCCGCTGACTTCATGCGCATGTGCGATCAGGGCTTCCACGTGCTGCAGCTGTGGCGTGTCGCCGGCGCGTTGGCGCAGCATCGCCAGCAGCTCGGCGGCGCGCGGATCGCCGTGCGGATAGAGCGCATGGCCGAAGCCGGGCAGGTCGTCGCCGCGCGCCCAGCGGGCTGCGAGTTCTTCGACTGAGCCTTCCAGCAAGGTGTAGGCGCGTGCGGTCGCGCCGCCGTGGCGCGGCCCGGACAGCGCGGCCAATCCGCTGCACACCGTCGCGTGCAGGTGCGCGCCGGTGGAAGCCACCACGCGCGCGGCGAAGGCCGAGACATTCAGTTCGTGATCGGCGCACAGCACCAGCGCGGCGCGGACCAGTTCGGCCAGGTCCGCGTTGCCAGGCGCCCAGTGTCCGGCCAGTTGTAGGTGGACCGGCTGCGCGCTGGGTTCACTGGCGATCAGCAGCGCGGCGTTCTGGCGTAGCAGCAGTGCGGCCAGGTCGTGACGGACCGGCAGGGCGAGGTTGAAGGAATGGCGGACTTCCAGTGCCAGCAGCGGCATGCAGGCCAGGGTGCGCTCCAGCGGCGGCAAGGCGCTGTTGGTCGCCAAACCTGCGAGCGTGGCTGGCCAGGGCGCGGGTGCATGGGCGAACGGATCGTGCGTGCCGCAATCCCACAGCAGGCGCGCGGCGTCTTCCAGGGTGGCGCCGGCGCGGACCGCGGCCACGGCGGACTGGCCGCGGTAGTAGGGACCATCGGGCTGGATCAGCGAAATCCGGGTTTCCAGCACCGGCAGGCCGCGGTCGAGGCTCTGCGCCGCCCCGCGCGCGGCGCCGCGGCCGGCGCGCTTGTTCTCGGCCAGGCGTTCGACCTCCTGCCTGCGGTACATGCGGCTGCGGTGGTCGGTGCCGGGGCGCGATTCCAGCAGGCCCCGGCTGACGTAGGCATACAGCGTGGCGGCGCTGATGCCGAGCAGTTCGCAGGCCTGGCTGGCGGGGATGAGGTCGTCGTCCATCAACAGGTTGATTTGTGCGATCAAGATTGATCAATGCATTAGAGGGTGCCAGATTGCGCTTCGTTCCGCGAATCGGCGCCTCGCAGGCCGTGGTCGCGACCGCATACGCATATAGATATGGAGTAATGCCATGACGTCCCCGACCGCAGGCGCGCGTTTCCGCGCTGCCCTTGCCGCCGAATCCCCGCTGCAGGTGATCGGCGCCATCAACGCCAACCATGCGCTGCTGGCCAAGCGCGCCGGCTACAAGGCCGTGTACCTGTCCGGCGGCGGCGTGGCGGCCGGCTCGCTGGGCATGCCGGATCTGGGCATCAACACGCTGGAAGACGTGCTGATCGACACCCGCCGCATCACCGACGTGTGCGACCTGCCGTTGATGGTGGATATCGACACCGGCTTCGGCGCCAGCGCGTTCAACATCGAGCGCACCATCAAGTCGCTGATCAAGGCCGGCGCGGCGGCCTGCCATATCGAGGACCAGGTCGGCGCCAAGCGCTGCGGTCATCGCCCGGGCAAGGAGATCGTCTCGCAGGGCGAGATGGCCGACCGGGTCAAGGCAGCGGCCGATGCGAAGACCGACGCGGACTTCTTCCTGATCGCGCGTACCGATGCGATCCAGGTCGAAGGCGTGGACAAGGCGATCGAACGCGCCATCGCCTGTGTCGAAGCCGGCGCCGACGGCATCTTCGCCGAGGCCTCCTATGACCTGCAGACCTACAAGCGCTTCGTCGATGCGGTAAAAGTGCCGGTGCTGGCCAACATCACCGAGTTCGGCGCCACGCCGCTGTTCACTCGCGACGAACTGGCCAGTGTCGGCGTGGCGATCCAGCTGTATCCGCTGTCCGCGTTCCGCGCCATGAACAAGGCCGCGGAAAATGTCTATGAAACCATCCGCCGCGACGGCCACCAGAAGGCCGTGCTCGACACCATGCAGACCCGCGAGGAGCTGTACGACCGGATCGGCTATCACGCGTTCGAGGACAAGTTGGATGCATTGTTTGCATCCCGCGCGCGCTGATTGTCGGCGCGCCGCATTCGCGCAGGATCCGAGCCATGCCGTTGTCTCTCCGCCATACCAAGGGCCAAGACCGCCTGCAGACCGCGCGTGCGTTTCTGGAAAGCGAGATCGAGAAGCTGCCTGAAGAAGAGCGTTCGATCGTCGAACGCTTCGTCCAGCGCCGCCAGGTGTCACGCAACATCGCGCGTGATTACGACCGGTCTTCATCCTTCGGTGAGCGCATCGCCGACAAGGTGGCGGCCATCGGCGGAAGCTGGACCTTCATCCTGGTGTTTCTGGCGTGCCTGGTCGGATGGATGGTGATCAACTCACTCGTGCTGGCGCGCGATGCCTTCGATCCCTATCCCTACATCCTGTTGAACCTGTGCCTGTCGTGCGTGGCCGCCATCCAGGCCCCGATCATCATGATGAGCCAGAACCGCCAGGGCACGATCGACCGCCTGCGTGCGGAGAACGACTACGCCGTCAACGTCAAGGCCGAACTCGAAGTCATGCAGGTGCAGGAAAAACTCAGCGTCCTGCGGGATCAGGACTGGGCCAGCCTGGTCGAGCTGCAACACCAGCAGATCGTCATGCTGCAACGCCTGGTGAGCGACCTGTGCGGCGCCGGTGCCGCCGATGAAACACAACCCAACATTCCAGAGCAGAAGAGCGAGTAATCCCATGAGCGAATCCGCCACCGCCACATCCGGCTTCAAGCCGAAGAAATCCGTTGCACTGTCCGGTACGCCGGCAGGAAACACCGCACTGTGCACTGTCGGTCGTACCGGCAACGACCTGCATTACCGCGGCTACGACATCATGGATCTTGCCAGGAGCGAGTTCGAGGAAATCGCCTACCTGCTGGTCCACGGCAAGCTGCCGACCGAAGCGGAGTTGCGCGACTACAAAGCCAAGCTCAAGATGCTGCGCGGCCTGCCTGCAGCGGTGAAGACTGCGCTCGAACAACTGCCGCCCAGCGCACATCCGATGGACGTGATGCGCACGGGCGTGTCCGTACTGGGCTGCGTGGTGCCGGAGAAGGACGATCACAACCATCCCGGCGCGCGCGACATCGCCGACAAGCTGATGGCCTCGCTCGGTTCGATGCTGCTGTACTGGTACCACTACGCGTTCAACGGCCGCCGCATCGAAGTGGAAACCGATGACGATTCCATCGGCGGGCATTTCCTGCACCTGCTGCACGGCGAGAAGCCAAGCGATGCCTGGGTCAAGGCGATGCACACGTCATTGGTGTTGTATGCCGAACATGAGTTCAATGCATCGACGTTTGCGTGCCGCGTGATCGCCGGCACCGGCAGCGACATGTTCAGTGCGATCACCGGCGGCATCGGTGCACTGCGTGGCCCCAAGCATGGTGGTGCCAATGAAGTCGCGTTCGAAATCCAGAAGCGCTACGACTCGCCCGATGAAGCCGAGGCCGACATCAAGGCGCGCGTGGAAAGGAAGGAAGTGGTGATCGGCTTCGGCCATCCGGTCTACACCGTCAGCGATCCGCGCAACAAGGTGATCAAGCAGATCGCACAGGATCTTTCCAAAGCGCAGGGCAGCACCAAGATGTACGACATCGCCGAGCGCCTGGAAACGGTGATGTGGGACATCAAGAAGATGTTCCCGAACCTGGACTGGTTCAGCGCGGTGAGCTACCACATGATGGGCGTGCCGACGGCGATGTTCACGCCGCTGTTCGTCATCGCGCGCACAGCAGGCTGGAGTGCACACATCATCGAGCAGCGCATCGACGGCAAGATCATCCGTCCCAGTGCGAACTACACCGGCCCGGAAGATCTGGCGTTCGTGCCGATCGGCAAGCGCGTGTGATGCATCGTTGATGCGTGCGTGATGTCGTGCAGATGCGAGAAGGGCCGGCGATGCCGGCCCTTCTTCGTTCATGCAGGCGTGCGTGCCGGCTTACAGGCGCGGCTTGAGCGACTGCACGCGATAGAACGTGTGGTCGCCGATGGTGGCCACGGTGTAGGCGTTGCTCCAGCTTGGCGTTGCGATGGAGAGCGCGGCGAAGTGGCTCGCACCCGGCACGATTTCACGACGCGAACCATTGGGCAGCGACCAGTTGCGCTCCGAGTCCAGCGCGACCGAAACCGACTTGGCCCAGGCGTTGCCGTTCTGCAGGCGCGTGGAGGCGGGAACGATGCCAGGTGCGAATTGATGACGTGCAGTGACCACATCGCAGATCGAATCGCCCCACAGGCCGCTATCACGGCGGCGCAAGGCAACTTCTGCAACCGCTTCCTGTCCACGCACGCTCTGATCGCGGGCTTCCAGGTAGACGGTGGTGGATAGGCACAACGAATCGGCGGCCGGCTGCGGCAACATGTTGTGCGACAGCCATAAGATCCAGGCCAGTTTCATAAGACTCCTTGCTCCGTTTGGCCGCATCTCCTGGGTCGTCCCGTGTTGCGAGGGAAGACGTTGGAGCGATGCAGTTGAGCGTCATGGGGAGGCAGCCGTCTCGCGGGCTGCCCGGGTCTGGCCTGAATCAAAGGTCGGCCAGAAGATCCCGCCTGAACTGGGCGGCGGGTCGGAAAGTTGGCGCAAGGTACGGGCCAAATTCAAAACCTCACCTGAATATCGCCGCTTGCATTCACACTGCTGACTAGGCAGGAAGCGTCTCACCGCGAGCGATCCGCGATGCTGTTCCGCAGCATGAATCAGCGCCTTTCACGCTGACTCTCACAACGATGCGGCGAGCCTGCTGGCCTGGTCGATGGCACGCTTGGCATCGAGTTCGGCTGCGACATCGGCGCCGCCAATCAGATGTGGCGTGATGCCGGCCGCCTTCAATGCATCGACAAGATCGCGGCGTGGTTCCTGGCCTGCACAGATCACCACGGTGTCCACGGGCAACGTCTGCGTGCTGCCATCGATCCGCACATGCAGGCCTTCGTCATCGACGCCGAGATATTCGACGCCGCCGAGCATGCGGACGCCCTTGGCCTTGAGCGTGGCGCGATGGACCCAGCCGGAAGTCTTGCCGAGTTTCGCGCCAGGGCGTCCCGGCGTGCGCTGCAGCAACCACACTTCGCGTGCAGGCGCTTCGGGCTGCGCAGGGATCAGGCTGCCGGGCGCTTCGAACGTGGCATCCACGCCCCATTCGGCCATCCAGCGCTTGCTGTCCAGACTGGACGAAGCGCCGTGCTGCACCAGGAACTCGGCCACGTCGAAACCGATGCCGCCAGCACCGATCAGCGCAACACGTTTGCCTGGCACGGCGCGGCCGGACAGCACCTCGACATAGTTCACGACCTTGGCGTGGTCGGCGCCGGGGAAGTCCACGGCGCGCGGCGTGATGCCGGTAGCGAGCACTACGTCATCGAAGCCCCGCAACATGTCGGTGTCGGCGTGCGTCGACAAGCGCACCGTCACGCCGGTGTCGTCCAGGCGCTGGTTGAAGTAGCGCAGCGTCTCGTGGAATTCTTCCTTGCCCGGGATGCGCTTGGCGTAATTGAACTGGCCGCCGATCTCGCTGCTGCTTTCGAACAGCGTGACGTTGTGGCCACGCTCGGCGGCCACCGTCGCGCAGGCAAGGCCCGCGGGACCTGCGCCAATCACGGCGACGCGTCGCGGTGCTGCAACTTGGGTGTAGCGCAGTTCGGTTTCCGCACACGCGCGCGGATTGACCAGGCAACTCGCGCGCTTGTTCTGGAACACGTGATCCAGGCAGGCCTGGTTGCAGGCGATGCAGGTGTTGATCTTCTCGCTTTGCCCAAGGCGCGCCTTGCGCACCCACTGCGGATCGGCCAGTAGCGGACGCGCCAGCGACACCATGTCGGCCTTGCCGGCGCTGAGGATGTCTTCAGCCACCTGCGGCATGTTGATGCGGTTGGTGGCGATGACCGGCAGCGAGACTTCGGCCTTCAGCTTGGCGGTGACGTCGGCAAACGCCGCACGCGGGACCGAGGTGACGATGGTGGGGACGCGCGCCTCATGCCAGCCGATGCCGGAATTGATCAGGGTTGCTCCGGCCGCTTCCACGGCACGCGCCTGCGCGGCGATGTCCGACCAGGCGTTGCCGCCTTCGACCAGGTCCACCAGTGACAGCCGATAGATCAGGATGAAATCGGGGCCGCAGGCCTCCCGCACGCGTCGCACGATCTCCACGGCAAAGCGCATCCGGCGTTGTGCATCACCGCCCCAGGCGTCATCACGCTGGTTGGTGCGCGCGGCCGTGAACTGGTTGATCAGATAGCCTTCCGAGCCCATTACCTCGACGCCGTCATAGCCGGCGTCCCGGGCCATGCGCGCGGCATGGGCGTAGGCATCGATCTGTCGCTCGATCCCGCGGGCGCTGAGGGCGCGCGGGGTGAACGGGTTGATCGGCGCCTTGATCCGCGACGGTGCCACCGAGAGCGGGTGGAACGCATAGCGTCCCGCATGCAGCAGCTGGGCGCAGATCTTGGCGCCGTGTGCGTGCGCGGCCTGGGTCAGCTGTCGATGTGGGCGGCCTTCCCACGGCCAGGACAACTTGCCGCCGAAGGGTTTGAGCCAGCCGACCAGGTTTGGGGCGAAGCCTCCGGTGACGATCAGCCCCACTTCGCCCTGGGCGCGCTCGGCGACGTAGGCCGCCAGCCTGGGGAAATCCGCGGCGCGATCTTCCAGGCCGGTATGCATCGAGCCCATCAGGACCCGGTTGCGCAGCTGGGTGAACCCCAGGTCCAGCGGTTGCAGCAGATGCGGGAAGGGCGTTCCGGAGTCCATCGAGGCCTGGCGTGCGTCGGGGCTGGGCATTTCAATACGCTTGCGTACGGAGGGTGCGCGCACAGTGCCGCAACGCCTTTCCCCAGGCAAGAGGGAAAGGGCATAAGGGTCTGGTTTCCAGGGCTGAATCCGGGCAAACGAACGATTTGGATACAAGTCCGATGCGTCGATTTCACACTCCGTGCGCTTTGGCGCCCGTATAACCTGCCCCGCGCCGAGCAGGGCGCTGGATAACTTGTTAGGCTGTCGTTAACGTGGTCTTCACAAGCCCCTGCATAATCTGCGCCGGTGTTGACGGCCTGACCGCTGATCAAACATTCGACTGAATGCAGTTAGTCCGGGGATATCCCCGCTCCCACGCAAACGGTTTTCAAAACCCTGATTTTCAAGGAGTCGCAAATGAACAAGAAACTTCTCTGTGCCGCAATGCTGGCCGGACTGAGCCTGGCGCAGGCCGCTTCGGCCCAGGAGTTTGATGACCGTTGGTACCTGACCGGTGCAGTTGGCTGGAACAAGCAGGACAGCGACCGCAATACCGATGACGCCCCGTTCGGTTCGATCGGCCTGGGTAAGTTCATCAGCCCGAACTGGTCGCTGGATGGTGAGCTGAACTACCAGAACCCGCAGCTGGATCCGGAAGACGGCCTGAACTGGAGCCAGTACGGCATCTCGTTCGACCTGCGTCGCCACTTCATCAAGGAAGGCCGCGGCTGGAATCCCTACGTGCTGGCGGGCCTGGGCTACCAGCGTTCGGAAGAAGAGTACGACAACAACCCGAACCCGAATTCGCCGGGCGAGAACAAGGACGGCAACTTCGCCGCCAAGGTTGGCGTTGGTCTGCAGACCACCTTTGAAAGCAAGGTCGCCGTGCGTGCTGAAGTCGCCTATCGCGCCGATTTCAACGACAGCAGCTACCGCGCTCCGGATGAGTCCTACTTTGGTGACGTGCTGGCTTCGGTCGGTGTCGTGATCCCGCTGGGCACCAAGGCCGAGCCGGTTGCTCCGCCGCCGCCGCCGCCGCCGGCTCAGACCTGCGCCGATCTGGATGACGACGGTGACGGCGTCAACAACTGCGACGACAAGTGCCCCGGTTCGCAGGCTGGCCAGACCATCGGTCCGGACGGCTGCCCGGCTCCGGTCACCATCGACCTGAAGGGCGTGAACTTCGACTTCGACAAGTCGACCCTGCGTCCGGACGCCGTGGCGATCCTGTCCGAAGCGACCCAGATCCTGCAGCGTTACCCCGACCTGAAGGTTGAAGTCGCCGGCCACACCGACTCGGTCGGTACCGATGCCTACAACCAGAAGCTGTCGGAGCGTCGCGCCAAGGCTGTGTACGACTACCTGACCAGCAACGGTGTTGATGCCTCGCGTCTGCAGGGTCCGGTTGGCTACGGCGAGAGCCGTCCGATCGACACCAACGACACCGCAGAAGGCCGTGCGAAGAACCGTCGCACCGAGCTGAACGTCCAGAACTAATCTGGCAGCTCAGGGGAAGTTCCGGCCTGGCCGCACTTCCTTTGCAATCCGCGAAAGCCCGGCCCTGTGCCGGGCTTTCGCTTTTTGTCGTCCAGAGAACGGTTAGGCAACGTATTCAGTCTTTCTTTTCAGTTATTTGCGTGAAAAACATCGCGTGATGGTTGATTGCCCGTGGGCAGCTTGCCTACACTCGCGCAATTCTTTTCCAGGCCAAGACCCCTTCATGCGCGCGATTCCTCTTGCGGTGCTGTCCCTGCTTGCCGTCGCTCCGTTCGCACACGCCCAGCAGGCGCAGAACTGCAGCGGCGTCAGCCCGCAGCCGATTCCGCAACGGACCACGATCCTGCCGCCGGTTGCGGTAGAGCTGTTCGCCAACACCACGCGCCTGGGAGCGCCGAGTGGCGTGCTGGCCCAGTCTTACGACGAAGCCCAGTCGGTGGACCGCGTGTTGCTGCGGCTGAAGGTCGATGGCTGCCGCGAACTGGCGATGGCGACGCCGGCGCTGAAGGCGAACGATCCGGCGGCCTACAAGCCCAAGACCCAGTTCGATAATTCGCCCTGGCGGTTCGACATGAACCAGAACGGCAAGCGCATGACGGCCGACGAGTTCGATGCCTGGATGAAGTCGCGGGGCGTGCGCGTGGTCAAGGCCAAGCCGGCGGCTGCAGCGCCTGCACCTGCAGCGCCGGGCGATGCCACCACGGCACCGGCAGCCACGCCTGCGGTCGCCGATCCGGCCAAGTCGAAGTAAGCCTGGCCGGTGTGACGCCGGCCGGTTTCTTTTCAAGCATCAACAACGATGGCAATCCGCAGACCGGCACGCGAAACGGCGCCCCGGCACGGGCTGGCGCGCGCGCTGTCCAAGCTCGGCTTGTGCTCTCGCACCGAGGCCGCACGCTGGATTGTTGCCGGACGCGTGCGCGTGGACGGCAGGCTGGTGCTGGACCCGGAGTTCCCGACCGTGGCCGGCCGTTCGACGATCACGGTTGAAGGCCTGGAGGCGCCCGCAGCCGAGCGCCGCTACCTGATGCTCAACAAGCCACGTGGCCTGGTCACGACGGCATCGGATGAGCGCGGACGCGACACGGTCTACCGCTGCCTGGACGGCGCCAGCCTGCCTTGGCTTGCGCCAGTCGGACGCCTGGACAAGGCCGAGCGAAGGCCTGCTGCTGCTGAGTAATGATCCGGCCTGGGCGGCAGCGATCACCGATCCGGCGACTGGTCCGGACAAGACCTATCACGTGCAGGTCGATGCGATTCCCGATGCGGCGCTGCTGGCCTCGCTGGAGGCCGGCGCGGTTGTGGACGGCGAACTGCTGCGTGCTGTCAGGGCCACGCTGTTGCGCACCGGCACCCGTAACGCCTGGCTGGAAATTGGCCTGGACGAAGGCCGCAACCGACAGATCCGGCGTCTGCTGGAGGCCTTCGATCTGTCGGTGCTGCGACTGGTGCGCGTGGCCATCGGCGAGCTGTCGCTGGGCGAACTTGGCAAGGGCGCGTGGCGCGACTTGAGCGCTGCCGAGGTCGCTGCGCTGGGGCCGCCGACGAAGTCCGGCCGGCGCTGAAACCCGGCAATAGCGAGGGCTTCAGTGCCAGAGGCCAGGTGCCGCTCAGGCCTTCAGGACACCCAGTTCGTGGCCGATGCGGGTGAAGGCATCGATGGCCTGATCCAGGTGCGCGCGGGTATGCGCGGCGCTGATCTGGGTACGGATACGCGCTTGGCCCTTGGGTACGACCGGGAAGAAGAAGCCGATCGCGTAGATGCCTTCCTCCAGCAGTCGCTCGGCGAACTTCTGCGCCAGCGGTGCGTCGTACAGCATCACCGGGCTGATCGGATGCACGCCGGGCTTCACGTCGAAGCCAGCGACGGTCATCTTCTCGCGGAAGTAGGTCGTGTTCTCCTTGAGTTGGGTGCGCAGGCCGCCGGCGGCACCGAGCATGTCGAAGGCGGTGATGCCAGCGGCCACCACATGTGGTGGCAGCGAATTGGAGAACAGGTACGGGCGGGAACGCTGGCGCAGCAGTTCGATCACCTCGGCGCTGGCGGTGGTGAAGCCGCCGAGTGCGCCGCCCATGGCCTTGCCCAGGGTGCCGGTGATGATGTCGATGCGGTCCAGCACGCCCTTGACCTCGGCCGAGCCGCGGCCGGCCTCACCCAGGAAGCCGGTGGCGTGGCATTCGTCGATGTGGACCAGTGCGCCGTACTTCCTTGCCAGCGTGGTGATCTCATCGAGCGGGGCGATGAAGCCATCCATCGAGAACACGCCGTCGGTGGTGATCAGCTTGGTCTTGCAGCCGGCTGCGTCGGCGGCCTGCAGCTGGGCTTCCAGGTCGGCCATGTCGCAGTTGGCGTAGCGGAAGCGCTTGGCCTTGCACAGACGCACGCCGTCGATGATCGAGGCATGATTGAGCGCATCGGAAATGATCGCGTCGTCCTCGCCCAACAGTGGCTCGAACAGCCCGCCGTTGGCGTCGAAGCACGCCGCGTACAGGATCGTGTCCTGCTTGCCGAAGAAGCTGGCAATCCTGGCTTCCAGCTGCTTGTGCAGGTCCTGGGTGCCGCAGATGAAGCGCACCGAGGCCATGCCGAAACCGTGCGTGTCCAGCGCCGCCTTGGCCGAGGCGATGATGTCCGGATGGTCGGCCAGGCCCAGGTAGTTGTTGGCGCAGAAGTTCAACACCGTGCGGCCATCTTCCAGGGTGATTTCCGCCGACTGCGGGCCGGTGATGATGCGCTCGGACTTGAACAGGCCGGCATCGCGGATGCCCTCCAGTTCCTCGGCGTAGCGATGGGTCAGGGCGGGGTGGGCGTCGGTCATCGGGCGAGGGCCTGTGGCGGCTGAACGGGCGGCCATTTTACGCCGGTGGTCTTTCAGCACTGTCATCATGCCCTGGCTGATTCCTGTTGGAGATAAGCACGCTTCCTTTCATTATTTCGCGGCACACTCATGCCTGTGCAGCATGACGTTTACTGAACGCGGCCTTGCCGCCCCGCCCACGAGGTCTGCCATGTCCACATTCCGATCCGGTCGCCTGCGCCATGTGTTCGCCATTGCCATGGCCGCCTGTGTCCTGACCCTGGCCGCCGCTGCGGTGGCGCAGCAGAAGCAGCTGCTCAACGTGTCCTACGACCCGACCCGCGAGCTGTACCGCAACCTCAATGCCGAGTTCTCCAAGGAATGGCAGGCCAAGCACGGCACGCCGATCCAGGTGGAAGCCTCGCACGGCGGCTCGGGCAAGCAGGCGCGTGCGGTGATCGATGGCCTGGAGGCCGACGTGGTCACCCTGGCGCTGGCCTACGACATCGATTCGATCGCCGAGCAGGCCAAGCTGCTGCCGGCCGACTGGCAGAAGCGCCTGCCCGACAACAGCACGCCGTACACCTCGACGATCGTGTTCCTGGTGCGCAAGGGCAACCCGAAGCAGATCAAGGACTGGCCGGACCTGCTCAAGCCGGGGGTGGCGGTGATCACGCCGAACCCGAAGACCTCCGGCGGCGCGCGCTGGAACTACCTGGCGGCCTGGGCCTATGGCCAGTACATCTTCAAGGGCGACGAGGCCAAGACCCGGCGCATGGTGACTGCGCTGTTCAATAACGTGCCGGTACTCGATACCGGCGCGCGTGGCGCCACCACCACCTTCGTCCAGCGCGGGATCGGTGACGTGTTGCTGGCCTGGGAGAACGAGGCCTTCCTGTCGCAGGAAGAACTTGGCCCGGACAAGTTCGACATCGTGGTGCCCAAACTGTCGATCCTGGCCGAGCCGCCGGTCGCGCTGGTCGACAAGAACGTGGACAAGCACGGCACCCGCGCCGAGGCGCAGGCCTATCTTGAGTTCCTGTACACGCCGGAAGCGCAGAAGATCATCGCGCACAACTACTACCGCCCGCGTCATCCCGAGTTCGCCGATCCGGCCGACATCGCACGCTTCCCGAAAGTGAAGCTGGTGACGGTGGACGAGGCCTTCGGCGGCTGGGCCAAGGCACAGGCCACGCACTTTGCCGATGGCGGTGAGTTCGACAAGATGCTGGCAGGCAAGAAGCGTTGAGCGCAGCCGGCGTCGCAGTACAGCGTCAGCGCCGAAGGCGGGTGATTCCCGGCTTCGGTCTCAGCCTGGGCACCACCTTGTTGTGGCTCGGGCTGATCGTGTTGTTGCCGCTGGCGGGGCTTTTCATCAAATCGGCGGGCCTGGGCTGGCACGGATTGTGGGCGGTGTGGACCGATCCGCGCGTGCTGGCGGCGCTGCGGATCAGCTTCGGGACCGCGCTGGCGGCGGCGGCCTTCAACGCGGTGGCCGGGACGCTGGTGGCCTGGGTGTTCGTGCGCTACGACTTCTGGGGCAAGCGGTTGTTCGACGCGATGATCGACCTGCCATTCGCGCTGCCCACCGCCGTGGCCGGGATCGCGCTGACCCAGCTGTATGGGCCGACTGGCTGGATCGGGCGCTGGCTGGAAGCCGGTGGCATCAAGGTCGCCTACACACCGCTGGGGATCACCGTGGCACTGGTGTTCATCGGCCTGCCGTTCGTGGTGCGCGTGGTCCAGCCGGTGTTGGCCGAAGCGGAAATAGAGTTTGAAGAAGCCGCCGCCAGCCTGGGCGCAGGGCGCCTGCGCACCGTGCTGTCGGTGGTGCTGCCCTCGGTGTGGCCGGCGGTGCTGTCCGGTTTCGCGCTGGCGTTCGCGCGTGGCGTGGGTGAGTACGGCTCGGTGATCTTCATCGCCGGCAACCTGCCCGGCGTGTCGGAGATCGCACCGCTGCTGATCACGATCAAGCTGGAAGAGTTCGACTACGCCGGCGCCACCGCGATCGCCGCGGCCATGTTGCTGCTGTCGTTCGCGCTGCTGCTGGTCATCAATACGCTGCAGGCGCAGCTGGCGCGTCGCGGCATGAAGGCGCTGGTCTGATGGCCAGCGTCCCGCTCTCCCGCAGCGCACGGCCGCGTTCGCCGACCACCGAACCGACCTGGGTGAAAGGCTCGCTGGTGGTGCTGGCGCTGCTGTTCCTGTTTTCGTTCCTGCTGCTGCCGCTGGTGCTGGTTTTCAGCGAAGCGTTGCGCGGCGGATGGGCTGCATTCCTCACTGCGATCCGCGACCCCGACGCATTGGCGGCGATCCGCCTGACCTTCGTGGTCACCGCGACCGTGGTGCCGTTGAACCTGGTATTCGGCGTGGCCGCTGCCTGGGCGGTAAGCAAGCATGATTTCCCGGGGAAACGCATCCTGGTGAGCCTGGTCGACCTGCCGTTCGCGGTCTCGCCGGTGGTGGCGGGCCTGGTATTCGTGTTGATCTTCGGCGCGCAGGGCTGGGCCTGGCCGCTGATCGATCACGGCTGGCGCGTGGACCTGCCGCTGCTGGGCGACACGCTGATCCAACTGCCGAAGATCGTGTTCGCGCTGCCGGGTATCGTGCTGGCGACGACCTTCGTGACGTTCCCCTTCATTGCGCGTGAGCTGATGCCGTTGATGGAGCAGCAGGGCAGCGACGAGGAGTTGGCCGCGCTCAGCCTGGGCGCCAACGGCTGGCAGACCTTCTGGCGCGTGACCGTACCCAATATCCGCTGGGCGCTGCTATACGGCGTACTGCTGTGCAGTGCACGGTCGATGGGTGAATTCGGCGCGGTGTCGGTGGTGTCCGGCCACATCCGCGGGCGCACCAACACGCTGCCATTGCACGTGGAAATCCTTTACAACGAATACGCCTACAGTGCGGCTTTCGCCGCCGCGTCACTGCTGGCATTGAGCGCACTGGTGACCCTGGTGCTCAAGACATGGCTCGAATGGCGCCACGGCGAAGCGCTCGCCGCCAGCCACCGACACTGAGAAGGCTGCAACACGCATGGGCATCACCGTCGATCATCTGGGCAAGCGCTTCGGCGCGTTCACCGCGCTGGATGACATCCGCCTGGAGATCCGTCCGGGTGAACTGCTGGCGTTGCTGGGGCCGTCGGGCTCCGGCAAGACCACGCTGCTGCGCGTGATCGCCGGGCTGGAACACGCCGACAGCGGCCGGGTGCTGTTTGACGGTGGCGATGCGACCGCACTGCCGGTGCAGCAGCGGGGCGTGGGGTTCGTGTTCCAGCACTACGCATTGTTCAAGCACATGCGCGTGGACGAGAACATCGCCTTCGGCTTGAAAGTGCGCCGCGGCAAGCATCGCTGGCCGAAGGAGAAGATCAACGCCCGCGTGCAGGAACTGCTGAAGTTGGTGCAGCTGGATGGGCTGGGCCAGCGCTATCCGGCACAGCTTTCCGGCGGCCAGCGCCAGCGCGTGGCCCTGGCGCGCGCACTGGCGATCGAGCCGAAAGTGCTGCTGCTGGACGAGCCCTTCGGCGCGCTCGATGCGCAGGTGCGTCGCGACCTGCGTCGCTGGCTGCGCCAGGTGCATGAAGCCACCGGCGTGACAACGGTGTTCGTCACCCACGATCAGGAAGAAGCCCTGGAACTGGCCGACCGCGTGGCCATCCTCAACAAGGGCAGGATCGAACAAATCGGCACCCCGGCACAGGTCTACGACCAGCCGGCATCGCCATTCGTGTATGGCTTTGTCGGTGAAGCCAATCGGGTGGCGGGAACCAAGGCCGGTGCGCAACTGCAGGTGCATGGCCTGCAACTGGCCATGCCCGAGCACGGCCACGCGCCTGATGGGCCGGTGGGCCTCTACGTGCGGCCACAGGATCTGCGTCTGGTCGTGGATGGCGCGGCCGGCTGGCACGCGCGCGTGGTCAGCATCCAGCGCAGCGGGCCACGTCTGCGTCTGCATGCGCAACTGGCCGACGGCACGCCGCTGGAACTGGAACTGCCGGCCAGCACACCGGTGCCGGCGGTCGGTGCGGAGGTCGTCCTTCAGCCTGCCTATTTCGGCGTTTTTGCCGCCAGCTGACGGTTGCAACAGCAACAAAAACATGGGGTTGACGGCGGGAGTTTCCGCAACGCAATATCGGGGCGGTTAAAAAAAAGTGAAACCACGCAGTACGTCGCATGACGCACCGCGGTTGTAGAAGGCCGATCTCCGTCCCCACCCTTGCTGGAGAGTCCGATGAAGTCGAAGACCTTGCGCTATGCCCTGCTCGTTGCCCTGGCCGGATTGCCGATGGTGTCCCTTGCCCAGGAAGCGCCCGAAGAAGAGAAGTCCCCGTGGGCCTGGTCGCTGACCGCCACCACCGACTACCGCTTCCGTGGCCTGTCACAGACCGATGTTGGCCCGGCCTTTCAGCCTGGCCTGACCTACACCACCCCGGTCGGCATCTATATCGGCACCTGGGCCTCCAACGTGGATTTCGGCGCCGGCGATCCCGATTACGAAGTGGACGCGTTCGTGGGCTACAACCTCGATGCGGCCGAGTGGCTCAACCTGGATTTCATGGTCAACCGCTACAACTATCCGGGCGCCGGTTCGGGTAACTACAACGAATACATCGGCAAGGCGACCATCGCCGAGCACTACACCGTGCAGGTGGCCTACACCAACGACGTGTTTAAGTCCGACACCGACAGCTGGTACTACCAGGGTGGCATCAGCTGGGGGCTGCCGAATGACTTCACCGTTGCCGCGACCGGTGGCGTGACCGAGTTCGCCGATGGCAATGTCGGCCGCGACTACAAGGACTGGTCGGTGAGCCTTGCCAAGGCCTTCGGGCCGGCGACACTGACGGCTGCCTTCATCGGCACCGATGGCGATGGCCGCGATGCCTACGGCGACATCGCCGACAGCCGCTTCGTGGTCAGCATCACTGTCGCCAACTAAGCGCTGGTGAAGTGATTGAACACAGGGCGCCGCAAGGCGCCCTGTTTCGTTGGACGATTAAAGCGCACGTCCTGGCGATGTATACAGCAAAGGCGCCTTTCGGCGCCTTTGTGTTGAGTTCAATGGCGTTTTTAGTTCCAGCTCAGTACGACCTTGCCGGCCTTGCCTTCCTCCATCAGGTCGAAGCCCTTCTGGAAATCGTCGATCGGCAGCTGGTGGGTCAGCACCTTGCCCAGCGGGAACCCGCTCAGAACAAGCTGCGTCATCTTGTACCAGGTCTCGTACATCTTGCGGCCGTAGATGCCCTGGACGGTGAGGCCCTTGAAGATGATCTTGTCCCAGTCGGCGCCGGCGCCACGCGGCATGATGCCGAGCATGGCGATCTTGCCGCCGTGATACATGCAGTCGAGCATGTCGTTGAAGGCGCGCGGGTTGCCGCTCATTTCCAGGCCCACGTCGAAGCCCTCCATGTGCAGGTCGGCCATTACGTCTTTCAGCGAGGTGTTGGCGACGTTGACCACGCGGGTGGCGCCCATGTCGGCGGCCAGCTTCAGGCGGAGATCGTTGACGTCGGTGACCACCACGTTGCGCGCGCCGATGTGCTTGCAGATGCCTGCGGCGATGATGCCGATCGGGCCGGCGCCAGTGATCAGCACGTCCTCGCCGATCACGTCGAACTCCAGCGCGCAGTGCGCGGCGTTGCCGTAGGGGTCGAAGAAGGCAGCCAGTTCGCTCGGGATCTGGTCCGGGATCGGCCACAGGTTGCTGGCCGGCATCACCATGTATTCGGCGAAGGCGCCGTTGACGTTGACGCCGATGCCGACCGTGTTGGGGCACAGGTGTGGGCGGCCGCCACGGCAGTTGCGGCAGTGGCCGCAGACGATGTGGCCTTCGGCCGAGACGCGCTGGCCGACCTGGTAGCCGGTCACGGCCGAGCCCAGCTCGGCAATGCGGCCGACGAACTCATGGCCGATGGTCAGGCCGGGCTTGATGGTGCGCTGGCTCCATTCGTCCCACAGGTAGATGTGCAGGTCGGTGCCGCAGATGGCGGTCTTTTCCAGCTTGACCAGCACATCGTTGGGGCCGGGCGTGGGCTTGGGTACGGTTTCCAGCCAGATGCCTTTGCCCGCTTCGCGCTTGACCAGCGCCTTCATCGTGTCCGCCATGGTGCGAGAGAACCCAAGCCAAAGAGGACGCGGATTATAAGCGCCGGGGCGTCCGAATCCGTTTCACCTGACACGGTTCGTGCGCCGGGCCGTCCCGCGGGGGGGGGGGGGCCAGCCCGGCGCCGCCGTTCAGAAACGGGCGTCAATGGTGAAGAACGCCTGGCGCGGCGCGCCGGCCATCAGGGTCTGGTTGTAGCCCTGCGGATCGGAGGCGACGAAGCCATTGGTGCCGGTGGTGGCGAAGTACTTCTTGTCAGCCAGGTTGGTGATGTTCAGCGACACGCCGACGTTGGACAGGAAGCCGACCTGGCCGAAGTCGTAGCCGGCGCTGGCGTTGAACACCGTGTAGGCCGGTACGCGCGAGTCGTTGAGGTAGGTGATGTAGCGGCGGCCGGTGTACTTGCCGTCCAGGCCGAACTTCCAGCCGTCCAGGCGGTAGTTCAGGCTGGAGGAGAACATCAGCGAGGGAATGCCGACCACGTACTTGCCGCTGGTTTCGACCACGCCGCTGTTGAGGTAGTCGTCCTGGTACTTGGAGCGGTCCAGCGACACGGTGTTGAGCCAGCTCAGGCCGTCGATGGGCTTCCAGATGAAGGCCAGGTCCAGGCCGGTGCTTTGCACGTCGCCGACGTTGCTCAGGATCGCCGAGCAGGTCTGGATCGCGCTGCATGGGGAGATAGTCAGTAGCCGGTTCTTGAACCTGGTGTAGTAGACGCCGGCCGAGGCTTCGTACTGGTCGCCGTGGGCGCGGTAGCCCAGCTGCAGGGTCTGCGATTCCTCGGGTTTCAGCGAGGAACGCAGGCTGTCGAAGGTGGCCTGGCCGGTGGCGAACGGGCTGTAGTCGAACGCGGCCATGTTCTTGCTGTAGGACGCGTAGACGTCCTGCTGGTCGTCCAGTGCGTAGCTCGCGCCGGCCTGCGGCAGGAAGCTGTCGTCGGCCTTGATGCTGCCCTGCGCATAGGAACTGCTGGCCACCAGCGAACGGGCGGTGATCTCGGTGCTGATCGCCTTGGCGCCGAAGTTGACGGTCAGGCGCTCGTCCATCAGGTGCACCGTGTCCTGCGCATAGGCCATGCGCGTGTTGGTCTGGTACTTCTGCAGGAACTGGCGGTAGAACGGCGTGCCCACGTCGTAGAAGTTGTAGACCGAGGTGAAGGCACCGTCGAGTGCGAAGTAGTTGCGCTCCTGGGTGTTCTGGCTGTTCTCGGCCCAGCCGCCGATCTCGATGTCGTGCCGGCCCAGGGTGAACTTCAACGCGCCGGTTGCGCCGAAACGGTCCAGGCCGTAGTCGGTGGTGCGCATCGACAGCGGCACGGTGGCCGAGGACGGCACGTATGGCGTGACCCACTGACCTTCACCGCGGTTGCCGTGGTAGTAGCCGGTCACGTCCAGGGTGGCGGCGCCAGCCAGGTTGAAGCTGCCGGCCAGCGCGGCCAGCGTGTCGTTGCGCAGGCCCGCGCCCCAGTAATAGGTCGAATCCAGCCAGTCGTAGTCGGCCGGCAGCGATGCCAGCGAGGACGGATAGCCGTTGGCCACGCCCGCGTAGGTGCCGGTGGACTGGTAGGCGTTGGCCATCTGCGCGGCGGTGGCCCAGTCCGGGGTCAGGTAGTCCTGGTTCCAGCCCAGCGCCTTCTGGCTGGTCAGTGACAGGTCCATGTAGTCCTGTTCCTTGCGGCGTGACTTGTCCACGAACAGGCTGATGCGGTTGCCGTCGCCCCAGGCGTAGACCGCCTTGGCGTTGAACTGCTCGTATTTCTGGATGCCGTCACCCTTCCACTTGTCCATGTCCGAGGCGGCGTAGGACACATAGGCGGAGAAGCCGTTGAGGTCGCCGGTGTCCACGCGCACGAAGGTGCGCTTGGCACTGTCCGAGCCGAAGGTCTGGCTGACGCGCGCGCCGAACTCGCTGGACGGATCGGCCGAGTAGAACTGCAGCGTGCCGCCGAGATTGCTGTTGGACGCGGTGCCGAGCGCGCCGGCGCCCTGGGCCAGTTCGACCGAACCGATGTTCTCGGACTGGATCGCGCGGGTGATCGACAGGCCGTTGGTCACGCCATAGCTCATGTTGCCCAGCGGCACGCCATCCAGGGTGAAGCCCAGGCGGCTCTGGTCGAAGCCGTGCAGGTAGGTCGCCGTAGCCCACTCGTAGGCACCGGTGGCGTCGGCCGACTGGAACTGCACGCCGGGCAGTTTGTCGATGGCCTTCAGCGGGCTGCTGCCGGCGGGCAGGCGTTCGATGTCCTGCTGGCTGATGTGCTGCACCTGGCGCGTCGAACCGCGGGCGACCACCGAGACCGCGTCGAGCTGCTTGGCGCCATTGGCATCGGCCGCGGCGGTATCGGCATCGGCGTCGGTGGCAGCATCGACGGCGGGTTCAACCGCACCGGCCAGGGCCGGGAAGGCACAGGCAAGCGCGATCGCAAGCGCGGTCGGGCGCAGGCGGGGCATGGATTTCAGCATGGAGGAACAACCTGATGCAGGGGAAGGGGAGAGACGTCACGCAACATCGCGTAGGCACGCAGCGTGGCAACGGCAGATGAAGTTCCGATGACATCGCGATGTCGCGTACGTTGTCTTCAAGTTGAAGCGCGTTGGTCTTATACCGGTGCGCTGTCTGTCATCCCCGCATCAGGATTCCCTGCGCATGCCCGTGTTGTCCCGTCGTGACTTTCTTGCGCGCGTGGCCGCGCTGTCCGCAGCCGGCGTGATGCCGGCGTCCATCGCGCGTGCGCTGACGCTGCCGGCCTCCACGCGCAGCGGCACACTGCAGGACGTGGAGCACTTCATCATCGTCATGCAGGAAAACCGCTCGTTCGATCACTACTTCGGCACGCTGCGCGGCGTGCGCGGGTTCGACGATCCGCGGCCGCTGAAACTGCGCAACGGCAATCCGGTGTGGCGCCAGCCCGCCGGCGATGGCACCGAGCGCATGCCGTTCGCGATGGACGCGACGACGACACGCGCACCGATGATCGCCAGCCTGGATCACTCGTGGAAAGGCGGGCACGGCCAGGACCCGAAACGCTGGCAGGCCTACGACAGCTGGGTGCCGTACAAGAGTGAAATGACGATGGGCCACTTCAGCCGCGCGGACATTCCGTACTACCACGCGTTGGCCGATGCCTTCACCGTCTGCGATGGCTATTACTGCTCGCTGCACGGGCCGACCAATCCCAACCGCATGTACTTCTTCAGCGGCACCAGCGGCATGGCAGTGGGGAATTTCGGCGCGCAGTCGATCGACAACGCCGACGACGGCAACTGGACCTCGGACATGTCGCGCGACAAGCCCGGGTTCGTTGGCATGGAATGGACCACCTATGCCGAACGCCTGCAGGCGGCTGGCATCACCTGGCAGGTCTACCAGGAGCTGGACAACTTCGGCGACAACCCGCTGTCCTCGTTCGCGAAGTTCCGCGGCATGGATACCAGCGGTGAGCTGTACCAGCGCGGTCGCGCGGTGGTGGCGGGCTCCACGCCGGAGAACGCCCGGCAGAGCACCGCACAGCACCTGGTCGATGCGTTTGCCGCCGACGTGCAGGCCGGCACGCTGCCGCAGGTGTCGTGGATCGTGGCGCCGTACGCCTACAGCGAACACCCCGAAGCCACGCCTGCCTACGGCGAGTCGCTGGTGTCGCGCCTGATCGATGCGCTGACGGCCAATCCGGAGGTCTGGGGCAGGTCGTGCGTGATCATCAACTACGACGAGAACGATGGCTTCTTCGACCACATGCCCGCACCGCTGCCCGCACTGGACGCGACCATGGGCGTGAGCCAGGTGGACGTGCGCGGCGAAAGCTACAACGGCGTTCCGGTCGGGCTGGGCGTGCGCGTGCCGATGACGGTGGTGTCGCCGTGGACGCGCGGGGGCTGGGTGAACTCGCAGGTGTTCGACCACACCTCGGTGCTGCGGTTGCTGGAGCAGCGCTTTGGCGTGGTCGAACCGAACATCACCCCATGGCGTCGCGCGGTGACGGGGGACCTGAGCACGGTGTTCGACTTCCGCACGCCGGACGACTCGGCGCTGGAGGCGCTGCCGTCCACGACTGATTACCTGGCGCGGATGGCGGCTTCGGCCAAGCTGCCGCTACCGGTGGTGCCAGCACGCCAGGTGCAGCCAACACAGGAGCCCGGCCAGCGTCCGGCGCGTGCCTTGCCGTATGCCCTGCAGGTGCATGCGCACCACGGCGCGGACGGTTTGCGCCTGACCCTGGTCAACGCTGGCGATGCGGCCGCGGTGTTCAACGTCTATGCCTACGGCAGCGATGCCGGCCCCTGGTACTACACGGTGATGCCGCACAGCGAGGTCATCGATGCGCCGCATGGCCTGCCGGCTGGTAACTATTCGCTGGCGGTACACGGGCCGAATGGCTTCCTGCGCGAATTCGAAGGCGCGACGGCCGCAAGCGAGCCCGTCCCCGACGTGATCGCCAGCGCCAGCGGCGGCCAGCTGCTGCTGGTGCTGGACAATCCCGGAACACAGGCCCGCACCCTGGAAGTGCGCGCGCTGGACTATGGCGATCCCACGCCGCGTCGCGTGGTGCTGGCTGCCGGCCAGACCGAGCGGCTAGGCTTTGATCTGGCCGCCAGCGACCACTGGTACGACCTGCAGGTGGAACTGTCGGGAACACCCTTCCGCCGCCGTCTGGCCGGGCATCTGGAAACCGGCCGGCCGAGTCGCAGCGACCCGGCGATCGGGCGGTCCGCCAAAGTCTGAGCGACCGGAGCGCTGCATTCACCGCGGTGAATGAACCGGTCGGGATGTCGCATCGTGGGGGCTGCGTCCACAATAGGAGCCCCCTTGCTCGTGCAGTTCCCGCCGATGTCCCGTCCCCAAACCCTCGCCCAGTGGCTGGACTTCATCCAGGCCCAGCACCCCAGCGCCATCGAACTGGGGCTGGATCGCGTGCGCACGGTTGCTGCGGCCTTGGGGCTGGAGCGCCCGGCGCGCCAGGTCATCACCGTCGGCGGTACCAACGGCAAGGGTTCGACCGTGGCCTTCATCGAGGCCATCGCCCGCGCAGGCGGCTGGAAGGTCGGCGCCTACACCTCGCCGCACCTGCTGCATTACAACGAGCGCGTGCGTATCGACGGCGTCGATGCCGATGACGCGGCGCTGGTGGCGGGGTTCGAAGCCGTCGATGCCGCGCGGGGCGAGATCCCGCTGACCTATTTCGAATACGGCACGCTGGCCGCGCTGTGGCTGTTCCAGCGTGCGGGGCTGGACCTGGCGGTGCTGGAAGTCGGCCTGGGCGGGCGCCTGGACGCGGTCAACGTGATCGACCCGGATGTGGCGGTGATCACCACCGTGGACATCGACCACACCGACTGGCTGGGCGAGGACCGCGAAACCATCGGCAAGGAGAAGGCCGGCATCGCCCGGGCCTGGAAGCCGCTGGTGCTGGGTGAAGTCGGTGCGCCGTCCAGCGTGCTGGCCCATGCCTATGCCATCGGCGCCGGCGTGATCCAGCTGGGCAACGACTTCTTCCACGAGCCGACTGAAGACGGCCGCTGGCGCTGGCGCGAGGTCGGCACCGAGCTGCTCCTGCCGGCGCCACTCCTGGATGCGCCGGTCCAGCGCGCCAACGCCGCCACCGCCGTGGCCGCGCTGCGCGCGCTACCCGAAGAACTGCCGCAGGCGGCGTTCGCCGCGGGCATCGGCAACGCACGGCTGCCGGGCCGCCTGCAGCGCTTCGAGCGCGAGGGCGTGGAAATCCGCGTGGACGTCGCCCACAACCCGCAGGCCGCGCGCGAACTCGCGGCGTTCCTCGAACGCCACCCGCTGCCGACCCATGCGGTCTTCGCCGCGCTGTCGGATAAGGACGTGGCCGGCGTGGTCCAGGCGCTGGAAGGCAAGGTCGCTGCGTGGTCGCTGGCCGGACTGGAGCCGGGCACGCCACGCGGGCGGGATGCCGCGGCGCTCGCCGCAGCGCTGGCCGGTACCGATGCCGCGCAGGCGCCGCAGTTCGAGACCGTGGCCCAGGCGCTCGATGCCGCCCTGGCCACCGCCCGGCCCGGCGAGCGGGTGCTGGTGTTCGGTTCCTTCCATACCGCGGCCGAAGCGCTGGCGGTGCTGGGTTCAGGCCGATGAGGAGCGCGGCGGCTGCCGCGCATATAATTCGCAGCTACTTCACCTGAAGCCGTCGCCCACGACGATGGATACCGCTTTGAGAAACCGCATCATCGGCGCCATCGTCCTCGTGGCGCTGGCCGTCATCTTCCTGCCCATGCTGGTCAAGGGCCCCGCCAGCGACAGCGGCGTCGCCGATGTGTCCACCGACGTACCGAATGCGCCGGCCGGCCAGTTCGAGACCCGCGAACTGCCACTGGTCACGCCCGGCCAGCCCGGCGCCAATGGCGCCACCGGCATGCCGGCCCAGGCGCCACAGGGCACCGAGACGCTCAAGCCGGCCGACGCGGCGCCCGCGCCGACCAACGCGCAGGGCCTGCCGCTGGTCACCGCGGGCGGTGATTACGCCGTCAGCTTCGGTGCCTACGCGACCCAGGCCGATGCCGACATCGTCATCGACCGCCTGCGCCAGTCCGGGCTGGATGCCTTCCGCCAGGAAGCCAGCATCGGCGGCAAGCCGGCCTGGCGCGTGCGCGTGGGGCCGTATGCCAACCAATCGCAGGCCGAGATCGCCCGCATCGCCGCGCTCAAGGTGCGCAGCGATGTGAAGGCTGAAGTGATCT
The DNA here is from genome assembly GCF_027498035.1 of Pseudoxanthomonas sp. Classification (NCBI taxonomy): domain Bacteria; kingdom Pseudomonadati; phylum Pseudomonadota; class Gammaproteobacteria; order Lysobacterales; family Lysobacteraceae; genus Pseudoxanthomonas; species Pseudoxanthomonas sp. The sequence continues at coordinate 3,859,625 of NZ_CP114978.1, forward strand.
CGCTCGATGCCACCACCGACGTGCCGGCCACCGCCGCCACGCCGGGCCCGGCTGCCGCCCCCGCGCGGCCGGCGCCGGATTCCGACGCTGCGCAGCTGGCGTCGCAGGCGCCGCCGGCGGCGGCCCCGGCCAGGCCGGAAGCACCCAAGCCTGCGCCAGTCGCGCCCAAGCCTGCTGCCGAACCGGCCAAGCCGCCGGTCGCCGCCGTGCCCAAGCCGGCCGCAACCGGTGTCGGCTTCGCCCTGCAGGTCGGTGCGTTCGGCAAGGAAACCGACGCCAACGCACTGCGTGACAAGCTGCGCGGCAACGGCTTCAGCGCCTTCGTCGAGCCGGTATCCACCGACAGCGCCCGTCTGTTCCGCGTGCGGGTCGGGCCGGTCTCCAGCCGGGCCGAGGCCGACCAGCTCAAGGCCCAGGTGGCCGCGCGCAATGGCCTGACCGGAATCGTCCGCCCGCACCCATAAGCTGATCGTTCGTCCACGGAAGGGAGAACCGATGACCGCGATACCTGCAATGAACGTCCCGCCCGCATCGGCTCGCCACGCGGGGGGGAGCGCATGATCGACCTGGTCCTGGGCACCGTGATCGTGGTGTCCACCCTGCTGGGGCTGCTGCGCGGTTTCGTCGGGATCATCGTCGGCACCCTGTCGTGGCTGCTGGCCGGCTGGGCGGCTTTCATGTTCGGTGGCGATGCCGCGGCGAAATTCGCCGGCGGCGGCCATGTGGGAATGACCGACTACCTGGGCGGCTACGCGCTGACCTTCGTCGGCGTGATGATCGTGGTGGCGCTGATCGGCATGGTCATCAAGGCTTCGGTGCGCAACACCCGCCTGTCGGGCGTGGACCGGCTGGCCGGTGGCGGCCTAGGCCTGGTGCGGGGCGGATTCTTCGCCTGCGTGCTGGTGCTGCTGATGTCCTTCACGCCGCTGACCGGCGAAAGCAGCTGGCGGAATTCGCGCGTGCTGCCGGTACTGGAGCCTGGCGCCAGCTGGATGCGCGCCCAGCTGCCGGACTTCTCCATGCCGCAGATGCCGACCATGCCGGACATGCAGAACCTGAACATGGATCAGTTGCGCAACATGGATCTCAACAAGCTGCCTTTGTCAGGCGATAATGGCGCCCTCAACGACAGTTTCCAGCAGGCAGCCGCGCAGCTGCCGCAACTCGGGCAAACGGTGTCCGATGCACTGGGCGGGGCCAAGGGACAAGCGTCCAACGGCCTGCCCAAACCCCTGAACGACCCGGCCACGCCACAGGGCGACCCGGCCCAAGTGCGCCCCAATGAACGCGACCCGGCACGGGTCGTGGCACCTTCCAAAGGCCAGTGACGGCCGCCCAAGCCACGTATCACTCGCAGCGAAAACAGCGGAGAAAACGCCATGTGCGGCATCGTCGGAATCGTCGGCAACCAGAATGTTGCCGGGCAACTCTATGACGGCCTGACGGTGCTGCAGCACCGTGGCCAGGATGCCGCGGGCATCGCCACCGCCGACGGCACGCGCCTGCGCGTGCACAAGGACAACGGCCTGGTGCGCGATGTGTTCAGTGCCAAGGCCATGAGCGTGCTGGAAGGCCGCGTGGGCATTGCCCACTGCCGCTACCCGACCGCCGGCTCGGAAGGCATGGACGAAGCCCAGCCGTTCTACGTCAACTCGCCCTACGGCATCGCCCTGGCGCACAACGGCAACCTGATCAACACCGAAGCGCTGCGCCAGGAGGTGTTCGCCACCGACCGCCGCAACATCAACACCGATTCGGACAGCGAAGTCCTGCTGAACATCTTCGCCCACGAACTGGACACCCAGCGCGTGCTGTCGCCGGAGGCCGCCCTGCGCGCCGTGGCCGGCGTCAACCGTCGCTGCAAGGGCGGCTATGCGGTGGTCAGCGTGGTCCTGGGCCTGGGGCTGGTGGCGTTCCGCGACCCGCACGGCATCCGTCCGCTGGTGCTGGGCAAGCGCGAGCACAACGAAGGCACCGAATACATCGTGGCCTCCGAGTCGGCCGCGCTGGACATCCTGGGCTTCACCCGCATCCGCGACGTCGCCCCGGGCGAAGGCATCGTCATCACCGCGCGCGGCGAACTGTTCGCCCAGCAGTGCGCCGAGCCGCAGCAGCACGCGCCGTGCATCTTCGAATACGTGTACTTCGCCCGTCCCGACTCGATGATCGACAACGTGTCGGTGCACAAGGCGCGCATGCGCATGGGCATCAAGCTGGGCGAGAAGATCCTGCGCCTGCGCCCGGACCACGACATCGACACGATCATCCCGATCCCGGACACCTCGCGCGACGCGGCCTTGGAAATCTCCAACACGCTGGGCGTGAAGTACCGCGAGGGCTTCATCAAGAACCGCTATGTCGGCCGCACCTTCATCATGCCCGGCCAGGGCGAGCGGGTGAAATCGGTGCGCCGCAAGCTCAACCCGATCAACCTGGAATTCCGCAACCGGGTGGTGCTGCTGGTGGACGACTCCATCGTGCGTGGCACCACCAGCCAGCAGATCGTGCAGATGGCCCGCGATGCGGGCGCACGCAAGGTCTACCTGGCTTCGGCCGCGCCGCCGGTGCGCCACCCGAACATCTACGGCATCGACATGCCGGCGGTGGACGAGCTGGTCGCCAACGCGCGCAGCGTCGAGGAAATCGAGAAATTCCTCGGCGTGGACTGGCTGATCTACCAGGACATCGAAGACCTGGAGGCAGCCGTGCGCGAAGGCAACCGCAACCTGGAGAAGTTCGATTCCTCGTGCTTCGACGGCAACTACGTGACCGGGATCGACCCGGGCTATTTCGAGCGCATCCAGCAGTCGCGCTCGGACCAGGCCAAGCTCAAGCGCCGCGCGGTCTGATCGCGCCCGACCATGGCGATCACGCTGGATGAACTGTCTGTCGCGCTCGGTAATGCCGACGGCGACACTTTGCTCGCCGATTGGGCCTGGCTGACTGGCGAAGGCGCGCGGCCGCTGATGCTGACCCTGGCCGGCGATGCCTTCGTCCAGCTGGTCGGCGAACCCGGCGTGTACCTGCTGGACTGCGCGCAGGGCCTGTTGCAGAAGGTGGCCGACGACGTGCCCGAGTTCCTGCAGCAGCTGGGCAACGCGGACTTCGTCGCCGATGCGTTCCGCTTTGATCTGGTCGCGCCGCGCATCCGCGAAGGCGCCGCGCTCGATGCCGGTCAGGTGCTGGGACTGCGCGTGCCGCTGCCGTTGGGCGGGCTGCTGGAAACCGATAACCTTGAACCGGCCGAACTGGCGGCGCACTTCGCCCTGACCGGGCAGTTGCATGCGCAGGTTGCCGCGCTGGCGCCGGGCCAGGCGGTCACCGATATCTCTTTCGCCACCGAATAACGCGCGCGTTGCGCGGCGATGCCATGACGTCCCTCTATGAAGCCGCGCGCCAGTGCCTGGCCGCCGCCGATCCTGCTGAGAAGGTCGCACTGACCCAGCGTTATGCCGCCGCGTTCGCGCGTGGCGAACTGGCAATGCCAACCGATGCGCCGCCGGAGCCGATCCGCATGCCCGGTCGTCCTGTGCGTCCGCAGTTGGTTCACCAGCGCGAGCTGCGCAAGCGCGGCCTGGGCAGCGTGGAGGGGCGCGCGGCCTTCATTCATGCCATCGCCCATATCGAACTCAACGCGATCGACCTGGCCTGGGATGCGGTCTACCGCTTCCGCGATGCACCGGCGCCGTACCAGGCCGACTGGGTCAGCTGCGCTGAAGACGAGTCGCGCCACTTCATGCTGCTACGCACGCGGTTGCAGTCGCTGGGCTACGACTACGGCGATTTCAACGCGCACAACGGCCTGTGGGACATGTGCGAGAAGACCGCGCACGACGGCCTGGCGCGCATGGCGCTGGTGCCGCGCGTGCTGGAAGCGCGCGGCCTGGATGTGACGCCGGGCATGATCGAGAAACTCACTGCGCTGGGCGACACCGAGACGGTGGAGATCCTGGAAGTGATCCTGCGCGAAGAAGTTGCGCACGTCGCCGCCGGTTCACGCTGGTATCGCTGGTACTGCGCGCGCGAAGGCGTCGAGCCGCGCTCGCGTTTCCTGGCGCTGCTGCGCGAATACGCTGGGCCTTACCTGCGCGGCCCGTTCAACATTCAGGCGCGGCTGCTGGCTGGCTTCGAGCAGGAAGAGCTGGATGCGCTGGCCCAGCTCGAGCCACCGCCGCGCCTGCAGACTGTGTAGAGCCGAGCTTGCTCGGCTTGGGACGTGCCGGGAAAGCCTCAGCCGAGCAAGCTCGGCTCTACTTAAAGCGGCAGCGACTGCAGTTCGAAACCTTCGGCGGTCATGCGCAGCACCGATCCCTGTTCGTACCAGTCGCCCAGCACGATGCGGGTGCAGGTAGTGCCGCCGGCAGTGAGTTCGTGCACGGCCGGGCGATGGGTGTGGCCGTGGATCATGCGGTCGACGCCGTAGCGCACGAACGTGGCTTCCACCTCGGCGGGGGTCACGTCGGTCAGCGTTTCGAACTTGGCGTTGTCGCCCTTCATGCCGCCCTGGTGCGCGGCGCTGGCAGCACGCGCCTGTGCGGCGAACGCAATGCGCGCGGCCAGCGGCTGGGACAGCATGTAGGCCTGCCAGGCCGGGTCGCGGGTCTGCGCACGCACGGCCTGGTAGGCCACGTCGGAGGTGCACAGCAGATCACCGTGACCGATCAGCGTGGGCTTGCCGTACAGCACCACCACCGCCGGGTCCGGCAGGATCCGCATGCCGCAGCGCTGGGCGTAGTCGGTGCCGACCAGGAAGTCGCGATTGCCGCGGATGAAGAACACCGGCACGCCGGCATCGCTGACCGCGCGGATGCCCTGCGCAACCTGGGTGGCCAGTTCGGACGGGTCGTCATCGCCGACCCAGGCCTCGAACAGGTCGCCCAGGATGTACAGCGCCTCGGCGCTGATGGCCTCGCGCTGCAGGAATTCCAGGAACAGGGTGGTGATGGCCGGGCGCGCGGCGTCCAGGTGCAGGTCGGAGATGAACAGCGTGGTCATGCGTAAATGATAGCGGGCGGCGCGTGCGAGGGCGTTGGCCGGCCCTGAATGGCCGTGTGCGGCGCGATCCCGTACCCGGTCGCAACGGGTAAAATTGGCCGATTCCAACGTCTTTCCGGGCCTTCCATGACCTGCCGTACCCGCTTCGCCCCCAGTCCCACCGGTTACCTGCATATCGGCGGCGCCCGCACCGCGCTGTACTGCTGGCTGGAGGCGCGTCACCGCGGCGGCGAGTTCGTGCTGCGCATCGAAGACACCGACCGCGAGCGCAGCACCCAGGCGGCCATCGACGCGATCCTGGAGGCGATGGACTGGCTGGGCCTGGACTACAACGAAGGCCCCATCTACCAGACCCACCGCGTGGCCCGCTACAAGGAAGTGGCTGAGCAGCTGGTCGCCGACGGCAAGGCCTATTACGCCTACGAAACCCGCGCCGAGCTGGACGCTATGCGCGAAGCCGCCATGGCCAAGCAGGAAAAGCCGCGCTACAACGGCGCCGCCCGCGAGCAGCAGCTGCCGTACCGCGACGATCCCAACCGCGTGATTCGCTTCAAGAATCCGATCGGCGGCACGGTCGTGTTCGATGACCTGATCAAGGGTCCGATCGAGATCGCCAATGCCGAACTGGACGACATGGTGATCTTCCGCCCGGACGGCTACCCCACCTACAACTTCGCGGTGGTGGTGGACGACATGGACATGGGCATCACCGAGGTCATCCGCGGCGACGACCACATCAACAACACCCCGCGCCAGATCAACATCTACGAAGCGCTGGGCGCGGCCGTGCCGAAGTTCGCGCACATGCCGATGATCCTGGACGAGCAGGGCGCCAAGCTGTCCAAGCGCACCGGTGCCGCCGATGTCATGCAGTACAAGGACGCCGGCTACCTGCCGCATGCGCTGATCAACTACCTCGCGCGCCTGGGCTGGTCGCATGGCGACCAGGAGCTGTTCTCACGCCAGGAGCTGATCGACCTGTTCGACGTCAAGGACGTCAACTCCAAGGCCGCGCGCATCGACATGGCCAAGCTGGGCTGGGTCAACCAGCATTACCTGAAGACTGACGCGCCGGAATCCATCGCCCCGCAGCTGGTCTATCAGCTGGAAAAACTGGGCGTGGACCTGGCCGCCGGCCCGGCCCCGGCCGATGTGGTGATCGCCCTGCGCGAACGCGTGCAGACCTTGAAGGAAATGGCCGAAAAAGCCGTGGTCTGGTACCAGCCGCTGACCGAGTACGACGAAGCTGCCGTGGCCAAGCACCTGAAGGCCACAGCGACCGCGCCGCTGGCCAAGGCCCGCGAACTGCTGGCCGCTGCCAGCGACTGGACGGTCGAAGGCGTGTCCGCGGCCCTGCACGACGCCGCCGCGGCGCTGGAGCTGGGCATGGGCAAGGTCGCCCAGCCGCTGCGCGTGGCCATCACCGGCACCCAGGTCAGTCCCGACATTTCCCAGACCGTGTACCTGGCCGGCCGCGACGAAGCCTTGAAACGCATCGACGCAGCGCTTATCAAGGCTTCCAACGCGGCCTGAAGTCCAGGAGTACGCCCATGTCCAGCAAGCACGCCTGCATCGATCCCCACCACCACGTACACAGCGCCGACGCGTTCGTGCACGCGGTGGAACATGCCTGCACCGAGCGCGGCCTGCGCCTGACGCCGATCCGCGCGCGGGTGCTGCAGCTGATCGCCGAGGCTGGCAAGCCGATCAAGGCCTACGAACTGCTGGACCTGGTGCGTGCTTCCAAGGGCGTGGGTGCCGATGCACCGCCGACGGTGTACCGGGCGCTGGATTTCCTGATGGCCAATGGCTTCGTGCACAAGCTCGAGTCGGTCAATGCCTTCGTCGCCTGCCACCATCCGAACAGCGCGGCCCATTCGGTGCCGTTCCTGATCTGCGACCGCTGCCATTCGGCGGTGGAACTGGAAGACCGCGCCGTGGTCGACCAGCTCGAAGCGCGGGCCAAGGCACTGGGCTTCCAGCCGCAGGCGCAGACGCTGGAAGTACACGGGTTGTGCGCGCGCTGCGCAGCCTGAGCCAGCACCGCAATTGACGGCGTATGCCGGTCGCGGGCCAGCCTCGCGTGATCCTGTTTCCACGCGAACCGGCAACGACGACCTGCGCCGCCGCCGATCCGACAGCTCAAGGAAATCTGTTCTGGAAGACCGGTGCGTGCCTAGTGTTGCAGGGCCAGCATCGTGTTTTCCTGGCGAGGCTGCTCGGGGATATCCGAAAAGCTGAAAAGCGTATTTCCAAGCAGCACGGGTAGTGATTCGCGAAACCGGCGATAGCGTTCTTCGTTGTCGAAAACGACCGGATCTTCATCCGTGACCCGCTGCATCGAGAGGGAAGTCAGCATGCTCATGCTCCGGATTTCCTTCTGGGAAAGGTCCCCTTCCACCGCGCGAACCATTGGGTGCCGCGCATGGAAGAAATAATCCAGATCGGATGAAGAGCCGGTGATTGGAAGGCCCGTTTCCGGGTGGGGTTCCAGGACAAAAACGGGCGCGCTGCGAGGCCGCATGCAGGCCATGCAATCGGGCCATGCCGTCGACCCACCTGGTTGCCTGAGATGGGCACGCACGCGTGAATCGCATTCAACGCAGGGGTGCCGCAGCGCGCGGGAGTTGCGCGCCGGCTGGACCGATGTTCGCGCCGCGAGGCGACGCGAACGCCGGTGCCGTTCGTGCAGCAGATCCTGCGCCGACTCAGCCCCCCTGGAACTCCGGCGAGACGATTTCCGTATCGATGCCGGCGGCTTCAAGAATCGCCAGTGCCACGCGGTTGGACCTGGATACCGGCGAGGCATGGCTTGCGCCCAGCGACACGACCTGCGCGCCGATGCGGCGGGCTGTTGCGGCCTGGAGTTGCGGTGCGACCATTCGGTCCTGGCGCGAGATGACATACCAGCTTGGATGCGTGTGCCAGGCGGCGCGGGTCACCGGCTGGGCCAGTGCATCTTCATGCAGGGGAAGCTGCTGCGCATACAGCGCATGGACCTGCTTCTTGCCAAGGTCCTGTGCGTAATCGGTGGCCATCGTGGTTTCGTCCAGGGAAACCAGGCCATCCTGTTTCCGTGCGTCCACTGATCCCGCCGTCGCCGGATAGGCGAGGTTCTGCTGGGTCGTGGTTTCGCCGCTATCCGGTGCAGTTGCGGCCACGTAGACCAGTGCGCTGACCTTGGGGTCGTTGCCGGCCTCGGTGATCACCGTGCCACCCCAGGAATGGCCGACCAGGATGACCTTGCCCGGTGCGGCGGCGATGGCACGGCGCGTGGCTTCGACATCGCCTTCAAGCGTGACCATGTCGTTGTCGACGGCCACGCCGTTGACGCCCCAGGCCCGCAGTCGACGCACGACCCCATCCCAGCTGGCCGGACTTTCGAATGCACCATGCACCAGGATGACGGTGGGCGCGTCGGGGTCGATGGCAGGCTGGCGCGCAGTGGCTGCCATGGGGAATGCAGCGGCGAGGAAAAGCGTTGCCAGCAGCGCACTGCTGCGGGCCGAAGTACTGGGTTTCATGTCGTGGTGTCCAGTCGTGGGTCGGCCCCGACGTCATGCGGGGCCAATCGTGGGGTCAAATCGAAACGAGGTGGTTGCAGCGTCTGCCTGCACGCCCGAAGCACGCGTCGGGCCGCCGCGTGGTGTCTGGAATGCACGGGACGATGGCCAATGCCACGGCCCGGCGTCGCGGCAGACGCAGATCCGGAAGTGAAGTGGCCGTCCTGCGACGACGGCGCGTGGCGCCGCGTCCGTTATTTGCAGGAAGCGTCAGGGAGCATGGAGGGCAGCGTCCGCCTGCGGCATTGGGACACGGGTGGTCCGGCGGGTGGTGTCGGGTGAAGCCATGCGATTCCTGCAACGTGCTGAGCTGCCTGGGGCAGGGCTCGCACCTTAGGCCTGGTCACGCGCGAGATAAATCGTCGTAACGCATCATCATTGCAAACGTGGCATTTGGAATGACGCGCACGCGCTTCAGTCGCGCGGACCTTCAGCCGAACGCATCCACGACAAAATCCAGGAAGCTCCGCAGTTTCGGGGTGACGCGTCGGTCCGGTGCGTACAGCACGTGCAGCGGGCGGGTGGGGACCTTGTACTCGGGAATGATCGGCTGCAGGCGGCCATCGGCCAGTGCATCGCGGACCAGTTCCAGCGGCTGCAGCAGCACGCCCAGGCCAGAGAGGCCGGCAAACAGCAGTGGCTCGCCATGGTCGACCATCAGTCGGCTGCAGACCGGGACCGTGACGCGTCCCTCGGGGCCATCGAAGCTCCAATGGGTGCGCAGCTCGTTGTGGGTGAATCCCAGGCAGTCGTGCTGCTGGAGATCCAGCGGTGAATGGATCGGGGCATGACTGGCGAGATACGCCGGGGTCGCGCACAGCACCAGTTCGAAAGGCGCCAGCTGGCGGGCGATCAGGCTGCTGTCTGACAACTTGCCGAATCGAAAGGCGACGTCATAGCCCTCATCGACCAGGTCGACCGCACGATTGGTCAGGGTGAGTTCGACTTCGACCTTTGGGTACAGCTTCAGGTACTCGGGCAGCTTGAGCGCAAGGGTGCGCATGCCGAAATTCACCGGCGCATTGATCCGCAGCTTTCCCGATGGCACGGACCGTGTTTCGGCCGCCAGGTTTTCTGCGGCATCCAGCTCGGCCAGGATGATCCGCGCGTGCTCGTAGAACGCACGGCCAAAGTCGGTGACGCTCTGCCGCCGGGTGGTGCGCGATATCAGGCGCACGCCAAGCCGCGTCTCCAGGCTCTGGACGTGCTTGCCCACGAGCTGGGACGACATGTTCAGTGCATCCCCCGCGGCGCTGAAGGATCCAAGATCCACGGCCTTGACGAACACTGCGAGGCTGGTAAGGCGGTCCATGTGCAGCAGCCGGTTTCAGGTGCCGGACATCGTAGCGATTCACCAGGCCGGCGGCTGCATCACGCCATTGCCGGCTGCGCCTCCGAAGCGCGTTCGCGGATCGGCAGGTTCGCCACCGCGGCGATCAGCGCCAGCGCCATGTCGGCGTACCACATCCACATATAGCTGCCCGAGCGCTCCAGCGCCACGCCGCCCAGCCAGGCGCCGAAAAAGCCGCCGATCTGGTGCGACAACAATGTCAGGCCGAACAGCGTGCCCAGGTAGCGCGGGCCGAAACGCTTGCCGATGATGCCGGCGGTGGGCGGCACCGTCGCCAGCCAGGTGAAGCCCAGCGCGGCGGCGAAGAGGTAGAAGGTCATTGGCGTGGGCGGGGCCATCAGGTACAGCGCGATCAGCACCGCGCGGCTGGCATACATGCCGGCCAGCACGTACTTCATCGGCATGTGCTGTCCCAGCCAGCCCGCGCTCAGGCTGCCGGCGACGTTGAACAGGCCGATCAGCGCGATCGACGTACCTGCCACCGTCGGCGACAGGCCGCACAGTGCGATCTCGCCCGGCAGGTGCGTGACCAGGAAGGCGATGTGCACGCCGCAGGTGAAAAAGCCCAGGTGCAGCAGCCAGTAGCTGCGGTCGCGCAGGGCGATGCGCAGTTGTTCGCGCAAAGTCAGATGGGCGATTTCCGCTGCCTGCACGATGCCGTCGGCAGGGTCGCCACGACGCGGCTTCACCAGCGGTGCGATCAGCGGCAAGGTGAGCAGCGAGGCAACCGCCAGGCCGAACATCGCCATCGACCAGCTCGCCACGCTGATGCCCAGCGTCACCAGCGGCGCGAACACGAACTGTCCCAGCGAGCCGCCCGCGTTGATCAGTCCCGAGGCGAACGAGCGCTTGTCGGCCGGGATGTGTCGCGCAGTGGCGCCGATCAGGATCGAGAAACTGCCTGCGCCTGCACCAGCGGCGGCCATCAGCCCCAGCGACAGCATCAGGCCCCATTCGCTGGTCATGAATGGCGTCAGCGCGCAGCCCGCCGCCATCAGCAAGCCGCCGAAGACCAGCACGCGGGTCGGCCCCTGGCGGTCGGCGATGGCCCCGAACACCGGCTGCACCGCGCCCCACACCAGCTGTCCGATCGCCAGGGCGAAACTGATCGAAGCGATGCCGATCCCGGTGCTGGCGCTGATCGGTTTGACGAACAGCCCGGTGGTCTGGCGCACGCCCATGGTCAACAGCAGTATCGACGAAGCCACGACCAGCAGCAGCCATGGCGTGCGTGCGCTCTGCGCGGTGGTGTTCATGCGGCCTCCTGCAGCGGGATGGCCTTGCCGAGGGTTTTGCCGCCCTTGGCGGTGAGCCGGATCAGGCGCTGGCGCGCGTCGCAGATCAGCCCCGCGCTGAGCAGCGGCTTGAGGGTGCGGGCCATGGTGCAGCGGTCCATGCCGGACGCGTCGGCCGGTTCGCCCAGGGCGTGCGTGCCCTTCTCGGCGCGGCGCAGGCGGAAGCAGGTGCAGTCGGCGTCCGACGTGCCTGGGGTGGACATGGTTGGGAGATCTGGCGACAGGGAGTGCGCATGATGCATGCAGATGCACACGACGATGCAGCCGTCATTGCAATGCCGGATTCCACCATCGGGCGATCTTCCCGATCCCCAGGCCAGGACAGTCGGTGGCGCCCCGGCGGGACGTCAGCCGTGGCGGCACCTGCGGTTGGAAACGAAAAAGGGCCGGATGACTGGGGAAGTCATCCGGCCCGTGATCCCATGCTGGCGCTCAGTGCGGCGACGGACGGAGAGTGCGCGCCGCCGCACTTGGGGTACGCCTTCCGGTCGGGATCAGAAGAACATGCGCACGCCAAAGGTCGCGTTGCGGCCGGGCAGCATCACGTCGTCCTTGAGGAACGAGGTGTGCACGCGCGCATCGCGGTTGAGCAGGTTGTTGCCATCCAGGAACACTTCCCACGAAGTCGCGCCCGCATCGATGTGGTAAGCCACGTGGCCGTCCACCATCGTGTAGCCCGCAGTCTCGGTTTCGTTGGCTGCGACCTTGTCCTGCTTCATGTAGCGGGTGGCGCCGATCGAGGCACGCCAGGCGCTGGCTTCCCAACGCAGCTGCCCGCCAAAGCGGCCCGGTGCGATGCGCGGCAGGTTGCCGCCATCGTTCAGGCGCGCACGCACAGTGTCGCCGAATACGTGCAGATCCCAGTCGCCGATGCTGTCGCTGTTGGCCAGGTGGAACGTGGCTTCACCTTCGAAGCCGTGGAAGGTCGCATCGCCCTGGGTCCACTGGCGGATCGGCAGGTACTCGTCTTCCTCGTCGAAGTACCACTGGTTGCCGGTGTCGGCGAGATAGATGAAGTTGTTGTAGCGGTTGTAGTAGGCCGAGACCTTGGCGTCCATCCAGTCGTTGCGGTAGGCCAGGCCCAGTTCGGCCTGGTTGGCCTTTTCCTTCTGCAGGTCGGTGCTGCCGATTTCGTAGGCCAGGGTGGCGATGTGCGGGCCATCGGCGAACAGCTCTTCCTCGGCCGGCGCGCGTTCGGCGTGGTCCAGGTTGGCGGTGATGCGCCAGTTGTCGTTGAGCTTGAAACCGAAGCTGGTGGACAGGCTCAGCGGCTTGAACTTCGGGGTCAGGCCGGTTTCGGTGTCGTATTTGATCTGGTCCGCGCGCGCACCCAGTTCGGTGGAAAACCGGCCCCACGCGTTCTGCGCCACGGCGAACAGGCCGATGGCCTTGGTTTCGGTGCGCGGCACGAAGGCTTCTTCGCCGATGGCCTGGAACGTGGAGTCGCTGCCCTGCACGCCGACCGCGGTCTTCCAGCCGTTGTCGGCGGCGAAGGTGGCTTCGACGCGGCCTTCGTTGGCGTTCTTCTTGAACACCGTGCCGACTTCGTCGCCTTCGAATTCGGTGTGCTCGTAGGTGGTATGGCCGAAGCTGTAGCGCAGGCCGCTGCCTTCGCCCCACGGAGCATTCAAGCCGCCCTTCACCTCGAAGCGGTCCTGGTGCATTTCCAGATGCACGCCGCGTTCGCCCGCGGCCAGGTCGCCCGGCTCGCCCGGATTGCCGTAGCTGTCGTTGAAGCGCGACACCGAGGCGCCGATGAAGCCCCAGTCACCGGCCAGCGAGGCGCCGAACGCACCGGACTTGTTGTCGATGAAGGTGTTGGCCTGCTTGCCCTGCGGGGTGTCGTAGTCCTTGGCGTTGCGGTACACGCCATCGGCATGGATCGACAGGCCGCCGTTGCCGGCGTCGAAGCGCGCCATGCTGGTCTGGCCGTCCTTGTCGCCGAAGTCCATGCGGGTTTCGGCGCGGCCGGTGATGCCCTGGATCGGCGTTTCGGCGATGCGGCCGTCGACCACGTTGACCGCGCCGCCGATGGCGCCGCTGCCGTAGAGCAGGGTGGACGGGCCCTTGAGCACTTCGATCTGGTCGGCCAGGAACGGTTCGATGGCAGGCGAATGGTCCTGGCTGACGGTGGAGACGTCGGCGCTGGACAGGCCGTCGGACATCACCGCCACGCGCGGGCCGTCCATGCCGCGGATGATCGGGCGGCCGACGCCGGGGCCGAAGTTGGACGACTGCACGCCCGGCATGCCGGCGACGGTCTCGCCCAGGCTGGCGGCGCGCACTTCATCGAGCTTCTCGCCGGACAGCACCTCGACCGGGCGGCTGAGCTGGTCGGCGGTGCTGCCGAACGGGCTGGAGGTCACCTTCACCGCGTCCAGGTCCTTGGCGTGCAGGCCGCTGCCCTGCGCGTGGCGCGAGTCGCTGGATGGATTGGTGGTGCTGGTGGTCGCTTCCTGTGCCTGCACGTTGAAGGCGCACAGTGCCAGGGTGAGGGCGGCGGCAAGCGGGGCGCGGGAAAGGGCGGCCGCACGGGCGGTGCGGGGGGCAGGTGACTTCATGGGTTGGAGCATCCGGAGGGGAGGGAGAGGCAAGGTTCAGCAAAACGTTATAATATATCCACGTCGAGTCAAGTCCCCTCCCGAAAGTCATACTTCGCCCATGTCCTCTCCTTTTCGTTCGTGGCTGGATCGCCTGGGTGCCACAGGCTCACTGGTCTGCGCCGTGCATTGCGCGGTCCTGCCGTTGCTGATCGCCTTGCTGCCGGCGCTGGGCCTGTCGGGCTGGCTGGGCGAAGGCTTCGAGCGGGTCTTCGTGGTGTTCGCATCGCTGCTGGGCGTGTTCAGCCTGGCCAGTGGCTACCGTCGTCACCGCGTACTGCGCGCGCTGGGCATGCTTGTCACGGGCCTGGTCGTGTTGTGGGTGGCCGTGCTCTATACGCCGCTGCATCACAGCGTGGTTCCGCATGCCATCGCGATGACGTTCGGCGGCACGCTGGTCGGGCTGGCCCATGTGTTGAACCTGCGTCTGAACCACGGCCACGTGCACGACGCCAGCTGCGCGCACTGACTGCTGTAGGTGCACCGGGCGGCTGTGATAGCCTCTCCGGCCCTGCGCGCTGGTGTCTTGCCGGCAGCGCACCCGCCATGATCGGCGGGCCACCAACATTCAGGAGTCAAGAAATGGGCAAGGGTGACCGCAAAACCGCCAAGGGCAAGCGCTACAACGCCAGCTACGGCAATTCGCGCAAGCACAATTCGGTCGTGGGCGTGACCGCGCCGGTGACCGCCAAGTCGGTGACCAAGGCGCCGGCCAAGAAGGCCGTGGCTAAGAAGGCCGTGGCCAAGGCTGGCTGATCCAGCCTGCCGACGCTGTAACGGTCCGACGCGGCGCCTCCAGGGCGCCGCGTTTTTTTATGGGCAATGCGCAGGCGGTGCTACAGGCGCTGGCCGACGTCGATCCGGTTGCCGTCCTGATCGGCGAATACGAAACCGCGTAGCCCGTAGTCGGCGTCGCGCAGCGACTTGATGATGCGGATGCCGGCCTGGTCGAGATGGTCATGCAGCGCGGTTGCATCGTCGACCAGCAGGTGCGCCAGGTTCTGGGTGCTGGGCTTGTGCGCGGGGTGCAGCGACAGATGCAGTTCGGCGGCATCTTTCTTCAGGATCACGAAGCCGACGGGTGTGCCGTTCTCGAACGTCTTGGTGAAGCCGAGCACGTCGACGTAGAAGGCCAGGGCGCGGTCGATATCGGTGACCGGCAGCGTGGGCGCGATCCGGCCGAAACGCAGTGTGGGACGCGAAGGGATTGCAACGGACATGGGTGGAACTCCAGCGGGATCACGCAGTGGCCAGACGCGGGGCGGTGCCCGCCGACTGGCATGCGTGCGATGACGGAGCGGTGTCCGCATGCGGGGTCGATCTTAAGCCCGGCGCAGCGCCAGCGCACGGCATGCGCGGCTCAGGGGAGGCGGATGCCCGCGGCCCAGGCGCTGTCGAAGCAAGCACGCGCCGGTCCTTTGCTCAGGTCATCCAACTGGCGTGCATGCCACAGGATGAAGTCGGCGCGCAGGGTGGGAATCAGACGGCCGCGGTCTGACAGGCCATGCCTGGCGGCGGCTTCCACCGTGAGTGCACGCAAGGCCTGCGTGACGGTCGATGCGTCTTGCGCACGTTTTTCCTGGAAGGCCTGAAAGAAGGCGGTGAGCTGCGCCGCTGGATCCAAGCCGGATTCGATCATCATTGGCGTGACCAGGGCGCCTGCCGCATCGATCACCACCTCGGATGGTCCCAGCGGCGCCAACGTGGTCGCCGGGCCGGCGTGGACGACGATCCCCTCGCGCCAGGCCAGCAACGCCGTGTTCGACCAGGCCGGGGCCGTCCTCGCCATCCAGCGTGACCAGGCGCGCGTTGCGGATCAGGCCCTCCAGCGGCGCCGGCGTCATGGCCTGGGCGGTGGATCGTCCGAAGGCGGTGTGGGATCGCCATCGCTGGGCAGCGGCGCGGAAGGTTCCGCACCGGCGCCAGCCGCGGGCACCGACAACGCCTGCGCGGCGGTGTGATTTTCGTCGTCGTCGATATCCGGCGTGGCCGGCTTCTGTGATTCCACGGGCATCGCGGCGAGCAGGCGATCGGCCAGCGCCTTGTAGACCGGTTTGCGGCAGACCAGCGCCGAGGCGCCGCGCGCCAGCAGGGCGGTGGCCAGGATCGGCAACATCATGCCGCTGTTGTCGGTCAACTCCAGTGAAATCACTGCCGAGGTCAGCGGCGCCTGGGTCACGCCGGTCAGGTACGCGCACATGCCCAGCAGCACGACCGACGACGGGTCCACGCCCGGCAGCAGCACCGACAGGTTGTGGCCGATGCCCGCGCCGACCGCCAGCGCCGGCGAGAACAGCCCGCCCGGGATGCCGGCCACGTACGAGACCAGGTTGGCGCCGAGTTTCATCAGGCCGAATTCGTGCCCGACCACCGCATGGCCCTGGACCAGGCTGCGCGCTTGTTCGTAGCCGGTACCGAAGGCGCCCGCGCCGAACATCACGCCCAGCAGCGCCAGCGCCAGCCCGCAACCGGCGGCGAACAGCACCGGGTTGGCGCCGCGCATGCGGCCCAGCCACTTCGGCCTGCCATCCATCGCGGCCAGGATGATGCGGCTGAACACACCGCCGAGCAGGCCGGCGATCGCGCCGCACAGCAGCACCGCCAGCCAGCCCATGCCCAGCGGCAGGGCGGCATCGACGGTGCCGAAATAGGTGTAGTTGCCGACCAGGCCCAGCGATACCACGCCGCCGACGATCACCGCAGTCAGCAGCGTGCCGGAGAAGTTGTGTTCGAAGCGGCCGGAGAGTTCTTCGATGGCGAACACCACGCCAGCCAGCGGGGTGTTGAACGCCGCCGCGATGCCGGCCGCGCCGCCTGCCAGCAGGAAGTGCGTGGCCTCGCGCGGGTCCTTGAAGCCCAGCGCCCGGCCAATCATGTACATCAGGCTGGCGCCGACGTGCACGGTGGGGCCTTCGCGGCCGACCGAAGCGCCGCCGAACAGCGCCAGCACGGTCAGCGTGAGCTTGCCGGCGGAGACGCCGAGCGAAAGATTTTCCTTGCGGAACCTGCGGTCCGGCAGCTGCAACGCAGCGATCACCTGCGGAATGCCCGAGCCGCGCGTGGGCCGCAACGCGCCATTGGTGAGCCACGCCAGCGCGGCGAATACCGCAGGTGTCAGCAGCACCGCCCACCACACCGAGTGATGGATGATCCGTTGAAAAACACCGAAGGCCGCGTCGCTGGCCTTGGCGAAGACCAGCGCCACCACCGCCACGGCGACCGCGCCGCCCCAGAGCGCGACACGCCGCATCCAGCGATCGCGCGACCACAAGGGGGCCAGCGCATCGCGCGCTTCGTTTCTGTCGAACATGACCGGATTGTCGCATGCGTTGCCGGGAAGGCCGGCGCACGGCGCGCGCGCCGTGGACGCAGATGCGTCACGTCGCGACGACTGGCGTGCTTCAGTTGAAAAGCATGCTGCGCTGCGCGGTCGCAGGCAGCGCACCTTCCAGCTGCAGCAGGAATTCCTTGGTCGGCAGGCCGCCGCCGAAACCGGTCAGTGCGCCATTGCTGCCGATCACACGGTGGCAGGGCAGCACGATCGGCAGTGGATTGCGGCCGTTGGCGGCGCCGACCGCGCGCGTGGCGGTCGGTTTGCCCAGTGCAATGGCCAAGTCCGCGTAACTCCAGGTGCTGCCATAGGGAATCGACGCCAGCATGGTCCAGACCTGTTCCTGGAAATCAGTGCCGTGCGGTGCCAGCGGCAGGTCGAACGCCTTCAGCGTGCCGGCGAAATAGGCATCGAGTTGCGCTTGGGTTTCGCGCAGCACCGCGTGGTCGCCCGGTTGCCAGGACGACCCGTGCTTGACCGGATGGCGGTTGCTGGGGAATTCGATGGCGTGCAGGCCGGTATCGCTGGCGACGATCAGCAGCGGGCCGACGGGACTGGGAATGTGGCGATGGAAGATGGTCATGTGCGGGGCTCCGCAGGTGGAGTGTCCAGGGGCCTGGAAGGCGGCATCGCGTCCTTCCAAAGATGCAGCACGGCGTAGCCGCGCCAGGGGTGCCACGCCTGCGCGTGCTGCAGGAGTTGGCGCGCGGTCAGGCGGGTACCGTCGTTGGGCAGCGCCTTCTGCAGGACCAGGTCTTCGGCCGGGAAGGCATCGGGATGGCCCAGGCCGCGCAGCGCCAGGTAGTTCGCGGTCCACGGTCCGATGCCAGGCAGGGCGGTCCAGCGTTCGACGAATTGCTCCAGCGTGGTGCCGGCGTCGAAATCCACGCGGCCATCCAGCACGGCCTGGGCCACGGTGCGCAGCGTGGTCGCGCGCGTCCTGGTCAGGCCGATGGCGCTCAGGTCCGCATCGGCCAGCGCCTGTGGCGTGGGAAACAGATGCGTGTGCTCATCGCTCTGCAGCGGTGCGGCCAGCGGCTCGCCGAAGGCCTGCGCCAGCCGTGCGGTGACGGTGCGTGCGGCGGCGACGCTGATCTGTTGGCCGATGACCGCGCGGATCGCGATTTCAAAGCCGTCCCAACCGCTGGGGATGCGCAGCCCGGGCCGCTTGCGCAGCAGCGGGCGCAGGCGCGGATCGTCCTGCAAGGCCGCGGCGATGGCTTGTGGATCGGCATCCAGGTCGAACATGCGACGCAGTTTTTCGACCACGGCCAGCATCCCGGTCGGGGCGATGTTGCGCAGCTCCAGGCGCAAGGCATGTTCGCCCTTGGGCCAGGCACTCACGCGCAGCCAGCCGGGCGAGGCCGCCGGGCCCACCACGCGTGCGTAGGACGCGGCATCCACATGCTCCACGCCGGGCAGTGCCCGCCCGCGCAGGAAGTCCAGCATCGCGGTGAAGTCGTACGGTGGCCGGTAGCCCAGGCGCAGCACCAGCGTCTCGCCCGCGGCTTCGCGCGGTTCGCGCTTGCGCAGGTCGCGCGGGGCCATGCGATAGGTGTCCTTGAACACTGTATTGAAGCGCCGCAGGCTGTTGAAGCCCGCGGCCATCGCCACGTCGGTCACCGGCAGGTGCGTTTCGGTCAGCAGCTGCTTGGCGAACAGCAGCCGGCGCGTGGCGTGCACGCCGATGGGCGAGGTGCCCAGGCGATCCTGGAACAGGCGCCGCAACTGGCGTTCGCCCACCTCCACGCGCGCGGCCAGTTCGGCCAGTGGTTGCTCGGCCAGCAGGCCGGTGTCGATCAGCTTGAGCGCGCGGGCGACGACATCGTCGCCGCGTCGCCAGGCGCCATCGCCCGGTGCCAGTTCCGGACGGCAGCGCAGGCACGGCCGGAAGCCGGCGGCTTCCGCGGCGGAGGCCGCGGCGTAATAGGTGACGTTTTCGGGTTTCGGCGGCGGTGCCGGGCAGACCGGCCGGCAATAGATGCCGGTACTGGACACCGCGGTGAAGAACAGGCCGTCAAAGCGCGCGTCGCGGCTCAGGCGGGCCTGTTCGCAGGTGCGGTGGTCGGGCAGGGACGGTGAGGACATGCCGCGCAGGCTAGCATCGGCCGGCAGCCCTCACTCGCCGCTTTCGGACATCAATGCCCGGGCATCAATGTGCCGCTGCGGAAGGCGCCTTCAACGCAGGTTCCAACGGCTTCAAAGATCCATCGTTCGGCTGCGCGGGCAGCTGCAGCAGATGCGTCAGCAGCGGGTAGACATCGACGTTGTCGAACGCAGGCACCACCGCGCCGTCGCGGAACGCCGGGCCATGGGCGATGAACATCGCATGCATCGAGGTCAGCGCTGGATCGTAACCATGCGAACCCCGGTCATGGCCGAGCTGGCGTCGCCTGGCAGCCTGGTCGGCGGGCAGTGCATCCCAGCCTTCGTCCATCTGGCAGATGATCGGCGGGATGCGCGCATTGGTGCCGTAATGCCAGCGGGCGGGCAACTCGCCCTTGCGCCAGCAGGCGTAGTGGTCGTGGCGGCCAAGCAGGCGTTTTTCGACGGTGGACTCGAAGCCGGCATTGGGCGCCACGCCGACCACCTGGCCAACCGAGACGATCGCCGCTTCCTGCATCGTGGCCATGTCTTCGACGGCGATGACATGGTCCGGCGTGACCTGGGCCATGCCGTGGTCGGACACGATCACGATGTTGATCTTGTCCAGCAGGTGATGCGCGGCCAGCGTGTCCAGCAGCGTGCCCACGGCGGTATCCACGCGATGCAGCGCTTCACGCACCTGCGGAGAGTCGGGGCCATAACCGTGGCCTTCCTCGTCGACGTCTTCCATGTACAGCGCGGCCAGCTGGGGCCGCTGGTCGGGCGGTGCGGTGAGCCAGCCGGCCACTTCGTTGGCGCGGGCGGCGGCACTGATCTTCGGATCGAATAGACGGTACTGGCCGGGGCGCACGCCATCGATGGGCGCGCCGCTGCCGGGCCACGCCCAGATCGCGGTCTTCATGCCGTGCTGTTCGGCGGTGACCCAGATCGGTGTGGCCTCGCTCCACCAGCGCGCATCGCCGGTGGCATTGGGGTCGGACACCTTGAAATCACCCAGGCCTTCGTCGCGCATGGCGTTGTGGATCACGCCGTGGTGGTCCGGGCGCAGGCCGGTGACCAGCGTGTAGTGATTGGGGAACGTCAATGCGGGATAGGACGGATTCATCCACTGCGCACGCACGCCCGAGCGGGCCAGTGCATCCAGGCGGGGCGTATCGCCGCGGCCCAGGTAGCTGGCGCGCAAGGCGTCGATGGAGATCAGCAGGACCGGCGCCGGGCGATCGGCAGGATGGGGAGCGGCGGCGGTGGACGTGGAGGCGTGATCGGTGGCGCAGGCAGACAACAGCAACAGGCTGGACAGCCATGCGGCCCGGATCTTGGGCAGGCGCATGTGGTGAAGGTGAGTAGCAGAGGGGTGCGGCGAGCTTGGCAGAAAGCCATGACGGCTGCATGGCGCGGTTGGCGTTTCCGCGGCAAGGCGTAGCGAGTGCACCGGGTCGCAGGTGTATTGATGCCCGCCGCTGGCGCTTGCGGAAAGTGACGTCGGCAACACCCGATGACATGATTTGCCTCGTTCTGGCGCGCCGATGCGTCAGGCGGGGACAGGGAAGGAAAGCCGCATGATCGTTCCGGAATACTGGGCAGAGGCCCGGCGGCAGGCCAGGCAGGGCCGACGCAGCGTCACCGTACGTCGCTTCGGCTGGTCCGATGAGAGCCAGGCCGCGGCCGAGGCTCACGCGGAGATGCGCGTGCAGGAGGCGTTCGACCGGGTGTTGTCGGGCGAAACCCTGCCGCGCCGTGAGCAACGCGGCAATTACGGCATCCACGGCGTGCCGATCCGCGAACAGATCGTCGCGCGCCACGGGGACGTGGTGATCACGCGCAACAGCTATGGTGCGCTGTGCCTCAATACGCCGGACGTGCTGTTCGTCGATGTGGATTTCGAACCTGTGCCGCACGGCTGCGGGCTGACGTTGGGTTTCATGGTCGCGGTGGTGGTAGCAGGCTTCGTGCTGGGCGCGTGGCAGCGACGGGTGCTGTTGGGCATCGGCGCGGCAATGATCGTGTTGGTCATTGCCAATCTGGCGACGATGCAACTGAAGCGTCGGCGGTTGAGCGCGCATGGTGGCCCGCAGGCGCGTGCATTGGCGCGGATCGACGCGTTCAGTGCCCGTCATCCCGATTGGCATCTGCGTGTGTATCGCTCACCGGCCGGGCTACGCGTGCTGGCGATGCACCGCACCTTCTCGCCGGATGAAGCGGTGGTGGCCGACTGCTTCCACGCGCTGGACGCAGACCAGCTGTATTCGAACCTGTGCAAGGTCCAGCATTGCTTCCGCGCGCGCCTGACCGGCAAGCCGTGGCGCATGGGAATCAAGCGCCGCATCCGGCCGACGGTGGCCGCGTGGTCCAACGAACAGGCTCAGCGCCCGGAGCGTCTTGCCTGGATCGCTGACTACGAGCGCGTGGCCCGCAATTTTGCTGCCTGCCACTACCTGCAGTCGTTCGGAGACATGTCGAGGGTGGACCCGCTGGCGGAGCAGGTGCGTGCCTTGCATGACGCGATGACGCGAGGGGACTCGGAACTGCCGCTGGCCTGAGTCGGCCGCCGGCGTTGGATCAGTCTTCCAGCGCCAGCACCCGGATTTCGACTTCGCCTTCGATAGTCACCACCTGGCCGGGGCGGATCTTGGCGGTCTTGCGCAGTTCCTGCGCGCCATCGACGTTGACCACGCCGCTGGCCACCACCTGTTTGCCCATGCCGCCACTGTCGACCAGGCCGCACAGCTTGAGCAGGATGTGGAGTTCGACGTATTCGCCGTCGAGATCGAATTCGAGGATCTGCATGGCGGGCAGTCTAGCGGCTGGCGCCTTGTTCCTCGCGTTTGAAGTCTTCGATTTCGTCCAGCAGCTTCTGCGCGCGCGGGATGCTGCGGCCGATGCTGCTGGCGTCCATCAGGTCCTGCCGGCGGCGCATCAACACGATGCAGCCGGCCAGGAACAGCAGGTTGACCGCCGTGGTCCAGAGCAGGAAACCGGTCGGCAGGTCGTGGCCGGTGGCGGCATGGGTGGCCACTTCCAGCAGCGCCAGCCACAGCAGGCACCAGGCCAGGCCCAGTCGCGGTTGCCAGTGCACCCGCCAGTGGCGCAGCTGGCCCAGGGTCTTCTGCACCGTCAGCACGGGCCTGGCGTAATGCATGCGGGTGAGCAGCAGCACGTCCACCGCTGAACACGCCACCAGCGCCACGCCCCACACATGCAGGGCCAGCCCGGAGACCAGCGCCGGGATCGAATCGGTGTGGTGCACCCAGAACCGGGCGAACACCACCGCCATGCCGATCCCCAGCAGGATCTGCACGCTTTGCCACACCAGCAGCGGCCGCAGCCGGGCGCGGGCCTTGTCCAGGCGGCTCTCGGTGAACAGCTGCAGGTTCAGCGCGCTCTGGCGCTGCAGCCGGGTGTCCATCGCCTGCCAGGCGAGCTTCATGTCGTCGATTTCCATGGTCCTGGGTCCTGTGTCTGGTCAGAGCGCGGTGCGGATGCGTTGCTTGAGGCGGTTGATCTTGGTGGCCACGTTGGTCTCGCTCAGGCCGAGGATCTCGGCCATCTCGCGGTACGGCCGGTCTTCCAGGTAGAGCACCAGCAGGGCGCGGTCCAGCGGCGGCTGCTGGGCGATGAAGCGCCGCAGCAGGCGCAGTTGCTGGTCGGTTTCCGGGTTGCCGGGGTTGGGATCGGCCAGGTCGTGCAGGTCCTCGTCCAGCGGCACCGCGTGGCGTTGGCGCTGGGTCGCGCTGCGCACCTGGGAAATGGCCACGTTCAATGCGATCCGGTACATCCAGGTGGAAAAGCTGCGACTGGCATCAAACCGCGGAAAGGCCCGCCACAGCTGGGCGGCGATCTCCTGGGCCAGCTCGGCCCGGTCTTCCGGATGGAAGGCATAGCTGGCGGCCACTTTCAGCACGATTCCGCGATGGGCTTCCAGCAGGGACTGGAACTGGCTGCGTGCGTCGTCGACCATTTCGGCGGTGTGTTCCATCTGCGTGCGGGTCCGATTGTGCGGCTCGGAAGGGTGATTCGCCCCACCGCGTGGTTTGTCACAGCGCTGCCCGAAATGGCCATCGGACTGAACCCCGGGTACGGCCAAGATGCGGTTTCTGCAAGGTTTTTCGGCAGACAGGCCCGGCAAGGCGCACAATAGGCGGCCTCTTTTTGTCTCCAGAGCTGCACATGTCTTCCGAAAACGCCGCACCCGCGGTGCCGTTCTCCGCCCTCGGCCTGTCCGCGCCGGTCCAGTCCGCCCTGGCCGCCGTCGGCTACGAGTCGCCGTCTCCCATCCAGGCCGCCACCATCCCGGCGCTGCTGGGAGGACGCGACGTGCTGGGCACCGCGCAGACCGGGACCGGCAAGACCGCAGCCTTCGCCCTGCCGGTGCTGTCCAAGCTGACCGCGTCGGCCGGCAAGCCGCAGGCGCTGGTGCTGGCGCCCACGCGCGAACTGGCCATCCAGGTGGCCGAGGCCTTCCACAAGTACGCCGCTTCCATCCCCGGTTTCCAGGTGCTGCCGATCTACGGCGGCCAGGCCTATGCGCCGCAGCTGCAGGCGCTCAAGCGCGGCGTGCACGTGGTGGTGGGGACGCCCGGCCGGGTGATCGACCATCTGGATCGCGGCTCGCTGGACCTGTCCGGCCTGACCACGCTGGTGCTGGACGAAGCCGACGAAATGCTGCGCATGGGCTTCATCGACGACGTCGAAGCCGTGCTGAAGAAGACCCCGGAAACGCGCCAGGTGGCGCTGTTTTCGGCGACCATGCCGCCAGCCATCCGGCGCATCGCCCAGACCTACCTGAAAGACCCGGTCGAGGTGAACATCGCGGCCAAGACCACGACTTCGGCCAACATCACCCAGCGCTACTGGTTCGTCTCGGGCCTGCACAAGCTGGATGCGCTGACCCGGATCCTGGAAGCCGAACCATTCGACGGCATGATCATCTTCGCCCGCACCAAGGCGGCGACCGAAGAACTGGCGCAGAAGCTGCAGGCCCGTGGCCTGGCCGCGGCCGCGATCAACGGCGACATGCAGCAGGCCGCGCGCGAGAAGACCATTGCCCAGCTCAAGGACGGCAAGCTGGACATCCTGGTCGCCACCGACGTGGCCGCCCGCGGCCTGGACGTGGAGCGCATCAGCCACGTGCTGAACTACGACATCCCGTACGACACCGAAAGCTACGTGCACCGCATCGGCCGCACCGGCCGCGCTGGTCGGACCGGTGACGCGATCCTGTTCGTCACCCCGCGCGAGAAGTCGATGCTGCGCGCGATCGAGCGGGCCACCCGCCAGCCGATCACCGAGATGCAGTTGCCGAGCGTGGACGACGTCAACGACCGCCGCGTGGCCAAGTTCCTCGGCCGCATCACCGACACGCTGGCCGCTGGCACCGCCGGCGAGTTCCGCGCGCTGATCGAAGGCTACGAGCGCGAGCACAACGTGCCGGCCGTGGACATCGCCGCCGCGCTGGCCCAGCTGCTGCAGGGCAAGACCCCGCTGCTGCTGTCGGCCGACCGCGCACCGGCGCCGCGCTTTGAGCGCACTGAACGTCCCGAGCGCAGCGAGCGCTTCGAACGTCCGGAGCGTGCGCCGCGCGCCGATCGCCCGACCCGCAGCCACGATGGCGAAGGCAGCTTCGCGCCGCCGTCCGATCGTCCGCGTCGTTCGGCGCCGCCGTCGGGCGAGGCCGAGCAGGGCATGGTCCGCTACCGCATCGAAGTGGGTCATACCCATGGCGTGAAGCCGGCCAATATCGTCGGCGCCATCGCCAACGAAGCCGGGCTGGAAAGCCGCTACATCGGCCGCATCGACATCCAGGACGATTACTCCGTGCTGGACCTGCCCGAAGGCATGCCGAGCGACGTGCTGACCCATCTGAAGAAGGTCTGGGTGTCCGGCCAGCAGTTGCGCATCCATCCGCTGGGCGAAGCCGGTGACGAAGCGCCGCGCAACTTCCGTCCGGCCGCCGCCCGTCCCGGTGCTGGCAAGCCGCGTCCTGCCGGCGGCAAGCCGTTCAGTCCGCGTGGCCCGGGCAAGCCGCACCGCAAGGGTCCGCCGCGCGATTGATCCGCGGCGCTGCCGATGTGAGACGACAGGCCCGCGCATGCGGGCCTGTCCTTTTCCTGGCCGGCACGTTCCTGGCCGGGGCTTTTCCCCACCGACAAGGCGCGCACCGCGCCGCTGCCCGATAATGTCCCCATGACCGACAGTGACAACGCTTCGAGCGCCACCCGCCTCAACAAGCACATCGCCGAGACCGGCTATTGTTCGCGCCGCGAGGCCGACCGCCTGATCGGCGAGCGCCGCGTCACCGTCAACGGCCATGCCGCCGGCACCGGCGCGGTGGTCGGCGAGGGCGATGTGGTCCTGGTCGATGGCCAGCCTCTGCGCGCCCGCGCCACGGTCAAGACCAGTGGCCGCCGCCACGTGTACATCGTGCTCAACAAGCCGGTCGGGGTGACCTGCACGACCGAGAGCACGGTCAGCGGCAACATCATCGAATTCATCGGCCACGAACAGCGCATCTTCCCGATCGGTCGCCTGGACAAGGAGTCCGAAGGCCTGATCCTGCTGACCAGCAATGGCGATATCGTCAACCAGATCCTGCGCGCGGAAAACCGCCACGAGAAGGAATACCTGGTGGAAGTGAACAAGCCGGTCACCGACGAATTCCTGCGCGCCATGGCCAAGGGCGTGCGCATCCACGACCAGATGACGCTGCCGTGCCGCACCTCGCGCCTGGCCAAGTTCGGTTTCCGCATCACCCTGACCCAGGGGCTGAACCGGCAGATCCGCTTGATGTCGGCTGCGTTCGGCTATCGCGTCACCCAGCTGCGCCGGGTGCGGATCGACAACATCAAGCTGGGACCACTGAAGTCCGGTCGCTGGCGCAACCTGACCGACGCCGAGCTGCGCGGCCTGCTGCCGGACATGCAGCGCTGGTAGGAGCGGGCCGTGCCCGCGAAGGGGCATTCGCGGTAAAGCCCTCGCGCCCATGGGGCGCTCCTACGGAAATGGCTCGGTTTAGTCCGCCATGCCCTTGGCTTCGGAGGTCGCCAGCAGCTCCGGGTGGACGACCGGCCGCTTCCGCGAGAACAGCGGATGGGCGAACACCGCCAGCAGGATAATCGCCACGCCGATGTAGAACCGCGGACTGAGTTCGCGTTGTTCGCCCAGCAGCGCGATGGCCAGCACGATGGCGTAGACCGGCTCCAGGTTGGTCGCCAGCTGCATGCCGTAGGCGCTGACATGGCGCAGCGCCGCCAGCGCCATCGCGAAGGGCAGCAAGGTGCAGGCCAGTGACAGCACCAGCAACAGGATGGCGTCATGCAGTGCTGGGCACGACCAGCAGCGCGCCGCCGAAGCCTGGCACCAGCGCCAGCAGCGGTGCCAGACCGGTCAGTAGCAGGGTGCCGGCGCCGAGTTCCAGCGCGGTCACGGTCAGCGGTTCGCCGCCTTCGACCATGCGTTTGTTGAGCGAGCCGAACACCGCCACCAGCAGCGCCGACAGCGCGCCGATGGCAACACCCGCACGCATCGCATGCGGCACGCCACCGACTACCAGTGCCACGCCGGGCAGGGTTGCCAGGCCGAACAGCAGCTCGCGCAGGTCGAACGGCCGTCGCGCAATCCAGGGTTCCATCACTGCGGTGAACACCGGCGCCAGCGCGATGCAGGTGGCGGCCACGGATGCATTGGCCAGCTTGATGGCACCGTAGAAAGTCAGCCAGTGCAGCGCCACCAACGCGCCGATGCCCGCATACGCCCAGCGCCGGCGTGCAGGCATCCGGTGCAGGCCACGCCACACCGTCGGCAGCATCGCCAGGGCCAGCACCACCAGCAGCATCCGCCACCACACCAGCGGCAGCGCGGGCAGGGTGATCAGCTTGCCCAGGACCGCGGTGAAGCCCCACAGCAGGACGCAGAGATGGACCTGCAGGTGGGCTTTGAGCGGAACGGGCGATGGCATCGGCACATTATCGCTGGATGGACCAGGAGCGCGGTCCCATGAGCCCCGCTCCCGTCGGGAGCGGGAAAAGGATCAGTCCTTGTTCCAGGCCGCTGGTGGATCAGCCCTGCAAGCGGCGAAGCAGCGCCATTGCCGCGGCCGGATTGCGTTCCTTGGCGGCGGAGATGAAGAACACGAACACCTCGCGCGGCTGTTTCGGTGCAGGCGTCGCGCCGATGTGTGGCAGCGCATCTGGATCATCGCCGGCCCGCCAGGCCCGGGCGCGGCGGGCCCAGGCATCGAGTTCGGCATCGGGATACCCGGCGGGCTCGCTGCTGCGGCTGCCCATCAGGCGGGCATAGACGAAGTCGCTGGTGATGTCGGCGAACGAGGGGTATTCGTCCGAGACCGAGAACACCGTGCCCATGCCATGCCGACGTGCCAGCGCCAGGAAGTCCGGGGTGATGAAGGCCGGGTCGCGCACGTCCAGCACATGTCGTAGTGCGCGCGTTCCGGCTTTCTTCGGCAGCAGCTCGAGGAAGGCGGCGAAGTCTTCGCCGTCGATGCTGCGCCCGGCTTCGAACTGCCACACCAGCGGGCCCAGCTTGTCACCCAGCTCGGCGATGCCGCTGATGAAGTCCTCCACCTGCGTGCGCGTGCCGGCCAGCCTGCGCGATTGGGTGATGCGCTTGGGTGCCTTGGCCGAGAACACGAAGCCATCGGGCGTGGCGTCGCGCCACTTGGCATAGGTCGCTGGCTGCTGGGTCCCGTAGTAGGTGCCATTGATTTCGATGGCAGCGAGGTGGCGGCTGGCGTATTCCAGTTCCAGGCGCTGGACCAGCCCGGCCGGATAGAAATTGTTGCGCCAGGGCGCATAGACCCAGCCACCGATGCCGACGCGGATGCCATCGGGCGTTGCCGATTCGGGAAACAGACTGTTGTCCATGCGGTTCGATTCGGGCCTTGAGGCCCTGCCAATCAGGAAGAGCCTCAGGATACGGGCGCCGGATCGCAGTCCGTGCGACACGCCGACAAGATTGTCTTCACGCGAATTTCAATACTCGCGCGTTCATGATTCCCCTGAACCATCACCCCCTGGGAAACCCCATGTCCAAAGCAGGATGGCTGTTCCTGGCAGCCGCAGCGTGCGGCAGCGCGCAAGCAGCCGAAACCGAAACATGCCCGACGCGGACCGCCCTGCCGCCAACGGTGAATTTCCGCGTCGACAACGACCTGTTCGGCGGGGCCCAGCAGGACCAGGGCTATACCAATGGCGTGCAGCTCACGCTGGTGTCGCCGAATCTGAAGGACTACACCGACGATCCGTGCCTGCCGCGCATGGCGCGCCTGGTCAATCGCTACCTGCGCTGGATCCAACCGGAAGGCTTCGACCAGCAGAACATGGTGTTCACGCTGAACCAGTCGCTCTTTACCCCCGAGGATTTCACCCGCAGCGACGTGATCCAGGATGATCGTCCCTACGCCGCGGCGCTGCTGATGGGCTTTGGCTACAACGCGCGCAAGGGCAACACTCTGCGCACGACCCAGTTGAAACTGGGCTGGGTCGGTCCTTCGGCGCGTGGCGAGGAAGTGCAGAACGCCGTGCACAAGGTGTTGGGTGATGAGAAATTCGAGGGCTGGAAGAACCAGCTGCGCGACGAGCCTGTGATCATGCTGCAGCACGAGCGCATGAACCGGTTCGCCTGGGGCGAGGGCAAGTGGACCTGGGATGCGATCACCCATTACGGCGGTGCGGTCGGCAACTACCAGACCTTCGTCAACGGTGGTGCCGAGATGCGTTTTGGTCGCTACCTGCCCGACGATTTCGGCAGCACGCCGCTGCGTCCGGCCGGTGAGAACACCGCGCCCAGCAGCGAGACCCGTGCCGGCGGCGTGTTCCGCTTCCATGGGTTCATCACCTCCGACGTCCGTTGGGTTGGCCGCGACATCACCCTGGACGGCAACACCTGGAAGGACAGCCACAGCGTGGACAAGCGCAATGTGGTGGCCTATGTGGGTGTCGGCGTGGCGCTGATGAAGGGCCGCTGGAAGTTCGCGATGGCCCGTTACTATTCGACCCGCGAGTTCGATGGCCAGGACGAGCCGCCGATCTTCGGCAGCTTCACCATCAGCCGCGCCCTGTGACCGCTCAGGAGATCCGCGCCATGCAGACCAAGTGGACCACCCCGGACCTGTGTGACGCCTATCCGGAAGCCAATGTCGTGGAACCGCTGTTCCGCGATTTCGGTGGCAAGCACGCCTTTGCCGGCCAGATCGTCACCATCCGCTGCAGGGAAGACAACTCGCGCGTGCGCGAGCAGGTCGAGAGCGAAGGCACCGGCAAGGTGCTGGTGGTCGATGGTGGCGGTTCGCTGCGGCATGCGCTGCTGGGCGACATGCTGGCCGAGAAAGCCGTCGCCAATGGCTGGTCCGGGATCGTGATCAACGGCGGCGTGCGCGATGTGGAAGTGATCGCCAATCTGCCGCTGGGCGTCAAGGCGCTGGGCGCCACGCCCAGGAAGACCGACAAGCGCGGGCTGGGCGAGGTGGACATTCCGGTGCGCTTCGGCGGGGTGTCGTTCGTGCCGGGGCACTGGCTGTACGCCGACGCCAATGGCGTGATCGTGGCCGAGGTCGAACTCACGCTGCCGGCCTGAAAGCCGGCAGCCGGCGTGGGTTCGCCTCGATGGCGATCAGGCCGCACCGAGGCAAGTCCCATCGCCGCCGAAGGGCTCCCACGGACATGACACCGACAACGCGATGAGATACTGCGCGTTCCCGGTGCACGCTGTATCCCGATGATCTTCCGCTGGTTCGAAACCCTGATCGATGTGTTCGACCGGCCAGACGCGGGCACGCCGCCGACGGGGCTGGCGCGTTTCTACGCCCATTACCTGCGCCGGGGGCGTTGGGTGCTGGCGGCGATGTTTGCGGTGGGGTTCGCCGTGGCATTGGTGGAAGTGGCGCTGTTCGATTTCCTGGGCAAGCTGGTCGACCTGGCCAAGGCCGAGGATGCAGCCGGATTCTTCCAGCGCCATGGCCTGCAATTGCTCGGGATGGCGGCAGTGGCGATCGTGCTGCGTCCGTTGCTGATGGCGCTGGGCGACCTGCTGATGCACCAGGGCGTGACCCCGGCGTTGACCGCGCGCATCCGCTGGCAGCAGCATCGGCACGTGGTGCGGCAGAGCCTGGCGTTCTTCCAGAACGACTACGCCGGGCGCATCGCCAACCGGATCATGCAGACCGGCGCTTCATTGCGTGAATCGGCGGTGCAGATCGTCGATGCGCTGTGGTACGTGGCGGTCTATACCGGAAGCGCGTTGGTGCTGTTTGCACAAGCCGATTGGCGACTGATGCTGCCGCTGATCACCTGGTTGCTGGCTTACATCGTGACCCTGGTGATCTTCGTGCCACGGGTCAAGGAACGCTCCTGGCGCGCGTCCGAATCCAAGTCGCGGCTGATGGGGCGGGTGGTCGATGGCTACACCAACATCGCCACGCTCAAGCTGTTCCCGCATGCCCGGCGCGAGGACGATTACGTCGCCGAGGCGGTGCGCGAGAATCTGGAAAAGGTCCAGCGCATGACCCGGCTGACCACCGCGATGGATGTGACCATCGCCGTGCTCAACGGGCTGATGATCGCCTTTACCGCCGGGCTGGGTCTGTGGCTGTGGCAGCGCGGTTCGATCACAGTGGGCGCCATCGCGCTGTCGACCGGACTGGTGATCCGCATCGAGAACATGTCGGGCTGGATCATGTGGGTGGTCAATGGCCTGTTCGAGGACATCGGTACCGTGCAGGACGGCATGGAGACCGTGGCCCATCCGCATACGGTGACCGACCGGGCCGACGCGAAGCCGCTGCTGGTCAGCCGCGGCGAAGTGCGCTTCGAGGACATCCATTTCCATTACGGCAAGCGCGGCGGGGTGATCTCCGGCCTGGACCTGGTCGTGCAGCCAGGCGAGAAGATCGGCCTGGTCGGGCCATCGGGCGCCGGCAAGTCCACCCTGGTCAACGTGCTGCTGCGCCTGTACGACCTGGAGGCCGGGCGGATCCTGGTTGATGGCCAGGACATCGCCGGGGTTACCCAGGACAGCTTGCGCGCGCAGATCGGCGTGGTGACCCAGGACACCTCATTGCTGCACCGTTCGATCCTGGACAACCTGCGCTACGGACGCCCGGACGCAGACATGGCGCAGATCGCGGCGGCCATCGCCCAGGCGCGGGCCGGCGGATTCATCGACACGCTGGTCGACAGCGATGGCCGCACGGGCCTGGAGGCCCATGTGGGCGAGCGCGGGGTCAAGCTGTCCGGCGGCCAGCGCCAACGCATCGCCATCGCCCGGGTGCTGCTGAAGGACGCGCCGATCCTGCTGCTGGACGAAGCGACTTCGGCGCTGGATTCGGAAGTGGAAGCGGCCATCCAGGACAGCCTGGACACGCTGATGCAGGGCAAGACCGTCATCGCCATCGCGCACCGGCTTTCGACCATCGCCCGGATGGACCGGCTGGTGGTCATGGACGCCGGCCGGATCGTCGAGACCGGCACGCACGCGGAACTGGTCGCGCGCGACGGGCTTTACGCGCGGCTGTGGCAGCGCCAGACCGGCGGCTTCGTCGCCGCTGATGCATCGCCACTGCCGTAAGAGGCTGTTCACGACGCTGGCTTGCATGGAGCGCTTCGGGCGCGCGCGACCGTGTAGCGCCGAGCTTGCTCGGCTGGGGACAATGCCACCGCTGGGGTGACACCCGGCGCCGCGCGCGTCCTTGCGCGGGTTGCATTGCTCGCCATCACTCGATCGGCTGGTCCAGCATCAGCTCCCGCGCGAAGCGCACCGGCGGTGCACCGTAGGACAGCAGCTGGTCGTGGTAGGCCTTGAGGTTGAATTTCTCGCCGAGCTTGGCTTCCACCGCCTTGCGGGTATCGAGCTGCTCCTGCACGCCGACGAAGTAGGTCGGCAGCTGCGCGCTGGTCAGCTGCACGCGCACCCATTTGCCTTTGGCTTCGCTTTCCTGCTGGAAGGCGTCGTGGACCATCAGGTGCATGGCCTGTTCATGGCTCCAGCCATCCACGTGCACGCCCTGGTCCAGGATCGCGTTGGAGATGGTGCGCAGGTAGAACTTGAGCTGGGTGAGCTTGTACAGCGGATCATCGGCCTGATACCCCTGCTCGGTCATCATGTGCTCGGTGTAGACCGCCCAGCCTTCGGCAAACAGGCCAGAGCGCAGCACCGCGCGCAGCGTCGAGGGGAACTTGGCCGAATGCCAGCCTTCCAGGTAATGGCCTGGCGTGCCCTCGTGGATGGAGAGCAGCTTGATCATGCGGTTGTTGTATTCACGCAGGAACGAATCGACCTGCTGGGGGTTCCAGTCCTTGGGGATCGGCGAGACCGCGTAGAAGGTGTCCAGGCCTTTGTCGAGCGGACCAGGGGAATCGCAGTAGGCCACGGCCACGCCTTGCTGGAACTCCGGCATCAGGATGATCTTGACCGGCGAGTCGGGCAGGGTGACCAGATCCTTGGCTTTCACGAATGCGGTCGATTCGGCGAGCGCGGCCTTGGCGGTGTCCACCACCTTGTCGCGGGCCGGCCTGTCGGCGTAGGTCAGCTCCAGCGCCGCTTCGATGCCGGCCTGCTGCTGGTCGTCGCTGGGGATTTCCGGCAATGCTGGCGCGCCGGGCTTGTCCTTCAACACGGTGCGCGCGATGCCGTACATCTCGGTGCGCACGCGCTTGATTTCGGCTTCGGCGCGCTGGCGGATCTCCTGGCGCGACAGCGCCGAGACCAGCGAGAACTTCAGCTTCTGGTCGTACTTCTCAGCACCGATGCGGAAGTCTCCCTTGGCGCCCGGCACCAGCGTGCCGTCGATCCATGCCTGCTGCTCGTCCACGGCTTTTTTTAGGCCTTCGGTCGCAGCGGCCAGGCGCTGCTGGTCGGCGGCGGACAGCGCCTTGGCGTGCGGCGTGATGAACTGGGCGACGACGTCCAGCACGCCCTTGTTCTGCTTGGAGACTGTCTGCGCGTGGATCAGCGGCACGCGGGCCACGTCGATGTTGGCGCGCTCCTGCGCGTACAGCGCGGGGATCTTTTCCATGCGCGCGATGGCCGACTGCAGGCGCTGTGGCAGCGGCGCGAATTCGCGGGCCATCAGCCCGTACAGCGCGCCGCCGGCCAGGTCGTTGTAGGTCTGCGGGTCCCAGGCCCACGACTGCAGCGTCTGCTCGTTCCAGATGCTGCTCTGCAGCTGGTTGCGCAGGATCGCGGCGTCGACCTGGTTCTCGCGCGACAGGCCATGCACGTCGAGGGTGTCCAGTTCGGCCAGCTGGGTCTGGTTGAACGTCAGCGCCTTCTGGCGGCCTGCGGCGGACAGATCATCAAGTTCGGCGTCGTACTGATGGTCGCCGATCTGGGTGGCCCACACCGGCGACAACTGCATCCAGCCATCGACCGCGCGCTTGGACAGGTCGGCAAACTTCACGTCGGCCTTGGCGGTGCCGCGCATGGCAGGCGTTGCTGCAGCATCCGTGTTCGCGTCGGACGGCGCCTGTGCGGGTTGGCAGGCGGCCAACGCAGTGAGCAGGGCGGCGGCAAGCAGGCTGTGGCGCATGGAAGGCATCCGGGACGTGGCGACAAGGGCCGCCGAGCATAGGCCATCGCTGCGCGCCCACCCAATCCATCGCTGGCCTATGCTCGGCGCCACTGCCATGCCGGAGCCACGCCATGTCCCACGTCGCCAGCTGCCACTGCGGTGCGCTCGCCTTCACCTTCGAAGGTGAGATCGACCAGGCCCTCGACTGCAACTGTTCGTTGTGTCGCCGCCGTGGGGTCCTGTTGTGGTTTACGCCGAAGTCGGCGGTGCGTTTCCAGGTCGATCCCGCCGCGCTGCGCACCTACACCTTCAACACGCACAGGTTGCAGCATCACTTCTGCGGCATCTGTGGCGTGGCGCCCTTCAGCGAAGGCATTGCCCCGGATGGCACCGAAACGGTGGCGGTCAACCTGCGTTGCGTGCCGGCGCTGGACCTGGCCGCGCTGAAGGTCGTTGCCCACGACGGCGCATCGAGATAGACAAAGGCTCACCCCGCCGGCGGGCGGCCCAGCAGTTCGTCCGGTACGGCGGGCATCGGCGTGCGTTCGTCCTTGGCCTGGTCCTTGAGCCAGTCCAGGAACAGCTGGCCGGCCGGCGACAGCGTGCGGTGGGCTGCATGCACGACGTAATAGGCAAGGCGTGCACGCATGGCCGGGCCGGGGAGTCGGACCAGTTCGTAGCGCTGCAGGTAGGCCGTGGCGATGTGCTTGCGCGCCAGCGCGGCGCCCAGCCCGTACACCGCCGCGCGCATCACATCGGTGCTGTCGCTGAACACGTGCGGTGTTGGCAGTTGCGGGCCATGCACGCCGGCTTCGCGGAACCAGTCGCGCCAGCCTTGCGGCCCAAGGTCGGCGAGCATCGGCAGGCCGGTGATTTGCTCCGGGCGGGTGATGCCTTGCAGGCCGGGGAGGGCGGGCGAGGCGACCGGGAAGAGTTCTTCGTCCATCAGGTGATGCGAGATCAGTCCCGGCCAATGCCCGGCGCCGTAGCGGATGCCCAGCTCCGGGCCGTTGTCATCGAAGCGGGCCAGGGTCGGGCTGG
This sequence comes from Pseudoxanthomonas sp., assembly GCF_027498035.1. Lineage (NCBI taxonomy): Bacteria > Pseudomonadati > Pseudomonadota > Gammaproteobacteria > Lysobacterales > Lysobacteraceae > Pseudoxanthomonas > Pseudoxanthomonas sp. Next base: position 3,894,428 of record NZ_CP114978.1, read on the forward strand.
AGTCGAACTCGACCCGGATCTGCGGGTGGGCGGCGAAGAAGCGCGGCAAGCGCGGCACCAGCCAGCAATAGGCCAGCGAATGCAGCGTGGTCACGCGCAACGGCACCACGTCGCCGCGCGCGTGCAGGGCGCCGGCGACGGCTGCGACATCGGCCAGTGCCACGCTGGCGGCATCGGCCAGCTGCCGGCCTTCGGTGGTGAGGGTGACGCCCCGCGCGTGACGCTGGAACAGGCTCACGCCCAGCAGGCTTTCCAGCTTGCGCACATGGTGGCTGACCGCGCTGGCGGTCAGGTGCAGTTCTTCGGCCGCGTGGGCCAGGTTCTGGTGGCGGGCGGCAGCGGCAAAGACGCCGAGCGAGGGCAGCAGGGTCGAGCGCAGTTGCATGGCAAGGCACAAGCCAGATTTGTGTCAGGGATCGATACTACGCGCTTGTGAACAGGGGGCGTGCTGCGGATCCTTGCCACAGGGGGCTTGGCGCGCGGCGCGCGTTGCCACCCCGATTCCTCGAGCAAGCCAGCAGTCTGGCTTGTGCCACCCCTGAATTCCGCCACCCTCCTCCATCGCCATGAGCCAGACGCTTTCCCCCGCTGCCCCCACAGATCCCGCTGCCGCCCGTGACTGGCGCACGCCGCTGGAACTCGGATTCCTGGGGGTGGTGTGGGGCTGCTCGTTCCTGTTCATGCGCGTGGCAGTCCCCAGCTTCGGCCCCTACGCCCTGGTCGAGCTTCGGCTGACACTGGGCGCGCTGGTGCTGCTGCCGTTCCTGTGGCGCGACCGGGCACGGTTCCCGTTGCGTCGCTGGCCCTTGCTGGCCGGGATTGGCGTGCTCAACTCGGCGCTGCCGTTCCTGTTGTTCGCCTGGGGCGCTGCCCATGCACCGGCCGCCATCGGTGCCATCACCAATGCCATGACCGTGTTGTTCACGGCGCTGATCGCATTCCTGTTCTTCGGTGAAAAGATCGGTGCGCGCCGGGCGACGGCGCTGCTGGTCGGCTTTGTCGGCGTGCTGGTGCTGGCGGCCGGCAAGTCGGCCGGGTTGAGCGTGGGGCCGTCGGCGCTGGCTGGGACGAGCGCCTCGTTGCTGTATGGGATTGGCTACAACCTGGTCAAACGTCACATGTCCGACCTGCCGCCGGCGAGCTCGGCCGCAGCAACCCTGGGCTGTGCGGCGATCCTGCTGTCGCCGTTGGCGATCACCCATTGGCCGGTTGCGCCGGTCCCCGCGAATGCCTGGGCATGTGCGGCGGCGTTGGGCGTGGTCTGCACCGGATTGGCCTACCTGCTGTACTACCGCCTGATCCAGCGGATCGGCCCAGCGCGTGCGTCCACGGTGACCTATCTGATCCCGGTGTTTGGCGCGCTGCTGGCCTGGGCGATTCTTGGCGAACCGCTGACCTGGACGATGTTGCTGGCTGCGTTGCTGATCCTGGGCAGCGTGGCGGTCAGCCAGGGCGTGTTCCGGCGCCGCTGAAACGGCTGGCCACGCGTCGGGCTGCGTGGCCAGCGCGGATCACGCTTGAAGGATCAGTGCCCTGCGACGGTCTTCGGCGTGCGCACCGGTAGCGGCACGTTGCACAGGTCGATATGCCCGGCCGGACGCTTGTAGAAATCATCCACGCGGTTGCGCTTGGCTTCGGCCACGTCACGGAACGTCTGGCTGTCGGTGCGCAGCAGCTCCAATGGGGTGCGTTCGGCGGCTGGCACGTCGCTGGCCAGGCGGATCGATTTGATCGGCGTGCGCAGCGTGGCGTCTTCGTAGAAGCCCATCGGGTCGGGGCCGCGCGGGATCACGCTCAACAGCTCCATGCCTTTGACCACGCGGCCGACCACGGTGATGTTGTCGTCCAGCTGGCGCGGCGACTGACCGATGGTGACGTAGAGTTCGGCGCCGATGCTGCTGTCGTCGGCGTTGTTGCGGCCCGCGCCCAGGGTGCCGTAGCAATGCGCCAGCCAGGCCTTGCCGTTGGCGCTGTCGCGCGCAGCCGGGAACCCGTCGACGAAGCCGATTTCCTTGGCCCAACCATCGCTGTCGGGAAACTTCTGGAAATCCAGGCCCTTGGCACTGCGGTGGAATTCGGCCGGCAGATGCGTTTTCGCGGTGCCCAGCGACTTGGCCTTGGCCGGGTCTTCGCCATCGGCATCGCCGAACTGCACCACGAAATTGTCCTGCGAACGGTAGATGCTGGTGCCGTCCCAGAAATGCTCGTGGGCGAAAGTGCTGATGTTGGCCACATGCTCGGGTGCGAACTGCGGGGCCAGTTCGATTACCACGCGCCCGGCCGGCAGTTCCATGTACAGCGTGCGGGCCGGGTCCAGCGTGCGCCAGTCGCTGGCGGGCGAGGCGTCGAGGATCTGCTGGCCGCTGCGGTAGGGCTGCTTGACCGGATCGGCCGCTGTTGCCACCAGCGCAGGCAGGAGTGCGATGAGCAGCGCGGCGGTCAGTCGGGCAGGGGCAGGCATGGGCGACTCGTGATCAGGAAGGGAAGCGCCCGATTCTGACCGGGCGCCTCCACGTGCGCCAGCCACCGTCGCTCCGTAGCCTGGGTGCGCTTTCGCTTACCCTGGCTATGTGACTGCACTTACCCGGGTTACGGGCGCGCGTCGCGCGTGGCTTACAGCGCCTTGAAACGGATCGCCTGCCCACCACCCGGCGCCAGCTTCAGCGTCAACGTGTCGGTGGAACTGACCTCGCGTTCCTCGATCACGATGGCTTCCGGATTCTTCGCCCAGTCCGCATCCGGCGCGTCGCGATAGATCTGCGCGGTGTAGCGCTTGCCGGGGGTGAGGAAGTCGAGCTTGGTCTGCAGCGTGCGCGGCTGCGCGTTGGTGATCGATCCCAGGAACCAGTCTTCCGCGCCGCGCTGCTTGCGCGCGATGGTCACGTAGTCGCCGACCTCGCCGTTGAGCACGCGCGTTTCCTCCCAGTCCACCGCCACGTCTTCAATGAACTGGAACGGCGCGGGATTGGCTTCGTAGTTGTCCAGCAGGTCGGCCGCCATCTGGATCGGGCTGTAGATCGTCACGTACAGCGCCAGCTGCTTGGCCAGCGTGGTGGAGACGTGCGAGCCGGGCTTGGTCTGCATCTTGAAGATGCCCGGGGTGAAATCCATCGGCCCGGCCAGCAGGCGGGTGAAGACCAGGTTGACCTCGTGTTCCGGCGGATTGCCCGGGTTGCCCCAGGCGTTGTATTCCATGCCACGCGCGCCTTCGCGCGAGACGAAGTTCGGGTAAGTGCGGCGCAGGCCGGTGTCCTTGACCGGCTCATGCGCGTCGACGGCGATGTGGTGCCTGGCGGCGGCATCCACCACGCGCTGGAAATGGTTCACCATGTCCTGGCCTTCATGCCAGGCGTAGTGGACCTTGCCATCGCGGCCGGTCACCCGGGCCTGGCCGGCATCGGAGACGTAGCCGGTCTTGATCGCGTCGATGCCCAGCTTCTGGTACAGCGTGAACGCGTCTTCCATCTGGCTTTCGTAGTGCGCCGCGTTGGCCGAGGTCTCGTTGTGGCCGATCAGGTGGATGCCCTTGGACTTGGCATACGCGGCCAGCTTGACCAGGTCGTAGTCGGGGTAGGGCTTGCTGAAATCGAAGTCCTGGCCGTTGCCGAACCAATCGCCGTCCCAACCGATGTTCCAGCCTTCCACCAGCACGCCACCGAGGTGGTGCGCGGCGGCGAAATCGATGTGGCGCATGACGTTTTCGGTGGTGGCGCCGTGCTTGGGGCCGGAGGCCCAGGTCTTCTTGTCCAGGTGCATTTCCCACCACACGCCGACGTATTTCATCGGCTTGAACCACGACACGTCACCGAGCTTGTTGGGTTCGTTGAGGTTGAGGATCAGGCTGGATTCGACCAGGTCGCCGGCGCGTTCGCCCACCTGCAGGGTGCGCCAGGGCGTGTTGAACGGCGCGGTGCGCTCGACCTTGGCGAAGCCGCCGCTGCCCGGCGTCAGTGCGGCCCTGAGCTGGCGGCCTTCGGTGCGGACCAGGTTCATGCCCGCGTAGTCCACCAGTGCTGCCTCGTGGATGGACAGGTGCAGGCCCGCCTGCGTGCGCAGCGTGATCGGCGTCTGCGCGATGCCGACTTCCTCGATGGGCGTGCGGTGGTACAGGTATTCCTCGCGGTTCCAGCCGAAGCCGTCGTTCCACCACGCGGTGGCTTCATCGGCGATGTTGAACTCGGTGAGTTCCTCGCTGATCCTGACTTCTTTCAGCTGCGGCTGGTCGGGGAATTCATAGCGGAAGCCCACGCCGTCGTCGTACACGCGGAACACCACGTCGAAGCTGCGCTTGGGCGCGATTTTCTCGGTCAGGGTGACGCGCAGTTCGTTGTAGTGATTGCGGATGCTGCGACGTTCGCCCCAGGGCTGTTCCCAGGTTTCATCGAAGCTGCGCGTGACCGGCTTGCCCAGCACCAGGTTGCGTTCGAACTTGGGCGCGTCCGCCAGGATGAAGCCCAGTCGCGAGGGCGCGATCACCGGCTTGCCGTTGCGCAGGACCTGGTAGCTGGGCCGGCCGTCGGGATCGGTCTCGACGTCCACCGACAACACCTTGCCGGGCGAGTCGACGTGGACAGGCGCGGCCAGTGCCGCGAACGGGGCGCAGATCAGGACGAGTGCAGGAAGGAACAGACGCAGCATGTCGGGTGGTCCCACGGGAGTGGACCGGCATGCTCACCCGGTTGTTTCAGTGCGACAAGCCGCGTTGCCGGGTGAATACGTATGCAATCGCCAAATGGACCGGCAGCAGCAACGCCACCCACGCCACGTTGGCCTGCACGTTGAACGGGAACCAGTGCAGGATCCAGCCGAGCAGTGCGATCACCGCCACGATGCGCAGTAACCAGCGCGTCATGCGCGAAACCGGCTTGCCACGCAGCAGCTGCACGGCGGGCCACAACAGCAGCACGCACAGTGGGTTGAGCAGCAGCAGGTTGCGGTTGGCCCATCCAGCGATATGCCCGCTGCCGAACCAGATGAACAGCATCAGCGCGCCGGCCAGCGTGCACAGCAGCCAGAACGGCAGTGCGAACGCGGCTACGCCACGCGGATGACGTTTGCCCAGCGCGACCAGTGCACACGCGATCGCCACGCCAGCGAGCAGCCACGGCCACCAGGGGCGCGCGGCATCCGGCGGCTCCGGTGCGATGCGGTGCGGCAGCAGTTGATCGGTCTGCTGCACCAGCGGACGGCCCTGCGTGTTCTTCACCTGCGCCAGCGCATCGGCCAGGCGCATCGGCACGAAGGACTCTTCCCAGCGCGAGAGCTGTTGATCGGCGTACGGCCCGAAGCCCAGGTCGAAACTGATCCACATCCACCACGCCGGCGAAGCCAGGCGCACCGATTCGCTGCGATAGGTGTTGCCGCGCGAACGGCCGGCCAGCTGCTGCTTCAACGTGCCACCGAGCGCGGCGTTGATGGCATCGCGCACCTGGGTGGCGCAGTTGCTGGTGAAGTAGTCGTAGGGATAGCGCGCGTGTTCGGGCTGCGCGCGCCAGGCCAGTGAATCGGCCAGCGCCTGGGCCTGCTGCGGGGTCAGGTCCAGCCACTGCAGCGACACGCCGCGGCCTTCCTCGCGATAGCTTTCCAGGTCCTGCTGCAGTGGCAGCGCGACCAGGTAATACATCATCTTGCCGTCGATGAAACGGCCGAGGAAACCCGGCTCATCGGGATCGAAGAAACCGAAGTTGTACGAGGTGGCCTGGCCCGTGTCCGGGTCGGCCACCACCAGCGCGTCATGGCCAAAGCGTTCGAAGAACACCTCGCCCGGCTGCATCGTCATCACGCCGATGCGCGGCGCGGCGCTGGCCACGCAGGCCAGCAGCGACAACAGGGCCGCGCAGGCGATGCGCGGGAGCAGGCGGGTCAGCAGGCGCATCAGCTGTCGGAGAGGATGCTGACGTGGAAGGCGTGCACGCGACGCCCGTCGGCGCGTGCCACGCGGAAGGCGAAGCGGCCCAGGGTGAGTTCCTCGCCCGTCTCGGGCAGGTGGCCGATGGCATCGGTCACCAGGCCGCCGACGGTGTCGTAGTCGTCATCGGGGAAATCGGCGCCGAAGCGCTCGTTGAAGTCCTCGATCGGGGTCAGCGCGTCGACCACGTACTGGCCATCGGCCTGCGCGGCGATCAGCGAGGCCTCGTCTTCAGCGTCATCGTGTTCGTCGTCGATGTCGCCGACGATCTGTTCCAGCACGTCCTCGATGGTGACCAGGCCGGCCACGCCGCCGTATTCGTCCACCACCAGCGCCATATGGTTGCGCGACAGGCGGAATTCCTTGAGCAGGACGTTGAGCTTCTTCGATTCGGGGATCAGCACCGCCGGGCGCAGCAGCTCGCGCACCGTGCCCGGGCCGTTGTCGGCGACCACGCCGCGCAACAGGTCCTTGGCCAGCAGGATGCCCAGGATCTCGTCCTTGTTCTCGCCATGCACCGGGAAGCGCGAGTGGCCGGATTCGACCACCTGGTGCATCAGCTCCAGGAACGGTGTTTCCAGCGCCAGCGAGACCATCTGCGAGCGCGAGACCATGACATCGCCGACGGTGAGTTCGGCGACCGACATGGCGCCTTCCATCATCTTCAGGGTGTCCGGCGCCAGCACGCCGTTGTGCTGGGCATCGCGCAGCAGCGCGGTCAGGTCTTCGCGGGATTCGGGTTCGCCGGAGAACGCCTGGCTCAGGCGCTCCAACCAGCCGCGTCGTTTTTCGGGGAGTTCGGACGCGGTTGTACTGTCGTCTTCTGACATTTCGGGGGTGAAGGCACCCGGCAGATGCGGGCGTGAGGGGCAGTCTAGCAGAACGTTTTTACCCGTCCCGTGGCCGGCCTCAGGGGGCGGGGGCGGCCTTCACCTGTAGCGCCGGGGCTGCCGTTTCCGGGGCAGGATCCGGGCCTTCGGTGTCCAGGTTGTAGCTGCAGCCGGCCAGGGTCTTGCCCGGGTGGCTGGCGACGTTGGACACGTTGAGGATGATGGCCTGGATCAGGGTCTGGCCGCTGGCCGGGTCGGTCTGCTCGGTCTCGCGCAGCTGTTTGCCGAAGATCGCCTTCTGCGGCGTATCCAGCCCGGTTTCCAGGTCGAGCTGGTGGGCCAGCGGACGCGGATCGGGCAGGTCCAGGATCGCCATGATGCTGTCGCCGGCAAAGGCGATGTGGTCGGTGGCATGGCCGAACACGGTGATCGGCTTGAGTAGCTGGAATTCGGTCATGAACTGGTTGACCTGCGGCAGCGGCTTCCAGCCCAGTGCCACGGCCTTGAGCGGATCGCGCACGGCCGGGTCCAGGGCCAGGAAGTCAGCGACTTCCTTTTTGCATTCGATCAGCGCGGCCAGGTCCGGCGGTGCGATCGGTGCAGCTTCGGTGGGCTTTGCGGCGGCCGCAGATGTCTGTGCGGCTTCAGCGAATGCGCTGCAGGACAGCGCGAGCAGCAGGACGGTGCGCAGCGGTGCCTTCATGCCTGTTCCGCGGCGTAGGGATCGTCGATGCCGAGTTCGGCCAGGATCTCGCGCTCCAGCTGTTCCATCGCCTCGGCCTCCTTATCGTCTTCGTGGTCCCAGCCCAGCAGGTGCAGGGTGCCGTGCACGGTCAGGTGCGCATAGTGCGCGGCCAGCACTTTGTCCTGGTCCTTGGCTTCGCGCGCGACGACCGGCGCGCAGATCACCAGGTCGCCCAGCAGCGGCATGGTCACGCCCTTGGGCAATTTGATGTCCGGGTCGAGTTCGCCGGGGAAGGACAGCACGTTGGTCGCGTAATCCTTGCCGCGGTAGTGGCGGTTGAGTGCGCGGCCTTCCTTGGCATCGACCACGCGGATGGCCAGGTCGGCTTCGCGGATGCGGCCTTTCAGCGCCGCTGCCACCCATTTGCGGAAAGACACCGCGGCGGGCAGGCCGGTGCGCGGTAGCGCGTAGCTGACCGCGACTTGCAGATGAACGGGACCTTGGGTCATGACGAGTCTCTCAATGTGGCTTTCCTGGTGCTGCTCATGTCACGCACGTGATCAGCATCAGGAGTGGTCGCTCATTATCCAGCCGGTAGGTGCGTGCGCCCATCGGCCCGGCAGCACAACGTGGATTGAGGTCCTTGACCACGACGGATGCGGCAAGTCCAGCGCTGGCGGAAATGGAGATGGCGGCGCGGCCTTCTTCGATCATGTCGCCGAGCAGATAGCGGCTATCTTGCGGCAAATCGGTCAGCGCCACGCTCATGCATCCCCGCGCGTCGGGTTGGGCATCTTTCATGCTGGCCAGCAAGGTCTGCGCGCGCGTCCGGCTCAAGCGCGATGCCTGGTCCGGCGTGGCAGTGGCCGCATCCTCCAGCGGCGCGCGCTGCAGGTGGATGATGGCCTCATGCGGGGTGCGAATGGAGAGGCAAGGAGGTTCGACGAACTGGGCGATCTTGACGGTGCGTTCCTGCGAGGGGATCTCGCCAGCTTGTGCCGCAACAGCCCATGGCGCCACGCACCAGAAGAGCAGTGCCGGGATGCGGCAAACCTTCATTCACTCGGTCTCGCTCTGTGTCGTCCCGGCCTCGCGCGCATCGTAAGCCCGCACGATGCGCGCCACCAGCGGATGGCGGACCACGTCGCGCGCGCCGAAAAAGCTGAAGGAAATCCCGTCCACGCCGCGCAGGACTTCCACTGCATCCTTCAGGCCCGAGCGGATGTGCTTGGGCAGGTCGGTCTGGCTCATGTCGCCGGTGACCACGGCGGTGGCGCCGAAGCCGATCCGGGTCAGGAACATCTTCATCTGTTCGACGGTGGTGTTCTGCGCCTCGTCCAGGATCACGAAGGCATCGTTGAGCGTGCGCCCGCGCATGTAGGCCAGTGGCGCGATCTCGATGACGTTCTTTTCCAGCAGCTTGGCGACTTTCTCCACGCCCAGCATTTCGTACAACGCGTCGTACAGCGGGCGCAGGTAGGGATCGACCTTCTGGCTCAGGTCGCCGGGCAGGAAGCCGAGTTTCTCGCCGGCTTCCACCGCCGGACGCACCAGGATCAGGCGCTGCACGCGGGCTTCGTTCAGCGCCTCGACCGCCATGGCCACGGCCAGGAAGGTCTTGCCGGTGCCGGCCGGGCCGATGCCGAAATTGATGTCGTGCGTGGCGATGGCATGCAGGTAGGCGGACTGGTTGGCGCCGCGCCCGCGCACGGTGCCGCGCTTGACCTTGATCGCCACGTCCTGCGGTGCGTAGCCGCTGTCGACCAGGTGTTCCAGGTGGGCTTCGTTCAAGCGCAGATGGATCGCGTCGGCGTCGAACACCTCGGTCGCGGCTTCATCGTAGAGCGTGCGTAGCAGCTGCTCGGTCGCCGCTGCCGCGCGGGCCGGCCCGTCGATGCGGAACACGTTGCCGCGGTTGGAGATCTCCACGCCCAGCTTCAGTTCGACCTGGCGCAGGTGCGCGTCGAACGGTCCGGCCAGGTTGGCCAGCTGCTCGGTGTCGTAGGGGTCCAGGGTGAAGTCGTGTCGGGTATGGGTCATGACGGAAACCGTGATGCGCGCGGCCGGATGCCGCGTGGTGATGGAACAGGCTCAGCCCAGTGCGTGCCTGGCCGCGCGCTCGATCAACGCGGGCTCGGGGCGCACGCCGGTGTACAGGACGAACTGATCGACCGCCTGCAGCACCGCCACCTGGCCGCCGGTGATGACCGGCTTGCCCAGCGTGCGGGCGAGCTGGATCAGCGGGGTTTCCACCGGCAGGGCGACGACGTCGAAGACCAGGTCGGCGGCGGCGACTTCCGCTTCGGTGAAGGCCAGCGACTGTGCTTCCGGTCCGCCTTCCATGCCGACCGGGGTGACGTTGACCAGCAGGCGCGCCTGCACGTTCTCCATGTCCGCCGACCACGCCCAGCGCGTGGTGCGTGCCAGCTGCTGGCCGGCGGCCGCATTGCGGGCGATGAGGTGGCCGTTGGCGAAGCCGGCGTCACGCAACGCGCATGCAGTAGCCTTGGCCATGCCGCCGCTGCCGCGCAGGGCGACAGGCGTGTCGGTCGGCAGGCCGCTGTCGGCGATCAGGCTGGCCACGGCGCTGTAGTCGGTGTTGTAACCGCGCAGCACGCCATCGGTGTTGACGATGGTGTTGACCGAGTCAATCGCGGATGCGGACGGTTCCAGGCCATCGAGCATCGGGATGCAGGCCTCCTTGAACGGCATCGACACCGCGCAGCCGCGGATGTTCAACGCGCGGATGCCGGCGATGGCGCCTTCCAGGTTCGTGGTGCTGAAGGCCTTGTAGATGTAGTCCAGGTCCAGCGCTTCGTAGAGATAGTTATGGAAGCGGGTGCCGAAATTGCTCGGGCGTGCCGACAGGGACATGCACAGGCGGGTATCACGGTTGATGCGCAGGGTCATGCGTGTGCCTTGTCTGCGTCGGTGGCCACGCGGCCACGCAACGAGTTGCTGAAAGCTTCGGTGATGACGACTTCGACGAACTGGCCGATCAGGCGCTTGGGCGCGGCGAAGTTCACCGAGCGCATGTTCTCGGTCTTGCCGGTCAGTTCGTTGGGGTCCTTGCGTGATGGGCCTTCGACCAGCACGGTCTGCACGCTGCCGATCATGCGCTGGGAGATGTCCTGCGAATACGCATTGATATGCCCCTGCAGGCGTTCCAGCCGTGCGTGCTTGGTTGCGTCGGGCGTGTCATCGGACAGGTCCGCGGCCGGCGTGCCGGGGCGGCGCGAGTAGATGAAGGAGAAGCTCTGGTCGAAGCCCACGTCTTCGATCAGCTTCATGGTCTTGTCGAAGTCCGCATCGGTTTCGCCGGGAAAGCCGACGATGAAGTCCGAGCTGATCGAAATATCCGGTCGCACCGCGCGCAGCTTGCGGATCTTCGACTTGAATTCCAGTGCGGTGTAGCCACGCTTCATCGCGCTGAGGATGCGATCGCTGCCGGCCTGCACCGGCAGGTGCAGGTAGTTGGCCAGCTGCGGCACGTCGCGATACGCATCCACCAGCGAATCGGAGAACTCCAGCGGATGCGAGGTGGTGAAGCGGATCCGGCCGACGCCTTCGATCTGCGCGATCGTGCGGATCAGCATTCCCAGGTCGGCGAGTTCGCCCTCTTCACCGTACGGGCCGCGATACGCATTGACGTTCTGGCCAAGCAGGTTGATCTCGCGCACGCCCTGCGCGGCCAGTTGCGCCACTTCCACCAGCACGTCCTCGAACGGACGGCTGACCTCGGTGCCGCGGGTATAGGGCACCACGCAGAAACTGCAGTACTTGCTGCAGCCTTCCATGATCGACACGAACGCGCTCGGGCCTTCGGCGCGCGGCTCGGGCAGGCGGTCGAATTTCTCGATTTCCGGGAAGCTGATGTCGACCTGCGACTTGCCCGATTCGCGCCGTGCGCGGATCAGTTCGGGCAAGCGATGCAAGGTCTGCGGGCCAAACACCAGGTCCACATACGGCGCGCGCTTGACGATGGCTTCGCCTTCCTGCGAGGCCACGCAGCCACCGACGCCGATGATCACCGGCTTGCCGCCGGCCTTGAGCGCCTTCCAGCGGCCGAGCTGGCTGAAGACCTTTTCCTGTGCCTTTTCGCGGATGGAGCAGGTGTTGACCAGCACCACGTCGGCTTCTTCGGGGTTGTCGGTCAGCTCCAGGCCTTCGGCGGCGGCGAGCACGTCGGCCATCTTGGCCGAGTCGTACTCATTCATCTGGCAACCGTGGGTCTTGATATAAAGCTTGCCGCGCGGAGGCGAGCCTTCGCCGGGCATTCCGCGAACCTCGGCCGGCGGCTTGGCGGCGAAGGGCAGGGGCACAACAACAGCGGTGTCGCCCTGGGCGGGCGTGGTGGTGACGTCTGGCGTCCCGGGCATGGCGATTAATCCAGGCGGGTGGCGGGGAAGCCAGCTAGTTTACCGGCTCCGGGCGCAGCTGCGTCCTGGCGGTCAATGCGTAGCCCGGATAAGGCCGCAGGCCGCATCCGGGGGCTTTCCTTTCATCGACGCCTGTCGGGACGGTCTATCGATGCTGGCGGGAGAGCCCCGGGTGCGCTTCGCTTACCCGGGCTACGTTGCTGCTTTCGGCCAGATCGCCGGGACGGCCCCGCCGAGCAAACCCGGCGTGACAGCGGCTCCGGCGCATGCCGGCATGGCCCTGAGGACGCTTGTTAAGCCATTGGCAAGCTGGGACACTTCGCCCGATGAAGGGGCTGCTGCGACTGGGGATGTTCGCCGCAACGCTGGCCGCACTGCCGGCCAGCGCGGGCACGCTGTACAAGTGCGTCGCTGCCGATGGCGTCACCGCCTATGTGAGCAAGCGTGTCGCTGGATCGACCTGCACGGTGGTCAGCCAGTACACACCGCAAGCCTCGCGGCACGTGGCGCTTCCGGTCGTTGCGCCAGCCGTGGCGTCGGCGCCCACCGTCGTACCTGCTGAAAAAGCACCGTCTGCCACGATTGCGCCGGCAGTCGTGCCTACGTCCAGGCCCGCCACGGCCAGTGCGCCGCGGCGCGTGGTGAGTGGCCAGGTCTATTCCTTCGTCAAGGATGGCGTGCGCAACTACACCAGCGTGCGTCCGCGTGGCACGGATGTGGCCAGTGTCCGCACCATCAAGTACAGCTATATCGAAACCTGCTATGCCTGCGGTAATCTGAACCTCAACTTCGGCGCGGTGCGTCTGAACGCCATCGCCTACGAAAGCGAGATCGCCTCTGCCGCCCGCGAATTCGGAGTGGAAGAGGCCATCGTGCGCGCCATCATCCATGCCGAGTCCTCGTTCAACCCGGTTGCGCTGTCGCATGCCGGAGCGATGGGCCTGATGCAGCTGATGCCGGCGACCGCACGCCGGTTCGGCGTCGCCGATGCCTACGACGCCGCCCAGAACATCCGTGGCGGCGTGCAGTACCTGGCCTTCCTGCTCAAACGTTACCAGGGCAACCTGACCCTGGCCGCCGCCGGTTACAACGCGGGCGAGGGCGCCGTGGACCGTAACGGCGGCGTGCCGCCGTATGCGGAAACCCAGCGCTACGTGCAGCGGGTCGGCGTGCTGGCCGAGCGCTACCGCGCCAATGTCGGAACGGTCGGCGCGCGCTGAACGGATGCTGCGTTGCAATACATAATTTGACGTTCGATCAATCTGCAACTAATTGATCGAAAAGGGATTGTTGTGGCGAAAAATTTTATTCAGTTAGACTCGGCCGCGCTCTACAGATGAAGCCCGTCCGCGGGCTCCATCCGGCAGCCAAACAGCTACCTTTAGACGTTCTCGCGGAGTTACGGATGGCCAATGACGAGGTCACAATGCCCGTGGATGCGGGGCGCCGCCGGTTCCTGACGGCCACCACCGCAGTTGTCGGTGCCGTGGGTGCAGGCTTCCTGGCCGTCCCGTTCATCAAATCCTGGAACCCCAGTACCCGTGCCAAATTGGCAGGTGCGCCGGTGACCGCGGATATCACGGGATTACAGGAAGGCCAGCGGATGGTGTTGGAATGGCGCGGCCAGCCGATCTGGGTGGTCAAGCGCTCCAAGGCCATTCTCGACGCACTGCCCAGCCTGGACGGTCGCCTGCGCGACCCCCAGTGCGAGAACAAGGACCAGCAGCCGGCCTATGTGCTGAAGGGCAACCCGGAGTACCGCGCGATCAAGCCGGAAATCTCGGTCCTGGTCGGCCTGTGCACGCACCTGGGTTGCTCGCCGGAAATCATCGCCGAGATCCGGCCCGAACCGTTCGACCCGGAGTGGAAGGGGGGCTATTTCTGCCCTTGTCACAAGTCGCGCTTCGACATGTCCGGGCGGGTGTTCCAGGGCGTGCCGGCGCCGATCAACCTGCTGGTGCCGCCGCACCATTACCAGGACGACAACACCATCATCATCGGCGTCGATCCGCAGGGAGTGTCCTGACCCATGGCGAACCTGATCACCCGTACGGCCAGCGGCGCCTGGGACTGGCTCAACGAGCGCGCGCCCGGGCTGATGCCCGTTTACCGCAAGCACATGAGCGAGTACTACGCGCCGAAGAATTTCAACTTCTGGTACTACATGGGCTCGTTGGCCCTGTTGATCCTGGTCAACCAGATCGTCACCGGCATCTTCCTGACGATGAACTACAAGACCAGCGCGGCCGAGGCCTTTGCTTCGGTCGAGTACATCATGCGCGACGTCGAGTGGGGCTGGCTGATCCGCTACATGCACAGCACCGGTGCCTCGCTGTTCTTCATCGTGGTCTACCTGCACATGTTCCGCGGCCTGATGTACGGCAGCTACCAGAAGCCACGCGAGCTGGTGTGGATCCTGGGCATGCTGATCTACCTGGTGCTGATGGCCGAAGCCTTCATGGGCTACGTGCTGCCCTGGGGCCAGATGTCGTTCTGGGGCGCCAAGGTGATCATCTCGCTGTTCGGCGCGATCCCGGTGATCGGGCAGGGGCTGACCGAATGGATCATGGGCGACTACCTGCCCTCTGACGCCACGCTCAACCGCTTCTTCGCCCTGCATGTGATCGCATTGCCGCTGGTGCTGCTGTTGCTGGTGGTGCTGCACCTGGGTGCGCTGCATGAAGTCGGTTCCAACAACCCCGAGGGCGTGGACACCAAGCATGGCCCGAAGGGCAATCGCTGGAGCAAGACCGCGCCGATCGACACCATCCCGTTCCATCCGTACTACACGGTCAAGGACCTGGTGGGCGTGGGCTTCCTGCTGATGATCGGTGCCTTCATCATCTTCTTCGCACCGGCCTTCGGTGGCCTGTTCCTGGAACACGACAACTTCACCGAGGCCAATCGCCTGGTGACGCCGGAACACATCAAGCCGGTCTGGTACTACACGCCGTACTACGCGATGTTGCGGGTGGTGCCGAACAAGCTGGGCGGCGTGCTGGTGATGTTTTCGGCCATCGCGGTGCTGTTCACCGTGCCCTGGCTGGATCGCGGCAAGGTGCGTTCGATCAAGTTCCGCGGGCTGGGCTACAAGATCGCGCTGGGCATCTTCGCCTTCAGCTTCATCTACCTGGGCAAGATCGGTTCCGGTCCCGGCACCGACCTGATGGAAACCTATATCGGCCGCGTGCTGACCGTGTGCTACTTCGGGTTCTTCATCTTCCTGTGGGTCTATACGTTCTTCGGACTTGAACGCACCAAGCCGGTGCCCGAGCGGGTGAGCACGCATGACTAAGCGCCCGTTTTCCCGATTGGCGGCCTTCGCCGCCGGCCTGCTGCTGAGTGTGTCGGTCTACGCGGCCGAAGGTGGTGCGACCCTGCAGGCCGGCAACGACCTGTCGGACAAGGCCTCGCTGCAGCGTGGCGCCAAGCTGTTCATGGGCTATTGCTCGGGTTGCCACTCGCTCAAGTACCTGCGCTATTCGCGCATGGCCGAAGACCTGGGCTTGAGCGAAGACGACGTCATGGCCAATCTGAATTTCACCGGCGCGGCCGTCGGTGAGCAGATCCAGGTGGCGATGCCGCATGACCCGGCGACCAAATGGTTCGGCAAGATGCCGCCCGACCTGAGCCTGATCGCGCGGGTGCGTGGCCCGGACTGGGTCTACACGTACCTGAAGTCGTTCTACCTGGACGAGTCGCGTCCGCTGGGCTGGAACAACAAGCTGTTCCCCAACGCCTCCATGCCCAATCCGCTGTGGGAACTGCAGGGCCTGCAGCACGCCGAATACGGCCCGCCGGACCCGGCCACCAAGGACAGGCCGGTCGAGGCGTTGAAGCTGGCGACGCCTGGCACCGAGAGCCCTGCCGAATTCGACCGCTCGGTGCGCGACATCACCAATTTCCTCGAATACGCCGGCGAGCCTGCCGCCCTGAAGCGCCAGAGCATGGGCGTGTGGGTGGTGCTGTTCCTGGCCGCGCTGACCTTCCTGGCCTTCCTGTTGAAGAAGGAATTCTGGAAGGACGTGCACTGAAGCAATATGACCGTCGGCAGGGGTGCGCAAATCGGCGGCCAACTGCTATGTTCATTTCGCCGCCGTGGTCTGGTGCATCCAGCCGCGGCGACCAGGCAAGAGGCCTGTGTTGGTTGGCGCAGCCGGAGGATCCCGGTTGCTGGATCAGTCCTGAAAGGTGACGAGTGCCCGCATGCGAAACACCCTGACGCTGTTCTCTTCCGTTGACGATGTGTTGTGCCACCGCGTGCGGTTGGTGCTCGCTGCCAAAGGCGTCAGTTTTGACCTGGTGCCTGTGGATCCACAGAATCCCCCGGAAGACCTGATCGATCTCAATCCGTATCACTCTGTGCCCACGCTGGTGGAGCGCGAGCTGACCCTGTACGCCGCTTCGGTCGTCAGCGAGTACCTGGACGAGCGCTATCCGCACCCGCCGCTGATGCCGGTCGATCCGCTGTCCCGTGCGCGCCTGCGCCTGGCGATGCTGCGGATCGAAGTGGACTGGGTGCCGCAGGTCCAGGCGATCCAGCTGGGCAACAAGGCCCAGGCCGACGCCGGCCGCAAGCGCCTGAAGGAACTGCTCACTGCTTCGGTGCCGCTGTTCAAGGCCAGCAAGTTCTTCCTGAATCCCGAAATGAGCCTGGCTGACTGCGCGATGGCCCCGATCATCTGGCGCCTGAAGTCGCTGGACGTGGGCCTGCCCAAGGACGGCAAGGCGATCGAAGACTACGGCAACCGGATCTTCCGCAATCCGGGCTTCGTCCGCAGCCTGACCGACCAGGAAAAGAAACTGCGCGACCTGCCGGTCTGAGCCCCGGCCGCGCCAGCGGCACGGGCGACTTCGCGGCACGCATCTTCAGTAAAAGCACGGCCGGCAAACGCGCTGGCCGGTTAGACTGGTGGCATGAGTGAAGATGCAGCACAGATGACCAGCCATCGTCCCGTACCTGTTGCGGGCGCTGGCCGAGTGGATCGCCGACAACGACATGACCCCGCACCTGCTGGTGGATGCCACCCAGGCCGGCGTGCAGGTGCCCTCCAGTGCGGTGAAGGAAGGCCGCGTGGTGTTGAACATCGCCACCCGCGCCGTCGCGCATCTGGTGATCGACAACCTCACGGTGAGTTTCAGTGCCCGTTTCGGCGGGGTGAGCTACCCGGTTAACGTGCCGATCTCGGCCGTGCTGGCCATCTACGCCCGCGAAACCGGGCAGGGCATGGCACTGCCGGACGACATCGGTACCGGCGCCGGCCCGCAGGACGATCACGAACCACCATCGCCCGATGCGCCGACGCCCGATGAGCCGGCACCGCCGCCATCCAAGCGCCCGCACCTGCGCGTGGTGAAGTAGCTCCTCCGCCGGAAACGTGGCAGCAGCCGACCAAAGGAGTCGTCCATGCCCGATGAGCGCGATGCGTACTGGTTTCCGGCCAAACGTTACGGCTGGGGCTGGGGATTACCGGTGGCCTGGCAGGGTTGGCTGGTGCTGGCCCTGTATTTCGCGGCGGTGGTCAGCGCCGGAATATGGCTACGGCCACATGTCCATCCGTTGATGTTTTACGGAAGTGTCGGCGCGGTCACGATGCTGCTGATCGTCGTCTGCCTGCTCAAGGGCGAGCCACAGGGCGAACGCTGAGCCTGACCAGGCGCCTGGGTGCTGGAAACCCGGTCAATGCAGTTGGAGCGGGACGGTTTCGCTGGCGCGGGTCGGGCCGGCGAACGACACCAGCCGGTCGCCGTGCAGGACCAGCTTGCCGGTGTGGCGTTCGATCCCGTCGTAGGAGTAATCGAAGCGGAAGCTGCGCTCCAGGCCCATCTTGCCGTCGTCGTCGCGGCGCAGGCGCACCCCGGAAGCCTGCACGCTCTGGTCCAGCCAGATCACGTCGGCCGCCGCGCAGGCGTTGCGCCCGACCTGGGTGGCGCGCTCAGCTGCCGCGCGGGCGGCGTTCCACCAGAAGAAGATGGCGGCGCCGGCAATCAGGAGCAGGATCGGAGTCATGTCGTGACTGTAGCGGCTCTGGTTGCGCGTGGGCAGTCGTGGATCGCCGCGCCATTTTCAAGGGCTCAGCGGGGCGAGGTCACGGGCGGGACAGTCTGAACGGGCTCTGCTGCCGGCGATGGTATGGGCGCGTTGGGCAGTGGCGTGACGGGTGCCGGTGCCGGTGGCAATCCTGGAACCGGTGCGCCCGCTAGCGGTGCAGGCGGGACGGCCGGAAACGGTGGCATGACTTGCTGCGCCTGCAGTTTCAGCAATACAGCCCAGTCCTGGCGGTTGAAGTTGCACTGATCCTGCTGGGATGGCGTGCATTCGCGGCCGGGACCGCTGGCCTCGCCCATGTCGTCTTCGGCCGTGGCCTGCGGAACCGGCAGGATCACATGGCCGCTGCGGTCCAGTTCCAGCTGGCGCATGGTCACGGCATTGAGCACGTTGCCGCCGATCAGGTGCAGGGTGCGGTCGCCGCCGACATTGGCGGCGACCACGATGTCGCAGTGCGACTCGCTGGGGGCACTGCCTTTCCCGTCAAGTGTCGCGGCCAATCCGGCGTAGCCCAGCACCTGGTTGCGGTTGCGGATGTAGCACAGCAAGTCGCCGGGCGCCGGCTTTTCCACGGCGGGGTCGGCGTAGCGGTACGGGCCGCCGCTGGCGCCGTCGTGCCAGGCGGCGCGGATGTAGTCGATATGGCGCGGCGACCGCCGGAAGCCGGCAATCCCGGCCCTGGTCATCACCCATGACACGAACGCGGCCGACCACGGCGTATCGACGATGAAGGCACGGCAGTCGCTGTCGGTGTAGCGGTTGCCGGGCAGGGCCAGGCAGCTGCTCGCGCCGGGTTCGTCGCCGATCATTGCCAGGGTGCCGCTGTCGCGCCAGTACATCGCCACGCGTTGCCAGGCGACGATGCCGTGGTCGGCCAGGTAGCCGCTTTCGGCTTCGGTCACGCGCAGGCTGGCCAGGCGGCCGTTGCGGTCGATGAAGGGCTGCATCCACTGCCGGTGCTCTTCGCAGGCCGCGCGGGTGATGGCGATGGCGGCCGGACTCAGGCCGAAGCGCGGCGGGGCATCGCAGACTTCAATGGCCTGCGCTTTGACGGCCAGGCTGGACAACACCAGGACAAGGGCGCACAGCCGGTGGTTGGGCATTGATGCGTGTTCCTGTCGGGGGCAAGGACAGTACGCACGCTGGCAGAGGTCACGGCCACGGGCCGTGAAATCAGGTCGGTGGCGTGCCCAGCTTCAAGGACAGGTCGATCGCCTGCACGTGCTTGGTCAGGGCGCCGATGGAGATGCAGTCCACGCCGTCTTCGGCCACGGCGCGGACGGTGGACAGGTCGACCATGCCCGAGACTTCCAGCGGCACGCGGCCGGCGGCGATGCGTACGGCCTCGCGGCGCATGGCTGGGCCGAAGTTGTCGATCATGATCCGGGTGCAGTCGTGTGCCAGGGCCACGCGCAGCTCGTCCAGGGTTTCCACTTCCACCACCAGTGGCAGCTGCGGATGCATCGTGCGGGCGGCCTGCATGGCGGCAGCGGTGCCACCGGCGGCGCGGACGTGGTTTTCCTTCAGCATGACCATGTCGAACAGGCCGATGCGATGGTTATCGCCGCCGCCGCAGCGCACGGCGTACTTCTGCGCCAGGCGCAGGCCGGGCAGGGTCTTGCGGGTATCCAGGATGCGCGTGCCGGTGCCGCGCACGGCTTCGACGTAGGCGGCGGTAATGGTGGCCGTGCCGCTCAGGGTCTGCATGAAGTTGAGCGAGGTGCGCTCGGCACTGACCAGGGTGCGGGCGCGGCCGGCCAGGGTGGCCAGGACCGTGCCGGCTTTGACGTGCTGGCCTTCGACCACGCGCCAGTCGATCGCCACCCGTGGGTCCAGCGCCTGGTGGCAGGCATCGAACCACGGCCGTCCACACACTACCGCATCCTGTTTGCACAGCAGGTAGGCCGTATCGGCGATGTCCGGCAGCAGGGCCGAACTCACATCACCGCTGCCGATGTCCTCGGCCAGGGCGCGCCGGACGTCGTCCTGGATCACCGCCATCGGCGGCGGAAACGGCGCGGCGGCGGTCACGCCGGGAAGTCGGCGACCTGCACCGTGGCGATGCCTTCTTCCGGCAGCAGCACCGGGATGCCGTCTTCGACGCGGTACACGATCTTGCGGTCGCGGGTGACCAGCGCTTCTTTCAAGGGCTCGGCCTGGGCGGTGTCGTCCACGCGCTTGAGGGTGCCGGCGGCGATGGCGCGGTTGAGCGATTCCAGGCCGCGTGCCTCCAGCGGTCCCAGCGGCTGGCGCGAGACGGGGCAGCACAGGATGTCGAGCAGTTTGCGGTCCATGAAAGGTCCGTTGGCGATCAAGACCGCTAGAATATCGTTTTGTAGCCGTGGACGGCCAATGACCGCCAACCCCGCAGCGCCGCGCGTCGGCATCGTGATGGGCTCCCGTTCGGACTGGGAGACCATGCAGCACGCCGCGCAGAAGCTCGACGCCTTGGGCGTCGCCTACGAAGTGAAGGTCGTTTCGGCCCATCGCACTCCGGACGTGTTGTTTTCGTATGCGGAGGAAGCCGCGGGCCGTGGCCTGCGCGCGATCATCGCCGGTGCCGGCGGTGCCGCCCACCTGCCGGGCATGATCGCCGCCAAGACCGCGGTGCCGGTGCTGGGCGTGCCGGTGCAGTCCAAGGCGCTCAACGGCATGGATTCGCTGCTGTCGATCGTGCAGATGCCGGCCGGCATCCCCGTGGCGACCTTCGCCATCGGCAATGCTGGCGCCGCCAATGCCGCGCTGTTTGCCGCGGCGATGCTGGGTCCAGAAGACGCCACGATCGCCGCAGCGCTGGACGCCTTCCGCGCCAGGCAGACCCAGGACGTGATGGACAAGGACGACCCGCGTCTATGACCACGGTTGGCATCCTCGGCGGCGGGCAGCTGGCCCGCATGTTGGCGCTGGCGGGCGTGCCGCTGGGGCTGCGTTTCCTGGTGCTGGATCCATCGGCTGAATCCTGCGCGGGCCAGTGCGCGCCGCTGCAGGTCGGTGGGTTCGATGACGAAGCCGCGCTGGAGGCGTTCGCCTCGAAGGTCGATGTGGTCACGTTCGATTTCGAGAACGTCCCTGCGAGCAGTGCGCAGTGGCTGGTCGAACGCGTGCCGGTCTATCCGAACCCGCAGGCGTTGGCCGTGGCGCAGGATCGGCTGTCGGAAAAAACGCTGTTCCGTGAGCTGGGCATTCCCGTACCGGCGTTCGCTGCGGTCGATTCGCGCGAAGGCCTGGACGCGGCGCTGGCTGAGATCGGCACGCCCTGCATCATCAAGACCCGCCGCTTCGGCTATGACGGCAAGGGCCAGTTCCGGATCAAGTCGCTCGCAGACACCGATGCCGCATGGGAGGCATTGGGTGCGCAGGCCGGCACGGTTGGGTTGATCGTCGAGGGCTTCGTCGCGTTCGACCGCGAGGTGTCAGTGGTCGCGGTGCGCGGCCGCGATGGCGAGTTCAAGGCGTTCCCGCTGACCGAGAACTGGCATGTCGACGGCGTGCTCTCGGCCAGCCTGGCGCCGGCCACGCGTGTGTCCGAGGCCATGCAGGTGCAGGCGGTCGATTACGCCAGGCGCGTTGCAGAAGCGACCGGCTATGTCGGCGTATTCGCGCTGGAACTGTTCTGCCGCGGCGAGACGTTGCTGGCCAACGAGATGGCGCCGCGCGTGCACAACTCAGGCCACTGGACCATCGAAGGCACGGAAGTCTCGCAGTTCGAAGCGCACCTGCGGGCCGTGCTCGGCCTGCCGCTGGGCGAGCCGGCCATGCGTGGCGTGGCCTGCATGCTCAACTGGTTGGGCGAAATGCCCGACGCCAATGCGGTGCTGGCGCTGGCCGGCGGCCACTGGCACGACTATGGCAAGTCCGCGCGCGCTGGTCGCAAGGTTGGCCACGCCACCCTGCGCGCCGATGATGCGGTCGCACTGTCGCAGGCGTTGTCGAGCGTGGGTGATGCACTGTCGCGCCAGGCGCAGGTGCAGCCGGTGATCGCGCGGTTGGCCGAAGGTTGAAGGCTGGCGCTCGACTCTGGGTGACTTGAGTCACGCGCTACAGGCGCCATGCCGCATGAAAGACAGTGGCGCTCCCGCAAGAAAGGCCGGGTTTCCCCGGCCTTTCCTTGAAGCGCATCGCTGGAGGATCAGGCCAGGTTCTTGGCGACGAAATCCCAGTTGACCAGCGCCCAGAAGGACTCGACGTACTTCGGGCGGGCGTTGCGGTAGTCGATGTAGTAGGCGTGTTCCCACACGTCGACGGTCAGCAGCGGGGTGTCTTCGCCGGTCAGCGGGGTGGCGGCGTTGGAGGTGCTCACCAGGCCCAGGCTGCCGTCCTTCTTCTGCACCAGCCAGCCCCAGCCGGACCCGAAGGTGCCGATGGCGGTCTTGGTGAACTCTTCCTTGAACTTCTCGAAATCGCCGAAAGCGGCGTTGATCAGCTCGGCCAGCTTGCCGGTCGGTGCGCCGCCGCCCTTGGGCGACAGGCCGTTCCAGTAGAACGTGTGGTTCCAGATCTGGGCGGCGTTGTTGAAGATGCCGCCCTGGGACTTCTTGATGATCTCTTCCAGCGGCAGCCCGGCGAACTCGGTGCCCTCGATCAGCTTGTTGAGGTTGTCCACGTAGGTCTTGTGATGCTTGCCGTAGTGGAAATCGATGGTCTCGCCGGAGATGTGCGGCTCAAGGGCGGTGCGGTCGTAGGGCAGGGCGGGCAGTTCGATGGCCATGGCGATTCCTTAGGGCTTGGCGTGGGTGCAATGTCGACGATGGTGCGCAGGGCTTACAATTGCGCAGTGACCGCGGCGATGGATAGCGCCGGAAGTTTACTCGACGACGGTTTGCATGCCGTCAAAGCAGGAGAACGCAACATGCCGGTGCTGGAACGTATCCAGGCGGAGCTGGACAGCCATCCGATGGTGCTCTTCATGAAGGGCACGCCGGAGTTCCCCATGTGCGGCTATTCCAGCCAGGCCGTACAGGCGCTGCTGTCTGCTGGCGCAGTCCAGCTGCGTGCGATCAACGTGCTGGAAGAGCCGGAAATCCGCGCCAACCTGCCGCGCTTCTCCAACTGGCCGACCTTCCCGCAGTTGTTCATCCACGGCGAACTGATCGGCGGTTGCGACATCACCCTGGAATTGCACGAATCGGGTGAGCTGGCCCGGATCGTGGCCGAGGCCCTGCCGCAGTGAGCCTGCTCCAGGTTCCCACGCGTCGGGCACAGGAGCTGGCCGGACGCGTGGTCCTGGTCAGTGGCGCACATGGCGGACTGGGTGAAGCCAGCGCCCGCGCCTGTGCGCAGGCCGGCGCCACCGTTGTGCTGCTGGGCCGGCGGCCGGCCAAGCTCAATCGTGTCTACGATGCCTGCGCGCAGGTCGGTCCCGAGCCGCTGCTGTATCCACTGGACCTGGAAGGCGCGGCGCCGGACGACTACGCCGAGTTGGCCCAGCGCGTCGCTTCCGAACTGGGCCGCCTGGATGGCGTGCTGCATTGCGCGGCCGAATTCCGCGGCCTGACCCCGTTGGAGTACACCGATCCGGCGACGTTCGCCCGCGCCATCCATGT
The DNA here is from genome assembly GCF_027498035.1 of Pseudoxanthomonas sp. NCBI lineage: Bacteria > Pseudomonadati > Pseudomonadota > Gammaproteobacteria > Lysobacterales > Lysobacteraceae > Pseudoxanthomonas > Pseudoxanthomonas sp. Next base: position 3,917,822 of record NZ_CP114978.1, read on the forward strand.
CAACCTCACCGCTGCCTGGTGGCTGAGCCAAGCCTGCCTGCCGCTGTTGCGGGCGGCCGACGATGCTGCGTTGGTGTTCGCGCTGGATGATGTGCAGCGTGTCAGTCAGGCTTATTGGGGTGGCTATGGCGTCGCCCAGCACGGCCTGCAGGCGTTGGTGCACATGCTGCACGCCGAACTGGCCGGCACCCCGGTGCGGGTCAGCGCGCTGCAACCCGGGCCGATGCGTACCACGCTGCGCGCGCGCGCCTACGCCGAAGACAACGATCCCACCCTGGCCGATGCCAGCGATTACGCAAACCATTGCATCACCCTGCTGTCGCCTGCCGGAGCGCCGCGGCGTGGGCAGGTCTGGAACCCCAACGCATGACCATCCTGTCCGCAGCGCTGCTGCTGTTCCTCATCCTGGACCCGCTGGGCAACATCCCGGTGTTCCTGTCGGTGCTGCGGCCGCTGCCGCCCAAGCGCCAGCGCATCGTGCTGCTGCGCGAACTGCTGATCGCACTCGGCGTGCTGATGGGGTTCCTGTGGGGCGGAAAATACTTCCTGGAGTGGATGCACCTGCGCCAGGAGTCGGTGCAGATCGCCGGCGGCATCGTGCTGTTCCTGATCGGCATCCGCATGATTTTCCCCAAGCCCGAAGGGCTGATGGGCGAGATCCCCGGCGGCGAGCCGTTCATCGTGCCGCTGGCCATCCCGCTGGTGGCCGGCCCGTCGGGCATGGCGGCGGTGATGCTGATGGGCAGCAACGAACCCGAACGGCTGCTCGGCTGGAGCCTGGCCCTGGGGATCGCCTGGCTGGGGACGGCGACGATCCTGTTTTCGGCCACCCTGGTCTACCGGTGGCTGGGCATGCGCGCGTTGACCGCGGTCGAGCGCCTGATGGGCATGTTGCTGGTGGCTATCTCGGTGCAGATGCTGCTCGACGGCGTGGGCACGTATCTGGCAGCGCTGCCGCCGCACGGGATCTGACCGGTCCGCTCCATGACGGCCATGCGGCAGTGCGTGCGAGATGTTGCGACTCAATGACAGTGGCGGACATTTTTTTTGCCGATTGATGTCAATTACTTAAGGTTTTGTAAAACCTGACGACAAAGCGGTGCAAAAGACGCTTTTTAAGGTGCGCGCCAAGTCCCGGGCTTTCCGCGGAGACCGTGCGTGCCCCGGATGGATTCTTGCCGGTGCGTGTCAGTGCGGGCCCGGCGACCTTCCCATTCGAAGAGAGCCACACGTACATGCAGCCCAAACAGTTCCGCGTTTCCGCGCTCAGCCTCGCGCTGGCCTCGGTCATCAGCGTCAATGCCTATGCGCAGGACGCCACCGACACCACCAGCCAGGAACGTGTCACCGCATCCAGCACGTCCAACACGACGTCTGCCTACGACACCAAGCGCACCCGCGACCTGGACAAGGTCAAGGTCACAGGCTCGCGTGATGCCTACATCCTGGGCGGCGGCAACATGACCGTGCAGACCGCGGCCAAGTCGATTTCCACCGTCACCCGCGAGGCGATCGAGAAGGCCGGCGGCGGCAGCAACTTCACCCAGTTGATCGACTCTATCCCGGGCATCGATGCCTCCACCAGCGATGTCACCGGCCTGGCCAACGGCAACTACAGCCTGCGTGGCTTCGACTCGTCCAGCATCGGCATCACTGTCAACGGCGCGCCGATCACCGACAGTGGCAGCTACTCGGTCTACGCCACCGAATATGGCGATGCCGAGAACTACAACGACATCACCGTGACCCAGGGCACGCCGAATGTCGATCAGCCCGAGATGGGCGCCACTGGCGGCCAGATCGCCTGGTCCTCGATCGATCCTTCGCACGAAGCCGGCGTGGATTTCACCCAGAGCTTCGGCAGCAACAACTACCAGCGCAGCTTTGCGCGCTTCAATACCGGCGACACCGGCCCGGTGCGCTCCTGGCTGTCCTTTTCCCGCAACACGTCGGACAAGTGGAAGGGCAAGGGCGACATGACGGTGAACAAGGTCGACGGCAAGTCGGTCTGGGACATCAGCCCGGGCAATTCGATCAGTGCCTCGTTCCAGTACAACCGCCAGATGAACTACTCGTACAACACGGCGAGCAAGGCGCAACTGGCCAGCGACTACGAATACGACTACGTGGATGACTGGACCGGCAGCGGTTCGACCAACTACTACAAGCTGCGTCGCAATCCGTACTCCAGCCTGATGTTCAGCATGGACGGCGAGTTCACCTTCAGCGACACCCTGCGCCTGTCGGTGGTGCCGTACCTGTGGTGGGGCAAGGGCGGCGGCAGCAGCGGCACGAGCATCAGTTCGACCACCCTGGACGGCAACGTCTTTGGCCGTGCCGATGACTACACGGGCATTGCCTATGCCTATTCGTACAGCAGCACGCTTCGTCCGGGCATCGTGGCCAAGTTCAACCAGGACATCGGCGCCGACCACAACCTGGTCTATGGCGTATGGATCGACCGGTCGCGCAAGAGCCAGAACCAGTCCTACGTGAAGGTCGATCAGGCCACCGGTGAGGCCTGCGACGTCTGGGCCGAGTCGGACGACTGCTTCGTCACCTATCCGGATGGTTCTACCCAGCAGTCCTACCGCACCTACACCCAGACCCTGGTGCAGAAGTATTTCCTGCAGGATAACTGGACCCCGACCGATCAGCTGACCGTCACCCTGGGTGCGTCCTACCTGCGTGCCACCCGCAAGGGCCACAACTACCAGTGGCCGGGTGCCGACACGCTCAGCACAGGCGCGGCTTGCGATCCGACGGTGGATACGGCGAAGTGCGAACTGGGCCTGCAGTTCGACAATACCTACAGCAAGTTCCTGCCTGCGTTTGGCCTGAAGTACCAGTTGGATGACCGTAACCAGCTGTATTACGGCGTGGCCAAGACCATGCGCATTCCGGCCACCAATTCCATCACGCTCAACACCAGTGCCAGCCAGGCCATTCCGGCCCCTGAGACCGCCGTCACCCACGACCTGGGTTGGCGCTATTACGGCGATGCCTTCAGCGCATCGGCGGCGCTGTACCAGAGCGACTACAGCAACAAGCAGATGTCCAGCTACGACAACGACCTGGCGCTGACGACTTACGTGTCCATCCCCAGCGTGCGCATGCGCGGCATCAACGGCGAGGCCAGCTACCAGTTCAGCGACAGCTGGAAGCTCTACGGTTCGTACACGCATACCGAAGCCGAAGTGCGCAGTGAATTCCTGGATACCGGTGACGACGGCGTTTACCCGATGAAGGGCAAGCAGTTGGCCAACACGCCGAAGGACCTGGCCAGCCTGATCCTGAGCTATGACGCCGATGGTTTCTGGGCCCAGTTGAAGGGCAAGTATTCGGGCGCCCGTTACGCCGACTACATGAACACCGAAAAGGCCGGGGGCTACACCAGCTTCAGTTTCAGCAGCGGCTATACCTTCGCCGACTGGAGCTGGCTGAAGCACCCGTCGATCAAGCTCAACATTTCCAACCTGACCGACAAGAAGGCCATCACCTGGGTGAGCAGCACTGCGCTGCTGGCAAGCTCGGGCCAGGACCAGTACGACGCCGACCTCTACAGCAGCACGCCGTATTACTCGGTGCTGCAGGGGCGGGCGGCGATGGTGACCATCGGCGGATCGTTCTAAAGCAACGCGAAACTGGCTGGGCGGCCTAGCCGTCCAGTGCTTCCTCAAGCGGCGACCTTCGGGTCGCCGCTTTTTTTTTGTGTGTGGAAAGGGGCGCGGCATGCAGAGAGACGCATCGACCCCGCTGTCATGAAAGTGTGGTCCGGCCGTGCCGGAGCTGCCTGGCGCGGGAAAAGAGAAGTCCTCGCAACTCATTGAAATTCATGGCTGAAATTGTCAGGTATGGACAGGAATGTTGCATTGCGAAAAATACGTCACGATCCCGTCACACTGTGCTTCTATCGTGTTAACCTGTCGTTAACTCATGGCGGTCGTGCCCGTCATGTGTTCCAGGGGCAAATCTTCCAGTAAGTCCATGAGAGCCACGCCAGAAGCGTGGCCGGCCAGCACGTTTTTTCTGACCGCCCAACTTTCGAGGCAGACGCAATGACACAACATCGTCGTATCCGGACTTCCAAACTGGCCCTCGGCCTCCTGGCCGCACTGGCCGCTGCACCTGCCATGGCGCAGAGCACTTCTTCCGGTATTGCCGGCACCGTCCTGAGCTCTGGTGGTGCACCGGTGGCTGACGCCGAAGTGACCATCACCCACGTGGAATCGGGCACGATCAGTCGCGCGACCACCGATGCCGCCGGTCGCTACACCGCGCGCGGCCTGCGCGTGGGCGGTCCCTACACCGTCACCATCAACAAGCCGGGCGAGGGGACGGACACGGAAGACGGGATCTACCTAGATCTGAACCGTGTCAACACTGTCAATGTCGCCTTGAAGGGTGATGTTGCAACCCTGGAAACCGTGACCGCGATTGGCGTTGCCTCGTCCAACGTGTTCAGCGCAGACAACAAGGGTGTCGGTACGTCCATCAGTGGCCGCCAGCTGGAGGTCAGCCCGCATGGCAATCGATCGTTGGACGACGTGGCCCGTCTGGATCCGCGCATCAACGTGACCGATCAGGCCACCGGCGCCATCTCGGTCGCCGGCGTGAACAATCGCTACAACTCCATTTCTGTCGATGGCCTGGGCCAGGGCGACCCATTCGGCCTGAACGCCAATGGCATGCCGTACACCGGTTCGCCGATTTCGGTCGATACCATCGCTGCCTACGACATCAAGGCCAGTGATTTCGACGTCTCGCAGGACACCGTCGGTGCTGCCATCAACGCGGTCACCAAATCCGGTACCAACGAATTCCATGGGTCGGTCTACTACGCCTACAAGAACGCCAAGGACATGGTGGGCTCGGAGGGTGGCAAGGACTACGACCTGTTCGACAAGGACACCACCAAGGGCGTCACCATCGGTGGTCCGATCCTCAAGGACAAGCTGTTCTTCTTCGGTTCGTATGAAGAGCAGGAAGTGACCAATTTCGGCGGTGCCTCGGCCGATGACGGTGTTGGTTCCGGGGCGGTGTCGCAGGCCGATATCCAGCGCGTGATCGATATTGCCAAGAACACCTACGGCATCGATGCCGGCACCTACGGTGCGCTGGGTGTCAGCCTGAAGAACAAGCGTTACCTGGGCAAGATCGACTGGAACATCAACGACTACCACCGCACCAGCCTGACCTACCAGCAGACTGAAGAGAACCTGCCGCAGCCTTACGACACCGATGCGTCGAAGGTGATCCTGAGCACGCGCTGGTTCAACAAGGTCAGCGAGACCAAGAACACCGCGCTGCAGTTCTTCGACGACTGGAGCGAGAACTTCTCGACTGAAGCCAAGTTCAGCTATCAGAAGTTCAGCCAGATCGCTGGAAACGCGATCGACCTACCGTCGATCAATGTCGCGACCGACGGCCTGACTGCTGGCAGTGCGCCGAACAACGACGGCAACGGCATCCGCTTCGGTGAAGACCGCAATCGCCACGAGAATGCGATCGATACCAAGAAGTTCACCGCGTCGATCTTCGGCAACTGGTACCTCGGCGATCACACGCTGAAGTTTGGTTTCGACTACGAGAAGACCAAGGCGCTGAACCTGTACGGCCGCGATCTGCACGGCGTGTACACCTTCGCCAGCATCGACGACTTCGAGGCCGGCCGGTATTCGTACTACACGGTGACCCGACCGCTTGATGGCTATACCGAGGCCGATACCGCCGCCGCGATCAACCTGGAGCAGTGGAGCCCCTTCCTGCAGGACACCTGGCAGGCGACCGACAGGCTGTCGCTGGTGTACGGCGTGCGCGTCAACATTCCCAAGGCAGACAAGGCGCCGCCGGAGCATCCGCAGTTCGAGGAGGCGTTTGGCTTCAGTAATTCCTACAAGCTGGGTGCCAGCAACAAGGTCGTGCTGCCGCGCCTGGCATTCAACTATGCTTTTGATACCCCGCGCTATTCGCAGTTGCGCGGTGGCGTTGGCCTATTCCAGACCACGCCGCCATTCGTCTGGCTGGGCAATCCCTACCAGAACAATGGTGTGAACAAGGGCAGCATCACCAAGACTTCCTACGATCCGAATTACCCGTTCAGTGCCGACCCGTACAACCAGCCATTCCCGGAGCCGGGTGCGGCCGACTACCCGACGGTTGGCAAGCAGGTCGACGCCATCGATCCAGACTTCAAGCTGCCGACGGCCTGGAAATTCAGCTTGGGCTACGACGCGGAGCTGCCGTGGTGGGGTCTGGTGGGTACCGCCGAAATCCTGCATCTGAAGAACAAGGATGCGGTGTTCTACCAGGCGCTGAACATTGGTCAGGCCAATGGCCAACTGTTCGATGGCCGTGACAGTTATTGGGTCACGCCGGGTGGTGCCAAGAACAATGGTGCGAACCCGAACTTCACCAGTGGCTCCAATGGGACCACGCTGCTGGGCAACACCGACAAGGGTGGTTCCACGGCTGTGACCTTCGCGTTGGACAAGCCGTTGAGCAATGGCTGGTATGGCAATCTGAGCTATACCTACACGCATGCCCGCGAAGTCGGTTCGGACACCAGCTCGCAGGCCTGGTCCAGCTACCAGTACGTATCGCGCCTGAACCCGAACGAAGAGATTGCGAGCACCGCCACGCGTGAAGTCCGTAACTCGATCAAGCTTTCGCTGGGTTGGGAACATGCGTTCTTCGGTGACTACAAGACCAGCATCACCGGCTTCTACAACGGTCGTAGCGGTCTGCCGTACACCTGGATCATGAACGGCGATCTCAATGGCGACGGCATTAGCCAAGATCCGGCATACGTCCCGTTGGTCAACGATTCCAATGTCAGTTACGTATGGGGTACCGGGTCGAGCGCGCGTGCGGCCACTGCTGAGGAAATTGCCGCGTTCCAGGCGGCAATCGATTCCAACACGTACTTGGCTTCGCAGCGCGGCTCGGTGGTCAAGCGCAACGGCGACCGGATGCCGTGGATCAACCAGTTCGATCTGGGTATCCAGCAGGAGATTCCGGGTTTCTTCAAGGAGCATAAGGGCGTCGTCCGCCTGGACATCTACAACTTCCTGAACATGCTCAACAAGGACTGGGGTGTCACCAAGGGCACGGGTTCGACGAACCTGTATGACACCCGCTACCTGGCTGGTCTGAATCGCGTCAATCCCGATGGCACGTATGTGTACAACCTGCAGAGCAACGCTCCGCAGCCGCTGTATCAGTACGACGCCTACGCTGGTTCGCCGTCCCGCGTGGTATCGCGTTGGTCGGCGCTGGTGACGCTACGCTACGAGTTCTGATCCACGCAGCTTGGCGTAACGAGCAAACCAACGGCCGGGGCAACCCGGCCGTTTCTTTTTGCCTGGCGCCTGGCATACCCCGGGCGGACGCGCTGCGCTACAGTCGTCCGTCAAACGGACCGATGAGCAGGAAGTAGTGATGAGTGAAGTGGCAACCCGGGCGCTGCCGGTGGTGAGTACGCGGATTTACCCGCGTGGTGGTTTGGACGTGCTGTCCCGGACTGAGGTGGCGCGCCTGCGCGATGCCTCGGCGGGCGGCATGCATGACCTGTTGCGCCGCTGCGCGCTGGCGGTGTTGACCAGCGGCAGTGCTTCGGATGACCCGCGCGCGGCGCGCGACCTGTACCCGGACTTCGACATCCAGGTCCTGCAACGCGACCGTGGCGTCCGGATCGAGCTGGTCAACGCGCCGGCCATGGCATTCGTCGATGGCGAGATCATCCGCGGCGTGGCCGAGCTGCTGTTCGCTGTGGTTCGCGACCTGGCTTACATGGCCATCGAGCTGGGCGAGGAATACGCGGCAGACCTGGAGACCACTGCCGGCATTACCGATGCGGTGTTCGGCCAGCTGCGCAACGCGCGCATCCTCAAGCCGTCCGAGCCGAACCTGGTGGTGTGCTGGGGTGGCCATTCGATTTCGCGCGAGGAATACCTGTACACCAAGGAAGTCGGCTACGAGCTGGGCCTGCGTGGCCTGGATATCTGCACCGGTTGCGGCCCGGGTGCGATGAAGGGCCCGATGAAGGGCGCCACCATCGGCCACGCCAAGCAGCGCCAGAAGCAGGTGCGCTATATCGGCGTGACCGAGCCGGGCATTATTGCGGCCGAATCGCCCAACCCGATCGTCAATCACCTGGTGATCATGCCGGACATCGAGAAGCGCCTCGAAGCGTTCGTCCGCATCGGCCACGGCATCATCGTCTTCCCGGGCGGCGTGGGCACGGCCGAGGAAATCCTGTATCTGCTCGGTATCCTGTTGCGTGAGGAAAACGCCGGCCTGCCATTCCCGTTGATCCTGACCGGACCGGTGGTGGCGGCGCCGTATTTCGAGCAGATCGACCGCTTCATTCGCATGACTCTGGGCGAGGCTGCCGCGTCGCGCTACCAGATCATCATCGGTGACCCCGTGGCCGTATCCCAGGCCATGAAGGCTGGCATCACCCAGGTGCGCGAACATCGCAAGGCCGCAAAGGACGCTTATTACTTCAACTGGTCGATCGACATTCCGTTGGCGTTCCAGCAGCCGTTCGTGCCCACGCACGAGGCAATGGCCCAGCTGGATCTGCACCACGGCCGTGCGCCCCATGCCATCGCTGCAGACCTGCGTCGTGCCTTTTCCGGCATCGTCGCCGGCAACGTCAAGGAGGACGGCATGCGCCGGATCGAGGAGTTCGGTCCGTTCGAGATCCACGGCGACCCGGAAATCATGGCTGCCCTGGACTCACTCCTGCAGGCCTTCGTTGCCCAGCGCCGCATGAAGATCGCAGGCGATTACAAACCGTGCTATCGGGTTGTGACCTGAGGAAACACTGAGCCGTCGGGCTTCTGCTCGTCGTCCCCGCTCGCGCGGGGATGATGGCAGTGGCTCGGGTTTTCTTTAGGCTGGAAAGTCAGCCATTGCGTGGGTTGTGCGCCCATCGCCTCGGTTCCGCCGCTTGTCTGGATATGGGTTGCAAGCAAGGCAGCACTGAAGCAGCCTCCTCAAGTTCAAGTTGGGGAGGTGCTATGTCACGCGACCAGGTGAGGGGATTCACGCTGATCGAACTGATGGTCACGGTTGCCGTATTGGCGATTCTGCTGGCCATTGCGTTGCCGAGCTTCCAGCAGACCCTGCGGTCCAACCGTGTCGCCACCTCGACCAACGCGCTCATCGGTACGCTGGCATTGGCGCGAAGCGAGGCCATTCGCAGTACCCATGGTGCAGCTGTGTGCAGTAGCACCAATGGGACGGCCTGCGGCGGCAGCTGGTCGGATGGCTATCTGGTGTGGGCGGATGCGAATGGCGACGGAGCACTTGCCGCCACCGAGACTGTCCTCAAGTTCACCCGGGGCAATGGCGACATCGCTATCACTGGTCCTGGCAACGCCGTCCAGTTTGATTCAAGGGGGCGCGCAGCAGTAGCCGTGGCTCTGACATTACGGCCGCCGGCATGTGGCTCGGCACAGCTACAGCGGAAAATCGACGTCACCATTACCGGGCAGGTCAAAACCACCAAAGAGGATTGCCCTGCATGAGGCGGCCCATTTCGTTCCACCGTCGCCGCCATGGTCAGGCTGGCTTTACCCTCATCGAAGTGATGATCGCGGTGCTTGTACTCGGTGTTGGGCTGCTTGGGTTTGCCATGTTGCAGACCATGTCGGTGCGTTTTACGAAGAGTGCGCAGAACCGTACCGTTGCGACCAACTTGAGCTATGAACTGGTTGACCTGATCCGGACCCAGCGTAACGGGGCTTCCAACTACAACGCGATCAAGTCCGCTAGCTTTAGTGGCGTTACCGGTGGTAACTGCGCCCTTGGCCAGGATACGAGCCCGGCAAATAACATTGCTCGCTGGAAGTGCAAATTGCGCACGGTTTTTCCGGATGGCACGGCAAATGTCGCGCTCGCCGCCAATGGTGACCTGGTGATTTCGATCGAATGGAGTGATGCATACTGGGAAGAGGATGCCGATAAGCAGAAGGCCAAATTCGAAGTGAAGACCCGCATATGAGCCAGCTTCGCCTTTATCGGTGGCGGCGAAATCAGCTGGGCATGTCGCTCATCGAGTTAATGATCGCTCTTGTTATCGGGCTGGTGCTGCTGGCTGGTGTAATCCAGGTCTTCAGCGCTTCGCGTACCGCCTATCAGCTCTCGCAGGCGATTGCTCGCAACCAGGAGAATGCGCGCTTTGCGATGGATTTCCTGCAACGGGACTTGCGCATGGTGGGTCATGCTGGATGCGTGAACGACCAATCGCTGCTCTCACTCAATAGCGCAGGCAAGATCACTGGCGGAAATATCAGGTCGCTGTTCATGACCGAAGAGCAGCGCAACGACAACACGGTGACTGCGTTGCCATTTCCACTGCGCTTTGACGTATCCATTCAGGGGTTCGAAGCCAAGGGGACTTCCCCCGGAGACACGCTGGCAGTGGGAACACCGGAAGTGGGGGGAGTAGGGGATTGGTCCCCCGCATTGCCGGATGCGGGATTGTTCCAGGAGATGAGGCCCAAGCCCATCAAGGGCAGCGACATCGTGGTCATGCGCTACCTATCACCGGAACAGACGACGGTGGCGTCCTTTGCTCCACCTGCGCTGACCTATCCTGACGAATCGGTTGCCGGCGCGACCAAGATCGCAACGGACTCCACCGCCAGCAATTTGTTCGCGATGGGCGATTGCCGCGGAACCTCAGTATTCCAGGCATCCGCTGCACCGGGTGACACCTCGATGACGGTGTCGCAGACGGGGCTCAACAAGAGCGGCCTTGCTTATGTGGGGGCCCAGGACGGGGCGCTGGCCTATGGTGCAAATCAGGCATGGCTTTCCAAGGCTGAAATCGTTGCCTATTACGTTGCTCTCAATCCCGATGACGTGCCTTCGTTGTACCGGATGCGGTGGACCAGTGCTCCAGGCGGTGAGTTGAGCGCAGTGTCGGATGAAATGGCCGAGGGCGTCGAGTCGATGCAGCTGCTCTACAGCGTCGACTCGGTGACAGCAGCCACCAGCATGCCCAGCGGCTATCTCGACAAGAGTTACACCGGTGAGGACCTTGATGCGCTGGGCGCTGACGACGCGGCCAAGGCCAATCTGTGGCGGCGCGTGGGAGCGGTGCAGCTGGGGTTGCTGTTGCGTGGAACCGGCGATCATGCGGTGGTCCCGGTGCCCGCGGACGCCAATCTCCCCCAAGCCTTGAATGTGACGATGGAGCCTGCCAACGATGGGCAGTATCGGTCGGCCTACGAGAGCACCATCGCCTTGCGTAACCGTCTGTTCGGACAATGACATGAAGCGATATCCGCGTCCTTTCCGTATCCCCGCGACGCCCAGTCGTCAGCGGGGCGCCGTGCTTTATGTGGCTTTGATCATGCTGATCCTGCTTGCCCTGATCGGCATCGTGGGCATGCAGGTGGCCACTATGCAGGAACGTATGTCATCCAATTTCCTTGCCGCCAACCAGGCCTTCCAGGGCGCCGAGGCGGAAGTAAGGAATAGGGAGGTGCAGGTGGCTTCGGGTACCGCGTTCGACTATGAGAACTGTGCTGTTCCCTTTGATGCCACCAAATGGGTCAACGACAACGCCGACGGAAATTCCACGATGACGCGTACGGTCAACATCAGTATCTGCGCCGGTCAATGTAGTGCCGGGGTGGGAGTGGAAAAAGATTTCTGCACCATGTATCGCACCACTGCACTGAGCCATGATCAGGATACGTTGGGCAGCTCGTCCTCCGTGGCTGCGATCGACACCATCTTCATCAAGCCATGAGCTGGCCCATCATGAAATTCAAATACGTCCTGCTTGCGCTGTTGATGCTGGGTATCGCCATGGCGGTTGGCGTGGTCTTCAGTGCTCCGAGCCAACTTGTCATCGCGCAGGCGCCGCTGTTTACACGGACCTCCCTGCCGCCACTGAACATGCTGGTCATGGCGCGCGACCACAAGCTCTACTATGAGGCTTACAACGACGCGTCGGATCTGGACGACGATGGCGCGCTGGATGTCGGCTACAAGCCCGCAAAAATCACCTACTACGGGTATTACAACTCCAAGGTCTGCTATGCCCAGTCCACCGATGGGAGCATGTTCACACCCTCGGGGGCCGCGGGCGGAAGCGATGGAAAGCAGTGTGACGGCACCAAGTGGAGCGGCGACTTCCTGAATTACGTCACCACCTCTCGCATGGATGCGTTGCGCAAGGTGCTCTACGGCGGCTATCGCAATGTCGATACCGCTTCCGACACGGTGCTGCAGGCCTCATTCACCCCGCAGGACGCCCACAGCTGGGGTAAGGAATACCAGAGCGTCGCGCGCGATGGATACAACATCAAGCAGTACACGCCTTACAACGCCCCGAATACTGGACGCTACAACCTGTTCGTGGTGACCACGCTCAGCGACAACGGCGTGCCGCAGTTGCGGGTGCTCAACAACACGGTCTTCCGGATCTGGAACTGGGTCTCCATCGAGCGTCCCGTTGCGGGCAACGATTGCTTCACGACCAATAATGTCAGGGTGAATTGCGTCACTGGTTCGGGTTCTTCCGGTGATTGGAGCATCGTGCCAGCTGCGGCTTATAGCGGTCTGACCATTTCCACCTGGAAGGATTCGCAGGGGACTTCGGGCAACAAAGCCGCGATGGATACGCTTTTTGGCAACAACTCTGCCACGAATTTGTGTGTTGCCAACAAAGCAATCAGCGACATCAATACCTCCGGCTCAAACAACAATCCTGGCAACGGCACCAATGGCTGTGGACAAGATGGTTATCACACGTTGATCAAGGGACAGATCAATATCAGTGAAGCTGGTGCCTATGGCTTCGCTGTTAACGGCGACGATGCGATCGAGGTCCAGATTGATGGCAATGTGGTCTACGGGTGGTATGGAGACCATGGTGGGGATGCCAGTAGCGCTGGTCTGACGAGCCATTCCGGCCAGGTCACCCTGGCTGCCGGTCTCCATACCATCCAGGTACGTCACGAGGAAGGTGGCGGCGACGACTACTGGCAGCTGTACTGGAAAACACCGTCCTCCGGTGGTGCCACCGCGATGACCAATTATCCGTTGCGTGTGCAGGTGTGTCCGGCGACAGTTTCGCTGCGAGATGACAACTGCAAGGTCTATGGGAACAACACCTCGGTGAAGCCGACCGGAATCCTGCACGACTATGGTGAGAGCGATCGCATGTACTTCGGTCTGCTGACCGGTTCGTACAAGAACAATACGGCGGGCGGAGTCGTGCGCAAGAACATGTCCAGCTTCAAGAACGAAGTGGACGCGAACACTGGACAGTTCGCCAAAGGCCTGGTTGATGGCGGCATCGTCGAAACCATCGACAAATTCCGCATCCTGGACTACAGCTATTCCAGCCAGGCATACGGGTGCGGTTGGATCACCACGCGTCCGGTGAATGACGGTGAGTGTTGGATGTGGGGTAATCCCATCGGTGAAATGATGTACGAGACGCTGCGCTATTACGGAGGCGCGAGCGCTCCCAAGGATGCGTTCAACTATACGTCTGGCCCGGATGCGGAGACATTGAAGCTGCCGAAGCCGGCATGGCGCACGCCCTATACGGCAACGGCCAACGGCGGTGGTGGTTATCCGGTTTGCGCTCAGCCGACGGCTACGATCCTGAGCGACATCAACCCATCCTATGACTACGGCGTGCCTGGTACGCACTGGGGAAGCGTGTCCCAGACAGACGATCCGGTGGTCATGCAATCGCTGAACGTTGGCCAGGAGGTCGATGCCATCTGGTCCGATGAAGGTGGTGGTTCCCGATCGATGTTCATTGGTGAGTCCAATAACGTCGCCGACAACGCGCCGACGCCAAAGGTCGTCAGTAACCTGTCCACGGTACGCGGCCTGTCTCCGGAGGAGCCCAGCAAGCAGGGCACCTTCTACACCGCAGGTGTTTCCAGATTCGGTGCGAACAACAAGGTCGGAGGTGACAAGTACCTTCGTACCTACTCGATCGCGCTCGCATCCCCATTGCCGAAGTTCAGCTTTCCCGTGGGGAGCGGCAATGTCACCTTCGTGCCCTTCGCCAAGTCTGTTGGTGGTTCAGGCATTGATCCGACCAGCGATTTCCAGCCGACAGACCAGATCGTCGACTTCTATGTGCAGACAGTGAAGAACACCGATCCTAAGGGGGCCGATCGTGATACATCGGTCAACGGTGGGCGCCCATACGCGGAGTTCCGCATCAACTACGAGGACGTGGAGCAGGGAGCTGACCATGACATGGATGCCATTTCGCTCTATACCCTGGAGGTGACGGCGACGGGTGAACTCGTGGTCAGCATGAGTTCGGAATACGCGGCCGGCGGTATCGACCAGTACATGGGGTATGTGATTTCGGGCACGACGGCTGATGGCGTCTACCTAGAAGTTCATGACCGGGATGGCGCGACACCTAAGTACAAGCTGGCTACGCCGCCCGGAGAGAAGCCAGGCTATTGCAACGTGTCATCGATGCCTGCCAAATGCGCATTGACGGCGTTGACCTCGACTCGCACGTTCCAGGTGGGTGCCAGCGTTGGCGCCGGGCTACTCGAAAACCCGCTCTGGTATGCAGCCAAGTACGGGACCGATCAGGCCTGGGATGCTGATGCCGATGGTGTACCGGACAATTACTTCCTGGTCACTAATCCGCTGTATCTGAAGCAGCAGCTGACCAAGGCCTTCGATACCATCGAAAACCAGAACGGCAGCAGCGGCTCGCTGTCCATATCTGGAGCGCAGGTCAACAGCAATTCCTTCGTGGTGTTGCCGTCCTACAGCAGTTCCAACAACGCCACCAACTGGGTGGGTGACGTCCAGGCCTACAAGATCAGGGCCAATGGCACCGTGGATATGTCTACCGCGATCTGGAGTGCTGCGGCGAAGATGCCAACCACCAGTGCCGGTGTAGATGATCGTTCCATCTATACCAGTCTGTCCTCTGTGGATTCTGACAACAGAACCACCGCAGTGAAGACATTCATTCCCGATAACCTGGGGGGGGATGATCCTGCGGTGTTGGGGCGTCTGGGCTATACCACCGGTAATTTCAGTAATGATTTTGGCGACGCGGTCACCGGTGGGGATCTGGTCCAGTACATCCGGGGCAAGCGTGACCTGGAGGGGACTGCGAAGGGTGCTAGGCCGTTCCGCGTCCGCTCGGGCATCCTGGGTGACATCATCAACTCCGCGCCGGTGGTCGCCACCAAGACAGCCAACTATGGTTGGGCAGGCGCGGGTGGCTTGTCGTCAACCCAACGCACTGCGTACACCGATTACGTCAACAGCAAGACCACGCACGACGAATACGTTTTCGTCGGCGCGAACGACGGCATGCTGCATGGTTTCGCCAATACGGGTAGTGAAGTCTTTGCCTATGTTCCCAATGCGGTCCAATCCAACCTAGGCTTGCTTGCGAACCGCGACTACCCACACCACTACTATGTGGATGGCAAGCTCACTCTTGGTGATGCACTGATTGGCGGCAGCTGGCAGACCCTGCTGATAGGCGGGATGGGCGCTGGCGGCAAGGGCGTGTTCGGTATGAACGTGACTTCGCTCACGACCGGGAAAGGCTTCAACGAAGGGAATGTTCTCTGGGAACTCAATGCCAACAAGGCTGCCGAGGAAGGCGATATCGGTTACGTGATGGGCAAGCCGGTCATCGTGCCTGTCGACAACGGTAAGTGGGTTGCGATCTTCGGCAACGGCTACAACAGCAACAACGGCAATGCCGTGCTGTATGTGGTGGATGTGGCCACTGGCAAGCTGGTCAAGAAGATCACCGCTGGCGGTACGTCATCGATGGAGATGAACGGTTTGGGGAATGTTGCGGTCGTCGACGGCAACGGTGATGGTCTGGTCGATACCGCTTATGCAGGCGACCTGCAGGGCCATGTCTGGAAATTCGATCTGAGCGGTGCCAGCGCGGCGGATTGGAACGTTGCCTATGACAACAAGCCGCTGTTCACCGCCGAGGACGCCGACGGCAAGGCCCAGCCGATTACCGGTGGTTTTGAAGTGGCAGTCGGGCCGGGAACGGGCTACATGATCTATTTCGGAACGGGGCGTTACTTCGTCGCCGGCGATAACGACGTCAAGGACGTGCAGACGGTCTATGGAATCTGGGATAACAACTCAGGGCCGGTGAGCGGCCGTGGGCTGTTGGCGCAGCAGCAGATCACCTCTGATGACGCGACGGTGCCGCCAACCCGTTCGGTCACGACCAATTCCGTCAATTACCTGACTCAGCGCGGTTGGTATATGGATCTGGCAGTCGTCTCCGACGGGAAGCTCGACAAGAAAGGCGAGCGCGTCGTGGGGCAGCCGACCTTGCAGAGCGGCAAGATCTACTTCCCGACCTATATTCCGGGCATTGGAACCGACTGCACGCCGGGTGGCGATAACTGGTTGTACGCGCTCAACAGCGTCAGCGGCGGGGCGGCCCTGGGGTCGGTTACGATTCCTCCTGGATCCACGCCAGCGGGTGGTACGACCACCGGTGGGGTTTCAACGGGTAGTGGTGCTCCCAGTCAGGGCGTGGGGGCGACCCAGCCAACACCAACGCTGCCCAGCTACTGTGATCCGGCTGATACGGATTGCGATACTGATCCGCCGCCGCCCGGCGGTTGTAGTGAGGTCATCATCGATCCCATCGACCCAACCAAATCCATCGGTGTGCAGCGGCTGTGTGGTCGACAATCCTGGAGGCAACTGAAGTGACGTCTGTTCCTTATTTTTCGATGGTTTCGCTACCTGGCCGTTCGCCTCGGAAACGACTATTGCGAGGGAAAGGTGGCTTCACGCTCATCGAGCTGATGATTGCCGTGGCGGTCGTCGCGATCCTGGCTGCCATCGCCTATCCCAGTTATCAGGAGCAGGTGCGCAAATCGCGACGTGCCCAGGCCAAGGCGGACCTGGTTGAGCTGACGCAGATGGCTGAGCGTTACCGGACGGTCAACAATACCTACGCCACGTTCGATCTCGCCACGATGGCCTTTGCCCAAAGCCCGAGGACTGGAACGGCTTATTACGGGGTGGCCCTTTCCAACAACACGGCAACGACATTTACGTTGACGGCCACACCCAACGCCAATGGGGGGCAGAACAATGACAAATGCGGCACCCTGACCATCAACCAGGCCGGTGCCAAAGGCAATAGTGCCGGTACCTACGCGCAGTGCTGGTGATTCCGGCTTCATGCGGCCCTGGTGAAGAGATGGGCTTCGACGGGCTTGCGAGCCCGCTGTCCTCCGCATACAATTTGCGCCCCCGCCCGAATAGCTCAGCCGGTTAGAGCACTTGACTGTTAATCAGGGGGTCGTTGGTTCGAGTCCAACTTCGGGCGCCAAAAGTACACAGACAAAGGCCTGCAGCGATGCGGGCCTTTGTTTTTGCGGGTTCCGGGCTCGGGTAGGGGGCAGGTCGGGGTGCATCTAGCGACGTTCAGAGTACGCAGCCCGCGGCGTTGTCCGGCTTCCCCACGCGGGTGCGGCCGCTCCGGTTCACGATCACCGCTGTCTTGGCAGTCCCGTTACGGCACAGACGGATGGTCAGGTTGCTGCCGGCGGCGCTGCCATTGGCTAGGAAGGTGACCTTCGGGCGGCCGCTGGTCGAGACGATACGCAATTCAGGGTCGCGTGGGCCCGCTTCGATCCGCAGCAGGTCGTCTGGGTCGTCCGGGCGGCGGTTGCCGTCGGGGTCGTAGAACATGATCCAGCCTTGTGTCCAGTCACTGTCATCCCGACATTGGTTGTTCCCGTCGTTCGGACAGACGACCGTCGGCTTGCGATAGGTGATGGCGGTGCTGCGAGCAGATGCCAGGAACGAGGTCAGCAGGTTTGTCGTGGCGCTCTCGCGCTGATGCTGGACCACGCTCTTGTATGAAGGTAGCCCGATCGCCAGGCCGATGCTGGCCACCGCCATGACCACGGTGGCCTCGATCAGGCTGAAGCCGTGGATCCGGCGGCGCGGCTGGGCGGGCAGGGCATGGCGAGTGAGCTGGGCGTCCATCGGGCAATCCTTTGTCCGTGCGGTTGGGATGCCGCCAGCGTCCTGCTTTGTCCGTCCCGCCAACATCGCTGGGCACCACGGCGCGCTGTAGGAATTCTCCGCACCGGGCCGTCATCCAAGGCGGCGCTATACTTTTTAACGCTCTCCAGGCAGGCCTCATGACTGACCATTTCCAGCTTGTTTCCCCGTATTCGCCCGCGGGCGATCAGCCCGCTGCGATTGAAAAGCTGACCGGGAATTTCGAGTCCGGCCTGGCCAAGCAGACGCTGCTGGGCGTCACCGGCTCGGGCAAGACCTACACAATTGCCAACGTGATCGAGCGGATCCAGAAGCCGACCCTGGATCATGGCGCCCAACAAGACGCTGGCTGCGCAGCTGTACGGGGAGTTCAAGGGGTTCTTCCCCAACAACGCGGTCGAATACTTCGTCAGCTACTACGACTACTACCAGCCCGAAGCCTACGTGGCGTCCTCCGATACCTTCATCGAGAAGGACAGCTCGATCAATGAACACATCGAGCAGATGCGCCTGGCAGCGACCAAGACCTTGCTGTCGCGGCGCGATGCGATCGTGGTGGCCACGGTGTCGGCGATCTACGGCCTGGGCGCGCCGGAGGACTACCTGTCGCTGCGCCTGATCCTGTCGCGCGGCGAGCATATCGACCAGCGTGAGCTGATCCGCCACCTGACCCAGCTGCAGTACACGCGCAACGAATACGAGCTGCAGCGTGGCGCGTTCCGCGTGCGCGGCGAGGTGATCGATGTCCACCCGGCCGAAAACGACGTGGAGGCGCTGCGGATCGAGCTGTTCGACGGCGAGGTCGAGAACCTGACCCTGTTCGACCCGCTGACCGGCGAGACCATCCGCAAGGTGCCGCGCTTCACCATCTATCCCAAGACCCATTACGCCACCACGCGCGAACGGGTTCTCAGTGCTGTGGACACCATCAAGGTCGAGCTGAAGGAGCGGTTGGAGCAGCTGTACCAGCAGAACAAGCTGGTCGAGGCGCAGCGCCTGGCCCAGCGGACCCAGTTCGACCTGGAGATGATGGCCGAGGTGGGCTTCTGCTCGGGCATCGAGAATTACTCGCGCCACCTCACCGGCAAGGCCGCTGGCGAGCCGCCGCCGACCCTGTTCGACTACCTGCCGGCCGATGCGCTGTTGGTCATCGACGAGTCGCACGTCACCATTCCGCAGATTGGTGCGATGTATAAGGGTGACCGCTCGCGCAAGGAGACGCTGGTGGAATTCGGTTTCCGCCTGCCGTCGGCGCTGGACAACCGTCCGCTGCGGTTCGAGGAATGGGAGGCACGCTGCCCGCGCAGCGTCTACGTCTCGGCCACGCCGGGCCCGTATGAAATGCGCGAATCCGGTGGCGAGATCACCGAACTGGTGGTACGCCCGACCGGCCTGATCGACCCGGTGGTCGAGATCCGCCCGGTCGGTACCCAGGTCGACGACCTGCTGTCGCAGATCAACGAGCGGATCGGCTGGGGCGACCGCGTGCTGGTCACCACGTTGACCAAGCGCATGGCCGAAAATCTGACCGAATACCTGGGCGAGCACGGCATCAAGGTGCGCTATCTGCATTCGGACGTAGACACCGTGGAGCGCGTGGAGATCATCCGCGACCTGCGCCTGGGCAAGTTCGATGTGCTGGTGGGCATTAACCTGCTGCGTGAAGGCCTGGACATGCCCGAGGTGTCGCTGGTAGCGATCCTGGACGCGGACAAGGAGGGTTTCCTGCGCTCGACCGGCTCGCTGATCCAGACCATCGGCCGCGCCGCGCGCAACCTCCGCGGCAAGGCGATCCTGTATGCCGACCGGATGACGCGCTCCATGCAGGCGGCCATCGACGAAACCGATCGTCGCCGCGAGAAGCAGGTCGAGTACAACGCCGCCCACGGGATCGTGCCCAAGTCAGTGGCCCGGCCGATCGTGGACATCCTGGAGGGCGCGCGCGACGCGGCCAACGACGAGGTGCCCAAGCGCGGCAAGGGGCGCCGGGTCGCCGAGCGGGCGGAGGACTACAGCGCGCTCAGCCAGCCGCAGATCGCCGCCAAGCTCAAGGCGCTGGAGACCAAGATGTACCAGCACGCGCGGGACCTGGAGTTCGAGGATGCGGCGCATCTGCGCGACGAAATCCAGAAGCTCAAGGCCGCCAGCCTGGTGGTTTGAGGGCGGTTTGGGCCGGGCGCCAAAAGAAAAATGCGCCGGTGAGTTCCCGTTGGCGAATCCGGGTGTTATGATGCGCGCCCCCTCATTGAGGGCGCAGCAACACCAGTTGCTTCGGGCGGTTAGCTCAGCGGTAGAGCACTACCTTGACATGGTAGGGGTCACAGGTTCGAACCCTGTACCGCCCACCACGCGGTTTCCGGCAAGTCCGGGCCGGTGGATTTTTCCCAACCTCTGTTCCTTTACGGCATGCCGGTTGCAAACGCGGTGGCCGGCGGCGGCCTGTTTCGCTTACGATCCCCCTGTCTGACCGGTGAGGGAGCGCCGCCATGGAATACCGCCACACGATTCTGCAGAAGCACGGCTATCAGGTCGTCGCGCTGACGCGCGATTCCGATCCGGCCTACGCGCCCGACGAGGTGATCGGCTATGCGGTGATCACCGATTCCGGCGCCAAGCTGCGCGAGGAGCCTTCGCTGGAAGAGGCGCGCCTGTACATGGAGCAGCTGCTCGAAGAGGACCGGCCCAGCCGCAGTGACGACGCGCGTCCGCGTCGCCGCAAGTCGGTCCGGCCCAAGGTGGCCAAACAGGTTCGTTGATGTTCTCGCCTTGCCCTTGAAGGGGCGGGCTTCAGGGAGGAATGCGCTTGACCAAGGGGAAGATTGCGTTCGTCGTCGTATTGACGGCGCTGGTGCTGGTGGCAGGGCTCTACCTGTCCGGTTACACGACGATGGCGCTGCTGAAGGTCAAGGCGCCGCTGCAGTGGAATACCTACATCGAGTACTTCCAGGCGCTGGGTGACCCGCGCTACCAGCCGTATGCGAAGAAGATCAAGATCGCCGGCTATATCGGTTTCGGCGTCGTACTCGTTGTCTATGTTCTGTTGCTTGCGCTGGTCTTCAAGCCCAAGAAGAAGTCGCTGCACGGCGATGCGCGCTTCGCCACGTCAGGCGATCTGAACAAGCACAACATGCTCAAGCCGGCCGACAACGGCATCATCGTGGGCAAGTTCGGCGGCAAGCTGGTGCGCCTGCCGGGGCAGCAATTCGTGATCCTGGCCGCGCCGACCCGGTCGGGCAAGGGCGTGGGCATCGTGATTCCCAACTTGCTCGAGTACGGCGAGTCGGTCGTGGTGCTGGACATCAAGCAGGAGAACTTCGACCTGACCAGCGGCTGGCGCAAGTCCCAGGGACAGGAGGTCTTTCTGTTCAATCCGTTTGCCGAAGACCGGCGCACGCATCGCTGGAATCCGCTGACCTACGTCTCCACGGATCCGGCCTTCCGCGTGTCCGATCTGATGAGCATCGCCGCGATGCTGTATCCGGATGGCTCGGATGACCAGAAGTTCTGGGTCAGCCAGGCGCGCAACGCTTTCATGGCTTTTGCGTTGTTCCTGTTCGAGAACCGTGACGACGAGGTCAAGACCGGATTCCCGTTCTCATCCGGTGCACCGACGCTGGGCCGTATCTATCGTCTCTCGTCGGGCGATGGCACCGATCTGAAAACCTACCTGCGTGGACTTGCGTCACGCAAGTTCCTCAGCGATAACGCGCGCTCGGCGTTTTCCAACATGCTGTCCCAGGCAGACGAGACGTTCGCCTCGATCATGGGGACGTTGAAGGAGCCGTTGAACGCCTGGATCAATCCAGTGCTGGACGCGGCCACATCCGAGGACGACTTCCTGCTGACCGACCTGCGCAAGAAGAAGATGAGCATTTACATCGGCATCCAGCCCAACAAGCTGGCCGAGAGCCGCCTGATCATCAATCTGTTCTTCAGCCAGATCATCAACCTCAACACGCGCGAGCTGCCGCAGGGCAATCCGGAGCTGAAATATCAGTGTCTGCTGCTGATGGACGAATTCACCGCGATCGGCAGGGTTGACATCATTGCGTCGGCGGTGTCGTACATGGCCGGCTACAACCTGCGCCTGCTGCCGATCATCCAGTCGATGGCGCAGCTGGATGCGACCTACGGCAAGGATGTTTCGCGCACGATCATCACCAATCACGCATTGCAGATCATTTACGCGCCGCGTGAGCAGCAGGATGCGAACGACTACTCCGAGATGCTGGGTTACACCACATTCCGCAAGCGTAATGTCACGCGTGGCAGGGATACGACGCGCAGTATCTCGGAGGAGCGTCGCGCATTGATGCTTCCGCAGGAGCTCAAGGCGATGGGCTTCGATCAGGAGGTCTTCCTGTACGAGGGCATCGCCCATCCGGTGAAGTGCGAGAAGATCAAGTATTACAAGGAGCGTCATTTCACCGTACGGCTCCTGCCAAAGGTTGAGATCGCCCGCATTAGTGTCTGATTGTAAAATGTGACGCGATTCGAATATTTCGACACGGGCTCCCTGTTTCCCATTCAATGTGATTGTGACGGCCCGCTGAATGCTTGACCTCCCGCGCTAACGCACGTTAACTTGGGCGGACAGGGGCTACGGATCGTAGTCTCCTAATCGGACAGTTGCGCTCAGGCATCGTTACCGCCTATTGCGAGCGTGGCGTAGCAGCAAGGAGGCGGTGATGTCTGGGGAAATACCAGTGAGAACACCTCGCGAACGCGCGAGGTCGATACATCACACGCGGCACCGGCACGATGATTGTGTTCTGCAGCATCCACTGCTGATTGCCGATATGTATCGCGAATCCATTCGCGTCTCCTGCCCAGGCGGCGTCCAAGCTCGTATTCAATAACGTTAATCCAGTCGGCGGGGCGGTTGCGCCGTGCCCAACAGTTCTTGGAATTCCTGAAGGAGCAGTCCCGCGTGAGGCCACGGAACATCGTCAAATCTTTCTTGGTGCTCAGTGTGCTCAGCGTTTTGCTGGCCGCCTGTGGTACGACGCCTGCCCCGGACTATCGCGGCAAATGGCGCCCAATCAACAACTATTCGGAAACGCCAATCGAGATCCCGCTGTCGAGCACCTACATCTTCCAAGCCTCTCCGATGGACGGCACGTTGAAGACGATGCTGACCCGCTGGGCAAAAGATAGCGGCATGGAGTTGGATTATCGATTCGGTTCAGATTTCACGCTCTTTGGGCCTGTTTCCCAGATAGACACAACTGATATCCGTGATGCCGCATCGCAGCTCAGCAGCGCTTATGTCGCGCGCGGTATCGCAGTGACGGTTGTGGGAAACAAGATCACGGTGCTGCCCGCGTCAGCGCCTGCGGCGGCATCGAACTGACAGAACGTCTGGGCTCCCGGTGCGGATTCCTGCTTCGGGTTACGTCACTCAAAAAAAGAACAGCGTTCCAGCATGATTTCTCGAAATAAAGAAGAAACGCCAAAGGTCAAGGGGGCCATCCAGAAGGCGGTGAGCTATGAGCTCACCATCGCCGACATGGCCAAGCGCAGCGAAAAGCGTGCTTGGCAGGTCGCCACCGGAGCGATCGCACTTTCGGCAGTGCTGGCGGGAGGGTATTTCATGCTACTGCCGCTGAAGGAGCGGACGCCTTTCATCGTGATGGCGGATCCCTACACGGGTAACGTACAAGCCAGTCGTCTCGTCCCTGATGTGATGGATAGGACGATCACTGCGAACGAGGCCCTCAATCGAGCAAATATCGAGCGATATGTGCTGGCGCGCGAGTCTTTCGATGCGGATCAGCTTTTGACCCCACTTGGCGGGTGGCGACAGGTGCATGTTACGTCCAGTAGTGCAGTTGCTGTTTCCTATCGTTCTTTGTACGCGAAGAGCAATCCTGCCAGTCCGATCAACCTGTACGGGCGCCAGTCCGCGCTGCGTGTGAAGATTCTGAGTACGGTGCTTGTGCGGACTCCGGATGGCCGCGGGTTCCGTGGTGCTACCGTTCGTTTCCAGCGTTTTCAGTACGATAAGAAAAATGGAATGACCCAGCCTTTGGATAATAAGCTGGCCACCATTGATTACGAATACAACAACAATCTGAAATTCGAAGATCAGGATCGGGTGATGAACCCCCTGGGATTCCAGGTGACCAGCTATAGACTTGATGCCGATGCGGCCAGCTTGCCGCCAGCCGAAACTATCGTGCCACCGGGGGCGGCGGGCGCCGGGGGCGGTCAGGCACCACCGGTATCGGAGTCGGGCGGGGTAGCTCCAATGGTTCCTGAGCCGCCGAGCATGACGCCATCGAATCCTTCCATCGAACAGAATGGAGCTACCTCGCAATGAGTGCGCCACGTCACGCCGGCCTGGCGCCGGTGATTTTCCTGTTGTTGTGCGCGATCATGTTGCCTGCCGCCGCGCAAGTCATCGATCGCTACGAGTACAAGCCGGATGCTATCTATCAGGTCCGTACTGGGTTGGGAATCACCACCCAGATCGAGCTGAGTCCTAATGAGAAAATCCTGGACTACAGCACGGGTTTCAGTAGCGGATGGGAGCTTTCACGTCGCGAGAATGTCTTTTACATCAAGCCGAAGAATACCGATGTTGACACCAATATGATGGTGCGCACGGCGACTCATTCCTACATTTTCGAACTCAAGGTAGTAGCTACAGACTGGAAGGCCCTGGATCAGGCGCGGGCCGCGGGTGTCCAGTACAAGGTCAGTTTTGTCTATTCGCCGGAGACGCAATTCTCAGCGGCGGCTCCTGCTGCGAGTGTGGCCAAGGATGAGCCGCCGGCTCAGCTTGAACTGGGAATCGATAGCGGGCGACGTTATTACTACGATTATTCATATGCAACACGTAGCAAGGCCCAGTGGCTGATTCCCTCCACTGTTTATGACGATGGACGGTTTACGTATATCAAGATGAATGACGGGGTTAGTTTTCCAAGTGGAAATTTTCCGACCGTCTATGGTCGCCAGGAAGCACATGGTGAGGATTTCGTGGTCAATACCACGGTCGACAAGAACACCATCGTGGTTCACGGCACTTATCCATACTTGGTGATCCGACATGGACTGAACGTCGTTGGCCTGCGGAGGAATGAGCAGAAATGAGCCAGAACACCATACCGCCGGATCATCGTCAGGACGATGTGCCGGAAGATCCTCGCGGGGAGCGCGAGAATCCGTACTTTGCGTCCGCACACCAGCAAGATTTTGAGGACCTTGATGCGGCTGCGCCGAGTCTGCGGGCTGAGGAAGGTCAGCGGCTCAATCGGCGCGCTCTTCTGTTCCTCGGTGCGACCTTGGTACTCATTCTGGTCATGGCTTTCATGTTCCTAAGGATGTTCAACTCAGGTGGCAAGGAGCAGCAAAGGCCGCGCGAGGCAAGGGCTGAGCGCCCATTGGTTCCGGATGCGCCTCAGGTCGAGCCTGCGCTGCCGCCGGTCGCTGCCCAGGCGCCGCCGGTCGCACCGCTCCCGCTCGAAGAGCCCCGTGAATACGGACGGGAAAACATGGGCGAGGTGCGCCGGGAGCAGCGCCCAGCAGGTCCATCGCTCGTGGATCGGCGCATTGCCGATAGCTCGGGCGGCGGCAGCGGGATGCAGGGTTCGCCGACTGAGGGAAATGGTCCTGGTATCGCACCAGCTCCGCGCCCTGGAGATCCAGGGACGCAACCGCCTATCCAGGCGCAATTGGGAGAGACGTCTTCTGCCACGTACCTACAGAAGCCGGACACCCTGCTCCTACGCGGAACTTATATTCGTTGCGTGCTGGAAACCCACATCGTCACCGATGTTTCCGGGTTTACCAGTTGCGTGGTGACCGAGCCGGTGTATTCGGTCAATGGCAAGAGTCTGCTCCTACCCAAGGGCTCCAAGGTCAGCGGTACCTATTCGGGCGGCGGCGGGCGTACAAATCGTGTGGCGGTCATCTGGGATCGCGTCACTACGCCCAATGGTCTGGATGTGCTCATGTCCAGTCCGGGCGTGGACAACTTGGGTGGTGCGGGTCATCCGGGTGACCTGGACAACCATTGGGCCAGCAAGATCACATCGGCATTGATGATCAGTTTGATCGCCGATGCTTTCAAATACGAAGGCGAGAAGCACGGGCCTCAACGCACGACCATCAACGAGAACGGGACGACCTATATCGAGCCTTACGAGAGCGAGACTGCCAATACGATGCAGAGGCTGTCCGAGCAGATGATCAGTCAGCAGATGGCGCGCTCGCCCACGATCACCATCAACCAGGGAACGGTATTGAACGTCTACGTCGCCAAAGATGTTGACTTCTCTGGCGTGCTGCCAAGCTACCAGTGACAGTGGAGGTGTTTCCGGTGGATATCGGCGTGACCGACGGCCCGTTGGCGCAGGTCTCCAACGAATTCCTCGATTACCAGTACGAGGTGCTCGGGATTCGGGAATACATGTCCTCCAAGGATGTGACAGAAATCTGCATTAACCGTCCCGGCGAGTTGTATTTGGAGGGAAGGGAGGGCTGGCGCCGTGTCGAAGTGCCATCGCTGAATTTTGAACGTGCTCGCCAATTCTGCACGGCTGTGGTCAATGAGAGCAATACCGGGCAGCGGATCACGGATGCTGATCCGGTGGTTTCCCTGACTTTTCCTACCGGACAACGTGCACAGTTTGTCATCCCGCCTGCATGCGACCCCGGTAAGGTTTCCATTACTATTCGTTTGCCTTCTCACCAGACTAGGACCCTGGACCAGTACCAGCGGGAGGGATTTTTCGACCAGATTTTGGAGGGCGCAGCCACACTGAGCGCGCACGACGAAGAACTGCTCGACCTGCGACGGCAGCGAAACTATGCAGAATTCTTCCGGAAGGCGGTGTTGTACAAAAAGAACGTCGTGGTAGCCGGCGCGACCGGCAGCGGCAAGACGACCTTCATGAAGGCCCTGGTTCACCATATTCCCAGGGATGAGCGCTTGGTGACGATCGAGGACGCGCGTGAGTTATTTATTGAGCAGCCCAATGTGGTTCATCTGCTCTACTCAAAGGGTGGCCAGAGCACCAGCAACGTCACGGCAAAGAGTTGCATGGAGGCCTGCCTCCGCATGAAGCCGGACCGCATCATCCTGGCCGAGTTGCGGGGTGATGAGTCCTTCTACTTCATCCGCAACTGCGCGTCGGGTCATCCTGGATCGATCACTAGTTGCCACGCCGGCAGTATTGCCCAGACGTGGGATCAGCTAGCACTGATGGTCAAGGCCTCCTCGGAAGGTGCGGGCTTGGAATTTGGCGTCATCAAACGACTGCTCATGATGACGATCGATATCGTGGTCCATATAAAGGCCCATGCTGGCGGACGCTTCATTACTGGGATAGATTTCACGCCGGATCGTGATTTCAAGGACGAATAGTTGAATTCCATCACGGAATGTCATCGCAGCCATGCCTGCTCTGAAAAATTTCCTCGCTCATGAATGGATTGACAACGAGACATGCGTTGGCCAATTATATCTGCCAAGGCATATCGCGTTGGCTGTGCCGGAAACTAACGGACGCTGTTTCGACCTGTAGGCAAAGGAGGTGCACATGCTCCCTTATATGGACATGATGCAGTGCCAAAATCTTTCGGTGCCAATGGACGTCATGCACCACGTGGTGCAGGTCGAGTCCTCGGCGAACCCGTATGCCATTGGTGTCGTTGGTGGGAAGCTTGTGCGGCAGCCGCGCACGCTGGAAGAGGCGGTGGCGACTGCGGAAATGCTGGAGCGCCGGGGATATAACTTCTCGCTCGGATTGGCGCAGGTAAATCGTTACAACCTGCAAAAGTACGGCATCGCCTCTTATAACCAAGCTTTCGATGGCTGCACCAGTCTACGCGCGGGCTCCAGGATATTATCCGAATGCCATGCAAGAGCCAACGGCGATTGGGGAAGTGCTTTCAGTTGCTATTACTCAGGAAACTTCACCACGGGTTATCGGCACGGTTATGTGCAGAAGATCTTCGCCTCGATGGCGGGTAATCGGTTGGTGCCAGCCAGTAGCGCTGCTGCTATCCCGCTGGCGGCGGTAGCTGTGAGTCCAGCTACGGCAAGGTTGTCTGCGCGACGCGTTGTAGACGGCGACCAAGCACAGGATCTGGCGATTTCGGCAATGCAGCCCGGCACTATCGCGCCGACGCCTCCAGAGCCAGCCAGTCTGCTTGACGCTGCCACAGTTGATCAAACAGCTGTCGCTAAACCCGGGGTCGATCGTTCAGTGAGTCCGGTTTCGACAAATGAGGGCGTCGTCAGATTGACCCGTAATGGCCCCGTTTACCCTTCAGGAAACGTCGCGGCGGCGTTGTCGCAGGCCCCGAAGCCAGAAAAGGTGACGAACGTTAGCGAGCTGCAGGAGCCTGTCAAGATCGGTGACAACGCTTTCGTATTCTAATTCTTGCATCCCGCGCATGCGGGTGCGGAGAACCTGGGCGGAAATCCCCCATCACCCCTCGTAACCATGGAGATATATATGAACAAGCAGGGTAAGCTCATCTCGGCCGATCTGGCCATCTCGACGACCAAGATGCTGGCGCGTGCCACCCTGATGGTGGCAGCGCTGGCTGTCATGCCTGCATTTGCCGCAGATGGGAACAGTGGCTACGGCGACAGCGAGGATGCAGTTTGCGGATTCCTGGGAAGTGTAAACAATCTTCTCACCATTGCCTCGATCGCAGTTGTGACCATTGCCGTGATTTTTGCGGGTTATCAAATTGCATTTGCTCACAAGCGTATAAGTGACGTGGCGCCTATTCTGATCGGGGGACTACTGATCGGTGCGGCTGGTCAGATTGCGGCGATGATTATGCCGAATAACACCAACCAGGGTGCCTGCATGACTGATGGGGCGACTGTTGGTAGCTTTGTGGTAAGTACCTTCTCTGGCATGATCTGACCACTCGTGCAAAAGAACATCATGTTCCGAGGCTGCACGCGGCCGGCGATGTTCATGGGCGTGCCGTATGTCCCGTTTTTTGTCGGGGCAGGCGGCACGCTGCTCTTTGCCATGTACAGCGGGAACCTGCTTTGGCTGTTTGCACTGCCCGTGGTGATCTTTGTGATGCGGCAGATGGCCAAGCGCGACGAGATGATCTTTCGCTTGCTGGGTTTGCGGCTGCAAGTCCGCATGCGGGTCAGGAACATCCGTGGCAATGGTGGATTGTGGGTCTTTTCGCCAAATCCTTATCGCAGCAAGCCTGCTGAAATGTAGCGGCTGGGCCTCCCCGGAAGGATGCCGGGGAGCTCGGCTTCACCAGTCGAAGTTGCTTCACACCAGGAAGGCTCTATGTTTAGCCCAGACTCGCCCGTGAGTGAATTCGTTCCATACTCAAGCCATGTCGCCCAGTCGGTCATCAAGACGGTTGGAGGTGACTACATGCTGACTTGGCATCTGGGTGGTTTGCCATTTGTGGGGCGTGAGGAGTGGGAGCTTGAGCATCGCCACAACACGTTCAATCGGATGCTGCAGACCTTGCGGGCACCGGATTTTGTGAATGTCGCATTCTGGGTGCATGACGTGCGCAGGCGCGGAAGTATCAAGCAAGGGGCCAATTTCAGGCATCGTTTCAACCAACAACTGTCCGACGAGTACTTCGAAAGCCTTTCCAGCCAGAAGATCATGCGCAATGAGATGTATCTCACGCTGATCTACCGGCCCGTCGTCGGGGGAAAGAGTCTCGTGGAGAAGACCGATAATATTGATCGCTTGCGTGCGATGGAAGAGCAGGCGGTGAGCAAGGTTCTGGAACTCGCTGGGAACGTGGAGGCCGTGCTGAAGGATTATTCACCCTATCGTCTTGGCATGTATGAGGCCCGTAACGGGATCGTTTTCTCGGAGGCCTTGGAGTTCCTGGGCTATGTCCTTAATCGTGTCACTGAACCGGTTCCGGTCCTGGGTGCATCCATCAAGGATTACTTGCCTGTCAGTAAACATCTCTTCTCTGCCAAGACCGGTGATTACATCATTGCGACGCCTAACGGCGAGAAGCACTACGGTGCAATCCTCAACGTCAAGGAATACCCGGATGGGACATTTCCGGGAATTTTGAACGGCTTGAAGTATCTGGATTTCGAATATGTGATTACTCACTCTTTCAGCCCAATGGGGCGTCATGACGCGCTCAAAGTGCTGGATCGGACCAAGGGGATGATGATCTCATCAGGCGACAAGGCGGTCAGTCAGATTGCGGAACTTGACCATGCCATGGACCAGCTGTCCTCCGGTAACTTCGTCCTGGGTGAATATCACTTCGTCATCGCACTCTACGCAGACAGTCAGGCCGCACTACAGCAGAACATCGCTATCGCTCGCGCTGAGCTTTCCAATGCGGGCTTCGTCTCGGCGAAAGAAGATTTGGCGGTGACTTCTTCGTTTTACTCGCAATTCCCGGCAAGCTGGAAATTCCGCACCCGTCCGGCCAATGTGAGTTCACTCAATTTCCTTGGCTTGTCGCCGCTGCACAATTTTGCGACCGGGAAAAAGGAAAATAATCCGTGGGGCGAGTGTGTGACGACACTGCAAACCACTAATGGTCAGCCGTATTATTTCAATTTTCATGCCACACACCCGGCAGAGAACTCGTTTGGCGAGAAGGCGATTGCCAATACGATGGTAATCGGTAAATCCGGTACCGGTAAGACGGCGTTGATTAATTTTCTGCTGAGCCAAGTGCAGAAATACAAGCCTTCGCCCACGATCTTCTTCTTTGACAAAGATCGTGGCGCGGAGATCTTCGTTCGGGCCTGTGGGGGGAATTATCTAGCCTTGGAGAATGGGCGGCCCACAGGATTCAATCCGTTCCAGTGTGAACGCAACGAGGCTAATGTCCAATTCCTTGCGGATCTAGTCAAGGTGCTTGCTGGCAAGGTTGCCTATACGGCGCGGGAAGAGGAAGAGATCTTCCGTGCGGTGGAAAACATCCTTGATACGCCGATGCGCTTAAGGACGATGACAAACTTCCAGAAGAGCTTGCCTAACATGGGGGATGATGGCCTCTATGCGCGCATCAGGAAATGGACTGCCGGAAATTCCTTGGGCTGGGTGTTCGATAATCCAGTCGACACGATTGATCTCCAGAAAGCCAATATTATTGGTTTCGACTATACCGACATTATCGATAATTCAGAGGTCCGTGCGCCGGTCATCAACTATCTACTCCATCGCTTGGAGGAGCTGATTGACGGACGGCCTCTGATCTACGTCATGGATGAATTCTGGAAGATCCTTGACGGAAAGGGTGGGTTGAAGGAATTCGCCAAGAACAAGCAGAAGACCATTCGGAAACAGAACGGCTTGGGGATCTTCGCGACCCAGAGTCCGGAGGATGCGCTGGCCAGTGACATTTCCGCTGCACTGATCGAACAGACCGCGACCCTGATTCTGTTGCCGAATCCCAACGCGAGCCGTGAAGACTATATCAATGGTCTCAAATTGACCGATGCAGAGTACCAGGTAGTCGTGGGCCTGGACGAGCGCTCGCGCTGCTTCCTGGTTAAACAGGGGCATGGTTCCGTGGTTTGCCAGCTCAACCTGCGGGGGCTGGATGATTCGCTATCCGTCATTTCAGCATCTACAGATAATATTGAAATTATGCATCAGATTTTGGCGCGCCGCTCTATCGAACTTGAGACGTTTTCGGGAGACCTGATGCCGGAGGATTGGCTTGACTTCTTTTATGAGAATCGAAAAGGGTCGGGCAAGCGGGGGAATTCCGGTCGACTGCCTTCAAAAGGCGGTATTTCTGTCGCTTCCGCGTGAGTGACTCTCCATCTGACTATGGGAAAACATTATGAATAGTCACAAGAAATTCAATAAAGCGCCTGGCTTTGTTCGCCATAATTTCCTGGCGGTAGTTGTTTTCGTTATGCTGACAGGGGGGGTGGTAGCTCCTGCGCTTGCGGATTGGCAGGTCGATGACGACAAGACTCAGCAGGAAATAGACAAAATGAAAACCAAGCTTGATGAGCGCCTCAAGCAGATCTACGAGCAGTCATATGTGCAGACTGGGGATGGTAAGGTTTTCAACGTCGATGAGAAAAAGACAAAAAGCTTGCAATACGAGGAGTCTCAAAGTGGAAATGCCGGAGGGATTAGCGGAAAGCTAGAGGCTTGGGACATCGATGCCCTCGCTGCAGCGCGTTGTCCTGATGATAGCAAGAATCCGTCAAATTCGAAGCAGCAGCCGATCTGTATTGATATTTTGAAACATGAGGGGAAGTTGTTTAGCTATCTTCTTGATATGCTTGAGTTGAATAAGCAACGGCAGGAGCAGCTAAAAACCATCATTGATGATCGAAAATCCCTGCAAGAAATTGATTACGGGAAGATTCAATCAAATACGAATCGGCTGTTGGCATTTCAGGCTCAGCAGCAAATCGATGCTGCAAACCTTTCTTTAACGATAAATAGCTATGATCGATATTTGAGTAATCAGCGTGCGAGGTTGGCGGATATTACGCGAAATATGCAGCGTGGTACTGGTGAGAAAGATCAGACTGCGCTCGGGAGCTTTCTCGGTGACCTGTTAGGCCAGGATAATCCTTTGGTGGGTGCGGCAGAGGGCGTGGCAAGCACTGCGGGTCCGTTGTTGGTTCTCAAAGGTGCGCTGAAGACCGCCAAGCATTACGACTGATGGATTTTGATATTTCGTCGTGCGGTGAGGGTTGAGGTTTAGGTTGAACAGGGATTGTTATTTAGGGTCAAGGTGATGAGATGGATGATGTTTTAAGCGGGTTAACAGGGCTGGGTTTTTATTCCCTCGTCCTTGATTTCATTTCAGACGAAATTGCTGCGTTTCAAGAGCAGTTGCTGGCTCGCTATGCCACTTTGCTAGGCGTTACAGCGCTCTCTATTCTGACAGTTTGGATTTTCCTTCAGGGCTGGAGGATTGTTTCTGGGCGTTCGCGTGATTCGATGATGGCGCTGGTTGGTGACTCTCTTCGCGCGATGTTGATCATTGGCATTGCAACAGGCTGGGCGGGAAATTCGACAGGCTTGTACACGACGCTGACCGACGGACTGCAGACCGCGATTTATGGTTCGGTGACAGGCGACGTTTCAGGACAGCAGAAGCTGTACGACAAAATGGACAAGAACATGCTGCTGACCACAGTGGCGTTGGGGACGGTAAATTCGATCACCGCAGGGACAGAGGATGGTTCCAACGCAGTGTCTGGAGAATCGATGCTGATGGGGTTCATGGCAGTAGCTGGAGCTGGTGGCCCAGCGCTGGCGGGTGGAATAATGATCCTTCTAAACAAGATTGCCGTCGCGTTGTTCACCGGCTTGGGGCCTTTTTTTATTATTTGCCTATTATTCGATCAGACCAAATCGCTGTTCTCGAAGTGGTTGCTATATGGGGCGGGGACGCTGTTCTCGGGAGCAGTGTTATATGTGATGAGTACAATCGCGATGAATGCGATGGCGGCCGTGGCGGCGGCCTACTGGACCAGTGGACTGTTGCAGATGACGCCTGATGGCGGCCTGCGGCAGGTCACGATCAACACAGCGGGACTCGGGTTGATTTTGACAGCGTTGTTGGTAACGGCGCCGCCAATGGCAGCCATGTTCTTCCAGGGGATGCTTGGACAGTTCACACCGTATGCGGCGATTGGGCCAGGATCATCAACCGGAGCAACGCCTGCACAGAGGGCGCCCGTGCAGGTGCAGCAGCAGATGCCTGCTGCTAATAATAATCATGGGCAGCGCACCCCAGACGATAGTCGCCGGAATAATGCATCAGAAGTTGGTCCGAAGAAGTCTAGCGAGCATGGCGTCGCCGGAAATTAAGGTCGACAATTGGAGGGGTTTTGTGATCCGCTATTCATTGGTACTTTTTTTTCTCTGGCTGCTTTTAACGGTATCTCCGGCAGGCTCTCAGACGCGCTGTCCTCCGGGCGCAACGCCAGGTTCCGTGCAGTGTTTACCGGATAATAAACAGGCGAGCGAGAGTGGGATAATTACTAAGTCGAATGGCTATTGGGAAAAGACGTGGGGGGCTTATGCGTCAGGTGATGATGCTTCTACAAGTGCCGTGAGTGCGGCTGGGTTTTCATCAAAAAAAGAGGCGGCTGAGGCGGCGCTTGCTGGCTGCAAGGAAAAAGGTGGGAGTGGCTGCAGGATCAAGATAACCTATTTCAATCAGTGTATGGCGATTGCTGAGACGATTTCCGATATTGAGAAAGGTGGGTCGTTCTTCACGAGTGAAGGGACCATCGAGAAAGCAGAAGAATCGGCGAGTAGGTACTGTGAGGAACACTATGGAACGGCGTGCCACGCGGTGTACTCCAAATGCACCGCCCCCATCTATCACGAGGGCTGAAAGACAGATGTGGCCGAGAGGTGGGCCGAATGAAGGACTCGGCGCCGTAAGCTCCCCCGCCTGACAGACACCGCATAAGTAGAACCTTCTGGCATCTTTCCCCAGCCAGGAGGTTTCATGCGTACATCCGAGTTCACCGAGTCGCAGATCGTCGCCACGCTCATGCAGGCTGATGCGGGCCTACCGGTCAAGGACCTCTGCCGCCAAGCCGGGATCAGCACCGCGACGTATTACCAGTGGAAGAGCAAGTACGGCGGCCTGGAAGCCTCCGAGCTGCGTCGGGTCAAGGAGCTCGAGTCCGAGAACGCCAAGCTCAAGCGGATGTACGCCGAGCTGGCACTGGACAACGCGGCGATGAAGGATCTGATCGCAAAAAAATTCTAGGGCCGGCGCGCAAGCGCGAGGTCGTCCTGCACCTGGTTCAGGTACAGGGCGGCCGTGGCGGCGACCTACTGGACTAGTGGACTGTTGCAGATGACGCCCGATGGTGGCCTGCGGCAGGTGACGATCAACACAGCGGGACTCGGGTTGATTTTGACAGCGTTGTTGGTAACGGCGCCGCCAATGGCAGCCATGTTCTTCCAGGGGATGCTTGGACAGTTCACACCCTATGCAGCGATCGGACCAGGATCATCAACCGGAGCGGCGCCAGCGAATAATAGGCCTGTGCGGGTACAGCAGCAGGCGCCAGCGGGAAATGAAAATGTGCAGCGTACCCCTTTGCCTCAGAATAGGCAGAATCAAAATGACGTATCGGAAGTCGGGCCGAAGAAATCCAGCGAGTATGGAGTGGCCGATAATAAGTTATCGTGATAGAGAGGCTCTGGTGGTTCGTTGCCTCTTAGTAGCTTTTTCCTTCATGCTATTTTTAACCGCTTGGCCGGCGTTTTCACAGACGCGTTGTCCACCTGGTGCGACGCCTGGGTCGGTGCAATGCTTGCCGGATAATCAAACGGAGGGGGGCGGCCAGGTGATTGCCCGGCCAAAGGGGTATTGGGAGAAGACTTGGGGGGCTTATGCCTCAGGTGATAATAATTTCAGCTCCATGAGTGCGGCGGGCTTCCCATCTAAAGGAGAAGCTGTTGAGGCGGCGCTCGATGGTTGTAAACAAAAGGGGGGGATTAACTGCACAGTCAATATTGCGTATTTTAATCAGTGCATGGCCGTGGCTTCGACTGTTTCTGGCGAGGGGGGGTCGTCAATCGTGAGTGCGGGTACTGCCGAGAAAGCATCGCGGCTTGCGATCAAATCGTGCGATGAAGATTACAGATCTAAATGCGAAGTTGTTTATTCGAAATGCACTGATCCCATCTATTATAGGGATTAAATTTTTGGAATGGCGGAGGTGGTAATCCCCCCCCCCCGACAATTAGCTGACGCCAGAAGTGGAATTTTCTCGTACGCTTTCCCGAGGAGGTTCCATGAAGAAGTCCCGCTTTACCGACAGCCAGATCATTGCCGTGCTCAAGCAGGCCGAGGCCGGCACGCTCGTGCCGGAGCTGTGCCGCGAGCACGGCATCAGCTCGGCGACGTTCTACAAGTGGCGCAGCAAGTTCGGTGGCATGGATGCGTCGCTGATGTCCCAGCTCAAGGAGCTGCAGGACGAGAACCGGCGGCTGAAGAAGATGTACGCCGATGCCCAGCTCAGCGCCGATCTGCTGAAGGAGGCGATGTCAAAAAAATGGTGAGGCCATCTCAACGCCGGGAGATAGCCCGATGGGCAGTCCAAGGCGGGCGCACGAGCATCCGGCACGCCTGCCAGACCTTCGAGCTGAGCGAGACCTGCTTCCGCCACCAGGTCAAGGCGAGCGAGGAGAACGTCCGGATCGCCGACTGGCTGGTCCGATTGACGACGACGTATCGCGACTGGGGTTTTGGCCTGTGCTTCCTGCACTTGTGCAACGAGAAGGGCTTTGGCTGGAACCACAAGCGGGTCTATCGCATCTACCGGGAGTTGGAGTTGAACTTGCGGATCAAGCCGAAGAAGCGGCTGGTCCGCGAGAAGCCTGAGCCGCTGGTGGTTCCGGACACGATCAATCAGATGTGGTCGATGGACTTCATGCACGACCAACTCAGTGACGGCTGCAGCTTCCGACTGTTCAACGTGCTGGACGACTTCAACCGCGAAGGACTGGGCATCGAGGTCGATCTGTCGTTGCCAGCCGCCCGGGTGATCCGGTCGCTGGAGCAGATCATCGAATGGCGTGGCAAGCCCAAGTCAATTCGTTGCGACAACGGCCCTGAATACCTCAGTGGCGCGCTGTTGACCTGGGCGGAACAGGCCGGCATCGGCATCGAGCACATCCAGCCCGGCAAGCCGCGGCAGAACGCCTATGTCGAACGCTACAACCGAACCGTGCGCTACGCCTGGCTCGCCCGCACCCTGTTCGACTCGATCGAGCAGTTGCAGGACAAGGCCACCCGCTGGCTATGGACTTACAACCACGAGCGCCCGAACGTCGCGCTTGGTGGCATCACCCCCATGCAGAAACTGGCACTGGCTGCTTAACTCCACTTTTGGAGTCCGCTAAAAGTGGGGGGATTACCGCCAGCCTAGTGCCCGGCTCGATCTCGCTTCCAGCCGCGGTGTTTGATGTCGAGGTAGAGGCTGTAGAGGGCGGTGAAGGCGGGGAACAGGTTCTGCAGGACGCCGACGGAGTCCTGTTTGGCCGAGAAGACGAAATAGCTCAGGGTCATGAGGCTGCCGATGACGCTCATGTACCAGAACAGCCGTGGAATAACTGGCTTGCCTGCGCGCTTTGAGGCGACGAACTGGACCAGCCAGCGGCCGCCGAACATCAATGCGCCGGTGTAGCCGATCAATTTCCAGCCGGTGATATGGAGGCCAGTCCAGAACAGCCAGGTGATGGGTTGGTCGAGGAAGGGGATATCCATTTCGTTACCGAGTTTGATGGAGTGGCATGGGTGCCACCGTCGAAGTAGGCACGTTGGATCGGCGTCGCTTTGGAAAGATAGCAACGAGGTTGGGTAGTGCGATCCGCATGTTTACGTGCGGGTGGGGTCGATGCTCGATGGCGGGTAATAACGCAGAGGCTATTCGCTGGACTCGCCTCGCGCGTGTACTGCGAGGACTCAAACGTATTAACTGCAGACTGGTACCTGGGATGCTTGAACGTGCTGACGGCAAGCCAACTGCGCAGGACGAAGCCCTGCCAGCCAACTCACAGCTCCCGTACCGCCGTGCGCTTGCTGCGCACGATGAGCCAGGCGACGCCGCGGAGGTCGCGGATGCCGACCAAGGCTCGCTGGAGATTGTTGTATTTGGAAACGCCTGAGCCGCGCGGACGGTGATTGACCGGGACGCTGACCGTCTTCCAGCCCGAGCGCTGCATCAGTGCCGGCAGGTAGCGGTGCATATGGTCGAAGTAGGGCAGGTCCAGGAATGCGTCGCGCTCGAACAGCTTGGTGCCGCAGCCAGTATCGGGCGTGTCGTCGTGCAACATGCGGGCGCGGATTGCGTTGGCATATCTGGATGCCCAGCGCTTGCTGCCACTGTCCTGTCGGTTCACGCGCCAACCCGCATACAGCTTGACCTGTGGATCGCCGGCGTCGCGTGCCTGCAGCAGCTTGGGTAGGTCGGCGGGGTCGTTCTGGCCGTCGCCGTCAAGGGTGGCGATCCACGTGCCACGTGCGGCTTTGACGCCGGTGCGGATGGCGGTGCTCTGGCCGCTCTGGGTGACATGCTGCAGGACACGCAGTTCCGGCGTGCTGGCCTTGAGCGACTGCAGGATTGCGAGTGTGTCGTCGCGCGAACGGTCGTCCACATAGATGATTTCGAACGGCACCACGCCGCGCAGGGCTGCCACGATTTCAGCGACCAGGGGCGCGGCGTTGTCGCGTTCGTTGAAAACCGGGACGACAACGGACAGGGCTGGAGTCTGCATGGTGTGCATTATCCGGTGTTTCGATGACGGTGAATGACTGGAAGCTTGGCGTGAAATCGGCCGGCCTGGCGGAGTGGGATATTGGACAGGGTGGTGCAAAAACGCCCGCATTAGGCGGGCGTGGATGTCGGAATTTGGTGGTGATCCCGGGACGAGTGCTGGCGCCCCTGGGGCTACATCCCCGCGTAGTTCGGTCCACCGCCGCCCTGCGGGGCGACCCAGACGATGTTCTGGGTCGGATCCTTGATGTCGCAGGTCTTGCAGTGCACACAGTTCTGGGCGTTGATCTGAAGGCGGGTGGCCTCGCCTTCGCCCACGAATTCGTACACGCCGGCCGGGCAGTAGCGTGCTTCGGGCCCGGCGTAGGTGGCTAGGTTGATGGCCACTGGCACTGACGCATCCTTCAGCGTCAGATGCGCTGGCTGGTGTTCGTCGTGGTTGGTGCTGGACAGGAACACCGAGCTGAGTCGGTCGAAGGTCAGCGTGCCGTCCGGTTTGGGGTAGGCGATCTTCGGCTGCTGGTCGGCCGGCTGCAGGCAGGCATGGTCCGGGGTGCTGTGGCGTAGGGTCCACGGTGCATTGCGCACGCCCAGCTTGGGCAGCAGCCACTGCTCGATGCCGGTCATCAGCGTGGCCAGGGTGCGGCCCTTCTTGAACCATTGCTTGAAATTCTTGGACTGCTTGAGCTCGTCGTGCAGCCAGCTGGCTTCGAACGCGGCCGGGTAGGCGCTGAGTTCATCGCCGCTACGGCCTTCACCCAGTGCCGCGAACGCGGCCTCGGCAGCCAGCATGCCGGTCTTGATCGCCGCATGGCTGCCCTTGATCCGGCTGGCATTGAGCGTGCCGGCCTCGCAGCCAACCAGCGCGCCGCCGGGGAACACCAGCTTGGGCAGCGACAGCAGCCCGCCGGCGGTGATCGAGCGGGCGCCGTAGCCGATGCGCTTGCCGCCTTCCAGGTGCTTGCGGATGGCTGGATGGGTCTTGAAGCGCTGGAACTCCTCGAACGGGCTCAACCACGGATTCTTGTAATCCAGGCCAACCACCAGGCCGATGGCGATCTTGCCGTCCTCGGCGTGGTACAGGAACGAGCCGCCGTAGGTGTCCGTCGTTGAGCGGCCAGCCAGCGGTATGCACCACCAGGCCGGGCTGGTGCGCACCGGGGGCGGCTTGCCACAGTTCCTTGATGCCCAAGCCATAGGCTTGCGGGTCCTTGCCGGCATCCAGCGAGAATTTGCTGATCAGCTGGCGGCCGAGCTGGCCACGCGAGCCTTCGGCGAAGATCGTGTACTTGGCATGCAATTCCATGCCCAGCTGGAACTCGGCCGTCGGTTCGCCATCTTTCCCTAAGCCCATGTTGCCGGTGGCCACGCCGCGCACAGCGCCGGCGTCCGAGTACAGGATCTCGGCGGCGGCGAAGCCGGGGAAGATCTCCACGCCCAGGCCTTCAGCCTGGGTGCTGAGCCAGCGCGTCAGCGCGCCCAGGCTGATGATGTAGTTGCCGTGGTTGTTGAAGCATTCCGGCAGGAGGAATGCGGGCGTGGACCTGGCGCCGGTTTCGTTGAGGAACAGGAACTCATCGCGGGTGACGGCCTGCTTGAGCGGTGCGCCCTTTTCCTGCCAGTCCGGAAACAGCTCGGTCAGCGCACGCGGGTCCATGATCGCGCCGGACAGGATGTGCGCGCCGGGTTCCGATCCCTTCTCCAGCACGCAGACCGAGACTTCGCGCCCGGCCTCGGTGGCTAGCTGCTTGAGCCGGATCGCGGTGGACAACCCGCCCGGGCCAGCGCCGACGACCACCACGTCGTACTCCATCGATTCGCGGGGGCCGTACTGGGCGAGTAGCGCGTCCGGGGTCATGGCTGGCTCCGAAATGGGGGCGTGGCAAAAGGGCCGCCATGATACTGGACGGCAGCGTATGGACCATGTGCCAGGACGCTCACGCCGGGCTGACATGGTCGCCATGGCCCGGCGCTAGCATCGAAGGCCGGTTGGTTTCGCAAGGGCTGCGTATGTCACAGCAGGTTTCCAATGCCCGTCCGGCACCGGACCAGGTGCTGGTCGACATCGTCGACTACGTCCTGGAATACCGGATCACCTCCACGCTGGCCTTCGAGACCGCGCGGCACTGCCTGATCGACACGCTGGGCTGTGGCTTGGAGGCGCTGGAATACCCGGCCTGCACCAGGCTGCTGGGGCCATTGGTCCCCGGCACGGTGGTGGCGAACGGTGCCAAGGTGCCCGGGACTGGCTTCCAGCTGGACCCGGTCAAGGCGGCCTTCGACATCGGCGCGATGATCCGCTGGCTGGACTTCAACGACACCTGGCTGGCGGCCGAGTGGGGCCATCCCTCCGACAACCTGGGCGGCATCCTGGCCACGGCCGACTGGCTCAGTCGCACGGCCGTGGCCGAAAGCCGCGCGCCGCTGAGCATGCGCGCGGTGCTGACGGCGATGATCAAGGCACACGAGATCCAGGGCTGCATCGCGCTGGAAAATTCCTTCAACAAGGTCGGCCTGGACCACGTGGTGCTGGTCAAGGTGGCCTCGACTGCGGTGGTGGGCCAGCTGCTGGGCCTGGACCGGCAGCAGATGTGCAATGCGGTGTCGCTGGCCTGGGTGGACGGGCAGAGCCTGCGCACCTACCGGCACGCGCCCAACACCGGCAGCCGCAAGAGCTGGGCCGCCGGCGATGCCACCAGCCGCGCGGTGCGCCTGGCGCTGATGGCCGCCACGGGCGAGATGGGCTATCCGTCGGTGCTGACTGCCAAGACCTGGGGCTTCTACGACGTGCTGTTCAAGGGGCAGCCGTTCCGCTTCCAGCGCCCCTACGGCAGCTATGTGATGGAGAACGTGCTGTTCAAGATCAGCTATCCGGCCGAATTCCACGGCCAGACCGCGGTCGAAGCGGCCATGACCCTGCACGCGCAACTGCGGGCGCTGGGCCGGCCGATGGAGGACATCGCCCATATCGCCATCCGTACGCACCAGGCCT
This sequence comes from Pseudoxanthomonas sp., assembly GCF_027498035.1. Taxonomy (NCBI): domain Bacteria; kingdom Pseudomonadati; phylum Pseudomonadota; class Gammaproteobacteria; order Lysobacterales; family Lysobacteraceae; genus Pseudoxanthomonas; species Pseudoxanthomonas sp. The sequence goes on from NZ_CP114978.1 coordinate 3,959,074, forward strand.
GCATCCGCATCATCGACAAGCAGGGGCCGCTGGCCAATCCGGCCGACCGCGACCACTGTGTCCAGTACATGGTCGCGGTGGCGCTGATCTTCGGCCGCTTGACTGCGGCTGATTACGAAGACGCGATCGCCGCCGATCCGCGCATCGACGCGCTCCGCGAAAAGATCACCTGCGCGGAAGATCCGCATTACACCGCCGATTACCACGACCCGGACAAGCGCAGTATTCCCAGTGCACTGGTCGTGGTGTTCAACGATGGCAGTGCGTTGCATGAGGTGGCGGTCGAATACCCGATTGGCCACAGACGTCGGCGTGACGAAGGCCTGCCGCTGCTGTTGGACAAGTTCAAGACCAACCTGGCTCGCCGGTTCGATGAAGCGCGGCAGCAGAAGATCCTGCAGGTGTCGCTGGACCAGGCTGCGCTGGAGGCCATGCCGGTGCACGACTACGTCGACCTCTACGTGCCCTGAGCGGCCCGGGTGGATTGGCGCGTGCGCTGCCGCCGGTCACACTGTGCCGATGCCGAACCTGCTGTTGCCGCCCGCCATCGCCCTGCTGGGCCCTACTGCTTCAGGCAAGTCCGCACTGGCGCTGGAATGGGCGCAGCGCCTGGGCGGGGAGATCGTCAGCATCGATTCGGCGCTGGTCTACCGGCACCTGGACATCGGTGCAGCCAAGCCCTCGCGCGATGAGCTGGCCCTGGTGCCGCACCATCTGATCGACGTGCGCGATCCGTGGCAGACCTACTCGGCGGCCGAGTTCGCCCAGGATGCACGGACGGCGGTCGAACAGATCGTCGCGCGCGGACGCATCCCGATCCTGGCCGGCGGCACCGGCCTGTATTTCCAGGCGCTGACCGACGGCCTGGCCGACATGCCCGAAGCCAGTCCCGGCCTGCGCGCGGTCATCACCGCCGATGCGGCTGTGCGTGGCTGGCCGGCGCTGCATGCCGATCTCGCGCAAGTCGATCCGCTGGCCGCGGCCAGGATCAAGCCGACCGATCCGCAGCGCATCCAGCGGGCGCTGGAAGTGTTCCGCCTGAGCGGCCGCCCGATCAGCGCCTGGCAGCGCGATCCTGCCGGCGCGCGGTTGCCGGTGCGGATGCTCAAATTGGTATTGGCGCCGGCCGACCGCACGGTGCTGCATGGCCGGATCGAACGTCGCTTCGACGCGATGCTGGCGCAGGGTTTCCTCGATGAAGTACGTGCCCTGCGAGGGCTTCCCCAGATGCAGGCTGCACCCGCGCCGCTGGACCTGCCGGCGGTGCGCGCGGTCGGCTACCGCCAGGCCTGGCAGTTCCTGGAGGGCGAGGGTGACGCGGCCACGTTCCGCGAACGCGCCATTGCCGCGACCCGCCAGCTGGCCAAGCGCCAGCTGACCTGGCTGCGGGCGCGGCACGACCTGCGCTGGTTCGACCCGGCCACGCAGCGCGAAAGGCTTGAAGACGCGCTGTCGCTGTTCCTGGGGCGCTGAAACCGCGACGACGTGGCTGGTCAATCCGTCCTGCTTGTGTAATATCCGTTAACCGGTCGCGGTTCGGGGAAGCAATCGCTGCGCCGGCCCATTACAAGAACAGTCCCATCAAAGAATGGGCGGGAGTTTTTCGCATGTCCAAGGGGCAATCCCTGCAGGATCCGTTCCTCAACGCGTTGCGGCGCGAGCGGGTGCCGGTGTCGGTCTATCTGGTCAACGGCATCAAGCTGCAGGGCACGATCGAATCGTTCGACCAGTTCGTGGTCCTGCTGCGCAATACGGTCAGCCAGATGGTTTACAAACATGCCATTTCCACTGTGGTGCCGGCACGCAACGTGCGCGTGGGGCCAGGTGGCGGCTATGTCCAGCCCGGTGCCGATGGCGCCGAAGTCGATCCTGACGACGTCGAAGACGACGAATAAGCGAGCAGGGGCGCCGGCATGGCCGGGGCCTCTCGGCCTGCCGTGCGTCGGCGGTTTCCGCGTAAACGGTTGAACCGGGACCTGTCCGTCACCATGCTGGTGCGGATATCCGCCGATGCCGTGAAAAATGCCGACCGAGCTGTTTGAACGTTCCCGCAAGGGTGAGCACGCCCTGCTGATCCAGCCTGTCCGCGGGGGCACCGCCGCCGTGGCCGGCGATGAGGATGCCGCCGAGGAGTTCACCGAACTGGCCCGCTCGGCCGGCGCGACCATTGCCGCGCTGGTCACGGCCCGCACCGACAAGCCCAGCCCGTCGACCTTCATCGGCAGTGGCAAGCTGGAAGAGGTCAAGGCCGCGGCCGATGCCACCGGCGCCGACCTGATCCTGGTCAACCACGCCCTGACCCCGGGGCAAGAGCGCAACCTGGAGAAGGCCCTGGAGCGCCGCGTGCTGGACCGCACCGGGCTGATCCTGGACATCTTCGCCCAGCGCGCCCGCAGCCACGAAGGCAAGCTCCAGGTCGAACTGGCCCAGCTGCGCCACATGGCCACGCGCCTGGTCCGTGGCTGGACTCACCTTGAACGCCAGCGCGGCGGTTCCATCGGCCTGCGCGGCCCGGGTGAAACCCAGCTGGAAACCGACCGCCGGCTGCTGCAGAAGCGGGTGGACCAGCTGCAGAAGCGGCTGGAAAAGGTCGAGGTGCAGCACACCCAGATGCGCCGGGCGCGCGTCCGCAGCGAGCTGCCGCGCGTGGCGCTGGTTGGCTATACCAATGCCGGCAAGTCGACCCTGTTCAACGCCATCACCGGCGCGCAGGCCTACGCGGCCGACCAGTTGTTCGCCACGCTGGACCCCACCGTGCGCCGGGTGAATTTGTCCGGCGGCAGCGTGGTGCTCGCCGATACGGTGGGGTTCGTGCGCGATCTGCCGCATGAGCTGGTAGCCGCGTTCCGTTCGACCCTGTCCGAAGCGCGCGAGGCCGACCTGCTGCTGCATGTGGTCGATGCCGCCGACCCGCTGCGCGAGGAACGCATGGCCCAGGTGGACCTGGTGTTGAATGAGATCGACGCCGGCGACATCCCGCAGTTGCTGGTGTTCAACAAAATCGACCGCATCGAGGGTGCCCAACCGCGCCACGACGCGCCTGAAGGCGATCTGGACACCGAGACCGAGCCCGGCACGCTGGGCCTGGCGCGCGAGCGGGTGTGGATTTCCGCGCGCGACGGCGTTGGCCTGGACTTGGTCCAGGACGCGCTGGCCCAGCGCCTGGGCCTGCAGCGCATCCGTGGCGAGGTGGTCCTGCCGCCGACCGCCGGCCGCCTGCGCGCGCGCCTGCACGATCTGGAAGCCGTGCGTGGCGAAGACCACGACGAAGCCGGCTGGCGCCTGACCCTGGACATGGCCCGCACCGATGCGGAAAAGCTGCTGTCACAGCCGGGCGGGGAAGCATTGCGGGCGTTGCTGCCAGCGGTGGAAGTGGAGCATTGGGAGGCGTAAGCCTTTCGCTCTCTTCTTCGCTCTCTCTGCCTTGATTGCGTGCTGTGCGTTTGCAAAAAGTCCGCATTCTTCTCTGAAGCAAGAGCTTTCGCGGCACTTCGTGCCACGACCTACTTTCTTTGCTTGTGCAAAGAAAGCTAGGCAAAGAAACACACTCCGGGCGGCACGCCTGCTTCGCAGGTTCGCTACAGGCCGAGGGATTTTTGGAAGGGACATCCATGTCCCTTCCAAAAACGATGTGCATCCATGCACATCGCCCTGCGGGTCTGTCCTCGCCCCTTCGCCATGCCTCACGGAGAGATTGAGAGCGCGAGTAAAGGCAAAGGCAAGGAACGGTGAAGCCAGATTCGCTTCGCTGATTGCTCATAGAAATTTGCACATCTAGAGCAGGGCTTTGCTCGGCTGTTTTGGTTTTGGCCTCTGCTTTGGCTGTTGCTGTTGCTCTGTTCTTGGTCTTCAGCGCCTTCAAAGCGAGCCGAGCACCGCAGGCGGAAACGGCCGAAGAGGCGCGGGTGTTTGAGCGTAGCGAGTTCCCGCGCCGTGCCGTTTCCGGCGAGGAGCACAGGGCACCGCCGCAACGCGGCGGCGAGTGTCAGGCGCTGGCGGTTTTGGCCACTTTTGCCAAGACAAAAGTGGCTCGTGCGGCGAAGCCGCGCGAAAGCTTTGCTTTAAAACGACCAGAAAATCGCGATGGCGACGACGGCGATCAGTGGAGCAAGACAAGGTGCCAAGACGCCAAGTCAGCTCAGGGAACCAACCGCTCCAACCCCACCTGCGCCAGCACCACCTCCCACGGAAACAACGGCCCCGGATCCCGCTTGCGGGCCACAAGCGCCGCAGGATCATCCTCGGCAGCCACCTGGTCCATATCCAGATCCTCATGCCCGGCGATGAAGCGCAGTGCCGGCAGCTGCGTCTTCAATCCCTGCAGCAGCGCCACCAGCGCGGTGATCTGTGCATCGGGGTAAGGCACCTCCATCGCCTGGTGCCCGGCATGTAGCCAGTGCGGATACCGGCCGATATTGACCAGCTCGATGCCCACGCTGCGGGCGTTGTAGCCGCGTACATGGTGGGCGACGCGTTCTGGCGGCACCCATTCCTGGGTGCTGCCGTCGCGGTCGATGTACCAGTGGCCGCTGTTGCCGGTGCCGGAGGTGTAGCGGACGGTTTCGCCGAATTCCCGGGCCGTCGCCAGGTCCGGAAGCTCGGTGCAGTGGATGACCACCAGGTCGATCTGGTCCAGTGGGCGGGTGTCGAGCAGGCCCACGTAGGGCAAGGGGGCGAGGGTGATCGGCAGGGCGGGCGACATGGCCCGAATGCTACACGCGCACCGGGCGCCGGGCGGGCTCGCGCTAAACTGCGCGACCCGGCGTACCGCGCCGATGCTCCCGTGCGCTGCCCATGCCCCTCAATCCCGACTCCCCGCTGGCCAAGCTGATGGCCACCTTGCCGCGTGCCGGTGCGGTGGCGTGGATCGGCGTGCGCCCGGCGCGCGATGTGCCCATGACGCCGGTCGAGCGCGTCCAGGCCAATGCCGGTGCGGGCCTGGAAGGCGATCGTTACAAGGGCGGTAGCGGCAAGCGTGGCCTGACCCTGATCCAGGCCGAACACCTGCCGGTGATCGCCATGCTGGCCGGGCTGGATGCGGTCGAAGCCGCTACCCTGCGCCGGAACATCGTGGTGTCCGGGATCCCGCTGATCGCACTGAAGGAGCGTCGCTTCCGCATCGGTGACGTGGTGCTGGAAGGGACCGAGCCCTGCGATCCGTGTTCACGCATGGAGGACGCTCTGGGCACCGGCGGCTACAACGCCATGCGCGGCCACGGCGGCCTGTGCGCGCGGATCATCGAAGGCGGCAGTTTTGCCGTCGGCGACGCGGTGGTGCCGCTGTGATCCGCGGCCACGTCATCCTGTCGCACGGTTTTGAAAGCGGGCCCGAGGCGACCAAGGTCACCGCCCTGGCCGACGTGGCCGAGGCCGCCGGCTGGACCCACGAGCGCCCGGATTTCACCGATCTGGATGCCATGACCGAGGCCGGCCAGCTTGGCGATGTCGGCGCACGCCTGGTGCGCCTGCGCACGCTGGCTTCGGCCGCGGCCAAGAAAGGCCCGCTGGTGCTGGTCGGCTCCAGCCTGGGCGCCTACACCTCGGCCCAGGTCTCGCTGCTGGTGCCGGTGCACGGGTTGTTCCTGATGGCGCCGCCCACGGTACTGGGGCCGCTGCCGGTGCTGGATGCCGCGCAGGTGCCGGTGTCGATCATCCACGGTTGGGACGACGAACTGATCCCGGCCAAGAACGTGGTCGACTGGGCCCAGGCGCGTCGCGCGCGACTGCTGCTGGTCGATGACGACCATCGCCTGTCCAACCACGTGGATGCCGCCGCACAGGCGTTCGCGCAGCTGCTGGCTTCGTTGTAATTCCAACGCGGCGCTTCCTGCGCCGCGCGCTGTCATCACGCTGCCGCACCCGCGGGGGCGACGCATTGTTTGAGGTCTCAAAGTGAAGTTCTACGTTTCCTGCGCCAAGGGCCTGGAGTATCTGCTGGTCGATGAGCTGCTGGCGCTGGGCGCCGCCAAAGCCACGGCCACCGTCTCTGGTGTGAATGTCGAAGGCAGCCTGCACGACGCGCAGCGCTTCGTGCTGTGGTCGCGCCTGGCCAGCCGGGTGCTGTGGCCGATCGGCGAGTTCGAATGCCTGGACCAGGATGCGTTGTACGACGGCGTCTACGCGCTGCCGTGGACCCAGCATTTGAAGTCCGAACACACCCTGGCGGTGGACGCGCACGTGTCCGGCGAGGTCATCACCCACGCGCGCTTTGCCGCGCAGCGGGTCAAGGACGCGGTGGTCGACCACCTGCGCACCGAGGGCTTCGAGCGCCCGTCGGTGGACGTGGACGACCCGGACGTGCGGATCAACTTCTCGCTGCGCAAGGGCCGGGCGACGATCTCGATCGACCTGGGTGGCGGGCCGCTGCATCGCCGTGGCTGGCGCCGGGTGCGCAACGACGCGCCGCTGAAGGAAAACCTGGCCGCCGCGGTGCTGATGCGTGCCGGCTGGACCCAGTCCTACGCCGGTGGCGGCGGCCTGCTGGACCCGATGTGCGGCAGCGGCACGCTGCTGATCGAAGGCGTGCTGATGGCCGCCGACGTGGCGCCGGGCCTGCAGCGCCATGGCAGCCTGCCGCCGACCCGTTGGCTGGGTTTCGATGCTGCACAGTGGGAGACCCTGCGCGAACAGGCACGCGAACGCGAAGCCAAGGGCCGTGCCGCGCTGCCGGCGCAGGTCGCCTTCGGCAGCGATATCGACCCGCGTGCCATCGAGGCTGCCCGCGAAAGCGCGCGCGACGCCGGCGTCGAGCACGCCATCACGCTGCAGGTCTGCGATGTCGCCAAGCTGCCGGTGCCGGCAGTCCGCCGCGGCGTGGTGGTGTGCAATCCGCCATATGACGAGCGCCTGGCTGCCGATGCCGCGCTGTACCGCGCGCTGGGCGATGGCCTGCGCGGCGCCGTGCCGGATTGGCGTGCCAGTCTGTTGTGCGGCAACGCCGACCTGGCCATGGCCACCGGCCTGCGTGCGCAGAAGAAATACCAGCTGTTCAACGGCGCGATCGAGTGCGCGCTGATCTTCGTCGATCCGATCGCGCCGCCGCAGCGCGTGGTGCCAGATGCGCCGGCGGAGTTGAACGAAGGCGCGCAGATGGTGGCCAACCGCCTGCGCAAGAACATCAAGAAGTTCAAGAGCTGGCGCCAGCGCGAGGACGTGGCCTGCTATCGCGTCTACGACGCGGACCTGCCCGAATACGCCGCCGCCGTCGATGTCTACGAGGAGGCCGAAGGCGCGCGCCGCACCTTCCTGCACGTGCAGGAATACGCCGCCCCAAGCAGCATCCCCGAAGCCGATACGCTGCGTCGCTTCAACGAGCTGCTGGCGGCCGTGCGTAGCGTGTTCGCGGTGCCGCACGAACAGGTCGCCATCAAGTCGCGCGCGCGCGGCAAGGGCGGCAGCAAGTACGGCCGCCTGGGCGCGGGCAGCGAGGTGATCGTGGTGCGCGAACACGGCGCACGCCTGCGCGTGAACCTGTTCGATTACCTGGATACCGGCCTGTTCCTGGATCATCGTCCGCTGCGCGGGCAGATGGCGGCGCAGGCGCGCGGCCGGCGCTTCCTCAATCTTTTCAGCTATACCGGCGTGGCCAGCGTGGAAGCGGCGGTAGCCGGCGCGGTCAGCACCACCAGCGTCGACCTGTCCGGCACCTATCTGCAGTGGTGCCAGGACAACCTGCAGGAAAACGGCCTGCGCGGCCAGCAGCACCAGCTGGTGCAGGCCGACACGATGGCCTGGCTGGAAGCCGATCGCGGCCAGTACGACCTGATCTTCTGCGACCCGCCGACGTTCTCCAACTCGGCGCGCGCCGACGACTTCGACATCCAGCGTGACCACGTGCGCCTGCTGCGCGCCTGCATCGCGCGGTTGTCGCAGGGCGGGGTGCTGTATTTCTCCAACAACTTCCGGCGTTTCAAGCTGGATGCCGAAGGTGTGGCCGAGTTCGCCGCATGCGAGGACATCAGCGCCCAGACCATCGGCCCGGATTTCGAACGCAATGCGCGCATCCACCGCGCCTGGCGCCTGACCCGGGCCTGATCCACGCAGGCCTGCCGGTCAGCGCGCAAACCTGCGTGCGCCGGCCACGCAGGCCACCGCGCCAGCCATGACCCAGAGCATGCTGGCGCTGACCGGTTCGTGCAGCAGCCCGGCGGCCAGCGCCAGGCCCAGGAACGGCTGCAGCAGCTGGATCTGCCCGACCGCGGCGATGCCGCCCTGGGCCAGGCCGCGATACCAGAAGATGAAGCCGATCAGCATGCTGAAAAGCGACACGTACGCCAGTCCTGCCCAGGCCGGCAGCGGGACCGGCGCGAAACTGGACGGCCGGGTCAGCCAGGCGATCGGCAGCATCAGCGGCAAGGCCAGGGCCAGTGCCCAGCTGATGACCTGCCAGCCGCCCAGCTGGCGTGACAGGCGTGCGCCTTCGGCATAGCCCAGGCCGCAGACCAGCACCGCGGCCAGCATCAGCAGGTCGCCCTGCAGTGACGCCTGCAGTCCGCCCATCGCCGCGTAACCGATCACCAACGCGCTGCCGAGCAGCGAAAACATCCAGAACCCCGGCCGTGGCCGGTCGCCGCCGCGCAGTACGCCGAAGATCGCCGTGCACAGCGGCAGCACGCCGACGAAGACGGTCGAGTGGGCGGAGGTCACGTGCTGCAGGGCCAGGGCCGTCAGCAGCGGAAAGCCGACCACCACGCCCAATGCCACCACTGCCAGGCTGGCGATCTGCCGGGGCTGCGGACGCGCTTGCCGCAGCAGTGTGAGCAGGGCCAGGGCCAGCGCGGCGGCGATGCTAGCGCGCGCGCAGGTCAGGAACACCGGGCTGAAGCCGCTCACCGCGACCCGGGTCGCCGGCAGCGAGCCGGCAAAGATCGCCACGCCGATACCGCCGTTGATCCAGCCGCGTGTCGCGTTGTCCATCGTCTCGTTGGTGTTTGAAGGGGCACCCAGTAGGCCAGCGCTGGCCTGCGTGGCCCAGACACAATCCAGTACGATTCGCTGGAACTGTTCTCCTTTTTGACCAGTACGGTTGGCATGGCACGCGAAGCAATCCGGATACGGAAGGTGATCGAGGCGGTCCGGCAGGGCATCGCCTCGCGGGCGCATCCGCCCGGTGCGCGGCTGCCGTCGGTGCGCCAGCAGGCGCGCACGCTGGAGGTGTCGGTGTCCACCGTGGTCGAGGCCTACGAGCGGCTGGCGGCCGAGGGCCTGTTGGAGCCGCGGGCAGGATCGGGGTTCTACGTGAAAGGCGCGGTCGCGCCGCTGGCCCTGTCCGCGCTGGCGCCGCGGCTGGACCGCGAGGTCGACCCGCTATGGCTGTCGCGGCAGTCGCTGGAAGCCGATCCCGAGGTGCTCAAGCCCGGCTGCGGCTGGCTGCCACCGACATGGATGCCCGAGGCCAGCATGCGGCGCGCGCTGCGCCAGATCGCGCGCGGCCCGGCCGAGGCGCTGTGCGATTACGGCAGCCCGCTGGGTTTGCCGGCCCTGCGCATGCTGCTGGCGCGGCGCCTGGCCGGGGCCGGGATCGCCGCGCAGCCCGAGCAGGTGCTGCTGGTCGAATCCGGCACCCAGGCGGTCGACCTGGTCTGCCGCTTCCTGCTGTCGCCCGGCGACACGGTGCTGGTCGACGACCCCTGCTATTTCAACTTCCACGCGCTGCTGCGCGCACACCGCGTGCAGGTGGTCGGCGTGCCCTACACGCCGGAGGGGCCGGACGTCGAGGCGTTTGCCGAAGTGCTGCGCACGCATGCGCCGCGGCTGTACATCACCAATTCCGGGCTGCACAACCCGACTGGCGCCACGCTCTCGCCGCGGGTCGCGCACCAGGTGCTCAAGCTGGCCGAGCAGGCGGACATGCTGATCGTGGAAGACGACATCTTTGCCGACTTCGAAACCATGCCGGCGTCGCGGCTGGCGGCGTTCGATGGCCTGTCGCGGGTTATCCACGTGGGCAGCTTTTCCAAGACGCTGTCGGCCTCGGCGCGCTGCGGCTACATCGCCGCGCGCGCGGACTGGATCGACGACCTGGCCGACCTGCGTATCGCCACCAGCTTCGGCGGCGGGCGCCTGGCGTCGGAGGTGCTGCTGGCGGTGCTCACCGATGGCGGCTATCGACGCCATGTCGAAGCGCTGCGCACGCGGCTGGCGGTCGAGATGCGCCGGGTGATCGACCGGCTGGCGCCGCTGGGAATCATGCCCTGGCACGTGCCCACGGCCGGCATGTTCGTCTGGTGCCGGCTGCCCGATGGCGTGCAGGCCACGCCGCTGGCGCAGCACTGCCTGGCGCGTGGCGTGGTGCTGGCGCCGGGCAATGCCTTCAGCCCGGCGCAGCGGGCGGGACAGTTCCTGCGCTTCAACGTGGCCCAGTGCGGATCGCCGCGGATCTTCGAGGTGCTGGGCGAAGCGCTGTCCGCGCAGCGATGACGCGGCGCGCTCGCGCCACGGCGGAAAACAGTGTCCGGCGAGCGCATCACTGCGCTCGTGCCTGAAGACGGCCGGGCCGCTATGGTGTCCGGCCGTTTTCCTGAGCCGGCCACGCCATGTCCAGCGCCATCCTTCCCACCCGCAACGATGCCAAGGTCCTGGGCCTGTCGGCGCTGGGCGGCGCGCTGGAGTTCTACGACTTCGTGGTCTTCGTGTTCTTCGCCAAGACCCTGGCCGTGCTGTTCTTCCCGCCGGACATGCCGGGCTGGCTGGCCCAGGTGCAGACCTATGGCATCTTCGCCGCCGGCTACCTGGTGCGGCCGATCGGCGGGGTGGTGATGGCGCACTTCGGCGACCGCATCGGGCGCAAGCGCATGTTCGCCTTCAGCGTGTTCCTGATGGCGCTGCCGACGCTGTGCATCGGCCTGCTGCCGACCTACGCGCACGTCGGTGTGCTGGCGCCGCTGCTGCTGTTGTGCCTGCGCCTGTTGCAGGGCCTGGCGATCGGTGGCGAGATGCCGGGCGCCTGGGTGTTCGTGGCCGAGCATGCACCGCCGAAGAAGATCGGTTTCGCCGTGGCCAGCCTGTCGGCCGGCATCAACGTCGGCACGTTGATGGGTTCGCTGATGGCCTCGGCGATGGCGCACGTCTTCACCCCGGCCGAGCTGGTCGACCACGCCTGGCGCATTCCGTTCCTGATCGGTGGCGTGTTCGGTTTCATCTCGGTGTGGCTGCGGCGTTGGCTGGATGAAACGCCGGTCTTCGCCCAGATCCGCGAGCGGCGCGCGCTGTCGCAGCTGCCGATCAAGGACGTGCTGCGCGATTACCGCGGCGGGGTGCTGGTGTCGATGTGCGTGACCTGGGTGCTGACCGCCGGGATCGTGGTGATCATCCTGATGACGCCGGCGTTGATCCAGTCCTCGTTCGGCATCGCACCGGCACTGGCCAGCGAAGGCAACGTGCTGGCCGCGGTCTGCCTGGTGATCGGTTGCGTGTGGACCGGAATCCTGAGCGACCGCATCGGCCGCGCGCCGGCCTTGCTGGTGGCCTCGCTGTCGCTGCTGGTCGGGGTGTACCTGCTGTATTTCGACCTGGCCAACGGCGGCAGGCACTTCCTGCCGCTATATGCGCTGGCCGGTTTCACCGCGGGTGTGGCGGGCGTGACGCCGGCCGTGATGACCGCTTCCTTCCCGGCCACGGTGCGTTACACCGGCCTGGCCCTGTCCTACAACCTGGCTTATGCAATCGCCGGTGCGACGACGCCGCCGCTGATCAGTTTCATGGCCGAGCGGGTGGGGGCGATGGCGCCGGCGCATTACGTTGCCATCGTGGCGCTGGTCAACGTGGGCCTGGCGCTCTGGCTGTGGAAGCGCCCGGCGGTCGAATAACCGGCCCGCGCATACGGGCGGCCGGACCGTTATCGTGTGCCGCCTTTTGTCCACGCCGTCCTGTCGCCCCATGTCCACGATGAACCCGCCGCTGCGCAACGATGCCAAGGTCCTGTCGCTGTCCGCGCTGGGTGGGGCGCTGGAGTTCTACGACTTCGTGGTCTTCGTGTTTTTCGCCAAGACCCTGGGCGCGCTGTTCTTCCCGGCAGACATGCCGGCGTGGCTGGCGCAGCTGCAGACCTTTGCGATCTTTGCCGCCGGCTACCTGGTGCGGCCGATCGGCGGGGTGCTGATGGCGCATTTCGGCGATCGCATCGGCCGCAAGCGGCTGTTCGCCTTCAGCGTGTTCCTGATGGCCGTGCCGACGCTGTGCATCGGCCTGCTGCCGACCTATGCGCAGATCGGGATCGCCGCGCCGCTGCTGTTGCTGCTGATGCGCCTGATCCAGGGCCTGGCCATCGGCGGCGAGATGCCGGGTGCCTGGGTGTTCGTGGCCGAGCACGCGCCGGCCAACAAGGTGGGATTTGCGATCGGCACGCTGTCGGCGGGCCTGAGCCTGGGCCTGCTGCTGGGCGCGTTGGTGGCCTCGGCGATGGCAAACGGGTTCACCCCGGCGCAGTTGCTGGATCACGCTTGGCGGCTGCCGTTTCTGATCGGCGGCGTGTTCGGCCTGATCTCGGTGTGGCTGCGCCGCTGGCTGGATGAAACGCCGGTGTTCGCCCAGATGCGCGAACGCAAGGCGCTGGCGACGCTGCCGATCCGCGACGTGCTGCGCGATCACCGCGCCGGCGTGCTGGTGTCGATGGGCGCCACCTGGGCACTGACCGCGGCGATCGTGGTGGTGATCCTGATGACGCCGACGCTGGTGCAGTCCTCGTTCGGGATTTCCGCGGCGGTGGCCAGCGAAGGCAGCGTGCTGGCCTCGGTCTGCCTGATCTTTGGCTGCCTGTGGACCGGCTGGCTGTCCGACCGGATCGGGCGCGCGCCGGCGCTGCTGGTGTCCTCGCTGGCGCTGATGGCCGGCGTGTACCTGCTGTACATCGATCTGGCCAACGGTGGTCGCCACTTTCTGCCGCTGTACGCGCTGGCGGGCTTTACCGCTGGCATTTCCGGCGTGGCGCCGGGCGTGATGACCGCGGCGTTCCCGGCGTCGGTGCGCTTCACCGGGTTGGCGCTGGGCTACAACGCGGCCTATGCGATTGCCGGCGCGCTGACGCCGCCCTTGATCGCCTACCTGGCCGCGCGCGTGGGCGCGATGGCGCCGGCGCACTATGTGGCGGTGGTGGCGCTGGTCAACGTGGGCCTGGCGATTTCGCTATGGAAGCGTCCGTCGGCCGAATGACTCAGGCCGCGGCCTTGGCGCGATGCCCGGAGAGTTCGGCGCCGACGTCATGAGTGAACTTCAGGTGCCACCAGGTCGATGACAGCGACACCAGCGTGACCACGATGAAGGCCACCGAAAAATCGCCCAACTGTGGGCTGGGGTCATCGCCAAACGAGATCGCCAGCTTCAACACCAGCGCGCCGACGCACACGCCCACCGACAGCATCAGCTGCTGCAGGGTGGTGTACAGGCTGGAAGCATTGCTCATGCGGCGCGTCGGCACGGCCTCGTAGGCCACTGTGTTGTAGGCGGCGAACTGGAACGACATGAACGCCCCGCAGCACACCAGCAGCGCGAACATCAGGCCATCGGGCCAGCCCGGGCGGAAGAATGCACACACCGCATAGCCGGCACTGGCCAGCATGCCGTTGCCGATCAGCCCACGGCGATAGCCCACCCGGCGCAGCAACCACGGTGTCAGCAGGCGCATCAACAACGCGCCCAGCGCGGTGGCCAGGACCAGCCGGCCGGCGTGCGCGGCGCTGTAGCCAAAACCCAGCTGGAACAGTAGCGGCAGCAGGAACGGCTGCGCGCCCTGGGTGACACGCATCACCGAGCCGCCCATCACCGACAGCCGGAACGAGTCGATCTTCATCAGGCTCAGGTCCAGCAGTGGCGCCGGGTGCCGGCGTGCGTGCCAGACATAACCCAGTGCTGCGGCCAGGCTGACGCCCATCAGCGAGCACGCCGTGCCCAGGCCGTCATGCTGGCTGACCATCTCCAGGCCGAACAATCCACAGCCCAGGCATAGCCCGCACAGCACGAAGCCGCGCAGGTCGAACGGGGTCGGATGGTCGGCCGCTTCGATATAGGGAATGAACCTGCGCACCAACACGAAGCCCATCAGCCCGATCGGGATGTTGATGTAGAAGATCCAGTGCCAGTTCCAGTAGGTCACCAGCAGGCCACCCAGCGGTGGGCCGAGCAGCGGCCCCAGGAACGCAGGCACCAGCGTCCAGGACATGGCCGAGACCAGGTTCCGGCGTTCGACCACGCGCAGCAGGATCAACCGGCCCAGCGGCGCCATCATCGAGCCGCCGGCGCCCTGCAGCAGGCGTGCGCCGACCATCATCGGCAGGCTATTGGCCAGCGAGCACAGCACCGAGCCGGCGATGAACACCACGATCGAGGCGCTGAATACCCGGCGTGCGCCGTAGCGGTCGGCCATCGCGCCGCTGGCCGGGATGCCGATCGCCAGCGCCAGCAGGTAGGAAGTCATGGCGATGCTCATCGCTGGGGCGGTCGCGCCGAAATCGTGGGCCATGGCCGGCAGGGCGGTGGCCAGTACGGTCGCGTCCAGCTGCTCCATGAAAATGGCGCAGGCGATGATCAGCGAGACCAGCCGGTAGTCCGGCATCTTGTTCGACAACGGGGTGGGCGGTGGATCGGCCAGCACCTGGGGGGCAGCAGTCACAGCGTTTCGGTCCTTGCCCTGGCCGGATGCTTGGGCGCGAAGCGCGCGGGCATGGAGGCAAGCCAGGGGAGTGCAGGGAGGTGCGCGCAGGATGCCGCACCGCAGCACGGACGATTATTCGCCCCTTGCAGGGGCCGGGCAAGTCGAAGGACCGCGACCGTGTCGCGCGTCAGGCCGGGGAAGCGGGGCCGTTCACCTGCTCGCAGGCAATGCCGCGTGCCCGCAGTGCCGCCGCCAACTGACGCCCGGGCGGATCGATGAAGCCGACCCCCGGGCGCAAGCAGACCACCCGCTGGCCGGCCTCGGCGAGCGCTGCCAGTGCCTGCGCCAGGTCCGGATCGGGGCTGGGCAGGGGGCCGACGCTGGCGTCGCGCCTGGCCATGGCCAGCGTCGCGGCCGGGACGTCTTCGCTGACCAGGAGCTGGTCGGCCTGGTTCATCAGGCGCAACGCGCGGATCGTGAGCATGTCGGGGCCGTCGCCGCAGCCGACCAGGGAGACGCGGCCCCGGGTGGGTACCGCATCGACCTCGGAAAGCGATGCCTCCAGGAGGCGTTCGGCCGCGGCGAGATCGCCCTCGCGCAGGCGCGCGGGGAGTTCGCCATCGAGCATCTGGTCGAACCAGCGCCGGCGCAGCGTGGTGCTGGGCCAGCGTTCGCAGATGCGCGGGCGATACCGGGCCAGCAGCCGGGCCAGTGCGCCCGTCGCGTGGTCCACGTCCAGTTCGAGCCGTTCACGCAGGCGCCGGACCAGCATCGGCGCGGCGCCCGCCGAGGAAATGGCGATCAGCACCGGGTCGCGATCGACGATGGCGGGGACCTGATAGGTGGACAGCTCCGCATCGTCCACCACATTCACCCAGCGCATCCGCTCGCCCGCGGCAACGGCCACGCGACGATTGAAGGCAGGATCATTGGTGGCGGCCACCACCAGCCAGCAGGGATCGATCCAGGCCGGATCGAATTCGCCCTGCAATCGCTCGATGCGTTGCTGCTGCAAGTGCCCGGCCACTGCCGGTGCGAGTTCATGCGCATGGACCCGCACGCGCGCGCCGGCATGCAGCAGTGCATCGATCTTGCGGCTGGCGACCTCGCCACCACCGATGACCAGGACGTGGCGGCCGCTCAGGTCGGAGAACATGGGGAAAAGTGGCATCTGGACTCCGAGGGACTCGCACGGGTGACATGTTGCATGGCACCATCGAGCGACGTCCACGCCCCGCCTTCGCCAATGCGTGTCTTGCTGGTCAACGATACCGAGAAACCGATCGGCCAGCTGCGCGAAGCGCTTGAGCGTGCCGGTTACGAGGTGTTGGACGAGGTCGCGAACACCGCGGCGCTGCTGCGCGCGGTGCTGGAGTGCCAGCCGGACCTGGTGGTGATCGACGTCGATTCCCCCTCGCGCGACACGCTGGAGCAGTTGGCGATGCTGCACAGCCGTGCGCCGCGTCCGGTGGTCATGTTTTCCGGTGATGGCAATGACCAGCTGATCCGCGCTGCGGTCGGCGCGGGCGTGACCGCCTACGTGATCGATGGGCTTTCACCGGCGCGGCTGGCGCCGGTCGTGCAGGTGGCGCTGGCGCGTTTCGAGCAGGAAAGCGGGATGCGAAGGCGCCTGGACGAGGTGCAGCAGGCCTTGCAGGACCGCAAGCTGACCGAGCGCGCCAAGGGGCTGCTGATGGAAAAACGTGGCCTGTCCGAAGCCGACGCCTACGCCGTGTTGCGCCAGCAGGCCATGAAGCAAGGCCTCAAGCTGGTCGAGGTGGCGCGTCGCATCGTGGCCATGGCCGACTTGCTGGGATGAGGACATGAACGACACCGACCTGACCGTGCTGCGGGTGGCCTACATGCCGCTGATCGACTGCGCGCCGTTGCTGGCGGCCAGCCGGCTCGGCCTGGACCGCGAGCAGGGCCTGCACCTGCAACTGCAGCGCCAGGCCTCCTGGGCCGCGGTGCGTGACCGCCTGCTTTCCGGCGAAGTGGACGCCGCCCATGCGCTGGCAGGCCTGGTCTACGGGATCGAGCTGGGCGTCGCCGGGCCGCGCGCGCCGATGGCGTTGCTGATGACGCTCAACCACAACGGCCAGGCGATCACCCTGGCCCCGCAACTGGCCGACGCCCTCGCCGCCGGGCGTGCCTTGCCCGAGGTGCTGGCCGGGCTGGGCCGGCGCGCGGTGTTCGCGCAGACCTTTCCCACCGGAACCCATGCGCTGTGGCTGTACTACTGGCTGGCGGCTTCGGGCGTGGACCCGATGCGCGACATCGACGTGCTGACGATCCCGCCGCCACAGATGCCGGAGGCGCTGGCCGAGGGCCTGGTCGATGGCTACTGCTCCGGTGAACCGTGGGCGGCAGTGGCCGAGGCGCGGGGCGTCGGACGACGGGTGATCCGCAGTGGTGAGATCTGGCCGGGGCACCCGGAGAAAGTGCTTGCCTGCCGGCGCGACTTCGCCGCGCTGCAGCCGGAGCTGGCCGAGCGTTTGACGGCCTGCGTGCTTGCCGCCTGCCGCTGGCTCGATGCTGATCCGGCCAACCGGGCGCGCTGCGCGCAGTGGCTGGCCGAGCCCGATGTGATCGGCTTGCCGGTCGCGCAGCTGGAGGCGTGCCTGCAATACGACGCCGCCGATCCGGCGGCATTGGCTTTCCACCGCGGCGGCACGGTGAACATGCCGTGGCTGTCCGATGGGGAATGGTTCCTGTCGCAGGTGCTGCGCTGGGGCTGGTGCGGATCGCTGCCGGAACAGGAAGCCTTGCTGCGCGACATCCATCGGTTGGACAGCTACCGCCATGCGGCGGCGCGGGTCGGGGTCGCGGTGCCTGCCGAGGTGCGGCGCACGGTGCGGCTGTTCGATCAGGGCAGCGGCGATTGAGCCGTTTCCCAGCGTAGGAATGGCGAAATTTCCGTGCCTCCAGGATCGCGGGGCGCTGCTCCGTATGTGTGGTCCAGTCAGCATCCGAGCGGGAGCGCGCTGCCTGTCAGGCTGCGATCGGAGGAACGAGACACACTTCAATGTTGCAATTGCATTGCACAAGTGTGGTGCGCGTTGCACGAATACGGGGAGTGGTTGGTGCGGGGGCGAGTGATTGCCTGGCGCGGTCTTGGCATCTTATTTCTTCTGGATCAATGGCTTGAATTCGTGTTACCCAAGGATGAAGGACTTGGCACGCTGATTGCTTGAGCATTTCCCGCGGGAGCAACGGCGTTCCTGCACACAACTCGATTCGACGCACTGGGCCAACGGCGGTCCGAGGCGTCCAGGACAACGGCGTCCTTCCGGTGAAAACCGGAAGGGCGCTTTTTTTTCGCCAAAGCTCACCCGGAGATGCATGCATGAATCGCTCTTTCTGGCGATCTGGGCACACGCCCACGCTGTTCGCGTCGTTCCTGTATTTCGATCTGAGTTTCATGGTCTGGTACCTGCTGGGGCCGTTGCAGGTGCCGATTGCCGAGGCGCTGGGGCTGGATACCCAGCAACGTGCGTTCATGGTCGCCGTGCCGATCCTGTGTGGCGCGGTGTTGCGCCTGTTCCTGGGCATGCTGGCCGACCGCATCGGGGCCAAGCGCGTGGGCGTGCTGGCGCAGCTGGCGGTGATCGCCAGCCTGCTGGGCGCGTGGCAACTTGGCATCCACAGCCTGGGCCAGGTGGTGCTGCTGGGTGGGTTGCTTGGGATCGCCGGGGCTTCGTTCGCGATTGCCCTGCCGCTGGCCTCGCGCTGGTATCCGCCCGAGCACCAGGGCACGGCGATGGGCATCGCCGGTGCCGGTAATTCCGGCACGGTGCTGGCAGCGCTGTTCGCGCCGATGCTGGCCGCGGCATTCGGCTATCGCAGCGTGTTCGGGCTGGCCTGCATCCCGATGGTGCTGGCGCTGCTGGTCTTCATCTTCGCTGCGCGCGAGGCGCCGGTACCGGTGGCGCGCAAGCAATGGGCCGACTACGGCCGGGTGCTGGTCGGCAACCGCGATTCGTGGCGCTTCATGCTGTTCTACGCGATCACCTTCGGCGGCTTCTCCGGTTTTGCCAGCGCGCTGCCGGGTTACTTCCATGACCGGTTCGACTTCGATGCGCGCAGTGCCGGATGGGCCACCGCCGCCTGCGTGCTGGCGGGTTCGATGATGCGTCCGCTTGGCGGGATGATCGCCGACCGCATCGGCGGCACGCGCTCGCTGCTGGGGGTCTATCTGCTGGTCGCGTTGCTGGTGCTGGTCGCCGGTGCCGGTGTGGGCGGGGCGCAGGTTTCGCTGCTGTTGTTCGTGCTGACCCTGTTGTGCCTGGGGGCTGGCAACGGTGCGGTGTTCCAACTGGTGCCGCAGCGCTTCGGCAGCGAGATCGGGGTGATGACCGGGTTGATCGGCATGGCCGGTGGCATCGGTGGCTTCCTGCTGGCAGCGGGGCTGGGCGTGCTCAAGCAGCAGACGGGCAGCTACACGCCAGGGATGTGGCTGTTCGCGCTGTGCGCATTCGGCGGCTGGGGGTTGCTGGCCTGGGTCAAGCGCGAGTGGCGCAGCCAGTGGGTGGCGGGCGCTGGCGCGGCGCGGGTCTGAGAACAAGCGTGTTCCGTCGCGGACTGCATGCCGTTTTTCATCCACACCGTTTCTCCTTCCCGTTGCCTGCATGCAGCCGGCAACAGCTGATGGCCTCCTCCCTTCCCAGCATCGCGCAAGGAATTTCCCCGATGAACAAGCCCCGCCTGGTGGTGATCGGTAACGGCATGGCCGGCATCCGCACCGTGGAGGAGCTGCTCAAGCTCGCACCCGGGATGTACGACATCACCGTGTTCGGCGCCGAGCCGCACCCCAACTACAACCGCATCCTGCTATCGCCGGTGTTGGCCGGCGAACAGGACTTCGACGACATCGTGCTCAACCCGTTGTCCTGGTACGCCGACAACGGCATCCAGCTGCATCTGGGCAAGGAGGTCACGCAGATCGACCGGGTGCGGCGCCGGGTGATCGCAAGTGATGGCACCACGGCCGACTACGACCGGCTACTGATTGCCACCGGCTCGCTGCCATTCGTGCTGCCGGTGCCCGGCAAGGACCTGAAGGGGGTGATCGGCTACCGCGACATCCACGACACCCAGGTCATGATCGACACCGCGCAGGTGAAGCAGCATGCGGTGGTGATCGGGGGCGGCCTGCTCGGATTGGAAGCTGCCAACGGCCTGATGCTGCGCGGCATGGCGGTGACCGTGGTCCACCTGGCCGGCTGGCTGCTGGAGCGCCAACTCGACCCGGTGGCTGCCGGGCTGCTGCAGAAGTCGCTGGTCGAGCGCGGGCTGCACTTCCGACTGGGCACTTCGACCAGCGCGATCCTCGGCAACGACGCGGGCGAGGTGATCGGCGTGCGCTTCAGTGACGGCAGCGAGATCCCCGCCGACCTGGTGGTGATGGCTGCAGGCATCCGCCCGAACACGGGCCTGGCCGAGGAAGCCGGGATCCATTGTTCGCGCGGGATCGTGGTCAACGACAGCCTGCAGAGCTTCGATCCGCGGGTGTATGCGGTCGGCGAATGCGCCAACCATCGCGGCATTGCCTACGGATTGGTCGCGCCGTTGTTCGAACAGGCCAAGATCTGCGCCAACCACCTGGCCCAGTACGGCATCGGCATCTACAAGGGCTCGGTGTCCTCGACCAAGCTCAAGGTCACCGGCATCGACCTGTTCTCGGCCGGTGACTTCATGGGCGGCGACGGTGCCGAGGAGATCGTGCTGTCCGATCCCGCCGGTGGCGTCTACAAGAAACTGGTGATCCGCGACGACAAGCTGGTCGGCGCCTGCCTGTATGGCGATACCGGGGACGGCGGCTGGTACTTCAAGCTGCTCAAGGACGGCACCCCGGTGCACGATCAACGCGATGCGCTGATCTTCGGCGAGACCGCACTGGGTGATGCCGGCACCGCTGGCCAGGACCGTGCCAGCGCGATGGCCGACAGCGACGAGGTCTGCGGCTGCAACGGCGTGTGCAAGGGCGTGATCGTCAAGGCGGTGCGCGAGCAGGGCCTGTTCACCGTCGACGACGTCAAGAAGCAGACCAAGGCGGCCAGTTCCTGCGGTTCGTGCACCGGGCTGGTCGAACAGATCCTGATGAACTGCCTGGGGTCGAACTTCCAGGAAACGCCCAAGACCAAGGCGGTCTGCGGCTGCACCGACCTGAGCCATGGCGAACTGCGCAAGGCGGTGCGCGAGCAGCGCCTGCTCAGCCACGTCCAGGCCTATGCGGTGTTGGAGTGGCGCACGCCCAACGGCTGTGCGACCTGCCGGCCGGCGCTGAACTACTACATGCTCTCGACCTGGCCGCACGAAGCCGTGGACGACCCGCAGTCGCGTTTCATCAACGAGCGCGCGCACGCCAACATCCAGAAGGACGGCACCTTCTCGGTGATACCGCAGATGAAGGGCGGGGTGACCAATCCGTCCGAGTTGCGCCGGATCGCCGATGTCGCCGACAAGTACGCCATCCCGATGGTCAAGGTCACCGGGGGCCAGCGCATCGACCTGCTCGGGGTGAAGAAGGAAGACCTGGTCGGGGTGTGGCGCGAGTTGGGCATGAAATCCGGCCACGCCTACGGAAAATCGATCCGCACGGTGAAGACCTGCGTGGGCAGCGAGTTCTGCCGCTTCGGCACTCAGAACAGCACCCAGATGGGGATCGACCTGGAAACGATGCTGGCCAACATGTGGAGCCCGCACAAGGTGAAGCTGGCGGTGTCCGGCTGCCCGCGCAACTGCGCCGAATCCGGGATCAAGGACGTGGGCATCATCGCGGTCGACTCGGGCTGGGAGATCCACGTCGGCGGCAATGGCGGCATCAAGACCGAGGTCGCGCGCTTCCTGGCCAAGGTCAGGACCGCCGAGGAGGTGAAGGAATACACCGGCGCGTTCCTGCAGCTGTATCGCGAGGAGGCCTACTACCTGGACCGCACCGTGCACTACATCGCACGGGTCGGACTGGACTACATCAAGCAGAAGGTGGTGGACGACGCGCAGGGCCGCCAGGCGCTGTACGAGCGCCTGCTGTATTCGCTGGAAGGACTGCTCGACCCCTGGAGCGTGCGCATCGCTGGCGAGCGCAACAAGGAGTTCCAGCCACTGCGGATCGCCGCGCCCGCGGCGGCGGTGGAGGAATGAACATGGCCAACGCCACGCAGTGGGTGCGGGTCTGCGCACTGGACGAACTGCCGCCACTGGGCGCGCGCGTGCTGGAGGTCGAAGGCCTGGCGCCGATCGCGCTGTTCCGCACCGCGGGCGATGCGGTGTTCGCGCTGCGCGACCGCTGCCCGCACAAGGGCGGCCCGCTGTCGCAGGGCATCGTCAGTGGCGAGACGGTGACCTGCCCGTTGCACAACTGGAATATCCGGCTCGGCGACGGCCAGGCCTGTGCACCGGACGTGGGCTGCGCACCACGCTATCCGGTGAAAGTCGAAGACGCGGTGGTGTGGATCGTATTGACGGCCGTAGACCAGCCGCAGGCGCTGGCGGAGCCGGCATGAGCGAAGGCGCCGCAGTGACGTGTGCGCCGGAGCTGGCTGCGGAAGCGGCGCAGGTCATCCGCCGTACCACCCGCTCGACCTGCTGTTATTGCGGCGTCGGTTGCGGCGTGCTGGTTCACAGTGAAAGCAGTGCCGACGGCGAGCGGATCGTCGGCATCGAGGGCGATCCGCAGCATCCGGCCAACCAGGGCCGGCTGTGCAGCAAGGGCCGTAGCCTGCCGCAGACCATTGCCGGCCACGACGGCCGCTTGCTGGTGCCGGAACTGCGCACGCAGCGACAGGCGCCACGACAGCCGATGGCCTGGGACCAGGCGCTGGAAACAGTCGCCGAACGGCTGGCCGGCATCGTCCGCCGCCATGGCCCGGATGCGGTGGCGTTCTATCTTTCCGGCCAGCTTCTCACCGAAGACTATTACGTCTTCAACAAGCTCGCCAAGGGCCTGCTGGGCACCAACAACATCGACACCAATTCGCGGCTGTGCATGTCCAGCGCGGTGTCGGCCTACAAGCTGGCACTTGGCGCCGATGGCCCGCCGACGTGCTACGAAGACCTGGAACGGGCGCAGACCGTGCTGTTCGCCGGCAGCAACATGGCCTACGCGCATCCAGTGTTGTTCCGCCGCCTGGAACAGGCGCGCGCGTTGGACCCGCAGGTGCGCTGGATCGTGATCGATCCGCGCCGCACCGACACCGCCGCGATGGCCGACCTGCACCTGGCGATCCAGCCAGGGACCGACGTCGCGCTGTTCAACGGCATGTTGCACCACCTGGTCTGGGAGGGTCTGGTGGATGCGGAGTTCGTCGCCGCGCATACGGAGGGGTTCGCCGAGCTCAAGCACCTGCTGCGGGATTACACCCCGCGCATGAGTGCGGAGATCTGCGGTGTCCCGCTGGAAGACCTGGTCCAGGCGGCGGAGTGGTTCGGGCGCAGTCCGGCGTCGCTTTCGCTGTACTGCATGGGGTTGAACCAGTCCGCGCACGGCACCGACAAGAACCTGGCCTTGATCAACCTGCACCTGGCCAGCGGCCAGATCGGCAAGCCCGGCGCGGGGCCGTTCTCCTTGACCGGCCAACCCAACGCGATGGGCGGGCGCGAAGTCGGCGGCATGGCGACGATGCTGGCCGCGCACCGCGAGATCGACAACGAGGCCGATCGCGCCGAATTGGAGCAGCTGTGGGGGCTGCCCGAGGGCAGGTTGTCGGCGCGCCCCGGCACGGCGGCGGTGAAGCTGTTCGAAGGGCTGCGCGAAGGCCGGATCAAGGCGGTGTGGATCGCCTGCACCAACCCCGTGCACTCGATGCCGGATATCGCCGGGGTGCGCGAGGCGCTGCAGCGCGCCGAATACGTGGTGGTGCAGGAAGCCTTCGCCGACACCGATACGGTGCCTTACGCCGACGCGCTGCTGCCGGCCTCCAGCTGGGGCGAGAAGGACGGCACCGTCACCAATTCCGAACGCTGCATCACCCGCGTGCGCGCGGCGGCACCGGCACCGGGACAGGCGCGCGCGGACTGGTGGATCGCGCGCGAGGTGGCGCGGCGGATGGAGGCGAAGCTGGAGCAGGCCGGCACGCCGACGTTGTTCGGTTTCGATGGCCCCGCGGAGATCTTCGACGAGCACCGCGCGCTGACCATCGGCCGCGACCTCGACATCGGCGGGCTCGACTACACAAAGCTGGAGCGTGACGGCCCGCAGCAATGGCCGTTCCCGGCCGGCGCTGCGCAGGGCCAGGCGCGGCGCTACACCGATGGCGTGTTCGCCACGGCCAGCGGGTGTGCGCGCTTCCACGCCACCGCCTATCGTCCGGTCGCCGAACCGACCTCGGCACGCTATCCGCTGCGCCTGCTGACCGGCCGGCTGCGCGACCAGTGGCACGGGATGTCGCGTAGCGGGCGGGTGCCGGCGCTGTTCGCGCACAGCCCCGAGCCGGGCCTGCGCATGCTGCCGGACGATGCCGTGCGGCGCGGCCTGCAGGCCGGGGATCTGGTGCGGGTGAGCAGCAAGCGCGGCGAACTGGTGCTGCCGCTGGAGCTGTCCGACGAGGTGCGCTCGGGCTGCGTGTTCGCGGCGATGCACTGGAGCGGCCAGCACCTGTCCAGCGGCGGCATCAACGAGGTCAGCACCTCGGCGGTGGACGCGCGTTCGCAACAGCCCGAACTCAAGCACGCGGCGGTGCGGGTGGAGAAGGCCGAATTCGGCTGGCACCTGCTGGCGGCACGGCGCGGCGACGCGCTGGCGTTGCAACGCGCGCTGCAACCGCTGCTGCACGCCTGCGGCTACGCCGGCCTGGGCCTGCATGCGGAACCGGGCGCGTCCGAACAGGAAGGCCATTGGGTCGTGCTGCGCGCAGCCTGCGCGGTGGCGCCCGATGTCGCCTGGATGCAGGCGTTGATGACGGCATTGGACCTGCCCGCCGGACCGGACGCACTGGAATACCGCGACGCGCGCCGCGGCTTGATCCGCCGCGTCGGCTGGCGGCTCGAAGCGGGCAACAGCCATATCGATGGCCTGCTGCTGAGCGAGACCCAGCGCAGCGCCGCCAGTCAGGGCCTGCTCGATGCCGCGCTCTCCGGCCAGCCGTGGCAGGGGCCGCGCCTGTCGGTGTTCGCACGGGCGATGCGCGTGCGCCGCGATCCGGTGGTGTGCAGTTGCCGGCAGATCAGCGAATCGGCGATCCAGGCCGAACTGCAGCGCGGCGCCGACGTCGCGGCGCTCAAGCAGGGTCTGGGTTGCGGCAGCGTCTGCGGCTCCTGCATTCCGCAACTGACCCGGATGTACCAGCAAGCCCAGTCGGCCTGATCCAGGCCCCGTCCCAGCCCAGATGCCAGGAGTTTCCGCCATGTCCCCCGTCGATTCCCCGCTGCGCGAAGTCGTGCTGTTGTCCGCCGGTCCTGGCGATCTGGAGCTGCTCACGCTCAAGGCGGTCAAGGCGCTGGCCGTGGCCCAGGTGCTGCTGCTGGACGAGCTGGTCGATCCGGAGATCACCGCACTGGCACCGCAGGCGCGGGTGATCCGGGTCGGCAAGCGCGGCGGCTGCCGCTCCACGCCCCAGGATTTCATCTGTCGATTGATGCGCCGCTACGCGCTGCAGGGCCTGCGCGTGGTCCGGGTCAAGGGCGGCGAGGCGCTGATGTTCGGCCGGGCCGGGGAGGAAATCGCCTTCCTGCGCCGTGCGGGGATCGGTGTGCGGATCATCAACGGCGTCAGCGCGGCGTTTGCCGCGGCCGCCGCGCTCGGGGTCTCGCTGACCCATCGCGGCCACTGCCACGGCGTCACCTTCATCACCGCGCACACCCACGACGACGGAGAGCCGGACTGGGCGGCGCTGGCGGCGACCGGGACCACGCTGGCGATCTACATGGGCGTGCGCCGGATCGCAGCGATCAGCGCAGGATTGTTGAAGTGCCTGCCTGTGCAGACGCCGGCCGCGCTGGTGTTCGACGCCAGCAGGCCCAGCGAACGGGTCACACTGACCACGCTGGGTGGATTGCTCGAGACGGCCACGTTGGCCGGGCAGGCGCCGGGCGTGATCCTGGTCGGCAGCGCGCTGGCCGAGGCCTGGCCGGCGATGGAGGTGTTGCAGCCGGGCCTGCAAGCGATGGGTTGAACGGCGATGGCGCTACCCAGGGCGACGTTACGGCGGACCCGCCTGCCGCTGATCGCAGCAGGCAGATCCTTCATGCGCAGCTTGAAGCCCGCGCGCAAGCAACGCCCGCGGTGCGTGCGGTATCCCGTCGATACGCCGTGGTTCGGCAGCTCGCGTTGCGCACCTTCGGCATCCATGTGCAGGAGACCTCAGGCCCCACGGACCGCGGCCCGGCCACGCAATGCACTGACCGTCAGCCAGAGCGCCGAGATCAGGAAGTAAACGGCGCCGACCGCGGCATAGCCTGCGATGTTGGCGATGGAAGGCATCGCAGGCTGGAGCGACTGGACGATGAAGAATCCGCCGGCCAGGGCCGACTGGCCGCCGCTCAGCATCATGGCCCACTGTGCGCCGTAGCTGCGACGCCTGATCGCGGTGCCAAGCTGCAGCAGCCCGGACACGATGGCCCAGGCGCCATAGACCGCGAGGACCGCATGCATGCCGGCCGGCAACGCGATCAGCACGGCGACCGTCGTGGCGATGCTCACCAGGATGTTGATGGCTTGGGTCTTGTTGCTGGACAGCCCCCCGCTGCGTCGTGCATCGAGATAATTGGCGATCGCATCCCATGCGGGGTAGATCACCAGCAGGGTGGTGGCGATGGTGGCATCGCGCGGTGCCAGGACGAAGGCCGCGGCCACCCAGACGAATGAAAAAGCGGCGCGCGCAGCGTAGTAGCGCTTGAGCCAGCGCTGCTGCGTGGCCGGTGCGGTGTTGTCGTGGTTGATGTCCATGGTGGATCCTCTTTTTTTGGGCGCACGAAGCCGTTGGCTGACGCGTGGTCGCCAGGGAATGCGATGGGGTGCGGGGTTACCGGGCCGGTGCGTACCGGCCCAGGACGGGTTGCATGATCGATCCGAAGATCCCGGGCTCGCCGTAGGCGCGTGCGGACAGCATTGCGCCATGGACGGTCGCCATGAAGGCTTCGGCTTCCATGCGCGGTGTGCTGGTCAACTGGAAAACGTCCTGCTGCACGCCGCGTTCGAACACCGCGGCCAGCCATGCGGCGAGGTCGTGGAAATGCGCCTTGACCTCGGCCGCGACGCTTTCAGGAAGCAGGGGCAACTCACCGGCCAGCAACGCGCAGACGCAGATCGGGGCGCTCGCATCGCCGATACAGGTCTCCCAGTAGCCGATGTAGTGCTGGAGCTGCAGGCGCGGATCGGGAACCTGGCGCTCCAATGCCGCCAGTCCTTCGCGAGCCTCCTGTCGATAACGTTCGACCAGCACCTGGACCAGATCGGCCTTGGTCGGGAAGTGGTGGTGGATGCTGGGCTTGCGGATTCCAACCTGGCTTGCGATGTCCGCATAGCTGAAACCGCTGTAGCCGCCCTCGGCGATCAGGGTGCGGGCCTGGGCCAGGATCTGTGCGGCAGTGGGGGCGAGTGCTGTCATGCGAGCAGCCTACCTAGTAGTAGGTAGTCTTGCAAGCCGCCGTCCTTGGCTTCGTTCACGCTGCGCCGAAATGGCCGCATCCATCGGCGGACAGGGCCATGCCTGCAATAGGGATTGCCCGGTGGAGTCCTCCGCGGGCGTGGTTGGCGTCTGCAAGCGCACGCGGCCCCGCATGGCTGCGGTTGGTGCATGCCGATGCGCGGAAACGGCCCGCAAGCCACCCGGCGACGACATTTGATCGCGCCTGGCAGGCGCTTCGTCAGGCCAGGCGCGGTTTGGTCGCCGATGGGCTGGCGCCGGCCAGGTGGCTGGGTATTCTCCGCACCAGTTCCCCAGGGGTTAGTGCCATGTTTCCGAGAGTCTTCCTGTTCGTCCGGATCATGGGGGCCTGGCTGGTCACGCTTGGCATCGCGTTTCCGCTGTGGGCCGCGTTCTTCCACGGCTTCGAGGAGCCGCCAGGCCCGATCTTCTGGCTGCTGGCCGTCGGCCTGCTGATTGCCGCGGCCATCCGGGTCATCGACCACCTGCATCGGGTGCGCGTCATGGCCGGCGAAGTTCACGCCGCCACCTTGTCCAACCGGCAACGACGCATCGTCGATCTGCCGATGGATTCGAACGAAGCCTTCGACCTGCTGGAAGGCGCCGTGCGCGAACTGCCGCGCATCCACTCGGTGGTTGCCACCCATGACAGCCTGAGCGTGCATGGCCAGGTCCAGCGGCCGGGCATGGAGCCGGGGCGCAAGACCGCCTGGTACAACGTGCGGGCCTACTGCGCGATCAGGCAGGATGAAGTGCAGGTGACGATCATGCCGGGCGAGGGCACCTGTCGTGCCAGCCTCCGCTGCGAACCTGATGCCGGCGCCTGGCGCGACCTGTTCACCGTGGACAAGGGCGCCAACTACGAACACATCGAGTCGTTGACCCGCGCCATTGCCCGGCGCGTGGCCGAGCGCCGTCGCGCCGAGCAGGCGGCCTCCGCGCACAACGCCACCGAGAAGGAACTTACCCAGGCGCGCCTGAACCTGCTGCAGGCGCAGGTGGAACCGCACTTCCTCTACAACACGCTGGCCAATGCGCAGGTGCTGGCGGCGACCGACCCGCCGCGCGCCGAGCAGATGCTGGGCCACCTGATCCAGTACCTGCGCCGTTCGCTGCCGCGCGCCGAGAACGCCATGTCGCCGCTGGGCGAGGAGCTGGAGCGCACCCAGGCCTATCTGGAAATCCTCAAGATCCGCATGGGCGCGCGCCTGGATGCACGCATCGAAGTACCTGATGCGCTCAAAGCCGTGCCACTGCCATCGATGATGCTGCAGACCCTGGTGGAGAACGCCATCAAGCACGGCCTGGAGCCCAAGCCCGGTGGCGGCACGCTGTGGGTGATGGCGCGATCGGTCGAGGACGGGATCGCCGTGACCGTGGCCGACGATGGCCTGGGCCTGGGCGGTGCACCGAGCAGTGGCACCGGCATCGGCCTGCAGAACCTGCGCGAGCGCCTGCGCCTGACTTACGGCAACGAAGCGCGCTTTTCGCTGACGTCCAACTTCCCGCAGGGCATGGCGGCCACGCTGGTGCTGCCGCGCCCACGTCCCGCGCCGGGCCAGCCAATGCCGCCACCGGTGCCACCGGCCCCGACGCCGCAGCGTCCGCAGGATGCCGGCCCATCGCAGGTTTTCGTCGGAGCGGGCCAGCATGGCTGAGTGCGTCGTCGCCGAAGACGAGGACCTGCTGCGCGCCGCGCTGGTGGCGCAGCTGCGCCAGGCCTGGCCGGAACTGGAGATCGTCGCTGAGTGCAGCGACGGCGCCACCGCGCTGGAAACCATCGCTGAGCGCCAGCCGGCCGTGGCCTTCCTCGACATCCGCATGCCGGGCCTGACCGGCATCGAGGTCGCGCGCGCCGTGGCCGATGCCAGTCCGCACACCCAAGTTGTGCTCGTCACCGCCTACGACCAGTACGCGGTGGAGGCCTTCGAACACGGCGCCGTGGACTACCTGCTCAAGCCGGTCAGTCGCGAGCGCCTGGACTGGACCGTGCAGCGGCTGAAGGCACGCCGGCAAAGCACGCCGGACGTGGCGGTGCTGGATGCCCTGCTCAAACGCATCGCCCCCAGGGCCCGGCCCGAAGTCGCGCCGCTGGCCTGGGTGACCGCCAGCACCGGCCGCGAGACACGCCTGATCCTGCTGGAAGACGTGGCGTATTTCCGCGCCGACCAGAAGTACACCGTGGTGATGACCGCCGAAGGCGAGGCACTGCTGCGCACGCCGTTGCGCGAACTGCTGACCGCGCTGGACCCGGCGGTGTTCAAGCAGATCCATCGTTCGACCATCGTCAACCTCAAGGCGGTGTCTTCGGTGATCCGCGAAGACAGCGGCAAGGGCCAGTTGCGCCTGCGCAACCGGCCGGAACTGCTGACCGTCAGCCAGCCCTTCATGGGCTTGTTCAAGGGCATGTAAGCCATCGCGTGGCGTCTCCCGCTGCGCGACGGATGTTTTGCATCCTGCCGGCACTGCCCGGCCGACCAGACAACCGGATTACAAGGAATGCGCCATGCGCCTGTTGACCTCGATGTTGTATTGCCTGCTCGCGCTGTTCGGTTGCGACGGGAACAGCAGCACCACGACCGTGACCCGGACCCAGGTCGATGGCCAGGACACGTTGTTCAGCCGGACCACGCAGGACCACGATGCGGCCACCTTCCAGTGCGTGCGCAGCATCAGCGGCCGCTGCCACTACCAGGTGTTCCAGGAACGCTGCGCGGCGCAAGCCACCGCAGCCGACGAGGCGAAGTGTGCGCGCACGCCGATGGACAGCTTCAGCCTGGCGGTGGGCGACAGGCACCTGCTCAAGGGATTGGCCGGGCAGGTCCGTGAATGCGTCCAGGCCGAAGCGCCTGGCGCCGGGACCCGCTGCGGAGGGTGACGCAGCGGCAGGCCTGTCATCGGCCAAAAGCAGAACGCCGCCGCAGGAGGCCTGCGGCGGCGTTCGGGTCACGCGTCAGCTGGAATGCATCACTTCACCAGCGTGGCTGGGTCCTGCTTGGCGGTGACGGTACTGCACTGGGTCATGGCTTTGGCGGGGTACGCGGCGGTGTTCAATGTGCGGTGCTTTTCGCTGCACCCCATGTGCTTGTGTCACTGCCGCAGCAGGCGTTGAAAGACTGGGGCTTCATTCGGGAGCCTGCTTTGCGGGTCTATGCTTGCGGGCACCTTTTCAGTAGCGAGCATGCGATGTCTGTCTCCTATCCCAACACGCAACTTTTGATCGACAACGCATGGGTGGATGCGGCCAGCGGCAAGACGCTGGACGTGTTGAGCCCGGCCACGGGGCAGGTCATCGGTACGGTGGCTCACGCCGGCAAGGAGGATCTGGACCGCGCCTTGGCAGCGGCGCAGCGAGGTTTCAACGTTTGGAAAAACACTCCGGCCCATGAGCGTGCGGCGATCATGCGACGCGCGGCTGCACTACTGCGCGAGCGTGTCGATGCCATCGCGCCGCTGCTGACGCAGGAGCAGGGCAAGCCACTGGCCGAAGCCGGGGTGGAGACGCTGGCCGGCGCCGACATCATCGAGTGGTTTGCCGATGAAGGCCGGCGCGTTTATGGCCGGATCGTGCCCTCGCGCAATCTTGCCGCGCAGGCGCTGGTCATCAAGGAGCCGGTGGGGCCGGTGGCGGCGTTCACGCCGTGGAATTTCCCGATCAATCAGGTGGTGCGCAAGATCGGCGCGGTGCTGGCCGCCGGCTGCTCGTTTCTGGTCAAGGCGCCGGAGGAAACACCGGCCGCGCCTGCGGCCTTGATCAAGGCCTTCGTCGATGCCGGCGTGCCGGCCGGCACGGTCGGGCTGGTGTTTGGTGATCCGGCGGAGATTTCGTCGTATCTGATTGCTCATCCGGTGATTCGCAAGATCACCTTCACCGGCTCCACGGCAGTGGGCAAGCAGCTGGCAGCGATGGCCGGGCAGCACATGAAGCGCGCAACGATGGAGCTGGGCGGTCATGCGCCGGTGATCGTGGCCGAGGATGCGGATGTCGAATTGGCGGTCAAGGCCAGCGGCGCGGCCAAGTTCCGCAATGCCGGGCAGGTGTGCATCTCGCCGACGCGCTTTCTTGTGCACAACAGCCTCAAGCAAGCCTTCACCGAAGCGCTGGTCAGCCATGCCCAATCGCTGACTTTGGGTAACGGGCTGGAGGCGGGCACCACGCTGGGGCCGCTGGCCAATGCGCGCCGTCTGGATGCGATGGCGCAGGTAGTGCTGGACGCGCGCAACAAGGGCGCCAAGGTCGCCACCGGCGGCGAGCGCGTGGGCCATGCCGGCAATTTCTTTGCCCCCACCGTGCTGGCGGACGTGCCCCTGGATGCCTTGGTGTTCAACGATGAGCCGTTTGGCCCGGTGGCGGCTGTGCGCGGATTCGACACGCTGGAAGAAGCCATCGCCGAAGCCAATCGCTTGCCTTATGGCTTGTCGGCCTATGCGTTCACGCGCTCGATCAAGAACGCGCATTTGCTGAGCCAGCAGGTGGAGACGGGCATGCTGTGGATCAACCAGTCCGCGCTGCCGACGGCGGAGCTGCCGTTCGGCGGCGTCAAGGATTCGGGTTACGGCTCCGAAGGCGGTCCGGAGGCGGTGGAGGCGTACTTGAATACCAAAACGGTGAGCATCACTGCTGCATGAGGCGGTGACGCGCATGCGTGCGGGGATTGCCCCGGCGTCGCCGCCGGTGGCACCGGAAATCGTCACCTCTGCCTTGGCCGCACGGTCACCACCAGCCAGACGCTTTGGCGATGCCATGGGCAACAACCCGCACATCCGTTTCAGCAACACCACACAGGCCGGCTACACCCTGCTGGACATCAGCCGCCAGCACGCCATCGCCCACATGTACGCCGTGGATCGCATGCGGCGCCAAGCCACCCCGCACCGCTTGACGCGCATCGTCCATGAAGCGGGCGCGGAGCGGTTGTTGGTTGATTGAACGCGTGGGGGATATGCGCGCTGAGTTGCAAGTGCAACTGGTGCGCAGGAAAAGTCGCATGACTGCTTTCGGTCGAGGCTGTGTAAAAACTCTTCGCCGATGTTTCAGCGTCACTGGTGCGTCCAGATCAGACAACTGTGACAAGTACGGAAGTTCGACGCCTAGGCTGCGATTGCTCTCAGCATGCCCGGCATTCCGATGATCTTGATCATGCGCTTCATGTTGTAGGCCAGGACGGCCAGGCTGATCTCTGTTCTGACCTTTGGAAGGGTTGTGGTCAGAAATGGCGTAGTGCCCAGCCAAGCCTTGAGCGTGCCGAACACATGCTCCACGGTCTGCTTTCGCGTCACCGCGACTTGTGGCCTGGCATTGAGCCTCAGCTGCATCGTCTCCAACACGTGCTCGTGCTCCCATCGGCTGATGCGTCGGTAGCGGCCGGTCGTGCACTTGGCTCGCATCGGGCAGGCAGGACAGGCCGATGACCAATACTTGTGTAGCGTCAGGCCATTCTCTTCAGTAGTGAAGCGATGGGTGGCGGCTTCGCCCGCTGGGCATTGATAGGCATCAGCTCGCGGGTCGTAGATAAAGTCCCGCTTGTCGAACCGGCCCTCGGCTTTGCTGTTCGAGGTCAGTGGCTTGGGCACCAGCGGGATGATGCCAGCCTGCTCGCACGCCAGGATCTCCGGCGCATTGAAGTAGCCGCGATCGGCCAGCGCAGTGATGTGTTCGGCGCCGAGCGCATCCTTGGCTTTTATGGCCATGGCCGAGAGCTGGGCGCGGTCGTTACCTGCGTTGGTGACCTCATGGGCGATGATCAGATGATGCTCAGCATCGACCGCGGCTTGAAGGTTGTAGCCCACAGTCCCGGTGCCACGTCCGCTCGAAGTCATCGAGCGTGCGTCAGGATCAGTCAGCGAGATCTGGTGGTCGGGTGTGTCTTTGAGCTGCTGCTCGATGGCATCGAGCGCTTCCATCTGCTCACGCACCTTGGCCAGCTTGTCCTTCAGATGGGGGACACGCCCCTCTGGCAGCAGCGCTGGATCACGGTCAGCCCGATCCAGCTCGGCCAGATAGCGGGCCACGCTCTCGTCCAACAGTTCGCGACGCGCCCTGATCTTGCCAGCGGTGAAGTTGCGCTCTCGGCTGTTCACCGCCTTGAGCTTACTACCGTCGATTGCGACCACTGCATGTGAGAAGACCTTCATCCTCCGGCACAGCGCAACGAACCGGCTGCACACCGACACGATGGAACTACCGTTGTCCTTACGGAAGTCGGCGATGGTCTTGAAGTCCGGCGCCAATCGTCCTGTCAGCCAGATCAGTTCGAGGTTGCGCTGCGCTTCGCGCTCCAGGCGACGGCTGGACTGGATGCGGTTGAGATAGCCGTAGATGTAGATCTTGAGCAGCGCGGCCGGGTGATAGGCGGGCCGGCCGCCAGCGGCACGATCAACCGCCTCAAAGCCCAAGGCACTCAGGTCGAGCGCTTCAACGAACGCGTCGACCACCCGCACCGGGTTCTCCTCGTGGACGTAGTCTTCGAGCCGATCAGGGAGCAGAAGTCCCTGGGACCGATCAACGCTATCGACGAATCGCTTCATGCCCGGCACCAATCAAGTGATGCTCAGATATTGCCAGTGACGTGGTGGTTTTCACACAGCCTCGGCCAAAAGCGGACATCTCATAGTTGCCATAGGGGTTGAAAATCCCCGTGTCGGGGGTTCGATTCCCTCCCCGGCCACCATTTAAACCTTAAGCCCTGCAATGGTTTACGCCACCGCTGGGCTTTTCGTATGCGCTAATCGCCCGACTAGCGCCTTCCTATGGCCCGACTGTGGCCCGACCCGTGCAACCACGTCTCAACAAGGTCGCGCACTCGCGGGTCGCCCCGCTAGACTCCAGACAAAGTCGCAGAACCTGAGACTTAAGGGAGGCATGCTAAGAGCAAGTCCTATTGTTCTCGCCCGCCCTTGATGTTTGTCTAGCTATCCCCAGTTCCGTTCTGGCCGTGTGGCGTCAGGGGCGATAGACGCCGGCCTACCAATAAAAAAAAGGAAGGCACGCATGGCTGGAGAGTGGGAAGCCAAGTTCTCGCAGTGGGCGCAACCGCCTAGCGATACTGAAGAAACGCGGATACAGAACGCCATCAAAGGTATTCGAGATGCCCTAGATGCGGACGTCCAACTGAAAAGTACCACGCGGGTTTTCGTCCAAGGTTCCTATCGGAATCGCGTCAATGTAAGGCAGGACAGCGACGTTGATATCGGTGTGTTGTACACGGGGAGCACGTTCTACCCCGAATACCCACAAGGAACTACCAAGGAAACGTTCGGAATTAGCGACTCCGCGTACACCGTCCAAGAATTCAAAAGGCAGATCTACGGGGCGCTCATCGCGCGCTTCGGTGCATCGGGCGTAACTTGGGGGGACAAGGCATTAGACGTGCACGCCAACACGTATCGGGTGGATGCTGACGTAGTGCCGCTGTTTGAGCATCGGCGCTACAGCACAGATGGCTCTTTTCTTTGCGGGGTCGAGCTTCGTCCGGATAACGGCGGACGCATTATTAATTGGCCTGAGCAGTTGTACTCGCACTGGCCTCGCCAACATTACGAACACGCCGTCAGCAAGAACGACGCAACGCGCAGGGCGTACAAGGGCGTCGTGCGGATTCTGCGGAAGTTGCGCTATGTCATGGACGGAGAGGGAAGCGCGTCGGCAAAAGATATGAAAGGGTTTCTGGTCGAATGCTTGGTGCACAACGCCCCGAACGAGAATTTCGCTCACGACACTTGGGAAAAGTGCGTGCGCGCGGTGCTCTGTTATCTATGGTCGAATACGCTTGACGATGCCACGTGCCAATACTGGCGCGAAGTTAGCCAGTTGAAGTACATCTTCCTCGGTAATCCCGCTGGAAAGCGGGCCAGTGCAAACAAGTTCTTGCTCGATGCCTGGTCTTACATCGGTATCACGCCATGACCGTGACACGCCTGCACATCGTCCTTGTCTTGTTGCTCGCGGTAGTCGTCTGGGCCGCCGTCCTCCTCATTCAGGGCACGCCGATATCCATTGAGCATGCTGCGCCCTTCAGTATTGTTGTCGGCTTTCTGGGCTTGGTTGCGCTTGCCGTCGAGCATGTTTTGTGGCGGCAGCGCTGGCTGCACGGCTGGCTCTTCTGTCGTCCGGACCTGCGAGGGACTTGGCTTGTCGAGTTGCAATCAAGCTACGTTGATCCCGCCACCAAAATCAGGATTGCGCCCATTACCTGCTACATGGGCGTTACACAGACTTTTTCTAAGCTCCAATTGCATCTGATGACCCCGGAGTCGGAATCCTGGCTCATCGCGCATGCCGTCACTAAGTCTCCGAGCGAGGACGGATATCAGGTCTTTGGGGTTTACTCCAACAAGCCGAATGTTCACCTGCGCACGCTTCGAAGCGAAATGCACTTCGGATCTATTATTCTTGACGCACATGGACCGCATAAACTGCGGCCAGACACGATGACTGGTGAGTATTTTACGGACCGTCTTACGAAGGGGTCTTTGCTTCTGAGTCGCCGCATCACCGCGCACAAGACTCGATTTGCAGATGCCGTTGCCGCGCTTGAGGATTCGGCGGCGTGATTGGGGATTTTCGATGATCTACAAATACTTGAGCCCGGCGCGGGTATCGGCGCTTAGGAATGCGACTTTGCGCGCCACTCAGGCTAATGCGCTGAATGACCCATTTGAGGTCAAGCCCTTCTTTGAGGCCGCAATTCAGCGGCACGAATTGCATGAGCGTCTGCGGGACAAGGGCATGCTCGAAGATGAGCTAAAGAAGGCATTCGCCGCGCTCCCGGCTGATAAAAGACCCCCTATCTCCCCGGAACAATTCGTCCAGTTTATTAGGACGGACGTTGTTCGGGAGCAAGTCGAGCGTTTTCTCGGCCTGGAACTTGATCGTTTCTTTGACGATGAGATGCCTGCGCTTACAGAGCATCTCAGAAACCTAATGCACAGCAAGTTGGGATGCATCGTCGGGATTGTGAGTTTTTCTGAGGACCCCGCGCAGCAGTTGATGTGGGCGCACTACGCCGATAGTCATAAGGGGTTTGTGCTTGGGTTCGATGAAAGCCATCCCTTTTTCGATAGAAGGCGCAGCGAGTCGGACGAATTCTTCCACCTTCGTCCAGTCGATTACTTCGATCCTTTACCTGTCTACTCTTCGATTAGCGAGCTTGATGGGGTCAAACTACTTTGCGCAAAGCACGGTGACTGGCGCTACGAAAATGAACAAAGAATTCTGGTGCCGCTTCCAGAAGAAGCGGACGCCGAGGCGATTCATTTAATTGATTTCCCCAGGCAGGCTCTCGTTACCGTCATCTTGGGTGAAAGGACGCCACCAAGCGTTGTTGCCGAAGTTCGCGAGATTCTTGGTGATGCCGCATACGCTCATGTGTCGTTGCAGCAGGCGCGGGTTGATCTAGGTTCCAGACAGATTCGCACTCAAGCGATATAGCGAAACTGCATGCTCATGCTCAGAATGGATTCTGGGCTTACGCATTCGGCAGCGGAGAGTCCAAAGACCGCGATGGCGAGGGCGAGCACCAGGTCGTCGTGCTCGCCTTCTCGGGCATTGAAGGTCGCGTTGCCCGCCTCGGTGTATTTCACTCGGAATTCTTGCAACTCCCGAGTCAGCACGGCCGCGTCGGGCAGCGCGCGAGGGATGCGGAGGTCCCCAGAATGCAGCAACGCCTGCACGCGGCTCCCAGCGTCACCTTGGGGACGGCGAAGCCGTGCTCCGTCTCCGTCTTATCCCGGCCGCCAGTGATCGTGATCGCCTCTGCGCGCTTCAACCCGGCTGCCGCGAACTGACAGCCCAACCTCCGTGTAGCCGAGCAGAATAGAGGCCGCCCACGCGCCACCGTAAGTCCGCTTTGGGTCGAAAGCATCCATGCTGGCTTGATGATGGTGTCCGCTTTTTGATGCCATCGGACTTGCAGGTTGCACCCAACCCCACAAACAACGCCGCCGCAGTTTCCTGCGGCGGCGTTGGTGTTTCAGGCATCAGGGAAAGCGGATCACTTCACCAGCGTGGCCGGGTCTTGCTTGGCGGTGATGGCGCTGCACAGGGCGATGCTTTCGCGGGCCTGCTGCAGGCCGCGAATGGCACCGGGCAGATCCTTCAAGCGCGGCTCGAAGAAGGCCTGCAGGCGGTCCGATTCGGCCGGGGTGCAGGCACCGGTGGCGGCCAAGCGCGGCAGCGAGCCGCCGGCGAAGGCGCCCACGCGGTCGTGGATGGCCTGATAGTTCTGCGTGAACCAGGTCCACTGGGCATCGCGGTCGGCTTCGGTGGTGTGCTTGCCGGCGGTCAGGGCGAAGCGCATTTCACCCACTTTCACGTCCTTGCTCAGGCCGAAGCTGCGGACCTTGGCGGCCAGCGTGGCGTCTTCGGTGCTGGCCAGTGCGGCCAGCAGCGCGTTGCGGTGCGAGGGGTCGATGATGCCGGGCAGGGCGGCCATCAGCTGATCCACGGCGGCAGCGCCGTGTTCCTGCACGGACACGCTCAGTGCGGTGGGCAGCAGATCCGGGTTGGCCTGATCGAAGGTCAGCGTCTTGCCATCGGCCAGCACGGCATCGCCTTGCTTGAGCAGTTCGGCACGCACGGCCGGGACCTTCATGGTCATGCCGAGGAAGCTGGCCAGCTGGGCGCGTTGCAATGTGTCATTGCCCGCTTCGCCGTCCTTGCGCACATAGCCCAGTTCCTGCAAGCGCGGCAGGTACGCCGCTTCGGCCCATGCGGTCAGCGCGGCACGCTGGGCATCGGTCTTTGCCAGATGGCCGTAGAGCCAGCCCAGGCTGTCGGTGGGCACGCCGGACACTTCAGGCACCTTGGACAGCGTCATCGGCTTGAGGGCGGCCAGTAGCTGGGCGGGGTTGATTTCGCCCAGATTGAAGGACGCATCCAGGCCGTTGCCATACGCCAGCTGTTCGGTATCGCTGAGCTGGGCCAGATCGGCGGTGAGGGTCTTCAGCGCCTTGGCATCCAGCCCGATGCGGTAGTAACCGGCAGCACCGGCATTGGGCATCACCCAGCCGTTCTTCTTCGCGCCCGGCAGGGCCAATTCACCGTTGGCGGTGGACAGCAGGGTGCAGGCTTTGTCGCTGCCGGTGGCGGTCTGGTAACGCACGCAGACCGGCACGCCCCAGGTCTTGGCCGAATCGCCGGTGCTGCCCAGCGGCAGGTAGCGCTTCTGGGTGAGCTTCAGCACCACCTGGCCCTTGGCATCGGTGACTTCGGTATGCACGTAAGGCACGCCCGGCTGGTCGAGGAAGCTGTTGAACGCGGCAGTGAAGTCCGGGCCCTTGCCGGCGGCCGTGGCAATCGCACTCACCAGATCATCGGCGGTGGCATTGGCGAACTTGTGGTTCTGGATGTACTGGCGCATGCCGGTGCGGAAGGTGTCCTCGCCCACATAGGCTTCGAACATGCCCAGCACCGAGGCACCCTTCTGGTAGGTGATGCCGTCGAAGGCGTTTTCGATGTCGCCGTTGCCGGTGATTTCCTGACGCATCTTGCGCGTGGCCACCAAACCATCGCCGGCCATCGCGCCCTGTGCGCCCAGCACGCGGTCCAGATCGGCGCGGTACTCCGGGTGCACCTTCATCGTCACCTTCTGCTGCATCCAGGTGGCGAAGGATTCGTTGAGCCACAGGTCGTTCCACCACGCCATGGTCACCGTGTCGCCGGTCCACTGGTGGGCCAGCTCGTGGGCAATCACGTTGAAGGATGAACGCTTGTAGCGCGTGGCGGAGTTTTCATCCAGCAGCAGCAGGAAATCGCGGTAGGTCACCAGGCCGGCGTTCTCCATCGCACCAGCGGAGAAGTCCGGTGCAGCCAGTTGGTCCAGCTTGTCCCACGGGTAGCCGAAGTCGTAGTAGTCCTCCAGCGTGTGGATGATGACCGGCGTGGAATCCAGCGCGATCTTCATGCGCGGGCCCTTGCCGTTGGGCGCAACGCCACGCAGGGGCAGGGTGCCGGCGCGCTGCGGCGTGGCGGTGATGCCGGGGCCATCGACGATGTCCCACGGGCCCACGGCAAACGCCACCAGATAGGTGGGTAGCGGCAGCGTGCGCGAGAACGTCAGCGTCTTCCAGCCCTTGCCGGCCGGGGTTTCCTTGACCTGGCTGGTGTTGGCCACGCCTTGCAGGTCGGAAGGGATGGTCAGCTTGATGTCGTAGGGTGTCTTGAACGCCGGCTCGTCGAAGCTGGGAAACGCAAAGCGCGCGCTGACCGGCTCCATCTGTGTCATCGCGTACGGCTTGCCTTCGTAGGTGACCTTGTACAGGCCTTCCAGCTCGCCGTTGAACGGCGCGGTGTAGGCGATGGTCAGGGTCAGCTCCTGCGGCTGCAGGGTGCTGCCGAAATCGATCCGGGCTACGCCGGTTTTTTCATCGGCCTGCACGTACTTGGCCGGCTTGGGCTTGCCGCTGGCCGCTGCCACGGTGACCTTTTCCACCGTCAGGTCCTTGCCGTCGATCCACAGATGATCGCTGGCCTGGGTCAGCTTGACCTTGATCGTCGTGGTGCCGCTGAAGCTGTCCTGCGACGGGTCGATCTTCAGGTCCAGCGCATAGTCCTGTGGCTGGGCCCAGGTAGGCAGGCGGCCGGTCGGGGTTTCATCGGCGGCATAGGCACTGGCGCAGCTGGCGGCCAGCGCCAGGGTCAGCAGCGAGCGAGCAAGACGGGGCATCGGGTGGCTCCGGGTGGCGGAAAAAGTGATCGGCCAAGGTGACGTGCGCCATCTTGCCGGGACAGTGCCACAAGGCATGGGTAGGGCGGGTCTTGACCCGCCGCGATGATGCTTGACGACGAGGGCGTGATGGGGGAGTCGCGCGCGCCCTGGGGGGGAGGAGGTTCTTCAGAGGGGCCTCAGCCCCCCGTCAGCACCACCACCGCATGCAGCACCACGCCGATCAGGCCGCCCACCAGCGTGCCGTTGTAGCGGATGTACTGCAGGTCGCGGCCGACGGCCAGTTCCAGCACTTCGACCAGTTGGCGTTCGTCCCAGCTTTTCATGGTCTGGGCGATGTGGTTGGTGACGCCGCTGCGCAGGCGGGTGGTCAGGCTTTCGGCGGCGCTGGTCAGGTGGGTGTTGAGGGCATCGCGCAGCGACGGGTCGCGCACCAGTGATTCGCCCAGCGCCTGCAGCGAGCGTTCCAGGTGCTGGGCCAAGGTGGAATCGGGCTTTTCCAGATCCGCGCGCAGGGCGGCGTGGACCTGGTCCCACAGGCCGCGCATGTAATCCTGCACGGCCGGGTGGTCGATGATGTCCTGCTTGATCTGTTCGACGCGCTGGGCCAGCTCCGGGTCGCTGCGCAGGCGCACCACGTAACCGGACAGCCATTCCTCGTAATCCTTGCGTAGCGGATGGCTGGGCGTGGACAGCACCATCTGCAGTTCTTCCAGCGCGGCGGTGGCAATGCGCTGGGCCAGTGAATCACCGATCTCCTCGACGGGTTTGATCAGGTCGACGGTGCCCATCAGCTTGGGCCACTCGCGCCGTGCGTAACGCACGATCAGCGCCGAGGCGCGTGCTTTCAGTGCCGGCTCGTCCAGCCAGCGGCCAATGCGCTTGAGTGCTTCATCCAGTAATTCCTGGTGGCGGCCATCGGCGGTGAGGATGCCGAGCACCTCGCCAGCCGTGCCGGCGGCATTCCAGCTGCGCAGGCGGCCGATCACGAACTTCTGGATCGCCACGCGCACGGCGGTTTCATCCAGCAGGTCCAGCGCCTGCAGCGCCCAGCCGCGCGCCATGCCGGCGAGCATCTTCGATTGCGTGGGTTCGGCCAGCCATTGGCCCAGGCGTGCGGCGGGATCGAATACACGCAGTTTTTCCAGCAGCGATTCGGGCGCCAGGAAGTGGTCGCGCACGAATACCGCCAAGCTGTCGGCCAGGCGGTCGCGGCTGCGCGGCACGATCGCCGTGTGCGGGATCGGCAGGCCCAGCGGCCGGCGGAACAGCGCCACCACCGCGAACCAATCGGCCATCGCGCCGACCGCGGCCGCTTCGCAGAACGCCGCCACCCAGGCCCACGCGCCGTGCAGGCCCATCGCATGGCTCAGCGCGAAGCCGGCCAGCATCAGCAGCAACAGGCCGAAGGCACCCAGCTTCATGCGGCGCAGGCGGAGTCGGCGGGGATCGGTGGCGCCGGAGGTCTGGGAAGTCTGCATCGTGCACAAGTCTACCGATGGCGGGTGAGCCGCCTGCATGCGGTGGGGATTCCACACCTGCATCGAGATGGTGTGCGGCGCCGGCATCGCGTCCGCTGGGTCCTGCGGCGAAGCATGGCTGATGGCACTCCCCATCTGGCCATGCGGGCTGGGACGATCGATCGACATCCACCGATGGGGAAGGGCATGGCGATGCGGCTGAGGCTGGGGTTCTACGGATGCCTGATCACCGCCGCACTGGCACCGATGGCAACCCTGGCGACGGTGCCGCCGGTTTCCCTGCCCTGGACCGCGAAGGCGGGCATCGACAGCGACGCGGCGGTCCGTGCACTGGCGGTGGAAGCCATCGGCCGATACGAAGAGCCCGATCGCGCCACCTGGCTATCCACCACGGCGCAATTGCAGCTGGCGGCCCGGCATTACGACGATGCGGAGCGCAGCCTTGCCGAGCTGGTGACGCTGCGCAAGACGGGACCCCAGCCACTGGATGCCGCCGGGCCGATCGTCTGGTGGATCTATGTCCGTGCGCGCCAGATCGAAGCCGCCCGGCAGCTGCCATTCTCCGAGGCTTATGCCAGGGCTTTCCACGAGGTTGTCGATGCGTTGGACGACGTCACCGCTTCGCAGGTGATCGCCAGCTTCGGCACGGCCATCGAGCCCTATGGGCCGCAGCCGGAGCAGATGCGCCAGGCATACGCGGCCGACCTCGCGGCGCAGGCAGGCAAGGCGACCATCGCATTGCGCGACGCCATCGCGCTGGTGAAGGGTTACCAGGCGGCCGAGGCGTATACCGCGTTCCGTCCCTACACCGACATGCTGGCCGAGGAAGACGATCGCCGTCGCTACGAGGTGCGCGAACCGATCCTGATCAAGACGCCGGACGGTGCATCCGTCACCGTGCTCACGCTGCTGCCGAAGCAGCGCCAGGCGAAGCTGCCTGCGCTGCTGGGATTCACCATCTATGCCAACGCCGCATGGTCGGCGCTCGACATGCGGCTGACAGCCGCCCACGGCTATGCCGCGGTGGTGGGGTATTCGCGTGGCAAGGGCCTAAGTCCGGATACGCCAGTGCCGTACGAGCACGACGGCGCGGATGCCGATGCGGTGATCGAATGGATTGCCAGGCAGCCTTGGAGCGACGGGCGCGTCGGCATGTACGGGGGAAGCTACAACGGCTTCACCCAATGGGCCGCGGCCAAGCACCGTCCCGCGGCGCTGAAGGCGCTGATGCCCTCCGTCACCGTCGCGCCAGGCATCGACGTGCCGATGGAAGGCGGCGTCAATTTCGACTTCGTCTACTCCTGGGTGCCGTACACCACCGACGGCAAGGACCTCGATCAGGCGCACTACGACGACAACGCACACTGGAATGGCCTGTATCGCCGCTGGTACGAGAGCGGTAAGCCGTTCCGCGCGCTCGACGAACTCAACGGCCGGCCCAATCCCGTCTTCCAGCGCTGGCTCGACCACCCGGACTATGACGCTTACTGGCAGGCGATGATCCCGTACGGAAAGGAGTTCGCTGCCATCGACATCCCCGTGCTGACCACCACCGGCTATTACGATGGCGGACAGATCGGCGCGCTCCACTACATCCAGCAACACCAGCGCTACAACCCGCACGCCGAGCATTACCTGTTGATCGGGCCGTGGGATCACGTGGGTGCGCAGCGCAAGGCGCGGCCGGTGGTGAATGGCTATGCCATCGACGAGGTGGCGAAGCAGGATATCGGCCGCGTGATTCGCTACCAGTGGTTCGATTACGTGTTTCGCGGAGCACCGAAGCCGGCGTTGCTGGCGGACCGGGTCAACTACCAGGTGATGGGCACCAATGCCTGGAAACACGCGCCGACGGTGGCGGCGATGTCACAGGGAAGCCGTCGTTTTTATCTGGCCAATGATGGCAAGGCATTGCGCCTTGCCGATCGACCGTCGACGCGGGCCTCGAACCTGACGGTGGACCTGGCAAGGCGCGACGATCTGCCGCCCGAGGACGCGCCTCCGCCCGCCGACGTTGACGGCCGGAACGGATTGATCTTCACCAGCGACCCGCTTCCTGCGGGGACCGAGATCAGTGGCCTGTTCTCCGGCAGGCTCGAGGTGGTCACGAACAAGCGCGACTTCGATCTGCGTGTGACCCTCTACGAAAAGAAGGCCGATGGCTCGGTCATGCAGCTGTCGTGGTACCTCGCCCGGGCCAGCTACATCGGTAACCGTTCGAAGCGACAGCTGCTCACGCCGGGCAGGCCGACCAGGCTGGCCTTCACCAACGGTCGCACCACGAGCCGGCTGTTCGAGCCGGGAAGCCGCCTGGTGGTCACGGTCAGCATCAACAAGGACGAAGGCTCGCCGGTGAACATGGGCAGCGGCAAGCCGGTCAGCGATGAATCGGTGGCCGACGCGGGCGCACCGCTGACGCTGCGCTGGCTGCCTGGCAGTTACCTGGACATCCCGGTGACGGTGAATGCGGCCAGCGGCGTGGCGAAGGCCGGTGCGCCGACGCCGTAGATCGTCCTGCACGTCCGGTACGTCATCTGCGAAGCCGGCGTGCCCGCAAGACGGTGGCATCGAGGGCATCGCATCGGGAAGTTCCAGGTGGGGCGTTCAGGGTGCGATCCCCGGGGCCGGCATGGTTTGGCGTGGCGCGGTACGGACCCTGAAGCACTTCACACAGACTTCAAACAGCGCTCAAATCCCACCCACGCAGGCCGCGCACGCTGGCGCCATCAACCTGGATGGAGCCGTGCATGAAATCCCTGAAGCTGTTGTTGCGCTTTGCCATCGTCGGTGCGCTGGTGCTGGCGTTGCTGGTCCCCTTGTCGATGATCCGCAGCAAGATCGCCGAGCGCACCGAATTCCGCGAACAGGCCGTGCAGCGCGTCTCGCGCAGCACTGCCGGGGCACAACGGCTGGTCGGTCCGCTGCGCGCGGTGCCGTATACCGATGTGCGACAGGAGGCGTGGGTGGACGACAAGGGCGTTTCGCGCACCCGTGAAGTCCGCACCGAGGGCGTGCTGCTGCAGGCGCCGCTGACCCTGGAAGTCCATGGCCAGCTGACGCCGGAGACGCGCAAGGTGGGCCTGTTCGCCGTGCCCACCTACAAATGGGAGGCCAGGCTTGCCGCGCAGTTCGGCACGGCGCTGCCGGCGGTGCCCGCGGGCGAAACGCGCCGCTACGGCACGCCGTATCTGGTGCTGGGGCTGACCGACGTGCGCGGGCTGCTGGGCGCGCCGCGATTGAACGTGGATGGCGCCGCGCTGCGCTTCGAGCCGGGCACGCGTGCGTTCAATGAGCGGCTGGCTGGCGTCAGTGCGGCGTTGTCGCCCATCACTGGCGACACGCTTCCCGGTCGCAACGTGTCGCTCTCGTTCACCCTGGCTGGTACGCAGGGACTGGACGTGGTGCCGGTCGCCGATGACACACAGGTGCAGATCAGCTCGGCCTGGCCGCACCCGACCTTTACCGGTGATTTCCTGCCGGTGAAGCGCACGGTGCGCGCGGACGGCTTCGACGCGCAGTGGGCGGTGTCGTCGCTGGCCAGCCAGGCCCAGACCCAGTTGCAGCAGCTCAAGTCCACCGACACG
The DNA here is from genome assembly GCF_027498035.1 of Pseudoxanthomonas sp. Taxonomy (NCBI): domain Bacteria; kingdom Pseudomonadati; phylum Pseudomonadota; class Gammaproteobacteria; order Lysobacterales; family Lysobacteraceae; genus Pseudoxanthomonas; species Pseudoxanthomonas sp. Next base: position 4,003,975 of record NZ_CP114978.1, read on the forward strand.
CGACTGGATGCGTTGCGGGTCGAGCTGATCGACCCGGTGGATGCGTACACGCTGGCCGACCGCGCCAGCAAGTACGGGATCCTGTTCGTGGTGCTGACCTTCGTCGGTTTCGGTTTGTTCGAGCTGATCAAGCGCCTGCCGATCCACCCGATGCAATATCTGCTGGTCGGGCTGGCGCTGGCGATGTTCTTCCTGCTGCTGATCAGCCTGTCCGAACACATCGCCTTCTGGAAGGCCTATGCCATCTCGGCAGCGGCCTGCATCGGCGTGCAGTTCGTTTACCTGTCCGGCGTGCTGCGCAGCTGGGCGCGCGCGGCGGGCTTCGCCACCGGACTCACGGCGCTGTATGGCGCGCTGTACGGGCTGCTGATTTCCGAAGACAACGCGCTGCTGATGGGCTCGCTGCTGCTGTTCGGCATCCTGGCGGTGATCATGTGGGTGACCCGGCGCGTGGACTGGTATGCGCTGTCGTCGGAGCTGCGCTGATGTTGTTGCAGGGGCGCGCGGTACGACATGCGGCGCGCAGGCTGCCGCGGGTGCTGGTGTCCTGCGGCGTGCGCCTGGAGCAGGGGCTGGTTCCCTTGCTCCTGCCATTGCGGCATGGGTGCTCGGGCGCGGTGGTGTTCCAGCTGGCCGAGGCGACGGTGCGTGCATTGCGCGAACGTCCACTGGACCTGTTGCGCAACGCCTGCAGTCCGCGTGATCCCCAGGCACCGGCTTACCGTCCGTGGCGCGCGTTGGCTGTACGGCGGGGCGGCCCCGTGTGGATGGCGGCCAGCCTGCAGGTGCCGGCCTGGTTGCTGGTGATCCCGGACGACGGCGTGGCGGTGTATCTGTGGCGGGACGGCCCACGCTGATGCGGTAAATTGGCCGCATGACGTCAACTGCTTCCATCGCCTCCAGCCCGCATCGCATGGCCGTTGTGCGCGGCGCCGACATCACGCCGTACCTGGACGATGTCGCGCGCCTGCGCATCGCGGTGTTCGCGCACTGGCCGTATCTGTACGAAGGCAACGCGGCGTACGAGCGTGATTACCTGGCGGCGTATGCGCGCTCCGCGGGCAGCGTGTTCGTGCTGGCGTTCGATGGCGACACGGTCATCGGTGCGTCGACCGGCCTGCCGTTGCTGGATGACACCGACGCGTTTTCCAGGCCGCTGGCTGCGCATGGCGTGGATGCGGCCAGGGTGTTCTATTTCGGCGAGTCGGTGCTGCTGCCGGCCTGGCGTGGACGCGGGATCGGCCATGCGTTCTTCGACGCGCGCGAAGCCCATGCGCGCGCGCTGGGTGGCTTCAACACTACGGCCTTCTGCGCGGTGGATCGTGACCCTGCGGACCCACGTCGCCCCGACGGCCACCGCGACAACGACGCCTTCTGGCACAAACGCGGCTACACCCGCCGAGACGGCATGGCGGTGACGCTGCCGTGGAAGGAGCCGGGTCGCGGCGAAGTCAGCCACACGCTCACCTTCTGGACACGCGCCCTGGAGCCCATCGCATGAAAGTCGCCGTTGCCAAATACCCGGTCGGCCAGCCGGGGGATTTCGATGCCTTCGCCGAAAAGCAGACCCACTTGCTGCAGCAGGCCGCCGACGCCGGCGCGCGCATCGCGGTGCTGCCCGAGTACCTGTCGCTGGAACTGGCGGCGACGTTCCCCGTCGCGATCAGCGCCGACCTGATCGCTTCGCTGGAAGCGATCCAGCAGTACGACGAAGACTTCCAGCATCTCTATGCAACGCTGGCGCAGCGGCTGGGCCTGCATGTCATCGCGGGCAGCTTCCTCACCGCCGTGGGCAACGGGCGTTATCGCAACCGCAGCCACTGGTTCACGCCAGCCGGCACCCATGGTTGGCAGGACAAGCTGCAGCTGACCGGCTTCGAGAAAAACACCCAGGTGATCGAAGGCGGCGACGCGCTGCGCGTGTTCGAGGCCGATGGCATCCGCGCCGGCATTTCGATCTGCTACGACAGCGAATTCCCACTGCCGGTGCGCGCCCAGCAACAGGCCGGCGCGCGCCTGTTGGCCGTGCCCAGTTGCACCGATACCGAAGCCGGCGCCACCCGCGTGCGCGTTGGCTGCCTGGCGCGTGCGCTGGAAAACAGGATCTTCGTCGCCCAGTCGGTCACCGCCGGCATCGCGCGCTGGAGTCCGGCGTTGGATGAGAACACCGGCGAGGCCACGCTGTTCGCGCCGATGGATGTCGGCCTGCCGGCGGATGGGGTGATCGCCCAGACCAGCGGCCAGCAGGTCTGGGCGGTGGGCGAGCTGGACTTCGCGGCACTGGAAGCCAGCCGCGACCGGGCACAGGTCGCCAACGACCGCGACTGGATGGGACAGGACATGCCGGCGATCCGGCGCGCGGCACTGGTGCCCTTCGACTGACGGATTTGTCATCCGCATCCATGACCTGTGGCCGGGCGATGCGCGCCCGCGCGCTGGCTAGACTCGGGGGTTAGACCAACCAACCGGGGATGCGTGGAATGAAGGGGATCAAGTGGGGTGTCATGGCCGCGTGCCTGGGGCTGGCGCTCTCGGCCAATGCGGAGGAACCGGTAGACCTGGAGATGGTCGGCAAGATCCGCCAGGAAGCCTTCCATCGTTCGCAGGTGGCCGACACCTTGCAGCACCTGACCGAGCAGATCGGCCCGCGCCTGACCAACTCGGCCAACATGGCCAAGGCCAACGACTGGACCAAGGCCAAGTTCAGCGCATGGGGCCTGGTCAATGTGCATGACGAAGCCTTCGCCGATTTCGGCCGCGGCTGGGAGTTCAGCAGCGCCAGCCTGGAACTGCTCGCCCCGCGCAGCGCGCCGCTGCATGCCGTGCCCAAGGCGTGGACGCCGGGCACCAACGGTCCGGTCGAAGGCGAGGCCATCGCGATCACGTTCAAGACCAAGGCCGACCTGGACAAGTACAAGGGCACGCTGCGCGGCAAGATCGTGCTGCTCAGCGAGAAGCGCGACTACAAGCCGGGCACCGAGCCGGCCTCCAAGCGCTATGACGAAGCCGGCCTCGACGAGCTGCTCACTTTTCCCATGCCCGCGGCCGGTGGCGCCGAGGCCAAGGCCAAGCGCGTCAAGGAATATCGCGAGCGCATCGAGCTGGCCAAGGCGACCAATGAATTCCTGGTCAGCGAAGGCGCGGTGGCCGCGCTGAGCATCAGCGGCTGGGACGACGGCATCCTGCGCGTTGGCGGCGGCGGTTCGCGCAAGGCTGGCGAGTCGGTCGGCGTGCCCGAGCTGGTGGTCGCGGCCGAACACTACAACCCGCTGCTGCGCGCGTTGGACCGCAAGGAAACCGTGCGCCTGCGCGTCAACTCCGATGCGCGCTTCACCACCCAGGCCAACGAGCCCGGCTACAACACGCTCGCCGAGCTCAAGGGCAGCGGCAAGGCTGATGAAGTGGTGATGCTGGGTGCGCACATGGACTCCTGGCACACCGGCACCGGCGCGTCGGACAACGGCGCAGGCGTGGCGGTGATGATGGAAGCCATGCGCATCCTCAAGGCCGTCGGCGCCAAGCCCAAGCGCACCATCCGCGTGGCGCTATGGAGCGGCGAAGAGCAGGGCTTGATCGGTTCGACCGACTACGTATCGCGCCACTTTGCCGCTTACCCCGAGCCGACCGATCCGGCCCAGAAGGAACTGCGGCCGGAACTGCGCGAGCCCACCGGTCCGCTGCAGCGGACCAAGGATTACGGCAAGTTCTCGGCGTACTTCAACCTGGACAACGGCTCGGGCAAGATCCGCGGCATCTACGCGCAGGAAAACCAGGCGGTGATGCCGATCTTCAAGGCCTGGCTGGCGCCGTTCAACGACCTGGGCGCGACCATCGTCACCAGTCGCAACACCGGCAGCACCGACCACATCCCGTTCGACCGCGTCGGCCTGCCGGGCTTCCAGTTCGTGCAGGACCGCCTGGACTACGGCACCCAGGTGCACCACAGCGACCTGGACACCTACGACCACGCCTCGCCGGACGACTTGAAGCAGGCCGCGGCGATCATCGCGGCGTTCGCCTACCAGGCAGCGATGCGCGACGAGCAGCTGCCGCGCAAGGATGTGCTGCAGGAGTGATGGCGCGGATGCGCGTTGAGGGTTGAGAAGAAGGCCGGCATTGCTGGCCTTCCTTTTTTGGTCTTTTGAGGTGGGTCGTGGCAAAGATCAACGGCAGAGCTTTCGCGGCGCTTCGCACCACGACCTACTTTCTTTGCTTGTGCAAAGAAAGCTAGGCAAAGAAACACACTCCGGACGGCACGCCTGCTTCGCAGGTTCGCTACGGGGCGATGGATTTTTGGAAGGGACATCCCTGTCCCTTCCAAAAACGACGTGCATCCATGCACGTCGCCCTGCGGGTCTGATCCTCACCCCTTCGCCGTGCCTCATGGAGGATTTCAGAGCGCAAGCAAACGCCAAAGCATTGCTTCTCGCTTTCGCCCTTGTTGCTGTTGCCTCTGATCTTCAGCGCCTTTAAAGCGAGCCGAGCACCGCAGGCGGAAACGGCCGAAGAGGCGCGGGTGTCTGAGCGCAGCGAGTTCCCGCGCCGTGCCGTTTCCGGCGAGGAGCGCAGGGCACCGATGCGGCTTTACTGCATCGGCGAGTGTCAGGCGCTGGCGGTTTTGCTTCCTTTTGCCAAGACAAAAGGAAGGCGCGGCGCGCAGCGGCGTGAAAGCTCTGCCTTATCGAACGGCCCAGCCAACAAGATCAGATGGCCAAGACAAGCGCTTCAGCCGAACAAACTCACTCCCGGAACCGGCCACACCGCCAACGCCGCCAGCCCGCATCCAATCGCGGTGGCCGCCAGCACATCGCTGGGATAGTGCAGCCCAAGCACCACGCGTGAGGTCGCCACGCACGCAGTGAACGGCAGCAACAGCGGCGCCAGCGCCGGGTAGTGCGCCAGCGCGACCAGGGTGAAGGCGACCGCGTGCAGCGTGTGACCGGAGGGGAAGGAGAACTCATCCAGCGGCGCGACCCAGGCCTGGATGCGCACGTCCGAGGCGAACGGCCGTGGCCGGCGCGTCCAGCGTTTCAGGCCTTTGTAGAGGATGAGCGCGATGGCACCGGTGGCAGCCAGGTGCGCCGCGGCGGCCAGTCCGTGCCAGCCGTCGAATACGATCAGCGCCGCCATCAGCACGTACCAGAACACGCCATCGCCCAGGCGGCTGATCGCCGCGAAGAAACGACGCAGCGCCTGGCGACGGCCGAAGCGGTTGGCGAACAGGCAGACGCCCGATTCGCGGGGCAGGTTCATCTCACGCGGGGACGGCATGGGCATGCTCCTTACGTTGACGGGCCAGTCGGGATAGCAGGACATCGAAATCGGCCGACACCTGCGCCGGCTGCAGCGCCTGCACGGCGGTGTGCGCGGCGGCGCCCATCGCGCGCCAGCGCCCGGCGCTGGTGCCGAGCGCCAGCACGGCATCGATGAACGCGGCATCGTCCTGTACTGCCGCGCCATGCAGGCCGGTGCGCAGATGCTCGCGCGCCGCGCCGGAGTCATAGGCGACGGTGGCCAGGCCGCTGGCCATGGCTTCCAGGGTCACGTTGCCGAAAGTCTCGCTGCGGCTGGGGAACACGAACACATCGGCGCTGGCGTAGTGCCGCGCCAGGTCCTGGCCGCGCTGCATGCCGGCGAAGATGAAGTCCGGGTTGGCTGCCTGCAGTGCCGCGCGTTCCGGGCCGTCGCCGACCCAGACCATGCGTGCCTGCGGACGCTGCTGCTGCAGGGCGCGGAAGGCGCTGACCGCCAGGCCCAGGTTCTTCTCGGCGGCGATGCGGCCGACCGACAGCAGCACCGGCGTGTCGTCCTGTGCATTCCATTGCGCGCGCAGGTTGGCATCGCGGAAACCAGGATGGAACTGGCTGGTATCGACTGCGCGCGCCAGGCGCTGGACCTTGGTGAAGTGCTGCTCTTCCAGCCACTGTCCAAGCTCAAGCGTGGGCACCAGCGTGGCATCGCCGCCGTTGTGGAACCGGCGCATCCAGCGCAGCGCGACCGGCTGCAGCCACGGCACGCCGTAATCGCTCATGTAGTGATCGAAGCGGGTATGGAAACCGGTCGCGACCGGGATGCCCAGGCGCCGCGCGGTGCGCAGCGCGGACCAGCCCAGGGGGCCTTCCGTGGCCACGTAGATCGCATCCGGCGCGCAATGGCGGAAGTGCTCGCGCAGCGCGAGCGGTGAGGGCAGGCCGAAGCGCAGGCCGGGGTAGCGCGGCAGTCCGGCGCCGCGCACCAGCAAGGTGTCGCTGCGGGTCGATCCCTCATCGTCGCTGGCCTGGCGTGGGCGCACCACGGTCACCTCATGTCCGCGCTGGCGCAGGCCGTCTTCCAGGCCCTGGACCGTCAGGGCGACGCCGTTGATTTCCGGCGGGTAGGTCTCGGTGACGATGGCATAGCGCATGTCGGTCTCCCACGTTTGCGATAGCGTGGGAGACCGCGATGCAGCGGATGTGTCACTGCGATGGCAGTTTGATGAAACCGGTGGCCATGGCCGCTCCTACGAGACGAACGGCTTGAAGGTCACGCCCAGGCCGGGCAGGTCGTCGGCTTCGCCGATCAGGTCGGCACGCAGCAGCGGGCGCGCGTCGATCCAGTCCTTGTTGAGGACCAGGCGCAGTTCGTCGCCATCGGCAGTCAGGTCCAGGGTCGGGATCGGCGCCTGGTCGTGGGCACGGTGCAACAGCACGGCCAGGCGCAGCAATGCAGCGATGCGCCTGGCATTGGGGATGCGACGGTCGGGCAGGGCATCGAAGGCGATCTTGGGGATGCCGCGGCGATGGGTGCGCACCAGCGCCGCCAGCATCAGCTGCTCCTGGCGCGAGAAGCCGGCGATGTCCGAGTGCTCCAGCAGGTAGGCGCCGTGCACGTGGTACTGGCTGTGGGCCACGGCCAGGCCGATTTCGTGCAGGCGTGCGGCCCAGGACAGCACGCGGGCATCGTCGGCTTCCAGGTGCCAGGCATCGGCGACCTGGTCGAACAGGCGCTGCGCGGTCTGGGCGACGCGTTCGGCCTGCGCGGTTTCGATGCCATAACGCTGCACGAGCGCGGCGACGGACTGTTCGCGAGGATCGTCGCTGCCACCGCGGCGGCCCAGCATGTCGTACAGGATGCCTTCGCGCATGGCCGCCTTGCTGACCAGCATGCGGTCGATGCCCAGTGCCTGGAAGGCCGCTTCCATCACCAGCACGCCACCGGCAATGATCGGCTGGCGGTCCTTGCTGAGGCTGGGCAGGTCGATGCCGTCGATGCGTTCGGCCTGCAACAGGCGCTCGCGCACCTGGGGCAGGGCTTCGGCGGTGATCGCGCCCTTGGTGAGCTTCATCGCCGCGCAGATGTCGCCGATGGCCTTGGCGGTGCCGGACGAACCGATCGCCTCCTGCCAGCCCAGCGCCCGGTACTGCTGGGCGAACTGCTGCAGTTCGGCGGTGATTTCGGTCAGCGCCGAGTTCCAGCGCTTCTTGGACAGCTTGCCGCCGGGGAAGAACCGGCGCGTGCTGGCGATGCAGCCGACCTGGATGCTTTCGCGTTCCAGCGTCTGCAGGCCGCTGCCGATGATGAATTCGGTGGAGCCACCGCCGATGTCGATCACCAGCCGGCGATTGCCCGGGTTGGGCGGCTGCGCGTGGGCCACGCCCAGGTAGATCAGGCGTGCTTCCTCGCGGCCGGCGACCACTTCGATGGCGTGGCCCAGGGCGGCTTCGGCCGGGACCAGGAAGTGCTGCGGCAGCGCCAGTCGGCGCACGGTATTGGTGGCCAGCGCACGCACGCGCGAATCAGGCAGGTCGCGGATGCGCTGGCCGAACCGTGACAGGCACTCGATGGCACGCGCGAGGGCTTCGGCCGACAGGCCGCCGCGGGCATCCAGGCCATCGGCCATGCGCACGGTTTCGCGCAGGCGGTCGATCACGCGCAGCTGGCCCATGGTGTATCGGGCAACGACCATGTGGAAGCTGTTGGACCCCAGGTCCACCGCTGCCAACTGGTCGTTTTCCTGCAGCGGCGGGGAGTAGGTCTGGGGGAGGGCAAAGGGCATGGCGCGGGATGATATCCGAAGCCGCATTCAGCCATTGTCGTGCGTCGCTGCCGACGCACGACAATGGTCAGACCTTGGCCAGCAATGTGCCCTGTGCGGAGTGCAATGCTTCTTCCGGGCCGGGCGAGAGCTTGTGGTACGCGCCATCAGCATTCAGCTCCCAGGCGTTGCAGTTGTCGTCCAGGTAGTTCTGCAGGTGCTCGCGGAACACCCGCGCGGCCAGCTTCTCATCCAGGATCGGGAAGCAGGTTTCCACGCGGTGCAGCAGGTTGCGCTCCAGCCAGTCGGCGCTGGCGCAGTACAGCTCCGGCTCGCCATCGTTGCCGAACCAGTACACCCGGCTGTGTTCCAGGAAGCGGCCGACGATGGAACGCACGCGGATGTTGTCCGACACGCCCGGCACGCCCGGGCGCAGGGTGCAGGCGCCGCGCACGATCAGGTCGATCTGCACGCCATCGCGCGAAGCCGCGTACAGCGCACGGATCACGCGCGGCTCGTTGATCGCGTTGACCTTGACGATGATCCGGGCCGGGCGGCCGGCCCGGGCGAAGCGTGCTTCGCGCTCGATCTTCTTGATCACGCCGGGATGCAGGGTGAAGGGCGACTGCAGCAGGCACTTGAGCTTGGTCGTCGGCGCCAGCCCGGACAGCTGCTGGAACAGCAGGTGCACGTCGTTGCCGATGTCCTGGTTGGCGGTGATCAGGCCCAGGTCGGTGTACGCGCGTGCGGTGCCGGCGTGGTAGTTGCCCGTGCCCAGATGCACGTAGCGGCGCAGCTTCTTGCCCTCGCGGCGCACGATCAGCAGCATCTTGGCGTGGGTCTTGAAGCCGACCACGCCGTACACGACCTGCACGCCCGCGGCCTGCAGGCGATCGGCCTGGCCCAGGTTGGCTTCCTCGTCGAAGCGCGCGCGCAGCTCCACCACCACGGTGACGTCCTTGCCGTTGCGCGCGGCCAGGACCAGCGCATCGACGATCGCCGAGTCCTTGCCGGTGCGGTACAGGGTCTGCTTGATTGCCAGCACGTTGGGGTCGGTGGCGGCCTGCCTGAGCAGCTCCAGCACCGGGGTGAAGGCATCGAAGGGATGGCTCAGCAGCACGTCGCCATCGGCCACCGTTTCGAACATGGTGTCGCCGTCGCGCAGCTGGCGCGGGGTGAAGGCGGGGTATTTCAGCTCCGGGACGCTGGACCAGGTCATACACCTGGCTGACGCGATTGAGATTGACCGCGCCATCGATGCGGTACACCGCGTTGTCGGGCAGGTCGAAGTTTTCCAGCAGCGTGCGCACGATCGGCTTGGGGCAGTCGTGGGCGATCTCCAGGCGCACCGCCGGGCGGTAGCCGCGGCCGGCCAGTTCGTCGCGCAGGGCCAGGGCCAGGTTCTCGACTTCTTCCTCGTCCACCACCAGTTCGGAATTGCGGGTCACGCGGAACTGGTAGGCGCCCTTGACCTCCATGCCGGGGAACAGGTCGTCGACGAATGCCGACAGCACGCTGGACAGCAGCACGAAATCGTTCTCGCCACCGGACACGCGCTGCGGCAGGTGGATGATGCGCGAGAGCGAACGCGGCGCACGCACGATGGCCATGTGGCCCGCGCGACCGAACGCGTCCTTGCCCTTCAGCACCACCACTACGTTGAGCGACTTGTTGAGGATCTTGGGGAACGGATGCGACGGATCCAGGCCCAGCGGCGACAGCACCGGCATGATCTCGTTGCGGAAATAGGCGCGCAACCAGCGCCGCTGGCGCGCATTCCAGACCGTCTGGCTGAGTACGCGCACGCCGGCTTCGTCCATTGCCGGACGCAGTACGCGGTTCCAGCACTTGTACTGCGCATCGACCAGCTCGGCGGCGCGGTCGTGGATGCGGTTGAGCACCGAGCCCGGGGTCAGCCCATCGGGGCCCGGCGGCAGGCCGAAGTCCTGCGCGTGGCGCACGGTGGCGGTGCGGATTTCGAAGAACTCATCCAGGTTGGTGCAGCTGATGCACAGGAAGCGCAGGCGCTCCAGCAGCGGGACCGACGGGTCCTGCGCCTGGGCCAGCACGCGGAAATTGAAGTCCAGCTGCGACAGCTCGCGGTTGAAGTACAGGCCGCTGTCACGCAGGGGATCGACGGCATCGAGGGGCAGGTCTGCGGCGGCGTTCATGCGATCTGGCTCTGCGGAAGCGGGAGGGTGGATTCGCGCGGGTGGACGCGCGCCGGGCCGAAATGCACCGAGAACGAGCTGCCCTGGCCGACCGCGCTGTCGATCTCCAGGCGCGCCTGGTGCAGGTTCAGGACGTGCTTGACGATGGACAAGCCCAGGCCGGTGCCGCCGCTCTCGCGCGAGCGGCTGGTGGAGACGCGGTAGAACCGTTCGGTGATGCGTGGCAGGTGCGTGGCCGGGATGCCGTAGCCGGTGTCGCGCACGCTGAGCACGGCGCCGTCGCCTTCACGGGCAAGGGCAATCGTGATGGTGCCGCCGACCGGGGTATAGCGCACCGCGTTGCTGACCAGGTTGGAGAACGCGCTGTGCAGTTCCTTGTTGGAACCCCACAGGTCGATCCCGCCGCAGTCCTCGACCACGATGGTCTGGCGCTGGCGGCTGAGCGCTTCGGCTTCGCGGCGCAGGGTGGCCAGCATCGAACCCATGGCGATGGATTCATCGGTCAGGCTGTCCTGCACTTCCAGCCGCGAGAGCGTCAGCAGGTCCTCGACCAGCTGGGTCATGCGGTTGGACTGCTTCTGCATTTCTTCCAGGATGGGTTTCCATTCCGGGAATTCGTCCGCGTCCAGCATGTCCAGGTAGCCGTGGACCACGGTCAGTGGCGTGCGCAGTTCGTGCGAGACATTGGCCACGAAGTCGCGGCGCATTTCTTCCAGCCGCAACAGCTTGCTCACGTCGCGCGCCACCAGCAGCCAGTACTGGTCCGAATACGGGATCAGGCGCAGGTTGAGGCGCAGGTCCGGGTTGACCGGCGAGACCGCATCGAGCATCGGTTCGGCATTGCGGCCCGCGCTGAGCCAGTGCGACATCGGCAGCGGCTGCAGGCGTTCGCCCACCGGCGCGTTGAGGTCCGACGGATGGCGCAGTCCGAGCAGGGACGTTGCGGCCTTGTTGAACCACTGCACGCGCTGGCTGTTGCGATCGATCACCACCACCGCATCGGGCAATGCGGCGGCGGCGGCCCGGTAGGCGCGCAGCATCGCCAGCAACCGGCGCTTGCGGGTGCGCATGTCCACCTGCCCGCGGTGCAGCAGGCGGTCCAGCTCGTTCCACACGCCATCGCCGTGGGCCGGCTGCAGGCGTTCGCGGGCGGTCAGCCGGCGCAGCACCGCGCGCAGGCGCCAGAACTGCCAGCCCACCACGCACAGCGAACTGATCGCCAGCACTTCCCAGAACGCGCCCACCAGCCAGCCAATCGCCGAGGCGATGGCCAGCAGGGTGGCGAGGCGGAACAGCGTGCGGTTCCAGGCCGAGCGCAGGTGTTGGGGCATGGGGCGATTGTGTCAGAGCTGTTGCCGGCCAGCGTACGGCGCGGGCCGTGGCAGGCAGGAGGCGGAAAAACGACCGTCCCGCGACGCACCCATGACAGGCGCGCGGCGGGAGCGGGACACGCGCATGACGCGCGGGGCGTGGATGACGGTCAGGTGGAAACCGAGAATCGGTATCCCGAGCCGCGCACGGTCTGGACCATGTTGTCCACGTTGTGCGGTTCCAGCGTCTTGCGCAGGCGACGGATGTGCACGTCGACCGTGCGTTCTTCCACGTACACGCTGCCGCCCCACACATGATCCAGCAGCTGGGTGCGGCTGTAGACGCGCTCGGGATGGGTCATGAAGAAGTGCAGCAGGCGGTACTCGGTCGGGCCGATCGGGACCGGGGCGTCTTCGGCGAACACCCGATGCGCGGCGCCATCGATGCGCAGCGCGCCCAGCGAAATGCTGCCGTCTTCCTCGTCCTCGCGGGTGCGACGCATGACCGCGCGGATGCGCGCCAGCAATTCGCGCGAGGAGAAAGGCTTGACCACGTAGTCGTCGACACCGGCTTCCAGGCCGCCGACGCGGTCGTTCTCTTCGCCGCGCGCGGTCAGCATGATGATCGGCACTTCGCGGGTCAGGGCGTCCTTGCGCCAGCGCCGGGCCAGCTCCAGGCCGCTGGTGCCGGGCAGCATCCAGTCCAGCAGGATCAGGTCGGGCACCTTGTCGGCGATGGCGCCCTGCGCCTCGCGCGCGTCGCCGGCATGGATCGGCTCGAATTCGCCCTTGCGCAGGGCGAAGGCGACCATGTCGCGGATCGCGGGCTCGTCATCGACGATCAGAATGCGTTTTTGCACGGGTTTTTCGCCGGACTGTGGGGACAGCGACAGTAGACGACAATTTTATGACTTGATTGTGACACTCGCCATGGGCCGCGCTGGCTCGGCTGCCTGGCAGGCGGGCGCGGGAGGACGCTCCGGCGGAGTCCCCAGGATGGGACCGCCACGCGTTCTGCTCTACACAGAGTGCGCGAGCCGACTCAGCGGTTGCCGTCCACATCCGGGTCGCGTACGCCGGCATCGCGCAATTCCAGGACCTCGGGAGTCATGGCCGTAATCCGGGCCTCGACCCGGGCGCGGGCGTAGTAATCCAGGTTCTCGCGGCGTTTGAGGTTCTGCAGCTGGATCAGGGCCTGCTCCGGTCGCCCGTTCAGGTAGGCGGTCTGGGCATAGGCCTCGGCGGCCTTGACGGTATCGCCGGCCAGTTCGCAGGCACGGGCAAAGGCGGCCTGGAACACCGGGTCATCGTTGCTGGCATCGAGCAGCGGCTGCAGGACGGCACGGGCCTGTTCGCCGCCGGACTTGTCGCCCTGGTCGTTGAGCAGCTGGGCGAAGGTCAGCGCCACTGGCCGACTGTTGGGTGTGGCCTTGAGCAGGTCGCGGAAGCGGGCCTTGGCCGCGGCCATGTCGCCGCTCCTGGCCTGGGCGTCGGCCAGGGCAATCCCCAGCCACGCGTTCCCGGGATTTTCCTGCACCAGTTGGGCGAAGGCATTGGCCGCGACGGCGGGTTGGTTGTTGCGCAGCTGTGCCAGGGCCAGGCCGTAACGCTGGGGTGCAGTGAGTTCGCCGGTGCTGCGGCGGATGCTTTCGTATTCGCGGATGGCTTCGCCGGCAGTGTTGGCGCTGAGCACGCGCAGGCGTTCGCGCGCCCAGGGGAACAGGCCGGTGCCGCCGCTGTCGAAGCTGCTGGCTGGCAGGGTCACCTGGAAGGGCAGCAGTGGGTTGTTGCTGCGGATGCCGGCAGCGTAATTGCCTTCGCGCGGGTTGGATTCGGTGATCTTGCCGCCGGGGGTGGAGACGGTGGTGATCACGTTCTTCTCGCGCTTGAGGCGCTCGGCGCGGTCGTGCGCCTCGCTGATGCGCGAGGTGGTGACGGGATGGGTCTGCAGGTAATCGGGGGTGCGCTCGCGTTCGCCACCGCGATTGGCGCGCATCACCTGGTCCATGCGATTGAAGAAATCGGCCATCGCATCCGGGTCGTAGCCGGCGCGCTGCAGGGTGTAGATGCCGATCCGGTCGGCCTCGCTTTCGTTGGCGCGGGTGTAGTCGATCTGGCGCTGCTGCATCAGGCCCAGGCCGCTGATGAGCGCCGCCTGCGAAGCATCGCCGCTGGAGCTGCCGCCGGCCGCCTGCGCGGCCACGATCGCGCCCAGGATGCCCAGCAGGATCGGCACCTGGTCGCGCTTGGCACGCTCGACCCCGCGCAGCACGTGTTGCTGGGTGACGTGGGCGATTTCGTGGGACAGCACCGCGGCCACTTCGTCCTCGCGTTCGGCGGTCAGGACCAGGCCCGAGTTGACCGCGATGTAGCCGCCCAGCGTGGCGAAGGCGTTGATCTGGCGGTCGCGCAGCATGAAGAAGGTGAAGGGCTGGCTGGGCCGGTCGCTGTTGGCGGCGAGCTTCCCGCCGACCTTGTCCAGCCAGTCGTCCACCAGTGGGTCATCCAGCAGGTAGCCGTAGTTGCGTAGCTCGCGCAGGGTCATCGCGCCGTACAGCTGCTGGCGTGCAGGGGTGAGCAGTTCGCCCGCGGATGATCCGATATCGGGCAGGCGGTCGACCTGCGCGTGGGCCAGTGGTGCGGCAACCAGCAGGGTCAGGGCAGCGGACAACAGGGTCGGGCGCACGCGGGAATTCCGTCCGGGGAAAGGTCCAGGCCGGCGCAGGATGGCCGGCGCCGGGGTCTTGCGAGTGAATCGGTGGTTAATCCGCAGCGTTGCATGCCCAGCTCTGGTTTGGTGCCGCCATGCCACCATGATGCATTCAGACCTTTCACCGTGCGGAGAATTCCCCATGAGCACTCCCGAGATCACCATCTATTCCACTGCGGTGTGCCCGTACTGCGTGGCCGCCAAGAATTTCCTCAAGTCCAAGGGCCAGACCTGGACCGAGGTGCGCATCGACACCGATCCGGTCGAACGCGAAAAAATGATGGCCAAGACCCGCCGCACCAGCGTGCCGCAGATCTTCATCGGCGAAACCCACGTCGGTGGCTACGACGACATGATGGCCCTGCACCGTGCGGGCGGCCTGGAGCCGCTGCTGGCCGGGAGCAGCGCATGAGCCAGCCCAGTGGCGAGAGCGAACAGGACCGCGTCCAGGCGTTCACTGAATTCCGCCAGCGCATGAACAAGCAGATCCTGGCCGAGCCCAACCAGGTCGTGCGCCGGTTCTTCGCGCTGGATACCCAGACCTACCAGGCCGGCGCGCTGGACGTGAAGACCAAGGAGTTGTTGGGCCTGGTGGCTTCGATGGTGCTGCGTTGCGACGACTGCATCAGCTACCACGTGGCCCAGTGCAAGGAAGTCGGCGTGACCCGCGAGGAGTTCTTCGAGACCTTCTCGGTCGGTCTGGTGGTCGGTGGGTCGATCGTGATCCCGCACCTGCGCCGGGCGGTGGATTTCCTGGACCAGCTCGAAGGCGGCGCGCCGGCACCGGCAGTGCACGACCACGGCTGATCCGCGCAGATCGGCCAGGAACCAGGTATGTATTCGTGATGCATACCTGAATGCGCGTACTTTATTTTGATGACAAGAAGGCTGCGAAATTGCGATTTTTCATCGCATTTCGCGGCTTTTATCGTTTTTCGATCGAGAGGGCCATTTGGGAGGATCTCGCCAGATCGGGCATACTTTGTCCACAACATCCTCCCAGTGCCCGCCATTGCGGCGCGGCGCGCTTAGTTCGGAAACTCTCATGACGCAAACGATTACGGTCATCCGCGGCGACGGCATCGGCCCGGAAATCATGGACGCAACCTTGTTCGTCCTGGATGCACTCAAGACCGGCCTGTCCTTTGAAGATGCCGACGCCGGCCTGGTCGCGCTGGAAAAGCACGGCGAGTTGCTGCCGGCCGAAACCCTCGCGTCCATCCAGAAGAACAAGATCGCGCTGAAGAGCCCGCTGACCACGCCGGTCGGCGAGGGCTTTACGTCGATCAACGTGACCTTGCGCCGGCATTTCGATCTGTACGCCAATGTGCGTCCGGCGATCTCGTTCCCGAACACCAAGTCGCGCTTCGGTACCGGCGTGGACCTGATCACCGTGCGCGAGAACACCGAAGGCGCCTACCTGAGCGAAGGCCAGGAAGTTTCGGCCGACGGCGAGACCGCCATCTCGATGACCCGCGTGACCCGCACCGGCTCCGAGCGCATCGTGCGCTATGCCTTCGAGCTGGCACGCGCCACCGGTCGCAAGAAGGTGACCCTGGTCCACAAGGCCAACATCATCAAGTCGACCTCGGGCCTGTTCCTGAAGGTTGGCCGCGAAGTGGCCGCGCAGTACCCGGACATCGAGTGCAACGAGATGATCGTGGACAACACCTGCATGCAGCTGGTGATGCGTCCGGAGCAGTTCGACATCATCGTGACCACCAACCTGTTTGGCGACATCTTGTCGGACCTGTGCGCCGGCCTGGTTGGCGGCCTGGGCCTGGCGCCGGGCGCCAATATCGGCACCGAGGCGGCGATCTTCGAAGCCGTGCACGGCTCGGCCCCGGATATCGCAGGGCAGGGCAAGGCCAATCCGTGCGCGCTGCTGCTGGCTGCTGCGCAGATGCTGGATCACGTTGGCCAGCCGGACAATGCCACGCGCCTGCGCAAGGCCATCGTCGCCACGCTGGAAGCCAAGGATTCGGTCACCCCGGACCTGGGCGGCACCGGCAACACGATGGGCTTTGCCAAGGCGATCGCTAGCCGCGTCTGATCGACCGCGAATGCTGGAAACGAAGAAGGGCGCCGCAAGGCGCCCTTCTTGTTTACCTCGCCTCGCAACTGTGGCGAGACGATGGTTTGGATCAGTTGCGCGACTGCAGCTTGGACAGCAGGCGCAGGAATTCCACATACAGCCACACCAGCGTGACCATCAGGCCGAAGGCGCCGTACCACTCCATGTACTTCGGTGCGCCAGCCTCCACGCCGCTTTCGATGAAGTCGAAATCCAGCACCAGGTTCAGGGTGGCAATCACCACCACGACCAGGCTGAAGCCGATGCCGATCACGCCAGAGCCGTGCACGTAGGACACGTTCATGCCGAACATCTGCATGACCATCGTGCCCAGGTACACCAGGAAGATGCCGCCGGTGGCTGCGACCACGCCCAGCTTGAAGTTCTCGGTCGCCTTGATCAGGCCGCTGCGGTAGGCCATCAGCAGCGCGAACAGCGTGCCGAAGGTCAGCAGCACGGCCTGGAACACGATGCCGTGGAACTTCAGCTCGTACATCGCCGAGACCGAGCCCAGGAAGAAGCCTTCCACCAGTGCATACAGCGGCGCGGTGACGGGTGACCATGTCTTCTTGAACGTGGTGACCAGGGCCAGGATGAAGCCGCCGATGGCGCCGCCCAGCATGTAGCCGATCACGCCGGCCGAGGGGGCCATTTCGCCATTGGCCAGGGGTACGGTCGACTGGTTCCAGGCAAAGGCCGCCGTGATCAGGCTCAGCAACAACAGAAAGCCGGTCTTGTTGACCGTGCCGTTCAAGGTCATCGCCCCGCCATCGCGGGTGACCACCGTGCCGGTGCCAAGGTCGAGGAAGGTGGACTCTTTCAGAGTCGGATTGCCGCTGCGGATCATTGCGTTTCCTTAGGCCGTCATCCATCCATGGATCATTGACTGGTGCGAAAGGGGGGACTCGAACCCCCACGTCATTTCTGACGTCAGAACCTAAATCTGGTGCGTCTACCAATTCCGCCACTTTCGCAGTTCATGTGCATTCTACCTGTGCGCAGCATCCGTGGCGGCTGACGATCATGAAATCGTGCACGATGCGCCCGTGCGATCAGGATGAAAAGAAAAAGGCACCAGGATTTCTCCTGGTGCCTTTCCTTGTTTGGTGGGCCGTCAAGGATTCGAACCTTGGACCTATTGATTAAGAGTCAACTGCTCTACCAACTGAGCTAACGGCCCCGAAAACTGGTCGCGCAGTATACGCGATGAATCCGGATCTGCAACACCCTTGCGGGAAGAAATCCTGCGGGAGTGGGGTGGCTGAGGGGACTCGAACCCCCGACATCTGGAATCACAATCCAGTACTCTAACCAACTGAGCTACAGCCACCACATGTACCGCTTTACCACGCCCGCCTTGCCGCCGATGGATTGGCGCGCCCGACAGGAATCGAACCTGTAACCGCCGGCTTAGAAGGCCGGTGCTCTATCCAGTTGAGCTACGGGCGCCCGGCTGGAATTGCACCCGGACTTAGATCTGCATGGCCCACTGCTTGGATGGTCGGGGTAGAGGGATTCGAACTCTCGACATCCTGCTCCCAAAGCAGGCGCGCTACCAGGCTGCGCTATACCCCGGAAACACTCAAGCGGGCCGGCAACTTGCCGGTCCTTGCCAGCGACGGGTCGCCGGAAAGGACGCGTATTGTCTGGATCGAAAGCGCACCTGTCAACGAAAACCGTAGCTTCTGTGGTCAAACCGCGTTTGATCAGCGAAACTAGCGCGTTCGGCAAGGGTGAAAGCGTTCTTGAGCGCCTCCGCACCCGGGCCACTCCCTTTCCCAACGATGACCCGTGGCCTCGAGGCTGCGGTTGCAGGAGCCAGTGACATGACCGTTTCCGTCGAATCGATCGGCAGCCTTGGGCGCCGCATGAGTTTCACTCTGCCGGCCGAGCGCCTGGATACCCATATCGGTGGCCGCCTGCGCGAGCTCAGCCGCACCGTGCGCATCAAGGGCTTCCGCCCGGGCAAGGTGCCGCCGAAGGTGATCGAGCAGCGCTTCGGCAAGCAGGTCCGCGCCGAGGCGCTGGATGGCCTGCTGCGCGAAACCTTCGACTCGGCCGTGCGCGACCAGTCGCTGCAGCTGGCCGGCAATCCGCGCCTGGAACCGGCGGGCGAAGGCGAACTGGAGTGGGTTGCCACCTTTGAAGTGGTGCCGGACTTCGGTGACATCGACGTCTCCAAGCTCAATGTCGTGCGCCACACCTCGGAAGTGACCGACGCCGACATCGAGCAGATGATCGAAAACCTGCGCCTGCAGCGCCGCACCTTCGCGCCGGTCGAGCGCGCTGCCGCCGAAGGTGACCGCGTGGCCCTGGAAACCTGGTCGCAGGCTGGCGAAGAGCGCCTGCCGGCAGAGGGCTTCGAGACGGGTGCGACCCTGATCGGGTCGGGCGTGATGTTCGCCGACATCGAAAAGGCCCTGATCGGCATGGCCAAGGGTGAGGAAAAGGAAATCACCGTCGCGTTCCCGGCTGACTGGCGCGTGCCGCAGCTCGCGGGCAAGAGTGTCCAGGTGCACCTGAAGGTCACCGATGTCTCTGAATCGGTGCTGCCGGTGGTGGACAAGGACTTCATCAGGAGCTTTGGCGTGAAAGCTGGCGACGAAACCCAGTTCCGCGCCGATATCCGCACCAACCTGGAGCGCGAGCTCAAGGGCGCGCTGGCCAACCGCCTGCGCCGTGAAGTGGGTGAGCAGCTGATTGCGGCCTATGCCTCGGTCGAGATGCCCGAACGCCTGGTCGACAACGAAGCCCGCGCGATGCTGGGCCAGCAGGTTGAGCAGGCTCGCCGCCAGGGCCAGAACGTGCAGCCGGCGGAGGGCGCGCACGAAGGCTTCAAGGACGCCGCCCGCAAGCGTGTGCTGGTCGGCCTGCTGGTGGGCGAAGTTGCCCGTCGCAACGAGCTGCGCCTGGATCCCAAGCGCGTGCAGGAAACCATGCGCCTGATCGCCTCGACCTACGAAGAGCCCGAGCAGGTCATTGAGTTGTACCGCAACGATCCCCAGATGATGTCCGGGCTGCAGTCCCGCGTGATGGAAGAGCAGGTGATCGACTGGATCGCTGAGCGCGCCCAGCACGACGAACAGGCACTGTCGTTCCAGGACGCCATCCGGCAGTAACGGCGCTTGGTTTCGCCATCGGTCCGGTCCCTTCCGGGGCTGGACCGGTTCAATGAGGCGGGATCCGGCAACTCCACGCACGCAAGTGCGGATCCAACAATGAAAGGTGCCTCACTCCATGGATAACCTGACCAAGGCCTTGAATCTCGTTCCGATGGTGGTCGAGCAGACCAGCCGCGGCGAGCGCGCCTACGACATCTATTCGCGCCTGCTGAAGGAGCGTGTGATCTTCCTGGTGGGCGGTGTGGACGACCACGTGGCCAACGTCATCGTGGCGCAGATGCTGTTCCTCGAAGCCGAAAATCCCGAGAAGGACATCAGCCTGTACATCAACTCGCCCGGTGGCGTGGTGACCGCAGGCATGGCCATCTACGACACCATGCAGTACATCAAGCCCGATGTGAGCACGATCTGCCTGGGCCAGGCGGCCAGCATGGGCGCGCTGCTGCTGGCGGCCGGTGCGGCAGGCAAGCGCTATGCGCTGCCCAACTCGCGCGTGATGATCCACCAGCCGCTGGGCGGCTTCCAGGGCCAGGCCACGGACATCGACATTCATGCCCGTGAAATTCTGACCCTGCGCCACAAGCTCAACGAGATCCTGGCCAAGCACACCGGCCAGTCGCTGGAAACCATCGCTCGCGACACCGAGCGCGACAACTTCAAGAGCTCCTTCGACGCCAAGGCCTACGGCCTGGTCGATGAGGTGCTGGAGCGTCGTCCGGACGAGCTGATCCAGTCTGCCTGAGCGGACTGAGGCTGGATTGCCAGGCCAGCAGGGTCCTCGCGCGCCGGGCGGCAACGTGCCGGCGCGCAGTGTTTCCAGGAGATGCAGGTCTGCGCTCCGTCGTCGGCCCGGGAATTGCATGCGGGTTTCTGCGTTCCGCAGGCAGATTCCATGCCCGGGGGTACCGGGCGCCACCGGCGTCAAACCGGTGCTATTCTCGAATTCGAATGCCCCTGCGGGGGCCGCAGTGAGTGGGTAAAACAAGCATGAGCGAAGACCGCCAAGGCCGTTCCGGCGACAGTAACAAGATCCTGTACTGCTCGTTCTGCGGTAAGAGTCAGCACGAGGTCCGCAAGCTGATCGCGGGCCCGAGCGTGTTCATCTGCGATGAATGCGTCGAGCTGTGCAACGACATCATCCGCGAGGAGCTCGAGGAAAAAGCCCAGTCGGCCCGCAGTTCGCTGCCCAAGCCGCGCGAAATCCTCGAAGTGCTGGACCAGTACGTGATCGGCCAGCAGCGCGCCAAGCGCACGCTCGCCGTGGCCGTGTACAACCACTACAAGCGCATCGAGAGCCGCCAGAAGAGCGACGAGGTCGAACTGGCCAAGTCCAACATCCTGCTGGCTGGCCCGACCGGTTCGGGCAAGACGCTGCTGGCTGAAACGCTGGCGCGCCTGCTCAACGTGCCGTTCACCATTGCCGACGCCACCACCCTGACCGAAGCCGGTTACGTGGGCGAGGATGTGGAAAACATCATCCAGAAGCTGCTGCAGAAGTGCGACTACGACGTCGACAAGGCGCAGCAGGGCATCGTCTACATCGATGAAATCGACAAGATCTCGCGCAAGAGCGAGAACCCGTCGATCACCCGTGACGTGTCCGGTGAAGGCGTGCAGCAGGCGCTGCTGAAGCTGATCGAAGGCACCGTGGCCAGTGTGCCGCCGCAGGGTGGCCGCAAGCACCCGCAGCAGGAATTCCTGCAGGTCGACACCAAGAACATCCTGTTCATCTGCGGTGGTGCATTCGCCGGCCTGGACAAGATCATCCAGGCGCGGTCGACCGAAGCCAGCGGGATCGGCTTTGGCGCCAAGGTGAAGTCCTCCGAGAAGCGTCCGGAGATCGGCAAGGTGCTGTCCGAGGTCGAGCCGGAAGACCTGATCAAGTTCGGCCTGATTCCCGAGTTCGTCGGCCGCCTGCCGGTCGTGGCGACGCTGGAAGAGCTGGACGAGCCGGCGCTGATCAAGATCCTGACCGAGCCCAAGAACGCCATCACCAAGCAGTTCAAGCGCTTGTTCGACATGGAAGGCGTGGAGCTGGAGTTCCGCCCCGATGCGCTGTCGGCGATCGCCAAGAAGGCGCTCAAGCGCAAGACCGGCGCCCGTGGCCTGCGCACCATCGTCGAGTCGGTGCTGCTGGACACCATGTACGACCTGCCGTCGCTGGAAAATGTCGGCAAGGTGGTCGTGGATGAGTCGGTGATCGAGCACAAGTCCGAGCCCTACCTGATCTACCAGAACCCGCCGGCGCCGCCGAAGGTCGCTTCGGCTGAATGAAGCACTAAGTTCTTGATCGGGCAGGGGGTTCAGATTCCCGCTTGCATCACCTCACCAATGGCCCCATAACGGGGCCATTGGCATATTTGCGGCATGGTTTTCGCGTTGCTTCGAATTGTCCCCTGACCTCTTTCTGGAGCCCCCCATGGCCCGTTCCGAACCCCAGATCCTGGACCTGCCTGTCCTGCCGCTGCGCGACGTCGTGGTGTTCCCGCACATGGTCATCCCACTGTTCGTCGGCCGCGACAAATCGATGCGCGCACTCGAGCAGGCCATGGCCGCCGACAAGCGCATCCTGCTGGTCGCGCAGAAGTCGGCCGAAACCGATGATCCGGTCGCTGCCGACCTCTACACCATCGGCACGCTGGCCCAGGTCCTGCAGCTGCTGAAGCTGCCCGACGGCACCATCAAGGTGCTGGTTGAAGGCGTGTCGCGCGTCAACGTCACCGACATCGTCGACCGCAACGATTCGCTGTACGGCCAGGGCGAGGAAATCGACGTCGACGAAGCTGCCGAGTCGCGTGAGATCGAAGCGGTCGCGCGTTCGCTGATGAGCCTGTTCGAGCAGTACGTCAAGACCAACCGCAAGCTGCCGCCGGAATTGCTGCAGACGCTCTCGGGCATCGACGAGCCCGGACGCTTGGCCGACACCATCGCTGCGCACCTGGGCGTGCGCCTGAGTGACAAGCAGAAACTGCTGGAAACCATCGCGGTGGGCGAGCGCCTGGAGCTGCTGGTCGGTTTCGTCGATGGCGAGATCGATGTGCAGCAACTGGAAAAGCGCATCCGCGGTCGGGTGAAGTCGCAGATGGAGAAGAGCCAGCGCGAGTACTACCTCAACGAACAGATGAAGGCCATCCAGAAGGAGCTGGGTGAGCTGGATGACGCGCCCAACGAGTTGGAAGACCTGGCGCGCAAGATTGCCGAGGCTGGCATGCCCAAGCCGGTGGAGACCAAGGCGCGCAGCGAGCTCAACAAGCTCAAGCAGATGTCGCCGATGTCTGCCGAGGCCGCGGTGGTACGTAATTACCTGGACTGGATCCTGGGCGTGCCGTGGAAGAAGCGCAGCAAGGTCCGCAAGGATCTGAAGGTCGCCCAGGAAACCCTGGATGCCGATCACTACGGACTGGAGAAGGTCAAGGAGCGCATCCTTGAATACCTGGCGGTGCAGACGCGCGTGAAGCAGATGAAGGGCCCGATCCTGTGCCTGGTCGGCCCGCCGGGCGTGGGCAAGACCTCGCTCGGCCAGTCGATCGCCAAGGCGACCAACCGCAAGTTCGTGCGGATGGCCCTGGGCGGCGTGCGTGACGAGGCCGAGATTCGTGGCCATCGCCGCACCTATGTTGGTTCGATGCCGGGCCGCATCGTGCAGAACCTCAACAAGACCGGGACCAAGAACCCGCTGTTCGTGCTGGACGAGATCGACAAGATGTCGATGGACTTCCGCGGCGACCCATCCTCGGCGCTGCTGGAAGTGCTCGACCCCGAGCAGAACCACACCTTCAACGATCATTACCTGGAAGTGGACCTGGACCTGTCGGACGTGATGTTCGTGGCCACTTCCAACTCCCTGAATATTCCCGGTCCGCTGCTCGACCGCATGGAAGTGATCCGCATCCCCGGCTACACCGAGGAAGAAAAGCTCAACATCGCCTTGCGTTACCTCGTGCCAAAGCAGCTCAAGGCCAATGGCCTGAAGGATGACGAGCTGAAGATCGAGGAAAGTGCGCTGCGCGACATCGTGCGCTACTACACGCGTGAATCCGGCGTGCGCAACCTGGAGCGCGAGATCGCCAAGATCTGCCGCAAGGTGGTCAAGGAGATCGCGCTGGCTGGTCCGCAGCCGGAGAAGAAAAAGACCAAGAAGGGTGCTGCGCGTATCACGGTCAGCGAAAAGAACCTGGAGAAATACCAGGGCGTGCGTCGCTTCGACTACGGCCGTGCCGAAGAGGCCAACGAGATCGGCCTGGTCACGGGTCTTGCCTGGACCGAAGTCGGCGGCGACCTGCTGCAGATCGAGGTCACGCTGGTCCCGGGCAAGGGCGGCATGATCCTGACCGGCCAGCTCGGCGATGTCATGAAGGAGTCGGCATCGGCTGCGCTGTCGGTCGTGCGTGCACGCGCTGAAAGCCTGGGCATCGATACCGATTTCCTGCAGAAGCAGGACGTCCATCTGCACGTGCCCGATGGCGCGACGCCGAAAGACGGTCCCAGCGCGGGCATCGCGATGGTCACCGCGCTGGTGTCCACGCTGACGCGCAATCCGGTCAAGGCCGAGGTCGCGATGACGGGTGAAATCACCTTGCGTGGGCGCGTGTCGCCCATCGGTGGCCTGAAGGAAAAACTGCTGGCCGCGATGCGTGGCGGCATCACGACGGTGATCATTCCCGAGGAGAACCGCAAGGATCTGGCCGACATCCCCGATGCGGTGACCAAGGGCATGAAGATCGTGCCGGTGAAGTGGATCGACGAAGTGCTGGACCTGGCGCTGGAGCGTCCGGTCGGGCCGGTCGGCAACGCAGATGGCGGTCAGAATGTCGAGGTTCCCAAGGTCGCCAAGCCCACGCCGCAGCCCGATGTCAAGCATTGAAATGATGCGGTTCATGTAACCGAAAACCGGCTGAAACCCGCGCCGTTATTGGGATTTTTGGTTGCGATACAGGGGTGTCGCTGGTATAAAAGCCGCACCCCGCAGGCAGCCATCCGGATGCCTGGTCCGGGATCCAGCCGGCCCGCAGCGGCGCAAGCCCCGGGCCGGTCACTCATTCAGCGGTTCCCTACCGCACCTGGAGTAACTCAATGAACAAAGCCGAATTGATCGAGGCCGTTGCTGGCCGTTCCGACCTGAGCAAGGCTGATTCCACCCGTGCCGTCGACGCCGTCGTCGCCAGCATCACCGAAGCCCTGAAGGGCGGCGACTCGGTGACCATCGTTGGCTTCGGCACCTTCCAGGTCCGTGGTCGCGCTGCCCGTACGGGCCGCAATCCGAAGACCGGCGAGAACATCGAAATCGCTGCTTCGAAAAATCCTGCATTCAAGGCTGGTAAGGCTCTGAAGGACGCGGTAAACTAATCCGCTCAGCTCGCAAGGGTGCTTAGCTCAGCGGTAGAGCGTCTCCTTTACACGGAGAGGGTCGGGGGTTCGAAACCCTCAGCACCCACCAAGCACCAGAGCAACGTTTCAAGTGCGGAGTGGTAGTTCAGTTGGTTAGAATGCTGGCCTGTCACGCCGGAGGTCGCGGGTTCGAGTCCCGTCCACTCCGCCAGTCACATCAAGCCCCCGAGCGATTGGGGGCTTTGTTTTCCCAGGTGAGAACCTGGTTGCGGTAACAAGGTTCAAAGTGCGGAGTGGTAGTTCAGTTGGTTAGAATGCTGGCCTGTCACGCCGGAGGTCGCGGGTTCGAGTCCCGTCCACTCCGCCAGTTTTAAAAGAACGCCCGTCGGTCACCCCGGCGGGCGTTTTCTTTTGGCTGACCGTTGCGACCGCCAGCGTGGCACCGGCGTCGAAACAGGCGTGGAACCACGCTAAACTGCGCGGCTTGCCGAACCAGACGTAACGAATCGATGCTGCAGACACTTCGCGAAAAGACTTCCGGCTGGATCGCCACCGTGGTGATGGGCCTGCTGATCATTCCATTCGCCTTCGTCGGCGTGAACGAGTACATGGGTAGCGGCCCGGATACGGCCGTGGCCACCGTCAAGGCGCCGCCTGCGTGGTGGTCGTCCGCACCCGCCTGGTGGCCGGTGTCGATGGCCTGGCAGCACGCCGATGTGAGCGTGCAGGATTTCCAGCAGGCCTTCCGCAACGAGCGCCAGCGTCAGCAGGCGCAGCAGGGCGAAGCCTTCGATGCGCGTGAGTTCGATTCGGTCGACAACAAGCGCAAGGTGCTCGACGGCCTGGTGGACCGCAAGGTGGTTGAACTGGCTGCCAAGCGCGCCGGTGTCGCGGTCAGCAATGGCGCGCTGCGCGATGCGATTGCGGCTGACCCGAATTTCCAGGTGGGTGGCAAGTTCGATGGCGCCACCTATGCGGCCCTGCTGGCCCAGCAGGGCCTGACGCCGACGACCTATCAGCAGCAGTTGCGCGACGACATGACGATCTCGCTGGTGCCGCAGGCGCTGGCGCAGTCGGGCTTCGTCACCGACAAGCAGATGGACCAGGTGTTCGCGATGCTGGGTGAGACGCGCGACGTGACGCTGGCTTCGCTGCCGGCGCCGGCTCCCGACACCGCGCCGGTCAGTGATGACCAGGCCAAGCAGTGGTACGACGCGCATCGCACGGCGTTCCGCAAGCCGGAACAGGTCAGCGTGGAATACGTGGAAGTCGATGCCGGCAAGCTGCCGCCGCCGGCTGCAGTGGACGAGGCCGAACTGCGCAAGCGCTATGAGGCCGACAAGAGTCGCTTCTCCAGCGAGCAGCGCATGGCCTCGCACATCCTGATCCCGGTTGCCGCGGGTGCCGATGCGGCCACGCAGAAAGCCGCGGAAGAAAAGGCCGCCAAGCTGGCAGAAGAAGCCAAGGCGCCGGGCGCGGATTTCGCAGCGCTGGCCAAGGCCAATTCACAGGACCCTGGCTCGGCTGAAAACGGTGGCGACCTGGGTTGGGTGAGCCGCGGCATGATGGTGGCGCCGTTCGAAGAAGCGCTGTTCTCCATTGCCAAGCCGGGCGATGTAGTCGGCCCGATCAAGACCGAGTTCGGCTATCACGTGATCAAGCTTACCCAGGTCAAGGGTGAGGCTGGCAAGCCATTCGAAGCGGTGCGCGACCAGCTTGCAAGCGAAGCGAACAAGGACGCCGCCGCGCGCAATTACAACGATGTTGCCGGCAAGCTGGTCAGCGCCACCCTGGATAATCCGGATTCGCTGGCCGCCGGTGCGCAGGCTGCGGGCCTGGAAGTGCAGAAGGCGGGGCCGTTCTCGGCCAACGACGCGCCGGGCCTGCTGTCCAACGCAGCGGTGCTGCGCCAGGTGTTCGACGAACAACAGATCGCCGACCGGACCGCCAGCCAGCTGATCAAGATCGACGACACGCACAGCCTGGTGGTGCGCGTGACCGATCACAGCCCGGCTGCCGACCAGCCGCTGGACAAGGTCAAGGAACAGGTGATCGCCGCGGTGCGCGCCGATCGTGCCGGCAAGGCGGCAGCGGCCCAGGCCGATGCGGTGCTGGCGCGGGTGAACAAGGGTGAATCGCTGAAGGCGATCGCCGATGCGGAGAAATTCCAGTCAGGCCAGATTCCGGCGCTGCCGCGTGGTGCACCGATTCCGTCGCAGAAGGGCAATGAAGCACTGTTCGCTGCGCCGGCACCGGAGAGCGGCAAGGTCTCGGCTGGCAAGGTCAAGCTGGAGAATGGCAGCTTCGTGGTGTTCACCGTCGACAAGGTCAACCCGGGCGATGCCAGCAAGATGCCGGCGGCTCAGCGCGACCAGTTGCGTGAACAGATCACCCAGCTCTATGCCGGTGCCGACGTGCAGGAGTTCGTTGTCGCCACCCGCAAGCAGTTCAAGATCGACGTGCACGAAGACCGGCTGTAAGCCCCTCCCTGTACTGGAACGAAAAACCGCGCCGCCCAGGCGCGGTTTTTTCTTGGGCGATGGGAAGCGAGATCGCGTGCTGACAGGTCCGTCGTTGTCGACGCAGCGGCCAGGCAACCACGCCACGTGCCGGGTGGTTTCAGCGCGAAGGATCGGCCAGCAGCAGCACCATGCCGGGCTTGATGACCGAATGGGCTTTGAGCTTGTTCCACTGCAGCAGCTGCGGGGTGCGCAGACCGTGGCGCCGGGCGATGGACGAGAGCGTGTCGCCACGCGCCACCGTGTACGAGGAGGCAACGCGGTTTTCGGACGCATGGCGCGTGGCGGGCGGTGCATCGGCGGTGCCGGTGCTGTCGCCCGCTTCGATCAGGTCCGATGCGGACAGGTGGGCTGACGCGCCGTCGGCTGCGGGTGCCAGCACCCACAGCGGCCCGCCGCTGGCAGGCGTGCCCTGCAGGTTCGACAGCACGGGATTCAGGCCGGCCAGTTGGTCGGCGTCGTGGCCTTCGTGGCGGGCCCACGAAGACAGGCTGCCGAAGTTCGAAGGCAGCGCCACCGGTTGCAGGCGCGGGACCGGTCGCTGCAGCGCGTTCAGCCATGCAGGCCGTTCGCCGGCCTGTTCCAGGCTGCAGGCCAGCGCATGCAGTTTTTCCACGTAGGTGACGGTGGTATTGGACAGCCCGGGCAATTTGGACTTGCGCGCGTTGCCGGCGGTGACGCCAGCGCTCCGCATGGCCTGCAGCACGCGGTTCTCGCCAGCGTTGTAGGCCATCACTGCCAGCTGCCAGTCACCGCCGAACATGCCATGCAGGGTTTTCAGGTACCGCACGGCCGCCTGGGTGGAATCGACCGGCGACAGGCGCCCGTCGTAACCGCGGCGCATGCGGACGCCGTGGTTGCGTGCGGTCAGCGAGACGAACTGCCACAGGCCTGCCGGGCCGCTGCGGCTGCTTGCGCCGGGGTGGTAGCCGCTCTCGACGAACGGGATCAAGGCGAATTCGGTCGGCAGGTCGGCATCGTGCATGACGCCGACCACGTAGCCGAACAGGGGCAGGATGTCGTCCTCACGATCGGCCAGGCGTTCGGGGGCATGGCTGAAGTGGCGCTGCCATTTGGCATCGGTCGATTGCGGCTGGCAGTCCGGCTCGGCCAGGCCCTCGCGGAACTGCTGGTAGATCTGGACGCCATCGAGCATGTCGGGCGGCAGCTGGCCGGCGATGGAGGGTTCGGCAGACAGTGCGGGCTGCGGATCGGTTGGGCTCGGCGCAGGGCTGTCAGCACGCGTAGTCTGTGCCCACGCGACCGGGTTGCCGCTGGCGATGGCCAGCAGGCACAGCGCCCGGCGCAGCGGCTTCATGCGCGGAAGCCGTCTTTCCACCGGCGCAGGCCGGCAAAGGTTTCCACCCGATCGGCTGCGGTCGCCTGCAGCCAGGTATCGACCGACTGGGCGACCTCGGGGACGCCCACGCGCAGGAAGGGGTTGGTCGCCCGTTCGGTCGCCAGGCTGACCGGCAAGGTCGATTGGCCTGCAGCGCGCAAGGCGCGCACTTGTGCGGCCCGCGCCTGCAGGGCGATGTTGCCGGGCTCCACGGCCAAGGCGAAAGCCGCGTTGGACTGGGTGTATTCGTGGCCGCAGCAGAGCGGCGTGTCGTCGGGCAGGGCCGCGAGGGTGTCCAGCGAGGCCAGCATCTGCGCTGGCGTGCCTTCGAACAGTCGCCCGCAGCCCAGGCTGAACAAGGTATCGCCCGAGAACAGCTCACCGCCCGCCGCCTGGCGGTGGAACGCCACATGGCTGCGGGTGTGCCCGGGCACGAAGATCGCCTTGAACGGCATGCCGGCCGCGTCGAAGCGCTCGCCATCGACCACCTTGTGGGTGGCGGTGGTGATGCGTTCATCGTTGGCGGCGATCACCGGCAGGTCGGGCCACTGCTGCAGCAGGCCAACCACGCCGCCGATATGGTCATCGTGATGGTGGGTCAGCAGCACCGCGGCCGGCTTGAGTCCTTGCTGTGCGGCGGCCAGCACCGGGGCGGCATCGCCTGGATCCACGATCACCGTGCCTCCTTCGTCGCTGGTCAGCGCCCAGATGTAGTTGTCGTCGAAGGCGGTCAGCGCGGTGAGGATTGGCATAAGGCTCGGTCGGCAGACGCGGGGGCGTCCTCTACAATCCCCGACCATGCCTGCCGCTGCCTCCCACCGTCAACCCGAGCCACTGGCGTGGTTCGGTACGCCCGACGGTCAGCGCCTGCTGGCTGCTGAACAGCAGACCATCTCGCGGATCCTCGCCGCCAAGGCCGCTGCGCCGACGCTGTGGTTGCATCCAGGCAGTACGGCGGGCGTGTCGGTCGTGCCCGCGGGGTTGTCGCTGCGGGCCAGTAGCGGCGGTTTCGACGGGCCGCTGCGCTGTGGCGTATCCCTGCCTTTGGCTTCGGACAGCTTCAGTGCGGTGGTGCTGCAGCATGTGCCGGAGAGCGGTACGCGGGCGTTGCTGGAAGAGTGCGCCCGGGTGCTCGAGCCCGGCGGCCGGCTGTGGCTGTTCACCCTCAATCCGGTCAGCCCCTACCGGCTGCGCTGGCGTCGCACCGGCCTGTCGATCCGTGGCCCCGGGCGTTGGCGTCGCTACCTGCAGGCCGCCGGCCTGGACGGCAGCACGCATGCGCCACAGTGGCTGGGACCGGCCTGGCGCAACGGCAGCCGTTCGCCGGAGCTGATGCGCGCGGTCTGCCTGCTGCAGGCAGACAAGCGTGGCCCGGACCTGATCCTGACCCCTTCGCGCCCGAACCGCTGGCAAGGCGGCGCGGTTCCGGCGTGACCCATTTGTGCAACACGAGCTTTTGGACTTCATGAAACAGATCACCATCAACGCCGACGGCTCCTGCCTGGGCAATCCCGGCCCGGGTGGCTGGGCGGCGCTGCTGCGCTTTGGCACCATCGAGCGCGAGCTCTCCGGTGGCGAAGCCCACACCACCAACAACCGCATGGAGCTGATGGCCGCCATCATGGCGCTGGAGGCCCTCACCGAGCCCTGCCAGGTCACTCTGGTCACCGATTCGCAGTACGTGCGCCAGGGCATCACCGAATGGCTGCCCGGCTGGATCCGCAAGCACTGGAAGACCGCCGGCGGCGGCGCGGTGAAGAATCGCGAGCTGTGGGAACGCCTGCAGACGGCGACCCTGCGGCACACGATCGAATGGCGCTGGGTGAAAGGCCATTCCGGCGATCCGGACAATGAGCGCGTGGACGTGCTGGCGCGCGACCAGGCCATCGCCATCCGCGATGGTGGACCCGGAGCTTCGGCATGAGCGCGACTGGCGACACCCTGGTCCTGCGCACGCAGCGGCTGGAGCTGCACTTCTTCACCGACAGTGACCGCGATGCAGCGCTGATGCTGGCGGTACTCAACGACCCGGACTTCATCCATCACGTGCGCGACAGCGGCGTGCGTGAACTGGAGCAGGCCCGTGCGGCCGCGCGGACCGGACCGATGGCCTTCCGCCAGGCCAACGGCCTGGGCCTGTGCCGGGTGACCGAAACCGCGACCGGCCGCGACCTGGGTCAGCTTGGCATCGTCACCCGCGAGGGGCTGCCTGCCCCGGACCTGGGCTACGGGTTTCTGCCCGCCGCGCGCGGGCAGGGCTACGCGGTGGAGGCCGGTCGCGCCGTCGTTGACTACGCGCGCGATACCCTGAAGCTGCCGCGGCTGCTGGCCATCGTGTCGCCGACCAACGCCCCGTCGCTGGCGGTACTGGGCAAGCTCGGCTTCCGCTTTGAGACAATGACGCGGCTGCCGGGGGGCGAGAAGGACCTGCAGCTGTTGACCCTCGCTTTGAACAAGGACACCTGAGGCCATGCGCCAGATCATCCTGGACACCGAAACCACGGGCCTTGAGTGGAAGAAAGGCAACCGCGTGGTCGAAATCGGCTGCGTTGAACTGCTGGAGCGTCGCCCCAGCGGCCGCAACTTCCACAAATACCTCAAGCCGGACTGCGAGTTCGAACCCGGCGCGCAGGAAGTCACCGGCCTGACCCTGGAGTTCCTGGCCGACAAGCCCCGGTTCGAGGAGGTGGTCGAGGAGTTCCTGGCCTACATCGACGGCGCCGAAGTCATCATCCACAACGCGGCCTTCGACGTCGGCTTCCTGGACAACGAACTGCGGTTGGCCGGCAGCCAGTACGGCAAGGTCACCGACCACTGCAGCGTGACCGATACCCTGGCGATGGCGCGTGCGCGCTTCCCGGGGCAGCGCAATTCGCTGGACGCGCTGTGCAAGCGGCTGGGCGTGGACAACACCCACCGGCACCTGCACGGCGGCTTGCTCGATGCGCAGATCCTGGGGGATGTCTACATCGCGCTGACATCGGGCCAGGAAGAGATCGGCTTCGGCACGATGGAGGAAGAGGGGGGCGATGCGGCGCAGGTCCGCCATGCCTTCGACGCGAGCAATGTCGGCTTGCGCGCCCGGGTCACGCCGACCGCGGGCGAACTGGAAGCCCATGCCAAACGGCTGGAGAAGCTGCGTGCCAAGGGGGGCGGCAGCTGTCTGTGGGATGTGCTGGAAGCCCTGCCGGCACCGGTGGCCGAAGCCACCGTCTGAGGGTCGGGCGCTGCGGCTCAGCTGCAGCGCACCAGGATCGCGGTGACGTTGTCCGAGCCGCCGCTATCCAATGCGGCGGCGATCAGCGTATCGACCAGTTCCTGCGCGCTGCAGTCTTCCTGGCGCAGGGCCTCGGCGATGCGGCGGTCGTCCACTTCCTCGGTCAGGCCGTCACTGCACAGCAGCAGCTGCATGCCCGGACGCAGGTCGCCGGTCAGGGTCTCGACATTGAGTTGGTTCGGATCGGTCACGCCCAGTGCCTGGGTAACCACGTTGCGGTGCGGATGCGAGCGCGCCTGCTCGCTGGTCAGCGCACCCTGAGCGATCAGTTCCTGCACGTAGCTGTGGTCCTGGCTGAGCTGGGCCAGCTGTCCGTCGCGCCATAGGTAGGCGCGGCTGTCGCCGACCCAGGCTACTTCGAAGCGGTTGCCCTGCACGCGGGCGGCCACCACGGTGGTCCCCATCGGCAGGGAATCGTTGCGCCGGCGCGAGGTGCGGATGATTTCCTCATCAGCCAGGCGGATGGCCTGGCCAAGCGGCTTGCCGTCACGGATCTCACGGACGATGGTTTCGCGGGCCAATGCGCTGGCGACTTCGCCGCAGGCGTGACCGCCCATGCCGTCAGCCACCAGCCATAAACCCAGGTCGCTGTCGCCGTAGTACGTGTCTTCGTTGAGGGCGCGCCGCAGGCCGACGTGGCTGAGGTGTCCAAACTCGATCATGGGCGACCCTGCATGGCCTGTTTCTGGTGATGAGAACGGCATGATCGCGGGGATGAGGACAGGCCACAAGCAGTGATGCGGCATCGGCCGGTGGCGCGGGCGGTGGATGTGACGGCGTGGACGCTTGCCAGCCTGGTGACCGCGACCTGCCGGGGCCGCCGACAGGGGTGCTTGTCCGCGGCTGGCTGGCCCCGTATCATGCGCAACCCCGGAACGACCATCGGGGATCGCCATCACTGGCGGTGCGACACCCGGAGAGGTGGCAGAGTGGTCGAATGTACCTGACTCGAAATCAGGCGTACGTGTAAGCGTACCGTGGGTTCGAATCCCACCCTCTCCGCCAATACCACGAACGGCTCCGCAAGGGGCCGTTCGTTTTTTCGTGCTTCCGAAGCAAGTGCCGCGGACGCGCCTGCGGGCGTCGCCCGGTAAACTGGCGGTCTTTCCCCTGGCGGTGCGCACCATGTCCGAGATCCTCACCCCCGTGTCCTTCGGCGAGCTGCTGGACAAGATTTCCATCCTGCAAATCAAGTCCGAGCGCATGAGCGACGCGGCCAAGCTGGCCAACGTGCGCAAGGAATTGTCCGCCCTGGAGCAGACCTGGATGGCGCATCCGGCCGCGGCGCAGGACGTGGCCAAGCTGCGTGCCGATCTGAAGGCCGTCAACGAGCGCCTGTGGGTGATCGAGGACGACATCCGGGTCAAGGAAAAGGCCCAGGCCTTCGACGACGAATTCGTCCGCCTGGCCCGCAGCGTGTACTTCGAGAACGACACCCGCGCGCGGATCAAGAAGGACATCAACCTGGCGCTGGGCTCGTCCTACGTCGAAGAGAAGTCCTATGAGGACTACGCCTCCGGCGCTGCTGCGCCGTAAGCACGAATCACACCCCGCAATCGACAAGGGCCGCGATCGCGGCCCTTGTCGTGTCTGGCAGGCCGCGCGCGGCCGTCAGCGCGGATGGTCGCTGCGATAGCGCTCGAATGCTGCGATCGCATCGTCGGTGGTGACCAGCTGCATCACATCGTCGAACTCGATCTTGGTGCCCCATTTGAGCGCGTCGGCCGGTTTGGACAGGAACTTTCGCGCCGCCGCGTCGTAGCGGTCCACGCAGTAGCGCACGTCCGAATACGGGCCACTGCGCAGCGGGTTGCTGGCCGCATGCAGCCCCAGCACCTTGGCGCCCATGGCGTTGGCGATGTGCATCGGGCCCGAATCCGGGGTGACCACCAGACTGGCGCGGGCGAGCAGGGCCGGCAGCTGTTTCAGCGTGTCCTTGCCGACCAGGTCCAGCACCGGTGCCTGCATCTTTGCGGCGATGGCATCGGCGGTGTCGCGCTCCAGCGTGCTGCGGCCGCCACACAGCACGATGCGCCAGCCCTGCGCGGCGGCGTGGTCGGCCAGCGCCGCGTAGCGGTCCGGATACCAGTTGCGACGCACGTGGCTGGAGCACGGCGAAATCATCAGTACCGGCTGGCCATCGTCAGGCCATTGCGCGGCAGCCCATTCGAAGGCGGCCTGCGGCACCGGCAGATCCCAGTGGACTGTGTTCTGCTTCAGGCCCAGCGGTTCGCAGAAGCTGCCGATGGCGTCGAGTACGTGGATGCCGGGGCGGTCGGCGATGCGTTCGTTGATGAAGAGCCCATGCAGATCTTTCGAACGGCTGCGGTCATAGCCGATCCGGCGCCTGGCCGGCACGAACGCCGACAACACGTTGGCGCGAAAGGCCACCTGCATCTGCAGCAGCGCATCGAAACCGTCCGCGGGCAGCTTGGCGCGCAGTGCGCGCATGCCGGCCACGCCAGTCTTCTTGTCGTAGGTGTGGAACTGCACGCCGGGCAGGCCTTCCAGCAGCTTGTAGCCGCCGCCGTCGATGATCCAGTGCAATTCCTGCCGTGGCCATGCGCGCTGCAGGGTGCGCACCAGGGGCACGACATGGGTGACATCACCCAGCGCGGACAGGCGCAACAGACACAGGGACTCAGGAGCGTTGGACAAAGTTGATAGACTCGCGTGATGGCCGCTTTTGACGCGACGGAAGTACTGGTGCCGTACCGCGAAGGCCGCGGCTACGGCGCGATTCTGTTCGACCACGAACGCCTTCGGCAAGCCGAAGCGCGATGGATGGACCCAGCTTACTGGGCCGAGCGCGCGCGTCCCGTCGACAGTGGTGGCCGGGGTGGTGCGTGGTTCATCGATGCGCCGTTCGGGCCCAGCCTGCTGCGCCTGTACAAGCGCGGCGGCATGGCAGCCAATGTCAGCACCGACCGTTACCTGTGGCGCGGCGCCAACCGGACCCGCAGCTTCGCCGAATTCCGCCTGACCCGCGCGCTGCTGGCCAAGGGCCTGCCGGTGCCGCGCCCGTTCGTGGCCAGCTACGTGCACGAAGGCATGGGCTACCGCGCGGCGATCCTGATGGAGCGCCTGCCGGATGTGCGTTCGCTGGCGGATCGGTTCCAGGTCGCTGGCGGCGGTGCGCCGCTGGAAGAAACCGGCCGGCTGATCGCGCGCTTCCATCGAGCCGGCCTGGACCATGCCGACCTCAACGCACACAACATCCTGTTCGATGCGCAGGGCCATGGCTGGCTGATCGATTTCGACCGCGGCGTGCTGCGCATCCCGGCCACGCGTTGGCGCGAGGCCAACCTGGCCCGGCTCAAGCGTTCGCTGCTGAAGCTGCGCGGCGAGCGTGCCGTGGCATTGGTGGAAGAAGACTTCGTGCGCCTGCGCAAGGCTTACGACCGCGTCTGGGAGCGGGGCTTCTAGGCATGGGCTGGACGTTGCGGTTTCAGGGCGTGGGTAACGCTTCGGCGGTCGAGCTGGGCTCGGCCATGGCGACCATCGAACGCGATGGCGCGCCGTGGCTGACCATCGACTGCGGTAGCGAAGGGCTGGACGCCTTCATCCACCAGTACGGCCATGCGCCGTCGGCGGTGTTCGTCACCCATACGCACCTGGACCATGTGGGCGGCTTCGAGCGCCTGTTCGGCAGCGCCTACTTCAATCCCGCGCGACGTGGCCAGGTGCTGCTGTACGTGCCGGCGCCGATCGTGCCACTGCTGCACCAGCGGGTGGCCGAATATCCGAACGTGCTGGCCGAGGGTGGGGCGAACTTCTGGGATGCCTTCCGGCTGGTGCCGGTGGGCGAGGCGTTCTGGCACGACGGCGTGCGGCTGGAAGTCTTCCCGGTGCGCCACCACTGGCCGCAGACCGCGTTCGGCCTGCGCCTGCCGCATTCGCTGGTGTGGACCGGCGACACCAGGCCGATCCCCGAGATGCTGGCCCGTTACGCGGATGCCGATGAAGTGATCGCCCACGACTGCGCGCTGCACGGCAATCCTTCGCACAGCGGCATCGAGGATCTGGAGCGTGAATACGCGCCGGCGCTGCTGGCCCGCTGCGTGCTGTACCACCACGCCAGTGCCGACGAGGCCCAGGCACTGGTCGCACGCGGCCACCACGTGGCATTGCCGGGGCAGGTGCTAGCCTTGCGTGACCCGATGGTGGACCACACCTTCTCCTGACATGAACGCTGTCCTGCGCACGCCCGAACTGCCGCTGGATCTGCGCGGCCGGCCGCTGCGCGACCTGCGCCTGTCGGTGATCGAAGCCTGCAACTTCCGCTGCGGCTACTGCATGCCGGCCGACAAGGTGCCGGACGATTACGGGCTGGAAGCGGCCTCGCGCCTGTCCTTCGACCAGATCGAGGTGCTGGTGCGCAGCTTTGCCCGGGTCGGGGTGAACAAGCTGCGCCTGACCGGCGGCGAGCCGCTGCTGCGCAAGCGCCTGCCCGAACTGGTCGAGCGGTTGGCGCGGATTCCCGGCATCGATGATCTGGCCATGACCACCAACGGCTCGCTGCTGGCGCGCCACGCACAGGCGCTGCACGACGCGGGGTTGCGCCGGATCACCATCAGCCTGGATGCGCTGGAGCCGGCGCGCTTTGCCGAAATGTCCGGTGGGCGCGGGCAGATCGACGCGGTGCTGGCGGGTATCGACGCAGCCAGGGCCGCCGGGTTTTCCAGCCTCAAGCTCAACTGCGTGGTCCAGCGCGGGGTCAATGAAGACCAGGTGCTGCCGTTGGTCGAACACTTCCGCGGCAGCGGCCATGTGTTGCGCTTCATCGAATTCATGGACGTGGGCACCTGCAATGGCTGGCAATCCGGCCAGGTGGTGTCCTCGGCCACGCTGCGCGACCGCGTCCACGCGCGCTGGCCGTTGCATGCGCTCGATGCGCACTATCGTGGCGAGGTGGCCGAGCGACATGCGTTCGACGATGGCGCCGGCGAGATCGGGTTTGTGTCTTCGGTGACCGCGCCGTTCTGCGGCGACTGCCATCGCGCCCGCGTCTCGGCCGACGGCCAGCTTTATACCTGCCTGTTTTCCGGTGCCGGCAGCGACCTGCGGCCGGCGCTGGGGCAGGGCGAAACCGCATTGGCCGAGCACCTGGCCGGCCTGTGGTCGCGACGCGGCGACCGCTACAGCGAGATTCGCGGCCAGGCCGCGCAGCCACCACGCAAGCGCGTGGAAATGTTCTTGATTGGGGGTTGAGTGAGTGCTGACGAACCGCGTCTGGTCGATGGGCTGACGCACCTGGATGCCGCCGGCCAGCCGGCGATGGTGGATGTGTCGGGCAAGGCCGTGACCGCGCGCCAGGCCACGGCCGAATGCGCCGTCGTGTTTCCGGCCGGAGGTCGCCCAGCAGCTGCGGCGTGATGCGCTGCGCAGCGCCAAGGGCGGCATCGTCGATACGGCAGTGATCGCCGGGACCATGGCGGTCAAGCGCACCCACGAGCTGATCCCGTTCTGCCATCCGCTGCCGATCGACGGCTGCAGGCTGTCCATCGATTGGAGCGGCGAGCACGCGCTGCGGATCGAATGCACGGTGCGCACCACCCACCGTACTGGCGTGGAAATGGAAGCCATGACCGGCGCCACGGTCGCGGCGCTGACGGTCTATGACATGTGCAAGGCGCTGTCGCACGACATCGTGCTCGGCCCGGCGCGGCTGATCGGCAAGCACGGCGGCAAGCGCGATTTCGGGGTCGGCGCATGACCGGCGTGCAGGTGCTGTACTTCGCCAGCCTGCGCCAGGGCGCGGGCGTGGAAACCGAAAACGTACAGACCCACGCACGGGACCTGGCCGGCCTGTACGCGGAGTTGCGCGCCCGGCATGGATTCGCATGGGAGCCCGCGCATCTGCGCGTGGCGGTGGACGGCGCGTTCGCGCGCTGGGACGATGCGCTCGCCGAAGGCGCGCAGGTCGCCTTCATTCCGCCCGTCAGTGGAGGCTGACCCACCCATGCCACGTTTCGCACTGACCACCGATGCCATCGAGACCGCGCCGCTGCGCGCGCAACTGCTGGATGCCCGCGCGGGCGCTTTCGCCAGCTTCGAAGGCTGGGTGCGCGACAACAACCAGGGCCAGCGCGTGTCCGGCCTGCATTACCAGGCTTACGTCGAACTGGCCCAGGCCGAAGGCGAAAAGGTCATCGACGAGGCGCTGTCGAAATTCGACATCCTCGACGCGCGCTGCGTGCACCGCACTGGCGAACTGGCGATCGGCGAGATGGCGGTGTGGGTGGGCGTGAGTGCGGGTCATCGCGATGGCGCATTCGCCGCCTGCCGCTGGATCATCGACCAGGCCAAGCTGCGCGTGCCGATCTGGAAGCGGGAGCGCTACGCCAGCGGTACCGACGAATGGCTGCACCCGCAGGCGCCTGAAATCGCGGATTGACCCCAGCCTTTTGTAGAGCGGAGCTTGCTCCGCTGCTCTACGGCCAGATCGCATGAAAGCCCCAGCGGAGCCCCCAAGATGGGATTGCCACAAGCTCCGCTCTACACAAGCGGCGCCGCCACGGATTCCCGGGTCCCAAAAAGGTGGCGGCCCCGCCGGCTGACCTCGGCGCCCGCATCAGTCGATACCGTTGCTGCCTTCCGGCCCTGGCGGAGTTTTCGACCTAGCGTCGCGAGGGGCCGACGGGGCCACCATAGACGCGGGCCGCGCATGAGGCGCGGCCCGGGTTTGCTGCAATCATTGTTGGAAGCAATGATCAAAACTGGCGGAGAGAGGGGGATTCGAACCCCCGAAGCGCGGTTTAGACGCTTACACACTTTCCAGGCGTGCTCCTTCAACCGCTCGGACACCTCTCCGGGACCTGGATACGACCGCTGGCCGTACTCAGGGGCGCAGATTCTAGCCGCGCGCGGGATTTAAAGCGAGCCCTCGCGGCAGCTTGCATTGCTGGCGGTCATTCAGTTCCCGGGCCCGTGGCGTCCGGCCTGGCATCCCGTCCTTGGAACGTTCCACCTGGCGCGGCACAATGACGCCATGTCCTATCTCGTCCTGGCCCGTAAATGGCGCCCCAAGCGTTTCGCCGAGCTGGTTGGGCAGGAACACGTGGTCCGCGCGCTTTCCAATGCACTGGATAGTGGTCGCATCCACCACGCCTTCCTGTTCACCGGCACGCGTGGTGTGGGCAAGACCACCATCGCGCGCATCTTCGCCAAATCGCTGAACTGCGAGACCGGCACCAGCGCCGACCCGTGCGGCCAGTGCCCGGCCTGCCTGGACATCGATTCGGGCCGCTACATCGACCTGCTGGAAATCGACGCCGCGTCCAACACCGGCGTGGACGACGTGCGCGAGGTGATCGAAAATGCCCAGTACATGCCCTCGCGCGGCAAGTACAAGGTCTACCTGATCGACGAAGTGCACATGCTCTCCAAGGCGGCGTTCAATGCGCTGTTGAAGACGCTGGAAGAGCCACCGGAGCACGTGAAGTTCCTGCTGGCCACGACCGATCCGCAGAAGCTGCCGGTCACCGTGCTCAGCCGCTGCCTGCAGTTCAACCTCAAGCGCCTGGACGAGGAACAGATCGGTGGCCAGATCACCCGGATCCTGGCGGCCGAGCAGATTCCTTCGGAAGAAGGCGCCGTGCGCCAGATCGCCAAGGCGGCCGATGGATCGTTGCGCGACGGACTGTCGCTGCTGGACCAGGCCATCGCCTACACCGGCGGCGAACTGGGCGATGCCGGCGTGCGCACGATGCTGGGCAGCGTCGACCGAACCCAGGTCAGCGCGCTGCTGCAGGCGCTGGCTGATGGTGATGGTGGCCAGCTGATGGCGACCATCGGCGCGGTGGCCGAGTTTTCGCCCGACTGGGGCGGCGTGCTGGAGGCGGTGGCCGAAGCGCTGCATCGCATCCAGGTGCGCCAGCTGGTACCGGGCGTGGCGATCGAGGCCGAGGGTTTCGATGCCAGCGTCTTCGCCGGGCGCCTGCGGCCGGAAGTGGTGCAGCTGTGGTACCAGATGGCGCTCAACGGGCGCCGCGACCTGTACCTGGCGCCGAGCCCGCGTGCCGGCTTCGAAATGAGCGTGCTGCGCATGCTGGCGTTCCGTCCGGCATCGGCTGGCGACATGGCGCCAGCAGGCGCTGCGCCAGGGCGTTCTTCCGTGGCATCGAGTGGCGCGGGAACCTCGGCGACGGGGTCGGCAGCGGCTTCGGCAGCGGCGGCTTCAGCGCCGGACCCTGTGCCGGTCGCACCTGAAGCCGCAACGGCGCCGCCTGCGCCGCCCGAACAACATCAGTCGGCGATGCCGGTTGCGGCTAACAGGCCTGCGCCTCCCGCCATGGATGACACCCCGCCGTGGGACGTGCCTGCGCCCAAGCCCGTCGCCAGCGCGCCCGTGGCGTCCGCCGCCGCGCCGAAAGCGGCAGCGCCCGCGCCCAGCGTCGACGACGTGCCACCGTGGGACGTGCCCGGGCAGCCGGTCGTGGCCACCGCTTCGCCGGCCGCGCCGCAAATCGCAGTCGACACTGCACCGGTGCATGCGCCGGTGGCAGGCCAGGGCATCGACATCGCCGATGCCGATCACTGGCTGGCGCTGGTGGCCTCGGCGCAGTTGACCGGTCCGTCCAAGCAGCTGGCCGCCAATGCTGCGTTTTCCAGCTATGGCGATGCGGTGCTGCGACTGTCGCTGGCGCCGGGCTTCGAATACCTGCGCACCGATCGTTCGATTGGTGATCTTTCCGATGCGCTGTCCAGTGCGCTCGGTCATGCGCCGAAGATCGTGTTCGAAGCTGCAGCCGACCACGGCGAAACCCTGGCCACGCGCGATGCGCGCAAGCAGGACGAGCGTCGCTCTTCGGCGGAAGAAAGCTTCATGAACCATCCCGACGTGCAGCGCCTGATCGAACAGCAGGGCGCGCGCGTGGTCCCCGATTCCATCCGACCTTTTGACGAGTAAACCAAGATGCGTGGAAATATCGCCCAGATGATGCAGCAGGCGCAGAAGATGCAGGAAAACCTGCAGAAGGCGCAGGAAGAACTGGCCAAGCTGGAAGTCACCGGCAACGCTGGCGGCAACATGGTCAGCGTGACCCTGACCGGTGGCAAGGAATGCCGCAAGGTCCGCATCGACCCGACCCTGCTGTCCGATGCGGAGATGCTGGAAGACCTGATCGCTGCGGCCTTCAACGATGCGTCCAACAAGATCGACGCCGAGTCCAAGACGCGCATGGGTTCGGCCACCGCCGGCATGCAGCTGCCGCCGGGCATGAAGCTGCCGTTCTGAGCCGGCTGACTTCCGTCTGCGCCGGCCTGGTGCCGGCGCGTCGACGCGCCGCCATCGCATGAGCGCTTCGCTGCTCGAACAACTCATCGACGCGCTGCGCGTATTGCCTGGCGTGGGCAACAAGAGTGCCCAGCGCATGGCCTACCAGCTGCTGGAGCGCGACCGCGAAGGCGGCCGGCGCCTGTCCGGTGCGCTGGCCGAGGCGATGGAGCACATCGGTCACTGCGCGCAGTGCCGTGATTTCACCGAGGGTGAGCTGTGCGCGATCTGCGCCAGCGCCAGTCGCGACCGGCACCAGTTATGCGCGGTGGAGTCACCGGCCGACCGCCTGGCGATCGAACAGGCCACCGGCTACCGCGGCCTGTATTTCATCCTGCAGGGGCGGCTGTCGCCGCTCGATGGCATCGGGCCGCGCGAGCTGGGGCTGGAGCGGCTTGCGAGGCGCCTGGCCGAAGGCGAGGTCAATGAGTTGATCATCGCCACCAATCCCACCGTGGAAGGCGAGGCTACCGCGCACTACCTCGCGCAGCTCGCACGGCAAGCCAGTGTGCGGCCGATGCGCCTGGCCCACGGCGTGCCGCTGGGCGGCGAGCTGGAATACGTGGACCGCGGCACGCTGTCGCATGCGTTCGGTTCGCGTAGCGAGATGGGCTGACGCCTCGCTCGATAGATGCGGGCTTGCCGGTCATCGCATGCAGGCTAAGCTGGTGCGCTCATCCGCAACGCAATCCGGCAGGCCCATGAACGACACCATCTTCGGCAAGATCATCCGGCGCGAGATTCCCGCCAGCATCGTCTATGAAGACGATGAGGTGCTGGCTTTCAAGGACATCGCGCCGCAAGCGCCGGTGCATGTGCTCTTCATCCCCAAGGCCGTGCACGTGCCGACCCTGGATGACCTCAAGCCGGACCAGGCCACGCTGGTCGGAAAGCTGGTGCTGGCCGCCGCCGAATATGCGCGGCAGGAGGGCTTCGCTGACAAAGGCTACCGCGTGGTGATGAACTGCCGCGAGGACGCGGGCCAGACCGTCTACCACATCCACCTGCACCTGCTGGCCGGTGCGCCGCTGGGGCATTTCGGCGCGGGCGGCTGATCGGCAACCCGCCACATCCATTCGCGTACAAACAAGAAGGGCCGGAAATCTCCGGCCCTTCTGTGTTGGAGGGAAAGCCCTCCAGGTCGTGCTTACCAGCGACCCCAGCCCGGGCCCCAGCCTGGACCGCGACCCCAGCCCGGACCCCAGAACGGGTCGTAGAAGTACGGTGACGGATACGGGCGCACTTCCACTTCGCGCACCTGCGGCCACAGATAGACCACGTCGGCATTCACGCGCGGCAGGCGGTAGTCGTAATCGCCGATGCGGGTGTTCTCGATGCCATCGACGCGGCCGATGAAGGTGACTTCGCGACCCTTGGCAAAGATCGCCGGATCGTAAAAGCCGGCGCGGCAGGCGATGAAGCGGCCGTCGGTGGCATCGGGCGAGTCATGCGTCGGCCGGCCGGTGGCATTGAGTGGCGAGGAGATCATCTGGAAGCAGGTGCTGTCCGCACCCGGCCTGGTTTCGACAATGCGACCACCCCATCGGACCTGCGCGCCGACCTGGACGCCGCTCACCGCATCGCGCGGCGTGACGCCTGGGAACTCGCCCTGCAGGGGCTTGGGGGCCGTGGCGCAGGCGCCAAGGAGGATCGCCATGGCTCCAACAGCCAGCAAGCGGACGGAAGACGTGGTGTTCATACAGGCCTCGCAGTGTTCACGGACGGTGCCGGCGCAGATCGCGTATCAGCGCCCGGACGTCCGCGTAGGTTGAAGCGTAACGCGCTTGCGCGAAACGGTGGCTGAGTGAGATGAGGTTCTCGTTTGTGGCAGGACGGTCACTTCGCGCCACCGCGACGCGCTGTGCCCAGGTCTGTGCCGGTTCGAAGGGTGCCGGTTGCAGGCCCAGGCGACGATAGCGATGGCCCAGGCGATGCCATTGGCGCAGCAGTGGATCGGCCTCGCGTTCGCCGCGCGCCAGCAGCCAGGCCATGCCGAGCAGCGTGGCGCCGCCGGCCAGTGCGAACAGCAGGCCGAGCCTGCTCTGGTCCAGGCTGTCCACGCCGAAGGGTTTGAGCAGCTGGCTCTGGCGTTCGGCATTGAAGCCCAACACCAGGTTGTTCCAGTTGCTGCGCAGCCAGTCACTGACCTGGGCGTAGCGGCTCAGGTTGATCAGGCTTTCGCGGCCATCGTTGCCGGCCTGGGCGCGGTTCTCGATGGTGTCGTAGATGCGTTCGGGCGCGACTGCGGCGGTCGGATCCACGCGCACCCAGCCACGCTGCGGTAGCCAGACTTCGGTCCAGGCATGGGCGTCCTGGCGACGGATGATCCAGTAGCCACCACCCATGGGATTGCGCACGCCGCCGACATAGCCGGTCACCACGCGCGCCGGGACACCGGCAGCGCGCATCAGGATCACGAACGAGGAGCTGAAGTGTTCGCAAAAACCCTGCCTGGTCTGGAACAGGAACTCGTCGGCGATGTCGCGTCCGGGCAGCGGCACATCCAGCGTGTAGCTGAAGTCCTTGCGGATCCATGCAAGCGCGCGCTGGACGATGGCTGCATCGCCATCAGGCCCGGCTTCGGCACGCCACTGCTTGCCGAGCGCAATGGTGCGCGGGTTGAACCCGGGCGGCAGGCGCAGGGCCTGGCGCAGGACCCCGGGCTGAGGTTGTGGATCGAAGGCCGACACGCCCTGCGATTGCAGCCGCCAGCGGGTCAGTGACGACAGCGGACGCTGCGCGGTCGTTTCGTAGTCGTCGGACAGGCGCGCGCCGTCGGGTGCGGTCGAAGCCAGATCCAGTGCGATCAGCTGGCGGCGATCGGTGGGTTCGTAATCCAGCTGGTAGTCGTAATGCGGGCCCTGGCGCGTCACCGGAACCGGTGCGCGTGGCCAGTCGGCCTGTCGCCAGGTGCGGCCATCGAATTCGGTCATCACCGGTCCGCGCCAGTACATTTGCGACGGGGGAGGTGTTGGTCCGAAGAACGTCACGCGTGCGGCTGGCGTGTCATCGGCCAGCAGGTCGATCCATTCGCCCGGACGCATCGTGTCCGACAATCCAGGTCGGCCGACCGCGCGGTCCGGCAATCCCCACAACGGGCTTGCCAGCCGTGGGAACAGCCAGAAGGTCAGCAGCACCAGTGGCAGGCCCATCAACACCAACCGGCCGATCTGCCACGGATTGGTGCGGCCGCTGCTGGCGCCGCTGCTCGACAACAGGCCCGACTCCAGTGCGGCCAGGCGCAGCATCGCTACCAGTGCGCACAGCACCGATACCAGGCCGAGCGCCATCGTCATCGGCCCCTGGTCGAGCAGGAAAGCGGCGAACGGGGCGAACAAGGCGAACCCGACCAGGCTGCGTC
Organism: Pseudoxanthomonas sp.; assembly: GCF_027498035.1. Lineage (NCBI taxonomy): Bacteria > Pseudomonadati > Pseudomonadota > Gammaproteobacteria > Lysobacterales > Lysobacteraceae > Pseudoxanthomonas > Pseudoxanthomonas sp. The sequence continues at coordinate 4,048,477 of NZ_CP114978.1, forward strand.
CGTCACGCAGCGAGGTCGTCTCGGTTGGCTTGATCGCCAGCATCGCCGCCAGCAGCGCACAGCCGGTATCGCGGCCGAAGCGCGGACCTGCGGCCCACAGCACCGCGGCCAATGCCGCGATGGCCAGCAGGATGCGCAGCACCAGCGGTATCGGCCGTCGCCACGACACCGAGGCGCTCAGGACGCCGACCACGCCGACGGCGATTGCGGTCATTCCGGGCAGCTGCAGCAACAACGGCAGCAGCCCGAACGCGGCAGAGGCCAGCGCCCACAGCCGGCTGTGGGCATCCAGCGGGAACGCGCGTGACGCGGTGCGCGTGCTGCTACTCATGTGCGCCCCAGCGGCAGCAGGGCCAGGGCGCGCAGGCACTGGTGGCGGTGTGCGGGGCCCAACGCCGGGCCGATCGGCGGCTGGCCCGGCAGGCGCAGGCGATAGCGGCGTGCCTGGCGTTCGGCCAACTCCACCCAATGGGTTAGCCGGCGGATACGGGCTTCGTGGGTCAGGGGCGCCAGCAGGGTCCAGTCGAGGGTGACTTCGACGCCGACCGGTTGTTCGTATTCGCGCACCAGCAGTACGTCGCGCCGCGCGCTCGGCTTCCAGGCGATGGTGTGCTGCGGATCGCCCGGACGATAGGCGCGCAGATGGTGGAGCTCTTCGCCGGCCGCATCGACGCGGGTCTGGCGAGCGGTGCCGGCTGGCTCGGGCAGCGCGGGGCCATCGGCTTCGACGGCGGGATAGACCAGCAGCGGCGTGGCCGGCCACACCCACGACCAGGCCAGCGCGACGCCGAGGGGTTGGGTCGTGGACAGGCGGATGCGCTCGGGCTGCAGCCAGCCGCGGGCCTTGGTGGGATATGCCACTTCGGCCGTGACCGCCGGGCCGTTCAACGCGGGTATCAGCGCATCCTGCTGGCCGGCGCGCAGGCGCAGGCCGATGCGTGGCCGGCGGTCGTTGCTGGCGAAGGCGAGCTGCAGCAGCAGCGGTGTTCCTGCATGGACGGGTTCGGCGCCGATGGATTCGACACGCAATCCGGACAACTGCAGATGCGCGGCCATCAGGCTGGCCATGAAGGTCGCCGCCAGCAGCAGCGCCAGCAGCAGTGCCGGGTTGTTGTTGTAGTTCAGCGCGCCCAGCAACATCGTGCCGACCAGTCCGCCGGCGAACAGGCCGAACGCGGTGGGCAGCACATAGACCCGGCGCCGGTCGAGCGTGACCGGCAGTGCTTCGGAGGTACGCGGACGCGCCAGCAGCGCCAGGCGTGCACGCAGCCGCTGCGCGGTGCCCGCTGCCATCGCTCAGTCCACCGCCACCGCATGCAGGATGGCGTGGGACAGCTCGGTGGCCGAGCTGCCTTCCGAATCCGGCACCAGCCGGTGCGAGGCCACCGCCGGGAACAGGGTCTGCACGTCTTCGGGCAGGACGTGGTCGCGCCCCAGCAGCAGTGCGTGCGCGCGTGCGCCCTTCAGCAGTGCCAGGCCGGCACGCGGCGACAGGCCCACGCGCACGCCCGGATGCTGGCGGCTGCGGGTGAGCAGGGCCTGCACGTAATCGATCAGGGCCTCGCTGGCATGCACCTGCGCGACCGCTGCGCGCAGCCCCAGGATCTCCTGGATGCCGAGCAGCGGCTCCGCCTGTGCGATCAGTTCGCGACGATCGCTGCCTGCGAGCAGGGCGCGTTCGTCCTTGCGGTCCGGATAGCCCAGCCCCATGCGCAGCAGGAAGCGGTCCAGTTGCGAATCGGGCAGGGGATAGGTGCCCGACAGGTCCACCGGATTCTGCGTGGCGATCACGAAGAACGGTTCGGCCAACAAGTGCGTGGTGCCATCCAGGGTGACCTGGTGTTCGGCCATGGCTTCGAGCAATGCGCTCTGCGTGCGTGGTGGCGCGCGGTTGATTTCATCGGCCAACAGCACGTTGGTGAACACCGGGCCGGGGTGGAACTGGAACCGCCTGGCCTGCGCGTCGTAGATCGACACGCCGAGTACATCGCCGGGCAACAGATCCGAGGTGAACTGTACACGCTGGAAGCCCAGTCCCAGCGTTGCCGCCAGGGCATGGGCCAGGGTCGTCTTGCCCAGGCCGGGCAGGTCTTCGATGAGCAGATGGCCATCGGCCAGCAAGGCGACGAAAGCCAGGCGCACCTGCAGGGGTTTCCCCAGCACCAGTCCGTTTACCTGCGCTTGTGCCTGCTGCAATGCCTTGGACAAGTCATCGGTTAGCATCTTGGTTGCTGCGGAACTGACCTGCATTTGACTTCCGGTTTCGCTGATCCCAATCGAGTGTAGCGACAATATGAATGAAGAGGCGCGGGCTCAGCGCACGTTCCTGATGCTGTGGGTGTGCCTGACCGTGATCAAGATCCTGATCGCGGCGCAGCTGCCGTTGTTCGTCGATGAGGCGTTCTATTGGCAGGAAGGTCGCCACCTTGCGGCCGCGTATTCGGACCTGCCCGGATTGACTGCATGGATGACGCGACTGGGCACGGCCATCGGCGGCCAGCACGTGCTGGCCATCCGCATGCCATTCCTGCTGCTGTCCGCGCTGTTGCCGTGGTTCCTGGCAGGGATTGGTTCGCGCTGGTTCGGTGCAGTGGCAGGCTGGCGTGCCGGCATGCTGGTATTGCTGATGCCCTTGTCCGGAAGCCTGGGGATCATGGCGGTGCCGGACGTGCCGATGGCTTTTGCCACGGTGCTGTGCCTGGATGCCGGTGCGCGCCTGTTGCGCGAGATCGATGCTGCGGCGGCTGCAGAGCTGGCACTGGGCCTGGTGATCGGTGCATTGAGTCATTACCGGTTTGTCGGCGTGATCGGCGTCGGCTTCATCGCACTGCTGCTGATCCCGGAAGGTCGCCGGATGCTGCGCGACGTGCGCGTGTGGGTTGCCCTGGCGCTGGGTGTCGCGGCGTGGGCACCCCTGATCGCCTGGAACATCGAGAATGCTGATGCAGGCCTGCGTTTCCAGCTGGTCGATCGCCATCCATGGACCTTCCAGTGGACCGGGCTGCTGTTCCTGGTGATCCAGGCCGCGCTGGTCACGCCGCTGTTGTTCTACGCCTTGCTGCAGGTCCTGAAGCGTTCCTTCGGCGACGCGGGCGACATGCCATCGCAGTGGCGGTATTTCGGCTTGCTGGGCGGGTTGTCGACGATCGGGTTCTTCGTGCTGGGCTTCTTCGCCGATGTCGAGCGTGTCAGTTTCCACTGGCCATTGCCGGGCTATCTGCCGCTGCTGTTGGCCGTGCCCGCGTTGTTGCGCCGCTGGCCGGTGATGTTGCGGCGGGCGACCTGGGCGATGTGTGGTGCGGGGCTGGCGGTGGTGCTGGGTTATTACCTGGTGGCCTCGGTGCCACGCTGGCGTGCGGACCTGGCCTCCAGCAAGTTCTATCCCTACAACTTCGCCGGCTGGGACGTGCTGGCCCAGGCGGTACGCGAAGAACTGGCGCGTCATCCGGGGCAGACCGGCCTGCTCGCCGATAACTTCAAGGTCGGTTCCGAGCTGGGTTTCGCCTTGGGTGATGACGCGATCCCGGTCCTGGATCACCCGCTCAACATCAAGCACGGGCGCGCGCCGCAATTGCGCCTGTGGAACCTGCAAAGTGACGGCACCAGTCCGACCGCACAGCTGCTGGTCGTTGGTGCCAGCGAGGTGCAGTACAAGGGCTTGCTGGCGCAGTACCACGCGCTGTGCGCGCGGGTCGGTCCACTGCCGGCGCCGCGCGTGATCAATGTCGACCATGGCCGCCAGCGCTTCCTGTTGTTCTATCTGCCCAGGGCGGCCGGGGCAGCTGCAAGCGCGAAGTCGGACTCGCCCAAGACCGCTGCCTGCATCGCACCGGCGATGGCATGGATCGATGTCCCGATCGACGGCGCCACGGTGCCCGGTCGGTTCGAGGTCAGCGGCTGGGCGTTCAAGGATGGCATGGGCTTGAAAGCAGTGGATGTGCTGATCGATGGGCATGTCGTCGCCAGCGCCGACTACGGTCTACCCGATCCGGGCGTGGCCCAGTACTGGAAGATCTCCAACGACCCGAATCATCCCAAGGTCGGTTTCCGCGCGCAGATCGACGCACGCAAGTTCAGCTCGGGCCGGCACTGGCTGGGCCTGCGCCTGCATGCCGCCGATGGCAGCATCGAGGATTGGTCCGAGCAGCCGATCGACCTGTCACGGCACGAGTGACTCAGGGCAGGCGGAAGCCTGCCTGGCGCAGCAGCGCGGCGGTGGCAATCAGTGGCAGGCCAATCAGGGCGGTCGGGTCGCGGGTGTCGATGGCTTCGAACAGTGCCACGCCCAGGCCCTCGCACTTGAAACTGCCGGCGCAGTCGAAGGGTTGTTCGGCATCGACGTACCGCGCGATCTCATCGTCGGTCAGGATTCGCAGCGTCACTGTGGTCGTGTCCAGCGCAGTCAGGTCCCGGCCGTCGTGGCTGACGCAGACAGCGGTGTGGAACTGAACCTGGCGGCCTGACATGGCGCGCAGCTGGGCGATGGCGTTTTCCCGGTTGCCGGGCTTGCCCAGCGGCTGGCCATCCAGATCGGCGGCCTGGTCTGAGCCGATCACCCAGTGTCCCGGTGCCTGTTCAGCGATCGCCCGGGCCTTGGCGTGAGCCAGGCGCTGGGACAGTGCTGACGGGGCTTCGCCCTGGCCTGGCGTTTCATCCACGTCCGGGCGGGCGGTTTCGAAAGGCAGGCGCAGGCGTTCCAGCAGCTCGCGGCGGTACACTGAGGTGGAGGCAAGGATCAGCGACATGCGGGTCCAGGGGATGGGCGAGGGCGCGCAGTGTGGCGTTCCGGGGCGTCGGCCGGCAATCCGAGGGTATCGCCCATTTGACAGGTGCCCGGCACCTCTCTACCATTTTGCGGCTTATGTCCGCGCACGTGCCCGAAATTCTAGATGCTTGGCGCATGGTCGCGGCACGGCGTAGCTTCGAAGGCAAGGTGCCGCTGGCGGCATTGCGCCGGCTGGATGGCTTGCTGACCGATGCCGAGGGTGAGGTGACGTTCGCGCTGCAGTTTGATCGCGATGCGCTGCAGGTGCCCTATGTGGAACTGAAGATCGATGCGGCGCTGCCGCTGGAATGCCAGCGCAGCCTGCAGCGGTTCCTGTTCCCGGTGTCGATGGTGCAGAAGCTCGGCCTAATCCGGGACGAGGCTGACGAAGCGGCCCTGCCGGAAGATGTCGAAGCGCTGCTGGTGCCCGAAGACGGCATGCTGCGGACGCTGGATCTGATTGAGGACGAACTGGTGCTGGCCGTGCCTGCAGTACCGATGAATCCGGATTTGCCTGCGGTGGAACTCGATGTTTCCCCGCAGCAGGAAGAACTGGCGCAGGCCAGCCCGTTCGCGGCGCTGGCTTCGCTCAAGAAGAACTGATCGCCTGCTGGCGGTTGGAATAAAGACTCGTTTGGAGCAAGACCATGGCAGTTCAGAAATCCCGCGTCACCCCGTCCCGTCGCGGCCAGCGCCGTTCGCACGACGCCCTCACCGCCAAGCAGCTGTCGACCGACCCGACCACGGGCGAGACCCACATCCGTCACCACGTGACTGCTGACGGTTACTACCGCGGCAAGAAGGTCATCGCGACCAAGTCGTCGGCTGTCAGCGAAGAGTGATTCCCGCGGCGCGCGGTGACGCGCGCCTGACGGTTTCATTTTTCAGGTCCGCTCCCCGGGCCGCGCAACGGGAATCATGATGAGCCAGCCGGTGACGAACGGTCGTATTTACTCGCGTATCGCAGGCACCGGCAGCTTCCTGCCGGAGAAGGTCCTGACCAACGACGACCTGTCCAAGATCGTCGAGACCAGCGACGAGTGGATCCGCAGCCGCACCGGCATCCGTGAGCGTCACATCGCGGCCGAAGGCGAGAACAGCAGCGACCTGGGTTACCAGGCCGCGCTGCGCGCGCTCGAGGCGGCGGGTGTGGCGCCGTCGGACATCGACATGATCGTGGTCGGGACGACCACGCCCGACATCGTGTTTCCCTCCACGGCCTGCCTGATCCAGGCGCGCCTGGGGGCCGAAGGCTGCATGGCGCTGGACGTCAACGCGGCCTGTTCGGGTTTCATCTACGCGTTGACGGTGGCGGACAAATTCATCCGTACCGGTGACGCCAAAACCGTGCTGGTGGTCGGCGCCGAGACGCTGACCCGCATCACCGACTGGACCGACCGCACCACCTGCGTGCTGTTCGGCGACGGTGCTGGCGCGGTCGTGCTCAAGGCCGACAGCGAGACCGGCATCCTCAGCACCCATCTGCATGCCGACGGCAGCAAGAAGGAACTGCTGTGGAATCCGGTCGGCATCTCGGCGGGCTTCAACGCCGACGAGGTCAACAACGGCTCGCGCATCCTGATGAAGGGCAATGACGTGTTCAAGTACGCCGTCAAGGCGCTGGATTCGGTCGTTGACGAGGCCTTGAACGCCAACCAGCTCGACAAGAGCGACCTCAACTGGCTGGTCCCGCACCAAGCCAACCTGCGCATCATCGAAGCCACGGCCAAGCGCCTGGACATGTCGATGGATCAGGTCGTGGTGACGGTGGATAAGCATGGCAACACCTCCTCCGCATCGGTGCCGCTGGCACTGGACGAAGCGGTGCGCGATGGCCGCATCCAGCGTGGCCAGCTGCTGTTGCTGGAAGCCTTTGGTGGTGGTTTCACCTGGGGCTCGGCGCTGATCCGCTACTGACGCCGCAACCGCGCCACAGGCTCAGCCGTGGCGCTTGAAGTACTGCACTTCCCTTTCATGCTGTTCCGCTGCGGCCCGCGTATCGAACGTGCCCAGATTGCGGTGCTTGCCTGTGCGCCGGCTCTTCTTTTGCGAATACAGGCGGAACTGACCTGACGCGAGCTTGCGGATCATGGCGGCGTCCTCGTTTTTTTTGGGGTCTGGCGATGAAACGACCTATCGCGTCAAGGCGGCGTCGGTCTGCGTGCCCAATCTCTTCATGTGTGCTTTCCGGTGTCTGCAGCGGACGCTGCGTTGCGGGCGGTGGCGCGCGTGTTTCATTTGCGTTAACGCGCGGCGTTTAACATGTTTCCGACATGACAGATCTGTCATCGAGAGACGGAGTACGCCCCCATGGTTGAACTGATCCAGATGGAAGGCCGCCAGGCCTGGCTCAAGCGTTACGGAGACGGCAGCAGCCGGGCCCTGTCGCTGGGTGCGTTGGATTTCATTGCCCACCGCATGGGCATGGGGCCGCTACGGCCGCCGCCGCATCGGGTGGGCGTCGAAGCGCTCGACACCGAGGCGCGTCGCCTTGCCGAACTGGCTGCGCAGCGCGTGCACGTGCCGCAGGTGATCGGTCGCGGCAAGGACTCCCTGGTCCTCAGCGATAACGGCCGCTCGCTGGCTGGCTGGTTGCGTGATGCGCGCGACGAAGCCGAATGTGATCGTCTTGTGCGTAAGGCGTTGCAGGCGATTGCGCAGGCGCACGCCACCGGCGCGTATTTCGGTCAGCCATTGCCGCGCAACATGACCTTCGATGGCCAGCGCATCGGCTTCATCGACTTCGAGGAAGATCCGCTGGAAGTAATGGATCTGGCGCAGGCCCAGGCGCGCGATTGGCTGATGTTCGGCTATGGCGTGGCGCGCTACTACGAGCGGCGTCCAGCCGCATTGCAGGCGCTGATGCAGGAGGCGATGTCCGGCGAAGCGCGCGATGTCAATGCGCAGACGCACCAGGTCACAGGGCGTCTGCAGCGCCTGGCCGCGGTGTGCAATCGACTGGGACGCAAGGCGCGCCGGCTCTCGCACGCGGTGCTGGTGCTGCATTCTGCGACCACGCTCAGCGTGCTGGTGATTGGCACGTTGGCGATCGACTGGTTCAGCGATGGCGATCTGGACGTGCTGCGTCTGCTGGTGGGTTGAGCGCGGCAATACGCCCCAGTACAGACGCACGGGCGGTTTCACCCGTATCATCGCCGCTCGTTTTTTCGCACCAGGGCGTTTTCGCGCGTGACAGATCCCACACTCGCCTTTGTATTCCCCGGCCAAGGGTCGCAATCGCTGGGCATGCTGGCCGAACTGGCCGAGCTGCATCCGCAGGTCCGCGAGACGTTCAACGAGGCATCCGAAGGCGCAGGTGCCGACCTGTGGGCACTCTCGCAGGGCGGCCCCGAGGAAATGCTCAACCGCACCGAATACACCCAGCCCGCGCTGCTGGCCGCCGGCATCGCCGTGTGGCGCCTGTGGCAGCAGGAAGGTGGTCCGTCGCCTTCGCGCCTGTCCGGCCACAGCCTCGGTGAATACACCGCGCTGGTTGCCGCAGGTGCGCTGTCGCTGAAGGACGGTGCGCACCTGGTCCGCATCCGCGGCCAGTTGATGCAGGAAGCTGCGCCCGCCGGTGTTGGCGCGATGGCCGCCGTGCTGGGCGCCGAAGATGCGCTGGTGGTCGAAGTTTGCGGGCAGGTCTCCGGCAGCAAGGTCGTCGTGCCTGCGAACTACAACTCGCCAGGCCAGATCGTGATTGGCGGCGACGCTGAAGCAGTCGATGCGGCCATTGCCGAACTCAATGCGCGCGGCGTGCGCAAGACCGTCAAGCTGGCGGTGAGCGTGCCTTCGCACACCCCGCTGATGCGCGAAGCCGCCAATCGCTTGGCCGAAACCATCAAGGGCCTGTCCTGGCACCTGCCGTCGTTGCCGGTGGTGCAGAACGTCGATGCCCAGGTGCACGGCAGCATCGACGCCATCGGCGAGGCGCTGGTGCGCCAACTCTATCTGCCGGTGCGCTGGACCGACTGCGTGCAGGCACTGGTTGCCGCTGGTGCAACGCGCGTGGCCGAATGCGGTCCGGGCAAGGTGTTGACCGGCCTGGTCAAGCGCATCGACAAATCCATCGACAGCCGCGCGCTGTCCACGCCCGCCGATTTCCAGGGCGCCCTCGAAACATGGAAAACCGCATGAACGCAGCCCTTCCCCTGGCCGGCGAAATCGCCCTGGTCACCGGCGCCAGCCGTGGCATCGGCGCGGCGATCGCCGACACGCTGGCTGCGCAGGGCGCGACCGTCATCGGTACCGCCACCACCGATAACGGTGCGCAAGCCATCGCCCAGCGCATGGAGTCCGCCGGCGGCCACGGTCGCATGCTGGACGTGACCGATGCCGCGGCGGTTGATGCGCTGATCGATGCGATTACCAAGGAATTCGGGCCGGTCTCGATCCTGGTCAACAATGCCGGCATCACCCGCGACAACCTGTTGATGCGGATGAAGGACGATGACTGGAATGCGATCATCGATACCAACCTGACCAGCGTGTTCCGCACTTCCAAGGCGGTGATGCGCGGCATGATGAAGGCGCGCAAGGGTCGCATCATCAACATTGCCTCGGTGGTCGGCGTCACCGGCAATCCGGGCCAGACCAACTACGCCGCGGCCAAGGCCGGCATCATTGCCTTCTCCAAGTCGCTGGCCAAGGAAATCGGTTCGCGCGGGGTCACGGTGAATGTCGTCGCCCCCGGTTTCATCGACACCGACATGACCAAGGCATTGCCGGAAGACGCCAAGGCTGCGCTGATCGGGCAGATTGCCCTGGGTCAGTTGGGCGAGCCGGCGGACATCGCCAATGCAGTGGCCTTCCTGGCTAGCCCGTCGGCCAAGTACATCACCGGCGAGACCCTACACGTCAACGGCGGCATGTACATGCCCTGATGCAGAATTCGGCCCTAAGTGGCTGATTCAACGGGTGTTGCGGGCCGATGCCCGCAGCGCCCGCTTTCCACTACACTATCCCGTGTTTACCCATCTCCGTCTGGAGCGAAAATCCATGAGCAGCATTGAAGAGCGCGTCAAGAAGATCGTTGTTGAACAGCTTGGCGTCAAAGAAGAAGAAGTCACCACCAGCGCATCGTTCGTGGACGATCTGGGCGCCGACTCCCTGGACACCGTCGAGCTGGTCATGGCGTTGGAAGAAGAGTTCGAGTGCGAAATTCCGGACGAAGAGGCCGAGAAGATCACCTCCGTCCAGCAGGCCATCGACTACGTCAAGGCCCACGTCAAGGCCTGATCCGGCCTGATGGAAGCAAGTCACGCCGGGGCCGCGATTGCGGCCCCGCGCGCATCTGGCGGCACGCGCCAGGGTTCCCAGTCAACGCCGGACAGTGCCGGCAGCAGCATGCGGAGTAGAACGTTATGAGCCGACGTCGCGTCGTCGTTACCGGCATGGGCATGGTCTCGCCATTGGGCAATGACCTGGCCAGCAGTTGGGACGGCATCAAGAATGGTCGTTCGGGTATTGCCCCGCTGACCTCGTTCGATGCCTCCACGTTCGCCACCCGCATCTGCGGTGAAGTGCGTGACCTGGACATCACCCAGTTCATCAACCCCAAAGACGCCAAGAAGATGGATGCCTTCATCCACTATGGCGTGGCGGCCTCGCTGATGGCCCTGGAAGACTCCGGCCTGGAAGTGACCGAAGCCAATGCCGAGCGCATCGGCGCGATGGTCGGTTCGGGCATCGGCGGCATCCTGGGCATCGAGCAGCAGACCGAAAAATACCTGGAGGGCGGCGCACGCAAGGTCTCGCCGTTCTACATCCCCAGCACCATCATCAACATGCTGCCGGGCCACCTGAGCATCATGAAGGGCCTCAAGGGCCCGGGTTTCTCCGCGGTGTCCGCGTGTGCGACCGCCAACCACTCGATCGGCATGGCCATGCGCACCATCCAGTACGGCGATGCCGACGTGATGGTGGCCGGTGGTGCCGAGCGCGGCTCGTCGCCGACCTCGATGGCCGGCTTCTGTTCGATGAAGGCCATGTCCACCCGCAACGATGACCCGACGCGTGCCTCGCGTCCGTGGGACGCCGAGCGCGACGGTTTCGTCATGGGCGACGGCGCCGGCATCCTGGTGATCGAGGAGTACGAACACGCCAAGGCCCGCGGCGCGCGCATCTACTGCGAACTGGCCGGTTTCGGCGCCAGCCAGGATGCCTGGCACATGACCGCGCCCAGCGAGAACGGCGACGGCCCGGCGCGCTGCATGACCATGGCCATGAAGGACGCCGGCGTGAATCCGGAGCAGGTCGAATACCTCAATGCGCACGGCACCTCCACGCCGCTGGGTGACCTGGCCGAAACCCTGGCGATGAAGCGCGCCATGGGCGACCACGCCTACAAGATGATGGTCAGCTCGACCAAGTCGATGACCGGCCACCTGCTGGGTGCGGCTGGTGGCATCGAGGCGATCTTCTCGGTCATGGCGCTGCACGAGAACGTGATCCCGCCGACCATCAACCTGGACAATCCGGGCGAAGGCTGCGACCTGGACTACGTGCCGAACATCGCGCGCGACAAGAAGATCGACGTGGCCATGTCCAATGGCTTCGGCTTTGGCGGCACCAACGGCACGCTGGTGTTCAAGCGCCTCTGATTGCGCTGCGATACCGGTGGCACCTGCAGATCGGGAGCGGCGTGATGCCGCTCCCGATCTGCATTCAAGAGGCACTTGCATGTTGTTGACCCGCCCGCTGCCCGATCACCTGGACCTGCTGTCACTGCAGCGCGTGGCGCCGCGGCGCTACCCGCTGCTGATGGAATCGGTTGCCTCAGGCACCGCCCACGGGCGCTGGGATCTGCTGCTGGCTTGCAGTGGAGAGGGCCTGCGGCTGGATGCCGATGGCGTCACCCGGACGCTGCAGGGCGATGTGCTGACAGGGATGTTCCTCGACGTGCTCGACGCGCAGTGGCAGCCGCTGCGCACGCTGCGCGACGAGCCGCGTTGGCCATTCCATGGTGGCTGGGCCTTGATGCTGGATTACGAACTGGCGGGGCAGGTGGAACCGGTCCTGCAGTTGCCGCAAGGTGAGGGCGTCGTCCCCGCCGCGCTCGCGCTGCGTTGCCCGGCTGCGGTGCTGCGCGATCGCGCCACTGGCGAATGCGTGATGGTGGCCGAGGCCGGGCATGCGGAACTGTTCGATGTGATGGCCGCGGACCTGGAGACAGGTCGCACGCTGGCCCCGCCTGCCTGGTCGCCACCATCGGTGCTGGTCGAAGACGCGCCGCAGGCTTTTGTCGCGGGTGTCGAACGGATCCTCGACTACCTGGCGGCTGGCGACATCTTCCAGGTGAACCTGTCGCGTGGCTGGCAGGCACGGTTCGATGTGTCGCTGGAGCCGGCGGCGTTGTACACGCGACTGCGCGACTGCAATCCGGCGCCATTCGCCGGGCTGTTCCAGTACGACGGCAGGGCCGTGGTCAGCGCGTCGCCGGAACGTCTGGTGTCGGTGCGTGGCGGGATTGCCGAAACGCGGCCCATCGCCGGGACGCGCGCGCGCTTTGCGGGTGACGACGATGCCGCGCGGATCCGCGAACTGGTCGGCCATCCCAAGGAGCGCGCCGAACACGTGATGCTGATCGATCTGGAGCGTAACGATCTGGGCCGCGTGTGCACGCCGGGCAGCGTTGAAGTGGATGAACTGATGGCGGTCGAAAGCTATGCGCACGTGCATCACATCGTCAGCAACGTGCGCGGCCAGTTGCGCGCCGAGGTCACGCCGGGCCAGGTGATCGCCGCGACCTTCCCGGGCGGCACCATCACCGGCTGTCCCAAGGTGCGCTGCATGCAGATCATCGCCGAGCTGGAGCGAACCCCGCGCGGTGCCTACACCGGTGCGTTCGGCTGGCTGGGCCGTGATGGCGACATGGATCTGAACATCCTGATCCGCAGCGCGGCGCTGGCCGACGAGGACGACGGCAGCACGCTGTGCTTCCGCACCGGGGCTGGGATCGTGATCGATTCCGATCCCCAGGCCGAACTGGAGGAAACCCGGGCCAAGGCGCGCGGCATGCTGGCCGCGCTGGGTCAGGCGGCGGGCGTCTGAACAGCCTTCGTCGCGGCCGGCTGGTATCCTGCGCGACCGTTCTCACAGCCGACTGATCGCCGTGGCATCAGGTTGCAGGCGCGGTTGCCGCGCCATCGTCCTTGTCGTGTTCCTGCTCGCGCTGGCCGTTGCGGCCGCCGCGCTATGGGGCTGGCAGCGCTACCAGCATTTCCAGTCGCAACCGCTGCCGGGCTTGCACGCCGGCCAGGTCGTGCAGGTGAAGCGGGGCGACTCCTTCCGTGGCGTATTGGCGGGCCTGCGCGCGCAGGGCGTGAGCACCGGCAGCGATATCGAATGGCAGGTGCTGGCCCGCCAGCTCGATGCTGCCGGCAAGCTCAAGGTGGGCGAGTACGCGCTGGCACCTGGCACGACGCCACGCACGCTGCTGCAGAACATGCGTGCGGGCCGGATCATCCAGTACCGCTTCACCATCGTGGAGGGCTGGAACTTCCGCCAGGTGCGCGCCGCGCTCAACGCGGCCACGCCGCTGCTCCACGAGACCACGCAATTGGACGACGCTGCGCTGATGGCTGCCATTGGTCACGCAGGCGAACATCCGGAAGGCCGTTTCCTGCCTGAGACCTACGTGTACTCGCGTGGCGACAAGGACATCGACGTACTCAAGCGCGCCCATGACGACATGGGAAAAACGCTGGCCACGGTGTGGGCGCAGCGCGCCGCCGACCTGCCGTTGACCACGCCCGACCAGGCGTTGACGCTGGCCTCGATCGTGGAGAAGGAAACCGGCATTGCCGAAGAGCGCGCGCAGATCGCCGGCGTGTTCGCACGACGCCTGGCGATGGGCATGAAGCTGCAGACCGATCCGACCGTGATCTATGGCATCGGCAGCAGCTACGACGGCAACATCCGCCGCCACGACCTGACCACCGACACCCCGTACAACACCTACACCCGCGTGGGCCTGACGCCCACGCCGATCGCCATGCCCGGGCGCGCGGCGCTGCAGGCGGCCACGCATCCGGTCGCCGGCGATGCGTTGTACTTCGTCGCGCTGGGTGACGGCAGCGGCCGGCATGTGTTCTCGGCCACGCTGGCCCAGCACAACGCGGCGGTGCGCCAATACCTGGATCGCATGCGCCGCCCGCCGTTGCCGGAGGAAGCGGCCGCGCTGCCGCCCGCCGATGCGCAGGCAGCGCCGCCGCAGGACGCCAGGGCGAAGCAGCCATGAGTCCGCAGCCTGTGGCGCATCCGCGCTTCCTGAGCCTGGAAGGTGGCGAGGGCGCCGGCAAGACCAGCGCGCTGGGCGCGATTCGCGACACCTTGCAGGCTGCAGGGCATGAGGTCGTGCTGACCCGTGAACCGGGCGGCACGCCGCTGGCCGAACGCATGCGCGGCATCCTGCTGGACCCGGGCGATGAAGCGCTGGCACCGGAAGCCGAGCTGCTGCTGATGTTCGCCTCGCGCGCCCAGCACGTGCAGCGGGTGATCGCACCGGCGCTGGCGCGTGATGCGTTCGTGGTCAGCGACCGCTTCACCGATTCCAGCTATGCCTATCAGGTGCATGGCCGTGGCCTGGACCGCAGCCTGGTGGAGGAGCTTGAGCGCCGCGTCGTCCACGTCGCGCCGGCGATGACCCTGCTGCTCGATCTCGACGTCCGCGAAGGCCGTGCCCGCACCGCCGGGCGCGACCTGTGGCCGGACCGGATCGAAAGCGAGCAGGATGATTTCTTCGAGCGCGTGCGCGAAGGCTATCGCCGGCGTGCGCAGGCGTTTCCGCAACGCTTCCGCGTGATCGATGCATCGCGCACGCCGATTGAAGTGGCCGCTGCGGTGACTGCCGCAGTCGCTGACTGGTTGCAGGTGCAGCGATGAGCGACGTCGTTTTCACGCCGTGGCAGCAGCGCGCCTACGATCAAGCACTGGCCGCGCTGCAGTCCGGGCGCCTGGGTCACGCGATGGTGCTGTGCGGGCCTGCAGGCATCGGCAAGCGCGCGGTGGCCGACCGACTGGCGCGCTACGTGCTGTGTGGTGAAGTGCCGGCTCTGGGCAATCGCGATGCGCAGCTGATCGCAGCGGGGACGCATCCGGACCTGCAGCAGGTGTCCTTCATCCCGACCAAGGACGGCACCAAGCTGCGCTCCGAGATCGTGATCGACCAGATTCGCGAACTCTCGCAGAAGCTGACGCTGACGCCGCAGTACGGGCGTGCGCAGGTGGCGATCATCGACCCGGCCGACGCGGTCAACCGCGCCGCCTGGAACGCCCTGCTCAAGACCCTGGAAGAGCCGCAACCTGGTCGCTATCTGTGGTTGCTCAGCGCCGAGCCGATGCGTTTGCCGGCGACCATCCGCAGCCGCTGCCAGAAATTGGAGATCCGCCTGCCGCCGCGTGCCGAAGCCATGGCCTGGCTGATGGCGCAAGGCTATCCAGAAGTCAGTTCCGCCGAAGCGCTGGATGCCGCGCGCGGCCATCCGGCGCTGGCGTTGTCATGGATGAGCGAAGGCGGCATGGCGCTGCGCCGGGAAGTCGCTGGCGACCTGGGCAAGCTCGAACGCGGCCAGTTGGCCGTGGTCGAAACCGCCCAGCGCTGGGCGGCCGATGAACATGCCGCGCTGCGCCTGCGTCATGCGGCCGACCTGGTCCTGGCGCAGGCGGCCGATCCCGCCTTGACCGATCCGGTGCGATTGAACAAGCTGGCTGCGTGGTTCGACGCGGCCAACCGCACGCGCGATCTTTTGCGGACCACGGTGCGCGCCGATCTGGCGATGGTGGATCTACTGCTGGCCTGGCGTGATGGTGCGCGCGGGCCAGCGAACGGGGGAAGGGGATGAGTGCAACGACTCCGAAAGGCGGCATGGTCTCGCTGACGGTGAAAGACAAGGCGCAGCTCTATAGCGCCTACATTCCTTTCGTGAAGAACGGGGGGATCTTCGTCCCCACGCCCAAGCGCTATTTTCTCGGCGATGAAGTATTCCTGATGCTGACCTTGCCCGAGTCCAGCGAGCGGCTGGGATTGGCCGCCAAGGTCATCTGGATCACGCCGGTGGGCGCCCAGGGTGCGCGCACGGCCGGCATCGGCCTGCAGTTCTCCGAAGGCGGCGAAGGTGACATGGTGCGCAACCGCATCGAAACCCTGCTGGCCGGCACGCTCAACGCGGACAAGCCCACGCACACGATGTAACGCGGTTGTTGCCTGTCGTGCAAACGAAAACGCAGCCCTTCGGGGCTGCGTTTTTTTGTTGCGCTGCGTGCGATTTGCGGCGTGCCTACAAGCCCTTGGAGTAGGCTGCCGATCAGCAGGGCGTGTAGCCCGGATAAGGCAGCAGGCCGCATCCGGGGCCATTCGTGACGAAAGCGGGTCTATCGCGGCGGGACGAGAAGCCCCGGGTGCGCTGCGCTTACCCGGGCTACGGTTTGCCCCGGGAAACGCAGCTCTTGTTGCTACAGCCCCTTGAACAGGTTGCCGATCAGCAGGACCACTAGCCCGGCACAGATCAGCCAGAACGCATAGGGCACCAGTGCGGGGATGTAGTGCAGCTTGGCCGCAACGCCCAGGCCGCCGAGCAGCAGGGACAGGAAGAACATGCCCGAGGTGGGCGCACTGAGGTTGAACATTGATCGGCCCGTCCGGGTTGCCAGGGGAGGGCGGCGCAGGCCGCCGGCCGGGAAGTCTGGCGGGATGACGGGCCCGACGCAATGGCGTATCGCCAGCGACCGGGCCGGTGATGTGGTTGACCTGCTGATGTAGGCTGTCCCTTCTACAGACAATCACGGGAAGTCCCATGAAAGCCATGATCGGGCTCGGTGCCCTGGTGTTGTTTTCTGCGGTCTTTTACGCGCGGCCCGCGGAGGCGAGCGAGCGCGCCTATCTCACCTCTTCGGCAAACCTGCGGACCGGTCCCAATGCGGACTATCCCAGGATCGTCAGCGTGTCCTCGGGCACGCGCGTGGAGGTCTTCGGTTGCATCGACGATTGGTCCTGGTGCGACATCGCCACGCGTGGCGAGCGCGGCTGGGTGTCCGCCTCCTACCTGGACTACGACAATGGCGGACGCCGCACCAGGATCTATGGCAATGGCGCCAGCCTGGGCCTGCCGGTGCTGACGTTCGTGTTGGGCACCTACTGGGATGCGCACTACCGTAGCCGCAGCTGGTACGGGCAACGTTCGCGCTGGGAGCAGCATCCGCCGCAGCGCCCGCGCCAGGGCGCTGCGCCGCGCAACGTGAATCCGCGGGCGCAGCAGGGGTATTCCCCATCCGCTCCAGCCAATCGGGCTTCGTCCGATGGGCGGGGCGGCAGTGCGCCGGGCAATCGTGGGAACGCTGCCCCCAGCCCGCAGGCGTCGCAGCAGCCCAAAGCCTCGGGTCAGCCGCAGCAGCGTGGCGGACAGCCCGCGCAGAAGTCACAGGACAGAAAACAGCAGGACCAGCCGCGACGCTGATCCATCCCGATCCGGATGAGGTCGTCCGGATCGCATCGCGTTGAACTGTCGTCATTGCTGCCAGCAAGCGTCTCCCGGGTAAGGCCGAAGGCCGTAACCCGGGGCTTCCACGCCACGCCTCGTCCGGTCTTGCCGACCCGGGTTACGCGTGGCGAGGCGTTCGATCCGCCCTGGCGGCTACCGACATTTTACGGGGGTCAGACCACCGCTTCACGCAGTGCCGCGGCATCCCAGCCCGGGCGTGGCGCGAAGCGGTCGCCGTAGCGGCCCTGCAGGGCCTTGAGCCGTTCGACCAGCGCATCGGCACCGGTGGCGCGGATGTGCTGGATCGGGCCGCCGCGGAACGGCGCGAACCCGGTGCCGAAGATCACGCCGGCATCCAGCAGGTCGGCATCGGCCACCACTTCGTCGTGCAGGCAGGCCACGGCCTCGTTGAGCAGTGGCAGGATCAGGCGGTCTTCCAGGTCGGCCGGCGCCTGGTAGTCCTTGGGCACTTCGGGCTTCACCGCGCGACCGTTCTCCCACTTGTACAGGCCCTGGCCGTCCTTCTTGCCGCGTTTGTCCGGTTCGACCGTGGCCAACGCGGCGGGCACCTGCAAGCCCAGGAACGGTGAGAGTTCCCTGCCCACGCCGGCGGCCACGTCCAGGCCGACGGTGTCGATCAGTTCGATCGGGCCCATCGGCATGCCGAACTTGACCGCAGCCTTGTCGATCACCGCGCCGGGAATGCCTTCGGCGTAGGCATTGGCCGCTTCCAGCATGTATGGGAACAGCACCCGGTTGACCAGGAAGCCCGGCGTGCCGGCCACCGGCACCGGGAACTTGTCCAGCGCCTTGCAGAACGCGGCCAGGCGCTGGCCAGTCTCGGCCGACATGCCGTCGTGGTGGACGATTTCCACCAGCGGCATCATCGACACCGGATTGAAGTAATGCAGGCCGCCGAACTGCGCCGGCCGGGCGATGTGGTCGCGCAGCTCCACCAGCGGGATCGACGAGGTATTGGTGGTCAGCAGCGCGTCGGCTTTCAGGTTCGGCTCGATCGACTGGTAGAGCGCGCGCTTGGCCTCGGGGTTCTCGATGATGGCCTCGATCACCAGATCGGCGCTGGCGACGCCTTCGCCCGCCAGATCGGCTTTCAGGCGCGCGGCCACGGCCGGGCGCTTGCTCTCGTCCTTGACCTTCTTCTCGAACAGCGCCTGCGCGCGGGTCATGGCTGGGTCGATGAAGCGCTGTTCGCGGTCCTGCAGGGTGACCTCGAAGCCCTTGTAGGCCGACCACGCGGCGATGTCGCCGCCCATCACACCCGCGCCGACCACATGCACGTGCTTGACGCCGTGATCTTTCCCGCCCAGGCCCTTGAGCCGTTCGGTCAGGAAGAAGATACGGATCAGGTTGCGTGCGGCCGGCGTGCTGGCCAGCTTGACCACGGCGCGACGCTCGGCGTCCAGGCGCCCCTGGATCGGCTTGCCGCCGAAGCGCTCCCAAGTGTTGATCAGCGCATACGGCGCCGGGTACTGGTCCTTGCGGGCCTTGCGCGCGACCTGCTTGGCCATCTGTGGTGCGAGCAGTTTGCGCGCGGGCAGGGTGTTCGTGAGCCAGCCCAGGGCGCGCTGCTTGAACGGACGCGTGGTGCCTTTCAGTGCCAGGGCGGCGGCGGTGTCGATCAGCACGGCCTGCTCCACGACTTTGTCGACCAGGCCCATCGCGCGTGCAGCGCTGGCCGAGACGGTACGGCCCGTCAGCATCAGGTCCATCGCCGCCGGTGCGCCGATCAGGCGCGGCAGGCGTGCGCTGCCACCCCAGCCGGGGAAGATGCCCAGCTTGGTCTCCGGCAGGCCGATCCGGGTGGAGGCCTCCTTCGACGCCACGCGATAGCGGCAGGCCAGCGAGATCTCGGTGCCGCCGCCCATGCAGAAGCCGTGGATGGCCGCCACCGTGGGGCAGGGCAGTTCGGCCAGCTTCTGGAACGTGGCCTGGCCGCGGCGGATCGCGTCATTGACCGTGCCCTTGCGGTCGAAGTCCTGGAACTCCTTCAGGTCCGCGCCGGCGGCGAAGGCGGCCTTGGCAGAAGCGATCACCACGCCCTTGGGCGGGTCGACGGCCAGGCGATCGATCACATCGCCCAGTTCGATCAACACGTCCTGGGAGAAGGCGTTGACCGAGGCGTTCTCGCGGTCGAAGGACACGACGACCACGCCGTCCGGACGGGTCTCCGTGCGCCAGTGACTGAATCGGAGCCCATCGAAGCTGGCTGTCATGAAGAGGACCATCCGTTACGGTACGGGGAGGTCGTTATGATCGTGAGGTTGTTTGGCCTGCGTCAAATCCCCATCTAAGGGTGCCGCTTCACGCCCCCATCCTCGCCATGCGCTTGCCCTCGTCCCGGATCCCCGCGTCGCAGCCCTTGCCAAGACCATCGGTCCTGGCAGCGCGCAAGGCGAGGCCGGGAACGCGAAGCGGCGCCGGTCACCTGACAGGCAGTCCACGCGCGATGCGCTACTTTCTCACCCGAACCCCTATGCAGCAGGATTTTAATGCCGACGGTGAACTTTCCACCGCAGCCGCGGTCACAGGATGCGGACCATGACGGCGCCCACAGGCGTGCGGCCCGGCATGACCGACGCTGATCCACCCATCGAGCTGGATCTCGAGCTGGTCAAGCGCGTACAGCGCGGGGACAGCGCCGCATTCGACCTGCTGGTGCGCAAGTACCAGCACAGGATCCTGGCGCTGATCGGCCGCTATGTGCATGACTGGAGCGAGTGCCAGGACGTGGCGCAGGACACTTTCATGCGCGCCTACCGCGCCATCGGGAGTTTCCGTGGAGACGCGCAGTTCTATACCTGGCTGCACAGGATCGCCGTGAACACCGCCAAGAACCATCTCGTTGCCCACAACCGACGCCCGCCCACCGACGATGTCGATGCGACCGACGCCGAACAGTACGACTCAGGTGCGCGCCTGCGCGACACCGATACGCCCGAGCGCGAACTCATGCGCCAGCAACTCGAGCAGACCGTGATGAAGGCGGTCGAAGCACTGCCCGAAGAGCTGCGCATGGCGATCACCCTGCGCGAGGTCGAAGGGCTGAGTTACGACGAAATTGCTGCAAGGATGGGCTGTCCGATCGGCACGGTGCGTTCGCGCATCTTCCGTGCCCGCGATGCCATCGACGTCGAGCTGCGCCCATTGCTTGAAACCGACAGCGCCACCCGGGAGCGCGCCCGATGATCGACGACAAGTTCCAGCAGCACTACCGCCAGCAGATGTCCGCGCTGATGGATGGCGAGCTTGCACCCGACCAGGCACGTTTCCTGATGCGCCGCATGGGCGAGGACGATGCCCTGAACGACACCTGGGAGCGCTGGCAGCTGTGTGGCGACGTCTTGCGTGGCCGCGCCCAGGCACCGGCGCCGCAGGGATTTGCAGAACGCGTGGCCGCAGCCATCGCCGAGCAGTCCGTGCAGCCGGCGGCCAACCAGGAATTCCGCCGCAGCGGCAACCGCCTGCTGCGCTGGGGTGGCGGTGCGATTGCCGCGTCGGTCGCGCTGGTCGCGTTGTTCATGGCCGGGCAGCAGTCCAAGCCGGCGGCCACCGTGCAGACCACTGAGCTGGCCAGCGCTGCGGTGCCTGCCGCGTTGCAGGCACCGCCTTCCACGCCGGCGCCGGCACCGTCGTTGCCTGATGCGGGCGCTGCTCTGGCCGGGTCTGCAGTGGCCGTGGCCAGCCTGCCGCGTCGGATCGACAGCGACAGCCGTCGTGGCAGCGCCACCCGCAACCAGCAGGCCGCACGGGCGACGGCCAACGTGACCCGGCAGGCGCTGGCGGCGGTGAATGCGCCTCCGGCGCGGGCCGTTGCTGCCGAGACACCGGCCAACACGCAGGACCCGTTCTCCGGTGCGCACCTGGGGCAGGCCAGTGCCCGTCCGTGGCCGCGCGCATCGCTGCCGCAGTTCCGCGCGGGCGGCAGCTACACGGCCGGCTACACGCCGGGCGAGCAGGCACCGTATTACCCGTTCCAGCCGCGCCTGCCCGATGTGCAACCGGCCACTTCCGGATCGGCCGCTGACGCCGAGAGCCCACCGCAGCCGTGATGCCAGCGCGTGGCGCCTGGCGCGCCGCGTGCGATCCACCTCCCCTTTCCCGCGACGCAAGAGGCAAGCAGTCGATGAATCCACGTGCCCGCAATGGCCTGATTGGCCTGATTTCCCTCACCATGCCGCTGGCCGCCTGCGCCAAGCAGGACGCCGGTGGCGCCGCGGCAATTGCGCCGACCATCGCCCAGAGCAGTGCCCCGCAGATTGTCACCGGCCTGCCGGACTTCACCCGCCTGGTCGAACAGGTCGCCCCCGGCGTGGTCAACATCGATGCCACCATCGGCGGCGGCGACAGCAGTGCCGACGACGATGAGCAGGCCAGTGACAGCGATAGCGATGGCGATGACGACCAGTCGCAGTTGGACCAGTCGCAGATCCCGGAAATCTTCCGCCAGATCTTCGGTCCGGGCATGCAGATGCCGGGGCAGGGCGGCGGTCGCGGCAATGCGCGTCCGCGCGGTGAATCGATGGGTTCGGGCTTCATCATCTCGCCCGACGGCTACATCCTGACCAACAACCATGTGGTCGATGGCTCCAGCAACGTCAAGGTGAAACTGTCCGACGGTCGCTCGTTCAAGGCCAAGGTGATCGGGACCGACAAGGGCTACGACGTGGCCCTGCTGAAGATCGACGCCAAGAGCCTGCCATCGCTGCGCATGGGCGAGTCGAACAACCTCAAGGCGGGCCAGTGGGTGGTGGCGATCGGTTCGCCGTTCGGCCTGGACCACTCGGTCACCGCTGGCGTGGTCAGCGCCACCGGCCGCACCCAGGCGGGAATGGGCGGGTCGAACTACGTGCGTTTCATCCAGACCGACGTGGCCATCAACCAGGGCAATTCAGGCGGCCCGCTGCTCAATACCTCCGGTGAAGTGGTCGGCATCAACTCGCAGATCTTTTCCCAGTCGGGCGGCTACATGGGCATCAGCTTCGCGATCCCGATCGACCTGGCGATCAGTGCCGCCGACCAGCTGAAGAAGACCGGCAAGGTCAGTCGCGCCATGCTGGGCGTGGCGATGAATGCCGAGATCAGCGAAAGCATGGCCAAGAAGCTCGGCCTGCCCGATACCAATGGCGTGATGGTCACCACGGTGTCCCCGGGCAGCGGTGCCGAGAAGGCCGGGATCAAGCCGATGGACGTGATCACCGAATTCAACGGAGAGAAGGTCACTGATTATTCCGACCTGCCGTCGCGCGTGGCGCCGCTGCCGCCGGGCACCAAGGTCACCCTGACCGTGATCCGCGATGGCAAGCCGCGCAAGGTGGATGTCACCCTGACGGCGTTGGACCAGAAGGCCCTGGATGCGACCACCGGCGGCGGGCGTGACAAAGAAGACAGTGCCGACAAGGCGCCATCGGTCACGCCCAAGGTGCTCGGCTTTTCGGTCCAGGCGCTGCCCGAGGCACAGCGCCAGCGCCTGGGTCTGCCGGACGGCGGGGTGGTCATCTCCGGTGTCAACCGCGACCTGGCGGCTGACACCGGCCTGTCGCCGGGCCTGATCGTGCTGCAGGTCAACCGCAGTGCCATCGGCAGCGTCGCCGATTTCAACAAGGCCGTGGCCGGGGTCAAGAAGGGCGATGTCCTGATGTTGCTGATCCAGAGCCAGCGCGGCGTCAAGCAGTTCGTGGCCGTCACCGTCGGCGGCGAAGGCTGATCTCCGCCTGTCGCGCCGGGAAACCGCCCGGCGCACCCCGGGCCGCCCGATCCGGGCGGCCCGCATGCTGCCATGCGATAATCCTCGTTTGTCCTACGACGGCCCCGAGCCGCCGCCTCCATGCCGCCTGAATCACCCGCCTCGATGCGGAACATCCGCAATTTCTCGATCATCGCCCATGTCGACCACGGCAAGTCCACGCTGGCCGACCGCATCATCCAGCTGTGCGGTGGTCTGCAGGCCCGTGAGATGGAGGCGCAGGTGCTCGACTCGAACCCGATCGAGCGCGAGCGCGGCATCACCATCAAGGCCCAGTCCGTGTCCCTGCCGTATACGGCCAAGGACGGGCAGACCTACCAGCTGAATTTCATCGACACCCCCGGGCACGTGGACTTCTCCTACGAAGTCAGCCGCTCGCTGGCCGCCTGCGAGGGCGCGCTGCTGGTGGTTGATGCCGCCCAGGGCGTGGAAGCCCAGTCGGTGGCGAACTGCTACACCGCGGTGGAGCAGGGCCTGGAAGTGGTGCCGGTGCTGAACAAGATCGACCTGCCCACGGCCGACATCGACAAGGCCAAGGCCGAGATCGAAGCCGTCATCGGCATCGACGCCGACGACGCGGTGCCCGTCAGCGCCAAGACCGGCCTGAACGTGGACCTGGTGCTGGAGGCGATCGTCCAGCGCATTCCGCCGCCGGTGCCGCGCGATACCGACAAGCTGCAGGCGCTGATCATCGATTCCTGGTTCGACAACTACCTGGGCGTGGTCTCGCTGGTGCGCGTGATGCAGGGCGAGATCGGCCCGAAGAGCAAGCTCCTGGTGATGTCCACCGGCCGCACCCACGAGGTCGACAAGGTCGGCGTGTTCACCCCCAAGCGCAAGGAGCTGCCGAAGCTGCGCGCGGGCGAAGTGGGCTGGATCACCGCCTCGATCAAGGATGTGCATGGCGCGCCGGTCGGCGACACCCTGACCCTGGCCAGCGATCCGGCAGCCAAGCCGCTGCCGGGCTTCCAGGAAATGCAGCCGCGCGTGTTCTCCGGCCTGTTCCCGGTCAATGCCGAGGACTACCCGGCACTGCGCGAGGCGCTGGACAAGCTGCGCCTGAATGACGCGGCGCTGCGGTTCGAGCCGGAAAGCTCCGAGGCGATGGGCTTCGGCTTCCGCTGCGGCTTCCTCGGCATGCTGCACATGGAGATCGTGCAGGAGCGCCTGGAGCGCGAATACGACCTGGACCTGATCGGCACCGCGCCGACCGTGGTCTACGAAGTGCTCAAGACCGACGGCAGCATCCTGTCGCTGGATAACCCATCCAAACTGCCGCAGTCCAACCTGATCCAGGAAGTGCGCGAGCCCATCATCCGCGCCAACATCCTCACGCCCGAGGCCTACATCGGCGCGATCATCAAGCTGTGCGAGGAAAAGCGCGGCGTGCAGATCAGCATCCAGTACCTGGCCAGCCAGGTGCAGATCAGCTATGAACTGCCGATGGCCGAGGTGGTGCTGGATTTCTTCGACAAGCTCAAGTCGGTCAGCCGTGGCTACGCGTCGCTGGATTACGCGTTCCTGCGCTTCCAGGAAGGCCCGTTCGTGCGCCTGGATACGCTGATCAATGGCGACAAGGTCGATGCGCTCAGCCTGATCGTGCACCGCAGCCACGCCGATCGTCGTGGCCGCGAACTGACCGAGAAGATGCGCGAACTGATCCCGCGGCAGATGTTCGACGTGGCCATCCAGGCTGCGGTCGGCGCGCAGATCATCGCCCGGTCCACGGTCAAGGCGATGCGCAAGAACGTGCTGGCCAAGTGCTATGGCGGCGACATCAGCCGCAAGAAGAAACTTCTGGAAAAGCAGAAGGAAGGCAAGAAGCGCATGAAGCAGGTCGGCCGCGTGGAGATTCCGCAGGAAGCTTTCCTGGCCGTGTTGCAGGTCGACAGCAAGTAAGGGACGCGACTGGCCTGCGCTGCGCGCGGAAGGCCGGGTTCGCATGTGTGATCGCCGGGGAGTCCCGGTTCTCCAGTTCTAGGAAAAACGATGGTCTGGTTCGAAACAATCCTGGTGGTGCTCACCCTGCTGACCGGCGTGATCTGGCTGGCCGACAAGCTGTTCCTGGCCAAGCGCCGCGCTGCCAGGTCTGGCCTGCTGGACGAAGAGCCGGTCCTGGTCGATTACTCCAAGGCGTTCTTCCCGGTGCTGGCCATCGTGCTGATCCTGCGCAGCTTCGTCGCCGAGCCGTACAAGATCCCGTCGGCCTCGATGATGCCCAACCTGCTGATCGGCGATTTCATCCTGGTCAACAAGTTCTCCTACGGCCTGCGCCTGCCGATCACCAACACCAAGTTCCTGCCGATCGGCGAGCCCAAGCGCGGCGACGTGGTGGTGTTCAAGCCGCCGATGGATCCGGAAAACAACTGGGTCAAGCGCATCGTCGGCCTGCCGGGCGACACCATCAGCTTCACCGGCAACACGCTGTCGGTGAATGGCACCGAGGTGCAGTACAAGCCGCTGGGCAGCTATACCGGCCGGGGCCTGCCGCCTGGCAGTGACCGGGTCACCCTGTTGCAGGAAGACCTGCCGGGCCACACCCACACCTTGTACGAGGATCTGGGGCGCTACACCGGCGAAGGTACCTGGACGGTGCCGGCTGGCCACTATTTCGTGATGGGCGACAATCGTGATAATAGCGAGGACGGCCGCCTGTGGACGGATACGCACTTCCTGCCCGAGGAGAATCTCAGGGGCAAGGCGTTCCTGATCTGGCTCAATTGCGAAGGCTGGTTCTGCAAGAACGGGTTCGATCCGTCCCGCATCGGGCATGGCATCGAGTGATCTGGTTGTTCTAATGGGGATGGGGAAGGTCATGAAGCGCAACCAAAGTGGCATCACGCTGATCGGGTTCCTGATCACGTTGGCGGTGGTCGGTTTTGCCGCGTACATCGGCATGAAGCTGTTCCCGATGTACGAGGAGTACTACTCGCTGAAGATGGCGGCCAAGGGCCTGGCCGACGAGCCGGGTTCGGCCAACATGGATCCCGCCAAGCTGCAGGACCTGCTGTTCCGCCGGCTGGACATCAACTATTCCGACAGCGTCAAACCGGCTGACGTGAAGTTCAAGCGCATCGATGCGGGCTGGAACATGCATGTCCAGTACGAGGTGCGCAAGCCGCTGGTCGGCAACCTGGATGTGGTCGGCAAGTTCGAGGTGTCCCAGGACATCACCCGGAGTGGTGGTGGCGAAGGCTGAGCCCGCCGCCGGCAGTGACCGGATCGGCCACCGTTTCGCTGATCCGCAGCTGCTGGCACAGGCGCTGACCCATCGCAGCGCCGGCACGCCGCACAACGAGCGACTGGAATTCCTCGGCGACGGCATCGTCAACCTGCTGATCGCCGAGGTGCTGTTCCAGCGCTGGCCCAAGGCCGACGAAGGCGCGCTGACCCGCGCCCGGGCCGAACTTGTACGCGAAGCTTCGCTGGCCACGCTCGCGCGCGAACTCGAACTGGGCGCGCGCCTGACCATGGGTCCTGGCGAAATGAAGTCCGGCGGCCATCGTCGCGATTCGATCCTGGCCGACGCTCTGGAAGCGGTCGTGGCAGCCATCTATCTGGATGCCGGTTTCGAGGCCTGCCGCGACCGGGTCCTGCCCTGGTTCGAAGCCTCGCTGGCAGCGCTGCCGGTCGGCAAGCCGGAAAAAGATCCCAAGACCCGGCTCCAGGAATGGCTGCAGGGTAAGCAGAAGCCGCTGCCGGTCTACGAACTGGTTTCCGAAACGGGCGAGGAACACGCCCGGCATTTCCAGGTGCGCTGCGTCACCAGCGAGCCGTCGCTCTCCGCAGAAGGCGAGGGCAATTCGCGCAGGGTCGCCGAACAGGCGGCCGCGGCCGGTGTCATCAGCCAGTTGCCACGCAAATAGACCTGCCCCCCGATGCCGATCGCGCGCCCTGTAGAGCGGAGCTTGCTCCGCTGGGGGCATTCCCGGCAAAGCTCCAGCCGAGTCCCCAAAAGGGGATCGCCACAAGCTCGGCTCTACAGGGAAGATCACGATCATTCGCACTCATTCCCCGTACGCTCTAAGCTTCCTGCCATGAATACCCCAGCATCCCACCGCAGCGGCAGCGTTGCGGTCATCGGCCGTCCCAACGTCGGCAAATCCACCCTGACCAATGCGCTGGTCGGGGCCAAGGTGTCCATCACCTCCAGTCGCCCGCAGACTACGCGGCACCGGCTGCTGGGCATCGCGACCTTCCCGGAGGGGCAGATCGTGTTGGTCGATACACCCGGCCTGCACAAGCAGCAGGGCAAGTATTCGGCCTCGGCGATGAGCCGGGTGATGAATCGTGCCGCGCGCGGTGCGCTGGAAGGCGTCGATGCCGGCCTGCTGGTGATCGAAGCCGGCCGCTGGGACGAGACCGACACCCTGGCCTACAACGTCCTCAGCGATACCGGCATCCCGGTGGTGCTGGTGATCAACAAGGTCGACCGGCTCAAGGAAAAATCCGAGCTGCTGCCGTTCCTGGCCCAGATCACCGAAGGCCGCATCTTCGCTGCCGTGCATCCGATCTCGGCATTGAAGAAGAACGGCCTGGAGGCTCTGGTGCGTGACGTGCTGTCGCACCTGCCCGAGGCGCCGGCGATGTTTGGCGAGGACGAAATCACCGACCGCAGCGAACGTTTCCTGGCCGGTGAGCTGATCCGCGAGCAGCTGATGCGCCAGCTCGGCGCCGAGCTTCCATACGCCACGACCACCGAGATCGAAAGCTTCACCGTGGACGGCAACATGCTGCGCATCGGAGCGGTGATCTGGGTCGAGCGCGAAACCCAGAAGGCCATCGTCATCGGCAAGGGCGGCGCCCGCCTGAAGGACATCGGTACCAAGGCGCGCCAGCAGATGGAGCACCTGTTCGACCGCAAGGTGTTCCTGGAAACCTGGGTCCGCGTGCGCGAAGGCTGGTCGGATGACGAAACGGCGCTGAAGGCGTTCGGTTACGAGTGACGTCGTCGGGAGCGCCGAGTTCCGAGCCCCCCATGCAACTCGATGACGTCACTGCCTTCGTCCTGCACACCCGCCCTTGGCGCGAGACCAGCCTGCTGGTGGAAGTGCTGACCGACCAGCATGGTCGGGTCGGGCTGATCGCGCGCGGCGTGCAGGGGCCGAAGCGGCATGTGCTGCGGGCCGCGCTGCAGCCGCTGCAGCACATCCGCCTGAGCGCGCAGCTGCGCGGCGAGCTGGGGCGGCTGGTGTCGGCCGAAGCGCTGGATGCGGCGCCGCGGCTGGAAGGCGAGGCGATGCTCTCGGCTTTCTACGTCAACGAGCTGATGCTGCGGCTGGTGCCGCGCCAGGACCCGCAGCCGGACCTGTTCGTGGCGTATGCGAAAGTGCGCGCGCGGCTGGCGCATGGCGCGGCGCTGGGCTGGACGTTGCGCCGGTTCGAACGCGACCTGCTGGATTCGCTGGGATTCGGCGTCGGCCTGGACATCGATGGCGATGGCGAGCCGATTGATCCAGCGGCGCGCTACCGGCTGGACCCCGAACACGGCGCGCGTCGCTTGCTCAGCGAGCGCGCTGGCGAGCGCCAGTCCGCACCGACCGGGCAGGCGTTGCTGGCACTGGCGAACGACACGCTGCCCGAGCCATCGGATCTTGCCGACCTGCGCCGCGCCATGCGCCAACTGCTCTCGCATCATCTCGGCCCGCGTGGACTGAAGTCCTGGGAAATGTTGGCTGCGCTGCCGCGCGCTCCACGCTTGCCGGACCCGGATGCTGCCTAGCGGGATTGCGCGGGATTGGGATGGATGGACTCGCTCGATGCCTGTAGAGCCGAGCTTGCTCGGCTGAAGCTCCGCCGGGAAGGCCTCAGCCGAGCAAGCTCGGCTCTACAGACGAGCGAGGGCCGCCTGCAAAACGTCTCGCGAGCCCTGGATGCGCCGGGTTTACCCGGGGCTGTGTGCTGAACCGCACGGCCACAGGGGGCGATGTGGCTTTATCGGTCAAGTTCTCGAGCCGATGGCCCGCTCCTACGCGCGGGTCTGCTGCCAGGCGGCCTGGAACGCGGGTTCACCAGAAAGATCGGGCAGGCCGGCGTCCAGGGTCTGGGCTGCGGCCTGCAGCCGTGCGGCACCGACGAAACCGGTGCTCGCGCGCAAGCGATGCAGCTGCTGGTGTGCGGTAGCCCAGTCGCCGCTGGCCAGGGCCGTGATGATGGCCGCAGCCTGCACGTCGAGCTCCTGCAGGAACAGGTCGCGCAGCGTCTGCAGGTGCGTGGCGTTGCCGCCCAGGGCGGCCAGTGCGCTGGCGTCGTCCCAGACCGGCAGGTCATCGCTGCCTGCCTGCACCGCGGCGGTGGGTCGCGGTGCGCGGGATTCCAGTACGCCCAGCGCGGCCTGGCGCAGCGCGGCGGCGGCGACCGGTTTGACCACCACCGCGGCGAAGCCTGCTTCACACAACGTGGCGTGCAGGGCTGGCGAATGATCGGCGGTGTGGGCCAGCGCGGGCAGGCCAGGCTGGCGCGTGCGCAGGCGTTGCAGCAGGTCTTCGCCGCGGCCGTCGGGCAGGTTGGCGTCCACCAGGCACAGGTCGAAGGTCTGCGCCAAACCCAGGGCTTCGGCCTGGCTGCGCGCGGTCTGGACCGTGGCGGGCAGGGCTTCCAGCGCCACGCGCATGAATTCGGCGGTGGTCGGGTCGTCCTCGACCAGCAGGATGCGGGGTGTCATGACCTCATTCCTCCGTGAAAGGGTGCCTGTCGGCGCGCGCTGGAACCGCGCCGGCTGCCGCGCCCGGCGCATCTGCGACAATACGCGATTCCCTGCACGCAGCCAGACCGCCACGTGGCCCGTTCCCCGCGCATCGACAAGACCCCTTTTGAACTCAACGTCCACGACCTGAGCCATGACGGCCGGGGCGTGGCCCGCCGCCCGCCGCTGGTGGAGGGCGAATCCGGCAAGGCCGTGTTCGTCCGTGGCGCCCTGCCGGGCGAGCGCGTGCTGGTCGAACAGACCGCCAGGAGCCGCCATTTCGATGAAGCCCGCACGCTGGAAGTGCTGGAGGCCTCGCCGGACCGGGTGACCCCGCGCTGCCCGCATTTCGGCACCTGCGGTGGCTGCGTGCTGCAGCACCTGGACGAAACCAAGCAGATCGCCGCCAAGCAGCACACGCTGATGGAAAACCTGGAGCGCATCGGCCACGTCAAACCCGAATCGGTGCTGGCGCCGCTGTGCGAAGGCAGCTGGGGTTATCGCCGCAAGGGCCGCTTCTCCGTGCGTCGCGTCGAGAAGAAGGGCAAGACCCTGGTCGGTTTCCGCGAGCAGGATCCGCGCTTCGTCGCCGAGCTGCGCGAATGCCACACGGTGATCCCGGAGATCGGCTTCAAGATCGACGTGCTGGCACAGTTGGTCGACAGCCTGGACGGCCGCGCCGACATCCCGCAGATCGAGTTCATCGCCGGCGACGACGCCATCGCGTTCGTGTTCCGCCACATGAATCCGTTGACGCCCGGCGATATCGAGAAGCTCACTGCGTTCGCACAGGCCGAGAACTTCGCCATCTTCCTGCAGCCCGGTGGCAACCACACCGTGCATCCGCTGTGGCCGGCGGAAGTGCCGCTGTCGTTCCGGTTGGCGCCGTGGGATGTTGAGCTGACGTTCCGGCCACTGGACTTCATCCAGGTCAACGCCAAGCTCAACGAGACGATGATCGCCCACACCTTCAAGCTGCTGGACCTGCAGCCGGGCGAGCGGGTGCTGGACCTGTTCTGCGGGCTGGGCAACTTCACCCTGCCGATGGCGCGACTGGTGGGCGAAGTGGTGGGCGTGGAAGGCGAGGCCGGCCTGGTTGCGCGCGCGCAGGAAAACGCAGTGCGCAACGGGCTGGCCAACGCGCAGTTCTTCGCCGCCGACCTGACCCAGGACCAACGCAACGCGCCTTGGATGAAGCAGGGCTTCGACAAGCTGCTGCTGGACCCGCCGCGCTCGGGCGCGATCGACGTGCTCAAGCAGCTACCGCTGAAGAACTTCAACCGCATCGTCTACGTCAGCTGCCACCCGGGCTCGCTGGCGCGCGACGCCGGCTATCTGGTCAACGAGTGTGGCTTCCGGCTGGTCAGTGCCGGGGTGATGGACATGTTCCCGCACACCGCGCACGTGGAATCGATTGCGTTGTTCGAGCGCTGAAATCTGCTGCTTGGCTAGCGCTCCGGTAACGGGTGCTGGTCTAGGCTATCGGCCCGGCGTTGCCGGGCCTTTCTTCATCTGGTGTCGCACATGGGTCTGGAAATCGAACGCAAATTCCTGCTGGCCAACGAGGCCTGGCGCGCAGCGGCGCACCGGGCCATCCCGATGGCGCAGGGCTACCTCAACGATCTGTCCGTGGTGGCCGGCGGGGCGCAGAAGGCCTCGGTGCGGGTGCGGATCGAAGGTGACACCGCCGCGCTGAACCTGAAATCCCGCGAGACCGGCCACACCCGCCAGGAATTCGAATACCCGATCCCTGTGGCTGATGCACAGGCCCTGCTCAAGCTGTGCGTGGGTGGGCTGGTCGAAAAGACCCGCCACCTGGTCACCGTCGGCGAACATCTGTGGGAAATCGACGAATTCGCCGGTGAAAACGCCGGGCTGGTGGTGGCCGAGATCGAGCTGGGCCACGCCGACGAGGCCTTCGAGCGCCCGGCCTGGCTGGGCCGGCAGGTGACCGACAGCCTGCGCTATTACAATCTCGCCCTGGCCGATCGTCCGTACTCGCAGTGGAGCGAGGACGAACGCCGCGCCGCAGACGTCGCCTAAGAGGATTGCTTTGACATGCTTGTGATCGGCATCGCCGGCACCAAACTGGCCGCCAACGAACGCCACTGGCTGCAGCACGATGCCGTGGCCGGGGTGATCCTGTTCGCACGCAATTTCGCATCGCGCCAGCAGGTGACCCAGCTGGCTGCTTCGATCCGCGAAGCCGCGCCGCGCCCGCTGCTGGTCTGCGTGGACCAGGAAGGCGGCCGCGTGCAGCGCTTCCGCGATGGCTACGCCGCATTGCCGCCGCTGGAAACCTTCGGCGCCCAGTACGCCACCGATCCGAAAGGTGCGCTGGAGCAGGCCCATGACCACGCCTGGCTGATGGCCAGCGAAGTGCGCGCCAGCGGCGTGGACCTGAGTTTCGCGCCGGTGGTGGACCTGGGCCGTGGCAACAAGGCGATCGGCAACCGCGCCTTCCATGCCGATCCGCAGGTCGTGGCCGCGTTCACCCGCGCCTATGTGCGCGGCATGCACGACGCCGACATGGCCGCCACGCTCAAGCACTTCCCCGGGCACGGCACGGTGCTGGAAGACACGCATTTCGACGATGCAACCGATCCGCGTCCGCTGGCCACGTTGCAGGCCGAAGACCTGGTGCCGTTTGCCGCGGGCATCGATGCCGGCGCCGACGCCGTGATGCTGGCGCACGTGGTGTATCCGGCCGTGGCGCCGGAGCCGGCGGGCTATTCGCCGCGCTGGATCAACCTGCTGCGCCAGGACATGGGATTCCGTGGCGTGGTGTTCTCCGACGACATCTCCATGGCGGCCGCCCATTCGGCCGGCGGCGTCGCCCAGCGCGTGGCATTGCACCTGGATGCCGGTTGCGATGTCGTGCTGGCCTGTCACCCTGAAGTCGTCGAGGACGCCCTGCGCGCCGTCGAAGGCCGCAGTCTCAATACCGCCGCGCTGATCGGACTGATCGGCCGCGGCCCACGCGCGTGGGAAGGCCTGCTGGCCGACACGCGTTACGAACCGGCGCTCGCGCGCCTGCCATCCTCCAAGGGAACCGCCTGATGTCTGATACCGCCCCCACCATCCGCCAGGCCCTGGCCAACGCCGACCTGCTGGTGGACCGTCCCACGCTGGATGCCGCCATCGCCGCCATGGCTGACGCTATCGCCGCCGACTACGCCGGCGAAGTGCCGATGTTCCTGACCATCATGCATGGTGGCCTGCAGTTCGCCGGCCAGCTGTCGCTCGAGCTGGGCGCGCGCAACCAGGACCTGCAGTTCGATTACCTGCACGCCACCCGCTACCGCGGCGAGACCGAAGGCGGCGAGCTGGTCTGGAAGCATCGCCCCGCCACCGCGCTGTACGGCCGCCGCGTGCTGCTGGTGGACGACATCCTGGACGAAGGCCACACCCTGATGAACGTGCGTGCCTGGTGCCTGGAGCAGGGCGCGACCGACGTGCGCATCGCCGCGATGACGGTCAAGCAGCATGATCGCTGCGTGCAGGGCATCAAGGCCGACTACGTGGGCGTGACCGTGCCGGACCGCTACGTGTTCGGCTTCGGCATGGACGTGCACGAGTTGCTGCGCAACCTGCCTGCGATCTACGCCATGAAGGAGGACGCGTGAGCCAGCACATCGACCTGGCGATCATCGGCGGCACCGGCGTCTACAAGCTGGCCACGCTGGATGACGTTGACACCCGCCATGTCGAGACGCCCTACGGTGCGCCGTCCGGCCCGGTCCGGGTCGGCACCGTGCTGGGCAAGCGCGTGGCCTTTCTGGCCCGGCATGGCGAAGGCCATTCGCTGCCGCCGCACAAGGTGAACTACCGCGCCAACCTGGCCGCGCTGAAGAGCCTGGGCGCGACCCGCGTGCTGGCGCTGAACACCGTCGGTGGCATCACCGAGCGCTTCGGCCCGCGCGTGCTGGCCTGCCCGGACCAGCTGATCGACTACACCTGGGGACGGATCTCGACCCTGTGCGAGGAGGGCGGCGACGTCCTGCACGTGGACTTCGGCGACCCGTACACGCCAATGCTGCGCCACAAGATCCTGGCCGCCGCGCGCGTCACCGGGGTCAAGGTGGTCGATGGTGGCTGCTATGGCGCCACCCAGGGCCCGCGCCTGGAAACCAAGGCTGAAATCGCCCGCCTGCGCCGCGACGGCTGCGACCTGGTCGGCATGACCGGCATGCCCGAAGCTGGGCTGGCACGCGAGTTGGGGCTGGACTATGCCTGCCTGGCGATCATCGCCAACTGGGCGGCCGGCTGCGGCACCGGCGAGGAGATCACCATGGCCGAAGTGCTGGCCAATGTGGACGCTGCATCGGCCGGCATGGCCGAGCTGGTGGGGGAATTGGCACGCGGGTGATTGTCAACGCGCCCGGGTCTTTGCATACTCGGCCTGGTACGGCTACCCAGCCGTGCCACCACCACCGATCCATTCTGGGGAAACAAAGAGCTATGCCGTACGGTACCGTCAAGTGGTTCAACGATGCGAAGGGCTTCGGATTCATCGCGCCGGAAGATGGCAGCGCCGATGTCTTTGCACATCACACCGCCATCAACGCCAAGGGCTTCCGCACCCTGCTGGAAGGCCAGCGCGTCAGCTATGAAGTGACACAGGGCCCGAAGGGCGCCCAGGCATCGAACATCGCGCCGGTCACTGAATAACTAAAGTCACAAAGATTTCCTTGAACCCCGCTTCGGCGGGGTTTTTTGTTGGTGGGGTGGTGAAGATCGCGCTTCAGGCCCGCGTCCTGATGGCGATGACGGTCGTCGATTGGCTGCTGCGCCTGTGTATGCAGGTTGCCGGAGCATAAAGCCGTTGTGCCGGCGCGGGATCGGAGACGCCATTAGCGACCCGGATTCAAGGTGTCGAATGTTGATCATTTTTGTCATGTGTCAGCGCATGTCGTTGAGCGCCAGCGACATTGGATCGCTAATTTCCCGTTAAGCCTGTGGTGGGAAAGCGTTAAGCCACCGGCGACATCACTGTGTGCCCGGGTGCAACGCCCGGAGTGCAATCAACGATCTTGGGGATACGCGATCAATGAAGAAGAAAGACAACATCCGTCGGAAGATGCTCTGCAAAGCAGTCATTTCGGTTCTGTTGAGTGGCTCCGTGGTACCTGTCACGCTGTATGCGCAGTCGACCACGGGCTCGGTCTATGGTTCGGTGACGGCTGCGCAGGGTGACAACATTCTGATCCAGGGTGCTGGCGTCAATCGCGTGGTTTCCATTGATGCCAGCGGCCGCTACAGCATGGGTTCGCTGCCGGTTGGTACGTACAAGCTGACCCTGCGCAAGGGTGACCAGATCGTTAGTACCCGATCGGATGTGGAGCTGCGCGTCAATACCGGTACCGAGGTGAGCTTTGGCGATGCGGCAGAGCTGGGAACCGTGACCGTCCACGGCACGCGTTCGGCGGCGCTGGATATGAGCAGCGTAAGTAGTAGCTCGGTGGTCACCGCGAGGGAGTTGGCGATTCTGCCGGTCGGTCGCAGTGCCGAAGCGATCGCCCTGCTGGCACCGGGCGCAATCCAGTCTGCAGGTGTGTTCACTGGTCCCACGGGTACCTCGCTGGTCTCCCTGGGTGGTGCGTCCGTCACCGAGAATGCTTACTACATCAATGGGTTGAATACGACTGATCCCATCAGCGGTTTCGGTGGTATTACCCTGCCGTATGGCGCCATCGACCAGCAGGAAGTCCTGACCGGCGGCTACGGTGCCCAATACGGCCGCGCCGACGGTGGCGTGATCAGCCAGGTCGGTAAACGCGGTACAGACGAGTGGCACTACGGCTTCAGTGCCGAATGGACGCCGGCTTCCCTGCGCAGCGATCAGACCGATATCTATTACCCGAACAATGGCCGCACCACCGATGGCAAGATCTATCAGCGCCGTTCGGGAAGCAGCAATTATCAGACTCGCTACAGCGCCTATGCGGGTGGTCCGCTGATCGCAGATCGCTTGTACTTCTTTGGCGCCATCGAAGGCGCACGGCAGGCAGGCAACAGCGTCGCTTCGACCAGTTACGGATACAACACCGAATACGCCTACACGGATCCGAAGGCTTATGTGAAGCTCGATTGGCACATCAACGACAACAATCTTCTTGAGTTCACTGGCATCAAGAACAAGCATCAGTACAGCGGTATCCAGTACGATTATGATTCCACGACCGGGACGACGGGGGATTTCCTGGCCTACGACACACACACCAAGGTCAACGCGACCGACTGGGTGTCAAAGTGGACCAGCTACCTGACTGATGATTTGACCTTTACTGCTCAGTACGGTCGCCAGCGTGTCAACTATGCGTCGGTGACACCGGGCCTGGATAACTCGCTGACCTACGTCTCGAACATTACCAATCAGAATCTTGCACTGACCCCGGACGGTGAGTACGTCAGTTCGGCACAGACCTCCGCGTACGCCGACAACACCAGCAAGGTGGCGGGCGTCAAGGATCTGCGCCTTGAGTTGAACTGGAAGCTTGGCAACCACGACATCACCGTCGGTATCGACAACCACGACACCTACGACTACAACGATGGCGATACCTACAGTGGCAGCGGCTACATCTGGTCGTATGGCTACGACACGTCAGGTGCCTATCTGGTGGGTGATGACAGCAGCTCGACGGTATGGGTGGATCCGGTACCGGCAAGCGCCAATGGCTATTACGTAAGCAAGGTCACCTACAGCACCAGTGCCTCGGTCGAGGTGAGGCAGCGCGCGCAGTACATCCAGGACAATTGGCAGTTCACCGACAACCTGCTGCTGAGCCTGGGCCTGCGCAATGACCAGTTCACTAACTACAACAGCGACGGGCAGGCATATGTCCGCCTGACCACGCCACAGTGGGCGCCGCGCCTGGGCTTCAGCTGGGACGTCAAGGGTGACCAGTCCATGCGCATCTACGGTAATGCCGGTCGCTACTACCTGGCCATGCCCACCAGTGTTGCGTTGCGCGGCGCGTCTGGCTCGCTGTACACCACCGAATACTTCACCTACACGGGCATTGACTCCAACGGCATTCCGACTGGTCTGACGGCTATCGATTCAAGTACGGGTGGTGCGGTTTCGGCCAACAATGAGTACGGTCAGGCCCCGGATGCGGCGACGGTGGCTGCTTCCAGCCTGGAAGCGCAATACCAGGACGAGTACATGTTGGGCTTTGGCAGCAAGCTGGGTGACACCAGCTGGGTCTATGGTGCCAAGGCCACCTATCGCCAGCTGAAGAACGCGATCGAAGACACCTGCGACATGACCACCCTGAGTGCGGTGGCCACCGAGAAGCTGGGCTATGACGTCGACCTGGCCGCGGACGGCTACGGTTGCCTGCTGTTCAACCCGGGCAAGACCAACACTTTCCGCGTCGCCAACAGTTCGGGTGGTTACGACAGTTTCACCGTGACCAGCGACGAATTGGGCATGGGCAAGGCCAAGCGCAACTACAAGGCGCTGGAGTTGTTCCTTGAGCGTCCGTTCGACGGCAAGTGGTATGCCAAGGTCGACTATGTGTGGTCCAAGTTGCAGGGCAACACCGAGGGTCAGGTCAACAGCAACACCGGGCAGGACGACGTCAGCATGACGGTCGATTTTGACTACGCACGCCTGATGGAGTACTCCAATGGTTATCTGGCGAATGATCGTCGTCACACCCTGAAGGCATACGGTTCCTACCAGCTGACCGACGAGTGGTTGCTGGGTGCAAACCTGACCGTGGCATCTGGTACTCCCAAGACCTGCCTGGGTTATTACGGTACCGACCAGAGTGCGGCCGAATACGGTACGTACTATCACTGGTGCGCCGGCAAGCCTTCACCGACGGGTAGCGCGGGTCGCTTCCCGTGGTCGGAGATCCTGAGCCTGAGTGCGGAGTATCGTCCGGAGTGGGGCAAGAAGCGCTTGGCGTTCACTGGGATGGTCTATAACGTGCTCGACCAGCAGCGTGTGACTCGCTGGTACCCCTACTACGGGACCAGCAGTTCGGTCAATGCCAGCTACGGGAGGACGATGGCGACCACCGCCCCGCGTTATTTCCGTTTTGGCGTGCAGTACGACTTCTAAGCGATCAGGAAGTCCGGTTGTGTAGTCTGGATGGCCGCCTTTGGGCGGCCATCCTTTTGATGGAGGTGTGGTATTGGGCGTCACGACATTTCTTCAACAGGCTCAGGCTGCGGTGACGCGCCAGGATTGGGGGCACGCGCGGCAGCTTTATCAGGCCGCCATGGCGCTGCAGCCGGATGAGCCCGGACTGCTGTTGCAGTACTCGCAGATGGAGTCCCGGGCGGGTCGTTACACGTCGGCGCGCGACAGCACGCTGAAGGCTGCGCTTTCCCCCGGGGGCGATCCGGGGCTGGCTTTGGCAGTGGCGTCCCGATTGCGCATGTTCAATGAAGGGCCAGCGCTGTTGATCTACCTGCAGCGCTTCTTGCCTGTGCAGCGCATGCCGTTGCCCTTGTTGCTAGGCTTCGCGGCACAGTTGAGCTATCTGAACTTGCAGGAGCGCGCCCTGGAGTTGCTGGACGAAGCATGGCGCGCGGACCCTGATTACCCTCCCACGCTGGTATCGCGGGCCCAGGTCCTGATTTATCTGGGGCGTTTCGACACGGCGCGCACGGCTCTTCAACACTGCGTGCGTCGAGCGCCGGAACTGGCTCAGGCCTGGTGGCTTCTGGCACAGATTTCCGCAAAGGAAGAGGCGTCCGCGCAAATCGGGGCGATACGCCGGGTCATGGCCAAAGGTCACTGGCAAGCGCGGGACGCGGCGTTTTTCCAGTATGCACTGCATCACCACCTGGATCGGTTGGGCGACCACGAGGCCGCCTGGTCGGCCCTTCAGGGTGCCTGCATGGCCATGCGGGCGCAGGTCGCATATGACCCGGCGCAGACGCACGATCTGTTCCGTGCACTCATGGCTCGTTCTCCACGGACGACACCTGGTGCGGCGGATACCAGGCGGACTCCCATCTTTATCGTCGGACTGCACCGGTCGGGCACGACGCTGCTGGAACAGTTGCTGGATGGCCATGATGGCGTTCGGGGCATTGGCGAGCTTTACGACTTCACCAGCCAATTGCGTCTGGCAACTGATCACCACTGTCGTGGGGTCCTGGATACGCGCGTGATCCAGCTCAGCCAGGAAGCCGACCTTGGCGCGGTGGGCCATGGCTATCTCCAAGGGTTGGCATGGAGGTTGGGTGACGCGCGCCATTTCACCGACAAGTTGCCGTCGAATTTGCTCAATGTCGGATTGATTTGCGAGGCGCTGCCGCAGGCGAAGATCCTGCGCATGGTGAGAGACCCGGTGGAAACATGTTTTTCCAATCTGCGCGAGGTGTTTTCCGATACGAACCCATGGTCGTACGACCCCTTGGAAATGGCCAATTACCATCGCTGGTCGGACACACTGGCGATGCACTGGAAACTGGCTTATCCGGGACGTGTGCTGGATGTCGACTACGCCGCATTGACCCGGAGTCCTGAGCGCGTACTAAGGGAGGTCGTCGCATTTTGTGGGCTGGATTACCAGGCCGGCATGCTGGACATCGGACGGCGCACCCGGGCGGTGGCGACTGCAAGCGCGGTGCAGGCCAGGCAGGGTGTCAGGTCTTTGGAAGTGCCCAAATGGGCACCGTACCAGCACCATTTGGCTCCCATGATCGAGATCCTGCAGCGGGAAATGCCTGGAATGGCGCTGTGACATTCTCCTGGAACGGATAGTTGCGACCGGCGGCGCTTTTGGTGCCGCCAGCGTGGTGCCATGTTGTACGCAGTTAACGGAGTCATCCCATGAATACCCAAGCCAGTTCCGCACGCATCCTGCGTACCGTGCGTGGCCAGCCGACCTCTGATGGGGCTGGCGTCAAGCTCACCCGTGTCATCGGCACCCAGCAGTTGCCTGACCTGGACCCGTTCCTGATGCTGGACGAGTTCGGCACCGACAAGGCCGAGGACTACCTGGCCGGTTTCCCGGAGCATCCACATCGCGGGTTCGAGACGGTGACCTACATGCTGGACGGGCGCATGCGCCATCGCGACAACCACGGCAACGAAGGTCTGCTCACGCCGGGCAGCGTGCAGTGGATGACCGCCGGCCGCGGCCTGGTCCATTCGGAGATGCCCGAGCAGGAGTCCGGCCGCATGCGCGGGTTCCAGCTGTGGGTGAACCTGCCGGCCAAGGACAAGATGACCGACCCGAAGTACCAGGAATTCGCACCCGACAGCATCCCCGTGGCAACCCCTGCGCCGGGCGTGCAGGTCAAGGTGATCGCCGGTGCGGTAGGCGAAGTGCTCGGCCCCATCGTGCAGCCGGCGACCGATCCGGTGTACCTGGACATCACCCTGGATGCTGGAGCCAGCTGGGAATACGCGCTGCCGGAAGGGCACAACGTGTTCGCCTACGCCTACGAAGGTGCGGTCACGGTGGGCGAGGGCGACGCTGCGCGCGCGCTGGAAACGCAGACCCTGGCGGTGCTGGGCGGTGGCGAGCAATTGCAGCTGCGTGCCGGGCCAGGCGGGCACGCGCATGATCCTGGTGGCGGGCCGTCCGCTGCGTGAGCCGGTGGCGCGCTATGGGCCGTTCGTGATGAACACCAAGCAGGAGCTGATGCAGGCGTTCACCGATTTCCAGGAAGGTCGCTTCTAGGGGCATCGTTAGGGCTGCATCGGACGAGAAAGGCCGCCCATGGGCGGCCTTCAGGTTCTTCCATGTCCGGGTGCGCGCCACTTCATGTCGGGGACTGACCGGTAGCGCCGAGCAGCCGGGCAAGCGCAGCGTACAGACAGCAGGTGCCTCAATCTGTGCTGTGGTTGTCGGCGACCGGGCGGTCGCCGTCGAACTGCAGGTTCCTGGCGATGGACATCGCCGCTTCCAGCACGTCGTCCGAAGGTGCGTCGATCCAGATCTGCGCGTAGCGGTCGTCATCCAGTTCGACCACCGCCATGCGGGTCTTGGCATCCGGGCGATTGGCAATCGACGAGCGATACCAGCGGACCTTGTGGCCGTCGATCTTGCCTTTCTCCTCGCGCGCGCCGCTGGGCTTGTCTGGCTCCTTGCTGGTCAACATGACGCCGAAGGCCTGCACGCCCTGCGGGTCGAAGGCCTTGCAGATCACCAGGCTCGACGAGCCGCTCTGCTCCCACTGCAGGTTGGTGCCGGTCGGCAGGATGGGGCAACCGCTGGCGGTCTGGGCCAGGCTGAGGGGTGTGGCCAGTGACAGCAACAGGCCAGCGACGGCAACAAGGCAGGCTTTCATCGAACGATTCCCCAATCGTGCAGCGCCGGCCAACCGGCGGTGCGGAATGATGTGTGGACGCAACGGCCGGGAGCGCCTGCTTTCCCCGAATCCCCTGCAGGCGCTGATGCGTCACTCCGGCCGACGCGTGGTGCTGGGCGGCGCATCGCGACGTGCGGACACGTCACGGTTACCCCGCGCCGCACCATAAGGCATGACACAGCAGGGTGACAAATCCGGGACAGTCCAGCCTTGTGGACTGTGCGCTGGTTCAATGTTCCGGCAGGGGGATGAATTCCGGGTCGCCTTCGATCTTGCCGAAGCGGCCTTCCAGCCAATCCTGCTTGGCCTGTTCCAGGCGCTCCTTCGAACTGGACACGAAGTTCCACCACAGATGGCGCGGGCCATCCAGTGGTTCGCCGCCCAGCAGCATCGCCTTGAGCGGCGTCTTGGCGCGCAGCACCGGCCGGGTGCCGCGGTCCAGCACGATCAAGTGGCGGTTGGGGATGTCGACGCCATCCAGCTGGGCCTCGCCTTCCAGGATGTAGAGCGCACGCTCCACGGCGCGATCGTCGATGGCCAGCTCGGCCTCGGGCAGCAGATCTAGGGCGACGTTGAAGGTGTCGGCGAACACGCGCACCGGTGACTCATGGTTCCAGGCACGGCCGGCGATCACGCGCAGGGTCGCGCCGCCCTGCTGCCAGTGCGGCAGGGTGTCGGCGGCGTGGTGGTGGAACTCCGGCGCGATCTCTTCATCCGGCTTGGGCAATGCGCCACCCAGGTCTGCATGCCGTGCAGCGGCGCGTGGTCCACGCGTTCCAGCGCCGGCGTGCGTTCGGAGTGGGCGATGCCGCGGCCGGCGGTCATCCAGTTCACATCGCCGGGGCGGATCACGGTGTCCGAGCCCAGCGTGTCGCGATGGCCGATGGCGCCAGCCCACAGGAAGGTCACCGTCGCCAGGCCGATGTGCGGGTGCGGGCGCACGTCGATGCCCTTGCCGGCATCGAACTCGGCCGGACCCATGTGGTCGACGAAGACGAACGGCCCGACGCTGCGCGCCTGGATGCTGGGGACGGCGCGGCGGACCTGGAACCCGCCCAGGTCATGGACGCGGGGAGCGATCACGGTGGTCATGGCGAAGATCCTGCTGTGACGAAGGCGCGCAGGATCGCATGGGGGCGGCGCGTGGTCGTACGCGCCCGGCACAACGGATTGTTGCAATCGCTCAGCACGGGAGCGGGTCGCCACGCTGGGGCATCGGCCCGCGCCGCGACGCCAGCCGGTCGGCCAGGCGCGTGGGCTCGGGCAGGCGATAGCCGCGCAGCAGCGCCATGACGATGCCGACGGCATGGTCCATCGACACGCGGTGGCCCGGTGACACGACCAG
Source organism: Pseudoxanthomonas sp. (assembly GCF_027498035.1). Lineage (NCBI taxonomy): Bacteria > Pseudomonadati > Pseudomonadota > Gammaproteobacteria > Lysobacterales > Lysobacteraceae > Pseudoxanthomonas > Pseudoxanthomonas sp. Next base: position 4,090,804 of record NZ_CP114978.1, read on the forward strand.
CGGATTGCAGCGCAGCTTGCTGCGCAGCATCCAGGCGATCTGCTCGCCCTGATGGATCAGCGGCGTGCGCGCGCCGACTTCAGGACCCGGTGGCGCGAAGCGGCCGCACAGGACCTTCTTGGCTACGCCGATCGTTGGCAGGCCCGTGACCACGCCGAAGTGCGCGGCGATGCCCAGCCGACGCGGATGGGCAATGCCCTGGCCATCGACCACCACCAGCTCAGGCGTCGCCGGCAGGCGTTCCAGCGCCAGCAGCAGTGCTGGCAGCTCGCGGAAGCTCAGCAAACCGGGGACATACGGCATCGTGGTCGGGGTGCGCTCGACCACCGAATCCAGCAGCTGCAGCGTCGCGCCATCCAGCAGGACGGCGGCCGCACGCGTGGTGGCGCCGTCGTCTTCGAAACCGACATCGAAGCCGGCGATGGTGCGCGGCGACGCGGAAACTTCATCGACCAGGCTGACCTGTGCGGCCAGTTGGCTCTGCAGGGCGCGTGCGCCTGCGATGCTGCCATCCCAGTCGCCGAACGCGACCGGGTTCATGGCAGCTGCCCGCCGTAACGCCCATCGTCTGCATGCGGACTGCCGGCCGCCACGCGATCGACGCGGATCAGCCGGTCCGTTTCGTCGGCGCGCAACGGTCGAACCCGGCAGTCGCACAGCGTGTCGGCCAGCGGTGCGATGGAGGCTGGCTCGCCGACCACCAGCACGGTGCCGGTGTCGAAACGCTGCAGCCATTGCCGTGCGGTCTCGTCCAGCGGGCCACGCGAGAAATAGCGCTGCGGTGTCAGCCCGGGTCTGGCTTCCAATGTGGGAAGCACGGTGTCCTGGGTGGCGCGGAACTCGTCGACGTAGACCGCGGCCAGGTCACGACCGGCCAGCATTGCGTTAAGTGCCTGCGCACGCTGCTGGCCAGCGCTGGACAGTGGCGGGTCGTCGAGCAGGTCATCCATGGTGTCGGCGTGCGGCACCAGGATGAAGGTCAGGGTCGCCGACTGTTTGGCCGGGGCTTCGGGCGGCAGCGACGCGCAGGCGCCCAGCAGCAGGCAGGACACTGCGACCAGCAGCCTGCAGATTCCATTGCGCGTGCGCTGGAGGGTCATCGTCGTCTCAGGGTCTGCTCACGATCTTCTCGTCGAGTTTTGTAGCGCCGAGCTTGCTCGGCTGGGGACTTCCCCGGTAAAGCCCCAGCCGAGCAAGCTCGGCGCTACACGACTGCGCCATCTGGTCGTCAGGGAGGCGGGATTCCGATGCGTTGCTCATGGCGGGGGCTTGTCCAGGGTCTGCGCCCAGCCTGCGAAACGGCGCCGTAAAGCCGTGTGACCGGCTCAGTCGATGAACTGCAGGCGTGCCAATTCTGCGTACAGGCCGCCTTCGGCCATGAGTGCTTCGTGCGTGCCCTGGGCGACGATCCGGCCGCGGTCCATCACCACGATCCGGTCCGCCTTGAGTACGGTGGCCAGGCGATGGGCGATGACCAGCGTGGTGCGGCCGGCCATCAGCCGTTCCAGCGCGCTCTGCACGGCACGTTCGCTTTGTGCGTCCAGTGCGCTGGTGGCTTCGTCCAGCAGCAGGATCGGCGCGTCCTTGAGCAGCGCCCGGGCAATGGCGATGCGCTGCTGCTGGCCGCCGGACAGGCGCGCGCCGCGCTCGCCCAGCTGGCTGCCGTAGCCCTCGGGCAGTTCGCGCAGGAAGCCGTCGGCCTCGGCCGCCACTGCGGCGGCTTCAAGCTGTTGCGGCGTGGCATCCAGGCGGCCGTAGCGGATGTTCTCGGCGGCGCTGGCGGCGAAGATCGTCGGCGCCTGTGGCACCAGCGCGATCTGTTCGCGCAGCTGGGCCATGTCCAGCTGGCGCAGGTCCAGGCCGTCCACCCGGATCGCACCGGACTGCACGTCGTGGAAGCGCAGCAGCATCGACAGCACGGTGCTCTTGCCGGCGCCGGACGGGCCGACCAGCGCCACGGTTTCGCCAGGTTCGATCGACAGGGTGAAGTCGTCCAGCGCCGCCATGTCCGGGCGCGTGGGGTAGCGGAACGCCACATGGTCGAAGCGGATCTGGCCGCGCACCGGCAGCGGCAGGGCAAGCGTCTGCGCAGGTGTCTGCACCTGCGGGGTCTCGTCGAGCAACTCGCCGATGCGGCCCATGCCGCCGGCCGCGCGCTGCAGCTCGTTCCACACCTCGGCCAGCGAACCGACCGAGCCACCGCCGATCAGCGCATACAACACGAACTGGCCGAGCGTGCCGGCGCTCATGCCGCCGGTGATCACGTCGTGCGCGCCCGACCACAACACCAGCACGATCGCGCCGAACACCAGCGTGATCGCACCGGCAGTGACGAAGGACTGCGCGCGGATGCGCTTGCGTGCGGTTTCGACCGAAATGTTGACCGCGGTTTCGAAGCGCGCGCGCTCGTAGGGTTCGCGCGCATGCGCCTGTACCGTGCGCACCGCACCCAGGCTTTCGCCGGCCAGGGTGTTGGCATCGGCCACGCGGTCCTGGCTGGCACGCGAGATTTTCCCGAGCTTGCGCGCGCCCAGGATGATCGGCACCACCGCCAGCGGAATGCCGACCAGCGCGAACGAGGCCAGGCGCGGGCTGGCGATGAACATCATCACCACCGAGCCGATCACCGTGACCGAGCTGCGCACCGCCACCGACATCGCGCTGCCAACCACGCTGCGCAGCAACTCGCTGTCGGCCGACAGGCGCGAGACCAGCTCGCCGCTGCGATTGCGGTCATGGAACTGCGCGTCCAGTTCCAGCAGGTGGGCGTAGAGCTTGCGGCGCAGGTCGGCGACCACGCGTTCGCCCAGCAGCGAGACGAAATAGAAGCGCGCCGCGCTGGCCAGGGCCAGCACCACGGCCACGCCGAACAGGCCCAGGAACGCCTTGTCGATATTGGCGCCGCTGCTGAAGCCATGGTCGATCATTTGCTTGACCGCATACGGCAGGCTCAGCGTCGCGGCGGAGGCTACGGCCAGGGCGACGATCCAGCATACGAACAGCCCCATGTGCCGGCGCACGAACGGCCACAGCGCGCGCAGGCTGCCCAGCTTCGGTTTGGGGCGCGTTGCCTCGGTGGCGCCGCTGGCGGGGAGCGTGCTGGCTTCGGGGGAGTTCATGGGTATTCCGGCAGGAGGAGAGAGCATTGCAGCGGGGACATCGACCGTCGCCAGCCGTGCAGGTTCCCGGAACGGGCGCCTGCCGGGCCAGGATCAATCCCGGGCAACAGGGACGGCATCGGCTGGGCCAGCGCATCGCACCCGGTCACGGGTGGCGTCGCGCAGATGGTTTTTCAAGGCTTGGGCCTGGTCGGCGGGCAGGCGCAGACGCAGATGTGCGCCGTCGGCGTCGAAGCCTTCGTCCAGTTTCTCAGCCGAAAAAGCGGCCAGTGCGGCATGGACGTGGCCCAGGTCGTCGAAGCCGCAGGTGATCTCCAGTTCGACCAGCGCCAGCAGCGGCACGCACGCTGTCTCGCGCAGGGCGCTGGCGGTGCAGCCTCCATAAGCGCGGACCAGTCCACCCACGCCAAGCTTGATCCCGCCATACCAGCGGGTGACGACCACGGCGATCTGGTCGAAGCCGGCGCCGTCGATGGCGGCCAGGATCGGCCGGCCGGCGCTGCCGCCGGGTTCGCCATCGTCGCTGGAACGGAACGCTTCGCCCACGCGCCAGGCCCAGCAGTTGTGGGTGGCGCCGGCTTCGCTGGCATCAGCGATGAAGGCCATGGCGGCCTCAGGCGAGGCCACTGGTCCGGCATGGACGATGAAGCGGCTGTGCTTGATCAGGGTTTCCTGCCGGAGCACGCCGGCCAGGGTGTCGCTCATGGCAGCAGCGGACGCAGGTCCTCGGGGATCGCCACGTCTGGATGCGTTTGCTGGAACACCTGCAGGCTGGCGCGGGCCAGCGCGCCATGGCCTTCGAAGCGATGCTTGCGGATGCGCCGCAGCCATTGGTCCGGCGGCAGCTGGCTGTCTTCCGCAACGGCCGCCTGTTCGGCCGTCGCCGCTGCTGCTTGGCTTTCGGTGTACGCCAACACCGTGGGCGCCGATGGTGCGGCGTAAAGCACGGCACGGCGTTCGCTGCGGTGCTGGGTTTCTTTCGATTGATCCATCTGCACCTTGCGTGCCGCGACGGCCTCACGGTCCGCCCCCAGATCGGGCATGGGCGTCGGTGCTGGAGGCTGCGGTGGCGGCGCGTAGCGCTGGAACGCATCAGCGACGGGCGCGGGCGGAGCCGGAGGCGCTGGCGGTGTGTAGGTCTTCGCCTGGCGAGGTGCCGGTGCCGGGGCGGGCGCGATGCCTGCAGGCGCCTGTGCTTCGGCACGCGCGGCTTGTGCCGGCGCATCAGGGGCATACGTCGCCGGTGGTGGTGCGGCTTCCATCACCGGTGCTTCGGGCGGTGGCGGCAATGGCTGGCGCTTGGGTGATGCCGGTGCTGGCTGCATGGCGGGTGCCATCGCGACCGGGGGCGGCGGTGGCATGGCCGCTGCAGCGTGGTTGGCGTCGGCGCCAACGTTATCGGCGGCGACGGCCTCCGGCGCGGCTGCTTCCGGAGCCTGCGCGGTTTCGTACACAAGCCCTGTCGTGCGCTGTGGACGCAGCTGCCAGCTGATGGTCACGGCCAGCAGCACCGAAGCGGCCACGCCCAGGCCCAGCGTCCAGCGGCGCGTGCGCGGGCGACGGCTCTGCGCGGCGGGCGTGCTCGATGGGGAAGTGGAGGCTGCCGCCATGATCGGTGCAACGGGCTCGATCGGCTTGGCGTCCTGCGCAGGCGCGGTGTCGGCCGCCACGGCTTCGCGCGCCGCACCCAGGATGAGCGCATCCAGCGCCGGGCCTGGCTCACGCGGGCCCGGCGCATGCGCCAGCCGCTGCGCCAGGGCGCGTTCTTCCGGGGTCAGGGGTTCGCGGGGCGTGGTCATTGGCCGATCCCCGCGCGCAGTTTGTCCATGGCATAGCGCAGCCGCGACTTCACCGTTTCCCGGCCGACGCCAGTGATCTGGCCGATCTCCTCCAGGGTCAGTTCCTGTTCCAGCCGCAGCACAAGGACCTCGCGTTGGTCTTCCGGCAGTGCGTCCAGGGCGCGCTGCAGGTCGCGGCGCTGCTCGAACTCGGACAGCTGCCGCTCGGGGGTTTCAGGGTCGGCCATGCGCGCGGTGCGCGCGTCGGCGTCGTCGGGCGCGGCGGGGCGGTGCTTCTGCGCGCGCCAATGGTCGTTCAGCCGGTTGTGTGCGATCCGGAACAGCCAGGTGGAAAACGCCGCATCAGGCTGCCAGCTGGCACGCGCGGCGATCACCCGCTGCCAGACATCCTGGAACAGCTCGTCGGCCAGTGCGGTATTGCGCAGCTGGCGCATCAGGAACCGGTACAACGGCCCGCGGTGACGCCCATAAAGCTGCTCGAACGCGCGCACGTCACCGGCGGCATAGGCCAGCATCAGCAGATCGTCGGTGGGCTCTGCCGCGTCGTTCACGGCCGCAAGCCTACGTTGTGCCGCGTCGGTCTCAAAGCCGTGCGGGCGCGGCTTGCGGGTTGCCGGGATGGATTTTCCGTGATAGCCGGGTGCGTATACTTGCCACGTGGGGAGGGTGCCGTGTGCCATGCATGTGGGAACGTACACCCGCCCATCCCGGGGTCGATATCGCAGCCGGTTCGTTCAGAACCAGCGCGTGCCGGTGTCTGCGACCGCCCCGGGCGTGCCGGTTGAAAGGGGGAAATCGAATGTCAGGCCAGACCGCTCCTGCCAGTGTGCAGACCGGTGTCAACGCCGTGGCGACTGACGCCGTGGCGCAGGTGCTGTGTGGCCTGCTGCCGGAGGGTGGCCATGTGGTGGCGTGCTGGCGCGACTGGGCCATCGGCGCAGGCGGGGCGACCACGCTCGCTGCCCCGGGCGTGCTGCGGCGCCTTGCCGAACAGGCGCTGTGGGACGGCCAGCCGATCACCCCCGACGATCCGTCCATCCTGCTGCTGGCCTGGTCCAACCAGGAAGGCAACGCCCGCATGTCGGTGGCGGCCAGCCTGTCCACGCCGCTGACGCCTGCCCAGGTGCAGGCCTGGCAGGACACGGCGCGGGCCTTGATCGGCGCCACCATGGAAGCCGGGCGTGCCCAGGCCCGGGTGGTGTCGCTGGAAAAGTCCAAGCGCCTCCAGCAGGCCCTGTACGAGATCGCCGACGTCGCCAGCGCCGACCTGGAAATGCGCGAGATGCTGCGCCGAATCCATGCGGTCGTGGGCACGCTGATGTATGCGGAGAACTGCTACATCGTGCTGTACGACGACGTGCGCCGCATGGTCCGGTTCCTGTATTTCGCCGATCTGCTCGATCCGTACGTGGCCGAACCAGACCGCGAGTTCAGCGAGGAGGAAATGCACAACAGCATGACCACCGCGCTGCTCCAGCACGGCCAGCCGCTGCGCGGGCCTTCAGCCATGGTGCGCCAGCGCCTGGGCGTGACCCGCGATGTCAGCCATGGCCCGGACAGCCTGGACTGGCTGGGCGTGCCGATGCGCCGCGACGACCGGGTCTGCGGGGCGATCGTGGTGCAGAGCTACGACACCCAGGCCAGCTATACCGACGAAGACCGCGCGCTGCTGGTCTACGTGGCCCAGCACATCCTGACGGCGATGGACCGCCGGCATGCACACGAGGAACTGGAAAGCCGCATCGCGGAGCGCACCGGCGAACTGCAACTGGCCAACCGCGAGCTGCAGGCCGAAGTCATCGAGCGCAAGCGCGCCGAGAAACTGCAGGGTGCGCTGTTCCGCATCACCGACATGGCCAATACCTCGGCCACGCTGGAACATTTCTACGCCGCCGTGCATGGGGTGGTGGACGAGCTGATCGTCGCGCGCAACTTCTATATCGCGCTGCTGGACGATGACGGCCAGACCCCTGCATTTCCCGTATTCCATCGATGAGCGCGACCCGGTGCGCCAGTCGCGGCGGGCCAGCCATGGCCTGACCGAATACGTGATCGACAGTGGCGCGCCACTGCTGGCCGATCCGGGCGTGATCGCCGCGCTGACGGTGGATGAAAAAGTCATCCAGCACGGCCCACCGGCGTACAGCTGGCTGGGCGTGCCATTGCAGCAGGCCGGCGAGAATCGCGGCTGCGTGGTGGTGCAGAGCTATTCGCCGGAAGTGCGCTACACCGCGCATGACCAGAACCTGCTGTCGTTCGTCGCCCACCACATCGGCAATGGGCTGGCGCGCCAACGCGCCCGCGAATCATTGCGGGCCGCGCACCTGGAGCTTGAACAGCGGGTCGAGGAGCGCACCTTCGAACTGGCCGAGGTCAACGCCAAGCTGATGGCGCAGATGGGCGAGCGCCTGCGCGCAGAGCAGCGCCTGACCTACCAGGCCACGCACGACGCACTGACCGGGTTGCCCAACCGGGCCTTCCTGCTGGCCAACCTGGCCGCGTCGATTACCCGCGCGCAGGGCGAGCAGGACGGCGATTTCGCCGTGTTGTTCATGGACCTGGACCGCTTCAAGCTGGTCAACGATTCCATCGGCCATGCCGCCGGTGACGAGCTGCTGATCGAAGTGGCCCGGCGCATCACCTCGCAGCTGCGCGAGGGCGACCTGGTCGCGCGCCTGGGCGGCGACGAGTTCGCCATGGTCATGCACTATCGCGCCGACATGCAGGAAGTCGTGGACTTCGCCACGCATCTGCTGGAAGCGCTGAACCAGCCGATGTGGGTGGCCGGGCGCGAACTGTTTCCTGCCGCCAGCATCGGGATCGCGGCCTGGCATCCGCGTTACCAGAGCGGCGAAGAACTGCTGCGTGACGCCGATGCGGCGATGTACCGCGCCAAGGCCCAGGGCCGTGACCGCAGCGCGGTGTTCGATGAAGCGATGCGCGAAGCCGCGATGCGCAGCCTGGACCTGGAAGCCGACCTGCGCCGGGCCATCAACGGTCGCGATTTCACTTCGTTCTACCAGCCCATCGTGCGCCTGGAGGATGGCCAGGTCATCGGCCACGAAGCGCTGCTGCGCTGGCATCACGAGCGCCGCGGCCTGCTGCTGCCGGCCGAGTTCATTGCCCTGGGCGAGGACAGCGGCCTGATCGAACAGGTCGACTGGCTGCTCTACGAACAGATCGCCTTGCGCATCGCCAACGGCGTAGAAGGCTACATCTCGGTCAACGTCTCGCCACGGCATTTCCGCTCGCCCGATTTCGCCGAGCGCCTGCTGGCGCTGTTCAACAACGCAGGCGCCAATCCAGCGCAGCTGCGCGTGGAAATTACCGAGATGGCGTTGCTGGACGATGCGCCGCGCACGTTGCGCATGCTGCAGCTGTTGCGCGAGAACGGCGTGCTGGCGCAGCTGGACGATTTCGGGACCGGGTTTTCGGCGCTGTCGTACCTGCACCGCTTCCCGATTTCGGCGCTGAAGATCGACCGCAGTTTCGTGTCCGGCATTTCCAGCGCCGACCGGCCGGAAAGCGTCGGCCTGGTCCGCGCGATCCTGGCGCTGGCCAGCACCCTGGGCATCGAAACCATTGCCGAGGGCGTGGAGACCGAAGCCCAGCTGCAGGCACTGCGGAACCTGGGCTGCAGCTATGCGCAAGGGTATTTGCTGGGGCGCCCGGGACCGGTGCTGGGCGAACGCGTTGCGTAAGCGGCCGACGTACTTGTAGCGCCCGGCCAGTGTGCTTCGACACCAGCATCGCGATCACCTCGCCCGGACAAGGCCACGGGCCGCATCCGGGGATCTTTGCCACGGGCCTCACGGTCCATGGCAAAGATCCGGGCGTCCCGGGTGCGCTTTGCCTGCCCGGGCGACGTTGCTGGACGCCGACGATGTTGCAGTGTCTCGTTCGACGTCGGACTCAATCGATGCGCGGGGCCACGGCTACTTCACCCTGGCCCGGGTCGATCAGGCGGCGCGCCTGCCCGACCAATCCCACGAATTCGGCCCGCAGTCCGTCGCGGTCGCTTCCCCTGGCGCCTTGCGCGGTGACCAGCACCTGGTCCCAGCCCCAGCCGTCGAAGCGACGGCCGCCGCGCAGCAGGTCCGCGTAGCCGGCCACCGCGCTGGCGAAGCGCAGGGTCTGGCTGGGCTGCTGCTGCAGCGACGCGGCCAGGATCGGTGTGTCGATCAGGGTGCTGGTGTCGCTGCCGGGCCGCTTGTAGCGCAGGCGCAGGTCGGCCACTTCGCGCGCATCGCCAGCCGCGATCTGCTTGCCGCCGTAGCGCAGCGGCTGGGTGCGCTGGGCGGTCGAGGCCACCGGGGTCAGTTCGTACAGGGCGGTGACTTCGTGGCCGGCGCCGATGTCGCCGGCATCGACCTTGTCGTTGGCGAAATCCTCGCGACGCAGGGCGCGGTTCTCGTAGCCGATCAAACGGTATTCGGCGACCGCGGTTGGGTTGAATTCCACCTGGATCTTGACGTCGCGGGCGATGGTCAGCAGCGTGCCCTGCATCTGCTGGACCAGCACCTTGCGTGCCTCCTTGTCCGAGTCGATGTAGGCGTGGTTGCCGTCGCCAACGTCGGCCAGGCGTTCGGCCAGCTGGTCGTTGTAATTACCCTGGCCGAAGCCGAGCGTGGTTAGCGCGATGCCAGAGCTGCGGGCATCGCTGACCAGGGTTTCCAGCGCGTCCTGGCTGACCGTACCGACGTTGAAATCGCCATCGGTGGCCAGGATCACGCGGTTGCTGCCGCGCTTGATGAAGGCCTGGCGCGCCATCGCGTAGGCCAGCCGGATGCCGTCACCGCCGTTGGTGCTGCCGCCGGCTTCCAGCTGGTCCAGCGCCGCCAGGATGCGGGCGTGCTGGTTACCCGGCGTCGGCGGCAGGACCAGTCCGGCCGAACCGGCGTAGACCACGATCGACACGCGATCCTGCGCGCGCAGTTGCGGCACCAGCATCGCCAGCGACTGCTTGAGCAACGGCAGCTTGTCAGGCGTGTTCATCGAACCGGAGGTATCCAGCAGGAACACCAGGTTGGAGGGTGGCAGCTCCCGCTTGGGCAGCTCGTAGCCCTTGATGCCGATCATCAGCAGCTGGCGCTGGCTGTTCCAGGGGGCGGGCGCCAGTTCGGTGGTGACCCGGAACGGCGTTGCGCGGGTGTCGGGCGCGGCATGGTGGTAGTCGAAGTAGTTGATGAACTCCTCGGCCCGCACCGCATCGGCGGGTGGACGCTGGCCCTGTTCGACCATGCGCCGCATGTTGCTGTAGCTGCCGGTGTCCACGTCGATGGAGAAGGTGGACACCGGCTGCTCGGCGGTGCGCTGGAGTGGGTTGTCATCCTGGTGGGCATAGCGCTCGGTGTTGGCCGGCAGCGGTGCAGGCATCGGCGCGATGCTGGCTGGCGCTGCGTAGTACGCGCCCATGTCCGGCATCGGGGCCGGCGGCGCAGGTGGCGCCGGCGGGGTGTAGCTCTCCATCCTGCGCTCGGTCTGGGCCAGTGATCGGGCGGCCTGGACCTTGGCCTTGGCGGCCTGCGCATCGGCAGCACCGACCTGCGGTGCCTCGGGTGACGGCGGAGCGACGGCCTGTTGCGGTGGTGCGGACGAACACGCCGCCAGCACGGCGACGGCGAGCAGGGTCAGAGCAGGGCGAGACAGGTGCGACATGGTGGCAACTCCCGTGATGGACGGAGGCTGCAAACGCCTGGGTCAGGGAAACGGGGTTGCCAGCATCCCGGTTGCGTGGGAGCCGCGCGTTCCCTGTAGAGCCGAGCTTGCTCGGCTGTTCCTCGGTCAGAGCGCGGGAAAGCTGCAGCGGAGTCCCCAAGATGGGATTGCCACAAGCCCTGCTCTACACGGTGTCTCCGCGTGACCGCGGTTTGTGGATCGCGCTATTCGACCCGCAGCTTCAGCGTGCCATCGGCCAGGCGTGCCTGGACCGCGTCGCCGGTCGCGACCTGGCTGGTCGAACGCACCAGCGATCCATCGTCCTCGCGGGTGACCAGGGCGTAGCCTCGGGCGACCGTGGCCAGTGGGCTGACCGCTTCCAGCGAGCGCACCAGGCCGCGCAGGCGCAGCGTTTCGCGCTGCAGCTGGCGGGCGATGGCCGCCTGCGGGCGCGGTTGAAGCGCGGCCAGGCGTTCGGCCAGTACCGCAAGCCGACGTTGCGGCGAATGCGCGCGCAGCACGCTTGTCGCATGGCGCAGGCGCGCGCGGCGGCTGTCCAGCTGCACCTGCCATTGCGCCTGCAGGCGGCGCAGGGCTTCGGTGTGGCGGCGGCGCATCAGTTCGACGCGCGCCTGCGGCCCCTGTGCCTGCAGGCGCAGCCAGGCGCGGTCGAGGCGCTGCATGGTGCGGTCCATGCGATGGGTCTGCAGCGTGTGCAGGCGCCGGCCCAGGCCGCGCAGGCGCGTGGCCAGGTCGGTGAGCGAAGGCACCAGCAGTTCGGCGGCGGCCGAGGGCGTGGGTGCGCGCAGGTCGGCGGCAAAGTCGCACAGGGTGAAGTCGGTTTCGTGGCCCACGGCCGAGACCACCGGCACCGCGCAATCGGCGACCGCGCGCACCAGGATTTCCTCGTTGAAGGCCCACAGGTCTTCGATCGAACCACCGCCACGGGTGACCAGCACTGCGTCGTAGCGGTCGCTGTCGCCGGCCTTGCGCACCAGCGCGGCGATCTGCGCGGCGGCCGTCGCGCCCTGGACCTGCGTCGGCAGCACATCGACCTGCAGCAGCGGGAAACGCCGGCCCAGCACGCTGATCACATCGCGCACCGCCGCGCCGCTGGGCGAGGTGATCACCGCCAGCCGTTGCGGGAATTCGGGCAGCGGCCGCTTGCGTTCGGGATCGAACAGGCCTTCGGCCGCCAGCCTGGCCTTGAGCTGGTCGAACGCGCGCCGCAACGCGCCTTCGCCGGCTTCCTCCATGTGGTCCAGCACCAACTGGTAGTCGCCGCGCGCTTCGTACAGGGTCAGCCGGCCGCGGGCCAGTACGCGCAGGCCCTCGCGCGGGGCGAACTTCAGCCAGCTGCTCTTGGGCTTGAACATGGCGCAGCGGATCTGCGCGCGGGCGTCCTTCAGGGTGAAGTACAGGTGCCCGGAGGCCGGTCGGGTGACGTTGCCCAGTTCGGCCTCGACCCAGACCGCCGGGAAGCTGCCTTCCAGCAGGTCGCGGGCCAGGGTATTGAGCTGGGTGGGGGTGAGGATGTCGCGGGCGGGCAGGTCGTTCATCAGCGCGGCAGTGTACCGGGCCGGTGGAAGCCGCTTCAGCGGCGCCTGGCCCACCGGGAAAGCCTTGGTGCTGCTGAAGCGGCTCCTATTGGCCAGGTCGTTGATGACCGCCGGACCGGCCGGTCGCCTCCCGGTCACCCGTGCCCGGTAAAATGGGCCGCATGAACGCCATTCCCACGCCGCTCCCGACCCCCGAATTCACGCCCGTCGCCGCCGGCGGCCAGCCGCGCCGCATCACCCACGGGGTGCGCATCGGCAACGTGCAGCTGGGCGGGGGCGCGCCGGTGGTGGTGCAGTCGATGACCAATACCGATACCGCCGACATCGCCGGCACGGTCAAGCAGGTCGCCGACCTGTGGCGCGCCGGGTCGGAAATGGTCCGCGTGACCGTCAACAATCCCGAGTCCGCCGCGGCCGTGCCGCGCATCGTCGAGAAGCTGGCGATGATGGGGATCGAGGTCCCGATCATCGGCGACTTCCACTACAACGGGCATCAGCTGCTGGCGGGCGAACCGGCCTGTGCCGAAGCGCTGGGCAAGTACCGCATCAACCCGGGCAATGTCGGCTTCGGCAAGAAGAAGGACACCCAGTTCGCGCAGCTGATCGAGTTCGCGATCCAGTACAACAAGCCGGTGCGGATCGGTGCCAACTGGGGTTCGCTGGACCAGTCGCTGGCCGCGGCACTGATGGACGAAAACGCCAAGCGCGCCCAGCCATGGGACGCCACCGCGGTACTGCGCGAGGCGCTGATCCGCTCGGCGCTGGATTCGGCCCATCGGGCGGTGGAGATCGGCCTGCCAGCCGACCGCATCGTGCTGTCGGCCAAAGTCTCCGGCGTGCAGGAACTGATCGCGGTCTATCGCGACCTGGCCCGTCGCAGCGAGTTCGCACTGCATCTTGGTTTGACCGAAGCCGGCATCGGCAGCAAGGGCATCGTCGCCTCGTCGGCGGCGCTGGCGGTGCTGCTGCAGGAAGGCATCGGCGACACCATCCGCATCTCGCTGACGCCCGAGCCGGGCGCTTCGCGTACGCAGGAAGTCATCGTTGCCCAGGAGCTGTTGCAGACCACCGGCCTGCGCGCGTTCACGCCGATGGTTACCGCCTGCCCGGGCTGCGGCCGTACGACTTCAGAGTTCTTCCAGGAGCTGGCCAAGGTCGTGCAGGAACACGTGCGCGGCAAGATGCCCGAATGGAAGATCACCCGTCCCGGCGCCGAGCACATGACCCTGGCGGTGATGGGCTGCGTGGTCAACGGACCGGGCGAATCGCGCCACGCCAACATCGGCATCTCGCTGCCGGGCACGGGCGAAGCGCCGTCGGCGCCGGTGTTCATCGATGGCGAAAAAAGCATCACCCTGCGTGGCGAGAACATCGCCTATGAGTTCGTCGCGCTGATCGACGAATACGTCGACAAACACTATTCGCGCAGTGCTGCCTGAGGCGGCAGCGGCCGGCACCAGTGTCGTCGGCCGCGTCCTGCGGCGGATCGGCTGGCGCACGGCCCTGCTGTTCACCGCGATCCTGCTGCCGCTGTGGGGCTTTGCCGAGCTTGGCGAGGACGTGCACAAGGCGGAAAGCTTCGTGTTCGACGATCCCCTGCTGCTGCACGCCAAGGCTGCGTCCGGGCCATGGCTGGACCAGGCGTTCCTGGGCATCAGCTGGGCGGGCTACCAGGGCATCATCGTTTTCGACTTGATCCTGGTCGTGGTGCTGTTGGCACGGCGACGCTGGCGCGAGGCGACCTTTGCCAGCGTCGCGCTGATCGGCTCGGCGCTGTTGAACCTGATGACCAAGCAGCTGTTCGCACGGGCGCGGCCGAGCCTGTGGGAATCGATCTCGCCGCAGGACACCTTCAGTTTTCCCAGCGGCCACGCGATGGGCTCGATGAGCCTGGTGACGGTGCTGATCCTGCTGGCCTGGGGCACGCGCTGGCGTTGGCCGGTGCTGGTGGTCGCTGCCCTGTTCGGCCTGGCGGTAGGTGCCGCGCGGATCTACCTGGGCGTGCATTACCCGTCCGATATCCTCGGCGGCTGGGCCGCGGCCATCGCCTGGGTCGTCGGTGTCTATGCGGCTGTGTTCTACGGCGCGCGTCGGCCGTGGCGCGCGCTTCGTTGATCGCAGCATCCGGCGCGCGGCGTGCAGGTTTCAACCCCATGGACATCGAGGGCGAGCCTGGCGTGGTTGACCTTTGCCTGGACCTTTCGGATTTGCCGTGGCCTTCATTCGGGCGGTCGAGCCACCTGGGTCAGTCCTGTTCGAAGCGGACGCTTGTGACCTGCGGGGGCAGCTTGGCGAACGTGAAGCGCGAGTCGTACTCGCAGATGCAGGCTGCGACCTCGCCGCTTGCGGGCGTGCGGATCGAGTAAGCGAGCGTGAGCGTGAGCGTGTCGAGCGAAAGGGTATAGCGTGGATCGAAGACCTCCATGCCACACGTCACTGGATCCTGGACGAAGTAAGAGGGATGCGCTGCAGGCTCCTTCCTGACGATGGCTTCGATAGGCAGATCGTCCGGCCAGTCTCCGCGGCAATCGAGCAGTTCGAACCGCATGCCATAGGGATCTTGCGCGTCCGGCTGCTGCCACTTGGTGCAACCGGCAAGCGTCAACAGCAAAGGTGCAAGGGAGGCGAAGAGCAAGTGGCGCATAAGACATCCGTGTCCGATCGAGGGCGCTGACGTTGGTTTGATCAGTTTTCGAGTGACCGCAGCGCTGCGGCACGCGCATGCAGGGCGGTCGTGTCGAACAATGGCACGCTGGCGTCGCGTTGGTCGACCAGCAGCGAGATCTCGGTGCAGCCCAGGATGATGCCTTGCGCGCCGGTATCGGCCAGCTTCGACATGACCTGGCGATAGGTGCTGCGTGAGTCGTCGCGGATCACGCCCTGGCAGAGTTCGTCGTAGATGATCCGGTGCACGTCGCTGCGATCCCGCGCATCGGGAATCACCACTTCGAAGCCGCGCGCTTCCAGCCGTTTGCGATAGAAATCCTGTTCCATGGTGAAGCGGGTGCCGAGCAGGCCGACGCGGGTGATGCCGGCCGCGGCCAGCGCATCGGCGGTGCCATCGGCGATGTGCAGCAGCGGCAAGGGTGTGGCCGCGGTGATGGCATCGGCGACCTTGTGCATGGTGTTGGTGCACAGCACGATGAAGTCGGCGCCGCCGGCCTGCAGCGAACGCGCGGCGGCGGCCATCGCCTGGCCTGCGCCATCCCAGTCACCGGCGTGCTGCAGGGCTTCGATCTCGTGGAAGTCCACGCTGTGCAGCAGCACCTTGGCCGAGTGCAGGCCGCCGAGCGTGTCGCGCACGGTTTCATTGAGGATGCGGTAATAGGGCAGGGTGGATTCCCAGCTCATGCCGCCAATCAATCCGATGGTTTTCATGTTGTCGCCCGTGTCGTGGTCACTGTGCCATAGCGGCGGCTACCAGCTCGAACTGGCGCCACCGCCGCCCGAACTGCCGCCGCCGGAAGACGACGAACTGCCGGAATCACTGGACGAGGACGAGGAGGCTGCATGCTGGCTGGCGTGGTAGGCAGCGGTATAGGCATAGCCACCGGCATCGGTCTTGATGACGTGGCCCCTGCGGATCAGCGCGTTGCGTTTGCGATCCTGCGACTTGAGGAAGCTGCGGAAGCGTTCAGGTGAGCGGTACCGGCGGCCGGACATCCAGAGCGTCAGCCCGAAGACCAGCACTTCCAGGCCGATCGAGACCATGAAGGCAGGTGCGAACAGGGCCGAGAGGATCAGGACGAAGATGCCGGGATTGAGCGTCGCGAACAGTTGCAGGAACAGGCCGCCGGAGAAGCCGCGCTTGCGCTTGCGCTCGGGCGTGGCGATTTCCTCGGTCTTTTTCTTCAGTGAAGGGTCCTGGCGCAGCAAGCGGTCGCGCAGGCGCCGCGTCCACCATCGCTGGACCGGAGGGAGTAGCCAGACCACGACCAGCAGTCCCGCCCAGGCCAGGAATCCCCGGAGCATGTCGGTCGGACGCTTGGCGCCCTCCGCGTTGGTCTGCTTGGCCAACGCCTCGATCGTGGCCGGGTCCTTCGCTGCGACCCGCGCCATGAAGCCGAACGCATCGATGATGGCGGCGGCGGTATCGCCCTGGCGCATCCTCGGTGCCAGCGCCTCATCCAGTGCGTGCTTGGCGGCGATGTCGGGCAGGCTGCCTTCCAGGCCGTAGCCGACCTCGAACCGCGAGCGCCGCTCCTGGATCGCCAGCACCAGCAGCAGGCCGTTGTCGGCGCCGTGCTGGCCCAGCCCCCACTGCTTGAAGGCGCGCGCTGACAGCGCGTCGATGTCGTCCTGCTCCAGCGAAGGAACGATGTAGACCGCACCCCAGATGTGCTGGTCGTCGCGCAGTTGCTGCAGGGCCTGGTTCACACGCCGGGTGTCCTCGGGGCCAAGGACGTGGCCGGGATCGACGACATTGGGTGTGTAGGCGGGGATCACGACGGCCGCCGCTTGTGGCGTGGCTGCCAGCAACAGAACGAACAGCGCGACGGCGAGCAATTGCAGGAAGCGCATCGGCATCCTTCTGGAAATGATCAGCTGCCTAGTATGGCGTTGGCTCCATCCGCGGGTCATCATTCCCCGGGCTTGGCGCCTTCCACCGGGGCGTGGGTGGCCGCGCGCCGGGCCAGCGTGGCTTCGCGGTGGGCGATGTAGCCGGTCGAGCCCAGGATGATGCCGGCGCCGAGCGCGGTCCAGCCGTCCAGGCGTTCGCCGAACAGCCACCAGCCCAGCACGATCACCAGCGGCAGCTGCATGAAACTGATCGGCTGCAGTGCCGAGACTTCGCCCAGCTTGAGCGCACGCGTCCACAGCAGCTGGCCGCCGGTGCCGAAGATGCCGGTGCACACCAGCCACAGCCAGGTGATGCCCTCGGGCCAACGCCACTGGAACAGCGCCGGCAGCAGCGACATCGGCACCCAGAACAGGTAGGTGTAGAACACGACGGTGTCCGGCGCGTCGATGCGCGAGAGCTGTTTGATCTGGATGGCGACAATGGCGCTGATCACCGCGGCGGCCACCGCGACCAGCAGTTCGGGCGAGAATGCCTGCGAGCCTGGCCGCAGGATCACCAGCACGCCGACGAAGCCGGTCGCCACCGCCAGCCAGCGACGCAGGTGGACCTTCTCGCCCAGCCAGAACACCGCGGCGATGGTCACGAACAATGGCGTCGAATACGACAGCGAGATCGCCTGCGACAGCGGCAGGTGGCCGATGGCCCAGAACCCGCACAGCATCGAGGCCAGCCCGATCACGGTGCGGACCAGGTAGCGCGGCAGGTGGCGGGTGCGTGGCAGCGGCTTGCCCGGGCGCAGCACCAGCGGCAGCAGCGCCAGCAGGCCGAAGGCGTTGCGGAAGAGGGCAACCTCGGTGGTTTCCAGTGATTGCGACGCCAACCGGATGTTGATCGCCATCAGGCCGAAGGACACGGTGCTGGCCAGCATCAGCAAGGCCGCACGCATCGGTGCGACCGGGGTGGGGATCACCAGTGGTCCCCGACGATGCGTGGCTCCGGTTCGATGGCCACGCCGAAACGCGCCTGGACCGATGTGGCGATGTCACGCGCCAGCGCCAGGACCTGCGCGCCGCGGGCATGGCCGTAATTGACCAGGACCAGCGCGTGATCGGGCGACACACCGGCATCGCCGTCGCGGTGGCCCTTCCAGCCAGCCTGTTCGATCAGCCAGGCGGCGGAGAGCTTGCGGTTGTCGGCGGCATCGCCACTGAACACCGGCAGGCCGGGGAATTCCGATTCCAGCCGGTCGGCCAGGCTCGCGGCCACGATCGGGTTCTTGAAGAAACTGCCGGCGTTGCCCAGCACCGAGGGATCGGGCAGCTTGCGGCTGCGCACGCGGATCACCGCCTCGGCCACGTCGCGTGCGCCCGGATGTTCGACGCCCATCTCGGCCAGTTCGTTGCGCAGGCCGGCGTAATCCATGCGCAGGCTCGGCGTGCGCGACAGGGCGAAGGTCACCGCGGTGATGATCCAGCGCCCGGCCTGGCGCTTGAACACGCTGTCGCGATAGCCGAACGCGCACGCGGCGCGGTCCAGCTGGCACGGCGCACCGGTATGCAGGTCGAAGGCTTCGACGCGCTCGATCAGCTCGCCCACTTCCACGCCATAGGCGCCGATGTTCTGGATCGGGCAGGCGCCGGCGGTGCCGGGGATCAGGGCCAGGTTTTCCATCCCGCACAGGCCCTGGCCCAGGGTCCACAGCACCAGCTCGTGCCAGGGCAGGCCGGCTTCGGCGCGGACCAGCACGCGCTCGCCGTCGTCGGCCACGATGGCGACGCCACGTGCTTCGAATGACAGCGCCACGCCGTCCAGGTCACCGGCCAGCAGCAGGTTGCTGCCGGCGCCCAACGGCAGCCACGGCAGGGACGCCAGTGCCGGCAATGCCAGAGCCGCGGGCAGGGCGTCGAGGTCGTGCAGCTCCAGCAGCCAGCGCGCGGACGCGTCGACGCCGAGGGTGTTGCGGGAGCGGAGCGGGGCGTGTTCCGTCAGGCGCCAGGCGGCGCTCATACCGGGGCGACCGCGCCGCGGCTGGGCTGCTCGCGGCGACGACGGATGGCTTCCACGCAGTCATACACCAGCGACGGGCCCTGGTAGACCAGGCCCGAATAGACCTGGGTCAACGCGGCACCGGCGGACATCTTGGCCACCGCATCGGCGCCGGAGGTGATGCCGCCCACGCCAATGATCGGAATGTTGTCCGGCAGGCGCGCGCGCATGCGCCGCAGCACCATGGTCGACTGCGCCAGCAGCGGTGCGCCGGACAAGCCACCCGCCTGGCCGGCATGCGGATGCGCCTGGACCAGGCCGCGGTCGATGGTGGTGTTGGTGGCGATCACGCCATCGACCGACAGATCGGTCAGCACCCGGCAGACCGCGTCGATGTCCGCATCGGACAGGTCCGGTGCGACCTTGACCAGCATCGGCACGCGCTTGCCGTGCTTGGCGCCCAGGGCTTCCTGCGCCTCGCGCAGGGTGCCGATCAGCTGGCGCAGCGCCTGTTCTTCCTGCAGTTCGCGCAGGCCGGCGGTGTTGGGCGAGGAAATGTTGACGGTGATGTAGTCGGCCAGCGGGTACACGCGTTCCAGGCAGAACAGGTAATCGTCGGCCGCCGACTCGTTGGGCGTGTCCTTGTTCTTGCCGATGTTGATGCCGAGCAGGCCGCCGCTGCGGCGCGCGCGCTGCACGTTGCGCACCAGCACATCGACGCCATCATTGTTGAAGCCCAGCCGGTTGATCACCGCCTTGTGCTGCGGCAGGCGGAACATGCGCGGCTGCGGATTGCCGGCCTGCGGGCGCGGGGTAACGGTGCCGACTTCAACGAAGCCGAAGCCCAGCGCCAGCAGCGCGTCGATGTGCGCGCCGTTCTTGTCCAGGCCCGCGGCCAGGCCGACCGGGTTGGGGAATTCCAGGCCGAAGACCTTGGTCGGCATCGGCCTGGGCCGGCGCGTCAGCAGGCCGGAAGTGCCGGTGCGATACGCAGCTTCGATCGCGCGCAGGCCGGCGCCGTGGGCGCGTTCGGCGTCCATGGCGAACAGGAAGGGGCGGGCAAGTCCATACATCGGTTCAATGGCTCAGTGCAGCGATGGCGGCAATGCCGCCGAAAAAGAGGAGGAAGGCCGCCACGCTGGCAATCGCCAGGCCGATCGCCAGCCAGCCCAGGATCAGTCCGGCCACGGCCATGCCGTCGCCTTCGATCTGGCCGCCGCTGCGGCGGATTTCCGCGCGGGCCATGTGCCCGGTGATGACGGCGGCGATGGCGCCGATGGCGGGCAGGAAGGTCCAGCCCAGGATGCCGAAGACCAGCGACACCACGGACAGGCTGCTGGTAGGGCGTGCGATGGCGTTCATGGGCGTTCCCCTGTGGAATTCACCTCGACAAGGGTACCGGCAAAGGCGCGGGTGTCGTAGTCGAAACCGACCTTGCCGTCGATGGCGGTCGCATCGAACAGCACCTGCAGCGCGGCCAGCATCGGCGCGTAGCGGGGATGGCCTTCCTGCGGGGCGTAGGACGAGGACAGCAGCCGGCCGCGCAGGGCGTCGAAATCCAGCTGCTGGCCGTGGTCGAAGCGGGCCATGCCGCGCAGGCCGCCGTCGAACCAGGCTTCCATCGATGCATCGTCGTTGTAGCGTTCGGACACGCTGGAATAATCCAGCCCGTAGTCCAGCAGCAGTTGTTCGTAGCCTTCCAGGAACGGCGTGCCGGCCAGCCGGCGCGAATTCCAGAACACCACCGCCAGCCCGCCCGGGCGCAGGATGCGCCGCCACTCGGCCTTGACTGCCTGCTGGTCGAACCAGTGGAACGCCTGTGCCGCGGTCACCAGGTCCACGCTGGCATCGGCCAGGCTGGTGGCTTCAGCCGTACCGGCGGCGGTGGCGAAGCGTGCATCGCCGCCCAGCCAGTCTTCCGCAGCCGCGCGCATGGCGGCGTTGGGTTCGACCGCAGTCACCGGATGGCCGGCATCCAGGAACAGCTTGCAGGAAATGCCGGTGCCGGCGCCGATGTCGGCCACGGAAGCATGAGCGGGCACTTGCAGCTCGCGGTGCAGCCAATCCACCAGGGCGGTCGGATAGTCGGGTCGATAGCGCACGTAATCGGCCACGCGCGAGGTGAAGCGTTCAGTGGAGTTCAGCGCCATGTGGGGTTCCTTCGCAGCTGTCCCGCGAAAAGCGCAGGCCTGAGGCGATGGGGGCGCGCAGGTAGGGCTTTCCGGGATGCCGCAGACAGGGGGGGGCACGGCATGGCCGGCGATTTTAACAGGCGGAGTCGCTCCGTCGTTGCCGCGCGCTACGCAATGGGCCGATCCTCTGTAGAGCGGAGCTTGCTCCGCTGGGCTCTCCCGTGATCCGCCCGATATAGAGCGGAGCTTGTGGCAATCCCCTTTTGGGGACTCCGCCGGGGCTCTCCCCCGTGCTCTGGATGAAAGGAGGTCCTGTAGAGCGGAGCTTGCTCCGCTGGGGCTCTCCTGTGATCCAACCGAAAGCAGCGGAGTCCCAAAAAAGGAATTGCCACAAGCTCCGCTCTACAGGTTTTCGTCTGCTTCGGCAGGTGGCGGGGCCGGCACCGGCTCCCCCGGTCGCCAGCCGGTTTCGACCATCTGGTCCAGCAGGGCGACCACGCGTTCGCGCGCATCCAGTTCGTGCACGGGCAGGACCAGCAGGTCGCCTTCGCGTGCCCAGGTCAGCGGCGCACGCGCGGCTTCGACTTCATCCATGCGCAGGGCAATCGTGCCCAGGGCGATCCCGTCGGCCAGCAGCTGGGCGTGCATGAGCCCGGCCACCTCGCCCGGCGCGCGGCCACGCGCATAGCCCGGCAGGTCCTTGAGGACCAGCAGCTCGGGCCGGTAGGCCGCGGCAATGCTGGCCACCGCGCGCAGGTCGGCGTCCTCGCGGTTGCCGGCGCCGCCCAGCACGATCGCCAGCCGGCCGTCGCGTTCGCCGGCGCCGACGGCATCGAGCAGGCCGCGCAGGCCGTCCGGGTTGTGCGCGTAGTCCAGGTACACCTGGACATCGCCGAAGGCCCAATGCTGCAGGCGGCCGGGGTTGTCGTGCGGGTCATGGCCGAAGCGCGCCAGGACCTGCGCGATCGTGGCCGGGGCGATGCCCAGTGCGCTGGCTGCCAGCGCAGCGCCCGCCAGGTTCTCGATGTTGTAACCGGCGCGATTGCCCAGGCTCAGCGGCATGTCGGCGGTGGCGCCCAGGTCGTGGTCTTCGCCCGCAAGCGACAGCCAAAGATGGCCCTCGCGCACGCCGCAGGCGGGCTGGTGGCCGGCCCGCTGCGCGACCAGCAGCGGATGGTCGAAATCCCGCGAATGCCAGGCCAGCGGACACGACAGCGCACCGGCCTGCGCGCGCAGCAGCGCATCGTCGGCGTTCAGCACCAGCCGTCCGCCTACGCCAATCGCACGCGCCACGGTCAGCTTCACCGCGGCCAGGTCGTCGAGTCCATGCACGCCGTACTCGCCGAAATGGTCGGCGGCGACATTGGTGACCACTGCGACGTTGGCGCGGCAGGTCGCAAGGCCACGGCGCAGCATGCCGCCGCGCGCGGTTTCCAGCACGGCGGCCTGCGCACGACCCTGGCGCAATGCGGTGCGGGCACCGGTCGGGCCGGAGAAATCACCGGTTTCCAGTGCCTGCCCGCTGAAAAACACGCCATCGGTACAGCTGTGCGCGGTGCGCCAGCCGTGCGCTTCGCACAGCGCGGCCAGCAGGCGCACGGTGGTGGTCTTGCCGTTGGAGCCGGTGACCAGCGCGGTGGGTACCCCGTGCAGGCGCGGCCACGGGATATCGGCAGGGTCGGGGAGTTCGTCCAGGAACCAGCTGCGCGCGCCATCGCCGCTGCCCAGGGTCAGTTCGTCCTCGTCCAGCAGGAAGGGCAGGTCATGCGCGTCGGCCTCGGCCTGCAGCGCGGCCAGCTGCGGCATGGCTTCGGCGGCGGCGGATGCACGTAGCGTCCGCAGGGCCGATTCGACATCCCACACCGCCGCATGGCCGGGTGCGTGGAAGCGCTCGGCTTCGCTGCCGGTGGCCTGCCACCAGGCCCACTCGTTGACCTCGGTGGCGGTGTAGAGCTGATCCAGCGGCGCGGCAAACGCCAGGGTCACGCCGCTGGCATGCACGCGCTGGTGCACGGCATCGTCGGGCCAGCCGAGCGCGCGCCGCATCTGTCGCACCAGGCCGCGCCAGCGCGTGGGCGCGATGCTGTCGAAGGCCAGCCCTTCGGCGGACTCCAG
Organism: Pseudoxanthomonas sp.; assembly: GCF_027498035.1. Taxonomy (NCBI): domain Bacteria; kingdom Pseudomonadati; phylum Pseudomonadota; class Gammaproteobacteria; order Lysobacterales; family Lysobacteraceae; genus Pseudoxanthomonas; species Pseudoxanthomonas sp. The sequence goes on from NZ_CP114978.1 coordinate 4,113,694, forward strand.
CGCCGCGCCGGTGCCGGCGAAATAGACGTTGCAGCCGGTCAGGCGGCGGGAATCCTGGAACGGCTCAGCAAGCATGCAGATCCTTTTGCGTACGACCAGGGCGAGGCGCCGCTGCTTGTCCTGCGCGCATCAAGATGCTGGCGTCATCCCCCCGAACGCGGGGACCGAGCGCCTCTGCTTCGCGGAACGAAGGACGCCGGATGACCAGCCGTTCGGCTGTTGTAGAGCACTTCGCCGCCTTCGCGGGAATGACGGCTTCCGGGGCATGCGTGGGCTGCTGCATTAATCGCTCTGCTCATCCACGCGTTCGAACACCAGGCCGCGCTCGTCGCGGACCATGCCTTCCAGCATCGCGGCCAGGGTGTCGTCGATGTCCTGATCCTGCGTGATCGGCGTTTCGATCACGGGTGCACTGACGCGCGCTGCGTCGCCAACCGGTTTGAACTTGGTGATCTGCTTCCAGGTGCGCGCCAGTGCGTCGGCGAAGATCAGCAGCAGGTCGCCGGGCTGGCCCATGTGCAGCGCAGCGTCGACGGCTTGTTGTTCGTCCGGGATGACGGTGATCGCATCGCTGGCGACGCCGGCGTCCTGCAGCGCCCTGGCGACGATGCGCGGCACTTCGTCGCCATCGCGGCCGCGCAGCGAATCGTCGCGGCGCACCACGTAATGGTCGAAGCGACCCGCGACCGCATTGGCGATTTCCGCCAGGTCCTCGTCGCGGCGGTCGCCCGGCCCGGTGACCACCACGATGCGCCGTCCGGGCACGTCCATGCGCTGGGCCAGGTCGGCCATCACCCCCACCGCGTGCGCGTTGTGGGCGTAGTCCATCAGCACCTTGAAGGGATGCTCGGCGAACAGGTTCATGCGGCCCGGCGCCTGGTAGAAAGTCGTGTCGAAGGTGCGCAGGCCCTGGCGGATCGCTTCCAGCTTGATGCCCAGCGAAAACGCCATCGACGCGGCGAACATCGCGTTCTGCACGTTGTGCAGGGCGCGGCCTTCCAACGTCGCCGGGACCAGGTGCGTCCACATCAGCGGGATGTGGCTGCCCTTGTCGTAGAGCGTGATCATCTGGCCGTTGACGCCGCCTTCCAGGGCGCAGGCGCGGCCACCGGCGCGGATGTGTTCGCGCACCAGCGGATGCGAGGGGTTGGTGGTGACGTAGCAGATGGTGCGCGCGTCGGTGTAGGCCGACATCTTGATCACGTTGGCATCGTCGGCGTTGAGCACCGCGCAGTCGCGCGCCACTTCCACCACGATGCGCTTGACCTCGGCCAGCTGCTCTAGCGTGTCGATGCCCTTCAATCCCAGGTGATCGGAGGCGACGTTGAGCACCGCGCCGACGTTGACTTCCGGCACGCCCATGCCGGCCCGCAGCAGGCCGCCGCGCGCGGTTTCCAGGATTGCGATGTCGATCTGCGGATCGCCCAGCACCATGCGCGCGGACACCGGCCCGGTCATGTCGCCTTCCACCGTGCGCTGGCCGTCGATGTAGACGCCGTCGGTGGTGGTCATGCCCGGCGTGTAGCCGGCCATCTTGGTGATGTGCGCCAGCATGCGCGAGGTGGTGGTCTTGCCGTTGGTGCCGGTGACGGCGGCGACCGGCACGCGCGCCGGCGTGCCCGGCGGGAACAACATGTCGATCACCGGCCCGGCGGCGTCGCGCGGCGTGCCTTCGCTGGGCGCCACGTGCATGCGGAAGCCCGGCGCAGCATTGACCTCGCAGATCGCCCCGCCGATGGTCTTGTAGCTTTCGGCGATGTTGGGGCTGATGAAGTCCACGCCGCCCACGTCCAGGCCGATCGCGCGCACCGCGCGCACGGCCATGTCGCGGTTGTCCGGGTGGATGATGTCGGTGACATCGGTGGCAGTGCCGCCGGTGGACAGGTTGGCGGTGGAACGCAGGAACACCACTTCACCCTCGGCCGGCACCGAGAAGTGGGAATAGCCCACGCGATCCAGCATCAGGTCGGCCTGTTCGTCCAGTTCCAGCTGGGTCAGCACTTTCTCGTGGCCGATGCCGCGGCGTGGATCGGCGTTGACCCGGTCGACCAGCTCGGCGATGTCGGCGATGCCATCGCCGACCACGTGGCCGGGCGTGCGCCGGGTCGCGGCGATCAGTTCGCCATTGACCACCAGCAGGCGATGGTCGTCGCCGGCAATGAAGGTTTCCACGATCACCGAACGCGAATGCTCGCGCGCGGATTCGAACCCGGCGCGCACTTCGTCATCGCTGGAAATATTGATGGTGATGCCGCGGCCGTGGTTGCCGTTGTACGGCTTGGTCACCACCGTGCCGCCCAGCCGTTTGGCCGCGCGCACCGCGCCGCTGGCCTCACTGACCAGCAACTGGCGCGGCACTGGAAGGCCAAGCCCGCCGAGGATGTTGTTGGTTTCTTCCTTGTCGCTGGCCAGCTCCACCGCGATGTGCGGCGTCTTGCCGGTCACCGTGGCCTGGATGCGCTGCTGGTACTTGCCGTGGCCGAACTGCACCAGCGACTGGTTGTTGAGGCGGAACCACGGGATGCCGCGGTCTTCGGCCGCCTTGACCAGCGATGCCGTGGACGGTCCGAGCGCACGCCGCTGCGCATAGCGGATGAATTCCACCCGCGCGGTGTCCCAGTCCCAGTCTTCGGCCAGCTTCTCGCTGCCGCGCAGTTCGGCCGGCACCAGCGAGGTCAGCAGCTTCACCGCCAGTTCGCCGGCGGCGATGCCTTCCTCGCGCTGGACGTATTCGTAGACCACGTTGTAGACGCCGCGGCGGTTGTCGCCCACACCGCGGGTCTTGCCGAAGGTGACGTCCTCACCGGCGATGTTCTGCAGCTCGATGGCGACATGTTCCAGCACATGGCCCAGCCAGGTGCCTTCGCCTTCGCGCATGCGCCGGATCAGGCCGCCGGGTTCGCGGTACGAGCAGCCATGTTCGGCCAGGCCGGGCAGGGCCGCGACCAGGCCATCGACGAATGCGCTCCCAAGCCTTGCGGTGGGCCAGTCTTCCAGCGCCTCCAGGTCCAGCTCGAGCTTGATGACCGGGAAGTGCGCGTACAGCGAGGGACCGACGTAAACCGAACGCTCAAGGACGCGCATGCACTACCTCATGTCTTGGAAGGGGAGAGCGAGCCTGCCGACGCCTTGCGGGTGGCCAGGTTGAAGGTGGCACCGGCCAGCAGGATGTGCATGGTCATGCCCAGCATGCACACCGGCTGGTTCTCGCTGGCATCGGCCATCGAGGAAAAGCTCAGGTCGCCGGCATCGACCACGGTGACCGAGCCGGAGCCTTCGACTTCCAGCGTGTTGTCCGGGCCGATGAAGGCCGCGGTGTCCTCGTCCAGGCCGATGCCGATGGCGAACGGGTTGTAGGCCAGCGCCGCGATCAGCCGGCCCAGGCGATCGCGCTGGCGGAAGTGCTGGTCGATCACGAAACGGTTGGTCAGGCCCAGCCCCGGCGCCAGGCGCACCGAATCGGCCTGCGGCGCCGAGCCTTCCTTGCCGAACGCAATCATGTGTTCGGACAGGATGCTGGCCCCGGCGCTGGTGCCGCCGACGGTGACCCCGGCCGCATTGCAGGCGCGGATCATCTGCGCGGCGGGTGTGCCGCCCAGGATGGTGGACAGGCGCAACTGGTTGCCGCCGGTGAAGAAGATCGCGCTGGCGCGTTCGATCCGGTCCAGCCGGCCGCTGTCCTGGCAGTCGCGGCGGGTGTCGAAATCGACCACGTCCACCTTGCGCGCGCCCAGTTCGCCGAACAGGCGCTCGTAGCGCGGCCCGGTGTCGCGCAGCTGGCTGGCGGTGGGAATGACTACGATCTCGGCCTGGTCGCCGCCGGAGACCTCGACGAACCGTTTCAGGATGCGCGGGCTTTCACCCTTGTTTTCAGCGCCCCCGATGGGGACGATCCAGCCTCGTTCGTCGCCCTGGGCGACCTTGCTCGGACACATGACGGCTTGTTGAACTCCAGCGGAAAGGACAGAGCCGGTTGCGCGCCTTGGGCAGCGCCGGGACGCCGGCGCCATGGGCGCGACGACCCTGGCCGGCACGGTAGCACGCAGCCGCGCTGGCCCCGCGTCGGGCCAACGGCAGGAAGGAAAAAGAAACGGCGAAGTTGCCCGCGCCGTGGTGTCAGCCGGTGTCCGCAGTGCGATGGCCTAGCTGGCCGATGTGACCGGCAGCGTATGGCTGGCTGCGCGCAGACCGCGCACGGTGGCACGGATCTGGACGGTGCCGGTCCCGGCCTTGCTCTGCAGCACGGCCATGCACAGGCCGTTGAAGGTCCTGCGCTGAGTGGCCTTGTCGGCCTCGTGGCTGGAGGGGTCGCCATTGCCTACGCCGATCACCTGCGCAGGGCCGCTGACGGCGAAGGACACCAGATGCGCCGCGTCGGGCACCTGGATGCCCTTTGCATCGACCACCTCGGCCACCAGGATCGCCACGTCGCGGCCATCCCCGCGCAGCGCACCGCTGTCGGTGCGCAGGACCACGGCTGCTGCGGGCCCGGCGGTGTGGCGCTGCTGGCGCAGGACCTGCACCCCGCCGCGGAAGCCGCGGGCTTCGATCTGGCCCGGGACATATCGCACGCGCCATTCGACATGCCCATGCCGTGGCACCTCGCGCCGGCCCATGCTGACGCCGTTGACCAGCAGTTCGACCTGTTCCAGGTTGCTGTGGCACCACACATCCACCATGCCGTTGGCGACCTCCGGCAGGGCGTCCCAGTTCCAGTGCGGGAACAGGTGCAGCACCGGTTCGTCAGTCCACTGCGCGCGGTAATACCAGTAGTTGTCCTTGGGAAAGCCGCAGCTGTCGAGCACGCCGAACTGCGAGGCCACGTTGGGCCAGCGGTTGTAGGGCGTGGGCTCGCCGCGATAGTCGAAACCGGTCCAGATGAAGCCGCCGGACACGTACGGGCGCTCGGCCACGAACGCCCACCACGCCTCGGAGGTGGATGCCCACCACGGGTGGTCCATGTCGTAGGCGCGTGCGTAGCCGCGCTCGGTGTCGGCGAAGTAGTTGCCGCGCGTGGATACGGTGCTGGCCGTCTCGCTGCCGTACACCGGGATCTCGGGATAGCGCGCGTGGAAGGCGTCGAGCTGGTTGGTGCGGTAATTGAAGCCCACCACGTCCACTACCTGGCTGACGCCTTCGCCAAAGCCCTTGTCCATGGCGAAGGTGGTCGGGCGGGTCGGATCGAGCCGCCGCACCAGTCCCTGCATGGTGCCCACGATGCGCACGCCACGCTCGGTGACCATCTGCGGTTCTTCGTTGCCCAGTGACCAGGCAATCAGACTGGGCCGGTTGCGGTCGCGCAGCAGCAGGCGGCGCAGTTCGTCCATTGCCTCCGGGTCGGAGGACATGCGTCGGGTTTCCTCGATCACCAAAACGCCCAGCTGGTCGCACAGGTCCATCAACTCCGGCGTGGCCGGGTTGTGCGAGGTGCGGATCGCGTTGCAGCCCATCTGGCGCAGCTGTTGCAGGCGCCAGGCCTGCAAGGCATCGGGAATGGCCGCGCCCACGCCTGCGTGGTCCTGGTGGTTGCAGGTGCCCTTGAGCTTGAGCGGCTGGCCGTTGAGCAGGAAACCGCGCTGCGCGTCGAAGGCGATGTTGCGCACGCCGAAGGGCGTGTGCACCGTATCGCGCAGCACGCCGCCCACGCGCACCTCGGTCACCAGCTGGTACAGGTGCGGGGTCTGGGTCGACCACAGCCGTGGGGCGGGGAAGGCCAGGGTCTGGCTCAGTGTGGCTTGGGTGCCCGCCGGCAGCAGGACGGCAGGCAGGGTGGCTTGGGCAACTTGGCGCTGGTCCTGGTCCAGCACGCGCACGCTGGCCACAGCGTTGGCCGGCTGGGCGCCGTCGTTGCACACGGTGATGTCCACCGGGCCGCGCGCCTGTCCCTGGTCGGGCTGGCAGCGCACGGCGATGCCGCCGAAGGGCACGTGGACTGGATCGTGCTTGCGTAGCCACACGTGGCGGTAGATGCCGGCGCCTTCGTAGAACCAGCCTTCGCCCAGCGTGGCGTCCACGCGCACGGCGATGACGTTACGCTGGCCGTAGTCCAGCACGTCGGTCAGGTCGACCTCGAAGCCGGCATAGCCGCTGGCATTGGCGCCCACCACGTGCCCGTTGCAGAACACCAGGCAGTCGCGGAACACGCCGTCGAACTCCAGCACGATGCGGCGGCCGGCGTCCTGCGCCGGGATGTCCAGCGTGGTGCGATACCAGCCCACGCTGGTCTCGGGATAGTTGCGGCCCAGCGGCCGGTAGCCGTGCGCGGCGGCCGGGTCATCGCCGGTGGCCGGCGCGTCGGGGTTGGGCACCAGCGGCAGCTCCACCGCCCAGTCGTGCGGCAGGCTTACCGCGCGCCAGTCGCTGTCGTCGAAGGCGGCCATCGCCGCCTCGGCGGTGTCCTTGCCAGCCTTGGCGTAGGTGCGCTGGTAGGTACCAAAGCCGAAGTCACGCGCCGCGTCGTTGGCGTGTCCCAGGTGGAAGCGCCAGCCATCGTCGAACGCGTGCCGCTCGCGCTTGCCGGGCGTTGCGGTGCCGGCTGCCGCCGCACCGGCCAGTGCGCCGGCCGTCACCGTGACACCGGGCGGCTGCGGTGCGGACAGCCCCATGGCGCGGCCGGTCGCGGGCAGTGCGGCGGCCACGCTGCCGGCCATCACCGAGAGCAGTACCTCCCGTCGCGTCAGCTCGGTCACGGCGTCGTGCCGGTCGGCAGGCGATACGGGTGGCGCAGGAAATTGATGCCCGGCAGCAGTTCGTTGCCGTGGTTGAAGTCGAAGAACGTGGCGTTCTCCCACGACGAACCGGTGCCCCAACGGGTCTTGCAGCGGCTGCTGGTCCAGTCAGGCGCCCAGTAGATCACCCCGCTGCCGCCGGTATCGGCCACCAGTTGGGTCAGGTCGGTCAGGTAGTGCAGCTGGCCATCGGGCGTGGCCGGATAGCCGGGGATCAACGAGTCTTCACCCAGCAGGTTGCCCGAGGCATCGCCAAAGGCCAGGGTCCACGGATAGGACGTCTCGGCGATCACCACGTCCTTGTCCGGATAGGTTTTGCGCAAGCGCTCGATGGTCTGGCCCAGCTCGGCCATCGTCCGGCTGGACCACTTGCGGTAGTAGCTGATGCCGATGATGTCGTAGCCGGTCACGCCGGCCTGGGTGGCTGCGGCAAACCAAGGCTCCACGTTCTCCGGCTGGGCGATGTGCAGCATGACCCGCGGCTTGATCTTCGACTCGGTCGCGGCGTCGTGCACGGCGCGGATGCCAGCGTTGAACAGCGCCGCATTGCGCGTCCAGTTGATGCGGTCCTTGGCCTTGTCCCAGACCTTGCTGCTCATCAGTTCGGGGTTGGTCTCGTTGCCCACCTGCACCATTTCGGGCATCAGGCCTTCACGGTCCAGCGTCCTGAGCGTGTCGTAGGTGTAGTTGTAGAAGGTCTGGGCCAGCTCGGCGGTGTTGGGCACCTCGGCCCAGGCCTTGGGGATGTACTGCTTGTCGCCGTCGGCCCAGTCATCGGAGTAGTGGAAGTCCAGCAGCACTTCCATGCCCTGTTCGCGTGCGCGGCGGATGGTCTTGCGCACGTCGGACAGGTCGCTGTAACGGGTCCAGCGGGCGTCGTTCCAGAGCCGCACGCGGACCAGGTTGGCGCCATGCTGCCGGAACAGGCCGTAGACATCCTGCGGCTTGCCGTTTTCGCGGTAGACCACGCCGCAGTCTTCCATCTCGTTGGCAAAGGACAGGTCCACGCCCAGGTAGAACGGGTGGGCGGCCTGCTGGGCCATCGCCGGGGCGGCCCACATCGCCGCCGCCAGCACGGCGGCCCATCGCCAACTACGCTTGATCGTCACGAATCGCACCTCTTGGGTCTGCTGCTCAGAACTTGAACGTCACGTCCAGCGCGATGCGCCGGCCGTAGAGCTGGTAGCCGCCGTCATCCATGTTGGCCAGCCGATAGGGCCGGTTGTCGGTGTATGCGCGCATGGGCTCGTTGGTCAGGTTGCTGCCCTGCAGCTTCACGCTCCAGTGGTCATTGAACTGCCAGCCGATGCTGGCGTCCCAGCTGCCCATGCTGTCCAGGCGCACCAGGCTGGCTGCGTTCCAGCCGTACACGGTGGTGTAGGGGCTGTGGTAGCTGTAGCCCACGCGTGTTTCCAGCTTGCCGTTGCTGTACCACAGGTCGATGTTGCCGGTCCTGCGGGCCAGGCCGCTGAGCGGCAGCGGGTTGTCGGACGGGGCGAATTCCTTGAGGTTGGAATCCACCAGCGAGAAGTTGGAGTACACGCCGAAGTTCTCCATCCCCGGGATGAACCAGAATGGGGTCTGGAAGGTCAGCTCCACGCCGTTGATGTACCCGCCGCCGCCGTTGTATGGGCCGCTGATCAAGTAGTCGTTGCCGTTGATGGTTTCGTGCTCGGTGCGGTAGCCGATGCTCGAGTCGACCCACTTGCGGTACAGCGCCAGGGCGGCCATCGATTCCTTGCGGAAGTACCACTCGTAGGACAGGTCCAGCTGGGTGGCGCGGAACGGATCGAGCTGCGGATTGCCGCCGTTGCCGGTGAGCTGGCCGCTGACGGTTGCGGGGTTGTCCAGGAAGCGGCCGGTGCGCAGTTCGTCCAGCGGCGGGCGCGCGACCACCTTGGCCACCGACACGCGCAGGATCTTGTCCTCGGCCAGCAGGAAGTTGGCCGTGGCGCTGGGCAGCACGTCGGTGTAGTGCTTGCTGGCGTGGCTTGGCGCGTAGGTGCTGCCGTCCTGGGTGTCGTAGCCGTCACTGGTGGTACGGGTGTTGACCAGACGCACGCCGGCGTTGCCGGTGACATCCACGCCAAACCAGGTGGAACTGAAGACTGCCTTGGCGAAGGCTTCCTGCACTTTTTCACGCACTTCCCAGTGGTCGAGCATCTGCTCGGCCAGCAGCGAGGGCGCAAAGCCGCCAAAGCCGACCGCGGCGATGGCATCGACGTCGCCGGAGTAGACCGGCGGCACGTTCAGGCCCGGGATTTCTGCTGCCTGGTACAGGCCGTCGTAGGCGGAGATCGGCTGGTCGAAGCCGCTGTAGTTGGCCAGCCAGTGGCGGTTTTCCTTGACCCGGTCCGAGGCGCGCGCGCCGAACTCGATCCGGCTGATGACGCCGTCCAGCTGGCGGCTGGCGTTGATGGCAAGCGCGGCGATGCGGTCGCGCAGTTCCTGTGGCTCGTCACTGCCGGAAATGCCCCAGGTCGGCGTGGACGAGCTGACCGCGATCCACGGGGCGTGGCCGGGTGCGAAGTCCCAGGAGATGCTGTCCGGGTTAAGGCCGAATTGCACCGAGCGCCAGCGGTTGGTGCGCTTGGCCTGCGAGGCGGACAGGTCGGTGTCGATGGTCCAGGTCTCGCCGCTCCAGCGCCCGTTGAGGCCGCCGGCGGTGAGGGTCTTGACCTCGTCGTACTTGGCGATGACCTGGTCCATTTCCAGCGGGGTGCCCCACTCGGAATTGACCATCCTGCCGCCGACCACGTTGTTGTCGATGATGTGCACCGACGAGCCGGGCTGGGCGTACTGGTTCCACCACGAGCCGCTGCTGTAGTCCCAGTTGCGGAACCAGCTCTGCATCTGGTCCTCGTCGATGCGCACGCGCGAGTACAGCGCATCGGCCTTCAGTTCGAAGTTGCCACGCCGCCATTGCAGGCTTGCCATCGCGCCGGTGCGCACCTGGTCGACCAGCTTGAGCTGGTCGGCCGCGCCCCACGGCGTGGCATCGGCATCGCCGTCGCCATCCACGTCGCGCGCAGTGGCCTGGTCGGTGTAGCCCCAGCTGCCGATCAGCGAGTTGGCGTTCTTCTGCTTCTGGTAGGTCGCGCCGATGGCAATGGCCAGATCGTCGTTGATCTTGTGCACCCAGCTGGCGCCAAAGCGGTTGCCCCACGGGCTGTAGCCGTCCACGTCCTTGCCCTGGTCGTAGAAGACCGGGCCGGCGGTGCCGACGAACTGCGGGCCGGTGTAGTCCAGCGGGCTGATGGTGGAGATGTCCACCGTGGCGGCGATGCCGCCGGCGATCAGGTCGGCCGAGGGCGACTTGTACACCTTGACCGTGGAGACGATCTCGGTGGGGAACACTTCCCAACGCACCGCGCGGTCCGGCTCGGAGGAGGCGATCTCGCGCCCGTTGACCGTCCCCATGGTCATGCGCGGACCCAGTCCGCGCACCGTCGCCAGGCTCGCGTTGCCGCGGTCCAGCGTGGCGCTGACGCCGGGCAGGCGCGCCAGTGCCTCGGCCACGGTCACGTTGGGCATCTGGCCCATGTTGTCGGCGGAAATGACTTCCACCACGTGATCGTCGACCTGCTTGACCGACAGCGCCTTGTCCAGCGCGGCGCGCTGGCCGGTGACCTTGACGCTGTCCAGGGTGGTGGGCGAGGTGACCTGGTCAGTCGTAGCCGGCGTGTTGGCTTCCTGCGCCAGGGTCTGGGCCGCGGTGGCAGACAGCGCCAGCGCGATGGCCACCGGCAGCAGGTGACGTGCGGACATCATGGAACGGCCCCGGTTGCACGAGGCGCGTGGAGAATGCTGAGGCATGTTTGTTCCCTCCCAAGGACAAAGCCGGCCCGTCTGATCTGGTTGTGTGTTTCAGGGCGGCCTGTGTGCCGTCCAATGCGCCTGATCCACCCGGATGCTTCCGGGGGGCGTCCATGCCGCACGCAGGTCCGGGTCAGCGCACGCGGCGCGGTCCGGGCATCGCGGCGGAAGGCGATCGGGGGCGAGCATAGGAAGTGGAGACATGTCCCACAAATGAAATATTCACCGTGATCTATTCCTGGGCGAGATAGCTAGCGGCGCGCCCTGCCGGCGCCGCGCGGCGCAGGGCCATACAGATCGCGCGCTGTTTCGCGCAGCGCAGCCAGGACATGCGCTGCGGCGGGCGAGAGCGGGTGGTGGCGGCGCCGGACGATGCCGAAGTCTTCCATCCGCACGTCCAGGTCGATGGGCAGGATCTGCAACAGGCCGGCCTCGACGTGGGCCGAGATCGAGCGTGCGGGCAGCACGGTCAGGAAGTCGCTCTCGATCAGCAGTGCGGTGATCACCGGCAACGCCGAGGTCTCGATGACGTTGTCCGGCCAGGCAATGTCGTGCTCCATGAAGGCCGTGCCCATCCGCGCGCGCAGGATGCTCGACTCCGGCGGCACCACCCAGCCGTGGTCGGCCAGGTCAGCGTGGGTCAGTGCGCCCTTGCTGCCCAATGGATGGCCGGCGCGCGCGATGACCGCATGGGGTTCGTCGGCCAGTCGCTCGAACTGCAGGACGTCGGCCAGCTCGGCATCCATGATCCGGCCGATGACGATATCCAGCTGGCCATCGAGCAGGCGCGCGACCAGCGGCCGGCTGTAATCCATTTCCACCCGCACCAGGATGCTGGGAAACGCGGTCTTGACCCGCGCCACCGCCAACGGCACCAGGTTGGTTCCCGGATTGACCACCGTGCCCACGGCAGCCTGTCCGAGACGTCCGTCGCGCAGTGCGCCGATCTCGTCCTCGGCCCGGGTCAGTTCGGACAATGCGGCGCGCGCGTGTCGCGCCAGCACGTCGCCATACATGGTCGGTTCGATGCCGCGCGCATGGCGCTGGAACAACGGCGCGCCAACCAGATACTCCATTTCGGCCAGCAGCTTGGAAGCGGCCGGCTGGGTCATGCTGGCCGCCTCGGCCGCGCGCAGGACCGAGCGCTTCTCGTGCAGGTGCAACAGCAGCAGCAGGTGGCGTGTCTTGAGCAGCATCGGCAGTTCCAGCGGCGCGACGGATCGGCGAGCCTAACCTATTCCTGGTTGGGATAGGTCTGGCTAAAAATTTCATTTGATGAATATATCTGGCTTGAGAATAATCGCCCCAACCGCGTGGATGGCCGTTGGCCTCCCCCGGACATCCGCGGGAGGCGCGCCGCACAGACGATGGCCACCACGGATGCACCACTACACGCATCGTGATCTACCTGAGGAGGGGTCGATGACGTCATACATGAAGCCTTGCGCGGCAGCCTGCCGTGCGGGCACGCAAGGGCTGCCTGGTCCGATCTGCCGAGGTACCCTATGAGCGCGCGATTGGCGGGCAAAGTGGCGCTGGTCACTGGCGCGGCCAGTGGCATCGGCGCAGCGATCGCGGCGCTGTTCGTGGAGGAGGGCGCGCAGGTCATCGGCCTGGACCGCAATGCAGCGGCCGAGGCCGTGCCGGGCGTGGAACTCCTGCAGGTGGACATCACCGACACCGCGTCGGTGGACGCGGCGGTCGCACACGCCCTGCAGCACCACGGCAGGATCGATGTGCTGGTGAACAACGCCGGGGCGGACGTGTTTTCCGATCCGCTGGCGCTGGAGGACCACGACTGGCAGCGCTGCCTGGACCTCAACCTCAAGGGTGCCTGGAACCTGGCCAAGCGCGTGCTGCCGTCCATGCTGGCCCAGCAGGCCGGCAGCATCGTCAACATCGCCTCGGTGCATGGCCACCGCATCATTCCCCATGCCTTTCCCTACCCGGTGGCCAAGCACGGTCTGATCGGCCTGTCGCGCGCGCTCGGCATCGAGTACGCCGCGCACGGCGTGCGGGTTAACTCGATCTCGCCCGGCCTGATCCTGGTGCCACGCATCGAGGCCTGGTTCGAACGCGAGCCCGAGGCACGTGCGCGCCAGACCGCGTTGCTACCGCCCAAGCGCATCGGGACGCCGCGCGAGGTGGCCTACACCGCGCTGTTCCTCGCCAGCGACGAAGCCCGCTTCATCAACGCCACCGACATCCTGATCGACGGTGGCCGCTCGCAGCTCTACCACGACTGATGCCCATGTCCGCGCCCCTTCCCTTTGCCTTGCCCCTCATCGCCATCCTGCGCGGCATCACGCCAGCAGAGGCGCCCGCGCATCTGGATGCCCTGGTCGAAGAGGGCTGGGACGCCATCGAGATCCCGCTCAATTCGCCCGACTGGCAGGAGAGCATCGGCGCGGCCGTCCGCCGTCACGGTGCGGACCGCTGGATCGGCGGCGGCACGGTGCTGCAGGCCACGCAGGTCGACGCGCTGGCCGGCCTGGGCGCCAGGCTGATGGTCACGCCCAACATCGCGCCGGCGCTGATCAGCCATGCCGTGCGTGCGGGGCTGACCGTGGCGGCCGGTTTCGCCACGGCCACCGAGGCGTTCGCCGCGATCGACGCGGGTGCGCAGATGCTCAAGCTGTTCCCGGCCACGACCTATGGCCCGGCGCATGTCAGTGCCTTGCGCGCAGTGCTGCCGCCGGTACCACTGCTGGTCGTCGGCGGGGTGACGCCCGACAACCTCGGCACGTTCCTGGCCGCCGGCGCGGTCGGCGCCGGACTGGGCGGAGACCTGTATCGCCCCGGCCAGCCGGTCGCGCGCACCCGCGACCAGGCCCGCGGCTTCAAGCATGCCTATCAGGAGGCCACCCGATGAAGATCACCCGCCTGACGACCTATCACGCCGCGCCACGCTGGCTGTTCCTCAAGGTGGAAACCGACGAAGGCATCGTTGGCTGGGGCGAGCCGGTGATCGAAGGCCGCGCGCGCAGCGTCGAGGCCGCCGTCCACGAGTTGTCGCAGTACGTGATCGGCAAGGATCCGGCGCGCATCAACGACCTGTGGCAGACCCTGTACCGCGCGGGCTTCTATCGCGGCGGGGCCATCCTGATGAGCGCCATCGCTGGCATCGACCAGGCGCTGTGGGACATCAAGGGCAAGGCGCTGGGCGTGCCGGTGTACGAGTTGCTCGGCGGCCTGGTGCGCGACCGGATGAAGACCTATCGCTGGGTCGGCGGTGATCGTCCTGCGGACATCGTGGCGCAGATGCGTGCATACATGGCCCAGGGTTACGACACCTTCAAGCTCAATGGCTGCGAGGAGATGCAGCTGATCGACAGTCCGCGCGCGGTCGACGCAGCGGTGGCCAAGATCGCCAGCATCCGTGAGGCGCTGGGTGACAGCGTGGATTTTGGCATCGATTTCCATGGGCGCGTCGGCGTGCCGATGGCCAAGCCGCTGCTGCGCGCGCTGGAGCCGTTTCGCCCCTTGTTCGTCGAAGAGCCGGTGCTGGCCGAGCAGTACGAGCACTACGCGCGCCTGGCCGACAGCACTTCGATCCCGCTGGCCGCCGGCGAGCGCATGTATTCGCGCTTCGAGTTCAAGCACGTGCTGGCCGGTGGCGGCCTGGCGATGCTGCAGCCGGACCTGTCTCATGCCGGTGGCATCACCGAGTGCGTCAAGATCGCGGCGATGGCGGAAGCCCACGACGTGGCGCTGGCCCCGCATTGCCCGCTGGGGCCGGTGGCGCTGGCCGCGTGCCTGCAGGTGGACTTCGTCTCGCACAACGCGGTCCTGCAGGAACAGAGCATCGGCATCCACTACAACCAGGGCGCCGACCTGCTGGACTATCTGGTCAATCGCGAGGATTTCGCCTGCGTGGACGGCTACATCGCCGCGCTGCCGCTGCCCGGCCTGGGTGTGGAAGTAAACGAGGACATGCTGATCCGCGCCAATGCGCAGCCGCCGGACTGGGCCAATCCGGTGTGGCGCCATGCCGACGGCAGCATCGCCGAGTGGTAAAGCGATGAACGACGCCTCGCACGCCGCGCTGGTGCTGGACAGCCGTTGCACGCATGGCGAAGGCCTGCTGTGGTGCGACCGTCGCCAATGCCTGTTCTGGGTGGACATCAGCGCCTGCCGCGTCTGGCGCTACAGCCCGGTTACCGGCCAGTCGCATGCCTGGTCGGTACCGGATCGGCCCGGTTGCCTGGGACTGCTGGACGATGGCCGGCTGCTGGTGGTGCTGGCCAAGTCGGTGTGCGTGGCGGACCCGGACGCAACGTCCAGCCAGCTGGCGCTGGAGGTCCTGACGCAGTTTGAAGCCGAACAGCCGCTCACACGCAGCAATGATGGTCGTGCCGACCGCCACGGGCGTTTCGTGTTCGGCACGATGGACGAACATGCGCAGAAGGCCGGGCGCGGCGCGTTCTACCAGTTCTCGTTGCGGCACGGGTTGCGCCCGCTGGCGTTGGGCGAGGTGTCGATCCCCAATGCGATCTGTTTTTCACCGGACGGGCGCACGTTGTATTTCTGCGATTCGGTGACGCCGCGCATCCTGTGCTGCGACTACGCCTCGGACAGTGCCGGCGTGTCCAACGTGCGCGTGTTCGCCCAGCTCGACCAGCCGGGCGCGGAGCCGGACGGCGCCATCGTCGATGCGCAGGGTGGGGTCTGGAACGCGCAATGGCGCGCATGGCAGGTCGTGCGCTATGGCGTCGATGGCCAGGTGGATCGCGTGCTGCCGTTGCCGGTGATGCATCCCACATGTCCTGCACTGGGAGGAGCTGCACTGGACCGGCTGTACGTCGTCAGTTCGCAGCTGGACCACACCGAGCAGGCGCGCGCGCGCGGTCCGCTTGCCGGCGGCCTGTTCGCCGCGCAGGTGGACATCGCCGGCCTGCCCGAAGGGCGGGTGTACGCATGATCGCGGTGGACTGGGGCAGCAGCAGCCTGCGCGCCTGGCGCCTGGATGATGCAGGCATCGTGCTGGAGCGCCGGCGCGCCGACCTGGGCGCGTTGGCGCCGGCCGGGACGCACGCGGCCGTGCTGGCCGGGCAACTGGACGGATGGGACGACGCACGGATCCTGATCTGCGGCATGGCCGGTGCGCGTGGCGGCTGGGTGGAAGCGCCGTACGTGCCATGCCCGGCCAATGCCCAGCAGATCGCACGGTCGCTGGTGCGTCCATCGCTGGACGGGACTGGGCTTCAGGGCCGCGATGTGCACATCGTGCCCGGGGTCTCGGACCGGACTTCGCACGTGCCCGACGTGATGCGCGGCGAGGAGACGCAGGTGATGGGCTTGCTGGCCACCCGGCCGCAGGCCGCCTTGCTGTGCCTGCCGGGCACGCACAGCAAATGGATCGCGTGCCAGGACGGCGTCATCACCGGGCTGAGCACGGCGATGACCGGCGAGACGTATGCCCTGTTCCGCCACCACAGCATGCTGGCGCGGACCATGCCCGAGCGCGATGGCAGCTGGGATGCGGACGCTTTTGATGCTGGCGTGGCGCGCAGCCGCGAGCCCGGCGGCATGCTGCACCATCTATTCGGCTTGCGTGCGCTGGCGCTGGCCGATGCCCTGGCCCCCGAGCAGGCGCCGGCCTATCTCTCCGGCCTGCTGGTCGGGCATGAGATCGGCGCACGCCAGCCACCGCCCGGACAGGTCATCCACCTGATCGGCGGGAGCCATCTGGTCGCGCCCTACCAGCGCGCGCTGCAGGCCTTTGGCCTGGTCGCCGACATCCACCACGAAGACCTCTCCGCCGCAGGGTTGTCCCTGCTGGCGCGATTGGCGCCCTGATCGTCCAGGAACCAAAACCATGCATCTGTCCACACTCGATATCTGCATCGTCGTGCTCTACGCGGTGTTCATTTTTTCACTGGCGCAATGGGTGTCCAGGGACAAGAGCGGCAGCGGCGAACGCAGTGCGCAGGACTACTTCCTGGCCAGTCGGTCGCTGCCGTGGTGGGCCATCGGCTGCTCGCTGATCGCAGCCAACATCTCGGCCGAACAGATCATCGGCATGTCCGGATCGGGGTACGTGATCGGGCTGGGCATCGCCTCCTATGAATGGATGGCAGCGCTGACCCTGATTCTGGTGGGCAAGTATTTCCTGCCGATCTTCCTCAAGAACGGCATCTACACCATGCCCGAGTTTCTGGAGAAGCGGTACAGCCCCACGGTGCGTACGGTGATGGCGCTGTTCTGGTTGGGCGTGTACGTGTTCGTCAACCTCACCTCGATCCTGTGGCTGGGGGCCACCGCGGTCAACACCGTGGCCGGCGTGGACCTGGATGTGGCGCTCGTGGCGCTGGGCGTGTTCGCCGGTGCGTATGCCCTGTACGGCGGGCTCAAAGCCGTGGCCCTGACTGACATCGTGCAGGTCTCGCTGCTGATGCTGGGCGGCCTGATGATTACCTGGATCGCGCTGGACAAGGTGTCCGACGGCGCGGGCGTGTGGACCGGACTCCAGGTGCTGATGGAGCGCGCGCCGGACAAGTTCCACATGATCCTCTCGGCCGACAACCCGCACTACAAGGACCTGCCGGGCCTGTCGGTGCTGCTGGGCGGGCTGTGGGTGATGAACGTGTCCTACTGGGGCTTCAACCAGTACATCATCCAGCGTGCGCTGGCCGCCAAGGACCTGGCCGAGGCGCAGAAGGGCATCGTGCTGGCCGCGTTCCTCAAGCTGCTCATGCCGCTGATCATCGTGGTGCCGGGCATTGCTGCGGTAGTGCTGGCGCCCGACCTGGGGCGGCCGGATGCGGCTTATCCGCACCTGATGAGCCTGCTGCCTTCCGGCATCCTGGGCGTGGTGTTCTCGGCGCTGGTCGCCGCGATCATTGCCTCGCTGGGGTCCAAGATCAATTCGATCGCCACCATCTTCACCATGGACATCTACCGGCCCATGCGCCCGGGAACCAGCCAGGCGCGCCTGGTACTGATCGGCCGCATCGCCGCGGCGGTGGCGCTGGTGGTGGCGGTGCTGACGGCGCGTCCGCTGCTGGGCAGCTTCGATCAGGCGTTCCAGTTCATCCAGGAATTCACCGGCTTCTTCACCCCC
Source organism: Pseudoxanthomonas sp. (assembly GCF_027498035.1). NCBI lineage: Bacteria > Pseudomonadati > Pseudomonadota > Gammaproteobacteria > Lysobacterales > Lysobacteraceae > Pseudoxanthomonas > Pseudoxanthomonas sp. Next base: position 4,131,301 of record NZ_CP114978.1, read on the forward strand.
GGCATCTGCGTGATCTTCCTGCTGGGCATGTTCTGGAAGCGCACCACCTCGGCCGCCGCCCTGATCGCCGCGGTGTTCTCCGCGGTGCTGTCGCTGGTGCTCAAGCTGGTGGTGCCGGAGTTGCCGTTCATGGACCGCGTCGGATTGACCTTCCTCGCATGTCTGGTGGTCGCGGTGGTGGTGAGCTTGGCCCAGCGCCTGCCGCCGACCGAGTACCGCATCGATCTGGATGGCGCAGGCTTCGCCACCAGCCGTTCTTTCAACGTCGCCTCGCTGGCCATCGTCGCGGTGCTGGTCGTGCTGTATTCGGTCTTCTGGTAGCTGCCCGCCGCTACGGCGTGCCGAACTGCACACGCCTGTCCGCGTCCGGCCACCCGGTAGGCCACGCGCGATGCCAGCGGGTACAATCCCCGCGCTTGGCCCCGTAGCTCAGCTGGATAGAGCGTCCCCCTCCTAAGGGGAAGGCCAGTGGTTCGAATCCACTCGGGGTCACCAATAGCAATGCGTTCAGCGCTTGGCACGTTTCGTGGGGGTGCCATATTCCGCCTTTATCCACAGGCTGTGGTCACAGTGGTCACAGCAGCCCGCCCTTAGAACCTGAGCTTCCGCACCGCGCCGTCGTCGCCTTCGGGTGTCAGGTGGGCGTAATACTTCTCCGTCGTGGCGTAATCGGCATGGCCGGCCAGGATCTGCACCCGTCGCAGCGGCACGCCTCCGATGACCATGTGGGCGCAGAATGTGTGCCGTAGGCGGTGCAGGCTGCCTCCAATCTTGGCCTTGGCCGCATCGTTCCGGAACCAGTTCGATACGGTGTCCATGTGGACGCTGGTGATCGGGTCGGGGAGCCGGCGCAGCGCCCAGCGGGCGTAGCGGTTCAGCGGCACCTCGCGCCATCGGCCTGACTTGGTGCGGCCCGCGCCCGTCTCGTCGGGTTCGCTTTCGACCTGCAGCCGACCGTTCACCACGGCCGATTTTCTCAGGCGGACAACCTCGCCGCGCCGTAGGCCGGTGTGGGCCAGGAATAGCCACAAGGGCGCCCGGTCAGGATTGGCCCGGTAGAGCTTGCGCATCGCGGCACGGTCATAGAACCGCACGGCAACACTGCGGACCCCGCGCGGAGCCTTGGTGGCCTCCATGGGGTTCATGTCCAGTTCCTTCCATTCCACGCCGCGGCGAAAGGCTGCCTGCAAGCGACGGATCTCTTTGCCTACGGTCTCGGGCGCCGCCTTGTCGCCAATCAGCCGGTCGCGCTTGTAGCCTTCGATCTCCATCGGTCGCAGCGTGTCGATCGGCCGGTGCCCGAACTTCTGGATGAAGCGCTTGACCTCGCTCCTGGCCTTGCCGGCGGTGGTCGGATGCTCGGCCTCGTACCAGTCCAGATACCATCGCAGGTAGGCGCGCACGGTCGGAAGGCGCGCCAGGATGCGAACGCCGTGGGTCAGCTCCGCTTCTTTCGCTGCTCGTATTTCCTCAGCTTCTCGTTTGCCGAGCTTGCCGATTGAGGGGCGAAACCGCTGGCCGCCTTCGCGCCAGTTGAGATAGGCGGCGTCGCCGCGCCAAAAGAGGGTGACCCTTGCCATGCCTGTGCACCGTAGATCGCGGCATAGAGCGCCGACTTTTCGTAGAGCTGCCTGCCCATGAACCTCCGGGGGATGATCCCGTAGGCGGCGACGTTCGCGCGGAACTGACTGTTGGACACGCCGCAGTAGAAAGCGGCCTCATCCACCGTGAGCCAATCCTTGCCGGATAGGTTTAGATCTTCAGCTGCACCCATCGCGCTCTCCTTCGTTCTCGGGGTGGCGGGTCATGGCTTCCCGACGGCGCTTCACGATATGGCCCGTCTCGCGTAGATCAATCTCGACAGCGCCGGCAGCTACCGCCTTGGCTCGCGCAGACAGCGCGATGTCGTAGTGCTCCTGTACCGTGCCGGCCTTCTGAATCCACTTGCGCGCCACGCCGATCCTGTCTGCCATGGCGTCCAACTCCTGTCGCGTGTCTGCCAGCATGTGGCACATGATCATCCTGCCGAAGGGAGCGCGCATGTTGTCCACGTAGACCGCCATCACCCTTCACCCGCCACTTCGCCTGCCGGGGCGGCTGCCCTGGCCCTGTACTTGTCGATCGCCTCGCGCAGTGACCGGCCGTTGCAGCCCTTGCCCCATATCATCTGGACAGGCAGGTAACGCTCGCGGTTGGTGACTCCGCTGTACGTGCGCTCCAGCCAATCAAGACGAGCGGAATCCTCGCTGGCCTGCTCCACAGCGGCGCGGGCGTAGGCGCGCATTGCTTCGTCGGTGTGGCTGTAGATGAGTTCGCCAGTCTCTGGGTGCAAGCCTTGGCATACGGGAGCCGGCAACTCCGGCAGCGCGGTCTTGGGGGTCATGCTTCCTCCGAGACCGGCGCCGGACCATTTGCCATCTTCTTCAAGATCGCGATGGTCTTTTCGTGGCTCTTTATCTTTTTCTCGATAAGCGACTTCACCGCATCTTGCGCATCGGGCTCAGTCAGAAACGCGTCTTTCCCGATTGAGAATGAATTGAAGAACCGATCATAGACACGAGTCTTACTGTCTTCGTATCGGGTCAACTGTTTCTTGATAATCCGGCCACCTTTCGCGGCGGCGTACTTCGTGATGTACGCAGTCACTGTCTCTTCCGTGCTCATCACCAGTCACCTCGATTGGTCAGGAACGGGATATCGTCGTCGGAAAAATCATCCATCGGCGCCGGCTGCTGAGTGGCCGGGGCAGGGCGCTGACGCTGGGGCGCGCCGCCGCGCGCACCGCTGGAGCTGGTATTGCCCTGCTGTCCGTCTCGTTTCTCGCCCAGCAGCGTCACGTCGCGCACATCCAGGGTCACGTAGGTCTTGCCGTCGTGTTCCCGCGTGCCAAGCTCGCCAGTGACGCCCAGACGGTCGCCCTTGAGGATCATCGAGGCCAGCTTCTCGCCGCGCTCGCCCCACAGCGAGCAGTCAATCCAGATCGTTTGCTTGTTGTCGCCGAAGCCCTTGTCCACTGCCAGCGCCCAGCCGGTGACGGCCTTACCAGCCTGCGTGTAGCGGGTAACAGCATCGCGGCCGATCCGGCCAATCGCGTTGAAACAGTTCATGCAGCATTCCTCAAATTGATCTTGTTCATTTCGAGCAAGTCGTCCTCGATAAACTCGGCGGCGTGCTTGCTGGTGTAGGTGCCGACAAGGAAGGAGTCGGGAAGTCGTTTGTAGGCCGAGTGGGTTGGCGTGATATACACGTCGCCGCCCATGTCCAAATGGACCTCGACGGAACTGCGCGCTTGCCTGGAACGTCGGCGCACTTCCTCGGCGATCACTTCGATGTCGTCTCGGTGCACGTTGTGATACGAAAGAGCGGTGGTTCTCATCCTGCAATCGCCTCCAGGCGCGCGGCCTTATTTTTGTTCCCGAAATTTGGTGATGGACCGACCGGAGTTAAAAGCGCTCTATTCATTGGCCACCCTCGTTCCTGTATCCGCTTGACGATTGCCCGATATGGCAATCCGTGGTCTCGGCAGTACTCCTTTAGAGTCCTTCCATCAGGAGCGCGAATGCAGTTCCGCCTGTTTCTGTTCTGCTCCTCCCTAGTCGACCAACGACAGTTCTCAGGGCAGTAGTCGCCGTCGTTATTGATCCGATCCAGCATCCCGCCTGGAGGGCGTGGGGCCATATCGTCAATAAACGCTTGGACCGAGGCTTTCCATCTATCGCAAACGTTTATTCCTCTGCCGCCGTAGTTTTTGTAAGCCCTATCTGCCGGGTTCAGGCAACGGCTAAGCATTGCGCCGCGCACATACACTAATTTCATGCGTTCACTACTCATGCCGCCTGCCGCTCCGAAAGCAGTGAAACCTCTTCGGAAACCCTGCTTTCCAGCAGACAGATGCGCTCCGCCATCTGCTGCTTTTCGGATTCGGTAACGGTTGCCGGGATAACGATGCCGCCGGCTGCCGGGTGGTAGACAACGAAGTCCAGCCATTCCAGTTCGCCAACCCACATAGCCCAGCGTGATTGCCAGCGGTACTCTGCTGGGATCTTCCGAGTACGGTTCACTTCCATCCATGCGCGATGGAGTGGGCTCTTAGCCTCGATGCCTCCAGCCTGATCGACCAATCCATCCGGAGACCATCCGACGTTCGGGATCGAGCAATGTTCCACGAAGCCGACTTGCTCCACGGCAACGCATTTATCAAATGCGTACCAGTCTCGGGCTTCCGGCTCCAACTCGTTGCCACGTTCCATTGCCGCGGATTTGAACCCTCCGGAGATAGGGCCGTATACACGCTCCCATGCCACGTCCTTAACAAGGTCAGCCAGACCTTTTGTTTCAAGGCCGCCCATGATCGTTGCAGCCTTGCTAGCGCTCCACTTCCCAGCTCGGATGGCATGCCATTCGTCAGTTCCCTGCGAAATGTCACGGTGGATGATCGGTCCAGTCATGCCTTGAACTCCTTAGCCTTGGCGGCCCACAGGGCGCGGATCTGCTTCATGGCTGGGGCAGGGATTCCCTGCTTGCCCTTTAGGTCGTCGCCGATGCGATCCAGTTCGATCTTGTCCGCAGCGCCCTTGATGGCGTCGGCCCAGTTACTGATGTCGAACGCACTGACCGAAGCGAACGCGTCGTCGTCCTCGCCGTGGCTGGTCAGGTTGAGCAGGGCGCCAGCTGTGTACCGCTTGCCGTAGCTCACGCTCGACGCGACCGCCTGGACCGCGTTCTTGTTGCCGCTGGGGTCAGCCGGCAGCTTGATCGTGGTCTGTTCCTTGTGCCCGCTGCGGTGGGTCAGGACGCCGCTGACGGCGATGCCGTCGGTGAAGTCCGTGCGAAAGGACAGTGCGAACCCGTACTCGGTCAGGATCGGCTTGATCGCCGCGTTGATGTCCTCCCACAGGGCGAACTTGTAGCGTCCGGCCGCGTCTCCACGCTCGCCGATGCTGGGCAGGCGTGACTGCATGTCGGCCAGGGCCGAAGCGAACTCTGCCTCGGCGCGCTTGGACTCGACGCGCTCGTACATCAGCATCAGGCGTTCCATCTTGTCCACGTCGGTCTGCGGATCAGCGGCTGCCCTGGCGATGACGGCAAGGAGTGTTGCGCCTTCGGCTTGGATGGCCGGCAGCTTGCGCGGGTCTTCTGCGGGTGATGCGACAACTGCGTTCATGTGACTCCTTGCCGGCATCCCGGCGTGTGTGAATAGTTGCCAGCATTGGGGAACCCGGCTGGCGCGGGTGGGGATAGATGCCGGATTGGGGAAGCCGTCCGGCGCGGCGGGGAATCAGTCAGCGACCATTCGCGCCTGTTCGGCAAACGGGTCGTATTCGCGGGCGATGCGGAATTCGTAGATGCCTTCGGGCAGCTCGAACTTCTCGTGAGGCGTCGCCGCATCCTGCTCAAGTTCAGCCGGCGCACTCAGACATGCATAGATGATCCGCATTCCATCGGCCACTGCATCGTCGTCACGTTCCATCACGTCGCCGCCAGTCAGCACGTGGTGATGTCCGCTTTCGGAGTGGCTGATGATGTAGCCATGAGCATTGCGTTCGACTGGCTTGGTTTTCAAGTTGATGGGCAATGCGTCAATCTTGATGATCGTGATTTCGCCCTGGGCGCCAATGATCTCTTTCATGTTTATTCCTTGGTAATGATTAGGTGCGGCGCGGTGGTGCGACGAACTCAGACTGCGGGTCGCCGATCCGCCAAGCCTGTGCAGCAATTGCCGTGTCGATGGGAAGGCTGTCGATGTCCGACACGCGCGGAACTCCTTCGCAGATGATTCCATTGCGTGGGCACATCGCTTTCAGAAAGCGCCCTGGCTCACGTAGGCCGGGCAACGTCAGTTCAATGAGCTGACCAATCGTCTCGTTCCCACTGTCATCGATAACCTTGGCATCTAGTACGTCCAGCATCTTCGGCCAGCCAATCAGGCTTGCGCCTACAGCCCGCTGCTCGACGTTCTCGACGCGAAGCACCTCCGATGGATCAAGATTTACTGTGTCTTCAACCCAGTTCGCCGGCACGCGTGTGCCACGAACTGCGTATAGCGAATACCCATCTCGGTAGCGGAGTGCTGGACCAACGTTCGAATGCAATCTGTTCCGCTCATCGCGAGCAATGACACTTGGCCTGCCGGTCAGTACGCAGAATTCATTGAACGGATACCACCACCCAATCGAGCGGCATACAGCAAGATGGTCATCAAGCGCGTCGTTTAGCGCCGGGCGATAGATGGCACCAACACGACGCCCCCCATCCAGCCATCCCCACAACCCGAAGTCTTGAGAACCCCAGAACCAAGTGCCCATGTAATTGATTTTCTGGCCCCTGAGCTGGCCCCAGAGCTGGTCCCTGAGCTGGTCCCTGAGCTGGTCCCTGAGCTGGTCCCTGAGCTGGTCCCCCGAGCTGGTCCCTGAGCTGGTCCCTGAGCTGGCCCCCGAGCTGGCCCCAGAGCTGGTCCCTGAGCTGGTCCCTGAGCTGGTCCCCGAGCTGGTCCCTGAGCTGGCCCCCGAGCTGGTCCCTGAGCTGGTCCCTGAGCTGGCCCCCGAGCTGGCCCCAGAGCTGGTCCCTGAGCTGGTCCCCGAGCTGGTCCCTGAGCTGGCCCCCGAGCTGGTCCCTGAGCTGGTCCCTGAGCTGGCCCCCGAGCTGGCCCCAGAGCTGGTCCCTGAGCTGGTCCCCGAGCTGGTCCCTGAGCTGGCCCCCGAGCTGGTCCCTGAGCTGGTCCCTGAGCTGGCCCCCGAGCTGGCCCCAGAGCTGGTCCCTGAGCTGGTCCCTGAGCTGGTCCCCGAGCTGGTCCCCGAGCTGGTCCCAGAGCTGGTCCCTCGACAACTTCTCCGCACTCGGGAACACGCGGCAGTACAGATCGATATACAGCTCGGCTGCGAGCGGAGAATCTACGGCGCACGAAGTAGGGCGGCTTTTTGCCGATTCGCTCATACATGCGGGTGATCGCCGCTTGCGCGGTATCGAAGTCCGTAGGCTCAGTGGACAAGCCCGCAGCCAGGTGTTCGCGGGAAGCCGCCTGGATGATGTCCTCTCGTTCCGGGGTAAGTTCAATCTTGGTCTTACTCATTACGCTCTCCCTCGCTAAACATCCCTTCCACGGCTTCCTGCCGCGCTTCGTCTAGGGGCTGGGGTGGGGTGATCGGCGGGATGCCTTGCTGCATCGCGGCTATGAATGGGTCGGAGTGGGTCATTTCGTAGCCCTCCACTTCCACGGAAAGTTGTTCGGCTGCCACTCACTCATCACGCTCTCCTTGTTCTTCCAACGGCTCCGGCTTCGGGATATCTCCGAACACGCGCTGGAACTGGGGCTCCACGTAATCGCGGAAGTAGGTGTCGGGGTCGGGGAGGGTCATGCTGCAACCTTCGAGCTGCTGCTGATGAGATCTTTGAGCGTGGTTCGCCACATCTTCCCGGCAGGCAGTCCAAGCGCTTTGGCCAGCTCAGCCATTGCTTCAAGCTTCGTGGCGCCGAAGCCCACCGGATGCTCTTGCATGTTGGTGAAGTTCACCCAATGCGCACACCAAGCGTTGCCATCGAGCTCAAGCACAACACCGATTCGGTCTGCGTACCTCTCTGCATCCGCATCGTCGCAGCCCCACTTGTTTGCCAGCGCTTCAACACGATCACGATGCGCACCGAGCGCAAGCGCCTCAACCAGAATGTTCCAGGCTCCCTCGCGGTTCCCGGGATCCATCGGCCACATGCAACGGGCGAAATCGGAATCGCGGATGTCGCAAGCCGAGTCAGGGTTCGGCTTGTAGATCAAGTCGCCGTTTTCATGCAGGTAATACCAACCTTGGATGCTCATTTCTCATTCCTTGCAATGAAGTTGTGTGGTTGCGGGGCCACGAGGCCATCGCGATGGATTTCAGCGATTCGATGCGGCACGGCGTAGCAAGCCAGGGCAGCAGTCAGCGCCCAGGCGATCTGCGTGAATCGGCGGAGGGTCACAGCAGCTCATCCTTTGGCTGCTTGATCAGGCCGATCTTCACCAGCAGTTCCTCTGCGTTGCCAGGCATGTCATCGGGGGCTACGGCCACCGTGAACTCTGTGTTGGCGATAAGCGCCACCGCTGCAGCCACTGAGAACGGCGCCTCCGTGTCCAGCGCCACGCGCTCCCCGTACTGACCACCGATGGCCGCCGCGAGGTCTTCCCAGGATTCCAGCCGGACCTGATGGCAGCACAGGGCGATGCGCAGAAGATCACCCTTCCCGAGTGTGTAGCCGCGCGCCTGATACTTCATGACCCGAAGCAGAGAGCCGAATGGGAAGCGCGTGCCGCTATGAAATTTCAGGTAGCGCTGACTGGCGTGCTTGAGAAAGTCAGGGTGGAATACGAAGGCATCGGCATCGATGTCATAGGCGCCCATGCACACAGTGAAGTCGAACGCATCGAAAACGGCGGCTGCCGACTCGAAGAAGTCGAAGTGCATCAGCTGGATAGTGTCGTCCCCGCGCTTGAAAGTGACCGCGCGATCAGTAGCAAATACACACCACAGCCTACTTTCGTAGGCCAGACGAATGGCCGCTATGAACGCCTCGCGGGTCTTGAAGTACAGGTCAACGTCATTGATCGGCTGGCCGGTGAAGACGCTGGTGAGCGCACCGCCAGCAATGAAAGCATTGGCTGGCAGGAAGTCAGCGGCCGCCTGCTTGATCTTGTTCAACTCTCCGGTATGGCTGCTCATCTCTCATTCCTTGCAATGAAGTTGTGTGGCTGTTGGTGTGTGAGTCCGTCGCGCTGAATCTCGATCACGCGGTGGGGCACGGCGTAGCAGGCGAGGGCGAGGACGGCCCAGGTCGCGATGCGCGTCGTGCTGCGGAGCTGGCGGGCGGTCATGCGACGCTCCAAAGCAGCACGCCGAACACGATGCCGACGCAGAAGAAAACAACGCCATTGGCCCAATATTCGGTTCGGGTGTATCCGCCACGGTGAGCGCTCATGCGGCCACCGCCTGGCGCAACGGTTCGGCGCCATAGGCATCGGCAAGCCGGGTCGCAGCGGTGAACATGTCGCACTTCAAGTCATCCATGCGGCATTCCACAGCCTCATAAACGAACATGCCGATCCGCGTCCTCATCGTCAGCGCGAACTTGTCGTTGTCACCGGTAGCGAGCGAGGCGGCCATGGATGCCATCTCTTCTTCCGTCAGCTCGCCCATCGCTTCGGAAAGCACAGTCGGGCAGCCCTTCAATGCCTCGATGTACGGACCGGCCATCTCTTCGTCGCGCTCGCTGGCTTCCTCGGCCTTGCCGCAGGAGTAGCAGCCGCACTGGCGGTGGTAGGTGTGGGCCATGTCAGGCCTCCACCGGCTTGCCGCTGCGGAGGACATACCAGACGTTCGGCTTGATGCCGTCCGTCCCAGCGATGCCAGCCCACACCGCAATGATGTTGTAGTCGTCGTCACGCTCAACGAGGAACAGCGCGTTGCCATCGGCGCCTGAGACCTTGCCGGCGTAGCCCGTAGCCGACGCAGCGCCCTGGTCGCCCGTAGCCGATGCAGCGCCCTGGTCGCCCGTAGCCGATGCAGCGCCCCGGGTGCCCGTAGCCGATGCAGCGCCCCGGGTGCCCGTAGCCGATGCAGCGCCCCGGGTGCCCGTAGCCGACGCAGCGCCCTGGTCGCCCGTAGCCGACGCAGCGCCCTGGTCGCCCGTAGCCGATGCAGCGCCCTGGTAGCCCGTAGCCGACGCAGCGCCCTGGTCGCCCGTAGCCGATGCAGCGCCCCGGGTGCCCGTAGCCGACGCAGCGCCCTGGTCGCCCGTAGCCGATGCAGCGCCCTGGTAGCCCGTAGCCGACGCAGCGCCCTGGTCGCCCGTAGCCGACGCAGCGCCCTGGTCGCCCGTAGCCGATGCAGCGCCCCGGGTGCCCGTAGCCGACGCAGCGCCCTGGTCGCCCGTAGCCGATGCAGCGCCCTGGTAGCCCGTAGCCGACGCAGCGCCCTGGTCGCCCGTAGCCGATGCAGCGCCCCGGGTGCCCGTAGCCGACGCAGCGCCCTGGTCGCCCGTAGCCGATGCAGCGCCCTGGTAGCCCGTAGCCGACGCAGCGCCCTGGTAGCCCGTAGCCGACGCAGCGCCCTGGTCGCCCGTAGCCGATGCAGCGCCCCGGGTGCCCGTAGCCGACGCAGCGCCCTGGTCGCCCGTAGCCGATGCAGCGCCCTGGTAGCCCGTAGCCGACGCAGCGCCCTGGTCGCCCGTAGCCGATGCAGCGCCCCGGGTGCCCGTAGCCGACGCAGCGCCCTGGTCGCCCGTAGCCGATGCAGCGCCCTGGTAGCCCGTAGCCGACGCAGCGCCCTGGTAGCCCGTAGCCGATGCAGCGCCCTGGGTGCCCGTAGCCTGCTCGCCTTCCGGCTTCGCTCGGCTGGTGGTGTATTCGATTGCGGCTTTAACCAAGCCGGGGATTCCGATCTCCAGCCCGACCTTGATCTTTGTGCTGGCTACCTTGGAGTCATCGGAGTGACGGGCGAGGGTGCCGGACTGCTCGACCAAGAAGTAGCGGGAGCCATCGCCGGGGGGGTAGTAGCCCAGCACGTCCAGCGGGTACTCGCAGGCGTGGAAGCCGGACTTGCAGGCCTCAGCCTTGTCCTCGGTGTAGGTCTGGCCTGCGACGTACTGGAAGTCGCGGCACTTCAGGTTCTTGTCGAAGCCCTTGAAGGTCTGGATGACCTCTGCAGCGTCCTTGGGCGCTTCCTTCTTCTTGCGAGTTGCCATGTTCCCCGTCCTGCAGATGGCCCGGGTGGGCCGACGGGGATAACTATAAACGTAACGTTTGCGATAAGTCAAACGAAACGTTTGCAAAATTCAATGAATCCTCCCTATCGAAACGGGGGGATTGATTGATGGGATTGGATGTGGCTGCGGTCCCAACCCATGCGGTTGGGTTGTAACGCCTGCGAAACGCCTACATCTAGGGTTCCACGCGCACGCGACATGGCCGGCCGACTTCAGATCCGCCGTAAAAGTCCGATAAATAGGAAGCTGCGTACACGCTCACCGTGTACAAGTGACGATGTTTCACGCGTATTTCTGTGTATCATTGACTGCATGATCTAGGAGGCATAAGGCCACTGATCCATGGCCGCCTAGGAACGCACCTATAGGCGGCTTTGTCGTCAATAGGGGGAGTGCATGGCAGCAGAGATGAGCGACCAGGAAGTTGTGAGCCAAATTTGGCTACACGTAGTACGAGTGGTGAACAAGCTCGTTGAAACACACGACACATACGGGTTTGGTAAGTTCTCAGAACAAATGAACCCTAGGCTTGATGTTGTTGTCAAAGCCTTCAACGTAGCCGATGCGCTTCTTAAGACTTTGACCGAAAGTGGTCAGCTTGATCCAGACGAATACCGCCAAGCGATCGACAGCCGGCAGTGCATCTATCACACGAAGCGACTGTCGCTTGCTTTAGAGTCTGACGATGAAGATGAATACAAGCGTTTGATCGACTTGCTTACAAAGCAAGCGACCATATAACGATGATGGAAGTTGAGATGGAGATGACAATGAACGCAGCAGCCCTGAACTTTGACCTGTATGCCATGACGAAGCCGAAGACGCGTCAGGATGCAATGCTTGTGGCGCGCGAAATCATCGACCAGCTCACCTTGATCGAAGAGTGCATCGATAGGGCGATTGCTGGATGTGAGGCTTCGCGCCTGGCAGATCTCGCACGCTGATCTGCCTGTTGAAGCTCAAAAAAACCCCGCTCCGGCGGGGTTTTTTGTGCCTACTACTCAGGCCAGAAGTCAGACCTGGACGGCGGCGGATCTCCCTTGATTAGGGCGCGCGTTTGAGCGTGGAAGTAGTTGTGCCCACGCCAATGGCCTTCCAGTTGAGTGTGAAGGTAGTTCACCTCCTTTTTTAGGCTCTCAAGCTTTTTGTTGGTGTCCTTGGTCACCGAGAGCAGGCGCAAAAAAGCTGCAACTACTAAGAAGCTCAGTGCATATATCTGCCATCCGGCCATGTCGCGCTCTCCCTAGTTGAATCGATCAATTCGGTTGCGAAGATAGACCTTGCCCCCAACCAAAGTCCCGTGGGGCAGGGCAAAGGCCGGGTAAAGGGCAGCGTTCGCGCTCACAACGTACACGGCATCACCGCGGTCCTGAAGCCCTTTGACCTGTTGTCCATTACCGGTGTTGATCAGGTAGATCCCGTCGCCGTCGAACGACGTCACCCCCGTGTCCACGATCAGTGACTCACCTGGCTGGATGATCGGCAGCATGGAGTCGCCACGGCCGGTGACCAGCACGAGGCGCCCGGGTGTCGGCACGAAACCCACGACCGACCGTATATAGGCCGGAGTGAAATCCATCGACTTGATGACCTCCGGGTAGTCGTCATTGATCCTTGCATCGCCCATGCCTGCTTCTCCGTCCAGCTGTCGGATGCGAACGTAGCCCGAGCCGGTCTCAGTCGCAGAGATCGGTGAGACATGATTAGGCTGGGCGATCTTTGTCTGGACATCATCTGACGCGTCCGCAGATACCTGCCCGCGCTTACGCCAGCCGTTGAACGTCTGAGTAGTGACTCCGAAGGTGCGCGCAGCATCTGCGGGGCGTATGCCGTTGCGTGCAATCCACGCCTCGACTTCATCAAAAGGGACTCTAGCCATGCAAACAGATTGTTTGCATTTCGGGTGCGCGCGTCCACAAACGTAACGTTTGACAATGAGCAAACGTTGCGTTTACAGTGGGCGCATGGACGCAATCAAACGAGCTATCGAATCTGTGGGTAACGCATCTGAGCTGGCTCGCCGGCTTGGTGTTGTGCCTATGACCATCACCCAGTGGAAGCGCCGGAAGCAGATTCCCGCCGAGCGCTGCCTGGAGGTCGAGGCCATCACGGGCATCTCCCGCCACGACCTGCGCCCCGACGTCTTCGGCCCAGCCCCCGCCAAGAAGCCCAAGCCCGCCCAGAGCGAGGCGGCCTAATGCGCCCCTCACTTCCCCAGCAGCCTGTAGTGGCACACGCCGTCGATCCATCTGATCGCGAACACCTTGCTGCACAGCCAGACGAGCGTGGTCACGTTCGCGGGCGTCGAATTTCGTAAGCAATCCATTGGGCCTGTCCTTCGGGGTAGGCCTTTCATTTGGCCCAAACACCAACCGTCAACACGAGACATGACCACTCAACACGCATTACCGCTCATTGGCCAAGTGCCTGCAATTACGCGGGTTCCGGCGCATTTGATCAGCCTGTGCCGATGCTCCGGTGATGCCGTTCTGCTGGCGATCCGTGTCGGCAAGAAGTCACAGCGCCAGGTCGCCAACGACATCGGCATGGAGCCGGCGCAGCTGTCCCGGATCATCTCGGGCAACGCGCACATGCCGGCCGACATCGCCCTGTCCTTCGCCAGCGCCGTCAAGAACTGGGGATGGCACCAATGGGTGGCCCACTCCTGCGGCATGGACTTGGTGCCGCGCACCGAATCAACGGAGGAACGCATGTTCCGCCTGGAAACCGAGAACGCCGAACTTCGACTGAGGGCTGTCGCATGACCCAGAACGAATACAACCAGACCCTGCAGCAGATGCAGCGCGAAGCAGAGCAAGCCGCCAAGGGGCTGCCGCCGCGGTCGAACGTCGTGGAGCTGTCCAAGTTCCGCGGGGACAAGTTCATCCGCAAGTACTGCACCCCGATGCCAACTGGCCCGGAGGCCGCATGAACATCGAACAGATCGAGTACGTCCAGCCGCTGCTGAGCTACGAGTTGGACCACATCCGTGACCAGATCGCATGGAGCCGTCGCCGCCGTAACGAAATGGAAGCCAAGCAGCGTGAGGCCGTGAAGCGTCGCGAGGCGCAGAAGCGGGTTGCTGAGTACGCGGCGGTGCAGGGGATGAGTGCATGAGCAAGCCCACGCCCAAGCCGCACCCCTGGCGCGTCCATTCGCCCGGATGGCTGGCCAACGACCGCAACCGCAACGAGAAGACCGTGCCGGCGCATGCCAGGCCGGTGAGGAAAGGCTGATGAACCATCTTCCTGCACGTTCAACGGATCCGGAAACCAGCTTCGAAGCTGCCGAGCACATGGTGAAGTCTGGCAAGGCTGCCCAGCAGCAGGCCACCACCGTCTCCGCCGTCACTGCCAATCCTGGCATGACCAGCCACGAGCTGGCGCGTCACTGCGTGCTTGACCGATACCAGCTGGCACGCCGTCTGCCTGAGGTGGAGTCCGCTGGCCGCGTGATCCGTGGCGAAGCGCGCAAGTGCCTGGTTACCGGGCACAGGGCCGCTACGTGGTGGCCGGCCGCCTGATATGTCCGACACCTACACCAAGCTGTTCTCATCCATCACCGAATCGACCGTGTGGGGTGAACCCTACGCGACCCGGATCGTGTGGGTGACGATGCTGGCGATGGCGGACGCATCGGGCGACGTCTATGGCGCCATCCCTGGCTTGGCGCGTCGGGCCAATGTCACTCTGGAAGAGGTCGAGACGGCACTGCAGTCCTTCATGTCGCCGGATCCGTACAGCCGGACGAAGGACGACGACGGCCGCCGAATCGTTGAGATCGCTGGCGGCTGGCGGCTGATCAATCACGCCAAGTACGGCTCTGTCCGCAACGAGGAAGAGCGCCAAGCCTACAAGCGGGAATGGGACCGGCAAAACAGGCCGAGTGGTCACAAGAGGACTGCGCAGTCCGACAACAGTCCGACACAGTCCGACAGTAGTCCGACAAAACCCGACAGTCCGACCCCATTAACACCAACACCATCACTACAAGAAGAGCAGAAGCAAGAGCGTGTGCAGCCTGCGGCCGCACCGTCGCGCTTCGCTGAGTTCTGGGCGGTCTACCCGAATCCGAAGGCCAAGAAGGTCGCGAAGGCGATTTGGGACAAACGCAAGCTCGATTCGCGATGTGACGAACTGATCGCCCATGTCCGCTTGATGGTCGAGTCAGACGACGACTGGCGCCGCGGCTATGTGCCGATGGGTTCCACCTACCTCAACCAAGACAGGTGGGAGGACGTGCCCAAGCAGCAGCCGAGAGCTGGTCCAGCTACCGGGCAGCCGCTGGGGAAGCAGATGCAGGGCGTGATGACACTTGAGGGAATGATCCGTGAACGAATGGCTGGAAATCGAAATTCTGAGGGGGTTGCAGCGACTGGCCTGCTTGTCACTGGACCGGACACCCGCAGCTGAAATGCTGCCGGGAACGGCAAATGCCTGGACCGATGCGATCACTGACGGCAAGGCATGGGATGAGGGCCTTGACGCACCTCGCTTCCGCAAAGCGTTCGTCACCCTGTCGAAGATTGTCCGTCGCTGGCCTGCGCCTGCTGAGTTCCTGGAGGCGATGCCGCCGCGCGAGCAGCTGGCGCTGACCAAGCAGACGATCAAGGCCGATCCGGTGCGTGCCGAGCGGGCAATGGCTGAGATTGCGCGGACCTTGCGGCGAGTCCCAGGAGCGGGGCAGCCGATTGGTGGCGGCAGGGCCCCAGACATGGGCGGTGACCGATGAACACCGAAACCGTCTGGCGCCTCCTGCAGGAGGGCTTCAACGCCGCCGAGATTGCTGCCGCTGCCCACGTCGATGAAGACGTAGCCCGATCCATGGCCGACGAAGCCATGGGGCGCACGCGCGGGGCAACCATCCGCCACCTGGACCGGCTGACCCTTCGGAAGGTGCAGGAGTTGGCCGCATGAAAACACTCGCCGAGCAGGCACAGCGGGACATGCAGGAGGTGGGGGCGTGAGTCGGGTCGAAGTAATCGGGAGCGCAACCCTTTACCTGGGGGATTGCCGTGAAATTCTCCCAACACTACCCAAAGTCGATGCATGCATAACAGATCCGCCGTATGGGATCGGGGAGTCGGCCGGGAAGGCAAAAACGCGAACCGGCCCGGGCGGGATAGGGGGGGGGCGCTACGTGCGTGATTACGGTGACGATGGGTGGGACGACCGCCCTATTGACGATGACTTGATCCGCGCTGTCCGCGAGGCCGGGAAGTGGGCCGTGATCTTTGGCGGGAACTATTACGCCATGCCACCGGCGCGGTGCTGGCTGGTATGGGACAAGGAAAACGGCGACAACGATTTCGCCGACTGTGAGCTGGCGTGGACGAACCTGCCAAAGGCTGTTCGCCTGAAGCGTTACCTGTGGAACGGGATGCTGCGCGCGAACAAAGAGCTGCGCGGCGACCATCCGACGCAGAAGCCAATCGGTGTCATGGAGTGGGCAATCGGGCACGTCCCCGCGCCTAACCGGCTGATCCTCGACCCCTTCATGGGCAGCGGCACCACGGGCGTCGCTTGCATGAACCTGCAGCGCTCCTTCATCGGCATCGAAAGGGAGGTCAAGTACTTTGATATTGCGTGCAGGCGGATAGACGACGCACAACGTCAGTCCCGGTTGTTTGGGGGTGTGGCATGAGGGCCGTATCCCATTTGCTCCCATGTGTGAACGCGATGGCAGTTCGCGCAGAGAAGACGCAGGTTGCCAGCGTTCGCGGCCCAGTCCTTGAATCGGTAATTCCAGGCTGCGGGCCTCCCGGTTTTTCCGGCCCTGTCGATGTGGTCTATGTCGAGAACCCGGAAGTCAGGCTCTCCGCACTTCACGCAAGCGCCGCCGAGGCTTTCGATAAGAGCCATCTTCCGCTGCCAGTTTCGCGGATGTTTGTGCGCTCGGAATCCGTTGGCATTCCAGTGGTCGCGGCGGCAGTCGTCAGAGCAATAGCGGTGCTGGCATTCCTTTCCGCATCGCTCGCACGAGGCCGTGCGCTTCCATCGCGCGGCGAGATAGCAGTCCCTCCCGCAGTATTTCGCGGTGCCGTTTTTGATGCGGTAGGGGTGCGCAAGGAACGAAGTGGCGCAATGGGCGCAGCGGACTTCAACGCGGCTCTTTTTCATGTCGCGATTATAACACGCACAAACGAACCCAAGTATTTCGACATCGCCTGCCGCCGCATCGAGGACGCGCAGCGCCAGGGGAGGTTAATTGCATGACCACCCGCGACCTCCGCAAGCCAGACCCGAACCCAGGCTACCAGCGCAGCCCGACGACGGTCCGCCGAGACCGCAGCGGACAGGAAGTAATCCAGCGTGACGGGATGCTGCTGAAGGAACTGTACGACGACTACAAGCGGGCCGGTCTGAGCTGGCCGGGGGAGAGGAAGTGACTGCCATCCGAAATGAAGTCGAGCTTCAGCGCTACGTGGCCTATCTGCGCCAGCAGGCGCTGCCCTTGGAAGTCAGCAGCGGTCCGCTGAAGAGCGGTCGTACCAGCCAGCAGAACCGCTACCTGTTCGGCGTCTGCTACCCACCGATTGCCGAGGCGATGGGCTACGACGTTGATGACGTGCACGAGTACATGCTCGGCCGGCACTTCGGCTGGGTGGATAAGCCAGTGCCCAAGACGCCGCGGAATCCAGATGGCATCGAGTCCAAGCCGTTCCGGACGACCACAACCGACGAGAACGGGAAGCGGAAGCTGCTTCCGAAGGCCGACTTCGCCAAGTTCGTGGACACCGTGCACCGCATAGCCTCCCATGCCGGCGTGTTCATCGCCGAGGCGTGGATCGAGGAAGAAGCCAACAGGAGGGCAGCATGAGCCGCCGAGGCAAAGCCCCGACCTTGGCTGAGGGCCGCCGCATCGCCGAGTGCAAGGAAGGCGTCTGCATCCCATGCCTGATCTGGAAGGAGAGCGGCAAGGCGCCGGCCAACTTCTGGCCCCAGATCGGCGGGGACTACCACCACACCAAGAGCGGCAACATCCGGCGCGGACATCGGTTCGGGTTCTGCAACTGCGGCTGGCACCACCGTGGGCTGCTGGATTTCGCGTGCACCCACGACGAGATGCGCCAGCACTATGGGCCAAGCCTGATGGACGGGTCGCGCCTGTTTCACGAGACCTACGGCTCCGATGACGAGCTGATCGCGCGCCAGGACAGTCTGATCGGGTGGAGGGATGCGGCTTGAACGAACTCATCCTCCCCTGGCCAAGCAAGGATCTATCGCCAAACGCACGGGTTCACTGGGGGCAGAAGGCCAAGGCAGCAGCAGATGCGCGTGCACTGGCAAAGCTCGCTGCATGGGCAAGCGGCTGGACGCCTGCCATCAGGTTTCCCGAGGGCAGGCTGCATCTGTGGGTCGATTTCTACCCGCCGACGAGGCGTCTCCCTGACGACGACAACATGCTGAGCCGGTGCAAGGCATATCGCGACGGAATCGCTGATGCGCTGGGAATCGATGACAAGCGGTTCGTCAGCCATCCCTACGTCAAGAGTGAGCCGAGGAAGGGCGGTCAGGTCGTCGTGCGGATCACGGGTGGGCCAGATGCAGCTTAGAAACTGGCCCAGCCCGAGCATCTACGAGCCATTGCCATGGCCGGTAGAGGTTGAGGACGGACTGATGTTCTCAGAGCACAGCCAGGCACTGGAATGCGCCAATCGAGTGCGAAGCAATGGCCACGGCTGCACGGTTTGGACTTTCCCGGGCAATCGGGGCGTGTACGTGGAGATCCGGCATGCCTCTTGAATCGATGGACCACGACCGCCTGCTGATGATGGCCCGGCTCACCCAGATGGACGCCGACGCCCATCAGCAGCGCTACAGCCACAACGCACGCGGGCATCCGGGAAAGAAGCGGGCCGCACAGCTACAGGCCGAGGCGTCAGTGCTGAGGCGAGAGATCAAGCGAAGGAAACGAGAGGGGAAGGGAAATGGCTGAGATCGACACCGCGACCGAAACGGCGCGCATGCTGCTTGAGCGGTGGGGGGCTGAATTCGCTCTGCACCGCGACTGCGAGTACCTGGGCCATGCCTCACGGAACATGCTGCAGGTGCTGATCGACCACAAGGGCGAGATGCCCGGCCGGGTCACTGGCTTCAAGCCGCTTGAGTGCGACGCGGAGGCGCTGATGGTTGAACAGCTGGTGACGGCCGTGGCCAGGTCTAACAAGCCGATGGCGATCTGCCTTCGGGCCTATTACTGCGGGAGCGGGCGCCGAAAGGTTGAGCGGTACGAGACAGCCCTGATGCTATTGGCCAATGCTGGACAACCAATGGTGAAAGTGCCGGCGTACATGGACCTGGCGCGCCGGGGACTGGACAGAATTGCCGGCATGATCACGATTGCCGCCAGAGTTCCTGAAAGGATGGCCCAGGCCGCTTGACAGGTTCGACCTGCGGGCCTAAATTTATGGCACGTTGGCAGAGTTGCCGGCGCCGAAGGCTCACCCTAACCGGTGGGCCTTTCCCGTTTCTGGCTCTGTCGCTCCCCTCGTCAGTGCCGATGCCCAGGCCGGCTCCCCTCCGGCGCTGGGCGCCCTCTTCGCCCGTCACCCAGTCCGGACCAACTCTCGCGCCAAGCCGGCAGCGGGGACGGGCAATCATCGTTTGGAGTCTCCATGACCTCTGTGGCTGTCACTGCATCGCTGTGCCGGAAGTTCGAGGGATGCAAGCTCACGGCATACCCGGATCCGGCTACTGGCGGCGCGCCGTGGACTATCGGATGGGGAGCAACCGGATCCGGCATCGGCCCTGGCGTCATCTGGACCCAGGCTCAGGCCGACAACCGGCTGGAGCAGGACGTGCAGAAGTTCGTGGACAGCGTCCGGCATATGCTGACAAAGCCCGCGAATGACAACCAGCTCGGGGCCATGGCCTCGCTTGCGTACAACATCGGGCTGTCTCGCTTCTCAGGTTCGACGTTGCTGCGCCTTTTTAACGAAGGCAAGCCGGAAGCGGCTGCCAAGCAGTTCGACGTGTGGACCATGGCCGCTGGTAAGCGCATGCAGGGCCTGGTTAACCGAAGGGCTGCAGAGCGGGCCGTGTTCGAGGCGAAGCCCTAATGGACGACCCAAGCACGGCGCCCTGGTGGGCAGCTGGCGGCGCCTTCGCGTTGTGGGCTACCCGTGAAATATGGGGCGTAGTCGCGTCTCGCAAGAAAGACAGAACCGAGACCGACGCGAACATCGACTTACTCAATGGCCTGGTGCAGCGGGTGCAATCGCTTGAGGCATCGCAGGCCGCAATGGGGACCCAGCTTGCGGAAGAGATGAAGCAGCGCATGGCGGCCCAAGAAGAGGCGCACCGGCTCCGTTTGCGTGTGATGACGCTTGAGTCTGCGATGCGCTCCATCGGCGCTGTGATCCCGCAGGAGCCGGCATGATCCGCATCCTCGCCTCAATCGTCGTCGCGCTTGCCCTCCTGCTTGGCTACGCAATGTGGGCAAAGTCTCACGCGCAGGCTGAGGCCGAGAAGGCTGTGGCGGCCCAAGACCTGGCCGAAAGCACCCTGGCAGCAGTCGAGCGCGCCAGGAAATCCGAGCAGGCCAAGGCTAAGCAGCTAGAAACCATCGCAGCGCAGTACGAACAGGACAAGGCAGATGCACAAGACAAGGCTTCGACCGTTGCTGCCGGTGTTGCTGACGGGACTTTGCAGTTGCGCATGGAGTGGGCAGGTTGCGAAACCCAACGTCTGTCCGACGCTGCCGCCAGCGCCAGCCAGTCTGATGGTGGAGCCGGCGACCGAGCAGCAAGTGCGGGCCGAATTATTCGAGCAGCCGCAGCAGCAGACGCCCAAGTCCGTGGACTCCAAGCCGTAGTGAAGGCGGATCGGCAGTGATCTTCGACTTGCGTGGCGGACATCTTGGCGATGTCATGCTTGCGATGCCGGCGATGCGTGTGGGCGATGGTGTGATCGTTGCGGAACAGCACAGAATCCCCGGCCTGGATGTGACGTGGCTCGATGCTGGCAAAGGTGTTCAGTCGCGCCATGCCCCTGGGCTGCACATGACGAAGGCATGGACCCTAGCAGTAGGCAGGGAGCCGATTAAGCATCGGCTGCTGCCTCGCGAACGGAAATTACTGCTGGTCATCGCCCCTGATGTCGATGCGAAAGAGAGGCAGTGGGACAAGTGGGGCGCACTCCGCAATGCACTGCCCGGTGCGGTGTGGATCACAGGCCGCGTAAGCAGGCGCATGTGGATGTGGGTACTCAACGCAGCGCATACCGTGATCTGCCCAGATACGGGAACTGCGCACATGGCTGATGCATTGGGGGCGCGTGTGATCGGGCTCTACGGGCGGACATTCCAGCAGTACGCCCCGACATGGGATTCGTCTCACTGCATCGCCCGAGATCGTGTTACTGACATTTGCGTCGAAGACGTACTAGAGAGGCTGCATGTCTAATCTGCTCAGTACGCCGGGGCTATGGACGGACTACGCCGGGGCAACGCCGCCGAGTTATTGGACGGGAAGCGCGTACAGCTTCGTAACGACTGAGGCTGGTGGCGCGTATCACTTCCAGCTGGCCCTGGCGGGGAGCCCAGACAGCTCAGACACGTTTGAGGCGACGGTCATATGGGATTTGCCGGATGTGTACGAGGGAACCTACGGGTGGTTCCTCAACTATGTGTCTAACGGAGCTGTCGTAGAGAGCCTGACTCTCTCGCCAGCCACTGGATCGGCAACGCTGAACATCACGGCGGTCGCCGGGTACTTCGTCCTAGCGCATTACGCGGACGGAACATTCGCGTCGGATGTCCAATACACATCGTCATTCCTGACGATCACGCCGGCTGCGGATGTGGTCGCGCCGCCCCCGACTGGTGGGCGCCACATCCCCCAGCAGAAAACGCTCTACCTGGCTGAAGGCGAGACACGGATTGTCGAGCAGAAGTGGGCAGGAGAGTGCGAAGAGCGCAATACGGACGTTGCATCTTCGGAATGGTCCGCCACGGATGGCGGGCTGCTTACCGGCGCGTCGCTTTCAGGGACGAAGGCGACCGTCATCTATTCGCCGGCAGGGCATCGCGCCGTGCTGACAAATACAGTCGTCCTGGACAATGGGGAGACCCTGAAGGCCTGGCGATGGGTCGAGGTTGAGCGTCATGGATGAGCAAGGGGCCAAGGAAGGCCCACGGCCCGGGCGACCGAGCGTCTACAGCGATGAGCTGCTGGAGCGCATCTGTGACGAGCTTTCAAAAGGGACGCCTCTAACTCAGATTTGCCGGAACCTGTCTGGTGATGGGGTCGCGCTCGCTACTCGCACCGTTCGTGACTGGTGTGGAGAGCGGGGTGAGGACGACAAGCTGACTGAGCGGGCCGCGCACGTTTCCGCCTGCATCGCGCGCGCGAGGGAATTGGGCGAAGAGGCGCTGGCCGAAGAATGCCTAGAGATCGCCGACGACTCCCGAAACGATTGGATGGAGCGAGCAGCGGAGAAGGGTGATGAGGTCGCGCTTCAGTTCAATGGAGAACACGTCCAGCGCTCGAAGCTGCGTATCGACACCCGCCTGAAGCTCCTGGCGAAGTTCAACCCGAAGCGCTGGGGTGACAAGTCTGCTGTTGAGCTGACTGGCGCCAATGGTGGGCCGGTCGCGACAGTGACGCGGATTGAGCTGGTGGACTTGAGTGGCGACGGCACAGATAGCGCTGCCGCCTAAGCTCCGTCCGGTATTCTCTGGCCGGGCTGACGTACGGGGTGCATACGGCGGGCGTGGATCTGGAAAGACCCGCAGCTTCGCAAAGATGGCCGCGGTCCGGGGCTACATGCATGGCATGCAGGGCACGTCGGGGCAGCTGCTTTGCGCTCGGCAGTTCATGAACTCACTGGCCGATTCGTCGCTGGAAGAGATCAAGCGAGCAATTGAAGATGAGCCGTTCCTCGCGGCGTACTACGAGATCGGCGAGACCTTCATTCGCAGCCGTGACCGGCGCATCTGGTTTGCGTTCGCCGGACTGGATCGGAACATCGGGTCAATCAAGTCCAAGGGCCGCATCTTGTTGTGCTGGGTCGATGAGGCCGAGCCGGTGCCGGATGAATCCTGGTCGATCCTGATCCCGACGCTCCGCGAAGAAGGCGAGAGTTGGAACGCTGAGCTTTGGGTAACGTGGAACCCAGGGCGCAAGACTGCACCGGTGGAATCGCGGTTCCGTAGTTCCACTGACGCGTTAGTGAAGGTTGTCGAGCTGAACTGGCGGGATAACCCCAAGTTCCCAGGGAAGCTGGAGCGTGAGCGGCAGCGCGACAAGGCGGATCGCCCGGACCAGTACGACCACATTTGGGAGGGCGGCTACAAAACGGCGTTGACGGGCGCTTACTACGCCGAGGCGCTACTGAAGGCAAAGCAGGACGCGCGCATTGGCAGGCTGTCTGCGGATCCTCTGATGACGCTGCGCTCCTGGTGGGACATCGGCGGCACAGGTGCCAAGGCAGACGCCTGCGCGATCTGGGTGGGGCAGTACATCGGGCATGAGGTCCGTGTGCTGGACTACTACGAGAAGCGCGGGCAACCGCTGGCGGCTCACATTGAGTGGCTGCGGGATAACGGATACAGCAAGGCCATGTGCGTTCTGCCGCATGACGGGGCTGCGCACGACAAGGTCTACCAGGTGAGCTACGAAAGCTCGTTGAGGGCGGCTGGTTTCGATGTACGGGTCATTCCGAACATGGGTGCGGGCGCTGCGAGCAGGCGAGTGGAAGCAGCCCGGCGCCTGTTTCCGTCGATCTGGTTCAACGAGGACAAGACATCGGGTGGGCGCGATGCGCTCGGCTGGTATCACGCAAAGACTGACGAGAAGCGCGGCATTGACCTTGGGCCGGAACACGACTGGGCGAGCCATGGCGCTGACGCCTTCGGGTTGATGGCTATTGATCACACCGACTGGTCGCCCGCGCCAGCCGTGACATTCGACGTGTCCGACTTCGCGTCGGAGTACGCATAAGGATCAAGGATGGATGACAGCAATGCTGCCAAGGATGGCGGCAACCTAGACATGCAACTGATGCGCGAACGGTACGAGTCCGCGACGGATGCCGAGGGCGACAATCGAGACAAGGCGCTATCTGACCTGCGGTTTGTGTCCGTGCCTGGCGAGGCGTGGGACGAGCATCAGCGCAAGCAACGCCGTGGTCGCCCGTGCTACGAGATGCCGATCCTGCGCAGCCATTGGCGCCAGGTCGTCAACGATCAGAAGAAGGCGCGGCCGGGCATCAAGGTTCGGGCGCAGCGTGACGCCGAGGCCAAGGACGCAGACCTGCGCGCTGGGCTGATCCGCAATATCGAGGCCATCTCGAACGCTGAGAACGCATACGACGGCGCATTCGAGCTACTGACCGCTGGCGGGTTCGGCGCCTGGCGCGTCAAGACTGAATACAGCGATGACGACGCATGGGAGCTTGATCTACAGATTTCCCCCATCGCTGACGCCATCGCTACCGTCTGGCTGGATCCTTCCCACAAGGACCCGACTGGCGCGGATGCCGAGTGGTGCTTTGTCGAAGAGTTTGTGTCGAAGGAAGAGTTCAAGCGTCGCTGGCCCAATGCGCGCGAGCTGGATTTCGAGTCAGCCGGCAGCCAAGGATGCGCGGGATGGTTTGCAAACGACGGCATCCGCATCGCCGAGTATTACCGCGTCGAGCGCTACAAGCGCCAGATTTGCCTGTTGACTGACGGCCGCAGCGTCGATTACGACGAAGTGAAAGACGCGCTGGATGAGATGGCTCAGAGCGGCATCACGATCCAGACAGATGCGTCCGGCAAGCCAATGATCAGGCAGGCCGAAGGCAAGCGCGTCGTGATGTCCATCGTGTCCGGCGTCGATGAGCTTGAAGGGCCGTATGAGACGGTATTCACTCGCATCCCGATCATTACGGTCTATGCAAACCGCAAGCTGATCGAGGGCAAGTGGCACTGGTGCGGCATGGTCCGTTTCAGTCGAGACCCGCAGAAGCTGGTGAACTACAACTTCACCACGGCTCAGGAGCTGCTGGCAAAGCAGCCCAAGGCGCCGTATCTAGTTACGCCGAAGATGCTGGAAGGTGCTGGCGTCAAAAAGATGTGGGACAAGTCCAACGCGATGGACGCGCCCTACTTGCCGTACACGCCAGACCCGGCTGCCCCCAATAGTGCTCCAACGCGGCAGCCCGGGCCTGAGATGCCCGCCGCGTTCACTGCGATGTCGCAGATGGCCGTGGACATGCTCAAGGCATCGGACGGCATCTATGACGCAAGCGTGGGCGCGCGATCCAACGAGACCAGCGGAAGGGCGATCCTGGCGCGGCAGCAGGAAGGCGATACCGCGACGTTCGACTATCAGGATGCACTCAATAAGGGGATTCAGGCGACCGGCCGGATTCTCGGTGATGCGTTGCCGAAGGTGTACGACACGCCGCGCCAGGTCCGCATCATGGGGCGAGACGGCAGCGATCAGTTCGTGCAGCTTTATGAAGAGGTGCGTGATCAGCAGACAGGCCGAGTGATCAAGGTCAATGACTTGTCAAAGGGCAAGTACGACTACGCCGTTACGACTGGGCCGAGCTATGACACGCAGCGCATGGAGTTTGTCGATGCGCTTGTGCAGCTTGGGCAGGGGAATCCGATGGTGGCCCAGTCCGTGCCTGATCTGATCGTGGGATCCATGGACTTCCCGAAGGCCGACGAAGCGGCCGAGCGGCTCAAGCTGCTGCTGCCGGCGCCGGTGCAACAGGCATTGGCCCAGAAAGACCAATCCCCAGCTGTCGTGCAGCTTCAGAGCCAAATGCAGCAGATGCAGCAGCAGGCCCAGCAGCAGCTGTCCGAGCTTCAGCAGCAGCTGCAGCAGGCGCAGGCCAAGGCAAGTAGCAAGGTGGCGGAAGAGCTGAAGGTTGCCATTGCCCAAGAGCAGCTGCGCATCGACTGGTACGAAGCTGAAACGGCACGGCTTGCGGTGTTCCAGAAAGATGCGGCGGCCGCCGCCCAGGTAAATCGTGATGCGGCGGCGCTGCTGGACCAGCAGATCCAGGCCGAGGCGGGGCGGCAGCACGACATCGGGATGGCTCACCTGGCGCAGCAACAAGTGCAGGACAACAGCGGCGAAGGCCAGGCCGAAACCGTTTAACCGCACCGGACGGTATCCGGGCTATTCGTCAAGGATGACGCGCAATGAGTGATTTGGAGAACGCCCAGACGGGCGCAGAGGTCGTGCCTGCTGAAAACACCGAAGCGGTGGAGCGGCAGCAGGTAGAAGGTTCGGAAGCGACCGCCGAGCAGGTTGAGCAACCCCAGGCGCAAGAGCAGCCCCGAGATGAAAAGGGCCGCTATGTGCCTCAGGAGCGGCTCAACGAAGTAACGAAGGCAAGGCGTACCGCCGAGCGGGAACGGGATGCGTACAGGGCTGAGCTGGAGCAAGTCCGCCAGCAGCGCCCAGTGCCTCCGCCGCAAGCCGATGCGCCACCTGCGCTGGAATCATTCGACTTTGACATGCAGAAGTGGCAGCAGGCCACGGCGAAGTATTACGCCGACGCAGCAGCCAAGGGCATGGACAGTCGATACCGCGAGGAAGAGCAGCAGCGAAGCAGGCAGGAATCCGTCAAACAGTTCGAGCGCAAGGCCAAGGAATTCATGGCCTCAGCCCCGGACTATGAGGATCGGGTTCAGGAGCTGGACGGAGCTATCCAGTTCGCCCCGGAAGTGATCGACGTGATCGCAACAAGCGACCACGGTCCGGCGCTGGCTTATCACCTTGCGACCCATCTTGATGAGGCAGACCGCATCTCGCGGTTGAGTCCGCATCTCGCCGCACTCCAGCTCGGTCGCCTCGAAGCGCAGATCAGCGCGCCGAAACAAAAACCCGTCACGCAAGCCCCTCCGCCGACGCCTTCATTGTCGGGTGGAAGTGCCGCGCCCCGAGGGATTCGGGAAGGCATGACCTACGAGCAATACAAGGCCGCACGGATGGGCGGCAAGTAACCAATCTCACCTAACTGCAAGGACGCAGACAAATGGCAAACACTCTCATCACTCCGGACATCATCGCGAAAGAGGCGCTGATGCAGCTGGAAAACAACCTCGTCATGGGCAAGCTGGTCCATCGTGAGTACCGCTCCGAGTTCAAGGGCGGCCAGGGCGATTCGATCAGTATCCGTAAGCCGGTCAAGTTCGTCGCATCCGATGGCGCCACCCGCGTCAATCAGGACGTTCAGGAGGCAAAGACCACATTCACCATCGACAAGCGCAAGCACGTCTCGTGGAAGTTCAGCACCGAAGATCTGACCCTGAGTGTCGAGCAGTATTCGGAGCGCTACATCCGCCCCGCGATGATCGCCCTGTCGAATCAGGTCGATTCGGACCTGACCGCGCTGTACAAGGGCATTTTCCAGAACGTAGGCACCGCTGGAACCGCGCCCAGTACCTTCATCAACTTCGGTGAAGCGTCCATGCGCCTGGATAACTCGGCCGTCCCGACCGAAGACCGGCGACTGGTCCTGAACCCGCGTGCCCATCTGTATGCGGCCGACCTGTTGAAGGGTTTGTACAACCCCGAACTGGTCAAGGGCGCGGTGCGTGGCATCTCCGTTGGCCCGCTGGCCGGCTTTGAGACGTACATGGACCAGAACGTTAAGAAGCACACTGCGGGAACATGGTCCGCCGCTGGCGGTGCGGTGAATGGTGCAAGTCAGAACGTCACCTATGCCAATGCCGTCAACACCTACGGCAGCACTTCGCAGACGCTGGTGGTCGATGGCCTGAGTACCAATACTGTGCTGGCTGGTGACAAGTTCACCATTGCGGGCGTGTATGCGGTCAATCCGGTGAGCAAGGAGACGCTGGACTTCCTTCAGGAGTTCGTCGTTCTGACCGACGCTACCGTAGCCACTGGCGCAGCTTCGCTGACCATCTCTCCGGCCATCATCATTGACGGCGCGTTCCAGACCGTCAGCGCTGCACCGGCAGATAACGCGGTCATCACGGTCTCGGCCTCGTATGCCGCCAATCTGGCATTCCACAAGAATGCCTTTGGCTTGGTCACCGTGCCACTGGCCCTGCCGGATGGTGCTGCGTTCAAGGCTCGGGAGTCGGCCAACGGCTATTCGGTTCGTGTCGTGAAGGACTACGACATTGACTCCGATGATGACGTGATCCGCCTGGACATCATGTATGGCGTGAAGACGTTGTACCCGGAGCTGGCCTGCGTGCTGAAGGGCTGATGCACAAGGAGGCCGGGGAAGCTCGGCCTCCTTCTCTTTAGAGGGGTCACGGATGACCATTACCGCAACTAGCCTTGTCAGGCGCTCCCTGCGGCTGATCGGCGCGCTGGATGCCAGCGAGAGCCCGACAGCAGAGGACATGACAGACGCAATTGACACGCTGCAGGCGTTGTTTGCAGAACTGCGTGGCTCGGACATCATGATCCCCGATTACGCAGTGGATGGCCCGGATGACGAGCTGAGCATCGACCTGGCGGATCGTGAGGCCATCGCGGCCCAACTAGCATTGCGCTTGGCGCCCGAGTATGGGCTGAGCTTGTCTGCTGAGGCTGCAGCTGCTGCGCGTGAGTCATGGACGCGCTTCATGCATCGCTACTTCCAGGCTGGAAAGACTGACTTCAGCGAGCTACCGATTGCCGCTGGGCGGTGCCGCTGATGCCCGCCAGCCAATTCCCCATCGTTGACGGCTTTTACAGCGTCGCGCCGTGGTCGGCTGAGGATACGGTCAACTGGCTTCCGGTCCCGGCTGAAAGCGCGGGCGCACGGACACAGTTCAAGCTGCGCACGCCGCCAGGACTGAAGCTGTTTGCAACGATTGATAGTGGCCCGATCCGTGGATGGGTGAACGTCAATGGCACGGCCTATGTCGTGAGCAATCGGTCGCTGTACAAGATGGCATCGGACGGCACGGCTACGAAGCTGGGCACGGTTCCAGGGACCGGGCTGGTGTCGATGACTTATGGCCTGGCCGACACCGGCTATCAAGTCGTCGTGGTCAATGGAACGGTTGGCTACCTGTACGACTCGGGGGCCAAGACGTTCAAGCGCATTTCGGACTCGGCGTTTCCGGGCGGGTCGGTGATCGACTACATCAACGGCTATTTCATAGGGATTGAGCCGTCCAAGCGCTACTTCTTCATCTCCACCGCTGGCGATGCTGCGACGTATGACAGCACCGACCGATTCCAGGCCGAAGGCGCACCAGATCGTTTGGTGACGCTGAAGGTGTTCAACAACGAGGTGTGGCTATTCGGCCAGCGCACTATCGAAGTGTGGGGCGCAACTGGCGATAGCACTGCCAAGTTCGCCAGGCAGAACAACACGGTGCTTGACGTTGGCTGCGCATCGGCCAATGGCGTGGCGAAGGTCGATAACGGCATCTTCTGGCTGGGGGATGACGGATCGATCTACCGGAACAACGGCTATGGCCAGCAGCGCATCTCCAATGACGGCATTGAACAGGCCATCTCCGGGTGTGCATGGTCTAGCGCGGTAGCATTCTCATGGTCCAGCAAGGGCCATAAGGTCGTCTACTGGTCATTTCCCGATGGGCAGACCTTCGGCTATGACTGCTGGACGCAGAAGTGGCATCGCCGGCAGACCTTCGGGCTTGAACGCTGGCGTATTCAAAACTCGCTCTACTGGAACGGCCAGTGGCTTGTGGGCGACATCACCAGCGGCAACATCTACACGCTGGATTGGGACACCTACAGCGAGAACGGCAAGCCGCTGATCAGTTCGCGCACGAGCGGCGTGATCCAGGCCGATGGCGACTACCTCACCGTTGATGGGGTCGAGCTGTACTTCGACACCGGCCACGCCGGATCCACTGTTGCCCAGTGGCTGGCTACGGAATCCGGCGATTGGCTGGTCACCGAAGACGGTGATTACCTGCTGGTGAGTGGCAGTGACACGGCTGAGGCCACGGTGCAGCTGTCCTACTCGGACGACTGGGGCCGCAACTTCACCAACATCCGGTACGCCGACCTAGGCGCCATCGGCGAATACAGAAAGCGCGTGCGCTTCCACAGGATGGGCCGAACGCGCGGCCGGATCTATCGCATCCAAGTGTCCAGCCCCTGCCAGCACGACTTGCTTGGCGGCACGATCAACATTACGAGGTGAGTCATGGCTGATGCCATTGCAATCAGCGCGCTGACCAGTGTCAGCGGCCTGGACGGGACTGAATACTTTCCGGTGGTCAAGGATTCGGTGACGCAGAAGGCGACGCCCGCGCAGATCGTGGAGCTTTTCACTGTTCCCGCGCTCTACAAGACGATCACGGCTGCGGCAGCTACCACGCGCACCGCATCCAATGACGATGCCTGGAAGTACATCCGCTTCACCGCGACCCTGGCGAAGACCTACGATTTCCTGGAAACAGCGTCGCTGACGGCTGGCTATGAGTGGGAGGTCAAGAACGCTTCGACCAACTCAACCCTGACCATCGCCAGCAGCGACAGCAGCGTGACCATCAACAGGCCGGACGGAAAAGCCGCCATCGTGCCGATTGGTGGGCACATCTGGGTCAAGGTGATCAGCACCACCCAGATCGACATTTACGGCGACCTACAGGACAGCGTCGCATGAGTGGCGATCTAGCCCAGCTCACCAGCCTGGAATCGGTCCTGGCACTTCAGGACCGGATGCTGTCGCTCCCGCAGATCGAATGCCCGCTTCAGCACTACTACGCATGGGGCCAGTACGGGCGCGAGATGCGGATGCAGGCCGGCGATTTGATCGTGGGAAAGGCTCATCGCTATTCCACCCTGAACATCCTGCTGGAAGGCCAGATCGGCATCGGTATGCCGGGCCAGGAGCCTGCCCTGATGCAGGCCCCGTGTGTGTTTGTGTCTGAGCCTGAGTGTAAGAAAGTGATGATCGCCGTCACCGACGTGCGCTTCATGACGGTGCACCCGACCAAGCTGACTGACCCGGCTGAGATCGAAGCCAAATTCATCATCAACGAGCATCTGACGCCGGGAGTGTAGGCATGACCTTTATCGCAGTTGGTATTGGCGCGGCCGTTGCAGTCGGCAGTGCCGCATACGCCGGGCAGCAGCAGAAGAAAGCGCAATCGCAGGCCTTGGCCGCGCAGGAGAACGCCTACGGGCAACAGCAGTCACTCCTGTCGCCGTACAGCGACGCAGGCAAGACCGCGCTTACCCAGTTGGCCGCACTCAACGCCGGTAACTACTCCGGGGTTTGAAAGTAGCCCCGACTATCAGTTCGCCAAGCGAGAGATGGCCGATGCAGTGAACACGCGTGCAGCTGCGAACGGCCAGCTCTACAGCGGCGCCACCAGCGTGGACATGGCCCGCAAGATCAGTGGACTGGCCTCGCAGAACCTGGGCAACTACCGCAGCAGCTTGATGAGTCTTGCAGGACAGGGCCAGTCGGCTGCCGGCGCATCGGCGGGCTATGCAGGCCAGATGGGGCAGGCGCAGGCCAACTCGGCACTCGCTCGTGGTGAAACCAACGCGCAGATGGCCGGCGCAGTCGGCGGCGCGCTGTCCAATCTCGGCGGGGCGCTGTCTACGAAGTTCGCTCCTGCGTCCACCACAACTGGGACGGGCACCAATTTCGGCCAATTCGCCCCGAACCAGACGGGCAACTGGTCTGGCGCCAGCTCCAGCCTGCTTCCATCGCAGAACTATTACGGCTTCAGGAGCTACTTCTGATGGCAACCAATCTCATGGACCTGTACAAGTTCACGCAGGATCAGGGCGCGCTAGGCCAGCAGCAGGCTCGTGACAGCGCGGTGCGCGGCCTTGCCCCCAAGATCATCCAGGGCGACCCGCAGGCGTACGCACAGGCCGCTGCGATTGATCCCCAAGCTGCCGACCAGTACCAGAGTGCCGGTGACAACCAACTGCGCAAGCTGCAGGGCTACATCACCTACATGGACAAGGTGCGCGCGACGGGAAATCCGGCAGCGATCAATGCAGGCCTGCGCGCTGGTGGCCCGTTGATCAGCCAGCTCAGCGGAAAGCCTGCCCCTACCGAGTGGACGCCCGACATGGACGCCGGGTGGGAGGAAATGAAGGCCAGGGTGGCGACGCTGGGCAACCGCGGCGCGGTAAAGGACGAGTCCTACACACTATCCCCGGGCTCCAAGCGATTCGACGCATCCGGCAACGTGCTGGCTGAAGTCCCGATGGCGCCTGGCAATGCCCAGTTCGTGAAAGTGCCGGACGGGAATGGCGGGTTCCGCCAGATGATCTTCGATCCGCGCACGCAATCGTTGAGTGAGCCGAGTTATAGCGGGACGCCGGGCGTACAGCAGGGTGGGGGCGGGCAGCCCTATACGCTGGGCAGTGACCTATCGCCCGAGCAGATCGCTGCCGCCCAGGCTGACGCTCAATCAGGCGCAACGGGCGACTCCTATGTCCAGCTCCCGTCACGCGAGGCTGGCGGCATGGGGTATACGGCCCCGAAGCCGGACGCCAGTCAGACGATCACTCCCTACCAGCAGGCGCTGCTAGCGGGGAAGGCGAGGGACGACGCGCGCGCCGATGCTCAGTTCGCCTATCAGCAGCGAAAGGATGCGGAGAAAGCTTCTTCGGCGACCGAGAAGCCGATGCCTATCGGGGCTCAAAAATTGGCCTTCGACCTTCAGGGCGCTGTAGACGGTGCCAATAACATCGTGTCAGACATGCAGACCCATCTGGATGCGCTGAATGACGGGACGCTCGATCTTTCGCCAGCTTCGGTATTCGCGGCCAAAGCAAGGAATGCATCGGGGTTCACCGACGATAAGTCCCGTGCATACGCAGCTTGGGATTCCGACCGCCAGCGCCTGATCAATGACTCCTTGCGGTTGAACAAGGGTGTTCAGACCGAAGGCGACGCAGCGCGTGCCATCAAGGAATTGCAGGCGGCGTCTGACACAGCGTCCGCGAAAGCGGCGTTCACCAAGCTGGTCAACATCAACAAGCGCGCTGCCCAGCAGCAGCAAACGAAACTGAGTCACCTGTACTCGCAATATGGGTTGGATGCGAATGGCGACCGGGCCGGCGGGGCCGTTTCAACACAGCCCCAGCGCACTCCAGTCCGAACCGGCACATTGAACGGGCGCAAAGTCGTCCAGTACAGCGACGGGACTAGCGACTATGCCGATTGATCAATCCCAGCTTGCTAACGTCAAATGGGATGACGAGCCGGCCATGACGACAGCCGGTTCAATGCCTCAAGGCCTTATTGAGCCTGGAAACATTGATCTCTCGAAGCGTCCCGTCGTCAAGAATGCGGATGGCACGATCTCTACGGTCCGTAGCATCTCAGCAAACTTTGATGGTAGAGAAGTCCTCATTCCAACCGTGAGTGACGACGGCCGGGTCATGAGCAATGACGAGGCTATTGATGTCTACCGGAGAACCGGGCGGAATCTCGGAGCCTTCGACAGCCCAGAAAACGCAACGGCCTATGCGCAGGCCCTGCATGACCAACAGGCTGGCATGTACGGTGAGCAGAAGCCGCTCGAAATCGACATTGTTGGCGGGATGCCCGAGAGCCAGGCCGAAAAACCAATCGACCTATCCCAGGTCGTTTGGGACGATGCGCCAGCTCCTGCGGCCAACGATTCCGCTTTTGCCAAGATGATCAGCGGGGATAGATCGCCAACGCCCCTGACGGCCGGCGAGGGGCTTGGGGCAGGCTTGCGTTCCGTGATCCAGGCGGGCGGTGGGCTGATCGGCGCGATTGGCGGCGATGCAGTGAATCACTACCTCATTCCTGGCGATCAGCCGAGTTACCGGGAGGCCGCTTCCGCTTTGGCGGACCGGCTTGACCTACCGAGGCCCCGAACGGCCACCGAGCGTGTTCTTGGCGACGTGGGCGAGGCGCTGACTGGCACGGGCCTGACGATGGGCATCGGCAGTGGCATTGGTGCGCTATCCAGCCTTGGCCGTGCCGGCGCCGTCCCCGCGACAAACCGTCTGGCTGATTTGCTGACTGCGCAGCCGGTGCAGCAGGCCATTGCTTCTGCAACTGGCGCCGCCGCGTCCGGGACAACGCGCGAAGCTGGTGGAGGCCAGGGTGCACAGCTCCTGGCTGGGCTGGCTGGCGGCCTTGGTCCTAGCGCGGCGACCGCTACGGGCGCAGCAGCGCTTAGGGGCGCCGTGCGCGGAACCTCAGGGCAGGGCATGCGAAACACGCTATCCGACTTCGCGACGCTTGGGGCAACGCCGTCCACTGGGCAGGCTTCAGGTCGAGGCTGGGTTCAGGGCTTGGAAGGACTTCTTTCCAAGGGTCCAACCAGTAGCGGCGTCATGGGTCGGTTCGCCCAGCGGCAGTCTGAGCAGATAGGACAGGGTTTGAACGGAACTGCCAACAGCCTTGCCCGAAATGCCAGTGGTGAGCGTGCAGGCCGCGCTATCCAGCGCGGGATCCATGGCCCAGATGGGTTCACTGAAGGCTACAAGGCAACACAATCTGAGTTGTTTAACAAACTGGATGATCTTATCCCGGCTCATACCGGAATTCTGACGAGCAACACTAGGAAGGCAATTGCTGAATTGAATGCCCCAATCCCTGGGGCTCCTAACACCTCAAAGTTCTTCCAGAATTCGAAGGTCTCAGGTATCGGAAGCGCACTAGAAAAAGATCTAGCCATCCCGACTGATGCCCAAATGTCGATGGAGGATGCCTTAGCGCGCCTGGACCGTGTATATGCATCGCGGGACGCAGCGACTCAAGATGCGGGCCGCTTCTCTGCTTTTGCCAATGACCAAGCCAATGCCGCCAATCGCTATTACCCGGTTGAAGGGGCGCCGCGCGTTCCAGGCCGCTATACGCCAGCCGCACAGCAGGCAAATGAAGGTGTAGTGGCGGCCGGCGAAGCAACGGATATAGCTCGTGGGCGGGTGGCTCAGGCTCGCGAGATCGAAGAAACTCTAGGAGATCTTCAGGCTGCCGCAGATGCGGCCAACGGACGGCTTCCCTACGAGGCAATCAAGAAATTGAGGACGCTTGTTGGTCAACAGCTTGATGATGCCGGAATAATGAGCGACTTCCCACGGTCCAAGTTCAAGGCCCTGTATGGGGCATTGTCAAAGGATCTTGAAGGGGCGGCAATGGATGCAGGCCCAGCAGCCACACGGGCATTCCGGAGAGCGAACAATTACACCCGCGCTGGCATGGACAGGGTGGAGCAGCTTTCTCGCGTGATAGACAAGAATGGTGGGCCGGAGCAGGTTTTTCAGGCCGCCATGTCCGGCACCCGAGACGGAGGAACGACACTTAGAGCTGTCATGCAGTCTCTGCCTCAGGATGGGCAGAAGGCAGTCACGGCGGCGGTAATAAAGCGCATGGGTATGGCTACGCCGGGCGCGCAAGATGCTGCTGGCGATGTGTTCAGCGCAGGCACATTCCTAACTAACTGGAACCGCGTAAGCCCCGAAGCCAAGCGCGCACTGTTTGACCGCTACGGTTCGGGCTTCAGCCAGTCAATGGACCGAATCGCAAAGGTGGCTGACAACATCAAAACGGGGTCCAAGGTATATGCCAACCCTTCAGGGAGTGCGGATAAGAACGCCGCCTATGCGTATTGGTCAGTGCTACTGACTGCGCTTGGCACGGGTCACTTGAAAACTGCGGCGGGGATTGCAGCTAGTGGGGCTATGGCGAATGGAGCCGCTCGCGTACTAACAAGTCCGCGCGCAGTTAAGTGGCTCGCTGACTCCACGAAACTCCCACTAGGAGCTTTCATTTCAAACCTGCGAGATATGGGTGTCGCTGCCAATAGGGCAGGTGACGCCGACATGCAGGAGTTGCATTCGCTACTCGAACAGGCCGTAAATGATCAGGCCAATGGCGCCCAGGAACAGAATAGGTAGTCCAATAAAGGCGGCCGGGACCCAGATGTCATCCCACCAATTGGACGCCACTTCTTTCTCATGCTCGCGCTGCATCCAATCCTTCGGCCTACCGCCAAGGTTTGAAAGGTCGTAGTCGGGCTTCTGGGATTTCTTCGGATCGGCCATAGGCCGGCAATGTATCAAAAAGCGAAAGCCCCGGCGCTGGCAGGCGAACCGGGGCTTTCTTGTATCCACCCGTGGGACCAGCACGAGGGAACCGTGACCAAGAATACACCCAAGACACAGGTCGGATTGACAGGAAACATGACCAGAAAAGGGGCTGACCGCGTCGGTCTTGTGCTGGCCCTGGCGGCTTTGATATTCGCAGCTTGCGCGGGCGCCGCACTGATCGCTGCAACGCTTCAGTAACACCACGGCAAGAACACCCTCAATACCCCGCTCATGCGGGGTTTTTTCGTTTCAGGAGCCCCCATGAGCGGAACTCGCTTTTACGACCCCGCGCCGGTCATGTTCGGTGCCGATGGCACTGAGATTGCCAACGGCGGCCTTCTCTACTTCTACGAGCTGGGCACCACCACCGAGAAAGCCACCTATAGCGACAGCGACCTGACCACGGCCAACACCAACCCGGTCGTGCTGGATTCGGCGGGCCGGGCTGAGGTGAACATTTGGCTGGATGGCACCTACACGGTGAAGTTCACCGATGCGGATGGGAACGCCGTCTGGACGCGCACAGTCGGCGCGGATGAGAGCGACAGTGACGACATTCCGACGCTGGTGTCCGGCCAGTTCCTGACCAACGACGGAACCTCGCTCAAGTGGTCAGACATCACCCAGGTGCCAGACCCGACTGACCTGACCGACTACGTTCTGAAGTCGGACGGCACCCAGGCCTACTGGGCTGAGAGTGATTCAACCGATGCGGATGTGGATTATTCGTCCACGACCATCCGTGTCGGCGGCATGTTGATCCTGATGGGCAGCAGCTCAATCGGCACCGGTGCCAATGTCCCTACCAAGAACATCGACTTCCCGCTGACCTTCGACTCGGCACCCAAGGTCTATGTGACGATGACACAGAACGGGGTCAACTCGACTGGCTATAGCGCGATTCCAAGCGTGAGTGCCGTGACGGCGACGTATTTCACGATCACCGCTGATTCCAATCGGGGCGTTTCGATTGCCAACGCCCTGACGTTTGACTACCTCGCCATCGGCCCCTACACAGCGGAGTAATTGGTGGCGATCATCCAACCTAGCGGCACCGCGCCAATTGCCGGTGGAACCCCGGCATCGCCGCAATATCAGGCGTTCTTCCGCACGATTGTTGCGGCGGTCAAGGCGCTGCAGGACTCGACCGGCAGCAGTTCTGATCTGTCCAATATCACGATCTCTGGCGGGAATTCTGTTTCCGTCAGTGGGTCGCTGTCCGATGGCGCAGTGACAATCAAGCTGTCCGGCGACATCAGCAGCCCCGGCTACACCTGGTACTACGGCACCGATGCAACTGGCGCGAAGGGTTGGTACAGCCTCTATAACGCCTTCGATGCCGGGACGGGTCTGGTCAAGCTGCTGGATGGCGTGGCGATCTTGGGCGAGCTGGACAGCACGGATGACCTGCCGGCCACGGGCGTGTCGGGCACAGGCTACCTGATCGACAGCAGCTACTACGCATGGACCGATGACAGCGAGTGGGACCTGCTGGACGTGACCGGCGTAGTCGGCTATCGGCTCGATGATCTGGACGACACCGGCACGGGCGCGGCGCTGGTCAAGATCACTCGCGACGCCTATGGCCGCGTGGAGGGCACTGAGGCGGCGACAACGGATGACCTGACGGAAGGAACTAGCCGTCTCTACTTCACTTCAGCCCGGGTCTATACGGCGGTCAAGGCACAGCTGGTTGCCGGCGACAACGTAACGCTGACCGTAGACGACGCGGCGCGCACGATCACCATCGCCGCGACTAGTAGCGGGACCATCGCCGCTTTCAATGTCCTCGGCGTTCTTGACTCGACCGGCGATCTGCCGGCGACGGCGACCACGGGCGACGCCTATGTAATCGACGGCAATATCTGGGTCTATTCGTCGGACGGGGTTTGGGAAGATGCTGGCGCTTTCGTTGGGCCGCAGGGTGAAACGGGCGCCACTGGCGCTACCGGCGAGACAGGGGCCACTGGTCCGCAAGGTGAGACTGGACCCCAAGGCGAGCAAGGCGCCCAGGGTGAACAAGGGCCTCAGGGCGAGCAGGGCATCCAAGGAGAGGCTGGCCCCCAGGGTGAAGCGGGGCTGCAGGGCGAGCAAGGAGAAAAGGGCGATACCGGCGACACCGGCCCCGCAGGTGCTGATGGCCTCGGCGTCCCCGCTGGCGGTGCCGCTGGACAGGTGCTGACCAAAGTCTCCGCTACCGACAACGACACCGAATGGTCAGACCCGGCCGGCGGAGGCGCTTGGGGCGAGATCACCGGCACGCTTGCTGATCAAACCGACCTGCAAGCCGCCTTGGATGAAAAGGCCAGCACGTCTGACCTCGCAACGGTGGCAACCTCGGGCAGCTACAACGACCTTGCCGACACGCCGACACTAGGCACGGCTGCTGCCACTGATTCCAGCGAATACGCCACCGCAGCACAGGGCGCGCTCGCTGATACGGCGCTGCAGTCCATTGTGGCCGGAGATAACGTCACGGTAGACGCGACCGATCCACTGAATCCGATTGTCAACGCGACGGGCGTGACCTTCTCCGTCACCCTTGGCGAAGCCATCGCATCTGGTGCGCTGGCCTATATCGCAAGCGATAGTCTGGCCTACAAAGCCGACGACGCCAGCTCCGACACTGCAGCCGCGTTCTTCATCATCACGGGCGGTGCATCAGGCGCAGGCACAACGGCGACGAATACCGGCGTTCTGACGACCACAGGACTGACCGCAGGGACGACATACGTCCTCGGCACAAGCGGTGCGATTGTGACCCTTGCCAGTGCCAGCTCGGCAAGTGGATCACTCCTGCAAATCGTCGGCGCCGCGATCTCGACAGCCGAGCTGGCGATCTCGATCCAGCCCGCAATTTTGAGGGGATGAAATGACGACTTATGCAGGCACTTGGCTGCCTATTGCGACAACTCAGGCCACGGCATGGGATGCGATTTCGGCTATTGGTGCAGCCTTCGATGCTGTCGGATTCGGATTGACAAGCGACACCGGGCAGATCACGAGCGCGGCGAGCATCACCATTCCTACGACTGCGTCGGCGCTCGCGGCCCCGACCGCTCTTGGCTACCAGATGAGGCGGCTCGTATCGTCCCATGGGTTTGGGACGATCTATGTCCGGCTAGATTTCTTCGTATACCCGTCAACCTCAAACACTGCTTCGACTTATCGGCTGTTGCTCCGATATACCATTGGCACTGGAACTAACGGGGCTGGCGTTCTTTCTGGAACCTATACTCCGTCATATACGAACTACTTCAATT
This sequence comes from Pseudoxanthomonas sp., assembly GCF_027498035.1. Lineage (NCBI taxonomy): Bacteria > Pseudomonadati > Pseudomonadota > Gammaproteobacteria > Lysobacterales > Lysobacteraceae > Pseudoxanthomonas > Pseudoxanthomonas sp. Next base: position 4,170,289 of record NZ_CP114978.1, read on the forward strand.
ACCTTTACATGGCGGCCAGCTCGATATCGCTGACCGCAACTCGCCCGTTCTACGTTTCTAGTGACGGGGAGAATTACGTCTCGTTCTGCAACGATCCTGTGCTGTCAAGCGGAGCATCGGGTGATGCGCAGTCGTTCGTTGTTGAGCGGACAAGAGATCCGGGAACTGGCACATACACGTCTGCCGGGTTCGAGATAATCAGCCCGGGTAATTATGCAGTTGCGGCAGCAGCTTCCGATAGCGGGTACTACTGTGGGGCAGCAATTTCGGTTGCCAACTCGACGGTTCTTATGATCACTGACATTCCGGCTCAGTGCCCAGGATACAACCTCCGTAGTACCAGTGCCGCGACAGTGTACGCTTACCCGATTTCGTCCTTCTACCCGGACCCCTACGGCCCGATAACGGGCGCAGTCGCCGTCATGAGTTCCGTCGCTACGCCCGGGCTCACGATTACCACCAACATGTACGGAAGCGATGTTACGTACATCATTGCAGCATCGTGTCGCGGGTCGATTCTTGGGGGCGGATACTACACCAGCACCTTTGCAAAAATTGCCTTCAGGTACGATTAGATGGCGACGACGGTCAATAACAAATCTTCTGGGTTTCCGTGGTTTTTCTACGCAGCGGTTTCGTTCGCTACACCTGCGCCTTCGGCGATGCGTGGAGCCTTGACCGCAAACTACTACGGCGTATCAATCGGCGGCGGGGCGACAGCCGAGACTGAAGCCGAGTTCGTCATCCTCAACGAAGACGAAGTGTCGCTGACGGAGGTGGCGTGATGGCTTCTCCGCTCAAGACCCGCAAGGGTGTCCTTTCATCTTCTGGATCAGGCGATGCTGGCAAGGTGCCATTGCTTGGAAGCGATGGCACCCTAGATGCTTCATTCCTAGGCGGCTTCGGACTTGCCGAGAGCGGCTCGACGACGGCGGTGAGCGGCGGCGGGCACACGGCGACGACGTCGGTCACGTATACGGGCACGTACAGCAATCCGCCCTTCGTCATCGTCATGCCCCTTGTCAGTGAGGCGGTCTCGGGCGGCGGGTTCCTGCCGGCGTATTCGTTTCCCTCGCAGACAAGTACAGGCTTCACAATCAAGTTCGACATCAACGAAGGCAGCTCGTCGGTCGGAGCTATTGTGGACATTCCGTTCCGATGGATTGCCCTGTCGGAATAGTCCTACCCCGAGCCGCGCCGGCCGCTGATAGGACCATGTTGTGGGTTCGCGCAAAATGGTATCGCCCTCCCGGCAGCACGCCTGCGCACCGGCAACGGATGCCGCTCATGCACTGAAGCAGGCGCCCCCTTGAGCAAGGAGCTAGCTGGGCCGGGAGGGCATCTCCCCACCTGAGACGCCGCCCCGGTAGCCTGCCGCCATGACCCTACCCAAAGGCTTCCGCTGGGAATACCGCTGGCAGTACAGCAAGGTCGAGGACGGGCTGTTCCTGGACAGCCAAGTCGTGGCGATGCTGCTGGACAAGGTTGGAGGCGGGTGGTTTGCCCGGCTTGATTGCCAGAAGGGGATTGACGACCCGCTGGTGACGCGCCCATGCGCGAGCTTTGATTCTGGCAAGGCGGGCTGTGAGGCCTGGGTCATTCGGCACGAGGCCAGGCTGCGTGCCGAGGTCGCCGAGAAGATCGCCAGCAGGCCGAAGCCGACGTGGTCTACAAAGGGGTAACCCGCGCCTGACTAATAAAGTCCAGCAGCGTCCTGTCGTCCCAAACGTTCATCGCCAGATTGGCGATTTGGCAGACCAACCTCACGTTTTCCAGGCTGTAGCCCTTCGAGTCGTCCAGTCTGTCCATGCTGGGAGCAAGAGGCGAGCGGCCTGCGGCGTGTCGATCAAGCGCAAATGGGACATTGGTCACCTCACAGGCTCGAGCTGACCGATTTAGCAGGGTCCAAATATCTTCGTCGGAGATCGTGCACGAGAGCCCCTTGCGAGCAGCGTTCTTTCTTGCTGAGCACAGCATCCGCTTGAGGTACACCATTAGCGGATCAGCGCGGCGCAGCTTCAATTCCGCCCTTTGGCTCTCTGCACGTTCCTTACGTCGCCACCACGCCGCCATTCCGGGCCCGACGTGTCGCCTGGCATAGGAGGGGTCTAGCCATTTGTCATCGCCGGTCTCCCGGTAAAGAAACTGGACAGCTGTCTCGTTTTCTGCCGCCATCTTCCACCTTCTATGTCTAATTTGGTCGCAACTCAGTCACACCATCAGCCAAGAGCATTGATGCATATAGCCTGACAATCCCCCTCCTAAGGGGAAGGCCAGTGGTTCGAATCCACTCGGGGTCACCAGTGCGTCACGTGCCGGTTCGTGGCAGTCGCGCTACATTTCTTGTCAGTGCAGAAGCGCTGCTGCATTCAGGTTGATTGGAACACGCTGTTGTCAGTCATCTAGCAAGGAGAGGCGCTCCATGAAATCGAAATCTGCATCCATTGTTTTTTGCGTCATGGCATTGGGCCTGGCATCGCCGGTCTTCGCCCAGCAGTACGACGACCGTCAGGATGGCCAGGGCCAGCAGGATCGCGGGCGCGACGGCGATCACCGCGACTCACAGCATGGCGATGACCGTCGTGGCGACAACCGTGGCGGTGATCGGGTCAGTGACAACCGCGGCGGCGATGACCGACGAGGTGATGATCGCGGTGGTCCCAGGCAGTGGAACCGGGGAGATCACTACGACGGCAATCGTCAGTTTGTCGATGACTGGCGCGGCCGCGGATTGCGTGAGCCGCCACGGGGCCATCGCTGGGTCCGTGACGAGCATGGCGACTACATCCTGGTCGCGTTGGCCAGTGGCCTGATCACCGACCTGCTGCTCAACGCACACGGACGTTGAGGTTGCATAGGCTGCACCTGAAAAGCCCCGCCCAGGCGGGGCTTTTTCGTGGCCCTGGTCGCAGGCCTATCGAGCACCGGGCCAAGACCCTTTCCGGCGTTTGCAACGGGTGGTGCGCGGCACCGGGTGGTCGCGGGTGTGCCTGTGTCGAAGTTGCTCGTGAAACGATCAAATGCCTGGTTTCACAGCGCTTGACAGCGCTTCACGCATGGGTTTCATTAGCCGCCCATGACGCACCTGCCCACCACCGCCAGCCACCTTGCCGCATCCCTTGCGGCGCTCGGCACGCGTGTGACCGGCACCACGACCATTACCACCACCACCCGGGGTTTCCGGGTGTGGATGGCCGTGCCAGCGTAAGTTTTCCGCTACCACCGCCCCGCACCCGGATCAGGATGCGGGAGCCCCACATCCTGATGCGCGCGAGGCCTCTTTCAACCCTGAGGTCCCCATGTCGTCGCCTGCCGCACCTGTCGCCAACTCCCCAACGCTGAAAACCGTCGCGCACAAGTTCGGCGGCACTTCCGTGGCCGATGCCACCCGTTACCGCCACGTGGCCGATCTGCTGCTGGCGCGCGACGAGGACGAGCAGATCACCGTGGTCTCGGCGATGAAGGGCGTCACTGATGCATTGATCGACCTGGCGACGCGGTCGGCCGACAACCAGGCCGACTGGCGCGAACGCTGGCACGAGCTGCGTGCGCGGCATCGTGGCGCCGCCGTGTCGCTGCTGGGCGAGGATTCCGGCCCGACCGTGGAATGGCTGGACGGCCAGTTCGACACGCTGGCCGAAGTGATGCAGGCGCTCGCGGTGATCGGTGGATTGCCTGCCGAAGTGCTGGAGCGCGTGCAGGGCCTGGGCGAGGTGTATTCGGCGCGCCTGCTTGGCGACCACCTGCGTAGCCGCGGTGAAGATTGCGCGGTGCTGGACGCGCGCGACGTGCTGGTGGTGGACCGCAACGACCTGGGCGTAGACGTGGACTGGGAGGTCAGCGCGCAGCGCCTGGCCGAGTGGCGCGCGGCCAATCCCGCCAAACGCGTGGTGGTGACCGGCTTCGTTGCCCGCGACCGCGCCAACCGCATCACCACCCTGGGCCGCAACGGCAGCGACTACACCGGCGCGATCTTCGCCGCCTTGTTCAACGCGGTGGAACTGCACATCTGGACCGACGTGGACGGCGTGCTGTCGGCCGATCCGCGGGTGGTGCCCGAAGCGGTCCAGCTGGAATCGCTGAGCTACGACGAAGCCTGCGAACTGGCTTACTTCGGCGCCAAGGTCGTGCATCCGCAGACCATGTCGCCGGCGATCGAACGCGGCTTGCCGATCATCATCCGCAACACCTTCCAGCCCGAGCATCCGGGCACGCGCATCACTGCGCGCAAGGATGCGGCCGGCCCGGTCAAGGGCCTGACCCTGTCGCCCGACCTGGCCGTGGTGAACCTGGAAGGCACCGGCCTGATCGGTGTGCCGGGCACGGCCGAGCGCGTGTTCTCCGCGCTGCGCGAAGCACGCGTGTCGGTGGTGATGATTTCGCAGGGTTCGTCGGAACACTCGATCTGCTGCGTGGTGAAGTCCATCGACGCCACGCGTGCACGGACCGCGCTGCTGACCGCGTTCGCGCATGAACTGTCCATCGCCCAGATCCAGCGCGTGCAGCTCACCGATGGCGTCAGCGTGCTGGCCGCGGTCGGTGACGGCATGGCCGGCATGCCGGGCGTGGCCGCGCGCCTGTTCGAATCGCTGGGCCGCGCCCGGGTCAACATCCTGGCCATCGCGCAGGGTTCGTCGGAGCGCAACATCTCGGTGGCCATTTCCAGCAGCGACGCGACCAAGGCACTGCGCGCCGCGCATGCCGGTTTCTGGCTGTCGCCGCAGACCTTCGCGGTCGGCGTGATCGGCCCGGGCAATGTCGGTCGCGCGCTGCTGGAACAGCTGGCTGCCGCGCAGCCGCAGTTGCTGGGCAAGGCCAACGTCGACCTGCGCCTGCGCGCGGTCGCATCGAGCAAGCGCATGCTGCTGGCCGATCGCAGTATCGAAGGCGACTGGAAGGTACCGTTCGAGCAATCCAGCCAGGCGCTGGACCTGGATCAGTTCACCGATCACCTGCTGGCCTCGCACCTGCCGCATACCGTGATCGTCGACTGCTCGGCCAGCCCGGCCGTGGCGGATCGTTACGCGCAGTGGCTGGCCGCTGGCATCCATGTGGTCACGCCGAACAAGCAGGCTGGCGCCGGTCCGCTGGCGCGCTATCAGGCCATCACCGAAGCGGCGGCCGCCAGCGGCGCGCGCTTCCGCTACGAAGCGACCGTGGGCGCCGGCCTGCCGGTGATCACCACGTTGCGCGATATCGTCGACACCGGCGATGTGGTCAACAGCATCGAAGGCATCTTCTCCGGCACCCTGGCCTGGCTGTTCAACAAATTCGACGGCAGCGTGCCGTTCTCCGAGTTGGTGGCGCAGGCGCGCAGCATGGGCTACACCGAACCCGACCCGCGCGATGACCTGTCCGGCACCGATGTCGCCCGCAAGCTGGTAATCCTGGCCCGCGATGCCGGCCGCGCGATGTCGCTGGAAGACGTGCAGGTGGAAAGCCTGGTGCCCGAATCCCTGCGCCAGGCCAGCGTCGAGGATTTCATGGCGCGCCTGGGCGAGGTCGATGCCGCGTTCGCCAAGCGCCTGGCCGATGCCAAGGCGTCCGGCAACGTGCTGCGCTACGTGGCCCGCCTGCACGAAGGCGGCGCCAGCGTCGGCCTGGTGGAACTGCCGGCCAACCATGCGTTCGCCAACCTGCGCCTGACCGACAACATCGTGCAGTTCAATACGCGCCGCTACAGCGACAACCCGATGATCGTGCAGGGGCCTGGTGCAGGTCCGGAAGTCACCGCGGCGGGTGTGTTCGCCGACGTGCTGCGCGTGGCGGCCGGGCAGGGGGCGCGCCTGTGAGGCTGGAAGCACGTGCATTTTCGCCGGCTTCGGTCGGCAACGTCGGCGTGGGTTTTGACATCCTGGGCCACGTGATCGAGGGCCCGGGCGACACCGTCACCGTACGTCGCATCGATGAGCCCACCGTGCGCATCGCCGCGATCCGTGGCGCCACGGTCGACCTGCCGTTGGATGCGCCGTCCAACACGGCCGGCGCCGCGCTGATCGCGATGCGTGAAGCACTGGCGCTGCCATTCGGATTCGAGATGGAGATCGACAAGGGCATTCCGCTGGGCTCGGGCATGGGCGGGTCGGCGGCCTCGTGCGTGGCCGCGCTAGTGGCGGCCAACGCGGTGCTGGATGCGCCGCTGAGTCGCGAGGCGCTGTATCCGTTTTCGCTGGTCGGCGAGGCGGTCGCCAGTGGCGGCAAGCACGGCGACAACCTCGGTCCGATGCTGCTCGGTGGGCTGGTCCTGGCCACGGCCGAACACCTGGTCAGCGTGCCCGTGCCCGAAGGCTGGCACAGCTTACTGGTGCATCCCGAGGCGATCCTGGAAACCCGTCGCGCGCGCGCCGCACTGCAGGGTGCGTACGCGCTGAAAGACTTCGTGCATCAGAGTGCCAACCTGGCGCTGGTGCTGGCCGGCTGCCATGCCGGTGACGCTGCGCTGGTGCGGGCCGGGTTGAAAGACGTGCTGGTCGAGCCGCGTCGTTCGCCGTTGATCGTCGGCTTCGATGCGGCCAAGGCCGCGATGCTGGAGGGCGGCGCGATGGGCGCCAGCATTTCCGGCGCGGGGCCAAGCATTTTCGGTTGGTTCGAGGAGCGTGCTTCGGCAGAAGCCGCTGCATCGGCGGTGCAGGCGGCATTCGCCGCGGCCGGCTTCGAATCGCAGGCCTGGGTATCGCGGATCGGTGCGCCGGGCGCGCAGCTGCTGTGATGCCGGCTTCTGCCCTTGTAGAGCGGAGCTTGTATCAATCCCCTTTTGGGGACTCCGCTGCCCTTCATCCAGATCGCGGGGACGTCCCCAGCGGAGCGCGCTCCGCTCTACGATTGCCTTTTGTTCCCATCGTCGCCAGAAGCCCCAGCGGAGCAAGCTCCGCGCGATGGGCGGTGCGCGCGATTGATTGACCTCGGAATCCATCCATGAACTTCATCTCCACCCGTAACGCTTCCCCCGCTGCCAACCTGAGCGATGCCATCGCCGCCGGCCTGGCGCCCGATGGCGGCCTGTACGTGCCGCAAGCCATGCCGGCCGCACGCGACCTGCAGCCCGGCGACACGCTCGCGCAGACCGCGACCACGCTGCTGCAGCCGTTCTTCGCCGGCGATGGGCTGGAAGGGCAGCTCGCCGCGATCTGCGAAACCGCCTTCGATTTCCCCGCGCCACTGCTGCCGCTGGCCACGCCCGGCGACCACGTGCTGGAGCTGTTCCATGGCCCCACCGCGGCGTTCAAGGATTTCGGCGCGCGTTTCCTGGCGCAGTGCCTGATCCGCCTGCGCGGCGCCGATGCAAAGCCGCTGACGATCCTGGTCGCGACCTCCGGCGATACCGGCGCGGCCGTGGCCGCAGCCTTCCACCAGCAGCCGGGCCTGCGCGTGGTGGTGCTGTATCCGGACGGCCGCGTGTCGCCGCGCCAGGCGCACCAGCTTGGCTGCTTCGGCGACAACATCACCGCGCTGCGCGTGGCAGGATCGTTCGATGACTGCCAGGCGCTGGTCAAGCGCGCGCTCAACGATGCCGCATTGCAGGCGCGTGCACCGCTGAGTTCGGCCAACAGCATCAGCCTCGGCCGCCTGCTGCCGCAGATGAGCTATTACGCGCACGCTGCGCTGCGTCACCGCGCCGAGACCGGCAACGCACTGAATTTCGTCATCCCCACCGGCAACCTGGGCAATGCGATGGCCGCGATCATCGCCCGCGCGCTGGGCGTGCCGCTGGGCCGGATCGTGCTGGCGACCAATGCCAACCGCGTGCTGCCGGATTACTTCGCCGGCAACGACTACGCGCCCCAGCCCAGCGTGGCGACCATCGCCAATGCGATGGACGTGGGTGCGCCGAGCAACTTCGAACGCCTGCGCTGGCTGTACCAGGGTGACGACGCCGCGCTGCGGGCGGCGTTCACCTCGGCCAGCGTGGACGACGATGCGATCCGCCTGCTGATTGCACGCCGGTATCGCCACTTCGGCGAGGTGTTCTGCCCGCACACGGCCACCGCACTCAAGGTGCTGGAAGACCTGCGCAACGAGGGCGCTGCCGGCGACTGGGCGGTGGCGGCCACCGCGCACCCGGCCAAGTTCGAAAGTGTGGTCGAGCCGCTGGTCGGTGCCGTAGCCGTGCCGCCCGCGTTGAACGACCTGCTGCAACGCCCGGCCCATGCCGAACCGATCCCCCCGGAGTACGACGCACTGGTCGGCCACATCGTCGGCTGAGTGGTCCGAGGCAGGCGCTTCGCGGAGTACGCAGGCGCCTTGGCAGGCGGGAAACGGGGTCTGCTCTATCATCGCGACCTGCGCGAGTCCCGCGCTTTTGCCATGACCTCGCCGTGCCCTTGAAGAATCGCCTGACTGCCGGATTCCGGCCTTATCTGCTCGCGCTGCTTCTCCTGCTGCAGCTGGGCGTCGTGGCCGTGGCCCAGACCCCCGCACCTGCGCCCGGTTCGGATGCGGCCATCGATGCGATCGAAGGGGCGCTGGACAAGCTGCAGGACCAGAAAGACGCCGCCGAGACGCCCGATGTCCTGCGCACGCTGGGCGACCAGGTGGCCGATCAGCAGCGCCAGGCCGATGCCCAGGCTGTCGCACTGCAGCCGCAGCTGGACCAGATCGACGAACGCCTGAAACAGCTGGGCGAAGTGACCCCCGGCAGCAAGGAGCCGGCGGATATCGCTGCCGAGCGCAAACAGCTGCAATCCAGTCATGACCGCCTGGACGGTGCGATCAAGCGCGCCAGGCTGCTATCGGTGGAAGCGCAGCAGCTGGCCGCGGAGATCGAAAAGATGCGCGCCCAACGGCAGGCCGAGCAATTGTTCGCGCGCGTCGAGTCGCCGCTGTCGGTGACGCTGTGGAAGCAGATGGGCCAGGCGCTGCCGGACGACCTGCAGCGTGCGCGTGCGTTGGGCGATGACCTTCGGCACAGCGTCGGCGATGCGGTCGCAACCCACGGCCGCGCGGCGCCGCTGGCCGGTGCGATCATCGCCATCCTGATCCTGTTGCCCGGCGCGCTGGGACTGCGCTGGTTTGGCCAGCGCTACGTGATCCAGCGCGCCCCCGGCAGTCGGTTGCGGCGGTCGGCGCTGGCGGTGTGGATCCTGACGGTGGGCACGATCATGCCGACGCTGGCGGCGTGGGTGCTGGTCGAATCGTTGCGTGGCATCGACGCGATTCCCGCCGACCTCAGCGCGCTTGCGGACGGGGTCGTGCGGGTGACGTTCTTCGCGGCCTTCGTCGGAGCAGTCAGCGTGGCGCTGCTGTTGCCCAGGCAGCCGTCCTGGCGCCTGCTGCCGTTCGACGATGCCACCGCGGTCAAGCTCGGTCGCTATGCCTGGCTGACCTCGATCGTGGTCTGGTTGAGCGGCCTGCTGACCGAGATCAACCGCACCGCGCGCACGACCACGGTGACCACCGTGGTGGTGGATGGCGTGATCGCGCTGGTGTTCGTGGCACTGGTCATCGCCATACTGGTCAGCCTGTTGCGTATCCATCGCGGCCCGGTTGAAAGTGAGCTGGCAGAAGGAGGGCGTGCAGCGGCATCCGTGCCGGTCGAGGCGCCGCTCCGTTCCGGTGTGGTGGTGCTGATCTCGCTGCTGGCACAGCTCGTGGTGGCTGCAGCACTGGTGGGCGCGCTGCTGGGCTATGTGAACTTCGCGCGTTTCGCCACCAGCCAGATCATCTGGGCGGTGGTGGTCTGCGGTGCCGGTGGCGCATTGATGATGTTCGTCGACGACGTGTCGCAGTGGCTGTTCAAGCCGGACAGTCGCTTCGGCAGGGCGACCAATGCCGCGCTGGGCCTGCGTGCCAGCCACATGGAACAGGCCGCGGTGCTGCTGTCGGCGGTGCTGCGCCTGTGGCTGGCGGTGGTGGTGATCGGTGCGCTGCTGATGCCTTACGGGGCCAACCTCTCGGGCGTCACCGGCTGGATCGACCAGGCGAGGCAGGCCTGGAAGATCGCAGGCGTGCCGGTGGAGCCGGTCGGCGTCTTCAAGGCGATCGTGGTGGTGGTCATCGGGATGAGCCTGGTCAAGGCCTCCCAGCGCTGGCTGACCAAGACCTACCTGCCGCGCACCGAGCTGGACATCAGCACCCGGGCCTCGATCGCGGCGGTGATGCGTTACCTGGGCATCCTGGTGGTCGGCCTGTGGGCGCTGGTGCCGCTGGGATTCGACCTGGCCAAGCTGGCACTGGTGGCCAGTGCACTGTCCGTGGGCATCGGCTTCGGCCTGCAGGCGATCACCCAGAATTTCATCTCGGGCCTGATCCTGATGGCCGAGCGCCCGGTCAAGATTGGCGACTGGGTCCGCATCGGCGATGCCGAGGGCGATATCCGCCGCATCAACGTGCGCTCCACCGAAATCCAGGTCAGCGACAAATCGACCCTGATCGTTCCGAACTCGGAACTGATCACCAAGACCATCCGCAACATGACCATGGCCAGCCCGCTGGGCCGGGTGCAGTTGCAGTTCCATGTGCCACTGGGAACCGACGTGGCACGGGTGCGCGAACTGCTGCTGGCGCTGTACGCCGCGCATGAAGGCGTGCTGACCGATCCGGCGCCGTCGGTCTACATCGACTCGATCGCCAACGGCATGGTGGCGATCAACAGCTACGCCTACGTGCAGAGCCCGCGCCTGGTCTATGCCACGCGCAGCGAGCTGTTCTTCCGCCTGCTCACGGCGCTGGATGACCAGCACATCGCGCTGGCCACGCCGCAGGACGTACGCATCATCGGTGCCGTGGCCGACAGGCCGGGGCCAGCTTCCGACGACACGCCTGGGCTACATCGGGACGTCGACCCGGCATGAGCCGGGCCGATGCCTGAAGGCGCGGCTCAGTTGTTCAGCAGGGTCAGTCCCAGGATCGTGCCCAGCACCGCACCCAGCATCACGTAGCTGCCATTGCTTTCGCGGGTGCCGTAGCGATAACGGTTGTAATAGCCGTCTTCATAGCCGCGGCGGAAGCCTTCGCGGAAGTAGTGGTTGTAGGTGCCCTGGCTGACGTAATAGCCGTAATAACCATAGTTGGCGTCCTGGTAGGCGTACGGCGTGTCGTAGCTGAAACCCCAGCCGTCCTGGCGGTCGGCGCGGCCGGCTTCGAAGCCTTCGTTGTAGCCATAGTTCACCGCCTGGCGCAGCAGGTCGGCGCCATAGCGGTTGGTTTCGTAGAACACGCCGCCCCAGCCATAGCGATAGCTCGCCGGCGTGGAGTAGTAGGGGTCGCGGTTGTAGTCGTAGCCGCGTGCCTGCCAGCGTGCCTGCTGCGCATAGAAGCGGCGGTAGTAATCCTGTTGGTAGCGGTACTGGGCGTGGCGGCGCTGGCGCTCCAGGTCGCGCGTGCGCTGTTCGGCCAGACGACGGCGTTCGTCCTGACTGCGACGATATTGATCGGCACGCTGGCGTTCGTCGCGGATGCGTCGCTCCTGCTGGTCGCGGCTCAGGCGCTGCAGTTGTTCGTTGCGGCGGTCGTCGCGATCGTTACGGTCGGCAGTGGGGCGACGCGGGGTATCGCGCGGCACGGGATCGCCCATGCCCGGAGGCAGCGGTCCTTCGTTGCGCGATGGCGCGCGGCGGTCCTGGCCCGGTTGCTGGGAAGCATTGCGCTGTTCCAGGCGCTGGCGCTGGGCATCGTTGTCACGGCGCAGCTGCAATTCGCGCAGGCGCTGCTGGTCAGCGCGATCGTCGTCCTGCCTGCGTTGCTGCTGCCCGGCCAGTTGCTGTTGGCGCTGGGCCTGCTCGCGGCCTGCATCGCGCTGCTGCTGATCGCGACGCTGTTGCAGGATCTGGTTGCGTTGGTCGGCCTGGCGGCGCTGCTCCTGTTCGGCTGTCTGCTGGCGTTGCGCCTGTTGCTGTTGATTGCGCTCGCGCAGCTGGCGCAACTGGTCCCCGCGTTGCTGTTCGCGCTGGTCGGCTTGCTGGCGTTGCTGTTCCGCGCGCTGCTGGGCTTGGGCACGCTGATCGTTCTGGCGCTCCTGCTGTTGCTGGCGCTGTTGCTGCTGCGCGCGCATGGCATCGGCACGCTGGTTGTTGCGCTGCTCGGCCTGCTGGCGTTGCTGGTCTGCGCGTTGTTGCGCCTGCGCTTTCTGTTCGTTCTGGCGGTCCTGTTGCTGGGCGCGGTTGTCGTTCTGCTTCTGGCGCGCCTGTTCGGCGCGCTCGCGCATCATCGCGCCGCGTCCTTCGGGTTTGTCCTGTGCCTGCAGTGATGCGACGCTGCCGAGCAGCAGCACGCCGGCGAGGGTAGTGGTGAGCGCGCGGGGCGCCAATGAGCGGAGCGGGTGCATCGTCGTCGTCCTGGTCGACCATCGACCCCTGTTGAATGTGTCCATTTATTGCAGGTTTGCATGAATGCCGCATGAGAAAAAATCGCACGGGCAGGCGGTATTCCGGGGTTCCAGCGTCGGAAACGGTTACAACGCACAAGGCCAGCTAAATGCGCGGTGGGAACGGCGAAGGCGGCCGCGGTGTAGGCTGCAGCCGCACCCAGGAATGCCCCCATGCACGCTGCCATCCTCCGTCTTCCCGAAGCCCAGCGCGCCGCGCTGGAAGCCGCTTACGCAACGCCGCCGCGGGCGTACCACAATTTCCAGCACGTGCTGGAAGTGCTGCGCCACTACGACACCGTGGCCGACGGACCGGGCTGGTACCAGCCGCGCGAGGTGCAGCTGGCCGTGCTCTACCACGATGCGATCTACGAAGCCGGGCGGGGCGACAACGAAGCGCGTTCGGCACGGCTGGCGCAGGAACAGATCGCACACTGGTCGCCGGAGATGGGCATCGACGCGGCGCGCGTGGTGCAGTTGATCGAACTGACCGCCCGCCATGGCAGCCTGGCGCCGGCCGATGTCGATGCCGAAGCGGCGTTGTTCCTCGATTGCGACATGGCGATCCTGGCCGCCTCACCCGAGGCCTTTGATGCCTACGACCGTGGCATCGCGCAGGAATACGGAGCGGTGGTGCCGGGCTGGATCTTCCGGCGCAAGCGGCGGGAGTTCCTCAAGGGGCTGCTGGCACGCGAGCGGATCTACCTGAGCGATTTCTTCCATGCACGGCTGGATGCGGCGGCGCGGGCGAACCTGCGACGGGTCACGCGCGGCGGGCTGCCGTCCTGACCCTTTGCGGCGGTGAACGCGCGGCGCCCGTCGCTGTGCAAATGCGTATTCCGGGTGCTGGTGATCGTGGGCCCGTATCGGTTTTCCTTGTCGCTGCAAGGCTTGCGGCGGATGGGCTGAACGCTGTCATCCAGGTTAAGCGGATGCGTCACCGGGCTTGAACACTGGCATGGCCAAGATACGCCCACGTCCGCTCCCGCCGGGGCTGAAGTTGAACTTCCTTCCGGCCCGTGCGGACGACCAATCCGGCCTTGAAACGCTTGCGTTACCGGCCTTGCAGCCAGGCCGTCGCGCCCTTCGCGGCGCGGCGGCCGCTCGCAAAACATGCGGTCAGCAGATAGCCCCCGGTCGGGGCTTCCCAGTCCAGCATCTCGCCGGCACAGAACACGCCCGGCAACACGTCCAGCATCAGCGATACGTCCAATGCCTCCAGGCGGATGCCACCGGCGCTGCTGATGGTTTCGGCGACGGGGCGTGCGCGCTGCAGGGTCAGCGGCAGGCGATGAATTGCATTGGCCAGCTGCGCAGGATCGTTGCGTGCGGCGGTCTCGGTGACTTCGAACACCAGCGCCGCCTTGGCGCCTTCGATGCCTGCGGCGCGGCGCAGGTGCTCGCCGACCGAGCGGCCCTTGCGCGGGCGTGACAGGTCGGTCAGCAAGCGGTCCAGGTCGCGGCCGGGTGCCAGATCGAGTTCCAGCCGCGCGCTGCCGTCGCGTTCGATGGCCTCGCGCAGGTCCGGGGCGATGGCGTAGATCACGCTGCCTTCGATCCCGGATTCGGTCAGCACGCATTCGCCCTGCTGGGCGTGCGCGTTGCCTTGACGCATCGCGCCAGTGCGCGATCACCGGTTTGAGCGGCGCACCGGCGTGTTTGGCCATGTGTGCGCTGAAGGCGATGTCGAAGCCGCAGTTGGCTGGTTTCAGCGGCGCGACCTCCGCGCCGCGCGCGGCCAGCCACGGCTGCCAGGCGCCATCGGATCCGAGCTGCGGCCAGCTTGCGCCACCCAGGGCAAGCACGGTTGCATCGGCATTGATGTTGACCGGGCCTTCGGGCGTGTCGAAGTGCAATGCGCCTGCATCGTCCCAGCCGGTCCAGCGGTGCTGCACATGGAAGCGCACGCCTTGTTCCTTGAGCCTGCGCACCCAGCCGCGCAGCAGCGGCGCGGCTTTCAGGTCGGTCGGGAACACCCGGCCTGAGCTGCCGACGAAGGTCTCCACGCCCAGGCCCGCGGCCCACACGCGCAGTGCCTCGGCATCGAAATCGTCCAGCCAGGCGCCGACTTCGGCGGCGCGTTCGCGGTAGCGCGCATCGAAGGCCGGACGCGTTTCGGAGTGGGTCAGGTTCATGCCGCCCTTGCCGGCGATCAGGAACTTGCGCCCGACCGAGCCTTTGGCCTCGTATAGATCGACGGACAGGCCGGCGGCGATGGCGGTTTCAGCGGCCATCAGGCCAGCGGGGCCGCCACCGATGATGGCCAGGGTGTGGGTGTGTTGGGGTGCTGCGGACATCTCGCCATTATGAAGCCCCCGTGCGCATGACCGATGGCAGACCCCGCCGCGGCGGCATGCCGCTATCGTACGAGGCTGTCTTTTCCAAGAAATCGGGGAAACCTTGATGCGTGTGATGCCGATCCTTGCCGGGACGCTGCTCTCGGCCGGCCTGCTGGGTGCCGCGCCCGACGTGCAGGCGCTGAGCGTCGAACCGCCACCGGCGCAGTTGCAGGATTTCGACGCCTACGTCGACCAGGCACGCGAGACCTTCGATGTGCCGGGCATCGCCGTGGCCATCGTCAAGGACGGGCAGGTCGTGCTGGAGCGCGGCTACGGCGTGCGCGAACTCGGCAAGCCGGAGAAGGTGGATGCGAAAACGCTGTTCGCCATCGCGTCCAACACCAAGGCGTTCACCTCGGCCTCGATCGCGATGCTGGCCGACGAGGGCAAGCTGAGCCTGGACGACCGCGTGATCGACCACCTGCCGTGGTTCCGCATGTCCGATGCGAACATCACCCACGAGATGCGCATCCGCGACCTGCTGGCCCATCGCAGCGGCCTGTCGCTGGGCGCCGGTGACCTGCTGTACTGGCCCACGACCACCTATACCAACAAGGAGGTGGCCGAGCGCTTGAAGGACGTGCCGATCAAGGGCGGTTTCCGCTACCAGTACGCCTACGACAACATCCTGTTCGGCGTGGCCCAGCTGGTGGTCGAACAGGCCTCGGGCATGCCGTACAAGCAGTTCCTGCAGCAGCGTTTCTTCAAGCCGCTGGGCATGGACGACACGGTCTACAACAGCGATGACCTGAAAGCCGGCGACGACGTGGCGACCGGCCACGCCAAGGCCGATTTCAAGGATCTGCAGCCCGCACCGCGCATGACCTGGTCGAACGTCGGCGGCGCCGGCGGCATCTATTCCAGCGTCCACGACCTGTCCAAGTGGGTGATCGCCCAGCTCAACGGCGGCGTGATCTCCGGTGAGGGCGAGGGCGCCAAGCGCTTGTTCAGCGCCAAGCGCCAGGCCGACATGTGGACGATGCTCACGCCGATTCCGGTCAATGAACCTTCGGTGCCGGAGCTGGCCGCGACCAAGCCCAATTACTTCGGCTACGGCGAAGGCTGGATGCTGTCCGATTACCGCGGCCGCAAGCTGGTCTGGCATACGGGCGGCTGGCCGGGGATGGTCTCGCGCATCACCCTGGTGCCGCAGGAAAAGCTCGGCATCATCGTGCTGACCAACCAGGAAGTGGGCGCGGCTTTCAACGCCGTGACCCTGCGCGCGCTGGATGCGTACCTGGACGCGCCCAAGACCGACTGGAATGCGGCCTACGCCAAGGCCGTGGCCAAGTCGCAGGGCGATGCGGACGAAGGCTGGAAGAAGCACCAGGCTGCGCGCGATGCCAAGTCCAAACCGTCGCTGCCGCTGGCCAAGTATGCGCAGACCTACCGCGACGCCTGGTACGGCGACATCGTCGTTGCCCAAGAGAACGGCAAGCTGGTGATCCGCTTCTCCAAGACCCCGCAGCTGGTCGGTGACCTGACCCCGTGGCAGCACGACACCTTCGTGGTGCGCTGGCGCGAGCGCTGGCTCAACGCCGATGCGTTCCTGAGCTTCGACCTGGATGCCGACGGCAAGATCACCGGCGCCGGCATCAAGCCGATCTCGCCGCTGACCGATTTCAGCTTCGACTTCCAGGATCTGGTGCTCAAGCCGGTGGAAGCCGACTGAAACGCCCTACGGCGCGTGGAGGACCTTTCCGGCCGTCGGGGAAGGGGCCTGCGTTCCGGCACCACGCGCCGCCGCGATCTGAAGCAAAAACATCCTGACCTGGTCGGCGTATGCCGCCTCGGTCAGCAAGCGCCGGATCTCTTCCGGCGCTTGGCCGAGCAGCGGGATCCGCAGGAACGGATGCTCAAGAAAGCAGCTGCTCACCGTCGACAGGACACGGCGGAGCGATGCCAGCATGTCGTCCCCGCGATGGGACGCGTGCGCCAGGGCGATCGGCTTGTGGACGATCTCCTGCCTGGACACCAGCCAGTCGATCAAGTTCTTCAGGCCGCCAGGAATCGCGCGCACGTATTCCGGGCTGGAGATGACCACGGCGTCGGACCAGGTGATCTGTGCGGCGATCTCGAGGATCGCCGGGGGTGTCATCGACCCCTCGGCATCAGGCGAGAACACGGGCAGCGCATCAACCCGGTCGAACACACGGATGTCGAACCCGGCAGGGGCGATCTCCTGCATGGCGAGCAGCAGCGCGGTGTTCGTCGACTGCCTGCGGGGACTGCCCGAGATGGCGAGGAGTTTCATCTGGCGTTCCGTGTGACGCGGGGCATCACGCGATGCCTCAAGGTGCCTTGACGTCCAGCAGCTCCACGTCGAACACCAGCGAGGCGCCCGGCGGGATCACGCCACCGGCGCCGGCATCGCCGTAGCCCATGTCGGCCGGAATCAGCAGGGTGCGCTTGCCGCCGACCTTCATGCCGGCCACGCCCTGGTCCCAGCCCTTGATGACGGTGCCGCCGCCGAGCGGGAAGCTGAAGGGTTCGCCACGGTCGACCGAGCTGTCGAATTTCTCGCCGTGCTTGTCGGGCTTGGTGTCGTCGTAGATCCAGCCGGTGTAGTGCACGGTGACATTGCTGCCGGCAGTGGCCACGGCGCCGGTGCCGGGCGTGGTGTCGTTGACCTGCAGCGTGGCGACGCTGCCGTGCAGTTCGACCGGCGGCTTGGCCGGGGTGCAGGCCGCCAGCGCAAGCGCCAGTGCGAAGGGAGTCCACAGGCGCATCGCGCGCTCCTTGTTCGAGGTTGGAAGCGCGACACGGTAGCAGGCCGCTATCCTGTGCACATGGCCAAGCTCCTGCTCAATCTGCGCAATGTTCCCGACGACGAAGCCGACGAGGTCCGTGCGTGGCTGGTGCGCGAACGCATCGCCTTCTACGAAACCACGCCGAGCAGCTGGGGGATTTCCCACGGGGGCCTCTGGCTGGAAGACGACGCCGAACTGCCGCGCGCCAAGGCGTTGATGGCCGATTACCAGCAGGCCCGCGGCGAGCAGGCCCGCGCGGCGGCCGAACAGGCACGCCGCGACGGACAAGCCGACACCTTTGCCGATCAGCTGCGCCGACGACCGCTGTATGTGGTCGGCGTGCTGCTGGTGATCCTGGTGATCGTGGTGGTGACCCTGGCGCTGCCGTGGTGGCTGCTGGGCTGAGCGGGCTTTGTAGGAGCGCCCGAATCTTCGCCACTCCCGCCGCCAGGCCGCGTCCGGATTGGATTCGGCCGTCGTCCTCCGGACTGCGCGACTGAAGGCCCGGGGGGCGCCGCGCTGACCAGGGCGACGGCCTCCGATATGGGCGAGCAGCTAAAATGCGCGCCATGGTCCTGAATATCGCCGCTTACCACTTCGTCGCCATCGACGATCCCCGCGCCCTGGCCGACGCGCTCCATGCGCGTGCCGAGGCGGCTGGCCTGCTGGGCACGCTGCTGGTCGCGCCGGAGGGGCTGAACCTGTTCCTGGCCGGCGTGCCGGCCGCGCTGCGTGGCTTCCTGGACCAGGTCCGGACCGATCCACGCTTTGCCACGCTGCTGGTCAAGGAAAGTTTCAGCGAGACGCTGCCGTTCGCCCGGCTCAAGGCCAAGGTCAAGCCGGAGATCATTACCTTCCGCCACGACGGCACCGCGCCGGTCGGGCGCGAACGGGCACCGGCGGTGTCGCCGCAGGCCCTGGCCCGCTGGCTGGACCAGGGCCATGACGACGCGGGCAAGCCGGTCGTCCTGCTGGACACCCGCAACGAAGAGGAGTTCGGCCACGGCAGCTTCGCCGGTGCGCTGACCCTGCCGATCACCGACTTCACCGAGCTGCCCGACGCGCTGGCCCCGCACCGCGAGGCGCTGGCCGAAGCGACGGTGGTGAGCTTCTGCACCGGCGGCGTGCGTTGCGAGAAAGCCGCGCTGTGGATGCA
Source organism: Pseudoxanthomonas sp. (assembly GCF_027498035.1). Lineage (NCBI taxonomy): Bacteria > Pseudomonadati > Pseudomonadota > Gammaproteobacteria > Lysobacterales > Lysobacteraceae > Pseudoxanthomonas > Pseudoxanthomonas sp. The sequence continues at coordinate 4,188,835 of NZ_CP114978.1, forward strand.
CGACACCGGCATGACCAACGTGCTGCAGCTGGAAGGCGGGATCCTGGGTTATTTCGAGCAGGTCGGCGGCCGTCATTACGATGGCGCGTGCTTCGTGTTCGACCAACGCGTGGCGCTCAAGCCCGACCTGTCACCGGTCGCGTCCGCGGACTGACGCGAAACCCGCGCGCTAGTTGGCGCGAAGCACGCGGTCGCGGCCTTCGCGCTTGGCCCGCAGCAATGCATGGTCGGCACGGCGGATCGCATCCTCCAGGCTTTCCTGGATGCGCACCTGGCACACGCCGGCACTGAAGGTGATCGGTCGTGGCGCCGGGACGGTCCGGACCGCTTCACACAGATCCTGAACTAGCTGCACCGCGGTCTGCTCGTTGGCGCCCGGCATCAACACCACGAATTCCTCGCCACCCAGGCGTCCGACGATGTCCTGGCGGCGACCGTGCCGACGCATCATGTCGGCGACCGAAGCCAGCGCGACATCACCGGCGGCATGGCCGAAGTCGTCGTTGATGCGCTTGAAGTGGTCCAGGTCCAGGTAGGCCAGCGCCAGCGGCTTGCGTGCCGCCCGGGTCAGGGTGAACACCTCGCGGGCGCTGCGGAACCAGCCTTCGCGGTTGAGCAGGCCGGTCAGCATGTCCAGCTCGACGCGCAGTTCCAGCTGGTTGCGCAGTTCGAACAGCTCCAGCGCGATCTGCAGCCGCTGGCGCCGCATGAACAGCCCCGCACAGACGCCCAGCACCACCGCGCCCAGCGAGGTCGTCCAGATTCCCGGCGGTGCCTGCTGCCAGGCCAGTAACCCGGCCAGCGGCAGGGTCAGCGCCGCGGCGATCAGCGCCGCGTCGCAGAGACGAACGCTCAGCGACAGCACCTGCACCGCCGCCAGCATCAGCACGACATGGACGAGGCTCATGCGTGCGGGCTCGACCTGCACGCTGAGGACCGTGCCGATGCTGATCGCGGCGAGGCCGATGATCGCCAGCAGGGTCGGAATATCCCCGTTGAACCAGCGGCGGCGAATGGCCACGCCCAGGCTCACCGTCAGCGCCGACAGCGCCAGTCGATAGGGCAGGCTCGTGATCGCCAGGTGCAGGTCCTGGGTCAGGTCGCGCAGGCCGCCGATCAGGAACAGCAGCGGCATGGACAGGAACAGGATCGCCACGTAGCGATGCGACTGCTCGCGTTGCTGCGCAATCAGCGCCCGACGCTGTTCCGGTGCCAGGTCATCGACCCGGCCGTTGAGCCAACCCATTCCATGTCGCCCCTGATTCGACATGTGCACGATATCCAAAAATAACTGTGACGTGGTGCAAATCAGGGGCCGGTTATCATCGGCCTGGCCCCCCTTGTCGGTAACCGACGATGCTGACCGTCCACCATCTGAACAACTCGCGCTCGCAGCGGGTGCTGTGGCTGCTCGAAGAACTGGGCCTGGACTACACGGTGGTGAACTACCAGCGCGATCCCCGGACGCTGCTGGCTCCGCCGGAATTGAAGAAGATCCATCCACTGGGCAAGTCGCCGCTGGTCGAGGATGACGGCCGCCTGCTGGCCGAATCCGGCGCGATCATCGAATACCTGGTCGACACCTACGATGCGGCCCGCAGCCTGGCGCCCACGCCCGGCACCGATGCCCACCTGCGCTACCGCTACTGGCTGCATTACGCCGAGGGGTCGCTGATGCCGCCGCTGCTGGTCACGCTGGTGTTCAACCGCATCCGCAGCGCGCCGATGCCGTTCTTCGCCAGGCCCATCGCCCGTGGCATCGCCGACAAGGCGCTGGCCGGTTTCGCGCGGCCGCAGGTGAAGCTGCACCTGGACTACCTGGAAGCCGAACTGGGCCGCAGCCAGTGGTTTGCCGGACAGGATTTTTCAGTGCCGCCGACATCCAGATGAGCTTCCCGCTGGAAGCGGCGCAGGCGCGGTTCGGCTTCGACGGCCATCCGCTGCTGGCCCGGTTCATCGAACGCATCCACGCCCGACCGGCCTACCAGCGCGCGCTGGCCAAGGGTGGCCCGTACGACCTGCTGAGCTGAATACAGCGTCGCACTGGCAGGGGTGGAAGCACGCGTCGATCGCCCGCATCTTTGGGCCATGAGTACATCGATCCCGACGATTCCCTATTCCGTGCTGGACCTGGCGCCCGTGTGCGAAGGCAGCACCCCGGCCCAGGCCTTCGCCAACACGCTGGACCTGGCGCGCAACGCCGAACGCTTCGGCTATCACCGCTACTGGCTGGCCGAGCACCACAACATGCCGGGCATCGCCAGCGCCGCCACCGCGGTCCTGATCGGGCACGTGGCCGGTGGCACTTCGACCATCCGGGTCGGCTCGGGCGGGGTGATGCTGCCCAACCACGCGCCGCTGCAGGTGGCCGAACAGTTCGGCACGCTGGCCTCGCTGTACCCGAACCGCATCGACCTGGGGCTGGGCCGCGCGCCCGGGACCGACCAGCCCACTGCGCGCGCACTGCGCCGCTATTTCGACGGGGCCGACCAGTTCCCGGCCGACGTGACCGAGCTGCTGCGCTATTTCGCCCCGGCCCAGCCGGGTCAGCTGGTTCAGGCCGTGCCGGGTGCGGGCATCGACGTGCCGGTATGGCTGCTGGGCTCCAGCCTGTTCAGCGCGACCCTGGCCGCGCAGCTGGGGCTGCCGTTCGCGTTTGCCTCGCATTTCGCGCCCGATGCGATGGACCAGGCGTTGGCGGTGTATCACCGCGACTTCCGCGCCTCGCGCCATCTGCAGCAGCCGTACGCGATCCTGGCCCTGAACGTGATCGCCGCCGACACGGACGAGGAGGCCAAGCGCCTGTTCACCACCGCCCAGCAGAGTTTCGTCAACCTGCGCCGTGGCCGTCCGGGCCTGATCCCGGCGCCGATCGATGACATCGAGGACTTCTGGCAGCCGCATGAAAAGCTCGGCGTGCAGAACGCGCTGGCCTGCAGCGTGGTGGGTTCGCCGGCCACCGTACGCGCCGGCATCGCGGCCTTCATCGACCGCCATCGCCCGGACGAGATCATGATCGCGGCCAACATCTACGACCACGCCGCGCGGGTGAAGTCCTACCGCATTGCTTCCGAGGTGATGGCTTCGGCGCAGGCGGCCTGAACCGATCGCGGGACCGACGGGGCGCGAAGCGGTTAACCTAACGCCATCACGCAGTCGGTCTCATGTCATGTCGATCACCTCCAAGCAGCGCCGCGATGCGCGCAAACGCCGCGAAGAACGGGCCCGCAACCAGGCCGAAGCGGCCGCCGGCCCGGCGTCCCCGATCGAACCGCATGCCGAACTCCGTGACGCCCAGAAGCAGCTGCTGGCCGGCATCGTCCGCCGCGATGGCCAATGGGTGCTGGGCATGAACGGCCGCATCGCCGGTGAATCGGACAGCGCGGCCAACGTGCTGGCCCTGATCCTGCGCGCGGCCGAGCTGCACGACCGCGCCGGCACCAACGTGCGCCTGGTCTATTCCGACGACCTCAAGCACGCCGCCCAGGCCGAGGCGGCCGCGCAGGGCATGACCTTCGAGCAGTTCCAGCAACAGTTCACCGCCAGGCTGCAGGACGGCGAGCGCGCCGAGTCGCACTGAGGTGACGGTCCCGGCCATGGCCGGCCCGCGCGTGGTCGTGCGTCGCCTGTGCCGCAGCGATGCCGCCGCGCTGCTGGTCGCGCATCGTGCCAGCACGGCGCTGCATCATCCCTGGGTGTCGCCCTGCCTGGAGCAGGCGGGCTTCGATGCCTGGTTCGCCAGGACCCTGGGCCAGGACTACGTCAGCCTGATCGCGTTTGAAGCTGTCGGCCATCGGGTCGCAGGTGTTTTCAACTGCAGCCAGATCAGCCGCGGCAACCTGCAGAGCGCCTACCTCGGTTATTACGCCTGCGCGCCCTTTGCCGGCACCGGCCTGATGGGCGAAGCGATGCCGCAGGTGCTGGCGCATCTGTTCGACGTCGTCGGCCTGCATCGCATCGAAGCCAATATCCAGCCCGACAACCAGCGCTCCATTGCCCTGGCGCGCGGTGCCGGCTTCCGCCTGGAAGGCTATTCACCGCGCTATCTGAAGATCGACGGCCACTGGCGCGACCACGAACGCTGGGCGCTGCTGGCCGACGAGGTGGGCGTCAGCGCTCCGCCGTGATGCCGTCTGCCGCGGGCACCTGCCAGCCGCAGGTCTTGCCTTCGTTCTGCTGCTTGAGCCAGGCCTGCAGCGGCTGGAAATATTCCAGCATCGGGGCTGCGTCCATCCGGTCGCTGCCGGTGAGCGATTTCAGCGTGTCCTGCCACGGCTGGCTGCTGCCCTTGCCCAGCATTGCCCAGAACTTCTGCCCGGCGACCTTGTTGCCGTAGAAGCTGCACTGGTTGAGCGGGCCGGTGTAGCCGGAGGCATCGCACAGCGCCTTGTAGAACTGGAACTGCAGGATGTCGGCCATGAAATAGCGCATGTACGGCGTGTTGGCCGGCACGTGGTACTTGGCGGCGGCGTCGAAGTATTCCTCGCCACGCGGCGTGGCCGGCGCCACGCCCTGGTACTGCGCCTTGAGCTGCCACCACGCGGCGTTGTAGTGATCGGGCTTGATCGAACCATCGAACACGCCCCAGCGCCAGCGGTCGATCATCAGGCCGAACGGCAGGAACGCGACCTTGGCCAGGGCCATGCGCATCTGTGCGTTGACCAGGGCTTCCTCGCTTTCTGCCTGTGCCTTCACCAGGCCGATCGACGCCAGGTACTTGGGTGTCATCGCCAGCACGATGGTGTCGCCGATGGCCTCGTGGAAGCCGTCGTTGGCTCCGCCCTGGAACACCGGCGGCTGGCTGTTGTAGGCCAGGTCGTAATACAGGTGGCCCAGCTCGTGATAGACCGTGGTGAAGCTTTCCTCGTCCGGCTTGATGCACATCTTGGTGCGCACGTCGCCGGCCATGTCCAGGTCCCAGGCGCTGGCGTGGCAGACCACGTCGCGGTCGCGCGGCTTGATGAACTGCGCTTTCTGCCAGTAGCTTTTGGGCAGCGGTGGCATGCCGAGCGAGGTATAGAAATCCTGTGCGCGCGCGGCCATCGCCTTGGCGCTGGCAAGGTCCGCGGCGTGGCGCAGGTCGGCAACGCGGGCGATGGCCTCGTCATACGCGCGGCGGCTCATGCGCGCGCGTTCGTCATCATCTGGCGCGTGGCCCAGGGCCTGCAGCTGCGCGGCGTAGTTGGCATCGCGCGCGCCTTCGAACGGGTCGTCCAGGTCCAGCCCGGCGTCCTTGAGCGTCTTCTCGAACTGGCCGTCGTCCTGCGCCTGCAGCGCGCCGGTGATGTCCAGTCCGCCGGCCTGCGGATACGGTTGCAGGATGTCCCACAGGTTGCTCCAGTCCTGCTGCCACATGTTGCCGAGCAGGTGTGCCGGCAGCAGACCGCCATCGACCTGGCCGCGCATCCCGTAACGCGCTTCCAGCTTGCTGCGGGTGTAGCAGTGCAGCTGTTCGTACAGCGGCTTGACCTGGCCCCACAGGCGGTCGGTTTCGGCGCCGATCTCGCCCGGCGCCATGTCGTAGCCGCTGCGCCACAGCTCGCCGGCATCGGCAAAGCCCATGTCGTGCGCGCCTTCATTCGCCAGCTGGACGAACTGGGTGTAGCTGTCGCGCATCGGTGGCGCAATCGAATGCCAGCCCTGCCAGGCATCGAGCTGGGTGTCGTAGTCGCGGCTGTGTGCGAGCACCTCTTCCAGTGCGCCCAGCTGGCGGCAATTGCGGGCCTGCCCTTCGCCGGTGCAATAGCGGCCGTTGCCATACGTGCCTTCCAGCTGCGCGGCGATCCGGGTCAGTTCGGCCAGCTTGGTCGGGTCCTGCGGCGCCGGCATGGCGGTCATCAGCTTGAGCAGGCCGATCGCACGCGCGGTCTGTGGCGGCATCTGCTTGCCTTCGAAGCGGCGCGACTGGGTGATCCAGGCGTTGAGCTGGGTCAGGGCGCGTTCGTTGGCCTTGGCCGCCACGCGCTGGCTGTCATCGTTGATGTAGGTGGACGAGAGCCATTGCGCGGAGTTCACTTCCGGCGATTGTTCGCGCAGCTGCGCGTTGACCCGTTCGATGAAGGCCTCGGGCGTTTCGTCCTTCGGTGCCTGGGCCACGCCGTCCCTGGGCGTGTCGTCATCGGAGCCGCAACCGGATAGGGCAAAAAATGAGAGGCCCGCGGCGATGGCGAACACAAGATGACGTGGCTTCACGAGCGCTTCCCTGGCGATAGGCAGCCCGCAGGCTAGAGAAGCCGCCGTCGCCTCGCAAGGGTCGCGGGCCCGCATGGGGTTTGAACTTTGGGCGCATGGATAGCGACGCAGCCGCGAGCTGCGCTTCATCCCGCATGCCTTTCGCGCGACAACGCACCGGAGCGCGGGCGGGGCGGACGCTTCCGCCGAAGCGCGTTGTTCCTACGCCGGCAACGCAGCCCGGATGCGCTCGCGCAGGCGCTGGGCACGACGGCGGATCTTGCGCCTGGCCAGTGCGTTGAACCAGCGCGACAGCGGCACGATTTCCTTGCCGGACACGACCGACTTGGCGTCCACGCAGACCAGGCGTACGCCTTCGCCGTGCGGCAGCACCAGCAGGTTGCCTGCGTTGAGGTCGAACAGCGGGATGCGATGACGCAGCAGCCATTGCTCGAATGCGGTGACCGCCGCGCACAGCACCTCGGCCGGATACTGCGGGTGGTCGAACAGCAGCGCGTACAGGCTGGGCGCGGGTGCGCCATCGGCCAGGGTCACGCGTTCGCAGCACAGCGCCTGGCCATACACCGTGCGGAAGATGCCGAGCACCGTCGCCAGGTGGGCCTGCAGGTCCTCGGGCGGAAGCCTTGCGGACAGCTGCATCCAGGCCCGCAGCTCTGCATGGTTTTCATCGCGCTGGGGTTTGCGCACCGCCCGCCATCGCTGCACGCGCTGGCGCAGGCCCACGCGTGTGCGCTGGCTGGTGGGCAGCATGAATTTCAGGCATTGCCGGGTATCACGACGATCGACCACGCACACGCGATTGGCGCCGCGGCCAATCACGGTCATGTGGTTCCAGTCGTCGCCAGGCCGTGGGCCGGGAGTGTTGCTCATGCGCGTCCCCTCACGCGGTGTGCTGCCGGAAATGCGACAGCGTCAGTGCGGCAGGCCGCGTTCGGCCAGCCAGCTGCGCGCATCGTCCGCATCCTGGGCCATCCAGGCTTCGGTGGAGCCCATCCGGAACGAATAACCCCAGGCATCCATGTCGGCCATCAGCCGGGCGCGGCCCACGCCGGGCAGCTCGTCGGCCAGCACCACCTGCAGGTAGCAGGTGGCGTCTTCCTCGATGTCCGAATCGGTGGCATCGGTGTGGACCAGGGCGCGTTTTTCCGGCGTCAGCACGATCAGGTGGCAGGCTTCGTGCAGCATCGAATGCACCGGCGTATCGCTGCGCACATAGACGTTGTGGGCGATGACGCCGGCTTCCGGATCACCCCAGAAGCTGCCGGGAATCGGCACGCCATCGGGGACGCGATGCAGCGCCAGGTCAAAGCGCGCCAGTAGCGCCTCCATCACGCCGAAGTCCATATCGCGCACGCACAGCACGGTCTGCGCTGCGGCATCGCTGCCGGGCAGCGGCGGAGTGAATTCGACGAGGGACGAGGTGGTCTGCGTGGACATGGCGTGCGGGACTGCGATGACGGTCAGGTGCCGGCGCGGGCGTGGCGCCCGCGCCGGAGGGATCAGGCTTTGCCGTCGGGCAGGGCCACGGAGATGTCCAGCACGTCGTGGTCGCCTTCCTTGAGCAGGTCAACCTTCACCGCGTCCACGTCGATGTTGACGTACTTCTTGATCACTTCCAGCAGCTCGCGCTGCAGCAGTGGCAGGTAGTCCGGCGCGCCGCGCTGGTTGCGTTCCTGCGCGATGATGATCTGCAGGCGGTTCTTGGCGGTCTCGGCGGTGTTCTTCTTGGCCTTGAGGAAATCGAACATACCCATGCTCAACCTCCGAATAGCTTGCTGAAGAAGCCTTTCTTTTCAAGCGAGGTGAAGCGCATCGGACGGTCTTCGCCCAGCAGGCGCGCCACGGCGTCATCGTAGGCCTGGCCGGCCGGCGACTCCAGGTCAAGAATCACCGGTTCGCCCTTGTTGGAGGCGTTGAGCACGTCGCCGGACTCGGGAATCACACCAAGCGTCTTCAGGCCAAGGACTTCCTCGACGTCCTTGATGGAGAGCATCTCGCCGGTTTCCACGCGGCCCGGGTTGTAGCGGGTCAGCAGCAGGTTCGGGACCAGCGTCTTGCCTTCTTCGGCGCGGCGGGTCTTGGAGTCCAGCAGGCCCAGGATGCGGTCGGAGTCGCGCACCGAGGACACTTCCGGGTTGACCACCACGACCGCCTTGTCGGCGTAGTACATGGCCAGGAACGCGCCCTTCTCGATACCGGCCGGGGAGTCGCAGACGACGAAGTCGAAGCCATCGGCGTCCAGGTCCTTGAGGACCTTCTCCACGCCTTCCTTGGTCAGCGCGTCCTTGTCGCGGGTCTGCGAGGCGGCCAGCACGAACAGCGTGTCGAAGCGCTTGTCCTTGATCAGTGCCTGCTTCAGCGTGGCTTCGCCCTGGGTGACGTTGATGAAGTCGTACACCACGCGGCGCTCGCAGCCCATGATCAGGTCGAGGTTGCGCAGGCCGACGTCGAAGTCGATGACGGCGACTTTCTTGCCGCGACGTGCCAGGCCGCAGGCAATGCTGGCGCTGGTGGTGGTCTTGCCTACGCCGCCCTTGCCGGACGTGACGACGATGATCTCAGCCAATGGTGTTCTCCGAAAAAAGGGTCCGATGGATTGCGGTGTTGCGTCGCGATGCGGTCGGGGGCCTGCATCGCGGGTGCCACGCAGGTCAGTCCTGCGCGGCGATGTTCAATTGCCCGTCTTCAAGCCAGACCTGGACCGCCTTGCCGTGCAGCGCACGCGGCACATCGTCCAGCACCTTGTAATGCCCTGCCACGGCGACCAGCTCGGCATGGAAGGCGCTGCAGAAGATCCGCGCGTCCTCGTTGCCCTGGGCGCCAGCCAATGCACGTCCACGCAGCGGGCCGTAGATGTGGATGGAGCCGTCCGAGATGACTTCCGCACCGGCGCCGACCGAGGTCAGTACGGTCAGGTCGCGCTGCTCGGCATACAACTGCTGGCCCGAGCGCACGGTGGCCTTCTGGATCATGCCGGGCTGGACGTTGGTTTTTGGTTGTGCCGGTTCCGGTGCGGCGGCCACCGGTGGTGGTGCGGCCGGCACGGGCGCCGGTTCGCTGCGTTCGTACTGGGCACGGAACTTGGCCAGCAGTGGCAGGCCGAGCTGCTCGGACAGGGTTTCGATCTCCGAGGTGCCGTAGGCCAGCGCCACCGGCAGCACGCCGGCATCGCGCAGGCCTTCCAGCAGGGCGCGGGCGCTGGCTACATCGGGGGTATGCACCAGGCCGCCGAAGTCGATGATGACCGCGGCCCGGCCAAACAGCTTGGGTGCGCGCTCGACGCGCTCGCGCATCTCGCGGACCAGCGCTTCGACATCCAGGGTGCGGACACGCAGGTTGGCGACGCCGACCTGGCCGATCTTGAGTTCGCCGGCCTGTTCGTAGCTGGGGACAGGGGAAGGTGTGCTCATGTGCCGGTCGGCCTCTGGATGCCGGCCGGCGTGTAATGGCGTGTGCGCGTCCACGGGGTTTCCGGCAGCTCGCCGCGGTAGGTTTCCAGCACCCACGGGTAGCTGCACAGTTCCTTCATCAGCATGCTGGCGCGGACCTGCACGCCGGGCATGACGTGTTGGCCGATTTCGCGGAAGCCGAAGCTGCCATGGAACAACAGCGCCGGGTCGGCGCCATGGTCCAGGAACACCTCGCAGGCCAGCTGCGGGTAGCGCAGTTCGGCGTAGCTCTGCACATCGGCATAGAACGCACGACCCACGCCGCCGCCGCGGCGGCGACTGGCCACCACGATGCGGTCGATATAGAAGAATTCGGGGTAACGCTCCTGGAACCAGGCGTAGTTGCTGCTGTCATGGCCCACGCCGGAGCCGAAACCGACCAGGAAGCCGGCCAGGTTGCCGTCGCGCTCGGCGACGCGGAAATATTCGGCACGCTCAAAGAAATCGTGCACGCGGGCGCTGTCCAGCGGCAGGATCGCCAGGCCAGCGTTGTTGTTCAGGGCCAGGACGGAATCCAGCTCGTGCTCACGCACGTCGCGGATGACGATCGACATCGGGTTTGCTCCATAAAACTGCGCCCCTACAACGTTGGGGCCTGCCCGATTATCGCATGGGCAGCCCCGCCTGCGGGCGCCCATGCCGCCCGGTGTCGACAACGCGGGCATGACTTCAGGCTCAGGTCGCGCCGCCGCGGTGGGCCGTAAGATGCGCCATGTTCGGACGAATCGCCCATACCCGCCTGCTGCGTGCCGCTGGGCTCTATACGTGGGCGCTGGTGGGCATTCCCATCGTCCTGAACGTGTGGTTCCTGCCGCCGTCGCGCGGCGCCGAGGGGGCCGGCCTGAACGTGCCGATGTCGTTGGGCGCCTACCTGGCGTTCGGCATCTGCTACTGGCTGGCCACGCGCACCCTGCACGAACGCCCGCCGCAGCACCCGAGCCTGGGCAGCGTGGCGTTGCTGCTGGTGATGATCTCCTCGGCGGTGGCGGTGGGCTTCTACACCCAGACCGGATTGGGTGCGCTGTTGCTGGTGGTGGTGGCCGGGGTGCTGCCGTGGATGCTGGAACTGCGCTGGGCGGTGCTGTGGCTGATGTTCGCCCATGTGCCGCTGGTGCCCTCGTTCATGGCGCGCGATGACTTCAACCTGTGGGAGTCGGTGTTCCAGTCGTCCTTCTACGTGGGATTTGCCGCGTTCGTGCTGGTCACCGCCTACGTCGCCCGCCAGCAGGCGCAGGCGCGCGAGGAGCAGCGCCGGCTGAACGCGGAACTGCGCGCCACCCGCGTGCTGCTGACCGAAAGCGCCCGGGTCAACGAGCGCACCCGCATTTCCCGCGAATTGCACGATCTGCTGGGCCATCACCTGACCGCGTTGAGCCTGAATCTGGAAGTGGCCGGGCATGTCACCGAAGGCCGCGCCCAGGAGCACGTCCGCCAGGCCCACACCCTGGCACGCCTGCTGCTGACTGACGTGCGCGAGGCGGTCAGCCAGCTGCGCGAATCGGGCTCCATCGACCTGGCCGCGGCCCTGCGGCCGCTGGCCGAACACGTGCCGTCGCTGGATATCCACCTGGACCTGCACGAACCGCTGACCCTGGAAGACCCCGGGCGCGCCCACGTGCTGCTGCGCTGCGCCCAGGAAATCATCACCAATGCCGTGCGCCATGCCGGTGCCCGCAACCTCTGGATCAGCTGCCGCCGCGAAGGCGCCGACCTGCTGATGGAGGCCCGCGACGACGGCCGTGGCGTGGGCGAGCTGGTCGCCGGCAACGGCCTGCGCGGCATGCGTGAACGCCTGCGCCAATATGGCGGGCAGATGCAGCTGGAAGCGGGCGAAGACAGTGGTTTCCGCCTGAACCTGCGGTTGCCCGCCGCCAGTGATGATCCCTTGCTGTCCAGTTCGGCGACGCCGGCTGCCGTCACACCTTCTCCTGGAGAAACCGCATGATCCGCGTCTGCCTGGTCGACGACCAGAACCTTGTCCGACAGGGCATCCGCTCGCTACTGGCGCTGGATGATGGCATCGAGGTGGTGGGCGAGGCCGCCGACGGCCGTCAGGCCGTGGAGCTGGTCCCGCAGCTCAGGCCCGACGTGGTGCTGATGGACATGCGCATGCCGGTGATGTCCGGCCTGGAAGCGCTGCAGGCCCTGGCCAAAGCCGACCAGCTGCCACCGAGCATCATCCTGACCACCTTCGACGATGACCAGCTGGTGCTGGCCGGGCTGAAGGCTGGCGCCAAGGGCTACCTGCTGAAGGACGTGTCGCTGGAGCAGCTGGTGGGCGCGATCCGCACCGTGGCCGGCGGTGGTTCGCTGGTCCAGCCGGCGGTGACCCAGCGCCTGCTGTCGGGCCTGGAGCACATGCGCAACGAATTCGTCAGCCTGGATCGCCCCGATCCACTGACCGATCGCGAGACCGAGATCCTGCGGCTGATGGCGTCGGGCTTCTCCAACAAGGAAATCGCCAATTCGCTCGGCGTGGCCGAAGGCACCATCAAGAACCACGTGTCCAACATCCTGTCCAAGCTCGGCGTGCGTGATCGCACCCGGGCCGTACTCAAGGCCTTCGAGCTGCAGCTGGTCTGAAGGCAGGATGCCCGGCCCGTCGCAGCGCGGCGGGCGTTCGGGTGCGCGAGGCAATGCTTTGCAAGCTGCGCCCCTTCACCCTGTCCAGACTTGGCGTGCGTGACCGCGCCCGGGTGGTGCGCAAGGCCTTCGAGCTGCAGCTGGCCTGATGACGCGCGTCGGGCGCTGAGGGCAGTGGAACCGCATTGGTCTGTTAAGACTTCGTTTGATGGGGTGGAAGGCAGCACTTCATGCGCAGTTTTCGGCTGACCTCGCTGATGCAAGCCTGCTACGATTGGGAACTTGCTCATCCTTAACCTTGGCCTATCACCGGCCCCCGGAGACCGCTGAATGACCCGTTTGCTCGAGTTCCTGATCGCCCTGGCGCTGGTATTGGCGCTGTTTCTGATCATCGGCGTGGTCCTGCCGTCGCATCGGCACCTCGAAGGAAGCGTGGAAAGCAACCGCAAGATGACCATCGTGTACGACACGGTGAGCAACGTGCGTCGCCTGAAGGACTGGAGCGTGATGCTGCCAGGTGATCCGGCGTTGCTGACCTATTCCGGCGGTGCCGACGGCAATACCGGCAAGGGCGCCAAGGTCGACTTCACCTCGCCCGTGGTCACTGCCTGGAAGAAGGGCAGCTGGGAAATCACCGACGCCCAGGCGCCGGGGACTTCCGGCAACACCGGCAAGGTGGTCTATGCCATCACTGATGACGCCCCGGGCGGCAACAAGGTCAGCGAGATCACGCTGGCCCCGACCGGCAAGGGCGGCCGCAACGTGCGTGTCACCCAGAGCTATGACGTGGACTATGGCTGGAACATCTACGGCCGTTTCCTGGGCATGTACGTCAAGAGCCAGATCGGCGACGGCATGGACGCGAGCCTGGCCAAGCTGGGCACCAACCTGGCCACCATCCCGAACTTCGACTACCGCGTGGAAGGCAGCAAGCTGACCGACCTGAAGATTTCCGACGTGCCGTCGGAAAACCTGCTGGTCGTCGGCGCCGGCAGCATCGCGCGCAGCAATGACGCGATCAAGAAGTCCATCCTCGCAAACCAGGAGTGGATCAAGCGGGTGATGGAGTCCAACGACCTGGAGCCGGCCGGCCCGTTCCGCATCGTCACCACCGAGCTGGCGTCGCAGACCTACACCTTCGATCTGGTCCAGCCGGTCCGCAAGAAGGGCACCGGTCCCAAGACCGAAGTAGCGAAGTCCGACGACAAGGGCGAGGACAAGGCTGACGCGACTGCCGCCGCCGAACCAGCACCGGAAGCGGCGCCGGCCACCGACGCGGCCGAGCTGCAGGTCAAGGTGGCAGGCACCCCGGTGACCTACCTGCATACCGAAGCCCACAAGGCTGCCACGGCCAAGTACACCGGTTACATGTCCGAGCTGGACGTGGCCCGCAACGGCCTGCGCGCCTGGGCGCTGACCAATGGTCATGCCATGAACGACCGTCCGTACGAATCCTGGAACAGCGGCGTGGACAAGTCGTTCACCGACGAAAGCTCCACCTACGACATCTTCTGGGCGATCAAGTACTGATCGGCCGCGCCCACCACAGGGCGAGCAGCTGATGCATCCGCGCCGCGCCTTCGCATCCCGAAGGCGCGGCGTTTTTCTTTCCGGACCCGTGCACATGCGTGCCGAGGCAATGCGGGGTTGGACCTGATGATCGAAAGACGCCACGACATCGTTTCCCCCTTGGCCGCCATTGGCGCGGTGCTGTGCGCTGCGTCGATTGGGCTGGCCGCTTACGCGGCGCATGGCGTGAGCGATCCCAAGGCGCAGGCTTCGCTGCAGAGCGCCTGCCTGTACGCCTTCGGCCACGGCATCGCGCTGACGGCGCTAGCCCCGCGCGCGCGCCAGGCGCTGGCGCAGTGGGCGCTGCGGCTGTTGCTGGTCGGGACGCTGTTGTTCTCTGGCAGCATCGCGTTGCACGTGCTGGCCGGCATCGTCAGTGGCGTGGCGCCGGCCGGTGGCGTTGCGATGATCCTGGCCTGGCTGTTGTGGGCCGTCAGCGCGCTACGTCGCTAGGAGGCGCACAGCATGCCCAGGCACGCACGTGGATTCGATACCCAGGCTGCCTGGGACCACCTGGCCCGGCGTGACCGCAAGCTGGGGACGTGGATGAAGCGCATCGGTGTGATCGAGCCCGAGCCGCGCTGGCGCAAGACCTTCGATCCGGTCGATGCGCTGGCCCGCGCGATCCTGTTCCAGCAGCTCTCGGGCAAAGCGGCCTCGACGATCGTGGGACGCGTGGAAACCGCCATCGGCAGCACGCGACTGCACTTCGACACGTTGGGCCGGGTGGACGATGCGACGCTGCGCAGTTGCGGAGTGTCCGGGAACAAGACGCTGGCGCTGCGCGACCTGGCCGCGCGCGAGCAGCGCGGCGAGATCCCCTCGCTGCGGCAGATGGCCACCCTGCACCACGACGAGATTGTCGCGGCACTCACCCCGGTCCGCGGCATCGGGCGCTGGACGGTGGAGATGATGCTGATGTTCCGCCTGGGCAGGCCGGACATCCTGCCCATCGACGACCTGGGCATCCGCAAGGGTGCCGGGCTGGTGGACAGACTGGAAGCCATGCCCGCGCCGAAGGAACTGGCGGCACGCGGCGAGCGCTGGGGGCCGTTCCGCACCTACGCCAGCCTGTACCTGTGGCGCATCGCCGACTTCGACAGCCAGGCTGTCGCGCCGACCAACCGTTCGCAGGACTGACGCGCCGGCGTCAGTTGACCGGTTTGGGGCGCCGTTCGGAGAACTCGGTTTCCACCAGTTCCAGCCATGCGTCCACGCGGTAGTCCTCTTCCGGGGCGATCTTCATCAGGCCATTGAGCACCTGCTTGGCCTCGGCCAGCTCGCCCAGCTGGTAGTGCGCCTTGGCCAGTGCCCAGTGCGCTTCGGGCCGGCGTGGTTCCAGCGTGACCCATTCGGTCGCGGCGAATTTGGCGGCCTTGCTCTGGCCCGAGGCCAGCAGGTCTTCCAGTTCGATTTCCTTGAGGTCACCGCGGCGGCTGCTGCGGCTTTCGCGCATGACCCCGACAACGTTGACGACCAGGATCACGAAGCAGATCGACATGACCAGGATCCCGGCGCTGATGAAGACCAGCAGCCAGGTGATGCCCTGGAGCGCATCGAGAAGGGAGTGTGTGGATTCCAAAAAAGCGCCTCTTGCGGGACTGCGGGCGCGGTGGAGCGCACGACGGGGCGCAGATGGTACGCCTGCCGGGCGCCGGTGGATGAAGATCGGGAGGTCTTGCGCCGTTCAGCTGTGCCGGATGGGCGTCGTGCCTGGGGCCGCATGCCGCCAGTGCCAGGGCTCGTAGACGATCCCGTGCGGGTTATCGCGCGGGTAGCTCATGTGGAAATCGAACCGGCCGGCGTTGCCCGTGAGCCAGGCAAATGCCCTGGTGGTTTCGAACGATTCCTCGGCCGGTGGTTCGCCGGGGGTGCCGATGTCCAGTGCGTTGCCGCCGTGGTGTTCGCTGTAGCCCGGCGCGGCGTTGACGGTGAGGATCTGCTCCACGGTCTGTCCGCGGGCCAGTTTCCGTTCGAAGATGCCCAGCTGGTAAGCGTGGCTGCGATAGCCGGAGACGGCGTCGAGCGTGATGTGGGCGGCGGCGGCGGCGGCGTGCATGGCCTGCCAGGCCCGTCCGGCCGCATCGGTCAGCCACAAGGCGCGGCGATAGCGGTCGAAGCCGGCCAAGGTGAGCGCGGCGGGTTCGGCGACGAGCTCCAGTCCGGTGTGTCGCGCGTAATCGTCCGCATCCAGGCCCAGCACGTTCAATCGTCGACGCAGTCCGCGCAGGGGCAGGGTTCCGGCCAGGTCCGCATCGATGGGAGCAGTCCGGGTTTCAGCGTCTTCCAGCCGGTCCAGTGCTTCGTCGATGCCGTGGCTGCGGCTCCAGCCAGGCAGCAGGCCAACCAGGCCTTCGGGAACCACGGCAGCCAGATAGCGACCATCGTCCTTGCGGCGCAGCACGCGGCTGGCGCGTGCGAGCACGCGGGCATCGTGATTGCTGCGCGCACGCAATAACGAGGCGGGCCACAGCTCGATATGGTCTGTATTGAGCAGCGTGTTGGCGACGGGCAGCGTGGGGCGGACAGGCATGGCCGGCACTTTATCGGGGGTGCGCGTGCGCGGCCAGTTCACGCAGCTGGCGCAACAGGCCATTGGGGTCGTGCACGTCCAGCAGCAGGCCATGGCCGGCGGTGCTGGGCAGCCACAGCACCAGGCGGCTGTCGGCGGTGGCGACGAAGGCCTTGCGCCGCTCGCGCAACCGGTACCAGCCGCTGCGGAAGCCGGGCAGGGCGTAGCCGCGAACCTTGAGCAGCGGGCGCAACTCGGTGTGTTCGGCCAGGTCGACTACGCGGGCCTGGTCCAGCTGCAACTGGGCGATCGCCACCTGGGTGCGGAAGAAGGTCGAACGCACCTCGATGCCCTGCGCGTCCACCCGCAGCGACTGCCGACGCAGGCAGAAGGCCAGCGCCGCCCACAGCAGCAGGGTCAGCGCCGCGACCGAGGCCAGTGTCAGCGCGGCCGTCGATGCCAGGCTGTCACCGACCAATGGCTGCGCATCGTGGCTCAGCGGCGCCAGCCCCAGTGACAGTGCACTGATCATCAGTGGCAGGCCCACCACCAGCACGAACAGCCACAGCCGCGCGCTGCCTGGCGTCGGCGTCAGCGCGACAACGGTCTGGCCCATGACGTGAGGATGGCGTGTGTTGTTCATTGCGGCATGCCCAAGCCGAAAAGCGGTACCGCCACGTGCAGGACGAGATCGGCACAGAAGTGGCCGAGCATGGCCATCTCCAATCCCCGTTTCCAGTACAGCCAACCAAATGCCAGCCCGGCGATACCGTTCAGTAGCAGCGTTCGTGTAACCACGCTGGCATCCAGGCCCCAGAGGTGCGCGGCCGCGGGCAGGTGGCCGGCACCGAACAGCAGCGCGGCGATCATCGCGGCAATCCAGTACGTCCCGGTTGTGGGAGGGACGCGACGCACGCGCGCCACGGCCCACACCAGCAGCGTCATTAGGAATAGCCGGAGTTGCAGTTCTTCGGCGATGCCGCCGTACAGCGATGCGAGCAATCCGTTCAATGCCGAAACATGCGCGCTGGCTGCCACTGGCGGATTGAGCATCGGTGGGAGCAGGGGATCGAGTAGCACTGACAGGGTGAGGACTACCAATCCGGTCGCGCCGCCCAGGAGCGCGCTTCGGCCCGGTCGCAGTCGTGACCAATCGGGCCGCGCACGACCGATAAGCCAGGCCTGCAGGACCGGGCTTCCCAGGTCGACGCGATGACCCATGCGCAGCCCAAGCCAGGCGAGCAGCCCCAGCAGCACCAGCGCCTGCATGGACTGGATCGCCACCAGGGCGGCAAAGGGAATGGGGAGCTGCGCGAAGCGTCCGGGCATCAGCTGGGCGAGGTAGGGCATGAGCGCTGCGGCTGACACTGCAGCCAGCACGCCCCAGACCGCGGCGACTCTGAAATCGCCCAGCGCGGAGGTCGGGTGCGGCGATGCAAGTGGGGTGGGGACTGGGTCCATCATCATGTGCTCCGGATTCCAGGGTCGGGCAGAATCGGACTCATTGCGGACGCTTGAAGACCAGCATCACCGACAGGGTCGGTGCCGGCACGATCACGTTGACCAGCTCCCAGCCCAGGTTGCCGTGCTTGGTGAGTTCTTCCTGGATCAGTTCGGTCTTCAGTCCGCCCATCAGGCTGGGTTTCACTTCCACGGTCTGGTAGCTCCAGCGACGATCGGTACTCATGACGCGTCCTCCTGTGCTTCGGGTGATTGGGGTCTCGGCAGCCTTCCCGCCTTGCGCAGGGCGTCGCGCAGCAGGTATTCGATCTGCGCGTTGAGCGAGCGCAGGTCGTCGTCCGCCCATTTCTGGGCGGCGCCGAGGACCTCGGCACTGATGCGCAGCGGATAGGCCTTTTTCTCTGCCATGCGGTCGGTGGCTTGCCTGCTTTGGTGGGGGGAGGTCCGCACCTGAAGGTGCATGACGGGTGACGCGCGACGCTTGGTTGAATGGCCCGCACAAGGAGGTGCGGGCTTTTGCGAAGGGGAGCGCGACTAGTAAAGGCTGCCGGCGTTGACGATCGGCTGGGTGCCGCGATCGCCGCACAACACCACCAGCAGGTTGCTGACCATGGCGGCGCGACGCTCTTCGTCCAGCTTGACCGTGCCGTTCTTCTCCAGCTCGCTCAGGGCCATTTCGACCATGCCCACCGCGCCGGCGACGATCCGCGTGCGCGCGGCGATGACGGCATTGGCCTGCTGGCGCTGGAGCATGGCCTGGGCGATTTCCGGTGCGTAGGCCAGGTGGCTGATGCGCGCTTCGATCACGTCCACGCCGGCCTGGGTCAGGCGCTCGTCCAGGTGGCGCTTGAGCTGCTCGCTGATTTCGGCCGGATGGCTGCGCAGCGAGATCTGGTCTTCCTCGTGCTGGTCGTACGGATGGCTGGTGGCCATGGCGCGCAGTGCGGCCTCGGACTGGATGTGGACGAAGCTCTCGTAGTCGTCCACGTTGTAGACCGCCTCGGAGGCATCGTTGACCTGCCAGACGATGACCGCGGCGATCTCGATCGGGCTGCCGTCCAGTTCGTTGACCTTGAGCCGGCCGCTTTCGAAATTGCGCACCCGCAGGGACACCTTTTTCTTGGTGTAAAAGGGGTTGTTCCAGCGTAGACCGTTGGACTTGTCGGTACCTACGTACTTGCCGAACAGGCTCAGCACCGCGGCCTGGTTGGGTTGCACCGTGTACAGGCCGATCACGCAGAAAAACACCGCGACCGCCAGCGCGATGCCGGCCACCACGCGTAGCAGCGAGCTCACACCGCTGTCCGGATCCGCGCCCAGGCCGCTGATGAACAGCCACACTGCCACGGCCGACACGGCGATCAGGAACAACAGGAAGGGAATGCCGGGCAGGGAACGGACGGGTTGCTCTTTCATGGCGGTGTCCTCAATGGTTGGAATGAACGATATCAAATTGATATCAGTCTGCAAACGGCATTGCAGCACGGCCATCCGGGCCAGGGGCACTCGCTAGAATGGCCGCCCCCTTTCAGCCCGGAAACACCGCCATGACCACGCTCGGCACGCCGCGCTCGCCCCATGCCACCCGCGTCCTGCTGCTGGGTTCGGGAGAACTGGGCAAGGAAGTGGCCATCGAGCTGCAGCGTTTCGGGGTGGAAGTCATCGCCGCCGACCGCTATGCCGACGCGCCGGCCATGCAGGTCGCGCACCGCAGCCATGTGCTGGACATGCTCGACCCGGCCGCGCTGCGCGCGCTGATCGCCGCCGAGCAACCGCACCTGGTGGTGCCGGAAATCGAGGCGATCCACACCGAAACCCTGGTCGCGCTGGAGGCCGACGGCCTGGCCGTGATCCCGACGGCCCGCGCCGCGCGCCTGACCATGGACCGCGAAGGCATCCGCCGCCTGGCCGCCGAGACGCTGGGCCTGCCGACCTCGCCGTATCGCTTCGTCGATACGGAAGGCGAATACCGCGATGCGGTGGCCGCGATCGGCCTGCCGTGCGTGGTCAAGCCGGTGATGTCGTCCTCGGGCAAGGGCCAGAGCACGTTGCGCGCGGAAGCCGACATCGGCCCGGCCTGGGATTACGCCCAGACCGGCGGCCGTGCCGGTGCGGGGCGCTGCATCGTGGAAGGTTTCATCGACTTCGATTACGAGATCACCCTGCTGACCGTTCGCCACGCTGGCGGCACCAGCTTCTGCGATCCCATCGGCCACTGGCAGAAGGACGGCGATTACCGCGAAAGCTGGCAGCCGCAACCGATGACGCCGGCTGCGCTGGCGCGTGCGCAGCAGATTTCCAAGGCGGTCACCGACGACCTGGGCGGGCGCGGCCTGTTCGGCGTCGAGCTGTTCGTGAAGGGCGACCAGGTGTGGTTTTCCGAAGTCTCGCCACGCCCGCACGACACCGGGCTGGTCACCCTGGTGTCGCAGGAGCTGAGCGAGTTCGCCCTGCATGCGCGCGCGATCCTGGGCTTGCCGGTCGGTGCCGGCGATGGCGAGGTGGTGAAGCAGGCTGGCCCATCGGCGTCATGCGCGATGCTGGCCCAGGGTCATGGCGTGCCGGTGTTCGCCAACGTCGAAGCCGCACTCGTTGCGCCGGACACCGCGCTGCGCCTGTTCGGCAAGCCGCGCGTGGAAGGCCAGCGCCGCGTCGGCGTCACCCTGGCCCGCGGCAGTGACGTCGACGACGCACGTGCCAAGGCGCGCGACGCCGCCGCGGCGATCCAGATCAGCCTGGAATAGATGGCAGGCGTCCGCCTGTCTGTAGGGCGAAGCTTGCGCCGTCGGGGCCTTTCTTACGAGCCGAACGAAAGGCAACGTGTCGCCCGGGTAAGGCCTTAGGCCGCACCCGGGGCGGCATGTCCGCTAGATCCCTTCGGATGCGCTTCGCTTATCCTGGCTACAACCGATTCCACGTCAGAACCGCAGGTCTGCCCAGACCAGGTGATGGTCGCTGCCATCGGCGATCTTCGCGTGTGGATCGGTCGAGGCTGGCCAGAAGATGCCGCCACCCAGGTATTCGAATCCACTGGACGGCAACACGTAGTCCAGTCGCATCGCGCCGGCCTTCGGGCCGAAGTCGCCGGTCACTTGTTCGGGTGAACCTTTGCGCTTGAGGCCTTTGGCGGCATAGGCGCGCGCGGTTTCGGCACCGCCGGCGCTGGTCGGGGCGGGGTGGCGCAGCACGCGCGGGTGCTCCATCAGCTCGACGATGGCGTCGTGGTGGCCGTCGCCATCGATGGGGTCGTTGTTGAGATCGCCGGCGATCACGAATTTCCCGTCCGCTGCCAGTCCGCCGCAGTGGCCGGCGTCATCGCACAGCCAGGACGCGTCGCTGGCGTTGTCCAGGTAGTGCTGCCACAGGCGGATTTCCTGCGCGTTGCGATTGCCGTTGCGGTCTTCCGGGCCATCGAAGACCGGCGGCGTGGGATGCGACACCAGGAAATGCACGGTGCCACCTGGCGCCTGCACCGGCACGTCCCAATGCGACTTGGACGACAGCCGCAGCTGCGACCAGGCGGTATCCGAGTACCACGGCTTGCCGGTGCGCGGATCGATCGGGTTCCGTGCGCCGGGCACGGTCGACCACTTCAGCAGGCGAAAAGTACGCACCGCGCGCTCATCGATGGGGTACTTCGACAGCACCAGCATCCCGTACTGGCCCGGGTGCAGGCCGTAGCCCCAGGCGTCGTTGCCGCCCTCGCGCGCGCCGCCGCCGATGCGGCCGTTGTTGTCCAGGTCCAGGCCGCTGGGCACGCCGGTGTTGACCGCGGCCAGGTAGCGGTACGGATAGTGCAACGCTTCACCGCCGCCGGGCTGTGGGGTTTCCAGGTATCGATGCTGGAACAGGTCCGCGGCGCGATGGGCGTCGTCGTAGTCGAATTCGTTGAGCAGGATCAGGTCCGGGCGGACGTCCTGCAACACCGCGGCGATCTTGCGTGCGTGCGCGCTATCGCCTTCCAGCTCGGCGATCAGGCCGCCGGCCTGGTCCGAATAAAGCGAGGTGTTGTAGGTCGCCACGCGCAAGGGTGCGGTGGCGCTGGGCGCAGGCGAGGTACTGCAGGAGGAAAGGGTGGAGGTGGCCATCAGGCACAGCAGGGCAAGGGCGTATCGCATGACGCGATTCTAGGCTGCGCCGATGACAGCGCAGCAACGCACCTATTCCACGACGTCCTCGATGGGCGACCAGCGACGCCCGTCGAAGGCTTCAAGCGGCGCGAACCGGCGCTTGTAGTCCATCTTGCGATGGCCGTTGATCCAGTAACCCAGGTACAGGGACTGGCGCTGGTCGCGCCTGGCCCATTCCAGTTGGCGCAGGATCGCCAGCGTGCCCAGGCTGCGCGCGCCCATGTCCGGTTCGAAGAAGGTGTAGACCGCCGAAAGGGCATTGGGCACCACGTCGGTGACGGCGACCGCGATCAGGCGACCGTCTTCGCGCAGTTCCAGGAAGCGGCTCTCCGACCAGCGCCCGATCAGGAACTGCTCGAATTCGTTGGCGCCGTGGTCGTCCATGCCGCCGCCGATGTGGCGGCTGGTCAGGTAGCGCTGGTACAGCGCCAGGTGTTCCTCACTGCGTTGTGCAGGGGCCACGCGTGCCTCGACGTGGGCATTGCGCGCTGCGCAGCGGCGCTGGCTGCGATCAGGTTTGAAGCGGTTCACCGGCAGGCGCACCGGCACGCAGGCGCGACAGCCCTGGCAGTGCGGCCGGTACACCAGGTCGCCGGAACGCCGGAAGCCCCACGACAACGCGGTCGGGTAGAACATAGGCAGGCGCGGATCGCGCGGATCCAGCACCAGGTCGCGCGCGCTGCGCTCAGGCCAGTAGCCGCAGGGATGTTCGCCGGTGTGGAACAGGCGGACGTCCTCGCGGATCGGTAGCGCATCGGTGCCCATTCAGCGCGTCCTGCATGCCGGGCAGGAGGCTGGCCACCCGCTGGGCACGGGCGGCGCGTCGAAGTGCGGGCAAGGAAGGCGAAAGGTCATGGCCCAGCATACTGCGGGCCTGCGGTCTTGCAGCGTGAGACGCCGGAGGTGTCAGGTTTCGGCAGCGATGGCATCGAGGGCGAGGCCAGCTGCCACCGTGCATCGGGTGGTGACGCGATGGACATGCGATGACGCGATTCCTTGACGCCGCTAACCGATGACTTAACGACGCCAGTGGGCTGGTCAACCGCAGGCGCCGCACGGCGTTTTCCCCTGCAGTGGCAAGCAGCCACGGACCTGAAGGAACATCGCACATGATGCGCAAGACCCTGATCGCTTTCTCCATCGTCGCTGCGCTGGGCGCGGGCACGGCCTTCGCCGCCACCCAGGACACGACCACGACCACCACGCCGCCGACCAAGCGTCTGGACGTCAATGGCGACGGCAAGATCGACAGGCAGGAAGCTGCCGCTTCGCCAGCACTGGCCGAGCAGTTCGATACCCTGGACAAGAACAAGGATGGCGTTCTGTCACGTGACGAATTGCCGCGTGGGCCGCACGGCTGGCGCCAGCGTGGCCCGGGCGATCGCGGGCACGACCGCATGGCCAGGCTGGACACCAACAAGGACGGCCGTATCAGTGCCGAGGAAGCCAAGGCCGATCCGAAGTTCGCCGAGCATTTCGCTCAGATGGACCTCAACAAGGATGGCTTCGTCGACAAGGCTGATCGCGAACTGGGCATGAAGCAGCGCCGCGATGCGTGGTTCGCCAAGGCCGATACCAACAAGGACGGCCAGCTGAGCAAGGCCGAGTTCGATGCGGCCAAGCCGGACCGTCCGATGCGCGGCCCGGGTCGGGGCGATGACCATGGCCGCGGCCACATGCCACCGCCGCAGGACGACGCGTCGGCCAAGAGCTGACCTGACCTGTCCTGTCGCTGTTGAAATAGAAAGCCCGCGCCGGAAACGGTGCGGGCTTTCTGTATTCCGGGCAGTGCGGTCAGATCGCCGGGCTGCTGCTCAGCATGCAACTTCGGTGTTGGTCTCCGGTGTCGTGGGGTAAGTCGATGTGATGGAAAGCTTCTGATACTGCCCTGACGTTACAGGCGTTGCAGGATGAAAGGTGCCACTACAAGCAGCAGGGCTACATCGGTCACCAACGTGGCGGCCTTGCCAAACATCAGGTAATACATGCGTTGGCGCTTGCGGGCATTGATCGGGTCGCGTGCAGTGTCACGTTCAAGCAGCGGAATCATCACGCGCCGTAAGGGCACCAGGGTTTCGTAGGTCAGAAGTCCAATTCCAATGAATATCGCCATGATCAAAGGCCATGCACTCGTGGTGAAGCGTGCTGTCGCAGCAAAGGCTGCGATGCAGCCCAGGCTAACAACGATGTAGCGCTTGTAGCTTGCCGAGACCCGTTTCCGCTCATCCGCGCTTTGGGTGAATCGAAACAGGATTCCACGCGTCAGCAGTGCCATGATGCCGGCACTGATGAGTCCGAAGATGAGCGACCCGGCTCCGGCAATGAGGCTGCCAACGGCTGTTTTTGCGAGGAATCCCCCGCCGATTGATCCCGCGACGGCGACCTCGAGTCCGGCGGCTGCTGCGGGTTTGGCTGCCACGCCCAACACCCCGACCAAGGCGGCTGCGAACCCCGCCGATGGCGCCGAGCCGCGGGCGAATTCGCCGAAGCGCGCCAGCAGTTCGCCGCGCACCGTTTCACGCGCGCGCGACAGGCGCTTGCGCACGGCGGCGTCCGACAGTCCCAACAGCAGGGCCACCTGTTGCGAACTCTGGCCTTCGCGGTAGTACAGCAGCAGCGCTTCGCGGCTGTCTTCGGGCAGCGCGGCGATGATGTCGGCGGCCACGGTTTCCTGTTCGGTGATGAGCAATCGCTCGGCCGGTTGCGGGGCGGGATCGGCGGCGATGGCGATGGCCAGTTCCGCATCCTCGCCGGTCATGGCGGCATGACGACGTGCGCGCAAGTGATCGCGGGCCAGGTTGCGGGTGATCTGGCGTAGCCAGGGCAGGAAGCTGTCGTGGTTCTTCAGCCGGTCCAGTCGCTGCCAGGCACGCAGGAAGGCGTCCTGGGCGATGTCCTCGCTGGCGGCGACATCGCGGGTGATCGCCAACGCAATCGCGGTGACCGTGTTCTGGCAGCCGCTGACGATCCGGCCATAGGCGGCGGTGTCGCCACGGCGTGCGGCGGGCAGTTCCTGATGCAGCATCGCGTCGAGGGTCAGGGCGTGCATTGCGGCGATTCCTTGCGGGGTCTGCCTTCCATGACGTGCCTCGACGGCGGATGTGACCGGGTGATCAGCGTTGCGGTGCAGCCGGGGGCAGGGTGGGAATCCGGATGCGTTCTTCGTCGTCCCTCAGCCCGGACTCCGGCGGCGCAGCTTGCTGCTGCGCAGGCGTGGCAGCTGGCGCCTGGGCCGCGTCGCGCAGGCTGCGATGGCGCAGGAAGGTGAAGGCCGCGGCCGCCACGATCAGTGCCAGCAGCACCAGGCGGATGCGCGTGGCCCAGCGGCGCTTGTTGCCGGATGCGTCATCCGGTTCGTCGAATTCCAGCAGGCGCGACTGGCCCGGCCGGGTGCTGCCCAGCAGGCCCTGTTCGCGCAGGATCTCGCGCGCCCTGGGCTGGTCGTCGGCATGGCGCACCCAGACCGTGGGCTGTTTCACCTTGGCCACAGGTTCGGAATAGCTGAACTGGCTGCCGCGCTTTCCCTGGTAGGAGCGGCCGTTGCTGATGTAGGTGTCGATACCGTTCTTTTCGAGCAGCTCGGCCACGCCCTCGACGGTTTCCACGCGTTGGCTGGTGAAGATCTGACGCATGAGGTGATTACTCTTTGGCTGGCACGAGCGCCGCATCGCTGGCGGTGGGCACGACGCGGATCAAGCCCTCCTGCGCGGTGCTTGCGACCAGTCGGCCGGCGCGATCAAAGATCAGTCCGCGGGCCATGCCGCGCGAATTCTGTGCGGTGGGGCTGTCGATGGCGTACAGCAGCCAGTCGTCGGCGCGGAAGGGGCGATGGAACCAGATCGCATGATCCAGCGAGGCCATCTGCACGTTCGGCTGGTAGTAGCTGATGCCGTGCGGGAAATTGGCGGTGCCCAGCAGTTGGTAGTCCGACGCATAGGCCAGCAGCGTGCGGTGCAGCTCGGGTGAGTCGCCGACTTTCTGGGTCAGGCGGAACCAGAACTGCTGCTGCGGCGGCAGGCGCTGCGGCTCCAGTTCGCTGCGCGTCTGCACGTGGCGGAACTCGAAGGGCCCCAGCCGGTTGAGCCAGCGCTGCACCTTGGGGGGCAGGGTTGCCATGACCTCGGGCGGGACCGGCGGCTGTTCGACGATGTCCTCCGGCGCAGGCACGTTGGGCATCTGCGGCTGGTGTTCGACCCCGGTTTCGTCGCCCTGGAAGGACGCGGCACAGAAGAAGATCACCTTGCCGTGCTGGATCGCGGTGACCCGGCGCACCGAGAAGCTGCCGCCGTCGCGGGTGCGGTCCACGTCGTAGACGATCGGCGCTTCCACGTCGCCAGCGCGCAGGAAGTAGGCATGCAGCGAGTGTGCCCGGCGCTGGGTGGCTGGATCGACCGTGGCCTGCGCGGCAGAAAGCGCCTGGCCCAGCACCTGGCCGCCGAAGACGTATTTGGTGCCGATGTCCCGGCTCTGGCCGCGGAACAGGTTCTCTTCCAGCCGCTCCAGGGCGAGCAGTTCGATCAGTTCGGCGACGACGGGTTCGGCAGGCACGGGCGGGCGATGACGGCAGCGGGCAGGGTGCCGAGTATAGCGACGACCGCCCCCGGACCCGGGCCGTCGGGCGGCTGCATTGCATGATGGTGCAGGCTTTGCGCTACCATGCGGCCCTGCTTTTTCGATCAGGAATCAGGTGGCCCGCGCCTCGCGCCGGCCGAGCGTGCGACATGAGCACTACCACCGTCCAACGCTGACGCACGACATGGCCACCTGCAAGGGCGCCCATGTGGCGCCTTTTGTGTTTCTGAACGACCGCCTCCAGATTCTTTTGCCGCACGGCGCTTCCTGCGACCGTTCCGGCCCAGCCGACCTCCAAGACCCATGATCACGATCACGCTCCCCGACGGCAGCCGCCGCGAATTCGAAGCTCCCGTTTCCGTCCTGCAGGTCGCCCAGTCGATCGGCGCGGGCCTGGCCAAGGCCACCGTCGCCGGTGCCGTCGACGGCGTGCTGGTCGACGCCAGCGATGTCATCGACCATGACGTGTCGCTGCGCATCATCACGCCCAAGGACGAGGAGGGCGTGGAGATCATCCGTCACTCCTGCGCCCACCTGGTTGGCCATGCGGTCAAGCAGCTGTACCCGGACGTGAAGATGGTGATCGGCCCGGTCATTGCCGAGGGCTTCTATTACGACATCCAGTCCGACCGCCCGTTCACGCCTGAGGACATGGATGCCATCCAGGCGCGCATGCAGGAGCTGATCGCACAGGACTACGACGTCATCAAGAAAGTGACGCCGCGCGCGGAAGTCATCGACACCTTCAAGGCCCGCGGCGAGGACTACAAGCTGCGCCTGATCGAGGACATGTCCGACGACATCCAGGCGATGGGCCTGTACTACCACCAGGAATATGTGGACATGTGCCGCGGCCCGCACGTGCCGAACACACGCTTCCTCAAGGCGTTCAAGCTGACGCGCATCTCCGGTGCTTACTGGCGCGGTGACGCCAAGAACGAGCAGCTGCAGCGCATCTACGGCACGGCCTGGGCCGACAAGAAGCAGCTCGACGCCTACATCCTGCGCATGGAAGAAGCCGACAAGCGCGACCATCGCAAGATCGGCAAGCAGCAGGGCCTGTTCCACCTGCAGGAAGAGGCCCCGGGCCTGGTGTTCTGGCACCCGAAGGGCTGGGCGATCTGGCAGGTGGTCGAGCAGTACATGCGCCGCGTCTATCGCGAGACTGGCTATGGCGAGGTGCGTTGCCCGCAGATCCTGGACGTGTCGCTGTGGAAGCAGTCCGGCCACTGGGACAACTACAAGGACAACATGTTCTTCACCGAGTCGGAGAAGCGCACCTACGCGGTCAAGCCGATGAACTGCCCGGGCCACATCCAGATCTTCAAGCAGGGCCTGCACAGCTACCGCGACCTGCCGATCCGCTACGGCGAGTTCGGCTCGTGCCACCGCAACGAGGCCTCCGGCGCGCTGCACGGCATCCTGCGCGTGCGCGGTTTCACCCAGGACGACGGCCATGTGTTCTGCACCGAGGGCCAGATCGAGGGCGAGGTCCGTGACTTCCACGAGCAGGCGCTGAAGGTTTACGCCGATTTCGGCTTCGACGAGATCCAGATCAAGATCGCGTTGCGCCCGGAAAACCGCCTCGGCGACGACGCCACCTGGGACAAGGCCGAGGACGCGCTGCGTTCGGCGTTGCGCGCCTCGGGTGTGGAATGGCAGGAGCTGCCGGGCGAGGGTGCCTTCTACGGCCCGAAGATCGAATACCACCTCAAGGACGCCATCGGCCGTACCTGGCAGCTGGGCACGATGCAGGTCGATTTCATGATGCCGGGCCGCCTGGGCGCCGAGTACGTGGATGAAAACAGCCAGAAAAAGCACCCGGTCATGCTGCACCGGGCCATCGTTGGCTCGATGGAGCGGTTCATCGGCATCCTGATCGAGCACCACGCTGGCGCCTATCCGGCCTGGCTGGCCCCGGTCCAGGCGGTGGTCGCCAACATCACCGATGCCCAGGCCGATTACGTCGAGGAAGTGCAGAAAACCCTTGCGAATCAAGGCTTCCGCGTGGTTTCGGATTTGCGCAACGAGAAAATCGGCTATAAGATCCGCGAGCACGCGATGCAGCGGGTGCCCTACCTGCTGGTGATTGGCGACCGTGAGAAGGAAAATGGCGCTGTCGCCGTGCGTACACGCTCGGGCGAAGATTTGGGCACAATGAGCATCCAGGCTTTCGCCGAGCGCCTACGCGCTGAGCAAGCGGCCTGATCACGGAACCGGCACCGGAGGGGTGCCGGCCCATTCCATAACGGAGACTGCAACATCAGCACCCCTGACAACAAGCAAAACCGCAAGAACCAGGAAATCCGCGTCCCGCGCGTGCGCGTGATCGGCAGTGGCGGCGAAATGATCGGCGTGCTTTCGCGCGACGAAGCGCTGGCCATGGCCGAGGAAGAAGGCCTGGACCTGGTCGAGATCCAGCCGCAGGCTGATCCGCCGGTATGCAAGATCATGGACTTCGGCAAGTTCAAGTTCGAAGCCCAGAAAAAGGCCAACGAGGCCAAGAAGAAGACCAAGCAGGTCGAGATCAAGGAACTCAAGTTCCGCCCGGTCACCGACGAAGGCGACTACCAGATCAAGCTGCGCAACATGCGCCGTTTCCTGGAAGAGGGCGACAAGGTCAAGGTCAACATCCGTTTCCGTGGCCGCGAGATGAGCCACCAGGAACTGGGTCGCGAGATGGCCACGCGCATCGAGACCGATCTGGGCGAAGACATCGTGATCGAATCGCGTCCGCGCCTGGAAGGGCGGCAGATGGTCATGATGATCGCGCCCAAGAAGAAGCAGTAAGCCTGTCCTGGCGCGCCTTGCGGCGCGCAGCTGGGTCGCGCGAGCCGGGCAATGCCCGGCTTCGTGCTGTCTGGGTGGATTGGCAGGGCCAGAAGCAAAGCTGCTGATTTGCAAGGAAAACCCGACGCATGTATCATGCGCGGCCCGGTGTCATGCCGGGACGGCCGCAAGGCCACATGGAACCCGTCTTGGTCTTTTGGGATCAACGACTTACAAGCCGGTTGGGGCAGGACGGAAAGCGTGGCGACAGCCACCGCCCACACCAGTTATCGAAACTCCACAAGGATCTAGCAATGCCCAAGATCAAGACCCACCGGGCGGCGGCGAAGCGTTTTCGCAAGACCGCATCCGGCAAGTTCAAGGCTGGCCACGCAAACCGTAGCCATATCCTCACGAAGAAGTCGACCAAGCGGAAGCGCGGCCTTCGCGCAACCAACATCATTCGTGCCGAAGATTCCGGCCGTCTGAACCGCATGCTGCCCTACCTCTGAGGATATAGACCATGGCACGAGTCAAGCGTGGCGTGACCGCACGTCGCCGTCACAAGAAAGTTCTGAGCCGTGCGAAGGGTTATTACAACGCCCGTCGCAAGGTATTCCGCGTTGCCAAGCAGGCCGTCATCAAGGCTGGCCAGTACGCGTACATCGGTCGTAAGCAGAAGAAGCGTAATTTCCGCTCGCTGTGGATCACCCGTATCAACGCTGCTGCCCGTCTGAACGGCCTGAGCTACAGCCGCTTCATGAACGGCCTGCTGAAGGCGAACATCACCCTGGACCGCAAGGTGCTGGCTGATATCGCCGTGCACGATGCCGCTGGCTTTACGGCGCTTGCCGAAAAGGCGAAGAGCGCACTCGCGGCATAAGTGTGGATCCATCGGAGTCGTCGCCTTCGGGTGGCACTCCGACGGAAACAGCATTGAATGCATGGGGAAGGGCGCGAGTCCTTCCCCATTTTGTTTTCTGCGGCCGGCAGAACTTCTTGTGCTTGGCGGACGCAGCGCGACTCCACGGATCCAAGGACCGATGAGCGAAATCGAATCCCTTACCGCACAGGCGCTGGCCGATATTGCTGCCGCTAGTGCTCCCGATACGGTCGAAGCCTTGCGCGTGTCGCTGCTGGGCAAGAGTGGGCAGGTCACCGCGCAGCTCAAGCAGCTGGGCAGCCTGCCGGGTGACCAGCGCAAGGCAGCTGGCGAATCGATCAACCGCGCACGCGATGTGATTTCGCAGGCGCTGGTCGAGCGCAAAAGCCTGCTGGAAGACGCTGCGCTGGACGCGCGTCTGGCCGGCGAATCGATCGATGTGACGCTGCCGGGCCGCAATGGCCAGCGCGGCGGGCTGCATCCGATCTCGCGCACGCTGGAGCGCATCGCCGACATCTTCGGCCAGTTGGGCTACGAGCTGTCCGACGGCCCGGAGATCGAAGACGACTGGCATAACTTCGAGGCGCTGAATTTCCCGCCGCACCATCCGGCGCGTGCGATGCACGACACCTTCTATTTCGGCGATGGCCGCCTGCTGCGCACGCATACCTCCGGTGTGCAGGTGCGCTACATGGGCGAGCACGCGCCGCCGCTGCGCATGATCGCCGCAGGCAAGGTCTATCGCAGCGACAGCGACCAGACCCATTCGCCGATGTTCCACCAGGTCGAAGGCCTGCTGGTCGACGAGCATTCCACCTTCGCCGATCTGAAGGGCACGCTGGCCGAGTTCGTGCGCGCGTTCTTCGAGCGCGATTTCGAGATGCGCTTCCGTCCCAGCTATTTCCCGTTCGTCGAACCCGGCGCGGAAGTGGATATCGCCTGGCAGCAGCCCGACGGCAGCACGCGCTGGCTGGAAGTGCTGGGCTGCGGCATGGTCCATCCGAACGTGCTGCGCAGCGTGGGCATCGACCCGGAGCGCTACACCGGCTTCGCCTTCGGCATGGGCGTGGAGCGCTTTGCGATGCTGCGTTACGGCGTGAGCGACCTACGTGCGTTCTTCGAGAACGACGTGCGCTTCCTGCGCCAGTTCGCCTGATCTTTCGATTCCCGCTTTGATGGCTGCGCCGGCCAGTTCGGCGCGCCCCATGGACCAACGACACCATGAAATTCTCTGAAAACTGGCTGCGCAGTCACGTCCCCACCAGTGCTTCGCGCGATGAGCTGTCGGCGACGCTGACCGCGATCGGCCTGGAAGTCGAAGATGTCACCGTGCTGGGCGAAGGCCTGGACAAGGTGATCGTGGCGCGCATCGTCGAATGCGCCAAGCATCCGGAGGCTGACCGACTGCAGGTCTGCCAGGTTGATGCCGGCAACGGCGAGCGCCTGCAGATCGTGTGCGGCGCGCCCAACGCGCGCCCAGGCCTGGTTGCGCCGCTGGCGATGGTCGGTGCCAACGTCGGCGGCATTGCGATCAAGGCGGCCAAGCTGCGTGGCGTGGAGTCCAACGGCATGTTGTGTTCGGCCAAGGAGCTGGGCGTGGATGCCGATGCATCCGGCCTGTTGGAGCTGCCCGATGACGCGCCGGTCGGCACGCCCATCGCCGATTATCTGGGCCTGCCCGACGCCAGCATCGAGATCAAGCTCACGCCCAACCGTGCCGATTGCTTCAGCGTGCGCGGTATCGCGTTCGATGTGGCGGCGGCCTGCGGTAGCGAAGTGGTGCCGTTCGACGTCACGCCGATTCCTGCGCAGCATGACCGCACCCTGGAAGTGAAGCTCGACGCTGGCGCCGATGCGCCGCGCTACTGCGGTCGGATCATCGAAGGTGTGGACGCGACCGCCAAGACGCCGGTCTGGCTGGCCGAGCGCCTGCGCCGCAGCGGTGTGCGGCCGGTGTCGCTGCTGGTGGACATCACCCAGTACGTGATGCTGGAACTGGGCCAGCCGATGCATGCGTTCGATCGCGACCTGTTGAAAGGCCCGGTCGGCGTACGCAAGGGTCGCGCCGGCGAATCCGTGCAGTTGCTCGATGGTCGCGCCGCTGCCTTGGATGAGGGCTTCCTGGTCATCACCGATGGCGATCGTCCGGTCGCGCTGGCCGGCATCATGGGCGGGCAGGACACCAAGGTGACCGATGCCACCCGCAACATCTTCTTGGAGTCGGCGTTCTTCGCACCGTCGGCGATCATCGGTCGTGGACGTCGACTGGGCCTGCACACCGATGCCTCGCACCGCTATGAGCGCGGCGTCGATCCGGCGCTGGCGTCGCAGGCGATCGAAGTCGCCACGCGCCTGGTGATCGAGCTGGCCGGGGGTAGCCCTGGTCCCGTGGTCGAGGCCGCTTTGGCCGAGCACCTGTCCACGCCTGCGCCGATCAACCTGCGCCGTGCCCGTGTATCGCGCGTGCTGGGCCTGGACATCGCCGATGCCGACATCGAGCGGATCCTGCGCGCGCTGGGCATGGAGGTGTCGGCCGCGGCCGAAGGCTGGTTGGTCACCGCGCCGAGCCGCCGTTTCGATATCGCCATCGAAGAAGACCTGATCGAAGAGTTGGCCCGCATCCACGGCTACGACCGCATTCCGGCGACGCTCCCCGGTGGTGCCACGCGCATCGCCGCAGGGACCGAGACCCTTGTCGACGCGGGCACCGTGCGTCGCCAGCTAGCCGCGCGCGAGCTGCTGGAAACGGTCAATTTCGCCTTCGTCGATGCCCAGTTGCTGGAGCGCTGGGGTCTGACCGAGGGCGCGGTGCCGCTGGCCAATCCACTGAGCAGCGAGCTGGGCGTCATGCGCACTGGCCTGCTGCCTGGGCTGGTGGCCACCTTGCAGCGCAATGCCGCGCGTCAGGCGGGTCGCATTCGCCTGTTCGAGTTGGGCAATGTTTTCGCCGCGCCCGCAGGGCAGGGCGAGGCACCAGTGGAAACGCTGCGCGTGTCTGCTGCGGTCAGTGGTGATGCATCCGTCGAGCAATGGGGCCTGCCAGCGCGTCCGGTCGATTTCCACGACCTGAAGGGCGACCTGCAGAGCCTGGCGGCCGCCTCGGGCGCACAACTGGAATTCCGCCCATCGACGCGTGGCTACGGCCATCCCGGGCGTTCGGCCGACGTGTTTCGTGATGGCCAGTGCATTGGCTGGATCGGCCAGCTGCACCCGCGCCTGCAAAAGGCGCTGGACCTGGATGTGCCGGTGATCGGCTTCGAGGTTGATCTGCCGGCATTGGTCGAGCGCGCACTGCCCAGGGCCGGTGAGCTGTCGCGCTTCCCCTCGATGCGCCGTGACCTGGCTTTCACCCTGGCCGAGTCGGTGCCGTTTGCCGCGATCGAACAGACCATCCGCGCGGCCGCAGGGCCGCTCCTGCGGCAGGTGCTGTTGTTCGACCGCTATGTCGGCGCGGGGGTCGAAACGGGTCAAAAGAGCCTGGCTATGGGCTTGATTTTGCAGGACAACACGCGCACATTGAATGATCGCGATGTGGACACTGTTGTCGCCGGAACGGTCGACGCGCTGGCGCGCGAACACGGCGCCCGCATTCGCGGTTGAGGCATAGGGAAGAAGCTCGATGGCATTGACCAAAGCGGAAATGGCCGAACGTCTGTTCGACGAGGTCGGTCTGAACAAGCGCGAAGCCAAGGAATTCGTCGACGCGTATTTCGACGTGCTTCGCGATGCCCTGGAACAGGGGCGCCAGGTCAAGCTGTCCGGTTTCGGTAATTTCGACCTGCGGCGCAAGAACCAGCGCCCGGGCCGCAACCCCAAGACCGGCGAGGAGATCCCGATCTCCGCCCGCACGGTCGTCACCTTCCGGCCCGGCCAGAAGTTGAAGGAGCGCGTCGAGGCTTACGCCGGAGGCAACCCGAATGCTT
Organism: Pseudoxanthomonas sp.; assembly: GCF_027498035.1. Taxonomy (NCBI): domain Bacteria; kingdom Pseudomonadati; phylum Pseudomonadota; class Gammaproteobacteria; order Lysobacterales; family Lysobacteraceae; genus Pseudoxanthomonas; species Pseudoxanthomonas sp. The sequence goes on from NZ_CP114978.1 coordinate 4,222,878, forward strand.
GACCCAGGCAGTAATCGCGAACTTCCGCCGATCCCGGCCAAGCGCTACTTCACCATTGGCGAGGTCAGCGAGCTGTGCGATGTGAAGCCGCACGTGCTGCGCTATTGGGAAACCGAGTTCCCCAGCCTGGAGCCGGTCAAGCGCCGCGGCAACCGTCGTTATTACCAGCGCCACGACGTACTGATGGTCCGCCAGATCCGCGGCCTGCTCTATGAGCAGGGCTACACCATTGGTGGTGCGCGCCTGCGCCTGGAGGGTGAAGGCGCCAAGCAGGAGTCGACCCTGAGCAACCAGATCGTCCGCCAGGTCCGCGTGGAACTGGAAGAGGTACTGCAGCTGTTGCGGCGCTGATTTCGAGCGCTATTTTCAGTAGGCACCAACGAGTGAAGTCACAAGGCTGCCAGCCGAGCGACGAATCCGGTATGATGCGCGGCCCGCTGCACAGCGGGATTCTTTGCGAAGTCGGGGCGTAGCGCAGCCTGGTAGCGCATCTGCCTGGGGGGCAGAGGGTCGTCGGTTCAAATCCGGCCGTCCCGACCAATCGCACACATTTCCAACGAACAACGCCCGGCTTGCCGGGCGTTGTTCGTTGTGTTGCATGAAAACGATCCAGGCGTCCGGCTTGCAGACTGTCCAGCGCACATGAATGCCTTTTGAACTTGCTGACCGAGACGTAACCATGCGTCGGAAACAAGAAGTGGCTACAGGTCACATATTGATGTCCTGATCAACGCGCACCCGGCGTTATCAAGGTGGTGCAAAGCAGCATGGCCCATAGCTTTCAGCCGGAGAACGGTTTCAGTTCACAAGGCTGTCCAAGCGGTTCATGTGTGACGAGCATCGCTTTTACTGGTTTGCGGCACGATGTGCAGGGTGTCGCATCGCTATGCCATAGTCCGTCGCCAGCCGTATTCACATTCGGCGGGCGGACTTGAAGTGTTCCGCCGGCGTTTCTGCAAGACCTCAATGCTTGACCGTCGATCTGTGCTTTCACAAGGCAGGCCGGCACCCGCGGGCTTCCCCCAACCCAAAGGTAGAACTCTATCTCCATGGCTCGACACCATCATTCCCTCCGAAGTTCCGTCCTGTTACTGGCGCTAGCGTGCTTGGTACTGGTGACCGGCTGCAGTTCCACACGCAACATGGCGGCATCGCTTCCTGCGCCCGACCCGTTGGGCGAGGTCAAGGAGACGCCCGAGTACCGGATCGGTGCAGGCGACCTGATCCAGATCCAGGTCTTCCAGATCGAGGATCTTGAGCGCCAGGTGCGCGTCGACAACGAGGGCATGATCTCCCTGCCGCTGATTGGCAATCTCAAGGCAGCCGGGCTCACCCGCACCGAGCTTGAGAACGAAATCACCCGCGGCTACGGCAGCAAGTTCCTGCAGGACCCGCAGGTCTCGGTGCTGATCCAGGAATTCACCAGCCAGCGCATCACGGTGTCCGGCGCGGTCTCCAAGCCCGGCAACTATCCGCTGGAAGGCGCAACGCAGCTCACGCTGCAGCAGGCATTGGCCGAGGCGCAGGGCGTCAGCGATCTGGCCAGCCGCAGGAACGTGGTGGTCTTCCGCAACATCGGCGGCCAGAAAATGATCGCCCGCTTTGACTTGACCGATATTGAAACGGGCTCAGCGCCCGATCCCGACATCTACGGAGGCGACATCGTTGTGGTTTATCGCTCTGACGCGCGCCTGCTCCTGAAAACGGTGTTGGAGCTGACTCCCTTCGTCATGGTCTTCAGGGCTTACCGATGAGTACGGTCGATCACCGCCCAGGGCACATGCACGCGAAGCTGCCGGATGTCACCCTGCTCGAATACTGGAGCGCCATTGTTTCAAGGCGCTGGATGATCGCAGGCGTGACGGTCCTGGTCGTTATCATCGTGCTGGTTGGCACGCTGCTGATGACGCCGCAGTTCCAGGCCACCACCACGTTGCAGATCAATCGCGACGCGATGAACGTGGTCAACATCGAAAACCTGATGCCGACCGAGTCGCCGATGGATCGCGACTTCTACGAAACCCAGTATGAGCTGCTGCGCAGTCGCACCTTGGCGCAGGAAGTCATCCGCAGCACGCACCTGGCCGAACATCCTGCCTACAAGGAACTGGCGGAAAAAGTGGCCAGCCAGGCTGCTGAAGGTGCGGAGGGCGACAAGGCCACCGTGCGCAAGCGGCAGCAGGATGCAGTGGAGCGTGCGCTGACGGCCGATGTCCTGGATGGCCTGGAGATCGAGCCGGTGCGTAATTCGCGTCTGGCCAAGGTGCATTTCAGTTCACCTGATCCGGGCTTGTCGGCGCGCGTGGCCAACGCCTATGCCAGTACGTTCATCTCGGACAACCTGAAGCGCCAGCTCGATGCATCGACGTTTGCGGTGAAGTATCTGTCCGAACGCCTGGAGCAGCTGCGCGGCAAGGTTGAAGAATCCGAGCGTGCGCTGGTGGATTACTCCGGCGACCAGCAGATCGTGTCCGTGGGCGACAACGCGCCTTCGCTGCCCGCGCAGAACCTGACCGAACTCAATGGCCTGCTGGCCTCTGCGCAGAATGCCAAGATCCAGGCGGAAGCTGCATGGAATGAAGCACGGGTCGGAACGGGGCTCAACCTGCCGCAGGTGGTGTCCAATCCCATGATCCAGAGCCTGCGTGAAGCCCAGGCGGAGATGCAGAACGAGTACAACCAGAAGCTGGCGACCTACAAGCCTGACTATCCGGAAATGATGCGATTGAAGAGTCGGATCGATGCGAGCAATCGCCAGATTCAGCAGGAAATCGGCGTCATCCGCGCGTCATTGAAGTCGCAATACGATACGGCTGCGCAACAGGAACTGCTGACCGAGCAGCGCATCACAGGTTTGAAGCACGACCAGTTGGATCTCGAAGAGCGAAGCATTCGTTACAACATGCTCAAGCGCGACGTGGACACGAACCGCCAGCTGTACGACGCGTTGCTCCAGCGCTTCAAGGAAATTGGTGTGGCCGGTAATGTGGGCGCCAACAACGTGTCGGTGATCGATACGGCTGAAGTACCCGGTTCGCCTTATTCGCCACGCCTCCCCATCAATCTGGCGTTGGGTGCGGTCTTCGGCTTCTTCATCGGGCTGGTGCTGGCACTGATGCTGCATCTGATCGGATCGGTACGGCGCTCGCATCGGGCGTGATGGGCGGATTCCCGCCTGCTCAAGGGACTGGGCCTGGAATGGCGAACGTGCGCTGCTGCACAGATCAGTAGTTTTTTTCGTGAGATTGTTGCGTCGCAACAGGGGCCTTGTTCTGCAGTGGTTCGGGCAGGGAATGGTTGGATGCACGACAGTCTTTGATGTCACAACGGTGCCGCGCTCGACCATGGGGCCAATGCTGAGGAGAGCATTGCAGCGGTCGAGTGACGGACGATTTCCAGGCCCGTCCTGGCAAGGCGATCCCCCGCGTCTTGCGTAGCCGGGTTTGAATCGGAGAATGCCATGCTCCTGGCTGATCTAAGTGGCGGTGCGTCAACCACCTCATCGCCGCGATTGCTTTCAAAATATTCCGCAGCAGCCGATGTGGTGCTGCGCGTGTCCGATATTGCGGTCGTCATCGCTGCGGCGATGGTGGCGTACTGGCTTCGGTTTGATACCTGGTTACCGGCGTCCGGTTATCGCGGCGTCATTGGTACGACATTGCTGTACGCGGTGATCTGCTTTACGGCGTTCCCGCTCTATCGCAGCTGGCGCGGGCGTGGCCTATTGCGCGAATGCATCGTGCTGGGGATGGCGTGGAGCGGCGTATTCGCGTTGTTCGCCGTGCATGCACTCATCGTCCAGACGGGGCAGTTCGTGTCGCGCGCCTGGCTGGGTACCTGGTACCTGGGCGGATTCGCGGCACTGGTGGTGTCGCGTACGTTTCTGCGCAACGCGCTGAACATGCTGCGCAGCACCGGACTGGACGTCCAGCGCGTGGTGGTGATCGGCCTGCGTACGCCGGTCTTCAAGCTGCAGAAATATCTGTCCCGCAACAGCTGGGTCGGGCTGCAGATGGTCGGCTATTTCCAGAGCCGCTACGACATGGTGCCCAGTGCTGCATCCAGCCAGCTTCCGTGCCTAGGTATTTCCGCGCCGGAGGAACTGGAGCGCTACCTGCAGGAAAACGTGATCGAGCAGGTGTGGATTTCCATGCCACTGGGTGATCGCGATCGGATCAAGGCGCTACTGCAGGTGCTGGACCGCTTCCCGATCACCGTCAAGCTGGTTCCCGACCTGTTCGATTTCGGCATGCTCAACCAGCAGGGTGAGCAGATTGGCAATGTGCCGGTCATCAATCTGCGACAGGGCGGCGTGGATCGCGACAACTACTTCGTCGTTGCCAAGGCCTTGCAGGACAAGATCGTGGCGATTGCGGCGCTGCTGGTGTTGTGGCCACTCCTGCTGGTCATCGCGGCCGGCGTGAAGTTGGGTTCGCCGGGGCCGGTGTTCTTCAGGCAGAAGCGTCATGGCCTGGGTGGACGTGAGTTCTACATGCTCAAGTTCCGTTCGATGTACGTGCATCAGGAAGGGCGTGCCGATGTGAAACAGGCCACGCGTGGCGATGCACGCATCACGCGGTTCGGTGGTTTCCTGAGGCGCACGAGCATGGATGAGCTGCCCCAGATCTTCAACGTGCTGGGCGGCAGCATGTCCATCGTCGGGCCGCGTCCGCACGCTGCGCAACACAACAGCCATTACGAAAAGCTGATCAATCACTACATGCAGCGCCACTACGTCAAGCCAGGCATCACCGGTTGGGCGCAGGTCAACGGGTTTCGCGGTGAGACGCCGGAGCTGCGGACGATGAAGAAGCGCGTGCAGTACGACCTGGACTACATCCGTCGCTGGTCGCTGTGGCTGGACTGCAAGATCATCGTGCTGACCGCATTCCGCGTGCTCGGCCAGAAGACAGCGTACTGACGCATGGCTGCTGTTCCACATGACGTGCATGGACCCGGTGTCGAGGCACGGGCCGACCATCGCCTGCGGGATCTCCTGATCGAACTGCTGCTGCTGTTCTCCGTGGGCTACAACTTCCTGTTGGCCATCGTCAACGCGCAGCTGTTCACGGTGACGCCGGCGATGACCTACGCGGCGGAACTGCTGATCTATGCAGGCTGTTTTGGTATCGGCATCTGGACGCTCCAGCGCGAGAAGATCGCAGCGGTGCTGGTCGGCATCGGCCTGATCGCGGTGGTGATGCTGTTCCGCTACGTGCTGGAGTGGCGCGTGGATGCGAAATTCATCCGCGATGCCATCATCCCGTTCGCCTTCCTGGTCCTGGGGGCGGCGTATGGCGGCTCGCTGCCGCGGCTGTTCCTGCGGATGAGCGTCATCGTGGCACTGGTGGCTGCCGTAGAACTGACCCTGCCGGACGTGTACGGCAATGTGGTCAATCCCAAGAGCTACTACGTCAATACCCGTGGCGTGGACGAGGGCGGCTTCTGGAACCAGGACAGCAACCTGTTCGTCAGTGCCACGCGCCCCGGTGAGCGCAACTTCCTCGCCGGCAGCAACCTGCCGCGTGCTTCGTCGATCTTCGTCGAGCCCGTCACCACCGGCAATTACCTGATCTTCTTCTGCGCGATCCTGCTGACGTTCTGGCGCTCGTTCAGTCCGAAGAAGATTGCCTTCTCCATAGGACTGTTGCTCTTCCTGATCGTGGCATCGGATGGGCGACTCGCGGCGGGCACCAGTGTGCTGATGCTGATGGGCGCGCCCTTCCTGCGGCGGCTTGACCAACGCCTGTCGTTCCTGATCATGCCGCTGGTGATCGTGGCTGCCGCTGCGCTGATCTGGGTCACGCGGGTGGATGCCTATGAAGATACGACGCTGGGGCGCGTCTTCCTGACCATCAATGCGCTGCGGAACATGACGGCGGAAGCGTGGCTGGGCCTGGATTTTGATGCGCCGTACAGATATTTCGACAGTGGCATTGCCTACTTCATTGCCTCGCAGTCGATCATGGTTGTCGGCGCATTTCTGTTGGCGTTCTCCTTTGGCCTGGAAATGCCGACCGAGGATGGCCAGGCCTTCAAGAATTTCTTCATGCTGGCCTTTGCGACGGGCCTGCTGGTATCCAACAGCCTGTTCTCGGTGAAGTCCGCGGCGTTGTGGTGGTTCGTCCTGGGCGCGATGTGGCAGTTGCCTAAAGGCTTCTGGCTGTCGCAGCCTGGCGTGGGCGGTCATCCTGCCGGGCAGCTTGCTGAGGCGCGTGACAGGCCACTGGCCGGTACGTCTTGATCGCGACTGCAAGCCTTGGCCGCGCGACGCCTGAGGGTGAGCGCCGGGGCAACGTCGATACTCCGAACTTGGCTGTCGTTTCATCGGTGCCGCCGTCGCTTGCATGCTGGGCTGGCGAATCGAGTGGATTGCGGATGCCTTTCGGCGTGCCCAGCGATGGGCCTTTGAAGGCCGGCCCGTGTTGCTTCCTGGATGTTTCTCGTCGCAAGGTGTTTGTATGAAAGTGGTGCATGTCGTGCGCCAGTTCCACCCTTCCGTGGGTGGCATGGAGGAAGTCGTGCTCAACGTGGCGCGTCATCACCAGGCTGCCGGGATCGATGAGGTGGAAGTGGTGACGGTCGACCGGGTGTTTTCGCAACCGGAACTGCGGCTGGAACCTTCAGCGCGGCATGGGAGCCTGCCGGTCCGGCGCCTGCCCTGGCGTGGCTCGTCGCGCTATCCACTGACTTCTGGCGTGTTGCAGGCCATTGCCAGTGCGGATGTGGTGCATGTGCATGGCATCGATTTTTTCTACGACTACCTGGCCGCGACTGCAGCAGTGCATCGCAAGCCGATGATCGTATCCACCCATGGCGGGTTTTTTCATACGGCCTATGCCTCGCGGCTGAAACGCCTGTGGTTCAACACGCTGACCCGTGCTTCGGCGCTGGCTTACAAGCGCGTGGTGGCGACCAGCGAAAATGATGGCGACCTGTTTTCTAAGGTGGTTTCGAAGCAGCGATTGCGGGTGATCGAGAACGGCGTGGACGTCACAAAGTTCGCCGGCCGTGGCAGCCAGGCCAACGGCCGGACCTTGATCTATTTCGGTCGCTGGTCGGTCAACAAGGGCTTGCTGGAAACGCTTGATCTTTTCGCCGGGTTGCGTCAGCGCAATGTCGAATGGAAGCTGGTGATTGCAGGTCGCGAGTACGACCTCACTCGTGAGGATCTTGCCCGGGAGATTGCCACGCGCGATCTCGAAGACCACGTCGAGATTGTCGTATCTCCATCCGAGTCCGAGCTCGCGGCGCTGCTTGGCAAGGCCCAGTATTTCGTCTGCCTGTCCCGGCATGAGGGCTTCGGGATCGCGCCGGTCGAAGCGATGAGTGCGGGGTTGCTCCCGGTTCTCAGCAATATTCCACCGTTTGCGCGTCTGCACCGTGAGTCTGGCCTTGGCGTGATCGTCGATCCGAAGCATGCCGATGCTGCTGCCGAGGCCGCCGAGCGCCTGGCCGACGTGTCCCAGGCTGACTTTTCGGCGCGACGCGACCAGGCCATGGCCTATGTGGAGCGCTACGACTGGAAACACGTGGTGGGCCGCTATGTCGCTGAGTACCAGGCCGCGCTTGGCAAGGACCACGCATGAAGTCCACTACCGGCAAGGCGCATGCGGCGGGGTTGGGCGCGCGCCCAGTGCTGACGGTGCTGGAGCAGGTCAATCGTCCCACGCCCACGACCAATCCCTATCTGGTCCAGTTGTTCAGGGCGCTAGAACCGATGGTCCACATCCGTTACTGGTCGTTGCGCACGGCGCTGCTGGCCCGCTACGACGTGGTCCATCTGCATTGGCCCGAATACATGATGCGGCATCCTTCAGGCATCGGACGTGCATTGCGCAGATGCGCGGTCGCGGCGCTGCTATTGCGGTGGACCGTGCTGCGTACGCCCGTCGTCAGGACGTTGCACAATCTCCAGCCACACGAAGGTGGCGGGCGCGTCGAGCATCTGCTCCTGAAGTGGATGGACCGGCTGGTCACGCGCTGGATCAGGATCAATGCGACCACCGATCTGCGTGCACCGGGGACTGATACCGCGCTGCACGGCCACTATCGCGACTGGTACGCCGCAATCGACAAGCCCGATATGGTTGAAGGTCGCCTGCTGCACTTCGGTTTGATCCGTCCTTACAAGGGTGTCGAGGTGCTGTTCGATGCGATGGCCGGGGTGCGGGAGCCAGGCTGCACGCTGCGGATCGTCGGCAGTCCGGCCAATGCGGCGATGCGCACACTGGTCGAACAGGCCTGTGGCGGGGACGCGCGGATCAGTGCGCTGTTGCAGTACGTGGATGACCCGACCTTGGCGCATGAGATATCAGAAGCGGAGTTGGTGGTGCTGCCGTATCGCGAAATGCACAACTCCGGAACGCTGTTGTTGAGCCTCTCACTATCGCGCCCGGCGCTGGTGCCACAGACCCCCAACAACGCCGCGGTTGCAGCAGAGGTGGGCGATGGCTGGGTGTACATGTACGAAGGCGAGCTGACGGCCGACGTGATACAAGCCGCGCTGCAGCGTGTCCGTACGATGCCCGATCGGCGCGAACCCGACCTGTCGCGACGCGACTGGGCACGTGCCGGCGAACAGCATTACCGCAGCTATGCCGCCGCGATCATGCAACGACGCGGGCATCGGCATGCGTCTGCTTCTGCGCAACGCTCGGCGTCCCTAACGGGACGGAGCCAGTGAGGGCATGTCGGTGACCACCTCACCCGCCAACCCACCGGGTTCAACATCAGGTCTTGGTTCACGTGCCGCGGCCGGCGCCGCCAAGACCATGGCCGGGCAGGGTGCCCGCATGGTCGTCCAGTTCGGCGGCATCATCCTGCTGGCACGCCTGCTGAGTCCGGAGGATTACGGCCTGATGGCCATGGTCACCGCGCTGGTGGGCATCTGCGAAATCCTGCGCGACTTCGGCCTGTCCTCTGCCGCAATCCAGGCCAAGTCGCTCTCGCGCGAACAGCGCGACAACCTGTTCTGGCTCAACAGTGGCATCGGGCTGGTCCTGGGCTTGATCGTCTTCGCCGGTGCGGGGTTGATTGCCGATTTCTATCATGAGCCGCGCCTGGTGGCAGTGGCGCAGGTGATGTCGGTGACCTTCCTGTTGAGTGGCATGAACACGCAGTACCGTGCGCACCTGAGTCGCGAACTGCAGTTCGGTCGATTGGCGATGAGTGATGTCGGCGGGCAAAGCCTGGGATTGATTGCCGGCGTGTGCGCGGCGCTGGCTGGACTGGGTTACTGGGCCCTGGTGATCCAGCAGGTGGTCGGGTCCGTGGTCGGATTGGTGGTATCGGCGATTGGATCGCGTTGGCTGCCGGGTCGGCCGCATCGCGGCGTGCCGATGCGTAGTTTCCTGACCTTCGGCACCAATCTGATGGCCGCGCAGGTGCTGGGCTACGTCAGCCAGAATATCGGCCAGGTTGTCATCGGATATCGCACCGGCGCCGAAGCACTGGGCCTCTACAACCGCGCATTCCAGTTGCTGATGATGCCGCTGAACCAGATCAATGCGCCGGCGACGACCGTGGCGCTTCCGGTGTTGTCCAAGTTGCAGGATGAGCCGGAGCGCTATGCGGCCTTCCTGCTGCGTGGCCAGACGGTCATGGTGCACATCGTGGTGGCGATCTTCGCGTTTGCCTGCGCACAGGCTTCGCCATTGATCGTGCTGTTCCTGGGTGAGCAGTGGCGTGCGGCCGTGGTGATCTTCCAGGTGCTGACCGTCGGTGGCATTTTCCAGGTGGTTGCCTATGCGGCCTATTGGGTGTTCCTGTCGATGGGACTGGCACGTGCGCAGCTGATGTACTCGGTTGTCGCACGCGTGTTGATCATCGCCTGCATCTTCGTTGGTGCCCATTGGGGCGCGCTGGGTGTGGCGGTGGGCTATAGCATCGGGCTTGCCTTGATCTGGCCGCTGTCCACCATCTGGGTGTCGCGCGTCGGCAATGCGCCTGGGATGGCGATGTTCAACAACGGGCTGCGCGCCATCATCGGATACGGGATCTGTGCGCTTGTTTCATGGCTGGCCGCCCGGCAGTGGGGTCATACGCCGGTCATGGAGCTGGTCGTCGGCGTGCCGGCAATTTTCACTGCATTTGGCTTGATCTGCTTGGTCTGGCCTGCGTTCCGTCGCGATGTGTGGACGATTCTCCACAGCAAGCAACTGTTGAGGCGTCGTGCGTAAAGGGCGTGTCCATCCGACCCATGACGCGGATTCCGGACCGAATTTGAACCTGCATGCATATCGGTGCGCGCGGTCACGCTCTTGGGGCGGAGAAACACTCACTCTTGAGGCGCGGCGTGAGGCCTTCCGGGCACCGCCGTTGCCGCTGACGTGTCGCACGAAGCGACCCACTTCTCGGTTGTACCGCGTGTTGTCGAGCGGGTCAGCTAGTTCCGTCATGGCGGTGGCAGCATTGAGTGCTTGGTCTCGCCATGTCCATCCCCCGACTCGACCCTGACGAGGACATCCCCATGTCGGTTTCTGAATCCCCCGCAGTCGCCGAACCATTGCTTCGACCTGTTCCACCCATGCAGGACCCCGCGACGCGCAGCGCACAGCGCTACCTGGTCCTGTCCGCGCATGACTACCGCACGCCGCGCCGCGCCAATATCCATTTCATCACCGATGAGCTGGCCAAGCGGGGTACGACGCGCTTCTTCTCGCTGCGCTACAGCCGGCTTTCGCGGCTCAAGCACGACATGCGCCTGCCACTGGACGAAACGGCCAACACCATCGTCAAGCACAAGGGTGTCGAGTGCTATCTGTGGCGCACGCTGGTCCATCCGTTCAATACCCGTCGCCGCTGGTTGCGTCCGGTCGAGAATGCGATGTTCCGCATGTATTCGCAGAATCCACCGGCGATCCTCGAACAGTGGATTCGCGAATCAGATGTGATCGTGCTGGAAAGCGGCACGGCCGTGGCCTTCATTCGCCTGGCCAAGCGCCTGAATCCGAAGGCACGACTGGTCTACCGCGCTTCCGATGGATTGAGCACGATCGAGGTCGCGGAGTTCATCGCACGCGAGTTCGATGAGGTCTGTGGCACGTTGGATGCCATCGCGCTGGTGTCGCCGGTCATGGCCGACGAAATCAATAGCCAGCACAACGTCTATCACGTGGGGCATGGCGTGGATCCCGGGCTTGATGAGATGGGCGATCCGTCGCCCTATCCGGCCGAAGGCATCCACGCGGTGTCGGTCGGCTCGATGTTGTTCGATCCGGAATTCATCGCGCAGGCCAGTCATGCATTCCCGGAGGTGACCTTCCACGTGATTGGTTCCGGACGTGGTGGCATGCCTGGCTACGGCTCCAACGTGGTGGTCTACGGCGAGATGAAGCATGCCGAGGTGGTGCGCTACATCAAGCATGCGCGTTTCGGCATCGCACCGTATTCGTCCGAACAGGTGCCTGCGTATCTGGCCGACAGCTCGATGAAACTGCTGCAGTACGATTTCTTCGGATTGCCGGCGGTTTGCCCCTATGCGGTCGTCGGGACCTATGCCTCGCGCTTCGGCTATACGCCGGGCGATGCCGATTCGATCCGTGGTGCGATCCAGCAGGCGCTGGAGGCCCCGCACATCCGGTATCGCGAATGCCTGGATTGGCCGCAGACGACCGATCGCCTGTTGGAGCCGGAGCGTTATCCGGAAACCCACCTGGAACAGTAGTGGCGCCACCGGCTGCGGCGGTGCCGTTCTTATTCTTTTTTCACCGATTGCCTTGGGGGAGGCAGCAAAAACAGGAGTGTGTTGTATGGCGTTGATCGAAGGCCTTGTGGAGCGCCAGGAGCGAAAATCGCTTTTCTGGTGGAAGCCAAAGGATGGGTCCGTCAACGTAGGCGATCACCTGTCCAAGGTGCTGGTGTCGGCGATCCTGTCGCTGCGTGATACCAACCTGTTGCGCAAGCGCCGGGGAACGCCGCGACTGCTCTGCATCGGTTCGGTCATGCATTTCGCCGAGGGCGACGAGGTGATCTGGGGGACGGGCATCAATGGCAAGATTCCCGAGAGCACACATCGATTCACCTCGCTCGATGTCCGGGCCGTGCGCGGTCCGAAGACGCGAACCTTCCTACAGAACCGGGGCATCGTCGTGCCGGAGGTCTATGGAGATCCCGCACTGTTGATGCCGCGCCTGTTCGACGCGGCGCTGTTGCAGGGAGGCAATGCCAGGAAGCCGTTCGTCGTGGTGCCGCATTTCAACGAGTCCCTCGACAAGTACAAGGGGTACGAAGAGGTGCTGGTTTCTCCCAGGATCGAGCCGGCGGCGTTCGTGCGGCAGTTGCTCGAGGCCGAATACGTCGTCAGCAGTTCGCTGCATGGCGTGATCCTGGCCGAAGCCTATGGGATTCCCGCGGTCTATCTGGACTGGGGCAATGGAGAGGACCGTTTCAAGTACGACGATTACTATGCGGGCACGGGACGCATGCAGTGGCGCTCTGGAAATTCCGTGGAGGAATGCCTGGATATTGGTGGCAATGGTCGCTTCGACCTGGCATCCATCCAGGATGGGCTGATGGGCACTTTCCCTTACGATCTCTGGTAATGCCGATGTCGCTGGTTTCAGCCGAAGAGGCGGGCGTTGCCTCGCAGGATGAGGTGCTCTGGCTGGGGGGATACCCGATCCTCAGGACGCGCCTGGCGCCGTTTGTCGCGACTCTGCTGGCGTGCCTGGAGCCGGGCGGGGGGCGCCGACGCGTCTTCTTCGCCAATACGAATTTCGTGGTCGAATGCCGCGGACTGCGGGAGCCGCTGCAGGACCCATCGGTCACCATCGTCAACGATGGCATTGGCCTGGATCTGGCGGCGATGATGATCCATCGCCAGCGATTCTTCGAAAACCTCAACGGGACTGACCTGATCCCGAGCCTGTGCAGGCATAGTTCGCGTCCGCTGCGTTTCTTCCTGTTGGGCGGCAAGCCGGGGATTGGCGATGCGGCAGCGGCGACGTTGCGGGATTCGCTGGGGCAGGAGGTGGTGGGCGTCTGCGATGGTTACGGGCAGATGCGCGCTGAGGCTGGCCGGCTGGTGGAGACGATCAATGCCGCACGTCCCGATGTGCTGCTGGTGGCCCTGGGCAATCCGATCCAGGAGCGCTGGCTCCTGGAGCACAGCGATCAGCTGGAAGCGCCGCTGGCCTTCGGCGTCGGCGCGTTGCTGGACTTCCTGTCGGGTAACGCGCGGCGCGCGCCGGGTTGGGTGCAGCGCATCCACATGGAGTGGGCGTTCCGCCTGATGTTGGAACCGCGCCGGCTGCTGAAGCGTTATTCGGTGGATCTTTTCACGTTCTTCGGTGTCTGCATCCGGGCGCGGCATATCACTGGCGCTTGAATCGATCGGGCGTGGCAGCGATGCTGGCGCATGCCTGATACGAAGACTGTTTCCGCTGATGCGCTGATCCAGCGCCTGCAGTTGGCGCCGCACCCGGAAGGGGGACACTTCCGTCGCATCCATGAAGCCGCATTGCAGGTGCAGTGTGGGAATCGCGTGCGTGCGGCTTCGACTGCGATCGACTTCCTGCTGAAGGAAGGGCAGTGCAGCCAGTGGCATCGCGTGGATGCCGATGAGCTCTGGTTCTGGCGCGCCGGCGACGCGTTGTGCCTGCAGGTCTTCGATCCGCAGGCAGATGCGGTGCAGTCGTTCTCGCTTGGCGACACGCTGGCCGTGCAGGACGCGGGGGGCGTCGATATGGTCGCCTTCCATGCGGTGCCGGCCGGTTGCTGGCAGCGAGCGTGGACGGCGGCGCCCTGGAGCCTGGTCAACTGCGTGGTCACGCCCGGATTCGAGTGGGAAGGTTTCGCCCTGATCGAAACCGTGCCGGAGATTGCCGCGCGGTTGCGCGCGCTGGATGCGCTTTAACCGGACATGTGTGCGGTCGGCCTGGCGGCCACCGATGGCGGGGAATCGCCGCTACATTGGCGTCCTCTTCCACTAGCGTAGGACGCAGTGATGTCATCGAGATGGATCTGGATGCGGTGTGCGATGGCAGGCATGATCGCGATGGCCCTCCTGCCAGCGTTGGCTGGCGCGCAGGAGCAGGTCGCGCCGCAGCCTTCAACAACACAGGTCGAGCCAGCGATCACCGACCTGGCACCGATGATGGTTTCCGGCATACAGCCAGGGCCCGGTTTGTGGAAGGTGAGCCGCGATGGCCACGTGCTGTGGGTATTGGGCACGCTTGCACCCCTGCCGAAGAAGATGGAATGGCGCTCGCAGGATGTGGAACAGGCCATCGCCCAGTCGCAGGAACTGCTGCTGCCGCCAACGCTGTCGCTCGACACCGGGCGCGGCATGTTCCGCAGCCTGTTCCTGATCCCGGCGTTGCTGAAGGCGCGCAAGAACCCGGATGGCAAGACCTTGCAGGACGTGGTGCCGGCCGATCAGTACGCCCGCTGGAGCGTGCTGAAGGCGCGTTACATCGGCAGTGACAAGGGCATCGAGCAGTGGCGGCCGATCTTCGCTGCGACCGAGCTCTACATGGCGGCGATGAAGCGCTCCGGCCTGACGATGGGCAACCCGGTGCGCGGGCAGGTGGAGAAGCTCGCCAAACGCGGCAACCTGACGATCACCGATGCCACCAGTACGGCGCGCCTGGATGATCCGAAGGCGGCCATCAAGGAGTTCCAGCGCACCGGCCTGGAAGACCAGACCTGCTTCGTGCGCACGCTGGAGGTGATCGATCGCGAGATCGATACCATGCGCGACCAGGCCAATGCCTGGGCGGTGGGCGACGTGGATGCGCTGCGGAACAGTCCGCAGACCAGCCAGTACGCGGCCTGCCAGACGGCGATCAGTGAGAGTGCGATCGCGCGCAAGTTCGGGGTTGGCAACCTGCGCCAGCAGTCGCTGCAGCTGTGGCTGCAGAAGGCCGAGACGGCGCTGTCCAGGAATGCCAGCACCGTGGGCCTGCTGCCGATCGGTCTGGTGCTGGGGCGCGACAACCTGATGGATCAGCTGAAGGCGCGCGGTTACACCGTCGAGGCGCCGGGCGAATACTGACAGGCCAATGCGCAGGCAGGCCGCGATCGAAGCGGCCTGCAGGAGAAACTCAACCGGCTGCCGTCAATGGAGCCGAACCAGTCGCCAGCTGCGGCCAGCGTGCCAGCACTGCCTTGCGGATACCGGCGGCATCCAGGCCGGCTTCGGCCAGCAGCTGTTCGCGGCTGGCGTGGTGCTGGAAGGCATCGGGCAGGCCCAGGTGCAGGATCGGCAGGGTGATGGCTTCGGCGTTGAGCAGTTCGGCCACGCCAGCACCCGCACCGCCGGCGACCACGTTGTCTTCCAGCGTCACCAGGCCGATGTGGCTGCGTGCCAGTTCCAGCACCAGCTCTCGGTCCAGCGGTTTGACGAAACGCATGTTGACCACGGTCAGGCCGAGTTCGCGCGCGACCTGCTCGGCGGCCGGCAAGGTCGCGCCGAACGCCAGCAATGCGACCTGCTGGCCGCGCTGGCGCAGCTGCGCCTTGCCGATCGGCAGCGTCTCCAGTGATGTGTCGATCGCCACGCCAGGGCCGGTGCCACGCGGATAACGTACCGCCGCCGGACCCGCGTGGCGGAAGCCGGTGGACAGCATCTGCCGGCATTCGTTCTCGTCGGCCGGCGCCATCACCACCATGTTCGGTACGCAGCGCAGGAAGCTCAGGTCCAGGTTGCCCGCATGGGTTGCGCCATCGGGCCCGACCACGCCGCCGCGATCGATCGCGAACAGCACGTCCAGGTCCTGGATCGCCACGTCATGGACCAACTGGTCGTAGGCGCGTTGCAGGAAGGTCGAATAGATCGCCACGACCGGCTTGGCGCCGTCGCAGGCCATGCCCGCGGCCAGCGTCACTGCGTGCTGTTCGGCAATGGCCACGTCGAAGTAGCGCTTCGGGAATTCCCTGGAAAAACGCACCAAGCCCGAGCCTTCGCGCATCGCCGGGGTGATGCCCAGCAGCAGCGGATCGGCGGCGGCCATGTCGCACAGCCAGTCGCTGAAGACATCGGTGTAGGTCGGCTTCTTGATCGCGGGCACGACCTTGGCCGGCAGGCCCTTGCTGGGATCGAACGGCCCGACCGCGTGGTAGCCGATCTGGTCGCCTTCGGCCCGCTCGTAGCCCTTGCCCTTGGTGGTGATCACATGCAGCAGCTGCGGGCCCTTGAGGCCCTTGATCGTCTTCAGTGCGCCGACCAGGGCCGGCACGTCGTGGCCGTCGATCGGTCCGGTGTAGTGGAAGCCCATCTGCTCGAACAGCGTGGACGGCACGAACATGCCCTTCCAGTGTTCTTCCCAGCGGCGCATGAAGCGCGCCGGCGGCTTGTGCTTGTCACCCAGCAGCTTCTTGCCGCCCTCGCGCAATGCATTGAGCGTGCGTGATGAACTCATGCGGCCCAGCAGTTGGGTCAGTGCGCCGACGTTTTCGGAAATCGACATCTGGTTGTCGTTGAGCACGACCAGGATGTCGGGCTCGGACTCCATGCCGCCGGCGTGGTTGAGCGCTTCGAAGGCCATGCCCGCGGTCATCGCGCCGTCACCGATCACCGCCACCGAGCGGCGGCCGTTGCCCAGTTGTGCATTGGCGATGGCCATGCCCAGCGCGGCCGAAATTGAGGTGGACGAATGGCCGACGCCGAAGGTGTCGTATTCGGACTCCTCGCGCTTGGGGAACGGCGCCACGCCATCGGCCTGCTTGACCGTGTGGATCTGGTCGCGGCGGCCGGTGAGGATCTTGTGCGGATAGGTCTGGTGGCCCACGTCCCAGACCAGGCGGTCGTTGGGCGTGTCGTAGAGGTAGTGCAGGGCGACGGTGAGTTCGATCACGCCCAGGCCGGCAGCGAAATGCCCACCGCTGCGGCCGACCGATTCGATCAGGTAGGCGCGCAGCTCATCGGCGATGGGCGTCAGCTCGACCTCGTCGAAGCGGCGCAGGTCGGCCGGTGTTTCAATCCTTGAAAGACGAGGGTAGCGGGTGGAGTCGATCATCGTGGCTGTCGGCAATGCAGCTGCGTATTTTCCTCCCCGGAAGAGGGAGGGGCAAGCAAGGAGGTTCAGTCTGGGATCACCCGGGGTCGGGGTGGCGTGAAACCCGCCGTGAGATCCATGCCACGTGCCCCTGTGGAGCCGAGCTTGTGGCAATCCACGCTTTAGAGCAGCGGAGCAAGCTCCGCTCCACGCGTGGTAGTCGAAAGGGGCTTACGCCGACAGGCGTGAACGCTTGGGCAGATGGGTCTTCAGGAACGCCATCTGGTCGGCCAGGATGTTGCGGTTGGACAGGATCAGGTGCTCGATCCAGCTGGGCCGGTACGGTACGGCGAGCAGCGGCATGCTGGCCTGCTGCGGGGTGCGGTTGGATTTGCGTGAGTTGCAGTGGAAACAGGCCGAAACCACGTTCTCCCAGATGTCGCGGCCGCCCTTGGACACCGGCAGCACGTGGTCGCGGGTCAGCAGCTGGCGCGAGAACTGCTGGCCGCAGTACAGGCACAGGTGGTCATCGCGGGCGAACAGCGCCTGGTTGGTCAGCGATGGCGTCGGGGAAAGGCCCGCAGCGCGTGCATGGCCGCGTGAGGCGACGATGGGGTGCAGGTCGATGAAGCTCTGCTGGCCGGTCATGCGGTTGGTGCCGCCGCGCACGGTCAGGCAGGGATCGCCCAATGTCCAGGCCACGGCATCGCGCGCGTACAGGCAGGTTGCGTCTTGCCAGTTGATCCAGTCCAGCACGCGGCCATGGGCATCGAGCGACAGCACGCGGACGCTGGCAGGGCGGATCAGTGGGGAAAGCGGGGAGAGGATCGAGGCGGACGAGTGCACATCATCCGGCGTCACACTGCCGAGCAGTGCTGGGGTTCCGGAGTCATCCGTATGAAGCTGAGCGGTGTCTGCTTCCATCGGGGAAACAGGTTATACCTGATGAATGACGAATTGTGTACTTCGTTCCTACGGGAATGGCCGTCGCGGGCGTCGAAGCGCTCGGCATCCATCACATCGTACGAGTGACCCATGGGGGCGAAGCGGCATGGACTGTTCCTACGGGCTACCCATCGCCAGTGAGGTAGCCCGGGTAAGGCCACAGGCCTCACCCGGGGCATGACGTTGTGGAGTCACCCCCGAATGCGCTTCGCTTATCCGGGCTACGGGAACGCCCAGCGCAGGCATCAGGCGTCGAAGCGCTCGGCGTTCATCGCCATCAGTGGCTCGGCGCCGGACTGGATCGCGGCCGCGTGACTCAGGGTGCGCGGCAGGATGCGGGCGAAATAGAAACGCGCGGTTTCCAGCTTGGCCTGCTTGAACGCGGCATCCTGGTTTGACCCCTGCGCGGCCACGACGCTGCGCGCCCACCAGTAGGCCAGCACCACATAGCCGGAATAGAACAGGTAGTCGGTGCTGGCCGCGCCCAGTTCTTCCGGGTTGCTGGCGGCACGCTGCAACACGGCCTTGGTCAGCGTGCCCCATTCGGTGGCTTTTTCGCGCAATGGTGCGATGAACTCGGCCGCCGCGGCATCGTCGGCGTGTTCGCTGGCGAACTGCTCGATCAGGCCCAGGAACAGCTTCAGGCCGGCCGCGCCGCTGGCCGCAGTCTTGCGGCCGATCAGGTCCAGCGACTGGATGCCGGTGGTGCCTTCATAGAGCGTGGTGATGCGGGCGTCGCGCGCCAGTTGTTCCATGCCGTGTTCGTGGATGTAGCCGTGGCCACCAAAGCATTGCAGCGCGTTGTAGGTGTTCTCGATGCTCCATTCGGTCTGGCAGGCCTTGGAGATCGGGGTGAGGAAGCTCACCAGGGTTTCGGCCTGTTCGCGCTCGGCGGCATCCGGCGCGTGATGGGCGACGTCGACCAGGGTGCCGGCATGCAGGGCGAGCAGGCGCGCGCCTTCGGTCAGCGATTTGATCGACAGCAGCATGCGCCGCACGTCCGGGTGGACGATGATCGGATCGGCCGGCTTGTCGGGGAACTTGGCGCCGGACAGGGAACGGGTCTGCAGGCGTTCGCGTGAGTAGGCGAGTGCGTTCTGATAGGCGCGGTCGGACAGGCCGATGCCCTGCAGGCCAACACCCAGGCGCGCGGTGTTCATCATCGTAAACATCGCCTGGAGGCCCTTGTGCGGCTGGCCGACCAGATAGCCTTCGGCTTCATCGAAGTTCATCACGCAGGTGACCGAACCCTTGATGCCCATCTTGTGTTCGATCGAACCGCAGCGCACGGCATTGCGCTCGCCGACGCTGCCGTCGCGCGCGACCTTGAACTTGGGTACCACGAACAGCGAGATGCCCTTGGCGCCAGCTGGTGCATCCGGCAGCTTGGCCAGGACCAGATGGACGATGTTGTCGACCAGGTCGTGCTCGCCGGCGGTGATGAAGATCTTGGTACCGCTGATGGCGTAGGTGTCCTCGCCGGTCGGCTGGGCGCGGGTGCGCAGCAGGCCCAGGTCGGTGCCGCAATGCGGCTCGGTCAGGCACATGGTGCCGGTCCAGCGGCCTTCCACCAGCGGCTTGAGGAAGACCTCCTGCTGCCATGGCTGGCCGTGGTGCTTGAGTGCCTCGATGGCGCCATGCGAGAGCAGCGGGAAATTGCCCCATGCCAGGTTGGCGGCATTGATCATTTCGCCCAGCGGCACGCCAACGGCATGCGGCAGGCCCTGGCCGCCGAATTCCACCGGCGCGGTCAGGCCGGTCCAGCCGCCTTCCGCGAACTGCGCGTAGGCCTGCTTGAACCCCGGCGGCGTGGTGACGTCGGCTGTCGCCGTGTCCAGGCTGCAGCCGACCTCGTCACCGACGCTGTTCAGCGGTGCCAGGACCGTGCCGGTGAAGCGGCCGGCTTCTTCCAGCACCGCGTCGATCAGGTCCGGAGTGGCCTCGGCGAAGCCCAGCCTGGCGAACAGCGGTTCGACATCCAGCACGTCATACAGGGCGAAGCGGAAGTCTTTCAGCGGGGCTTGGTAGCGGCTCATGCGGGCACTCTCGGGACGGTGCGGGCCGCCTCCCGGCCCGTCGAGCGCGAAAGCATACTACGGCGTATGGACAATGCGATGACGGGCCGTGGGCCATCGCGCGGCGTGGTTGACGTCGTTTTCAGCGACTGCCGGTTTGCCGCGCCGCGTGCAGGTTCAGCGCAGCACGCCGGGCAGGCCGGGGGCGGGGCTGAGCGTGCTGTGCATGTCGATGTCGAAGCTGCGTGGCTTTTCGTCCAGCGGCGTCACCGCGATCTTGCCCTTCAGCGTATAGGTCAGCATGCCGTTGCCGGCCAGGGCGTTGGCCACGGCCATGCGCGCTTCCGGGGTGGGTGCCAGGTCAATCGTCACCACATCGGCGTAGCTGGGCCCGATCGAGAACGCCGGCCTGCTGCCGAGCGTGCCCGCGGGCAGGCCTTCGACCGTGACCTGCAGGTCCACGGTGTCGTAGACCATCGCCATGGTGCTGTAGTTCTGCAGGCGCAGTTCCACCTTCCAGCGGCCGTCGTTGCCAACGCTCACCTGCTGCAGGCTGGCGGCTGGCGCGGAGACGCGCTTGATGTTGCCGCGGTTGCAGGCGACCAGCAGGGTGCACGACAGGAGCAACAGCAGCAGGCGACGCGTCATGCGCAGGATTCCCGGTGAAAGCGATGAGCGGGCGAGGATACAACGCGCCCGCTGAGGATCAGCGCACCGTTCCAGTCACCACCAGGCCGGACAGGTCGTAGCCCATCTGGCTGGCGCGCAGCTTCAGGCCTTCGAACAAGGCGCGATCCATGGACGGCTCGCGCGCCAGGATCCAGAAATAGTCGCGTCCAGGTTCGCCGATCACCGCCCAGGTGTAGTCCGGGTCCAGGTCGATCACCCAGTAGTCCGCCCACACCATGGGCAGCCAGGACAGCCACTTGGGCGCGAAACGCACCTCCAGCTGCCCGGGGTGGCCCTTGACCAGGCGCGCCTCGCCGTCGGCGACGATCTGTTCGCCTTTCGCATCGATGCAGGCATTGCGCACGCCCAGCCTGGTGTCCTGGCGCAGGGTGTAATGGGCGGTGATATCGCGGACGCAGTCTTTCTGGAAGTCGTTGGGCAGGTGGGCGATCTCATGCCACTGGCCGGCGTAACGGGAGACATCGAGTGTCGGCACCGAGGTCACCGGCTGCGCCGCGAGTACGGGGAGACTCAGGCTGGCCAGCGCCAGCAGGCAGAGTGAGTGGGCGACAGGACGCATGGCATGGTCCGCTGGACGTGGGGGGAACAGCTTAGAGGACGCCCCAGGCATGTGGGCGATAGCGCGCTGGATCCCCCGTGGAGCGGAGCCTGTATCAATCCCGTCTGGGGGACTTGGCCGCGGCCTTCCCGTGATCCGGCCGGGAAGTCGTGGGCATTTCAGCGATAACGGGGCGTGCCGTCCGGTTCGAAGTGGGTGATCGAGTCCAGCAGGCGGCGCATGCGTTCTTCCATGTCCGCTTTGGACAGGGACGGCCCGGTTGCAGGGATCGTGCGCAGCAATGCGCCAGTGGGCCCGTAAACCATCAGGACCCCGCGCATGCACTTGTTTGGCGTGTCGACGAGATAGGACGTGGCTACCTCGAAATCCCCGATCCTGCGTTCCAACTGGTACCCGCTGCCGCTACCGAAAGAAGACATCAGTATGCCTCGGAGAAAAGACATTGCGTGGCAGCTGGCGTGTCGGTAATGAGCGCCTCGTTTCGGCTCATCCAGAGTCGCCGACCAGGCGGGTCGCGTCGAACCGCGCACAGCAAAAAGGCCTGCATTGCTGCAAGCCTTCTTCGCGTAACGCCTTCAACTGTGCCACCAAAGTGGTGGCCGGGGAGGGAATCGAACCCCCGACACAGGGATTTTCAATCCCTTGCTCTACCGACTGAGCTACCCGGCCGTTGCTGCACTTGCGGCCGAGCCGAAGCGAGGGCGGCATGATACGGACGAAGTTGGATTCCGGCAAGCCACCTGTGTGCTGAATGTCACCCGGCGTGTTTCCAGCGGTCGTGCGGCTGGCACGGCATCATCGGCGTATTCCTTGTTTCCCCTTGCTGGAAGCCGCTGTCATGAACCACAAGACCCGAATGCTTTCCTTCTCCGCTGCGGCCGTGCTGTCGCTGCTGGGTGCCGGTTGCGCGACCACCGGGCTGACCAATGCGCAGGAACTGGACCTATATCGCGCCCACGCAGGCGAACCGGTCAAGAGCTTCACTTTCTTCGGCCAGCTCAATGGCTGGGCGCCGCTGGGCGATACGGCGCTGGCGGTGTGGACGCGGCCGGGCCAGGCGTTCCTACTGGAACTGCCGGGGCGCTGCCTGGACCTGGATAGCGCACCGGCGATTACCGTGACCAACCAGGGCAGCCGGGTCTACGCAAGGTTTGATGACGTGCTGGTGCTGGGCGGGCTGCATAACAGCTTTCGCATGCCGTGCCGGATCGACACGATCCGCCCGCTGGATGTCAAAGCCCTGCGCCAGGCGCAGAAGTCCCTGCGTGAGGCCAAGGCGACTGAACGCAGCGGCGCGCCGACGACTCAGCCTTCCGGGACGTAACCGGCTGGTTTGTCGGCGCCTTCGCCGAACAGGAACTTGCGCAGTTCGGCTTCCAGGAACGCGCGGTCTTTCGGCGTACGGGGCGACAGGCGGTTTTCGTTGATCAGCATGGTCTGGTGGGCCAGCCACGCGGTCCAGCCGGCCTTGCCCGTGTTGGCGAAGATCTGCTGGCCGAGTTCGCCCGGGTACGGCACGTAATCCAGGCCTTCGGTTTCTTTTTTCTCGTACTGGCAGAACACGGTGCGGGGCATGTCAGGCGTCCAGAAGCTTGCGGATGGGCGCGGGCAGGCCCAGCGAAGCCAGTTCGCCGGGCGCCACCCAGCGCAGGTCGTCATTGTCGCCCACCGCGGCGCGCGCGGTCAGGCGGCCCCAGCGCAGTGGCTGCATGTGCAGGCGGTAGTGGGTGAAGGTGTGTGGGGTGTCGGGCAGTGCGTCGGCATCGTCGAAGGCGCCGTCCAGGTGCGCGTCGAACCAGTGCCGCGCGCCGGCCAGGTCGTCAGCCTGCGGCAGCGACCACAACTGCGCCCAGATGCCCACCGGAGGGCGCCGCTGCATCAGGATGCGGCCGGCAGTGTCGAAGGCCATCAGCATCACCGCGCTGCGTTCTGGCAGCGGTTTGCCGGGCTTGGGCGTCGGCAGGGCTTCGGTCAGGCCGTCGCGGAAAGCCACGCAGTCAGCCGAGATCGGGCACAGCAGGCAGGACGGATTGGCGCGCGTGCAGAGCGTCGCGCCGAAATCCATCTGCGCCTGGGTGTAATCGGCCAGGCGCGTGGCCGGCAGGTGCGCCTGCGCGAGCGCCCACAGTTGCTTCTCGTTGGCCGGCAATCCCGGCCAGCCGGCGATGCCGTGGACGCGGCTCAGCACGCGTTTGACGTTGCCATCCATGATCGGGAATGCGTCGCCCCAGGCCTGCGACAGGATCGCGCCGGCGGTGCTGCGGCCGATGCCGGGCAGGGCATGCAGGGCGTCGAAGTCGCGCGGCAGGTCACCGCCATGCAGCTCGACGCAGCGCTTGGCGGCGGCATGCAGGTTGCGGGCGCGGGCGTAGTAGCCCAGGCCGGCCCATTGCGCCATCACCTCATCCGACGTGGCAGCCGCCAGGTCGGGCAATGTCGGGAATGCGGCCAGGAAGCGCGCGAAGTACGGGATGACCACGCGCACCTGGGTCTGCTGCAGCATGATTTCCGACAGCCACACCCGGTAGGGCGTGCGTGGATGCTGCCAGGGCAGGTCGTGGCGGCCGTTCTGGTCGAACCAGCTCAGGAGCTTGGTGGCAAAGGTGTCGATGGCTGGCTCGCGCTGGCGTTTTGCGGCGGTTTGTAGAGTCGAGCTTGCTCGGCTCTACAGGCGCACTGCGATCAAGCGGCAGTGCCTAGCGCTTCCGGCAGCAGCGCATTGACGAAGGCTTCGGCATCGAACACGCGCAGGTCTTCCGGGCGCTCGCCGATACCGGCGTAACGGATCGGGATGCCGAACTCGCGGGCCAGGGCGAACACCACGCCGCCCTTGGCGGTGCCATCCAGCTTGGTCACCACCAGGCCGGTTACGCCGACCGCGGCATGGAACTGGCGCAGCTGCGAGAGCGCGTTCTGGCCGGTGGTGCCGTCGATGACCATCAGCACTTCGTGCGGCGCAGTGGGGTCCACCTTGCCCAGCACGCGGCGGATCTTGCCCAGTTCATTCATCAGGCCGGTCTGGGTGTGCAGGCGGCCGGCGGTGTCGGCGATCAGCACCTGGGTGCCACGGGCCTTGCCGGCCTGCAGCGCGTCGAAGGCGACCGAGGCCGCATCGGCGTTCTGCCCCTGCGCCACGACGGCCACGCCATTGCGTTCGCCCCAGGCCTGCAGCTGGGCCACGGCGGCTGCACGGAAGGTGTCGCCGGCGGCCAGCATCAGGCTGTGCCCCTCGTCCTTGAAGCGCTTGGCCAGCTTGCCGATGGTGGTGGTCTTGCCGACCCCGTTGACGCCGACGGTCAGCACCACGAAGGGCTTGGCCTGGGTGTCGATGACCAGCGGCACGGCCACCGGCTGCAGGATCGCAACCAATTCGGCGCGCAGCGCAGCCAGCAACGCGTTGGCATCGGCGAACTCACGCGCCTTCATGCGCTTGCGCAAGGATTCGACCAGCGCCGTGGTGGCACCAACGCCGACATCGGCGGTGATCAGCGCAGTCTCGATTTCGTCCAGCAGGTCGTCGTCGAGCTTCGGATTGCGCGAAAACAGGCCGCCAAAGCTTTTAGCGAACACGCTGCCGCGCAGGCGTTCGCGCCAACCGGACTTGCCGGCCGGCGCCGCGGGTTTTTCGGTCGTGGCGAAACTGGCGGGTGCCGGTGCGGGTGCTTCGATTGGGGGCGCGGCCGGCGGCGTCACGACTGGCGTTATCGGCGCAGCAGCAGGTGTTGGCGCCGGTTCGACGGCGACGGGCGAGGTCGAACCGGGAGCCGTGATGTCGGGCTGGCTCGGCTCGGCCAGCTCGAGCGCGGTCCGGGTGTCGATGGGCTGCGCTGCCGGTTCAGCGGCGTCCACCGCTTCGGCGGCATGCCGGGCCTGTTCGAGGGCGGTAGCGGCATCGGCCGGCGGGGCGGAGCTCGGACGGGCGTCGGGGAAGGCGGCGGCCAGTTCCTCGGTGCTGTAGCGCCGGGTGCTGCTGTCGGCCTGTGCGGCGTTTTCAGGCTTCTTTCGACGGAAAAAACTGACCATGGAGGCGGTATTTCTAAGGGGGCGCCATGCTACCACCCGGGCTGTAAGGCCCCGGCGCGGGTCGGGTGCGCGGCCGGCCCCACGCCGCCGGGCCTTCAGGGCCGGGTCTCCAGGGTTGGTGCTTCAGAGCTGGCCCTTGAGGGCGCGGTAGTCGCGCGGGGCCATGCCCACGGTGGCGCGGAACTGCCGCGCGAACGCGCTCTGGTCGGCAAATCCGCACTGCTGGCCGATGTTGGCGATGCTGTCCTCGCCGTGCAGCAGGCGCATGGCCGCCTCGATCCGCAGCTTGGTCAGCAGCTGCTGCGGGGTGACCTGGAACACCCGCCGGAAATGGCGTTCCAGCTGGGCCACGGACAGTTCGGCCAGGTTGGCCAGCGACTGCACCCGGATCTGCTCGTCGAAGTGGCTCTGCATGTAGTCCATGACCTTGCTCAGGCGCTCGAAGGCCGAGTGGCGGTTGTCCGGCTGGCCCAGGTCGCGCGAGATGCCGACCACGCCGGTCACTTCTTCGCCACGGCACAGCGGGCGCTTGAAGGTCAGGCACCAGCCGGGCATGCGGTTGGGATACAGGTGCACTTCGAGCTGGTTGTCGATGACCTCGCCACACAGCACGCGCCGGTCCTGCATGAGGTAGCTGCCACCCAGTGGAAGGGGGAAGACATCCAGCACCGTTCTGCCGATCACGTCGCCGCGCTGCTTGCGTCCCAGGCGCCGCACCAGGGTCAGGTTGCAGTGCGTGTAGCGCCCTTCCTGGTCCTTGATGAAGAAGACCACTTCGGGCAGCGCATCGAACAGGGCCTGCATTTCAAGGCCGGAAAGGTTGGCGTCCATCGGGTCCACTGGCTTTTTGCTGGGAAGTGCGTGCATCGATCCTAGCGCATAGGCGGTGCCGCCACGTGCCGGATGATTGTGCGGATTTCCGCATTCGCGGTCGGCATTCGGCGCTAGTCGCCGGCAAGCACCGGATGGGAGCATTCGTCCATGCACACGATAGACGTGATCGACTCCCACACCGGCGGCGAACCGACCCGCGTGGTCATCGCCGGATTCCCCGATCTGGGCCAGGGCAGCCTGGCCCAGCGCCGCGAGCGCTTCGGCCAGGCCTTCGACCACTGGCGCAGCGCGATCGCCTGCGAGCCGCGTGGCTCGGACACCATGGTCGGCGCACTGCTGCTGCAGGCGCTCGACCCGCGCGCCTGCACCGGGGTGATCTTCTTCAACAACGTCGGCTACCTGGGCATGTGCGGCCACGGCACGATTGGCGTGGTCCGCACGCTGGCCGAGCTGGGCCGGATCGGCCCGGGCCAGCACTGGATCGAGACGCCGGTCGGCCTGGTCGGGATCGAACTGGCCGAAGACGGCCGGGTCTCGATCGACAACGTCGAGAGCTATCGCCACGCGAAAGACGTGCCGGTGCAGGTGCAGGGTCATGGCGAAGTGCGCGGCGATATCGCCTGGGGCGGCAACTGGTTCTTCATCACCGGGCAGGCGCCGTGCACGATCGACCTGGCGCACCAGCGCGAGTTGACGGCCTACACCGAAGCGATCCGTCAGGCATTGGAAGCGGCCGGCATCACCGGCGCGCAGGGCGGCGAGATCGATCACATCGAAGTCAACGGTCCAGCCCCGGACGGCAGCGGCCAGGCGCGCAATTTCGTGCTGTGCCCAGGGCTTGCCTACGACCGCTCGCCCTGCGGCACCGGCACCAGCGCCAAGGTCGCCTGCCTGGCGGCCGACGGCAAGCTTGCCGAGGGTGATAGCTGGATCCAGCAGGGCGTGTTGGGCAGCGCCTTCGAGGCGAGCTACCGGATCGGCGAGCAGGGCATCCGCCCGCGCATCACCGGCACCGCGCACCTCACTGCGCGCGCGCAGCTGCTGATCGATCCGGCCGATGCGTTCGCCTGGGGCATCGGCGCGGAGCCCGTCGCGCAGGAATGAGCAGTTACGACCTCATCATCGTCGGCGCCGGCATTGTCGGAGCGGCCTGTGCGGAGGCCGCCGCATGCGAGGGCCTGCGCGTGGCCCTGGTCGAGCCTGGCCCGATCGGCGGTGGCGCCACGGCCGCGGCGATGGGGCACCTGGTGGCGATGGACGACGATCCGGCCGAGCTGGCGTTGTCGGCGTATTCGCTGCGGCTGTGGGAGCGCTACGCCGACGCTGAAGGAAGCCGAATTCAGCCGCTGCGGCACCCTGTGGGTGGCGCGCAACGCACGCGAGCTTGAGGCCGTGCCCGCCAAGATCGCGCGCCTGGCCACCGCCGGCCTGACCGCCGAGGTCGTCGATGCCGCGCAGCTCTATGCCCTGGAGCCGCAGCTGGCGCCAGGCCTGGCCGGTGGCATGCGCGTGCTGGGCGAGGCGGTGGTGTATCCGCCGCGGATGGCACGCCATCTGGTGGACGAGGCCTGCCAGTTGGGTGCGCGCCTGTTCGCTGGCCGACGCGTGGTCGAACTGCTCGCGCACGGCGTGCTGCTGGACGATGGCGAGCGCCTGTCCGGCCCGGTCCTGGTCGCCAGCGGGGTCGAGCTGCCGCAGCTGCTGCCCGAACTGCCGCTGCGCCCGCGCAAGGGCCAACTGGTGATCACCGACCGGCATCCGGGGCTGGTTCACCACCAGTTGCTGGAGCTGGGCTACGCCGATTCGGCCCATGGCGATGCCGAGACCAGCGTCGCCTTCAACGTCCAGCCGCGGCCGACCGGGCAGATCCTGATCGGCTCCTCGCGCCAGTTCAACGTCGCCGACCGCGAGGTCTCGATGCCGCTGTTGCGGCAGATGCTGGAGCGGGCCTTCGCGTTCGTGCCGGTGCTGCGCCAGCTGCAGGCGATCCGCGTGTGGACCGGCTTGCGGCCGGCCACGCCCGATGGGCGGCCGTATCTGGGCCCGGTGCCGGGGCGCCGCGATGTCTGGGTCGCCGCCGGCCACGAAGGCCTTGGCGTCACCACCGCGCTGGGCACCGCGCGGTTGATCGTCGATGGACTGTTGGGCCGGACGCCGATGATCGATCCAAGTCCCTATCTTCCCGAACGCGCAATCACCGGAGTCGCTGCATGAGCGGCGTGTTGGCATTGACCGTCGATGCGCGCCCGGTCTCGGTCCCCGTCGGTGCGACCGTCGCGGTTGCTGTCGCCCTGGCCGGCGGCCCGTTCCGTCAATCACGCAGTGGCCAGCCGCGCGCGCCGGTGTGCGGCATGGGCGTGTGCTTCGAATGCCGGGTGCGCATCGATGGCGTTGCCCAGCTACGTGCCTGCATGACCGTAGCGCGCGACGGCATGGAGGTCCGCACCGATGGCTGAGTCCAGTTGCCATTACGACGTGCTGGTGGTCGGCGCCGGTCCGTCCGGGCTGGCGGCCGCAAAGGCTGCGGCTTCGCACGGCGTACGCGTGGGCCTGGTCGATGCGCAGCCGCGCGGCGGTGGCCAGGTGTGGCGCCACGACCTGGCTCACGGCATCCCCGCTGCAGCGCGACGCGCATTGACCATCGTTGGTGACGGCCAGGTCGACTGGTTGCCGCAGACCCAGATCGTGATGGCCCAGGCGGATTGGCTGCTGGCCGATGGCCCGGCGGGCGCGCAGCGCCTGCATTACCGGCACCTGGTGCTGGCCACCGGCGCGCGCGAACTGCTGCTGCCGTTCCCCGGCTGGACCCTGCCCGGAGTGACCGGTGCCGGCGGCGCGCAGGCGCTGGCCAAACAGGGCTGGCCGCTGCAGGGCAAGCGCGTGCTGGTCGCCGGTAGCGGTCCGCTGCTGCTGGCCAGCGCCGCGACCCTGCGCCGCCACGGCGCCAGCGTGCTGGGCATCCACGAGCAAGCCCCGCTGGCGGCGCTGGCCGGCTTCGCGCTGCGCCTGCCGCGCTGGCCGGGCAAGGCTGCCCAGGCGCTGGCCCTGCAGTTTCAACTGGCCGGCATCGGCTACCACCGCGACAGCGTGGTGGTGGCCGCCCATGGCGGGGACCAGCTGCGCGAGGTCGAGATCGAAGGCCCGCATGGCCGGCGCCGCATCGCCTGTGATCAGCTCGCGGTCGGTTATGGCCTGGTCCCCAATACCGAACTGGCCGAGCTGCTCGGCTGCCGGCTCGACACACCCGGCGCGCATCCGCAGGTCGCGGTCGATGCGCAGCTGCGCACCAGCGTGGGCCGCGTGTTTGCCGCGGGCGAAGCGCTGGGCATCGGCGGGCGCGATTGCGCCCTGGTCGAAGGCGCCATCGCCGGCCACATGGCCGCCGGTGCGCCCGCCGCCGCCGACGCCCTGCAGCCGGCCCGCCGCCGCGCGCGTGCCTTCGCCGCGCTGCTGGGCGACACCTTCGCCCTGGCCACGCGCGTCCGCGCGCTGGCCAAGGACGACACCCTGGTCTGCCGCTGCGAGGACGTACCGCTGGGTGCGCTGCGCGGCTTTGCCGACCTGCGCGACGCCAAGTTGGCCTCGCGCTGCGGAATGGGCGCCTGCCAGGGCCGCATCTGCGGGACCGCACTGGCCGAACTGGGCCTGGGCGGCGCCGCACGTTCCTCCGATGGCGGCCGCCGGCCGCCGTTGTTCCCGGTCCGCCTCGCGGCGCTGACCGACTCCTTCACCGACGACTCGCAAGGGATACAGCCATGAGCAATGCCACCTTCTGGAAGGGCGTCCTGCCCGCCATCACCACCCCGTTCAACGCCGACGGCAGCGTCGACCATGGCTTCCTGGGCCGCCACGCGCTGGAGATGGTTGATGCCGGCTGCACCGCGATCGTGCCACTGGGCTCGCTGGGCGAGGCCGCCACGCTGAGCTTCGACGAGAAGGTCGCGATCATCCAGACCCTGGTCAAGGCCGTCGCCGGCCGCGTGCCAGTGGTACCGGGTATCGCCGCGCTGTCCACCGACGAGGCCGTCAGGCTGGCCCAGGCCGCCAAGACCGCCGGTGCCGGCGGCCTGATGGTGCTGCCGGTGTACGTCTACACCTCCGACTGGCACGAGGCCTCGGCCCACGCCCGCGCCGTGCTGGGCGCCACCGACCTGCCGTGCATCCTCTACAACAATCCGGTCGCCTACCGCACCGACATCCTGCCCGCGCAGATCGCGCAGCTGGCATGCGAATTCCCCAACCTGCAGGCGGTCAAGGAGTCCTCCGGCGAGATCCGTCGCTTCGCTGCGATCAAGGAACTGCTGGGCGACCGCCTGGTGCTGCTGGTCGGCATGGACGACGCGATCGTCGAAGGCCTGGCCATGGGCGCGCAGGGCTGGATCGCCGGCCTGGTCAACGCCTATCCGGTCGAGTCGGTCAAGCTGTTCGAACTGGCCCGCGACGGGGGCTATGCCGCGGCCGCCGAGCTGTACAACTGGTTCCTGCCGCTGCTGCGCCTGGACACGGTGCCCAAGTTCGTCCAGCTGATCAAACTGGTCCAGGCCAAGGTCGAACTGGGCAGCGAGACCGTGCGTGCGCCGCGCCTGGTGGTCGAAGGTGCCGAGCGCGAGGCGGCACTGAAGGTCATCGACCACGCCATCGCGACCAAGCCGGCGCTGTGATCCAACGCCGCGCTCCCGTCGGGTGCGCGGCGAGGGACGGGTGAGCTGCGTGCCTGTGGTGCGCGTTTGACCCGTCCTGCTTCCGCCCGTGCAGGGCGCCTGCTTCCGCTGGAGGCAGGGACACCACCTGAGCTGTGAGAGATCCGATGAACGAAGCGATCCAACCCATCCTGCTGGCCGGCCAGTGGCAGCCCAGCCTGGGCACCACCGGCCACTTCCGCGCGGCCGACCCGACCACGGGCGAAGCGATCGGCCCGGTGTTCCCGTTCAGCGGCGCGGCCGATGTGGAAGCGGCGGTGACCGCCGCCAGTGCCGTGGCCGCCGAACTGGCCGCAGCGCCAGCGGAGCGGATTGCGGCGTTCCTCGACGCCTACGCCGATGCGCTCGATGCCGATGCCGACACGCTGGTGGCCCTGGCCGCAGCGGAGACCGCACTGGCGGCACCGACGCGCCTGCGCGGCAACGAACTGCCGCGCACCAGTGGCCAGCTACGCCAGGCCGCCCAGGCCGTGCGCAGCTATGGCTGGACCCAGCCGACCATCGACACTGCGGCCGGCCTGCGCGCGCACCTGGCGCCACTAGGCAAGCCGGTACTGGTGTTCGGCCCCAATAATTTCCCGTTCGCCTTCAATGCGATCGCCGGCAGCGACTTTGCTTCGGCGATGGCCGCGCGCAATCCGGTGATCGCCAAGGCGCACCCGCTGCACCCGGCCACCAGCCAGCGCATGGCCCAGCTGGCGCATACCGCGCTGCTGGCCAGCGGCCTGCCTGCGGCCGCAGTGCAGCTGCTCTACCAGTTCGACAACGCGATCGGCCTGAGGCTGGCCGGCGACCGCCGCCTGGGCGCGATCGGCTTCACCGGCAGCCGTGCCGGCGGACTGGCGCTGAAGGCCGCTGCCGATGCGGTGGGCACGCCGTTCTATGCCGAGCTGTCCAGCGTCAACCCGGTCTTCATGCTGCCCGGCGCGCTGGCCGAACGCGGCCCGGCGCTGGCGCAGGAATTCTTCGCATCCTGCACGCTGGGTAGCGGCCAGTTCTGCACCAATCCGGGCGTGGTGATCGTGCCTCGCTCGGTTGAAGGCGATGCCTTTGTGGCAGCGACCACGACGCACTTCACAAGCGCCGCGCCGATGGTGTTGTTCTCGCAGGGCGGCGTGGACCATGTCGCCGCTGGCGTCGCGGCGCTGCAGGCAGCCGGCGCCAGCGTGCTGGCGGGTGGCGCGGTCGGGCAGGGTGCGGGCTTCCGCTATGCGCCGACCCTGCTGCAGGTGGATGCGATGGATTTCATCGCCCGGCCGCAGGCGTTGCAGGCCGAGGCCTTCGGCCCGGTCAGCCTGCTGGTCCGGGTCGAGGACCAGGAGGCGATGGTCGCCGTCGCTGCGGCGTTCGAAGGCAACCTTACCGGCACGCTCTACCGTGCCACCGATGGCAGCGACGATGCCGCCTGGCAGGCCATCGCACCGGTACTGCGCGCACGCGTCGGTCGCCTGATCAATTCCAAGATGCCCACCGGCGTGGCCGTCAGTGCCGCGCAGAACCACGGTGGCCCGTTCCCCAGCACCGGCCATCCGGGCTTCACCGCCGTGGGCATGCCGGGGTCGATCCATCGCTTCGCCGCGCTGCACAGCTACGACGGGATTCCCGACGCGCTGCTGCCGGTTGAACTGCGCGATGCCAATCCGGGCGGCGTGCAGCGCAGCGTCGATGGCACCTGGACCACGGCCGATATCGGTGGCGCGGCATGAGCGCGCAGATCGGCCACCTCAGTCTTGCCGACGCGCAGGCCCAGCTGCAGCCGTGGACCCAGCGGGCAGCGGCGATCACGGCTGTCGAATACCAGCAGCGCATCGATCATGCGCGCGCGCTGATGCGCGAACAGGGCGTGGACGTGCTGCTGGTCAACGCCGGCACCTCGCTGCGCTATTTCGCCGGCGTGCCGTGGGGTGCCAGCGAGCGCCTGGTCGCGCTGTTGATCACCGCCAGCGGCGAACCGCTGCTGGTGTGCCCGGCGTTCGAGGAAGGCTCGCTTGATGCGGTGCTGAAGATCCCCGCCGGCAAGGCCCTGTGGCAGGAACACGAAGATCCGTACGCGCTGGTCGCTCGGGCCATGGCCGAGCGCGGCGCGCGCACGCTGGGGCTGGATCCTGGTGCGGCGCTGTTCATCCACACCGGCCTGCGTGCGCATCTGGATGTGTCGGCGATCAGCGATGCCGGCGTGATCATCGACGGCTGCCGCATGTGCAAGTCGCCGGCCGAACTGGCGTTGATGCAACAGGCCTGCGACATGACCCTGCTGGTGCACCGCCTGGCCGCCGGCATCGCCCGCGAGGGCATCGGCACCGACGAACTGGTGCGCTTCATCGACCAGGCCCATCGTGCGCTGGGGGCGGACAACGGCTCGACCTTCTGCATCGTGCAGTTCGGCCAGGCCACCTCTTTCCCGCACGGCATTCCCGGCGTGCAGCACCTGCGCGCCGGCGAGTTGGTGCTGATCGACACTGGCTGCACCGTGCAGGGCTACCACTCGGACATCACCCGCACCTGGATCTTCGGCACGCCCAACGCGCAGCAGCAGCGGATCTGGCAGCTCGAACACGACGCACAGGCCGCAGCATTTGCCGCGGTGCGCCCGGGCGTCACCTGCGCCTCGGTCGACGACGCGGCGCGTGCGGTGCTTGAAGCCGCCGGCCTGGGCCCGGACTACTGCCTGCCGGGCCTGCCGCATCGCACCGGCCACGGCTGCGGCCTGGCGATCCACGAGGCGCCGTACCTGGTGCGTGGCAATGCCACCGTCCTGCGGCCGGGCATGTGCTGTAGCAACGAACCGATGATCGTGGTGCCGGGCGCGTTCGGCGTGCGGCTGGAAGACCATTTCTACGTCACCGACGCCGGCGCGCAGTGGTTCACGCCACCGTCGCCGGCCATCGACCGGCCTTTCGCATGACGGCCTGCCGATGTGTGGCATGCGCGGCAACCGCGCAATCGCCTGCACCAGGCAGGCTTTGAACCCTGATATCTGCTACCGGAGTGCGCGCATGACCCTGTTCCGTCCCCTCGTCGTCGGTGTGCTTGCAGCGGCACTGTTCACGGCCTGCCAGCCCACGCCGTCCGCGGCTTCTGGCGATGCGCCCAAGGCTGTCGCGGT
Source organism: Pseudoxanthomonas sp. (assembly GCF_027498035.1). NCBI lineage: Bacteria > Pseudomonadati > Pseudomonadota > Gammaproteobacteria > Lysobacterales > Lysobacteraceae > Pseudoxanthomonas > Pseudoxanthomonas sp. The sequence goes on from NZ_CP114978.1 coordinate 4,256,690, forward strand.
CGATCCCGCGCAGGCGGCCCAGGCCTTCGATGCGCTGCTGGACCAGCAGTGGCAGTACCAGCTTGAACACAGTCCGGAGTTCGCCAGCATCATCGGCGACCGGCGCTACAACGATCGCTGGACCGATTACTCGCTGGCTGCGGTGCAGGCCGATCGCGCGGCCACCGTCGACCTGCTGGCGCGCTTCCAGGCCGTCGATGCCAAGGCACTGGACGAGCAGCGCCAGCTGAGCCTGCAGATGATGCTGCGCCAGCTGCAGGACAAGCTGACCGGCATCGACCTGAAGACCTACGAGATGCCGCTGGAACCGGTCGGCGGCATCCAGCTGGCGCTGGCGGGACAGGGCGATGCGTTCCCGTTCGAGACCGCCAAGGACTACCGGGACTACATCAAGCGCCTGCAGGCGATCCCGGCGTTGCTGGACCAGGTGATCGAGGTCTCGCGCCAGGGCGCCAAGGACAAGCTGACCCAGCCGCGCTACCTGCTGGAGCGCCTGCCGGAACAGATCGCCAAGATCGCCGCGCCGGCCGGCGCCGACAGCGCCTTCGCCTCGCCGCTGAAGCAGCTCGACAAGGCCGTGCCCGATGCTGCCGAACGTGAGGCGCTGCGCCAGCAGCTGATCGCCGCGGTCGATGATTCGGTGCGGCCGGCCTATACGAAACTGGCGGCGTTCGTGAAGGACGAATACGCCGCGCAGGGCCGCGAACATGAAGGCCTCTGGTCGCTGCCCGATGGCGACAAGCGCTACCTGTTCGCCATCCACACCCAGACCACCAGCGACAAGACGCCCGAGCAGATCCACCAGATCGGCCTGGACGAAGTCGCCCGGATCGAAGGGGAGATGACCAAGATCGCCAAGGCCCAGGGGTATCCCGATCTGGCCAGTTTCCGCAAGGCGGTGGCCGGCGACAAATCGCACTTCGCAAAGAACAGCGCGCAGATCCTGGACCTCTATCGCGGCTACATCGCCGGGATGGAGCCGGAGCTGCCCAAGCTGTTCGGCCACCTGCCCAAGACGCCGCTGGAAGTGCAGGGCATGCCGGCCTTCCGCCGTGAGGCGCCCGGTGCCGAGTACTGGCAGAGCAATCCGGAAGGCACCAAGCCGGCCATCGTGATGGTCAACGCCAACGATGCCACCGACCGCACCCTGGTCAACATCGAGACCACGGCCTATCACGAAGGCGTGCCGGGCCATCACCTGCAGATCTCGCTGGCCCAGACCCTGCCGTTGCCACCGTTCCGCCAGCAGGCCGGCTACAACGCCTTCATCGAAGGTTGGGCGCTGTACGCCGAGCAGCTAGCAGGCGAGGTGGGTTTCTACAAGGACCCCTATAGCGAATACGGGCACCTGGCAGGCGAGCTGTTGCGCGCGAACCGCCTGGTGCTGGACACCGGCGTGCACGCCAAGCACTGGACGCGCCAGCAGATGGTGGATTTCTTCCACGCCCATCCGTCCGACGACGAACCCAGCATCCAGGCCGAAACCGACCGCTACATCGTCTGGCCAGGCCAGGCGCTGGGCTACAAGCTGGGCGAACTGGAGATCCTGTCGCTGCGCGCCAAGGCCCAGCAGGCGCTGGGCGACAGGTTCGACATCCGCGCCTTCCATGACGCCATCCTCGGCGGTGGCGCGATGCCGCTGGACCTGCTCGATGCCCGCATCGATGCCTGGATCGCGCAGACCCAGGCCGCACCGGCGACGCCGGCCTCCAGCACCCGCAAGGACACGCCATGATCGCGTCTCGTTCCCGCCTGTCGCTGGCCCTGCTGGTGACGCTCGCCGCCGGTCCGCTCGTGCACGCGCCACAGGCGCTTGCCGCGCCAGCGGCGGCCAGCACCGCACCGGCCACCGATGCCGCTGCGCGCTTCAAGGCGCTGTCTACGCGCGAATGGACCTGGCGCCAGGAACAGAGCGCCGGCGCCGACGACGAGAACGGTGATAGCCGCGCCGCCGACCATCTGCCCAAGGTCGACCTGGCCACCCAGACCATGCGCACCGCCTACTGGCAGCAGGTGATGGGTGAACTGGACGCGATCCCGCAGGCACAGCTGTCGGCTGAGGACCAGGTCAACTACCAGGTCTACCGGCAGCAGATCGAGGTGTTGCTGGACCAGCAGCACTTCCGCGCCTGGGAGATGCCGTTCAACAGCGACACCGCGTTCTGGAGCAACCTGGGCTTCACCGCGCGCAGCACCCTGCACAACGCCGACGATTACCGGCGCTACCTGAAGCTGCTGGCCGACATCCCGCGCTATTTCGACGAGCAGACCACCAACATGCGCGCCGGCCTGACACGCGGCTTCAGCCAGCCGCGGGTGACCCTGACCGGGCGCGACCAGTCGATCGCCGACGTGGCCGACGCCGAGGGCGAGGCCAACCTGTTCTACACGCCGTTCAAGCAGATGCCGGCCAGCATTCCGGCCGCGCAGCAGGCGCAGCTGCGGCAGCAGGCGCTGGCGGCGATTTCCGGCAGCGTGATCCCGGCCTACGACAAGTTGCTGGGCTTCATGCGCAACGAGTACATGCCGCACGCACGCACCACGCTCGCCGGCGAAGCATTGCCCGACGGCAAGGCGTATTACCGCGCGCAGATCCGCGAGTTCGTCACCGAGGACATGGATCCCGAGCAGATCCACCGCATCGGCCTGCAGGAAGTGGCGCGCCTGCGCAAGGAGATGCAGCAGGTGATGGACGAGGTGGGCTTCAAGGGCAGCTTCGGCGACTTCTTGACCTTCCTGCGCACCGACCCGCAGTTCTACGCCAAGACCCCGCAGGAGCTGCTCGACCATGCTGCCTGGATCGCCAAGTCGATGGACGGCAACCTGGGCAAGTTCTTCGGCCGGGTGCCGCGCCAGCGTTTCACCATCAAACCGGTGCCCGACGACCTGGCGCCGTTCTACACCGGTGGCCGCGGCGGCATGGATACCTACTGGCTCAACACCTACAACCTGCCGTCGCGCCCGCTGTACGTGCTGCCGGCGCTGACCCTGCACGAGTCCTCGCCCGGCCATTCGCTGCAGATGTCGCTGGCGGCCGAGGACACTGGCCTGCCGGACTACCGCCGCTACAACTACATCTCCGCCTATGGCGAGGGCTGGGCGCTGTACTGCGAATACCTGGGCCAGGAGATGGGCATGTACACCACGCCCTACGAGCGGTTCGGCTACCTGACCTACCAGATGTGGCGTGCGGCGCGGCTGGTGATCGACACCGGCGTGCACCACGAGGGCTGGACCCGCGACCAGGCGCTGGCCTACCTGCGCGACAACGCCGCGTTGAGCGAGCACGAGATCACCACCGAGGTCGACCGCTACATCGCCTGGCCGGGCCAGGCGCTGTCGTACTACCTGGGCGAGCTGGAGATCCTCAAGCTGCGTGGGAAAGCCGAGGCGGCGCTGGGCGAGAAGTTCGACATCCGCCATTTCCACGATGCGGTGCTGTCGCTGGGCTCGGTGCCGCTGCCGGTGCTGGATGCGCGCATCGACCGCTTCATCGCCGAAGGCGGCGCCTCGCCCTGGGCCGACCCGAGCCCCTGACGCTCCCATCGTCCTGCGGTCGCGACGCGCCTGTGGCGCGCGTGGCGCAGGCCAGACACCACGCTGCAGCGAGGCATCCATGGCACCACAAGGCAAGTTCCAGAAACATCTCAGCCTGACCGACCTGACCTTCATCGGGCTGGGTTCGATCTTCGGCTCGGGCTGGCTGTTCGCCGCCAGCCACGTGGCTTCGATCGCCGGGCCGGCCGGCATCGTGTCGTGGATCGTCGGCGGCGTCGCGGTGTTCCTGCTCGGCCTGGTCTATTGCGAGCTGGGCGCGGCGCTGCCGCGTGCCGGCGGGGTGGTGCGCTATCCGGAGTATTCGCACGGCAGCCTGCTGGCCTGGCTGACCGGCTTCATCACGTTGATCGCCTTCTCCAGCCTGATCGCAATCGAGGTGGAGGCCTGCCGCCAGTACGCGGCGGCCTGGTTCCCGTCCTTGAGCCAACCGGGCGGCAGCCATCCCACCCTGGCAGGCTGGCTGCTGCAGTTCGCGCTGCTGGTGGTGTTCTTCCTGCTCAATTACTTCAGCGTCAAGACCTTCGCGCTGGCCAACAACATCATCAGCGTATTCAAGTTCCTGGTGCCGCTGCTGGTGATCGTGCTGCTGCTGTCCCACTTCAACGGCGACAACCTGCACGTGCAGGGCTTCGCCCCCAGCGGTGCGGCCGGCGTGGAGGCCGCCATCTCGGCCGGCGGCATCATCTTCGCCTACCTGGGTCTGACGCCCATCGTGTCGGTGGCCAGCGAGGTGCGCGACCCGCAGCGCACGATCCCGATCGCACTGATCCTGTCGGTGGCCGTGTCCACGGTGATCTACGTGCTGCTGCAGCTCTCGTTCCTGGGCGCGGTTCCGGCCGGGCAGATCGCGGGGGGCTGGGCCGGGACCGACAAGGCCTTCGCGTTGCCGTACCGCGACATCGCGATGGCGCTGGGCATGGGCTGGCTGGCCACGCTGGTGGTGTGCGATGCGGTGGTCTCGCCCAGCGGCACCGGCAACATCTACATGAACGCCACGCCGCGCGTGGTCTACGGTTGGGCGCGCAGCAGCGGCTTTGCTCCGGTGCTGACCAAGGTGGATCCCAAGTCGGGCATCCCGCGCCCGGCGCTGTGGCTGAGCTTCGGCCTGTCGGTGTTCTGGACGCTGCCGTTTCCCTCATGGGAAGCCCTGATCGGCGTGGTCTCGGCCGCGTTGGTGCTGAGCTATGCGATCGCACCGGTGACGGTGGCGGCACTGCGCCGCAGCGCGCCGGGGCTGGACCGTCCGTTCCGGGTGAAAGGGCTGGCAGTGCTGGGGCCGCTGTCGTTCAGCGTGGCGGCATTGATCGTGTATTGGTCGACCTGGGCCACGGTGTCCTGGCTGCTCGGCTTGCAGGTGTTGGTCTATGCGATCTACGTGCTGTCGCGCCTGCCCTCGCCGCAGGCGCGCGTGCGCGTGCTGCGCCAGGTGCGGTGCTCGGCCTGGCTGATCGCGTTCTTCCTGCTGGTGATGCTGGTGTCGTACCTGGGCACGTTCGGCGGCATCGGCGTGATCGCCCACCCTTGGGACACCTTGTGCGTGGCGGTGATCGCCTTCGGCATCTACCACTGGGGCGCGCGCACCGGACTGCGCAGCGACGAGCTGGCGCTGGAAGAAGACGACGGCGCGTGATCGGCCGCTTGCGGGTCACGCGAGGCGGATCGTCATGGCGCTTGGTCTTGCAGGCTTCGCGCTGTTGGTCGGAACGGATTGCGACTTGTTGAACGTGCCTGGCGGCGAATGCACGGTTGGCCGTTCGACCGGGCCGATCGATGACGTCACGCGCCGGCAGTACGACTTCTTCGTCTGGCGCCTGCAGGGCGCCGGCATACCGTACTGGAATGACCCCAAGGAGAACGCACGATGAGCCATCGTGGATCACTGGCGCCGATGCCGAAGCCCCCTCGGCGGTCGCGCGCGCTTGCCGTTGCCGGCCTGCTGCTGTGTGGCCTGCTTGCATCGGCCGCATCGGCCGAACAGATGCCGCGTTTCGTCACCGAGCATGGGCGCCATGCCCTGCTGGTCGATGGGGCGCCCTACACGGTGCTCGCCGCGCAGCTGCATAACTCCTCGGCCTGGCCGGCGGTGTTGCCGGGCGCGCTCGACCAGGTGCTGGCGCTGCACGCGAACACGGTCGAGGCGCCGGTTTACTGGGAGCAGTTCGAGCCCGCGCCCGGCCAGTACGACACCACCAACGTCGATGCCCTGGTCGAACAGGCGCGCAAGCGCGGCCTGCGCGTGGCGCTGCTGTGGTTCGGCAGCTGGAAGAACGGCCAGATGCATTACATCCCGGCGTGGATGAAGCGCGATGCCGCCACCTATCCGCGTGCGCTGGACGAACGCGGCCAGCCGGTCGAGGTGCTGTCGCCCTATGCCCCGGCCAATGTCGAAGCCGACAAGCGTGCGTTCACCGCGCTGATGCAGCACCTGCGCAAGATCGACGGGGAGCGCCACACCGTGATCCTGGTGCAGGTGGAGAACGAACCGGGCACGGTCGGCACAGTGCGCGATCACGGCGCCGCTGCCGATGCTGCCTTCGCCCAGCCGGTGCCTGCGGGGATCACGGCAAGACTCGGCAAGCCCGCCGGCACCTGGCAGCAGGTGTTCGGCCCCGATGCAGAGGAAGCCTTCAACGCCTACGGCACCGCCAGCTACATCGAACAGGTCGCCGCCGCCGGCAAGCGCGCCTACGACATGCCGATGTACGTCAACACCTGGCTGCGCTACAAGGGCAAGAAATTCCCGGGCCTGGACTACCCATCCGGCGGGGCCACGGTGAACGTGTTCGACCTGTGGCGTGCAGCCACCCCGTCGATCGATTTCATCGGCACCGACATCTACACCAGTGACTACAGCGAATACACCAAGGTGATCGGCCAGTACGCGCGGCCCGACAATCCGGCCTGGGTGTCGGAGACTGGCTTCGAGCCCGCCACCGCGCCGTATCTTTTCCATGTGCTGGGGCAGGGTGGGATCGGCTTTTCGGTGTTCGGCATGGATGGTGCGGATTCGCCGGAAAAACAGGCCGCCACCACTGCCCACGCGGCCAACTTCGGCCAGCTCGCGCCGTTGCAGCGGATCGTGGCCAGGGCCGCGTTCGAGGGCCGTTTGCAGGCCGTGGCCGAGCAGCCCGGCCAGCCGCAGCGCACGCTGCGCTTCGGTGACTGGGAGGTGCGCGTGTCCTACGGCGCGCCGTACTGGGGCGATGCCGATCCGATCCTGCCGGGCAACGCCGATCACGCCGGGCGCCTGCTGGTGGTGCAGACCGCACCGGACCAGTTCCTGCTGACCGGGTTCGCCGCGCGCGCCGAATTCGTGCGCGTGGCCAAGGACACGCTGCATGGCCAGCTGCTCCGCGTGGAGCAGGGACGCTACGTGGACGGCCGCTGGGAACTGGAGCGCGTGCTCAACGGCGACCAGACCGATTACGGCCTCAACTTCGTCCGCAACGCGCCACCGGTACAGCGGGTCACGGTCGGCACCTACTGACCGCCCGTCGTGCGTCGCTGCGCAGATCGCGCGGCACTTGTGCGAAAACCCGCATCGAGGCGATGCGGGGATGACAAGACGTCGTCGCGCCAGCCACGCACGATGCAGGCTGTTCCCGCATCAGGCATCGATCACATGGATCGCAGACATTTCCTGCGTCACGGCGTGGCCGCCACGGCCGCCGTCGGCCTTCTTCCCGCCGTGCCTGCCCTGGCGGCCGGTTCGCCCGCCGCAACGGCTGCGCCGGCGCTACCTGCGCCGACCTTGCGACCGGCCGCCACGGTCGAGCTGTCCGGCCTGGAGATGCTGTGCGCGTTCGACCACCGCGGCCGTGCGTGGACCGTGCACGAAGACTTCCGCACCGGGCAGGGCGCGCTGGTGCTGGCCTGCGCCGATGGCGTGCTCGACCTGAGCAAGCGCACCGAGGCGGTCTGGGGCAGCGCGGCGACGCCGTACTTCGGCCTGCCGCTGGCGCAGGTGGCCATGGCCGAGGCCGACCTGTTGGCCGACCGCCTGCTGGCCGACGGCGATCCGCGCGAGGACCAGGTGCGCGATGTCGCCCCGCCGCCGGCCTCGCGCCTTGACCCCAAGGACTACAACGGCCGCCTGCCGTGGACCACCTTCGTGGGCACCGCGCAGGGCATCGAAACCATGCAGATCTACCCGGACGGCCGCAGCCGCACCTACCGGGCGATCCAGTCCTTTCCCGAGCTGGCCGATGCCGACAAGGTCGCCCATCGCGACGAGGGCCTGCTCGGTGGCTGGATGCCGGCGGTGCACAAGGTGGTGCCGGCCGGCGAAGGTCGCTGGTACGACCTGCTGGTATTCGCCGATGTCGATGCGCAGGACCGGTTCGTGGTCCAGACCTGGCATCGTGCGGTGCTGGTGGAACACGGCAAGCCGGTGCGCACCGTGTACGGCTACAGCTATCCGGACTACCCGCCGCGACGCGGGCCGGCCACCGCCGAGGCGTTCTATCGCGGCGTGATCGACTTTGCCGCCAGCTGGCAGGCACGCCTGGCCGATACCAGTGCGCTGCAGCTGCCCGATGCAAGCTGGGCGGACCTGGCGCGGTTTGCCTTCGCGCGCGAACTGGTGGTGCGCCCGGGCGGGGTGTATCCCAAATACGGCGCGGTCGAACGCGACTACGCCGGCAACGAGTACGACGGTTTCCAGGACACCTTCACCAGTTCGCTCTACGCCAACCTGGAATGGGGACGCTTCGAGCAGGCGCGCGCCGTGCTGGACAACTACCTGTCCGAGTACACCCAGGACGACGGCGTGGTGAACATGCGCGGGCCGGAGACCGGGCAGTTCGGCCTGACCCTGTCGCTGCTGGCGCGCTACCTGCGCTACACCGGTGATGCCGCGTTGTTGCGCAAGCACCAGGGCAAGATCGTCGCCACCGCGCAGCTGCTGGTCGAGCTGCACGAGGTGGCACTGGCGTTGCCCAAGGACGACCGCGGCCATGGGCTGATCCATGGCTGGAGCGAGTCCGATGCCTGCCTGTATCCGGACCCGACGCTGTGGTGGAAGCCGTATTTCGGCAACAGCGCCCTGGCCATCCGCGGCTGGGAAGACATCGCCGCGGTGTGGCCGGCGCTCGGCGGCGACCGCCAGCAGTCCGCACGCTGGCAGGCACGCGCCACCCAGCTGCGCGCGCGCCTGTTGCAGTCGATCCGGGGCGACATCCGCCGCGACCTGACGCCGGCCTACCTCGGTCCACTGCCGGGCACCAGGGAGACATTCCGCCAGGCCATGTCGCAGGAAGATCCCAGCAAGAGCGAGCAGCTGTGGTCGCACCGCGCCTACGCCGAACTGCTGCAGGCCGACGTGTTGCCGCCGGACCTGGCCCACCTGGTGATCGACTGCCTGCGCGGCCATGGCGGCACCACGCTGGGCATCGTCTCCAACATCTGGAAGCCCGAGCCGGAAGGTCGCGACATCCTGGGCTTCATTTCCTACGGCCACGCCCAGCAGCTGTTGCGCCTGGACCGGGTCGAGGAATACCTGCTGTTCCTCTACGCACATCGTTACCAGGTGCATACGCGCGGTAGCTGGACTGCGGGCGAGGTGGCCGGCATCACCGGCGGCATGCCACTGTTCTGCATGCCGGCGCAGATGACCGTGCCGCTGCTACTGCGCTGGATGCTGGTGTTCGACCAGGACGATGCGCTGTACCTGGGGCGTGCGGTGCCGCGCGACTGGTTGGCCAGCGGCGCGCCGATCGAGATTGCCGACGCGCCCACGCCATGGGGCAAGGTCGGGCTGAAGCTGCAGGCCGACACGACCGCCAAGCGCGTGGTTGCCACGGTGCGCCTGCCGGCCTCGCGCCCGGGCGAGGTGTGGCTGAGCCTGCGCGTGCCGCGCGGTACGGTGCTCAAGCAGGTGCGCGTGGATGGCGTCGTGGTCCAGCCTGTCGGCCCGCACCGCGATCGCGTCGCCTTGCCGGCTTCGCTGTCGGCCGTCGTGCAGGTGGAGGCGGACTACGCCTGAGGCATAGCGCGTTGCAATGCGCGGAAAGTGCCGATTTCCGCATCGCCAGCCGTGCTTGCGCACAAGACGTGGCTGGCGCTGCTGGCGATAGTCGATTCCTGCGTTGTCCGTCCATTCGCGCGGCCAAGGCCTGCCGTGCGCTGTCCTCCACAGGAGTCCTTGTCCATGTTCGCAACCGCCCGCATCGCCGCCGTCCCGTCATCGCAAGGTGGGCTGGCATGAGCGTCGATCACGGCCATGCCTGCGCCGGTGGCGAGATGGCGATCACCGACCCGGCGCGTCGGCGCTTCCTGCAGTGGAGCGCGCTGGCGATGGCCGCCGGCCTGCTGCGCTTTCCGCTGGACGCGGCCGCGTCGGTCGCCGGCAAGGTCACCGCCGTGCCGCTGCAGGACGTGCGGCTCAAGCCGTCGCTGTTCCTGGACTCGTTGCTGGTCAACCGCCGTTATCTGTTCGAAATCGAGCCGGACCGGCTGCTGCACAACTTCCTGCAGTACGCCGGCCTGCCGCCCAAGGGCGAGGTCTATGGCGGCTGGGAAGGCGACACCATCGCCGGGCACACGCTGGGCCATTACCTCAGCGCACTGTCCAAGCTTTACGCACAGACCGGCGACAGGGAGGTCAAGACGCGCATCGACTACATCGTGGCCGAACTTGCGCGCGCCCAGGCGCAGGACGCCGATGGCTATGTCGGCGGCCTGACCCGCAAGACCGACGCGGGCAAGATCGAAGGCGGCAAGGCCGTGTTCGAGGACATCCGGCGTGGTGCGGTCAAGGGCAGCGCGTTCAACATCAATGGCAGCTGGTCGCCGCTGTATACGGTGCACAAACTGTTCGCCGGTCTGCTCGATGCCGATGAACTCGCTGGCAGCACGCAGGCGCTGTCGGTGCTGACCCCGCTGGCGGCTTACCTGGCCGGCGTGTTCGATGCGCTGGACCACGAGCAGATGCAGACCCTGCTGGATACCGAGTTCGGCGGCCTCAACGAGTCCTACATCGCGTTGGGCGCACGCACCGGCGATGCGCGCTGGATCGCCATCGGCAAGCGCCTGCGCCACGACAAGATCATCGACCCGACCATCGCCGGCAAGGACGACCTGCCGCACCACCACGCCAACACCCAGGTGCCCAAGTTCATCGGCGAGGCGCGGCAGTTCGAGGTGGCGGGCGATGCGGATGCGGCCGCTGCGGCGCGTTTCTTCTGGGAGACCGTCACTACGCACTACAGCTATGTGATCGGCGGCAATGCCGACCGCGAATACTTCCAGCAGCCCGATACGATTTCCGCGTTCCTGACCGAGCAGACCTGCGAGCACTGCAACAGCTACAACATGCTCAAGCTGACCCGGCACCTGTACCAGTGGACGCCGCAGGCGCGCTACTTCGACTATTACGAGCGCACGCTGCACAACCACACCATGGCCGCGCAGCATCCTGCGACCGGCATGTTCACCTACATGACCCCGATGATCACCGGTGGCGAGCGCGGGTTCTCCGATAAGTTCGATTCGTTCTGGTGCTGCGTGGGCAGCGGCATGGAGGCGCACGCGCAGTTCGGCGATTCGATCTACTGGCAGGACGGGCAGTCGCTGTACGTCAATTTGTACATTCCGTCGAAGCTGGACTGGAAGGAAGGCGAGCTGGCGCTGGAGCTGGACAGCGGCGTGCCGCACAACGGCCAGGTGCGCCTGCAGGTCACGCGCGCTGGTGCGCAGGCGCCGCGGCGCCTGCTGCTGCGGATTCCCGCCTGGTGCGAAGGGCGTTACACGCTCAGGCTCAACGGCCGCAAGGCCGTGGCCAAGGCGAGCGAGGGCTACGCAGTGCTGGAGCGTAGCTGGCGCGCCGGTGATGTGGTCGAGCTCACCTTAGCGACGCCGCTGCGTCTGGAACATGCGGCCGGCGACCCTGACAGTGTGGTGGTGATGCGCGGCCCGCTGGCGCTGGCCGCCGACCTGGGCCCGGTCAGCGAACCCTACGACGCGCCCGATCCGGCCCTGGTCGCCGATGTCTCGCCGCTGTCCGGTTTCGTTGCGCTGCCGGAGCCCGGGCGCTTCCTGGCCAGCACCACGCGGCCGCAGGCGCTGGAATTTTCGCCGTTCTACGCCCAGTACGACCGGCGCAGCGCGCTGTACTTCAAGCAGATGGATTCGCAGCAGTGGGCTAGCGAGGCGCAGCGCCGCACACGCGACAAGGCCGAGCACGCCGCGTTGCTGGCCAGCGCAGTGGACATGATCCAGTTCGGCAACGAGGCCTCTGAAAAGGCGCACAAGCTGAGCAGCGACACCTCGTTCGGCGGCGCCTATCGCCGCCAGGAATGCCGCGATGTGCGCGGCAAGGGTTTCGTCGAATTCCAGATGCAGGGCAGCGACAAGCCGCTGGTGCTGCGGCTGCGCTTCTGGGGCAGCGACAAGGGGCGCTTCAACATCCTCATCGACGGCAAGCTTGCCGTCGAGGTGAAGGTCGAGCGCGGGCAGGTGATCGATTTCGTCGACCACGACTATCCGTTACCGCCGGCACTGACGGCTGGTGGCAAGGCGCTGACCTTCCGGTTCGAGCCGCAGCACGGCGATACCGCTGGGCCGCTGTTCGGTGGCTGGCTGATCCCGGCCTGAGCCTGCAGGCCGCGCGCGCCCGCGACGCAGTCTTTCCCATCCGAGCACAGGAGGCCCGCGATGCCGCGACTGGACCTGGAAGTTTCCCCGCGCGCCATGCGCGTGCTTGCCGGCCTGGCGCTGGTCCTGGGCAGTGCCGCGTTTGCCGGCTGCGCGCATGCGCCGGTGGTCGATCGGCAGGCGCGCCAGGCGCCCACGCCGGCGCCTCTGGCTGGCGTCTGGGTGTTTGCGCAGGGCCCGGCGTTTCCCGGGCCGCGCTACATGCGTATCGCGCTGAAGGACGGCCAGTGGCAGGGGTACATCACCACCGACTGGTATGGCGATATACCGATGGACAAGCTTCGCGTCGAAGGCGACGTGGCGCATTTCGAGATCGACAACGGCAATGCCAAGCTGCCGGTGCGGCCCTGGACGGCGACGCTGGATGGTGGACAGGTGCAGGTGGTGGGACGGATCTGGGACGAGCAGGTCGACATCGTCGGCCAGCGCGGCGGCGAAGCCGACGCAGCGCGGCTGGCGTTCCCAAGTGAAGCCTTGCCAGCGCTGCGGTCGCTGAGGCCGGACGGGTTGATGGCGACGCCGCCGATGGGCTGGAGCAGCTGGAACACCTTCGCCGACCGGATCGACGATGCCACCATCCGCGGCATCGCCGATGCGATGGTCCGCAGCGGCCTGCGCGATGCCGGCTATCGCTACATCAACATCGACGACGGCTGGCAGGGCACGCGCGGCGCCGACGGCGTGCTGCAGCCCAATGCGCACTTCCCGGACATGAGGGCACTGGCCGATTACGTCCATGCCAAAGGACTCAAGCTGGGCATCTACAGTTCGCCCGGTCCGAAAACCTGCGCCGGCTATACCGGCAGTTACGGCCACGTCGAGCAGGACGCGCGGACCTGGGCTGGCTGGGGCATCGACTACGTCAAGTACGACCTGTGCTCGGGCGAGGGTATCTTCCGCACGCCGACCCAGGTGCGACAGGCCTATCTGAAGATGGGCCTGGCCCTGCGCGCAACGGACAGGCCGATCGTCTACAGCCTGTGCCAGTACGGTCGCGATCATGTCGGCCGCTGGGGGCGCGAGGTCGGCGGACATCTGTGGCGGACCACGGGCGACATCGAGGACGCCTATCCGGTGATGTCCGGCATCGGCTTCGACAGGAATGGGGGCGCCGCCGATGCAGGGCCGGGCGGATGGAATGACCCGGACATGCTTGAGGTCGGCAACGGCGGCATGTCCGAAGACGAATACCGCACCCACATGAGCCTGTGGGCACTGTCGGCCGCGCCGCTGCTGCTGGGCAACGACCTGCGCCGGATGACGCCAGCCACGCGCAAGCTGTTGCTCAACCCCGCAGTCATCGCCGTGGACCAGGACGTGCTGGGCGTGCAGGGTACGCAGGTCCGCCGCGAGGGCGACATCGCGCTGTGGCGCAAGCCGATGGCCGATGGTTCGGTGGTGCTGGGCCTGTTCAACCGTGGCGCGGTAGCGGGCAGGATCGCGGTTTCGCCTGCCGATGCCGGGTTCACACCAGGTGCGTGGCAGGTCCGCGACCTGTGGTCGGGCAAGCGCCTGGATCCGCATATCGCCGAGTTTCAGGTGGTGGCGCATGGCGCCACCTTGCTGCGGGCCTGGCCACATCCTGGCGCAGCTGCGAAGCATCAGTGACCGCGCGCGCGTCGCCACGACGCGCGACATTGCGCCGTGCGGGTTTCCGCATGGAAACGCGGCAAATGCGACAAGACGCTGCATGAGCAGGCCGGCATTGTGACCGTGTGATGAAAATGGCCTGAAGCGGGGCGTGCAGCGAGGGGGCTGCGGCACAGGCGCTCCACCGAAGGCATTTTTCATCGTCGGCCCGGCAGCCCATGCCGGCAGGCAATTACTCCGAACCAACCGATCCGCTGGCATGCGCCGGTGCGGGGACGCTTTGTCCCGAGTCCGGCGCTCCACATCCAACCGAGGAATTCCAGAAATGACGCCACGTCCGTCCCACCTCCTCTCTACGCGCCATGCACTGGCCCCGCGCCGACCACTGACCGTTGCCGTGGCCGCGGTGTTGATGCTGGCTGCCGCCACGCCCGTGCTTGCCCAGGAGGCCACGACCGACGGTGGCGACGCGCCCAAGACGCTGGATAACGTGGTGGTCACCGGTTCGCGCCTGCGCCGCGTGGATACAGAGACCGCCAACCCGGTGGTGACCGTGACCCGCGAGCAGATCACCGCCACTGGCAAGGCGACCGTGGGCGACCTGTTGCAGGAACTGCCGTCCATCGCCGGCAACGCGACCAATCCGAACACCAACAACGGCGGCGGTACCGGCGCCTCGACCGTCTCGCTGCGTGGCCTGGGCGACAAGCGCACGCTGGTGCTGGTCAACGGCATGCGCCTGGCCTACAACGACGTCAATGCGATCCCGGCCAGCATGATCGAGCGCATCGAGGTGCTCAGCGACGGCGCCTCGGCTGTCTATGGCTCCGACGCAATCGGTGGCGTGGTGAACTTCATCCTGCGCGATCGTTTCGAAGGCACCCAGTTCTCCACCGATTTCGGCAGCAGCTGGAAGGGCGACGGCAACCGCCGCAACTTCTCGCTCACCACTGGCAAGACCTGGGACCGCGGCAGCATCGTGGCCGGCCTGTCCTACCACAACCTGGATGCGGTCTCCGCCGCGGAACGTGACTACTCCAAGGATGCGCTGTACCTGATCGACGGTGCGTCGGTGAAGCAGGGCTCGTCGGCCACACCGACCGGTTCGGTGAACTTCAACGATGGCTCCGCTGCATCGACTGCACTGGCCGCCTCCAACGGCTGTTCGCGGGTGACGCTCAACAGTGGCGTCAGCGGCACTGCCAGCGCCAGCGACTTCCATTGCTACAGCGCCACCAGTGACTCCTACAACTACCAGCCCTACAACCTGCTGCAGACGCCGCAGGAACGGACCAACGCGTTCGTGATGGGCACCTTCCGCATCAATGACAACGTCGAGGCCTATCTCAATACCTGGTTCAGCAAGACCGAGTCGTCATCCGTCATCGCGCCGATCCCGATCTTCGCCAACGGCGACAACTTCCTGGTTTCGGCCGACAGCTACTACAACCCATACGGCGTCAATTTCGGCACCGATCGCACCACGGGCACTTCGTACAACGACCTCAACACCCGCATCACGGCGCTGGGCAACCGCCGCTACGAGTACGACACCTACAACCTGCAGGTGACCCCGGGCCTGCGCGGCAGCTTCGGCAGCAGCTCGTGGCAGTGGGATGCCAGCATGAACTACGGAAGGGTCAAGCAGAAATCGACCAACTACGGCTTCCTGAACTACACCAAGTTCAACCAGGCCGTCGGCGCCTCGTTCCTGGATACCGACGGCGTGGTCAAGTGCGGCAGCGCGGGTAACGTGATCGCCGGCTGCACGCCGATCAACATCTTCAACATCAACGATGCGTCCAATACGGCTGCGCTGGAGGCGATGCTGGTCAATCCTGTCGTGACCAGCATCTACACGGTCAAGCAGATCGAGGCCAACGCCAACGGCGAGCTGTTCGACCTGCCGGCCGGCACGGTGAGCCTGGCCGCTGGCCTGTCCTACCGCAACGAGTCGACCAGCACCCAGGCCGATGCCGCCTGGACGGCCGACGAGAACGGCCTGTGCGACACGATCGAGTTCTGCGCCTCCACCCTCAGCGGCGGCTTCAACGTCAAGGAAGCCTATGCCGAAGCGCTGTTCCCGCTGCTCAAGGACCTGCCGCTGATCGAGTCGCTGAACCTGACGGTCGGCTCGCGCTTCTCCGACTACAGCTCGGTCGGCAGCAAGACCAACAGCAAGGTGTCGCTGGAATACCGTCCCATCCAGGACCTGCTGCTGCGTGGTACCGCGTCCCAGGTGTTCCGCGCGCCCAACATCAGCGAGCTGTATTCGGGCGTGGCCGGCGATGCGGCCACCGCCAACGATCCGTGCAACGGCTACACCGGTGGCCACGAGGCGGCCTGCGCCAACGTGCCCACCGACGGCAGCTACCAGCAGGCCGACGGCCAGGTCTCCGCCAAGGCTTCCGGTGCGGTCGTGGCGGGGTATCAGCTCAAGCCCGAAACCGGCAAGTCCTATGACGTGGGCTTCGTCTACGACCCGCGCTGGCTCGAAGGCCTGTCGCTGAGCGCGGACTGGTGGCGCATCGACCTGGAAGACACCATCACCACCGTGTCGGCGCAGACGGTGATGAACCAGTGCTACGCGAACTCGGCCAGCAGCTTCTGCTCGCTGATCCATCGCAACGACAACGGCACCATCAACTACATCGCAGAGCCGACGGTCAACCTGGGCAAGCTCTGGGCGCGGGGCATCGACTTCAGCCTGACCTACCGCCTGCCGGAGACCGCGTGGGGCAAGTTCACCGCCAGCCTCAACGGCACCTACACCAGCCTGTACGACATCCTGCCCGACACCACCGATGCGAGCACGGTGACCATCCACAATGCGGGCAAATTCACGTACTCCTACGGCAATTTCCCGCGCTGGCGCGGCCTGGGCACGGTGGCCTGGAACAAGGGCGACTGGAGCGCGTCCTGGCGCATCCGCTATGTCGGCAAGACCCAGATCGGCAGCAGCGACCTGGACCAGGGGTTGTCGGCCGATTCGGATGAAGCCGGCGTGGTCCGCGGCATCGGCGCGTACATCTACCACAACCTGCAGGCTGGCTATCAGTACACGCCGTGGCACACCCGCTTCGAGGTCGGCGTGGACAACGTGACCAACAAGCAGCCGCCGCTGTACTACGCCAACAACGTGACCAACGCCAATACCGACGTGGCCACTTATGACCTGCTGGGCCGCTTCATGTGGGCGCGCATGACGGTGACATTCTGAGGCATGCCGGTCCGGGTTGCACACCCGGACATGGTTCTGACGCCGGCGTGGGCCTTCGTGTCCACGTCGGCGGTCTTCCAGCATGACGGTCGCTATTACTTCATGGGCTCCGAATGCACGGGCTGGAAGCCCAACACCGCCCATGGCGCCACGGCGGCATCGCCGATGGGGCCCCGGACGGAGTTTGGAAATCCCGCGCAGGGTGCCGATGCCGCGCTGACCTTCCACAGCCAGAGCGCCTATGTGTTGCCCTGGCCTGGGCAGCCGGGTCGCTTCATCTACATGGGTGATCGCTGGAACCCCGACAACGCCATCGATGGTCGCTATGTCTGGCTGCCGCTGACCTTGACCGAGGATGGTTTCCGGATCGCGTGGCGCGATAGCTGGCGGCCGGACAAGCAAAAGGCCGGCGATTAAGCCGGCCTCTCCATTTCGTCCCTGCGCCCGGGCGTGTCCGGCACGCAGGATGTGGTGCCTCAGCGCGACAGGTCCAGCAGCAGCTTGTTGAGGCGGCGCACGTAGCCGGCAGGGTCCTTGAGGCTGTCGCCGGCAGCCAGCGCGGCCTGGTCGAACAGCACATGGGCCAGGTCGCCGAAGCGGTCCTCGTCGGCCTCGCCATCCAGGCGTTCGATCAGCGGGTGGGCCGGGTTGAACTCGAACACCGGCTTGGCCTCGGGCACCTTCTGGCCGTTGGCTTCCAGCAGCTGGCGCATCTGCAGGCCCATGTCGCCCTCACCGATGGCCAGGATCGCCGGCGAATCGGTCAGGCGATGCGACACGCGGACCTCGGACACGTCCTCGCCCAGGGATTCCTTCAGGCGCGCAACCAGCTTTTCCTTGTCCTTGGCAGTCTCTTCCTGGGCCTTCTTGTCTTCTTCGGTTTCCAGCGCGCCCAGGTCCAGGTCGCCGCGGGCGACATCGACGAACGACTTGCCGTCGAACTCGGTCAGGTACTGCATCAGCCACTCGTCGATGCGGTCGGTCAGCAGCAGCACCTCGATGCCCTTCTTGCGGAACACTTCCAGGTGCGGGCTGTCCTTGACCTGCGCGTAGCTCTCGCCGGTGAGGTAGTACAGCTTGTCCTGGCCTTCGACCATGCGCGCCACGTAGTCGGCCAGGCCCACGTCCTGCGCATCGGTGCCGGACTTGGTCGAGCCGAAGCGCAACAGGCTGGCGATCTTCTCGCGGTTGGCGTAGTCCTCGGACGGGCCTTCCTTGAGGACCTGGCCGAACTCCTTCCAGAAGGTCGCGTAGTCGTCGGGCTTGTCCTTGGCCAGCTTCTCCAGCATGTCCAGCGCACGCTTGGTCAGCGCGGACTTCATCGAATCGATGACCGGGCCCTTCTGCAGGATTTCACGCGAGACGTTCAACGGCAGGTCGGACGAATCCACCACGCCCTTGATGAAGCGCAGGTACAGCGGCAGGAACTGGTCGGCCTGGTCCATGATGTAGACGCGCTGCACGTACAGCTTCAGGCCCTTGGCCGAATCGCGGTGGTACAGGTCGAACGGCGCACGCGCCGGGGCGAACAGCAGCGAGGTGTATTCCAGCTTGCCCTCGACCTTGTTGTGGCTCCAGGCCAACGCGTCGGCATGGTCATGGGCGATGTGCTTGTAGAACTCCTGGTATTCGGCGTCTTTCACTTCGGACTTGGAACGCGTCCACAGCGCGCTGGCACGGTTGACCGCTTCCCACTCGGGTTCGGCCGGCGTTTCGCCTTCGGCCGGGGCGGGCAGGTCTTTCAGCAGCTCGACGGGCAGGGCGATGTGGTCGGAGTACTTCTTGACGATGCCGCGCAGGCGCCAGCCATCGGCAAAGCCGGCTTCGTCTTCCTTCAGATGCAGCACGATCTGGGTGCCGCGCTGGGCCTTGTCGACGGTGGCCACTTCGAAGTCGCCTTCGCCTTTCGAAGACCAGTGCACGCCCTCGCTGGCGGGCAGGCCGGCGCGGCGCGAATACACGTCCACCTGGTCGGCGACGATGAAGGCGCTGTAGAAACCCACGCCGAACTGGCCAATGAGGTTCGCGTCCTTCTTCTGGTCGCCGGACAGGTGCTTGAGGAAGTCGGCGGTGCCGGACTTGGCGATCGTGCCCAGGTGGGCGATGGCTTCGTCGCGGCTCATGCCGATGCCGTTGTCGTCGATGGTGACCGTGCGCGCGGCCGTGTCGAAGGCGATGCGGATGCGCAGGTCGCTGCCGTCGCCTTCCAGCAGGGACGCGTCGGTCAGCGCTTCGAAGCGCAGCTTGTCGGCGGCATCGGCGGCGTTGGACACCAGCTCACGCAGGAAGATCTCCTTGTTGGAATACAGGGAGTGGATCATCAGCTGCATCAGCTGCTTGACCTCGGTCTGGAAGCCCAGCGTTTCCTTGTGGGTTTCGGTGGCGGTGGTCATGGGTCGTCTTGCTCCGTGGGTTGGACGGGCCGAGGGATGGCCGATGGCTCCCGGGGTATGGGTGGAAGTGGCGTTTTCAAGGGTTGCGGGTGCATGCGCAGGTGCGCGAAGGCGCCGTGAACTCCTGTAGCGCGGAGCTTGCTCCGCTGCCCTTCGGTCAGGACATTGGGAAAGCTCCAGCGGAGCAAGCTCGGCTCTACAGGAAACGCCGGCGTCCGGATCGTTATCATCTGCGGCCTTTCCGCCGATCCTGCCCATGGCCCGTTCGCCATCCACCCCGCATTCCCGGGCCGCCCAACAGGGCGCCGGCCAGGTCCGCATCGTCGGCGGGCGCTGGCGCAATACGCGCCTGCCGGTGCCGAACCTGCCAGGCCTGCGCCCGAGCAGCGACCGGGTCCGCGAGACCCTGTTCAACTGGCTGACCGGCGAGCTGGCCGGCGCGCGGGTGCTGGACCTGTTCGCCGGCACCGGTGCGCTGGGGCTGGAAGCCATGTCGCGCGGCGCCGACAGCGCAGTGCTGGTCGAGCGCGATCCGGGCCTGGCCCGGCAGCTGGGCGAAGTGGTGACAAGACTGAAAGCTGCCGACCAGGTCACGGTCGTCAACGCCGATGCGCTGGCCTGGCTGGAACAGCAGCCGGACGCGGCCTTCGACATCGCTTTCGTCGATCCGCCGTTCGCCGCAGGGCTGTGGGACGCCGTGCTGGCGCGGCTGCCGCGGCTGCTGGCGCCGGGCGCCTGGCTCTATATCGAATCCCCGCACGACCAGGCGCCGGCGCTGCCGCCGGGCTTCGTGCTGCACCGCGAGGGCAGTACCCGCGAGGTGCGCTACGCCCTGGCCCGTGCGTCCCGGGCACCGGCCACTGCTACACTGAACGGCGAACTTTCGACGGTACTTGCTGAATGAGCGTGTCGCCCATCCGGACCGCGGTTTATCCGGGCACCTTCGACCCGATCACCAACGGTCACCTGGACCTGATCGACCGTGCCGCGCCCTTGTTCGAGCGCATCGTCATCGGCGTGGCCGCCAGCCAGAAGAAAGGTCCGGCGCTGCCGATCGAAAAGCGCGTCGCCCTGGCCCGCGAGGCCGTCGCCCACCACCCGCACGTGGAAGTCACCGGCTTCGACAGCCTGCTGGCCGATTTCGTCCACAAGGTGGGCGGCCGGGTGCTGCTGCGCGGCCTGCGCGCGGTGTCCGACTTCGAATACGAATTCCAGATGGCCAGCATGAACCGGCACCTGATTCCCGACGTGGAAACGCTGTTCATGACCCCGGCCGAGCAGTTCGGCTTCATTTCCTCGACCCTGGTGCGCGAGATCGCACGCCTGGGCGGCGACGTGTCCGGCTTCGTGCCCGCCTCGGTGGCCAAGGCCCTGCAGGAAGCGCGCGAAGCCGCCATCGACTGATCTCATCGCTTTCCCCCGCTACTCACATCTCAAAGATCCAACCGGAGGCTGCACCCATGAAGTCCACCAACCGCCTGCTACTGGCCGCCTGCCTGGGCATGTCCATCGTGTCGCTGGCCGCCTGCAAGAAGGAAGAAGCCACGGCGCAGCCAGCCGAAGCCGCTCCGATGACCGCGCCGGCCGGCACCGACGACGCTGCCTGGAAGCCTTACCTGCAGGACGCGGTCGGCCGCAACATGGGCACGATCGCCAATGCGCCGATCATGTACTACCTGCCTGCCAGCACCGATGCAGACTTCCAGGGCAAGTACGACCGCCTGGCCGAACAGGTCGGCAACGCCGTCCAGCGCGGCGTGACCTCGGGCAACATGGTCGCGTTTGGTTCGCCGGACAGCGCCAAGATGGCCGACCTGATCGTTGCCTCGTTCGCCAAGGCCTCGCCGGGCTCGTTCAAGGGCGCGCGCGTGCTGTTCGTCGGCGCCGCGGCCGACAACGACCGGGTCAAGACCTCGGTCGAGCCGACCAACGCCGACTACGTCTTCGTCGAAGCCAAGTGACGAAATGGCGCGTGGCCGCTTAGCGGCCACGCCTTTGCCACTTCCGGAGGAGGCATGCCTCCTCCATCCCCGCGTAGGCGGGAAGTGCTTCAAAACAGCCGAACGGCTGGTCATCCAGTGCCTCAGCTTTTGCGCTTGCCCCGGCGCGTGGCCGCCTCGCGGCCACGCCTTTGCCACTCCCGGAGGAGGCATGCCTCCCTCCATCCCCGCGAAAGCGGGAAGTGCTTCAAAACAGCCGGACGGCTGGCCATCCAGTGCTTTTCGCAGCCAGCTCCACAGCTCGCTGGCACCCAAATCCAAGGCGCTGGATTCCCGCGTTCGCGGGCATGACGGTTGAAGCACAGTTGCGAGCCGGTGGTGCATGTCACCCCCGATCCTCCCATTTGCGGGAATGACGGTCGAAGCGTTCCCGCCCCATGACGGACGGCCAGTGCAATTTCCAGGCAGCTTCGTCAATGTGAAAACGCATAGTCCGGACCCCAGCCATCCCGGTCGGGGTTTTTGCGTTCCACCCGCCCGGCTTGCTCCCGTCGCACCGGTTCCCCATGCTGTCCAGGTTCTCCCCGTTGATATCCATGTCCTTCCCATGTCGCTGAAGATCAATTCGCTCTGCGTCAACTGCGACGTCTGCGAGCCGGCCTGTCCCAACCAGGCCATCTCGATGGGCGAGGAGATCTATGTGATCGATCCGGCGCGCTGCACCGAGTGCGTAGGGCATTTCGACGAGGCGCAATGCGTGGTTGTCTGTCCGGTGGAATGCATCGACCCGGACCCTGAGTTTCCCGAAAGCCGTGAGGACCTGCTGGCCAAACTCCAGCGCTTGCAGGGCGGTTGACGCCGCCCGGCCCTTAATCTTGGAGAGTGCGTGAAATTCCCTAGCCTGATTGCCGTCGCCCTGACGGTTGTTCTTCCGGTTGTTGCCAGTGCGCAGCAGGCCACCGCAGCGGCTCCGGCGGCGCATCCGCCCGGCGCGGCCATCGCCTCCGGGCACAAGCTGGCCACCGAGGCCGGCCTGCAGATCATCCGCGAAGGCGGCAATGCGTTCGACGCCGCGGTGGCGGTGTCCTCCACGCTGGGCGTGGTCGAGCCGATCAGCTCGGGCCTGGGCGGTGGTGGTTTCTTCCTGCTGCACGACGCCAGGACCGGCAAGGACGTGATGATCGACGCGCGCGAATACGCGCCCGAGTCGGCTTCGCCGGAGAAATACCTGGACAAGGACGGCAAGCTGGATCCGTCCAAGTCGATCAACGGTCCCTGGTCGGCGGGCATTCCCGGCCTGCCGGCGGCGCTGGTGGAACTGGCGACCCAGCACGGCAAGCTGCCGTTGAAGCAGTCGCTGGCCCCGGCGATCAAGATCGCGACCGATGGATTCCCGGTCTACGACCGCATGTCCAGGGGCTATGCCCAGCGCCGCGGCGAGATGGAGAAGTATCCGGGCACGCGCGAGGTTTACCTGCGCAATGGCAAACCGATCCAGACCGGCGATATCTTCAAGCAGCCCGAACTGGCCCATACCCTGACCCTGCTGGCCGAGAAGGGCCGCGACGGTTTTTACAAAGGCGAAACCGCCAGGAAGCTGCTGGCTGGGGTGAAGCAGGCCGGTGGCAAGTGGACCGCCGATGAGCTGGCCAACTACCAGGTCAAGCAGCGCACGCCGATCCAGTTTGACTACAAGGGCTGGAAGATCACCACCGTGCCGCCGCCGTCCTCCGGTGGTATCGCCCTGGCCGAGATGCTGCAGATCCTGGAAGGCTACGACCTCAAGACGATGGACCCGGCGCACAGGACCCACCTGGTGGTCGAGGCCATGCGTCGTGCCTACCGTGACCGCACTTTCTTCCTGGGCGATCCGGACTTCACCACCATTCCGCAGCGGGTGCTGCTGAGCAAGGACTACGCGCTGGGCCTGCGTTCGACCATCAACCCGGACAAGGCCACGCCGAGCGACCTGCTGTCGGGCAACCCGACCCCGCTGGAAGACGACGAGACCACGCACTTCTCGATCATCGACGCCGAAGGCAATCGCGTGGGCGCCACCCAGACCGTGAACCTGCTGTACGGCTCGGGGCTGATCCCCAAGGGCACCGGCGTGCTGCTCAACGACGAGATGGACGACTTCGCGCTCAAGCCGGGTACGCCCAACGCGTTCGGCGTGATGGGCTACGAGGCCAATGCGCCCAAGCCGGGCAAGCGCCCGCTCAGTTCCATGTCGCCCACCTTCATGGAGAACGCCGACAAGGACATCGTGCTGGGTACGCCAGGCGGCAGCCGCATCATCACCATGGTGCTGCTGGGCATCCTGGGCTACGACGACGGTTTGTCCGCGCAGGAAGTGGCCGCACTGCCGCGCTACCACCACCAGTGGCTGCCGGACGAGATCGACGCCGAGAGCGGAACCTTCGACGCGACCACGATCCAGGGGCTGGAAGCGATGGGCCACAAGGTCAAGCAGGTCGCCGACACCGCCGCCGGTGGCCGCGGTTCCAGCCACGTCTGGGGCAACCTGCAGACGGTGGAGTGGGACAAGAAGACCAACACACTTAGTGGCGGCAGCGACCCGCGTAACGAAGTGGGCGCGGCGGAAATACAGCCCAGCACGCCGTAAGCGCGCTTCTCAGGAGTTGAACACAGCAGGCGGCGCATTGCGTCGCCTGCTGCTTTTCATGGGAATACGCAGGCGTCGCGCGCATCATGGGCGCCTGTGCTTCGGCAGGAGGTTAGGCTCGATGAAACTCTGGTCCATCACCGGCAATTCGCAGAAGCTCGACGGCGGGGCGATGTTCGGCAATGCGCCGCGCGCACTGTGGGCCAAGTGGGCGCCGCCGGACGAACACAACCGCATCGACCTGGCCTGTCGCGCGCTGCTGGCCTCGCCGCTCAACGGCAAGACGGTGCTGTTCGAAACCGGCATCGGTGCGTTCTTCGAGCCCAGGCTGCGCGAGCGTTTCGGGGTACTGGAAACCGGGCACGTGCTGCTGGATTCACTGGCGCAGGCGGGCTTCGGCCATGAAGACATCGACGTGGTGGTGCTGAGCCACCTGCACTTCGACCATGCCGGCGGATTGTTGGCGCCATGGGCGGAAGGCCGGGCGCCGCAGCTGCTGTTTCCCAATGCGACCTTCGTGGTCGGCGCGCAGCATTGGCAGCGTGCACGCAATCCGCATTCGCGCGACCGTGCCAGCTTCATTCCCGAGTTGCCGGGCCTGCTGGAGGCCAGCGGCCGGCTGGAGATCGTCGAAGGCGACACCTCGCAGGCACTGGGCGATGCGGTGCGGTTTTCCTTCAGTGATGGGCATACGCCGGGCCTGATGCTGGCCGAGATCGTCGGGCCGGTCGCAGCGGCCGATGGCAGCGCGCATGGGGGCGTGGCGTTCTGCGCCGACCTGATTCCCGGGCGCTTTTGGGTGCATGTGCCGATCACGATGGGCTACGACCGCAATGCGGAGTTGCTGATCGACGAGAAGCGCGCATTCCTGGAAGACGCGCTGGCGCGGGACGTGCGGCTGTTCTTTACCCACGACACCGACTGCGCGTTGGCCCAGGTCACGCGCGACGAGAAGGGGCGCTTCGGCACCACCCATGAAGTGGCCGAGCTGCACGCGCGGCCGCTGGCTGCCTGACTGCGCGCGTTGCCGCTCTACGAATGTGATGCGCGCCGGATCGCGGCGCGCAGCCGCAGGTCTTTCGATCAGGACTTCTTGAGGCAGCTGGACATGAAGGTCTTGCGTGCGTCGCCGCTGAGCTTCTTGGTGGCGGCGTCGGCGTTGCAGGTCTTCATGCGCTGCTGCGGCGTGGATGGTGCGGCGGTGGTGGTCTTGGTGCTCAGACAGGCTTTCTGCGCGGACTTGTAGTCCTCGCCGGTCTTGCCCTTGTTCTGGGCCGAACACTCGGCCATGCGGGTCTGCGAGCTGGACTGGGCCAGGGCGTTGAAGCTCACGGTGCCGGCCAGCAGTGCGCAGGCCAGCAGGATCGGACGGGTCATGGCGAAGCTCCGGGATGAGGGGCGGGGGTGGGGCGGATGCTACGCCTGCAGCGGGTGTCTGCGTGTGGCGCCCGATGCCACGCGTCGCACTGGCCCGCAGGCGGCCTGCTTCAACCGATGTCGGCGACCGGAACACATCGCGGGAGCCGCTGCAGCGGCTCCCATGCAGAAAGGGCTGGAGTGTGCGATCAGCCTACGCGGGTGCCGAAGATGCGGTCGCCCGCGTCGCCCAGGCCCGGCAGGATGTAACCCTTCTCGTTGAGGCGCTCGTCGATGGCGGCGGTGTAGACCTCCACGTCCGGATGCGCGGCTTCCAGGGCCTTGAGGCCTTCTGGCGCGGCGACCAGGAAGATGCCCTTGATCCGCCGCGCGCCGGCACGCTTGAGCATGTCGATGGTGGCGATCAGGGTGCCGCCGGTGGCCAGCATCGGGTCCAGGATCAGTGCGTCGCGTTCTTCGAGCCGGCCGGTCAGGCGCTCGAAGTAGGGCACCGGCTGCAGGGTTTCCTCATCGCGCTGCAGGCCGACCACGCTCACGCGCGCGGCGGGAATCAGCGCCAGCACGCCGGGCAGCATGCCCAGGCCGGCACGCAGGATCGGCACCAGGGTGATCTTGGCGCCGGCGATTTTCTGCACTTCGACCGGCCCGTCCCAGCCCTGCATGGTGTCCGGCTCGGTGTGCAGGTCGGCGGTGGCCTCGTAGGCGAGCAGGGTGCCCAGTTCTGTGACCAGTTCGCGGAATCCCTTGGTGCTCAAGGAGGCATCGCGCAGCAGGCCGATCTTGTGGCGGACCAGGGGGTGGCGGACTTCAACGGTCTTCATGGGCAGGCGTTCGACATGTGGGGAACGGCAAGGATGTGCTGCCGGCGACCCAGGCGCAAACGGCGGGAAGGCCGCGTCGAAGGCGGAGCGGCCGCAGGTCGGCCTTGGAAAAATGACCACCCTGTCAGATTTGGGTGCGTGTAACAGGGGAGAAACCTTCCGAAAATACCGTGCCGACCCATTCTTTACATGTCTGGGGAAGTGACTTCGTGTTGAATCGCCACCGCCTTGCCACCGCCGTGTCCCTGACACTGGCGGCTCTGGTTGCCACGCCCGCCTTCGCTGCCGACAACGACGTCGCAGCCAACAACGCCAGCCTTGCCGATGGATCGGCCGATGCTGCCGCTGCCGCGCCGGCCGACGCCACCACGCTGGACAGGCTGGTGGTGCGTCCGCAGCTGGAAGCTCAGGTGCGCGCGATCGACCTGAAGCGCGATTCCAACGCGATCCTCGACGCCGTCGCCGCCGATGACGTGGGTGATTACCCGGACCAGAACGTGGCCGAGTCGGTCTCGCGCCTGCCGGGCGTCAGCGTCACCCGCGACCAGGGCGAAGGCCGCTACGTGGTCGTGCGCGGCCTGGATGCGGCGCTCAACAGCGTCACCGTGGATGGCTTGTCGATCGGTACGCCGGAAAGCGACAACCGTTCCACTCCGCTGGACCTGATTCCTTCCGAATCGACCGAGCGGTTGAAAGTGGTCAAGTCGCCGACCCCGGACATGCCGGGTGATTCGATCGGCGGCGCGATCGAAATTGAGTCCGCCTCGGCTTTCGACCGCGACGGTCGCAGCATCCGCGCCAAACTCGAGGCCAACCACCAGGAGCTGAGCGGCAAGACCAGCCCGAAGGGCGCGTTCAACTACAGCGACCTGTTCGCCGACAACACCTTTGGCGTGGCGTTCGGCATCAACTACCAGGACCGCAAGTTCGAGTCGGACAACACCGAAGGCGAGTACGACGAACTCGATAACGGCGACATGTTCATGGTCCAGCAGCAGCGCCGCAAGTACGCCATCGAGCGCAAGCGCATCGGTGCCAACCTCAACCTGGACTGGCACCCGGACGCGGACAACAAGTACTACCTGCGCACGCTCTACAGCGACTACCAGGATGCCGAGACCCGGCAGAACACCGTCATCGACTTCGATGCCGACAATGTGGTGGCCAACGGCGATGGCACCTATTCGGCGCCGGTGGACGACCTGAGCAAGCGGGTGCGCTACCGCACCAAGAAGCAGAACACCGAGGCCGTCAGCTTCGGTGGCGAGAACCGCCTGACCGGCGCGGTCGTCGACTACCAGGTTGGCTACAGCAAGACCGAGGAGCGGGTGGACGACGAGATGGAAGCGCGCTTCAAGATCAAGAAGAGCGTCAAGAGCGGCCTGACCGCCACCATCGACCAGAACAGCGGGATGCCGGACATCGTCTTCTCCGACGACAGCTGGGAATCCAACGACAACTACGCATTCAACAAGGTCGTGCTGTCGCCGGGCAGGACCGACGACAAGGAAGTCAGCGCCAAGGTCAACGTGCGCTTCGACGGCGAGAACAGCAGCTACAAGATGGGCCTGCTGGGCCGCTTCCGCGACCGCAACGTCGACAAGAACGAGACCGAACTGTCCGAAGGCCCGGACATCGACCTGGCCGACTGGACCGTGTCGGCGCCCTCGCACCGCCACAACAGCCTGGGCCAGGCGCTGAGTTCGTCGGCCATGCGCGCTTACTGGGCGCAATACGGCAGCGAATACAGCGCCGACGCAGGCGACACCGCCGTCAACGCTATCGCCGCGCTGGCCGAGGACTACAGCGCCAGCGAGGACATCCTGGCCGCCTACGCGATGGGCACCTGGGACATCGGCGCACTGCGCGTGATCGCCGGCGTGCGCGCGGAAAGCACCAGCTTCAGTGCCCGTGGCTACGACGTCGTGGGCGCGAGCGATGGCGAATCGTTCACCGTTTCGCAGGTCGAGGCCAAGCGCAGCTATGCCAACATCCTGCCGGGCCTGCACGTGCGCTGGGATGGCGGTGATGGCTGGGCGCTGCGCGCGGCGTTGAACAAGACCGTCTCGCGCCCGGGCTTCGGCCAGATCGCGCCGCACACGGCGATCAACAACGACGACGAGGAAATCCAGGTGGGCAATACGAACCTGGATCCGTATGAGTCGACCAACCTGGACTTCTCCTTCGAGAAGTACCTGGGCAAGAGCGGCATCGTTTCGCTGGGCGTGTTCCGCAAGTGGATCGATGGCTACATCGTCGACCGCGTGAGCGAGATCGACGACGGTTCGGACTATGACGGCTACAAGCAGACGATGGCCATCAACGGTGACAAGGCCAAGGTGATGGGCGCCGAGTTCAACTACCAGCAACAGCTGGATTTCCTGCCCGAGGGCTGGAACGGTCTGCTGGTCGGCGCCAGTGGCACCTGGCTGGATACCGATTTCGATCCGGGCATCGCCGATCGTGCGGACGACAGCTTCAACCTGCCGCGTGCTTCCAAACATGTCTACAGCGGCTACCTGGGCTACGAAAAGGCCGGCCTCTCGGCACGTGTGTCGGCGGTGTACCGCAGCGAGTACCTGGATGAGATCGGCGACAGCAAGGCCTACGATATCTATGTGGCGCCCAATACCCAGCTGGACTTCGGCCTGAGCTATCAGGTCACCGACAACGTCGAGCTGTACTTCGACGCGTCCAACCTGCTGGACAAGCCGCTGGAGCGTTACCAGGGCGACCGTTCGCACACCCAGCAGTACGAGGAATACGGCCGCACCTACGCCGTCGGCATCAAGGTGAAGCTGTAATGCGCGCGGCTACGATGACGCGCGGCGCGGCCGCGCTGGGACTGGCGTGCGTGCTGCTGGCCGGTTGCAGCAAGCCGGCCGTCGAGGCGCCGGCTGCCTCTGCACCGGCCGATGCCGCTGCGGCCGCCAAGGCCGACCGCGAGCCCGACGAGGCCGGCATTGATCCGACGCTGGCCACGTCCAATGTGGCGCATGTGGTGGTAGCCGAAACCTTCGTCACCGTGCCCACGCCGGAGGACAACCTGGATTCGCCGGCCAGCTGGATCACGCCGGACGGCCAGCGCTGGGTCATCGCCACCGCCAAGAAGAGCAGTGAGCTGGTGGTGTTCGACGGCGACACCGGCCAGCGCCTGCGCACCGTCGCGGGCAAGGGCAGTGCGCCGGGCCAGCTGGATCGTCCCAATGGGATTTCCGTCGTCGGCGATCTGGTGCTGGTGGTCGAGCGCGACAACCATCGCGTGCAGGCGTTCTCGCTGCCGGATTTCAAGTCGGTGGCGGTGTTCGGCGCCGACGATCTGAAGAAGCCATACGGCCTGTGGGCGCACGAAAAAGACGGCGGCATCGAAGTCATCGTCAGCGACAACTACATGCAGGGCGCGGATGAGAAAACCGTGCCGCCGCTGGCCGACCTGGGCCAGCGCTTCCGTCGCTATGAACTCAAGCAGGCCGGCGGTCGCTGGAAGGCAACGCTGACCCAGACCTTCGGTGATACAACCGAAGCCGGCGCGATCCGCATTGCCGAATCGGTGTTCGGCGACGCCGACAACAACCGCCTGATGCTGGCTGAGGAAGACATGGCCGTCGGCACGCGTCTGCGCGAGTACCGCATGGATGGCAGCTACACCGGTCGCGACGTCGGCGCGGACCTGTACAAGGCCCAGGCCGAAGGCATCGCGCTGTTGGCCTGCGCCGATGGCAGTGGTTACTGGATCGGCACGGACCAGTTCAAGGACCGCAGCGTGTTCCAGGTGTTCGACCGCAGGACGCTGCAGCCGGTTGGTGCATTCGCCGGCAAGGTCACGGCCAACACCGATGGGGTATGGATGGATGCCCATGGCGATGCGCGCTTCCCGCAGGGCGTGTTCTACGCATTGCACGACGACCAGGCCGTGGCGGCATTCGATTGGCGTGACATTGCCAGCGCGCTGAAGCTGCCGGAGTGCAAGCGTTGATCGCTGCTGCACGGTCACGGACGACAGCTTTCACCCTGATGCTCGCCGCCGGCCTGGCCGGCGCGGGCATCGCCTCCGCCAAGGACAAGGCTGGCAACGCGGAGCCGAATACCCAGGTTCCGATCGGCAGCACGCACTATGCGGCGACGGGATTCCCGGACCGCATCGTGGCCTCGCCCGCGCAGGATGCCGCGACCGGCTTCGCCGTGGCCTGGCGCACCGATGCGTCGGTGTCGCAGCCCAGGCTGGAACTGGTGATCGCCGGTGATTCGCCCGATCTGGGCACGCCGCGCGTGCTGACCGCGACCACCACGCCGCTAAAGAGCGAGAACGGTCTCTCCCACCACCATCGCGTGGATGTCGATGGGCTCAAGCCGGACACGCTGTACGCCTACCGCGTGCAGGGCACGGACACCTGGGGGCCGTGGAACCAGTTCCGCACCGCCGCCAGTGCTGACACGCCGCTGACCCTGCTGTACTTCGGCGATACGCAGAACAAGAACCTGAGCCTGGTCTCGCGCGTACTCCGCCAGGCCTGGCGCAGCACACCCGATGCGCGCCTGACCTTGTTTGCCGGTGACCTGGTCAGCGGCGGCGACGGCCAGGACGATAGCGAGTGGGCCGAGTGGTTCGAAGCGGGCAACTGGATGCTGCAGGGCACGGCCATCGCGCCGGCGCCGGGCAACCACGAATATCGCGAGGAGTTCGAAGACACGCCGCAGGAACACCGCGTGCTGGGCAACCACTGGCCGGTGACCTTCGCCCTGCCGAAGAACGGCCCGTCGGAAACCGCGCAGACCACCTACTGGTTCGACTACCAGAACGTGCGCGTGGCGGTGATCGATGGCACCTCGGCCCTCGACCTGGGAACAGGCGAGGCCCAGGCCGCATGGCTGGACAAGGTGCTGTCGGAGAACACGCGGCCCTGGTCGATCGTGTTGATCCACCAGCCGTTCTATTCGCCGCGGGCCGAGCGCGACAACGAGAAGCTGGTCGAGCAGGTGTTGCCGGTGATCCGCAAGCACAAGGTTGATCTGGTGCTGCAGGGCCACGACCACACCTACGGACGTCGCGGCGATGCCGACAACACCGTCACCCCGGTGTTCATCGTGTCGGTCGCCGGGCCCAAGCAGTACCGGCTGTCCGACTACGCGCGCAAGACGATGAAGCCGGTTGGCGAGGACACCCAGCTCTACCAGGTGCTGCACCTGGATGCGCAGCGGCTGACCTATGAGTCGCGCACGGCCACCGGCCGCCTGTACGACGCGTTCGACCTGGTGCGCGATGCCAACGGCGACAAGCGCGTGGTCGAACACAACGAAGGTCGCATCGCCCCGCGCGACTGTGCACGACCGGTCTCGCCCAAGGGGCGAGAGGACCGCTGCTGGGAATGATGTGATGTCCATCGCCCGGGGGCTTGTCCATGAAAGGAGAGCTCCCGGATACGCCTCGCTGATCCGGGCAAGAGCGGCTTTCCAAGCGCCGACGACGTCCTGAAGGAAGAACCCTCATGCGATTGAAGCTCGCTGTGTATACCGCCCTGGTGCTGGCCTGCCTGCCGGCCCTGGCCGGCGCGGCTGATTACATCCGCAACCCGTTGCACGTGCCGCAGCCGAAGAAGGCACCGGAAGAAGCCACCGTGCTGGTGGAAATCCCGGCCGGCAGCTTCACCAAGTACGAAACCACCGAGGACGGCCTGATCTTCGTCGACCGCTTCCAGTCGATGCCGGTCGCGTACCCGGCCAACTACGGGTCGATGCCCAGCACATTGGCCGGCGATGGCGACCCGCTGGACGCGCTGGTGCTGACCCGCGAGCCGCTGCATCCGGGCGTGTTGATCAGCTTCCGGCCGATCGGCGTATTGCGCATGATCGACAAGGGCGAGCACGACGAGAAGATCATCGGCGTGCCCACCGACAAGATCGACCCGACCTACGCCAGCATCCGCAACCTGGCCGATTTGCCGGAGATCGAGAAGCAGCGCATCGAAGCCTTCTTCCGCATCTACAAGGACCTGCCGGCCGGTCGCAACACGGTTGAACTCAACGGCTGGGGCGACGCGGCCGAGGCACAACAGCTGATCGGTGAAGCGATGGCACGCTTCAAGGACGCGCCGAAAAGGCAGTAGTCGGCGTAGGGCGGGGCTCGACCCGCCGTCGCGGTTGCCATGGATCGTGGTGGCGGGCCGAGACCCGCCCTACAGGCCTTTCGCTTTCTCGTAGAGCGGAGCTTGCTCCGCTGCCCTCCTCGGATCATGGGAATGCCCCAGCGGAGTCCCCAAGATGGGATTGCCACAAGCTCCGCTCTACGGGGATTCCCGTAATCCTGCGGTCAGGCCGCGGCGGCCTGCTGCTGGCGCGGGCCTTCGCGCAGGGCCTGGCCGACCATCGACACCAGCAGGTCCAGCTCGGCTTCATCGAGGTTGAAGTGCGGAGTGAAGCGCAGTGAGTTGGCGCCGCCGTGGATCACGTTGAGGCCGCGTTCGCGCAGCCATTCCTCGGTCGAACCGGCGCCGTAGCACTTGAACTGCGGGGCGAGTTCGCACGAGAACAGCAGGCCGGTGCCCTGCACGTTGGTGATCAGGCCGCCCAGCTCGCTTTTGAGTTTTTCCAGCTTGGCCACGGCCTGCGCGCCGCGGGTGCGGATGTTGTCGCGTACGGCCGGGGTCAGCAGGGCCAGGGTGGCGCAGGCCACGTCCAGCGCACGCGGGTTGCTGGTCATGGTGTTGCCGTAGACGCCCTTGCGGTACAGCCCGGCGGCGTGTGCGGTCACGGCCAGCACCGACAGCGGATATTGCGCGGCGTTGAGCGCCTTGGAATAGGTTTCCATGTCCGGCGCTTCCAGGCCTTCGAAGCCCGGGTAATCCACCACCGACAGCACGCCGTGGGCGCGCAGGCCGGCTTGGATCGAGTCCACCAGCAGCAGGCTGCCATGGGCGCGGGTCAGTTCGCGGGCGATGGCGTAGAAGGCCGCCGGCAGCGAGCGGCCCGGGTCGCCTTCGCCCATCACCGGCTCCAGGAACACCGCCTCGATGAACCAGCCGTTGGTCTCGGCATCGGCGAAGACCTGCTTGAGCGCCTCGCCGTCGTACGGCGCCACGGCGATCACCGAGGTCTCGTTGCGGTAGCTGGCCAGGTGCTGCTGGTAGACCTTGCGCGAGGAATCCGAATACAGGCCGGGCAGGTCGGTGCGGCCGTGGAAGCTGCCCTTGACCACCACGCGCTTGATGGTGCGACCGGCATAGCGCGCGCCCGGGTCGGTCATCAGTTTGGTGTTGACGTCGGCGATGCGCGCGGCCAGGCCGACGGCTTCGGACCCAGAATTCAGGCACAGGAACTTGGCGAACGGGCAGCCGCCGCGCGTATGTCCGATCTCGGCGCGCAGGGCGCGGTCGAAGCGCAGCTGCGACAGGCTGGGGGTCATGATGTTGGCCATCGCCTGCGGCCTGGCCAGCGCGTCCAGCACCGGCTGCGGGGTGTGGCCGAAGCCGATCATCCCGTAACCGCCAGCGTCGAACAGCACCGCGCCCTTCAGCGTGACCAGCCAGGGGCCACAGGCGGCCAGGGCCACGTACGGGTTGATGGCGTCATCGGCATAGAAATTCACGTAGCCGGCCTGCAGCGCACGGACCTGCTGCGCTTCGTCCAGGTCGAGCAGGTCGGCGAATTCGGCTTCCAGTCCAGCGAACTGTTCGGCCGCGGCGGCAATGGCCTGCTGCAGGTCCGGGTGGCCGGCGGCCAAGCGCGCCACGGTGGCATCGTCCAGGCCGGTGGTCTGGCGGGCACCGGCGCGGGCGCGCAGCGGGGCGAGGGGGGCGGTCACGGACATGGCGGTCTCCTTCGGAAACAACAGGCTTGGACGGGTGCGCGCGGGATGCGGCACACAGCGCATGGGCGGCCTATGCAGCAGGGCCTGGACCCATTATCGGAAAAGCGACTCGTCGTTTGGCAGGGCCAATCCGATCAATCGCATGGTAGATTTCGGCGAAACGACGAGGACTCTGGTGAAAATGAAGGTTTCGGCCGCGGATCAACTGCTGTTGTCGGTGCTGCGCGAGAACGCGCGGGCCTCCATTGCCGACATCGCCCGCAAGCTGGAGCTGTCGCGGACCACCGTGCAGAGCCGGATCGAGCGGCTGGAACGCCAGGGCGTGATCAGCGGTTACACCGTGCGCCTGGCCGATGAGGTCGAACACGGCCACATCCGCGCCCACATCATGATCACCGTGCGCCCCAAGCAGATGCTGGCCGTGACCAAGGCCCTGCGGACCATGCCCGAGGTGCGGGTGCTGCATTCGGTCAGCGGTTCCTACGACCTGATCGCCATCGGCGCAGTGCCGACCGTGGGCGACATGGACGTGCTGACCGACCAGATCGGCGCCATCGACGGGGTGGAGCGCACGACGTCCTCGATCATTTTGTCGACCAAGTTCGAGCGGTGATGCGGCCCGAGGCTGGTTGAGCACAGGTGCCCTTGTAGAGCGGAGCTCGCTCCGCTGCCTTTTGGGCGGATTCTCGGGAAAGGCCCCGGCGGAGTCCCCAAGATGGGATTGCCACAGGCTCCGCTCTACAAAAAGGCGGGCGGCTACAATACGCGGCTCCCTTTAACCCGCCGCCGCCTTGAAAAAGTCCGATTTCCACTACGACCTGCCGCCGGAACTGATCGCCCAGGCGCCACTGCCCGAGCGTTCGGCCAGCCGCCTGCTGGTGGTGCCGCCCGGCGAGGCGTCGATGGCCGACCTGCACGTGCGCGACCTGCCGGGCCAGCTGCGGGCCGGCGACCTGCTGGTGTTCAACGACACCCGGGTGATTCCGGCGCGCCTGTTCGGGCAGAAGGCGACTGGCGGCCGGGTCGAGATCCTGATCGAGCGGCTGCTGCCCGACAACCGCGCCCATGCGCAGATCGGCGCCAGCAAATCGCCCAAGCCCGGCGGCCGCATCGCGCTGGACGCGGGTGGCAGCTGCGAGGTGCTGGGGCGCGAAGGCGAGTTCTATGAACTGCGCTTCGACGTGGACGATGCGCTGGACAGCTGGCTGCTGAAAGCCGGGCGCATGCCGCTGCCGCCGTACATCACCCGCGACCCGGGCAAGGACGATGCCGAGCGCTACCAGACCGTGTTCGCGCGCGAGCTGGGTGCGGTGGCCGCGCCGACCGCCGGCCTGCATTTCGACCAGCCGCTGCTGGACACGCTGAAGGCCCAGGGCGTGCAGTTCGGCCACGTCACCCTGCATGTGGGCGCGGGCACCTTCCAGGCGATGCGCGTGGACGATGTGCGCGAGCACCGCATGCATAGCGAGTGGCTCAACGTCGGGCCGGAGCTGGTGCAGCAGATCCGCCGCACCCGCGCCGCTGGCGGCCGGGTGGTTGCGGTGGGAACGACCGTGGTACGTGCGCTGGAAAGTGCCTGGCGTAGGACTGAGGCCATGCCCGATGGCGAACTGCAGCCATTCGCCGGCGAGACCCGCATCTTCATCTTCCCCGGCTACCGCATCCGCAGCGTCGATGCGCTGCTGACCAATTTCCACCTGCCTGAAAGCACGCTGCTGATGCTGGTGTCGGCCTTCGCCGGCAAGGCGCGGGTGATGGACGCCTATGCGCACGCGGTGCGGCAGGGCTATCGGTTCTTTTCCTACGGAGACGCGATGCTGCTGTTCCCGCAAGCCCATGCGGAGCCGTCCGCATGAGCCGCATGACCTTTGCACTGGCCAAGACCGACGGCACTGCGCGTCGTGGCCAGCTGAGCTTCCCGCGCGGCACCATCCAGACCCCGGCGTTCATGCCGGTGGGCACGTATGGTTCGGTCAAGGGCATCCTGCCCGAGCACATCGTCGATCTTGGTGCCGAGATCATCCTGGGCAATACCTTCCACCTGTACCTGCGTCCGGGTCTTGAGGTGATCGAAGCGCACGGCGGCCTGCATGGCTTCGCGCGCTGGAACAAGCCGATCCTCACCGACTCCGGTGGGTTCCAGGTGTTCTCGCTGGCGCATCGCCGCAAGATCACCGAAGCGGGCGTGACCTTCGCCTCGCCGACCGACGGCGCCAAGGTGTTCCTGGGGCCGGAAGAGAGCATGAAGATCCAGAAGGTGCTCGATTCGGACATCGTGATGATCTTCGACGAATGCCCGCCGGTGAACGTGGATGGCAAGCCGGTGGACAAGCGCGTAGTCCACAAGTCGATGGAGCTGTCGCTGCGCTGGGCGCAGCGCTCGCGCGACGCGCACGATGGCCTGGGTAATGACGCGGCGCTGTTCGGCATCGTCCAGGGTGGCGTGCACACCGACCTGCGCACGCAATCGGCCGACGGCCTGCAGGCCATCGGCTTCGATGGTTACGCCATCGGCGGGCTGGCGGTGGGCGAGACCGAGGCCGAGCGCAACGCGATGCTCGAACACCTGCACCCGCAGCTGCCGGCCGACCGTCCGCGTTACCTGATGGGCGTGGGCCGCCCGGAAGACCTGGTCGAAGGCGTGGCGCGCGGCGTGGACATGTTCGACTGCGTCATGCCGACCCGCAATGCGCGCAACGGCCACTTCTTCACCAGCTTCGGCACCGTGCGCATCCGCAACGCCAAGTACGAGAAGGACATGGATCCGATCGAGCCGGGCTGCGGCTGCTATGCCTGCCGCAACGGCTTCACCCGCAGCTACCTGCGCCACCTGGACCGCTGCAACGAAATGCTGGCGCCGATGCTGGGGACGCTACACAACCTCTGGTACTACCAGCAGTTGATGGCCGGGATGCGTGCGGCGATCGAGCAGGGCCGTTTCCAGGCCTTCCGCAGCGACTTCTATGCCGCCCGTGGGATGGCCGTCCCGGCGTGACCGGATTGTCACCCGGTCACCTCCGCGGAACCTTTTGCGGCGTCGTGCGGTCGGAAGGCTGCAGGATGCGGGGAGATACGGGTTTTACGGTCGATGCGACCCCCGGGCCACGCCCATGCGACCCCGTGGCATAATCCGCGGCTGCTTTCGGCCCACCAATGGACCCAGATAGATGAATCTGCTTGATTTCCTGATCCCCGCCGCGCACGCCCAGGCTGCCGGTGCCGCGCCCGCCCAAGGTGGCGGCCTGTCCATGCTGATCTTCCCGGTCGTCCTGATCGCGGTCATGTATTTCGTGATGATCCGCCCGCAGATGAAGCGCCAGAAGGAACACAAGTCCCTGCTGGACAAGCTCTCGCGCGGCGATGAAGTCATCACCTCCGGCGGCATCGCCGGCACCGTGGCCGAGATCGGCGACAACTTCGTCACCGTCGAGATCGCCGATGGCGTGAAGGTGCGGGTGCAGAAGGGTGCGGTCGGCAACGTGCTGCCCAAGGGCACCCTGAAGTCCGCCGTCTAAAGATTTCGCTGTATCGGAACGGACCGCCCGCGCGGTCCGTCGTTCGTTTCATGCCGTGCCACAGGGCCGATGGTCCCCGTGGCGTTCCGGTTTCATCACGTAGAGCGCGCCTGGGGATGCGGGTGCGCGGGTGCTAAGCAATGCTTGAGTTTCCCCGCTGGAAATATGTCCTGATCCTGCTGGTGCTGGTGTTCAGTGCGGTTTACGCGCTGCCCAACATCTATCCGCAGGACCCTTCGGTCCAGATCACCGCCAGCCGCGGCGCGGCCATCGACGACGCGTTGCAGCAGAAGGTCACCGCGGCGCTGGGCACCGTGCAGATCACGCCCAAGCAGCTGGAAGTCCGCAACGGCGACCTGCTGGTGCGCCTGTCCACCGCCGACGCGCAGAGCAAGGCCAACGACGTGCTGCGTGAGTCGCTGGGCGAGAACTACACCGTCGCCTTGAACCTGGCTTCGACCGTGCCGCACTGGCTGTCCAGCCTGGGCGCCAAGCCGATGGTGCGCGGTCTCGATCTGCAGGGCGGTGTGCATTTCACCCTGCAGGTGGACCAGAAGGCGGCACTGGACAAGCGTGTCGAGGCCTTCGTCGAAGATGCGCGCGTGACCCTGCGCGATGCCAAGCTGCGCACCGACTCGGTGTTGCGTGGCCCGGGCAACACCATCCTGGTCAATGTCGCCCAGGGCCAGGACGTGGATGCGG
Source organism: Pseudoxanthomonas sp. (assembly GCF_027498035.1). Lineage (NCBI taxonomy): Bacteria > Pseudomonadati > Pseudomonadota > Gammaproteobacteria > Lysobacterales > Lysobacteraceae > Pseudoxanthomonas > Pseudoxanthomonas sp. The sequence continues at coordinate 4,294,888 of NZ_CP114978.1, forward strand.
CGCGCAACGCGCTGTCCGCGGCACTGGCCCCGGCCAACGGCACCGCCAGTGGCGCCCTGGTTGGCGCCTCGCCGCTGACCTATGACGTGCAGGGCAACCGCATCACGATCACGTTGCCGGAAAGCGAGCTGGCCCGGATCTCGGGCGACGCGATCCAGCAGAACATCGCGACCCTGCGCAACCGCGTCAACGCGCTGGGCGTGGCCGAGCCGGTCATCCAGCAGCAGGGTGCCGACCGCATCGTGGTCGAACTGCCGGGCGTGCAGGACACGGCCGCCGCCAAGCGCCTGATCGGCGCGACCGCGACCATCGAATTCCGCGCCGTGGTCGATGGCGATGCACTGGAAGCCCAGCGCACCGGCAACGTGCCGCCGGAAGCCAAGCTCTACACCCTGCGCGATGTCGGCGCACCGGTGCTGCTGAACAAGCGCGTGCTGGCCTCGGGCGAGCAGATGGTCAACGCGGTGTCGAGCGTGGACCAGAACGGCCAGCCGGCCGTGGACATCACCCTGAACAACGTCGCCGGCCAGCGCATGTTCGACTTCACCAGCGCCAACGTCGGCAAGCGCATGGCGGTGGTCTACATCGAGCGCATCCCGGAAGTGAAGATGGTCGATGGCAAGGAAGTACGCAGCGTGCGCGTGAGCGAGGAATCGCTGGCGCCGTCCACCATCCAGGGCGTCTTCAGCAAGCAGTTCCAGACCACCGGCCTGACCAAGGACGAAGCCGACAACCTGGCCAAGCTGCTGCGCGCCGGTTCGCTGGCCGCGCCGATGGGCTTCGTCGAGGAATACGTGATCGGCCCGAGCCTAGGCGCGGAGAACGTCGAGCGCGGCATCAAGGCCGTGGTCTATTCGTTCCTGTTCACCTTGGTGTTCTTCACCGTGTACTACCGCGTGTTCGGCGCGATCACCTCGGTGGCGCTGCTGTTCAACCTGCTGATCGTGGTGGCGGTGATGTCGCTGTTCGGCGCGACCATGACGCTGCCCGGTTTCGCCGGCCTGGCGTTGTCGGTCGGCCTGTCGGTGGACGCCAACGTGCTGATCAACGAGCGTATCCGCGAAGAGCTGCGCAATGGCATGCCGGCCAAGTCGGCCATCTCCGCGGGTTACGAGAAGGCCGGCGGCACCATCCTGGACGCCAACCTGACCGGCCTGATCGTGGGCGTGGCGCTGTTCGCCTTTGGCACCGGCCCGCTGCGTGGCTTCGCGCTGACCATGATCATCGGCATCTTCGCCTCGATGTTCACCGCGATCACCGTGTCGCGCGCGCTGGCGGTGCTGATCTACGGCCGTCGCAAGAAGCTCAACTCCGTTGCTATTTAATGCGAGTCCCTCGCAAGAGCCCGCACATCCATGTGCGGACTTCTTAAGGAAGAACGTGGCATGAAACTGTTCCCGCTTCATCTCATCCCGAACGACACCAAGATCGACTTCATGCGCCACCGCCGCCCGGTGCTGGCGGTGATGCTGGTGCTGCTGGTGGCCTCGTTCGCGATCATCGGCCTGAAGGGCTTCAACTACGCGCTGGAGTTCACCGGCGGCACCGTGGTGCGCGCGCACTTCGACAAGCCGGTCGACGTGGACCAGTTGCGCGACCTGCTGGACAAGGGCGGCTTCGACAATGCTCAGGTGCAGAACGTCGGCAGTGCCAGCGACGTGATGATCCGCCTGCAGCCGCACGGCGAGCACAACAACGACGAGAACGCCGGCAGTGCCGTCGCAGAAGCCGTGCGCAAGGTCGTGACCAGCGATGCCAATCCGGCGACCGTGCAGCCGGGTGAGTTCGTCGGCCCGCAGGTCGGCAAGGACCTGGCCATGAACGGCGTCTACGCGACGGTCTTCATGCTGGTTGGCTTCCTGATCTATATCGCGTTCCGCTTCGAGTGGAAGTTCGCGGTGGTCGCCTCGATCACGGCGTTCTTCGACCTGGTGCTGACGGTGGCCTACATGTCGCTGCTCGGTCGTGAGTTCGACCTGACCGTGCTGGCCGGCATGCTGTCGGTGATGGGCTTTGCGATCAACGACATCATCGTGGTGTTCGACCGCGTGCGCGAAAACTTCCGCAGCCTGCGCGTGGAGCCGCTGGAAGTGCTGAACCGCTCGATCAACCAGACCCTGTCGCGCACGATCATCACTGCGGTGATGTTCTTCCTGTCGGCGCTGGCGCTGTACCTGTATGGCGGTCGTTCGATGGAAGGCCTGGCCGAAACCCACATGGTCGGCGCGGTGATCGTGGTGGTGTCCTCGGTGATCGTGGCCGTGCCGATGTTGAGCATTGGCTGGTTCGCGGTGACCAAGCAGGACCTGCTGCCCAAGGCCAAGGATCTGGAGGCGCTCGCGCGCCGTCCCTGAGCCATCGCCTCAGCGAGTTCCAGCGAAAGGCCGCGCCGCAAGCGCGGCCTTTTCGTTTGCGTACGTTTGCATGGCCGTTCGCCGGCGGGCTTACACTCGGTCGCATTCCGACACAGGCGAAGGAGCGGGCATGCGCAGGTTCACGAGGCTGGGCACGGCGGTGGCGTTGTTGATTGCAGCGGCATGCGCACTGCCGGCAGCGGCCAGGGAGGTGGTCAAGCCGGTGCAATGGAAGGTCGGCAGCCAGGGATTCTCGGGATTCCTGGTCTATGACGATGCAGGCCCGGCCAAGCGCCCGGGACTGGTGATGGTGCCGGACTGGATGGGCGTGACCGATGCCGCCGTCGACCGGGCCAGGCAGGTGGCCGGCAAGGATTACGTGGTACTGGTCACCGACGTGTACGGCACCAGCGTGCGGCCAAAGGACACGCAGGAAGCCGGCAGGCTGGCCGGTGGCCTGAAGGACGATCGACCGGCATTGCGTGCGCGGGTCGAGCAGGCCGTCGAGGTGCTGAAGACGCAGGCCGGCAGCGCGCCACTGGACGCCACGCGCATTGGCGCGTTCGGCTTCTGCTTCGGCGGTACGACGGTGCTGGAGCTGGTCCGCGCTGGCGACGCGCTGGCGGGCGTGGTCACCTTGCACGGTGGTCTGGAGCCGGGCAGCACGCCAGCCAGGCACGGTTCGGCCAGGACGCCGCTGCTGATCCTCAATGGTGCGGCCGACAGCTACGTGTCGGCGCCGGTCATCGCAGATTTCCGCAAGGAGATGGATGCGGCCGGTGCGGACTGGCAGTTCGTGGACTTCAGCGGCGCGGTGCACTGCTTCGCCATCCCCGGCGCCAACGCACCGGGCTGCAAGTACGACCCGCGCGCGGCCAGGCGCGCCTATCGGATGCTGGGCGACTTTTTCGAGGACGTCTTCGCCGCCAAATAAGCGGCCGGAAGAACGCCAGCCTTAGTGCTGGCGTTCGACCGCATAGCGGGCCAGCCCGCGCAGGGCGGCGACCGCCTCGTTTTCGGGCAGGTCGTCCAGGGCGCTTTCCGCGGCGCGGGCGTATTCGGTGGCGCGTTGCTGGCTGTAGGCGATGCCGCCGGTGGCATGGATTGCGGCCAGGACTTCCGGCATGGCCTCGCCATCACCGTCCTGCACGATCTGGCGCAGGCGCGCCTGGGTGGCGGTGTCGGAATGGGCGATGGCGTGGATCAGTGGCAACGTGGCCTTGCCCTCGGCCAGGTCGTCGCCCAGGTTCTTGCCCAGATCGGCGGCATTGGCGGTGTAATCCAGCACGTCATCGGCGATCTGGAAGGCGTAACCCAGCTGCATGCCGTAGTCGTACAGGCGCTGCTGGGTGGCCTCGTCCACGCCCGAGGCCAGTGCGCCCAGCTGGGTGCCGGCGGCGAACAGCACCGCGGTCTTGCGCTCGATCACGCGCAGGTACGCGGCTTCGTCGGTGTCGGGGTTGTGCACGTGCAGCAGTTGCAGGACTTCGCCTTCGGCAATCCGGTTGGTGGTGTCGGCCAGGATCCGCATGACCTGCATCCGGTCCAGTTCGACCATCAGCTGGAAGCTGCGTGAATACAGGAAATCGCCGACCAGCACGCTGGGCGCGTTGCCCCACAGCGCATTGGCGGTGCTGCGGCCGCGGCGCAGGTCCGATTCGTCCACCACGTCGTCGTGCAGCAGGGTCGAGGTGTGGATGAACTCGATGATCGCCGCCAGCTGGTGGTGTTCGGCCGAGGATTTCCCACCGCAGGCACGGCCGGCCAGAGCGACCAGCATCGGCCGCAGGCGCTTGCCGCCGGCGGAAATGATGTGATCGGCGATCTGGTTGATCAGGACTACGTCCGAGGCTAGGCGGCGGCGGATCAGGGCGTCGATCGCTGCCATGTCCGGAGCGGCGAAGGTCTGGATCTGGGGGAGTGCCAGGGCGGGGCGGGGAAGCTGGACGGCGGACATGCGCTCTGGGCGGTTCAGGAAGAATCGCAATTATAGGTTCATAGGCCTTGTTCCAGGTCGGCATGGCCTGACAGGCTGCCGCGGCATTGTCCGATGGCCGGGGCTGGCAGGGCGGCTATAATCGAATGTCAGCCGCCTGCACCCGCGGGCGACCCGGATTACGACGGAAGGCAGACATGGCACGCGGCATCAACAAGGTCATCCTGGTGGGCAACCTGGGCAACGACCCGGACACCAAGTACACGCAGGGCGGCATGGCCGTGACCCGCATCAGCCTGGCCACCACCAGCGTGCGCAAGGACAAGGACGGCAACAACCAGGAACGCACCGAATGGCACCGCGTGGTGTTCTTCGGCAAGCTCGGCGAGATCGCCGGCGAGTACCTGCGCAAGGGCTCACAGGTGTACGTCGAAGGCGAACTGCGCTACGACAAGTACACCGGCCAGGACGGCGTGGAGAAATACACCACCGACATCGTCGCCAACGAGATGCAGATGCTGGGCGGTCGCGGTGAAGGCGGTGGCGGCATGGGCGGTGACCGTCCGCAGCGCCAGTCCGCACCGCGCCAGGAATACGGCGGCGGTGGCGGCCAGCAGCGCGGTGGTGGCGACAACTATGGTGGCGGTGGTGGTTACGGTGGTGGGCAGCAGCAGGCGCCGCGTCGCCAGGCCCCGCCCCAGCAGCAGCCGGCCCCGATGGACGATTTTGCGGATGACGACATCCCGTTCTGAAGTCTTTTGAGTAGAAGGACGTTGTGTAAAGGCTTGTCTCTGACTCGACGTGCTCGCTGGCAGAAGCGGCGCGGACTTACATCCGCGTCTTGTCGCGTTTTTGCATGACATTCCTCGGGAGAGCAAGTGCAGACTTGGCTGGTTACCGGCGGCGCCGGTTTCATTGGTGGGAATTTCGTGCTCGAGGCCGTGGGCCAGGGCGTTCGGGTGATCAACCTGGATGCGCTGACGTACGCGGGCAACCTGGACACGTTGTCTTCGCTGGAGGGCAACCCGAACCACGTGTTTGCCCAGGGCGACATCGGCGACAGCGCATTGGTCGCCAGGCTGCTGGCCCAGTACACGCCGGATGCCGTGGTGAACTTCGCTGCCGAGAGTCACGTCGACCGCTCGATCGACGGCCCGGGTGCGTTCATCCAGACCAATGTCGTTGGCACGCTGGGGCTGCTGGAAGCGGTGCGCGATTACTGGAAGGCGTTGGCTGAGCCGGCCAGGTCGGCATTCCGTTTCCTGCATGTCTCCACCGACGAGGTGTATGGCTCGCTGGGCGATACAGGCAAGTTCACCGAGGAAACCCCGTACGCACCGAACTCGCCGTATTCGGCGTCCAAGGCGGCCTCGGACCATCTGGTACGCGCGTTCCACCACACCTACGGGCTGCCGGTGCTGACCACCAACTGCTCGAACAACTACGGCCCGTATCACTTCCCCGAGAAGCTGATCCCGCTGGTGATCGCCAAGGCGCTGGCCGGCGAACCGCTGCCGGTCTACGGCGATGGCAGGAATGTGCGCGATTGGTTGTTCGTCAGCGACCACTGCAGCGCGATCCGCACGGTGCTGGCCAAGGGCCAGGTGGGCGAGACCTACAACGTCGGTGGCAATGCCGAGCGCCAGAACATCGAAGTGGTGCAGTCCATCTGCGCGCTGCTGGATCAGCGTCGTCCACGCGAGGACGGCCAGCCGCGCAGCTGCCAGATCAGCTACGTCACCGACCGCCCCGGCCACGACCGCCGCTATGCGATCGATGCGACGAAGCTGAAGGAACAACTTGGCTGGGAGCCGCAGCATACCTTCGAGGAAGGCATCGCCACCACCGTCGACTGGTACCTGGACAACCAGGCCTGGGTGACACGCGTGCTGGATGGCAGCTATTGCATGGAACGTATCGGCACGTCGGCCTGAATGCAGGAGCCAATCACATGAAGCAACGCAAGGGCATTATCCTCGCGGGCGGCTCGGGCACGCGCCTGTATCCGCTGACCCAGGCGATCAGCAAGCAGCTGTTGCCGGTCTACGACAAGCCGATGATCTATTACCCGCTCAGCGTGCTGATGCTGGCGGGGATTCGTGAAGTGCTGATCATCAACACCCCGCACGAGCAGGCGCTGTTCAAGACGCTGCTGGGTGATGGTTCGCAGTGGGGCATGAAGATCGAGTACGCCGTGCAGCCGAGCCCGGATGGGCTGGCGCAGGCGTTCCTGATCGGGCGTGGGTTCCTGAATGGGGCGCCGAGCTGCCTGGTACTGGGCGACAACATCTTTCACGGCCATGGCCTGACCGAGCTGCTGGCGCGGGCCGACGCGCGCGAACAGGGGGCAACGGTATTCGGTTACTACGTGCGCGATCCGGAGCGCTACGGCGTGGCCGAGTTCGATGACAACAACCGCGTGATCGGGCTGGAAGAAAAGCCGGCCGAGCCGCGCTCGAATTATGCGGTGACCGGCCTGTACTTCTACGACGGGAAGGCCTGCGATTACGCCGCCGCGCTCAGGCCCTCGCCGCGTGGGGAGCTTGAGATCACCGACCTCAACAAGCTGTACCTCGAACAGGGTGACCTGCACTTGGAGCCGCTGGGCCGTGGCTATGCCTGGCTGGACACCGGGACGCATCGTTCGCTGTTGGAGGCCAGCACCTTCATCGAGGCGGTCGAGGTTCGCCAGGGACTACGTGTGTGCTGCCCGGAAGAGATCGCCTACATCAATCGCTGGATCGACGATGCCCAGCTTGAAAAGCTCGCCGCGCCCTTGATCAAGAGCGGCTATGGCGAATACCTGCTGTCCCTGCGCGGTCGCAAGGTGATCCTGTGAAAGTCATTGAAACCTCGTTGCCTGGCTGCAGGATCATCGAGCCGGCGGTGTTCGGCGACGAACGCGGCTTCTTCTTCGAAAGCTGGAATGCGCAGCGCTATGGCGAGCTGGGCCTGCCGAGCAGCTTCGTCCAGAGCAACGTGTCCTCATCGACCAAGGGCGTGCTGCGTGGCCTGCATTACCAGTGGCCCAATCCGCAGGGCAAGCTGGTCAGCGTGCTGGAAGGTGAGGTCTACGACGTCGCGGTGGACATCCGCCGCGGTTCGCCGCATTTCGGCAAGTGGGCGGCGGTGCTGCTGAGCGCGGAGAACAAGCGCCAGTTCTGGATCCCGGAAGGCTTCGCCCACGGATTCGCGGTGGTGTCCGAACGGGCGATCTTCAGCTACATGTGCACCGCGCCGTACGACAAGGCCGCCGACGCGGGTGTGCGCTGGGACGATCCAGCCATCGGCATCGACTGGCCGATCGGCGATCCGAACCTGTCCGAGAAGGACGCCAAGGCGCCGTTGCTGGCTGAGGTCGCGGCCGAGCGCCTGCCGGTCTACACCGCATGAAGCTGCTGGTCCTGGGCGCGAACGGGCAGGTCGGCTTCGAGCTGCTGCGTGCATTGAAACCGCTGGGCGAGGTGGTCGCGACCACGCGTACGGGCTTGCTGGAAGACGGCACGCCGTGCGAAGTGGCGGACTTCGACCAGCCGCAGTCCCTGGGCACGCTGGTCGAACGCATCGCGCCGGATGTGGTGGTCAATGCCGCGGCCTGGACCGCGGTGGACAAGGCCGAAGCCGAACCCGAAGCCGCAGCGCGCGCAAACGCTGAAGCACCGGGCGTGCTGGCCCAGGCCTGTGCCACGCGCGGCGCGTTGCTGGTGCATTACTCCACCGATTACGTGTTCCCCGGTGATGGCAGCGCGCCGTATCGCGAAGACGATGCCACCGCGCCACTCGGTGTTTACGGGGCGACCAAGCTGGCCGGCGAAGAGGCGATCCGTGCCTCCGGCGCACGCCATATGATCTTCCGCACCGCCTGGGTGTATGCGACGCGCGGCGGCAACTTCCTGCGCACGATGCTGCGCGTGGGGGCACAGCGCGACCAGCTTGGCGTGGTGGCCGACCAGGTCGGCACGCCGACGCCGGCCTGGCTGATCGCCGATGCCACAGTCGCGGCCATCGCCCATGCGCAGGGTAGGTCCGGTACCTGGCACCTCACCGCCAGCGGCGTCACCAGCTGGCATGGGTTCGCCGAGGCGATCTTTGCCGAAGCGGTTGCACGCGGGCTGCTGGAACGTGCGCCGCAGGTGGCCGCGATCACCACGGCCGAATATCCGACGCCGGCAAAACGCCCGGCCTACTCCTGCCTGGACAACACGCGTTTCCAGCAGGACTTCGGCTTTGCTTTGCCGCAGTGGCAAGCCGGGCTGGCGCAGGTGATGGACGCTTTGCGGCGCTGAAAGCGGACGGTTTCGCCTGCCAAGGGAGCGGCGCCGCGTGGCGCCGTTTTTTCGTTGCGCGGCCGGCAGACGTCAGCGATGCGGCCGCATCATCCATTTCAGCAGTGGCGCGGCGAGCAGGGCGACGATGCCGCAGCCCAGGCCGATCCACATCAGCAGCCAAAACAGGTGCGCGTATTTGGATGCGGCATCGACCAGGTTCATCGTTTCGCCTTCGGGGACGTCGATGGCGGCCAGCTTGCCGAACTGCGCGGCCAGCATTTCCGAGAATGCGGTGGCCAGGAACCAGGTGCCCATCATCAGGCTGACCACGCGCTTCATCGCCAGTTGGCTCACGGCCGACAGGCCCACGGGTGACAGGCACATCTCGCCCAGTTCCAGCACGAAATACGCCGCGACCAACCACCACACGCTGGCCATCTGGCCGGTGTTACCCACGTGCTGCGCGGCCAGCGCCAGCGGAATGAAGGATGCGCCGGCCAACAGCAGGCCCCAGGCTGATTTGACCGGCTTGGAGGGATCCAGCCCGCGCTGGTCCAGCCAGCCCCACAGCGCGGCGAACAGCGGCGCCAGCAGCACCAGGAACAGCGCGCCCAGGTAGGTCAGCGAGCCGGCGGTCTGCGGCAGCACCAGGCAGTCGCGCACCAGCAGCACCACAATCACCAGGGTGGCGATGGCGAACACCGCGCGTGGTGCCGACGAATCCGGATTGCGGTCCGACAGCGATGCCGAGACCACGAACGCCAGCGGCGCCAGCACCAGCGACACGATCGACCAGGGCAGCGGGGTGCCACCGGTGATCACCAGCGACGGCACGATGTCCTTGGTCAGCAAGCGGTCGGTGAAGGTCACCCAGGATCCGTAGGTCTGCTCGTACAGGGTGAAGAACACCAGCGCCATGAAGATCAGCGCCATCAGCGCGCCCATCTGCCGGCGCTGTTCGGACGTGCACTGGGTGGCCAGGAACCAGCCGAACCACACCAGCACGCCAGCCAGCACCACCAGCATCAGCAGTTGCGCCAGGGTGACTTCGCCGCCCAGCGAGAACGCGCCGTTGGCCGTGGCCCACATCAGCCAGGCAATCGGCAGCACGCCGACGATGCCGGCCAGGTAGATCAGCCATTCGCGCGGCAGGCCGGCGACCCGTTCTTTCAACGAGGCGGGGTTGGAAGGCTCGGCATGGCCATGCAGGTATTTCTGGCCCCACAGGAACATCGCCAGGCCGGCCAGCATGCCGATGCCGGCCGCGCCGAAACCGTAGCGCCAGCCGAAGACCTCGCCCAGATAGCCGCACACCAGCGAGGCAAACAGCGATCCCAGGTTGATCCCGGCGTAGAACAGCGAGAAGCCCGAATCGCGACGCGGATCGTCATCGGCATAGAGCTTGCCGACGATGGTGGAGATATTGGGCTTCAAAAAGCCCACGCCCATGATGATCAAGGCCAGCGACAGGTAAGTGATGCGCAGCGAGCCCTCATCGCGCACCACGGTGCCGGCGGTGTTGACCGCGGCATGGCCTTCGAAGGCCATGCCCACGTGCCCTGCGACCAGCAGGATGCCGCCGAAGATCACCGCCTTGCGCATGCCCAGCCAGCGGTCGGCCAGCACCCCGCCGATCACCGGGATGCAGTACACCAGCCCGCCGTAGGCACCCAGCAGGTCGTAGCCGGCGTTGTCGCCGAACAGGTGGTACTTGGTCAGGTAGAGCAGCAGCAGCGCCTTCATCCCGTAGAAGGAGAAGCGCTCCCACATTTCGGTGAAGAAGCAGACGTAGACGCCTTTGGGGTGGCCGAGGAAATCGTCGCGGACGGGTGGGGCAGCGATAGGCTGGTCTGACACTGGCTGGGCAGGCACGGGCGACTCGGCGGCGGGCAGGGCGCGAGTATAGCCAGCGCCCTGGGCCGGCCTTTTGCCCGTGGCAAATGTCACTTTGCGGTCCTGCGCGCATGGGGTAGCTTTGCCGGCTTCCGTCTTTTCTCGGGGCCTTTCCATGCAGCAGCCCGTCGCCGCGCCGCGGCAGCTTACTTTCCGTGCCGTCGTGCTCGCCGTCGTCCTGGCGGTGGTGCTGTCCGCCGCAAATGCCTACCTGGGCCTGTTCGCCGGCCTGACCATCGCCACCGCCATCCCCGCCGCCGTGCTGTCCATGGGCGTGCTGAGGCTGCTGGGCGGCGGCACCATCCTGGAAAACAACATCGTCCAGACCGGCGCCTCGGCCGGTTCGTCGATCGCCGCGGGGGTGATCTTCACCATCCCGGCGCTGGTGATCATGGGCTACTGGCCGGACTTCAAGTACTGGTGGGTGCTGGGCATCGCCGGCCTGGGTGGCCTGCTGGGCGTGCTGTTCTCGGTGCCGCTGCGCCGTTCGATGATCGTCGAGGAGCCGCTTCCGTTCCCCGAAGGCAAGGCCGCGGCCGAGGTGCTCAAGGCCGGCGAGAACCCCGGCCCGGGCCTGAAGATCCTGGCCGTCTCGGCCGCCATCGGCGCGCTGGTCAAGCTGGCCGCGGCCAGCGGCCTGCGCCTGATCCCGGATACCTGGACCCAGTCGGCGTACCTGGGCAGCGCCAAGGTCACTGCCTTCATCGGCACCAACCTGTCGCCGGCGCTGCTCGGCGTGGGCTATATCGTCGGCCTGAACGTCGGCATCGTGGTGGTGTCCGGCTCGATCCTGTCCTGGCACATCGCCATCCCGCTGTACCAGGCGTTCTTCACCGGCACCGATCCAGCGCTTGCGGCCAAGATCGTCGATGCCTCGGCGGCCGATGCTGCCTATGCGATCTGGAGCGCGAAGATCCGCTACCTGGGCGTGGGCGCGATGCTGATCGGTGGCATCTGGACGCTGTTCTCGCTGCGCAAGTCGCTGCTGGGCGGGATCAAAAGCGGCTTTGCCGCCGCGCGCAAGAGCAGCGGCGCCGAGGCCCTGCCTGAGACCGAGCGCGACCTGCCGATGAAGTGGATGCTGGTGGCGCTGGTGCTGTGCACGCTGCCGCTGCTGGGCCTGTACCAGGCCATCGTCGGCCAGTGGCATGTCTCGATCCCGATGACGATCATCATGGTCGTGGCCGGCTTCCTGTTCGTGTCGGTCTCCGGCTACCTGGCCGGTTTGATCGGCTCGTCCAACAACCCGGTCTCGGGCATCACCATCTCCACCATCCTGTTCGCCTCGGTCGTGTTGGCGGTGCTGATGGGCAAGAGTGGACTGCTGCCGGTCGGCGTCGGTGGCGCGCCGCTGGGCGCAGTGGCCGCGATCATGATCGGTGCGGTGGTGTGCTGCGCGGCAGCGGTGGGCGGCGACAACCTGCAGGACCTCAAGGCGGGTTACCTGGTCGGTGCCACGCCGTGGAAGCAGCAGTTGATGCTGGGCATCGGCGCGTTTTCCTGCGCGCTGATCATGGCTCCGATGCTCAGCCTGCTGTCGCAGGCCTACGGCATTGGCGCACCGACGCCCGAGCATCCCAATTCGCTGGCGGCGCCGCAGGCCAATCTGATGGCGTCGGTGGCGCGCGGCCTGTTTGGCGGCGAACTGCCGTGGACGATGATCGGCCTGGGTGCGGTGGTCGGCGCGATCGTGATCGCCATCGACAGCGCGCTCAAGCGCGCCGGCAAGCGCTTCCGCGTGCCGGTGCTGGCCGCAGCCATCGGCATCTACCTGCCGCTGGAATTGATGGTGCCGATCTTCCTGGGCGGCCTGCTGGCGCACTTGGTCGAGCGCTTCCACAAGGTTCGCGCTGATGACGAAGACGAGCGTGACCGCGTGCATCGCCCGGGCGTGCTGTTCTCGGCCGGCCTGATCACCGGCGAGGCGTTGATGGGCATCGCCATCGCCTTCCCGATCGTCATCTACAGCCGGTCGGACGTACTGTCGATCGGCCTGGATCTGGGCCAATGGGTCGGCCTGGCGATCCTGGCCCTGGTCGGCTGGCTGCTGTATCGCACTGGCAAGAAGGGCGAGCAGGCGGTCTGATCTCCCGTTCTTACGCCGACAGCCGACGCCCCCTGTAGAGCGGAGCTCGCTCTGCTGCTCTCCGGACAGATCGCCAAAAAGGCCCCAGCGGAGCAAGCTCCGCTCTACAAGAGCGGCATCGCGCGCGCTTGTGGCAGGGCGCATGAACCGTAGAGCCGAGCTTGCTCGGCTGCTGTCCGGACAGGTCGCCAAAAAGGCACCAGCGGAGCAAGCTCCGCGCTACAGGGGCAGGGCGACGATGGCCGTTCGCATGACTTCACACCTTTGCGTCGGCCGCCGTGCGCGGCCTACCATCGACCACTTTTTGTCGTTCCGGAGTTCGATCCGATGAAGCTTCGCCCCGCTGTACTGTCCCTTGCCCTGATCGCCGCGTTGCCGGCTGCTGCCGCCGAGCGCGGCTTCGATGTCCATGACATGGTCAAGCTGGACCGCTATTCCTCGCCGGTGCTTTCGCCCGATGGCGCGCGCCTGGTGTTCGCCAAGCGCGTGATGAACGCCGAGGTGACCAAGGCCAGCAGTGCGCTGTACCTGCGCGACCTGCGCACGCGTGACCTGGCCCCGCCGAAGCAGATCACGCCCGAAGGCTGGAACGTCAACTCGCCAGCGTTCTCGCCTGATGGGCAGACGGTGTATTTCCTGTCGGCCAAGTCCGGCAGCCAGCAGCTGTACTCGCTGCCCACCAGCGGCGGCCAGCCGCAGCAGCTGACCGATTTCGCCGTGGATGTCGACAGTTTCAAGCTGTCGCCGAAGGGCGAGCGCATCGTCTTCAGCGCTGGCGTGTTCCAGGACTGCGGGTCGGACCTGGCCTGCACCAAGCAGAAGGTCGATGCTGCCGAGAGCGCCAAGACAAGCGGTAAGGTCTTCGACAGCCTGTTCGTGCGGCATTGGGATACCTGGAACGACGGTCGCCGCAACACCTTATTCGTGGCCGAACTGCCCAAGGCTGGTGCCAAGGCCGTGGTTGGTGCATCGGCGATCAGTGCCTCCATCGCTGGCGACGCGCCGTCCAAGCCGTTCGGCGGCAACGACGACTACGCCTGGTCGCCGGATGGCAAGTCGGTGGTGGCCAGCATCCGTGTGGCCGGCAACAAGGAGCCGTGGTCGACCAACTTCGACCTGTACAGGCTCGACGCCGCCGGTCGCGCCGCGCCGAAGAACCTGACCGTCGCCAACAAGGCCTGGGACGCCGGTCCGGTATTCAGTGCCGACGGCAAGACCCTGTACTACCGCGCGATGAAGCGCCCGGGCTTCGAGGCCGACCGCTTCGGCCTGATGGCGATGAACGTGGCCAGCGGCAAGATCAACGAGATCGCGGCGGACTGGGACCGTTCGGCCGGCGAGATCGTGCTCTCCAACGACGGCAAGGCGATCTACACCAGCGCTGACGACATGGGCGAACATCCGTTGTTCCGCGTCGACGTGGCCAGCGGCAAGGTCGAGAAATTGGTCGGCGAGGGCAGCGTCGGTTCGCCGACGCTGGCTGGCCCGACCCTGGCCTTCACCCGCAACTCGATCAAGAGCGGCGACCAGATCTTCGTGGCCGATGCCAACGGCCAGTCGCCGCGCGCGATTACGCCCAGCGCGCAGGAGATGCTGCCGGACGTGAAATTCGGCGACTTCGAGCAGTTCTCCTTCAAGGGCTGGAACGACGAGACCGTGCATGGTTACGTGGTCAAGCCGTACGACTACCAGGAAGGCAAAACCTACCCGGTGGCGTTCCTGATCCACGGCGGCCCGCAGGGCAGCTTCGGCAATGGCTGGAGCTATCGCTGGAATCCGCAGACCTATGCCGGCCAGGGCTATGCGGTGGTGATGATCGATTTCCACGGCTCGACCGGCTATGGCCAGGCTTTCACCGATGCGATCAGCCAGCACTGGGGCGACCGTCCGCTGGAAGACCTGCAGAAGGGCTGGGCCTCGGCGCAGCAGCAGTATTCCTTCCTCAACGGCGACAAGGCCTGCGCGCTGGGTGCCAGCTACGGCGGCTACATGACGTACTGGATCGCCGGCAACTGGAACCAGCCATGGAAGTGCCTGGTCGACCATGACGGCGTGTTCGACAACCGCATGATGGGTTACAGCACCGAGGAACTGTGGTTCTCCGAGTGGGAAAACGGTGGCACGCCATGGGCTGATCCGGCCAAGTACGAGCAGTTCAATCCGGTCAACCACGTCAAGGACTGGAAGACGCCGATCCTGGTCATCCACAGCCAGCACGATTACCGCATTCCGGTCGAACAGGGCCTGGCCGCGTTCACTGCCGCGCAGAGCCTGGGCGTGGAGTCCAAGTTCCTGTATTTCCCGGACGAGAACCACTGGGTGCTCAAGCCGCAGAACTCGATTCTGTGGCACGACACGGTCAACGCCTGGCTCAAGCAGCACATCGGCGATTGATGATTCAGAGGCTGTGATACATGCAACGGGGCGCCTTTGGGTGCCCCGTTTGCGTTAAGCGGTACGGCATGCCACGGATGCCCGGGGAATGCGTGCCTCGGTGAGTGCGCCTCAGGCCATTGCCGCGCGCGGTGCCTGGCGCTGCTGTTGTTCCTGATCCTGTTGCTGCACGGCCAACGTCTGCGACTGCGCGCGCAGTTGCTGGGCGCTCTGGTCCGCAGGTACCTGCGCGGCCTGATTCGCATCGACATGGCTGCGGTGATGCGCTGGATCGTCCAGTCGGCCTTGCACCGCAAATACCCCGTTGCCGCGACCATCGGGCACCAGGTGGTCGATCCTGGACAGGCCATCGGCGCCGGCGTGCGCCGCCAGCCCGGCTGCGGCATTGATGAACTTGGCATCGTCCTGCAGGCCCAGCCTTTCCCGCTGCGTGCCGAGCTTGTCCAGCGCGTCGCGCAGCAGCGCATTGGCTGGATCGTCTGCATGCTGTAGCCGTGCAGGCTGACCTGGAGCATCGTGCTGACGCAGCTGTTGCAGGCTCTGGGATTCCATCACCGACTCGATGCCATGCAGGTCCAGGCGATGCATCAGCATCTTGCCGGGCACCAGGCGTTCCAGCATGGAAAGTGGATCGGGATCGGGCAGCTCGATCTGATGGCCGGCTGCATCGGGCATCACATATTTGATCGGGAAGCTGTCTTCCTGCAGATGCGTCAGGATCTCGTTCTTGACGTGGTATGCGCGGATCAGCCCATCCTTGGCGTAGTCCTTGGCGGCGGTAGGATCAAGGCCCTCGCGTTCCAATGTTCTGTCGTTCACCCCTGCGGCATTGTAGGTGACGGCAGGGACGTCATAGACCATGGCTGAAGCTGCAGCGAGGCCTCCGCCCAAAGAGTGGCCCGCCAGGATCATGTTCTTGCCAAAGGCTTCCTGGGCTTTGTGGGTCAGCTGAAGTGCGCGGTCGTACTGTGCTGTTTCTATTCCCAAGCCCTGGCCGAAATTTGAACGCCAATCCTTGAGCTCGTCGGTGCCGCACATCGCAAGCACGACTTGGCCTTGGCTGTTTTTATACAGCGCTGCGTCGAAACCGCTTTCTGCATCGTGGAGCATGAGTGGATCGATGCCCGCTTCGTGCAACGCATCGTCATCCAATCGTGACCAATCAGCAGGTAACGCTCGTGCCGAGGCGGGTTCGTTACGCCGTTGGTCCGCGGTGGCATATAAATCCTGGAGCAGAGAAGGCAGTTGCAGGTCCAGGTCCTTGGGTTCCTTGCCCTGGATCTCCTCTGCGAAGCTTTTTGTGGTTTCGTCCGGCATGAAGATTCCTTTCTTCCTGTGTACAGAAATTGGCTTTCAGCCCTCGACCGGGATTGCGTGCGCCTTAAGCCATTCGCGTACGGAAGCCCGACCTTCTTTTGCCTTTGCATTCAGTATTTTTTCCGGCGTCGTGAAGAATCCCGGCTGGAATGTCACGTGCTGCGCGTTGACCAGCCTGGGGTCGACGCCAAGCTTCAGGAAACGAAGGACGTCATCGCTGTTGTTGCCGACAGCCGCCACGTGGAGCAATGAATCACCCATGCGATCTCGATGGTGAACATCAGCGCCGGCAGCGATGAGCATCGACGCCTGCTCACCCCGCTTATGCAACACCGCATCGAACAGCGGCGTACGGCCGCTCGGATTGGGTGTATCGATCGGCGCCTTGTGGTCGATCAGCACCTTGAGGTACTTGGCGTCGTTGACCGTGGCAGCCATGTGCACGACGGTGTCGTTGTCGATGCCTTGTTCGGTCGGATCAGCGCCCGCATCCAGCAGCGCAGCCAGCGCTTCGGTGCTGCGGCTGTAGATCGCCCATTCCAGCAGCGTGACATTTGAATCGCCGTGCCCGGCAAGATTGGTGTGCGGTGCCAAAGCCAGGATTTCCGCGCGGTCGCCTTCGGCAATCGCGCGGGCCATCTTTTCCAGCGACGGATCGGGAAAGATGGATTTGATGTCGGTGCTTTTCATTGCGGGGTGCTCCTGGGCGCCTGCGTCGTGGGTGCTGCAGCCGGCCAGGAACAGGGTAACGGCGACGGCAATGGCGACGGGGGCGTGCGGCATGGTGGGAATCCGGGAAGGAGGGAGCGTCGTGGTCGGTGGTGTCAGTAGGTCATCGCCGCGCGCAGCGTGGGTTCTGCGGCATCGCCCTGCTGGCGTGTGCGGGCCTGCGCCTGCAGCTGCTGGGCACTGTCGTCCAGCGGCTGTTGCCGGGCCTGCGCGGTATCGAGCTGCAGGCGCAGGTGCGCGGGATCGTCCATCGCGCCCTGTACGGCGAACAATGCCTTGCCGTCCTGCGTGGGTAGTACATGGTCGATGCGCCGCATGCCGGCCTCATCCGCGCGGGCGGCCAAGGTGGCGGCGGTATTGAAGAAGGCGGTGTCGTCCTGCAGGCCGAGTTGCGCGCGTTGCGGTTGCAGGCGTTCGCTGGCGTTGTTGAACAGGGCGTTGCCCGGATGCGTGGCGTCCGTGATCGCTGCAGCTGGCCCCGCCTGCCGTGCAGCCAGCTGCTGGGCTTCGATCACCTTGTCGATGTAGTGCAGGTCGACGCCGTGGGCGATGCCGCTGCCGGGGACCAGTTTTTCCCAGAACGACTGCGGGTCCGGATCGGGCAGTTCGATCTTGTGTCCGACTGCATCGGGCATCACCCATTTCAGCGGAATGCTGTCTTCCTGCAGCGTGGTCAGGATTTCGTTGTCCACCGCATAGCGGCGGACCAGGCCGGATTCGTCGGCGTACTGCTTGGCGGCCCCGGCATCCAGGCCCTGGCGTTCCAGCGTGTTGTCGTGCACCCCGGAGGCGTTGAACGTCACCGCCGGAATGTCGCTGACGATGGAGGCCGCGCCGGCCAGACCGCCACCAAGGGAATGCCCGGTGATCACCACCTCGTTGCCGAAGGCAATCTTGGCCTGCTTGGCCAGCGCGATGGCCTGGTCGTACTGCGCATCCTTGAAGCCCAGGCCCTGGCCAAGATTGGTCAGCCAGTCCTTGGCCTCGTCGGTGCCGACATAGGCGACGACGTAATGGCCCTGGCTGTCGGTATAGAGGCCAGCGCTGAAGCCGCTCTTGTCACTGTGCAGCAGGTCGGGATCGATGCCTGCCTCGCGGACCTGGTCTGGCGTCATCTGCTGCCAGCCGTCCACGCCGGTGCCGTAGTAGACGTCGGACATGATGCGGGCGAGGGTTTGATCGATGGCGTGCACGTCCTGGCCGCGCACTTGATCTGCGAAGGAAGGCGATGCATCTCCGCTGACCATCGTGGTCCGGGATTGCATCGCGGCGTCAACGATCGGGGGATCGGATTGCAGGCTCATGAACCACTCCATGGGGAACCGCGTCGCCCGAGCCTAGTGGCTGCACATGACCGGGGCAACCCTGCGGGTCGGGTCCGCGCCGCCGCGGCTGGCAGGCGTGGGCCGTTTCAGGATCTGTGTCCCATAACGTCTGCAGGGGCTTGAAGGCTGTCAGACGCAAAAAGGGCGAAGCCGAAGCTTCGCCCTTTGATCGTGTCACCGAAGGTGATGGCGGGATGCCACCACCCCATCTCCGCTTAGTCGGCCGAAGCGGCCAGCGGCTGTGGCTTGCTCACCAGGTTGTGGATCGCCTGCACCACGACCACCACCACGATGTTGACCGCCAGCGCCAGCAGGCCGGTGTACACGGTGTAGCCGGTATCGCCGAAGGTCAGCGTGTGGACCGGCTTGACCCCATCGCTGATGGCCAGGTACGTGCCAATGGCCAGGCCGCTGAGCATGCCGGTCAGCAGCGCCGGTGCACGGAACCACCTGGTCCACAGGCCGAACGCCATCGACGGCAGGGTCTGGATGATCCACACGCCGCCCAGCAGCTGCAGGTCCAGCGCGAACTTGGTCGGCAGGAACACGATCACGATCAGCGCGCCGACCTTGACCAGCAGCGAGACGACCTTGGCCACCTTGGCTTCACCGGCAGGGGTGACCTGTGGATTGACGTAGGCCTTCCAGAAGTTGCGCGTGAACAGGTTGGAGGCACCAATCGACATCACCGCCGCCGGTACCAGTGCACCGATGGCGATGGCGGCGAACGCGAAGCCGACGAACCACTGCGGGAACAGGCTGTTGAACAGCGCCGGGACCACGTCGTTGTTGGTTTCCACCTTGATCTGCGCGGCGTAGGCCATGTAACCCAGCAGGGCGATCAGGCCCAGCAGCACGGTGTAGGCCGGCAGGAAGATCGCGTTCTTGCGGATCGTGTTGGCGCTCTTGGCCGCGAAGATGCCGGTCAACGTATGCGGATACATGAAGGCCGCCAGCGCCGAACCCAGCGCCAGCGTGGCGTAGGGCAGGAACTGCGAACCCTGCAGGATGACGCCGCTTGCGGGGGGCTTGGGCTTGGCCGCGTAGGCTTCCCTGGCCAGGGAGAACACGTTGTCGTAGCCGCCCAGTTTGATCGGCACCAGCACCACCGCCACCAGCACCACGATGTAGATCATCAGGTCCTTGACGAAGGCGATCAGCGCCGGCGCACGCAGGCCGGCCGAGTAGGTGTACAGCGCAAGGATGATGAAGGCCGCGGCCAATGGGATTTCGCCAGTCAGGCCCAATGCCTTGATCACCACTTCCATGCCCACCAGCTGCAGGGCGATGTAGGGCATCGTGGCGATCACGCCGGTCAGGGCGACCATCAGTTCCAGTGGACGCGACTTGTAGCGCCCCCAGACCACGTCGCCCGCGGTGACATGGCCGTGCTTGTGCGCTTCCTTCCACAGCTTGGGCATCAGCACGAACACGACCGGGTAGACCAGGATCGTGTAGGGCAGGGCGAAGAAGCCGTAGGCGCCAACCGCGTATACCAGCGCCGGTACCGCGATGACGGTATAGGCGGTGTAGAAGTCGCCGCCGACCAGGAACCAGGTGATCCAGGTGCCGAACTTGCGGCCGCCCAGGCCCCATTCGTCCAGGTGCTGCTCGCCGCTGCCGCGCTGCCAGCGCGAGGCCCAGAAGCCCATCACCGTGACTAGCAGGAAGAAGAACGCGAAGACGGCCAGCGCCGTCCAGTGGATCGTGGGCTGTTCCATCATTCTTCCCCGTGGGTCTTGTATTCGTGGCGATAGACCAGCCAGATGATCAGCGAGGTCAACGGGATCCAGAGGAACTGGTACCAGTAGAAGAACGGCAGGTCGAACAGCATCGGGAGCTCCTTGTTGTAGAAGGGCACCCAGAGCAGGCCGATGAACGGCAGCAGCAGGAGGTATTTCATCGCGAGGGGATCCTCGTACTCGAGAGAGAGGGGCCAACCAGGGTCATCGCGCGCGACAAAGCGTTTGCGGCGGCCATGTGGGACGCTGGAGAAGGCCTGCATCGCCGGCGTTCCATCACGCCCCTGCGATGCGGTGTTTCCCCTGCGCGGAAGGGTCACCCCGCAGTGCACAAGCGTCAATGCGCGAGCGGCGGATCAAACCCCTACTTTGGTCGTAAATAAGGGGCTGCGCAGGCGTTCTGGGCGCCTGCTGCGACCAAATCATTAGAGCCAGCGGGCCCG